>JADJZY010000032.1 GCA_016715505.1 Bacteroidota bacterium
GTTGTAAGTAATATTCCAGCTTCATCAACGTAATCGTTAAAATATCCCAGGCAGAATCTAAAGCGCGTTTGGTTTCAAAGTAACTCACTGCTTCTAAGGCTTCTGAAATATAAAGTTGCATCACCTTCCAACCTTCTTCTTTTTTCTCTTTACTCAAAGGTGTAATCGAAGGCGTTTGAATCCATTTGGCATCAAATTTCGAAATAAACTCGTCGTCGTAAGAATCGGCATAAATGCAAATTTCTCGCAAGACTTCGTAGGTTTTATAAGGTTCGCATAAAGTCAATGGACATTCATACTGAAACACCAATTGGTTATTTTGCAAAACAATCATAGCCAGATTTAATGGCGAAAAATTCAGCTCTGTCACTTTTCGCAGCAATGGTATTTTTTTACTTTCAGAAATATCCAAAAAAGGAGCGGTTACTTTAAAAGTGGTTGCACTGATATTTATTTGCACTTGCACTGAACCATGCCAAATCTTAAATTCTGTTTGGTCGGCATTGCCATATTTGGGAATCAGCTCCGGATCTACATAATTTAAAATGCCTGTAATAACTGCTTTAAAGTTTTGCTCTTTATGCGATGCCATTACTTTATCCCAACTTTCGTCAGTGGTAATGGGTTTATTAGTTCTATTAAGCGTTTCGTGGAAGGATAGATTTTTTTCCATAATGATATTTCCAATTTTGGCTGCGGAAAGTTACTTAAATTGAAAACAAGAGTTCAAAAAAAATGAAATTAGGTGCTTGAAAATCGTAAACCTGCATTCGTTTTACACCAACCCAATTTTAACTATTCTTTTGGGCGAATCCTTTCCGTTTTAATCACTAACCGCAAAAATTGCAAGATGAATACAAAAACGGAAAGGTCGCGCTTTAATGGTTACTGAGCCTCGTCGAAGTACAATCCCTTTCACAATTTCAAATCTTCAATCAAAACAAAACCCGTTATTCCTATAAAATGAAAAGTATAATTAATAGTAAAAATAAAAGGTGTACACTAAAAAATCATAGAACAAAAGGCAAAATACAAGTACGAATTTTGTACTGCCTTTAGGGCAAAAAGAAAATAAACGCTTAAAATGATATGCTTTGTACTAATTTTGCAATATTGTGTATATTACCTAACTTCACCGGACGTTACCACCAATGCTAAAGTCGAATTTTTCGACAATAACGGCACAAAAAAACAAGAAAATGGTAACTTTGAAACCAATAATTAATAGCGAAGTAATGGAATATCAAATTAACCAATTAAGAGACTATTCCTCCTTGTTTTCCAGGAGTGAAGCTCTTTCTTGGCTAAAAATGGACTTTACTTCTATCAATTACAAAATTGAAAGATATGATGAAAAGTGGTTGAAACACCAAATTCGACTTATTTAGACTATCTAAAACACATATATTCTATTCTAGCAGAAAATTATCAAAATGAATACATTTTCAAAAATGAATTTTTAAACACTTGGCTAATAAAAGAACTTGGTGAGACAAATTCTCAAATATTTAGCGAGTTTAGAGTGGGTAATTCTATAGCAGATTTAGCTATGTTCAACGGTTGCTCAAAAATCTTTGAGATAAAAACAGAATTTGATAGTGATTCACGATTGACTTTACAACTTCAAAACTATGAGAAGGCATTTAATCAGATATTTATAATTATTCCTAAATCAAAGTTAAACATCTACGAGAAACAAGAAGCTTCGATTGGAATTATAACTATATGAACCAAAGAGTGACAATTCATTTTTACTTCATCGCAATGCCAATGAAAATTTTAAAATAGAACCTTCAACTATTATGTCAATATTGCATACAAATGAATATAAGTCCATTGTTAAAGAACATTACGGTTATCTGCCTCAAATGACAAGCTTTAATCAGTATAAAGTTTGTAGCGAATTAATTTATGAAATCCCACCAAATAAATTAAATAAGCTTTTCATTAATACAATAAAAAAAGAAGCTCAAGCAATGCTTTATCATCTAGATATTACAAAGAGTTTAATCAGTTGTTTTTAGCTCTTAGAATGAATCGAGAATCAAAAGAGAAAATGATGGAATCATTAAAAACAACCATTCAAATTTAAATATATGTACTATCCATTTTTAGAGCGAGACAATTTGAACTAATAGCTTTAAGGGAGTTAGCTATTGAAGAAGCTACACAAGGAGTTATTATTCCGATTTTAGAGCCTGTTAAAGAAACTCACAACAATTTAAATTTAGCACATAAGATTTTTCAAGAAAAAGGTCAAACAGCTTACCTTGTTGTAAACTCTAACAAAGGAGGGCTTGAGGAAGATAATCAATTTTATATTGAATATCTCGCTACTTTAAATTATGAAGTGTTTTTGCCTGCATTTCATTACAGAAATAATGCTGAATATATAAATCAAAGTATACAGCAATTTGGACTAACCAACTGTATGCTTATCTGTGAAAACGATATTGAAGGAGATGATGCAAATTTCAAAGCAATAGCAGAATTAGCCGCAGTTAGTCTTATTACTGTTAACGATCCCGGAAGAAACAGGTCTTTAAATAGGTATATAAGAGGTTTGCAAAAGGTTTATTAGACTTGATGACTTATTTGAAAAAAAGATAGAAACAGCGATTTCCTTGACATCACAGAACATAGGTTTTCGGAGGAACATATTCATTATGCCACTGAAGGTTTTGAAGGATTTTCAGACTATACTGTTTTACCAAGTGAATATATTGAAGGAGGTAGTACACCTAGAGCAGTTGTAATTCATTTAACGTATTTAAATATTCAAAATGAAATTTGGATTAGACATTTCACATCAGAAACCAATGATTCTATTGCCAACGTTCAGGTAAGTTTGCAGAAGCAGCAGCTAAGGCTGTAAATTATTGTAGGCAGAATGGTCTATCTAATTCAGCGATTACTGAATTAGAAACATATTTTGACACTGAACATTATCCTGGGTTAGGAACGGTGAAAAATTATCTATCAAGAATCATTTATTGGTTCTATGTGATTTTTTAAGAAATAGATAATTATGAAGGTTTGTGCAAGTTGTTTTTCTGATAAAGAACTTAAAGGATTTATTTCCTCTTCATCTGCAATTGGGGACTGTGCTGTTTGCGAATCAAAAAATCAACCACTTTTAAATATCTCTGAGTTATTTGATTTTTTTCAAGAGTTATTAGATAACTTCAAAATTGATGAAAGTGGAATGTCATTAAGTTCTAAAATTCAATCCAATTGGAGTTTTTTTAGTTCCCACGGTGCAGCCAACAAAATTCTGAATTATGTTCTTCCAAACTTACAGACAGAGGTAATTTCATAAAACGCAAATGTTGAATACACTGATGACATTATAGAAAATTATAATCATTGGGAAGTTTTAAAAGATGAGTTAAAGTGGAAAAATAGATTTGTAATTAATATTGAACGTTTGGAGGATCTAGGTTGGGATGGATTTTTTAACACACAATTCGAACTAAAAAAGAAAACCCCTTTATTTCGTGCAAGATTGCATCATCAAAGTGGAATGTTAGTGTATAAACCTGAAGAAATGACTTGTCCTCCCAAAGAGTTTGCTAGTGGAGGAAGAGCTAATCCATCTGGGATTCCATTTTTATATTTGAGTGATAATCCAGAAAAACCATACTTTATGAAGTTAGAGCATCCTATTTGGACGAGTTGAGCGTAGGGACATTTGAATTAAAACCTGAAGTTGAATCAATTAAATTAGTTGACTTTACGGAAGACACTACTCTTTTTCAACCAAATTCTAGTTCAATAAACAAAACTATAAAGGCTAAATTGTTAAGACAGAAAATTAGTAATGATTTATCAAAGCCAATGCGTAGATATGACAGTGAATTAGAATATATTCCAACGCAATTCATTTGTGAATTTATTAAAGTTTTTACGGGTGCTTTCGGTATTCGTTTTAATAGTTCTTTACACCCAAGCGGGAACAATGTGGTTCTGTTTGACCAAAACTTAATGAGTTGTGTATCTGTCAAGAAAGTAAAAATAAATTCTGTCAATTTACAAGGTTTAGAAATAAAGCACTAAATGGCAATCTAGATTCCGTAATTCTGCAAACAAAGCATGGGATCGTCAATATATGACGAGATGGAAGTACTAGGTTCAAGTTTTGTGCATCTAATGAAGTTTAGTACTGAAAATCCCTGCCTTCGCAAAGCGGTAAACCGAAATCTGTAATAGACCAATGTTCTTGGTCCAAACAGCTATCATATCGGTCTCGTCAGCTCTGAGGAGAGAGATGGCCCCTATCTAACAATTCACATTGGCATAATTCGGGGTTACCGAACAAATCCCTTACAGGCTTTGTTTACAGTAGCTTCGTGCCTTGCTACTACAAATTCTCGGATGAATAATGCGATGCTGTTGAGGAGTGCGACGCAACTCCGCTTCATTGAAGTTACCTGCGCTGACCCCAAATTATTTGGCGTCTCCTTATCAAATTCTAACGATGGATATGATGCTTAAATACCGTGATTTTGTGTTTAATCAGGAGCAACAACGCCAATCCAAATACCCCAAAAGAACAATCGATGAGGATATGAAAAAAGGGAATTTGACGAATCCATCCGCAAATAAATGCGGTTGGAATCACACAAATACAACAGATGATTGCCCATTGTACAACCCATTGGTTTCGAACCGGATGTTTGTAAACACCAATGAATGCCACGCCTATCATGATATGTGCGAAAGCCAGCCAATCTGTACCATAGGCAATGAATGGATATTTGAACCAGGTTTCATTGATGCCATTTTGTAATTGCAGGATCCATTGTTCCATTGGAGCCGGAAAATGATGTCTGTAACCAGCCAAAATATTGATACCGGTTTGAATAGGGAATGCTGTAACTCCACTCACCATGATACCAATGATGAAGAGGACTACATAAACCTGAATTTCACGATGCTTTTTTTGTTGCATTTTAGGGATACATAAGGGTGTAGGTTCAAATAAATCGCAAGCATCCCGAATTACCCAGGATGCCATGTTTAGTCCAAACAATGCCGGGATATAAGAGATGGTTCCGTAAAAAGATCTTTTATAATTCAGTCCATTGGTTTCTTTGATGCTCTCTCTGTCGGCAGGTTCTTCCGAAAAAACAGCCATGACACCGCTGTGTACACCTTCCTTTCTTAATCGTTTGCGGATGTAAAAAGCAAAAGGGCATTGATGTGTTTTTGAAATATCGGCAAACTTGATTTTCATGGGATCAATTTTGCCACCGGCCCCCATACTGCTGATCACTTTGCAACCTTTGTCTTTGGCGGCTTTAATCAATAAAAGTTTAGGGGTAACAGAATCAATACAATCTAAAACATAATCATATGCCCGGCTATTGACTAATTCAATGGTTTCGTGCGGATTAATAAACTGGTTAATGGCCTGAAGATCCATTTGTGGATTAATCGCTCTGAGGCGTGCTTCCATCAGTTGGGCTTTACTTTGCCCGACAGTTTCATGGGTAGCAGGTAATTGTCGGTTGGTATTGGTAATATCTACTACATCTCCATCCACAATGGTCATATGACCAACCCCGGCTCGTGCGATAAATTCAGCCGCATAACTACCTACGCCTCCTAAACCCACTATCAGAACTTGAAGTTTGGAGAGTTTTTCCAGATTTTCACGATCGAGCAATAATTCGGTGCGCTCCAGCCAAATGGGTGTTTCGAACATCGTACAAAAGTAATTCATGTTTTGGAATACCAAAGAAGCGCTTGAATTACTTGAAGCCGGAAAAAGATTTTTTTAATGAGATTATAAAAATGATTGCAGCTACACATTGAATGAAATACCTTCGGTAGACTTTTTTATTATTATCGTAAAGAAAATTACCTCATGCATGATTATCAATCTATCCGTCAGCAATTTTTAATCAATCCGGATATCACCTTCTTGAATTTTGGTTCGTTTGGCGCCTGCCCCAAACCTGTTTTTGAAGTATATCAGCAAATACAAAAGGAGATGGAATGGGAGCCTGTCAGATTTTTAGCCAGAAATGCACCAGCCCGGTTGGAATTAGCCCGAAAAGCCTTGGGCGAATTTGTGCATGCGCACCCGGATGATTTGGTGTATGTGCTGAATCCATCCTGGGCGGTGAATGCGGTTGGTCGAAGTTTAAAATTAGAGGCTGGCGATGAGGTGTTGACGACTAATATTGAATACGGGGCATGCGATAAAGCCTGGATGTATTTCTGCAAACAAAGCGGGGCTCATTACATACAGCAACCCATCCATTTTCCAGTTCTGGATCAGCAAGATATTGTAGAATCAGTCATCAGTGGAATAACTCCCCGAACCCGGTTGATATTTATCAGTCATATTACTAGCGCCACAGGTTTTATTTTACCTGTGTCAGATATTTGCAAAGCAGCGCAGGAAAGGGGTATTCCGGTATTTATCGATGGGGCACATACACCCGGTCATATACCATTGGATTTAAACCAACTCAATCCTGATTATTATACCGGTGCTTGTCATAAATGGATGATGACACCCAAGGGAAGTTCCTTTTTGTATGCGAAAAAAGAAAGACAAGCGCAGATTGATCCCTTGATTATTAGTTGGGGATATGATGCCGCTCAGCCATCACATTCACAATTTTTAGATTATCATCAGGTACAGGGCACTAGAGATATCAGTGCATTTTTGAGTATCCCTGCAGCCATTCAATTCAGGGCAGCGCATGATTGGGAGAAGGTATCTGAATCTTGCAAACAAATGGTTAGAGCATCTGCCGGTTCATTTTGCGAACAATTAGATACAGAACCACATATTCCAATAAAGCCTGAATTTTTTTAGGGCAAATGTTTAGCATTCCAATTAATACCAAAGAGCCTGAGCGTTTACAAAACACCTTGTATGAGCAGTATCAGATTGAAATACCGGTGATGCATCAAAATGAGAAAAACTATTTGCGGTATTCGGTGCAAGGGTTCAATAGTCCCGATGATTTGAACCATTTAAAAAATGCCCTTTTAGAAATTCGTCATCAATCCGGTTTGCTTGATTGATAACCCATCATTCGATTCCACAACTCAGAAACGGCCTGTTTAAAATTGATATTGTCGCGTGGAGATTCCTTAAATCCAAACTTCCAGATACCATGGTCGAGATAAACCTCGTAATGAAAAACGAAGGACTTATTCAGTGCTGTATCTTGAAAATTATTTTTTCCAAACTTGATGGCATAATAATGTAGGGTATCACCTTGTTGATCACAAATTGAATAGCCACGACTAAACCAATTCAGAAGCTTCATATCCTCCTGATCGGGATGATTTTTTGCGAGGTACATACGCCGCGGATAGGCTGTCCACCGAATATTTCCGGCAACATCAAAATGTGAATATTCAGCCACATAAGCCATGCTGTCGTTCACGGCATTTGCATACCATAAAATATTATTGAGGATGGTAGGATTGGTCATAAATTTTTTTGCCTGAATTCCATTTTCTTCCATTGATTTTTTGAAAACATGGTTCATATATAATTTATTCAGGCTAATGATTCCCAGATAAGAAATACAATAAATCAAGAGAAGCCGATTGAGTTGAAATCGTTTGGTGGTTTTATTGGAATAAAATAAACTCCAAACGGATAATACGAGCATGGGGACGGTAAATACCAAATCGACGATAGCGATGGTATTGAGTGCGAATGATTCGTTGGTAAAAGGAAGCCATAATCGGGTGCCATAATTGGTGAACCAATCGAGTAGGGAATGACCATAAAGGCAAAAGAGCCATGTGATGAGCATACTTTTGAAGCTCACTTTTTTTCGGAAAATGAGGTAAAACAAATAAGCGAGTAAAATGCCATAGATGGTTTCCCAAATGAGGGAATGGGTATGCCCCCGATGATGGCAAACGTATAACCTAGGATCATCAAGTCCCGTATAAAACAAATCGAAATCGGGAAATGTTTTGGCAAGGGCTCCAATGGCCATGCCCCAGCGGCCTATTTTTTCCGAGTGTGACTTCACCAATGGCAGCTCCGATCAGAATATGTGATAAAGAATCCAAGTTTAATATTATTTAAGAGTGGAAGAGGCTAAAAGTACATTGATGCTTCAATTCGGGCAAGTTTATTTGGATACGAAAAGATGATGAATGAGAAAAGAGGGCAAATGATCAAAGCAATGATTGGCGTTAAACCCAAATTTTGCACATGGACAAGGCCAGTTCTGCGAAGCATATTTGCTTCGTAGGTGTATTTTGTTGCGTTTCGCAACTTGTTAGTCACAGCTCGAACTAGTATGTTTAGTTTCTGTATGCCTGGCCTTCCCCGCTAAACCAAGTGTCTTCATACGATAAGCGAAGCCCCAGTGGCAGACATTCATATCTACCTAAATATTCAATGCCTGTTATAGCGATAAAAAGGTAATCGCTAAAATAATCACCATCGCACAAATAGCACCGACCAGGTATAAACTAAAAATGATGATTTGTTTAATGATAGTTTTCCAAATCGGAGAGCGATAAACATATTTTAACGCGAAAAATAGGTAAAAGGTTAAACCAAGAATGAGCATCAGAAAAAGAATTCCATCCCAATTATCATTCGGAATGCGATTGGCAATGATTTTGACGAGTCCCATACCAATAAATAAGACTGAATGAAAGTGCAAACTAAAAATGATATGGTCGATGTACAAATAAGGCCGCCGGATATAAGCAAGTTTAAGTAAAAGTGCGAAAAAAGGCAGCAGGATAAAAAATAGTTTAGGAATATTATGAAGTAGTTTTTCAACAAATAAACTATTTACAGTCTCACTTTGTTCATACTTCTGATCGACTTCATATTTTTATAGACAAAATACCTGACAATGAAGCCATCTCGTTCAGATTCAGGTAATGAGGCCTGGGCCGAATCATAAGACTTTCTGTTATTATATTCAGGTGTAAAACTTCCAAACGAGAAATCAACGCCATCATCACCAATCACAACGTCAGCATCTTTTTCCTTCTTTTTGATCGAATCCACAACGGCTTTTTGTCGATCAGTCAGGCTGTCTGTATTCAATGCATTAATCGCAGGCTTAGGTTCAGTCTTCTCTTTTTTATTGGATCCACCTCCATTGAAGATAAATAAAAAACAAATCGTTGTAACAAAGATGTAAAGCTGAATAGGATTGAGGTATTTTACCCGTTTGCCTGCATTGAATTCACTGGTTACTTTTCCGGGTTTTAAAAACAAGGTTTTCAGGGTGAGCCAAAACTTATTGTCATAATGAAAGTAATCTGCAAAAAAATGAAAAACCATGTGCAGAAAATTATGTTTGTGCACATGGGCTTTCTGACCACAATGCCCACAAAAGTTTCCTACCAAAGGATAATCACAATTCAGACAACGTTCGTCGCGATGAAAAATTTTTCGCTGATACGGCATGACGTAAAAATAGTGTAAATTTTGTAGTGTCAAAATTTACCATTTAGGTAGCAAATGTGAAGATGTTCTCGCAAACAATCGACCCTAAGGTATTTATTCGAAGAATTTTGTTCAATCACTCTTTTAACGACAACGATTTATACCAACAGCAATTGATAACAGCAATATAGCTGCACGAAGAGTATCATCTTCAAACAGATGAAGTTGGCCCCGGTTCAAAATAATTAATTTTTAAATGTACCAATTTGCCATATTCATTGAGGAGGATAAAGGCTTCCATTTTTTTATCCAAACTCAATAATTCACTTTCGATACGAATGATGCGATTTTGTTTGTTCATTTTCATGCTGTCAGGCACTAATACGATGGCTGGTTTGCGCAAGATCGCCTTTTTAAAATATTCGTTCAATGCATCCCTTCCTTCGATTCGGTTATCAGGATATTCAGGCATCAGGGGTGATACCAGGGGCGATTCGTAAATGACTCTTTCATGCATCAGTTGATACATTGTTTCAAAATCACCATGATTCCAAGCTAAAGCAAATTTTAAGGTGATGTCAAAAAAAAGTTCTTCAAAACGCATGGATTAGTTGGTTATTGATATAAAGTTAGTCATTCTGATTTCTTCTACAGATAATATTCTGCAAGAATTTCAGGTAGAAGAATAAACTTTGTAGGATTTGTCAGAGATATGTTGATTTCTCTGACAAATTGGGCATTTCATTTACTTTGGTTCATGCTTTGCAATATGCTGTTTAAATAACCAAAACAATGAATTTAAATCAGTTTACAATCAAAGCTCAGGAGGCTATTGCAAAAGCACAGCAAATAGCCTTCAATCATCAAAATCAACAAATTGAAACGCTGCATGTCTTGAAAGCCCTTTTGGATGGTGAAGAAAATGCCGTGGAGTATTTGTTGAAGAAAAATGAAGTGAATACCCATTTACTCATTCAAAAGATAGATGAACATATTCAAAAATTACCAAAAACCAGTGGAGAAGCTGCCCAGCATATTTCCCGCGATTTGAACAATGTCATTCTCAAAGCAGGAAGTTTTCTGAAGGAGTTTGGCGATGAATTTGTGGCACAGGAACATCTTTTATTGGGTTTGCTCAGCGCCAATGATACCCTCTCCGGATTATTAAAGGACGCCGGTCTCAACGAAAAAAATTTAAAACAAAGTATTAAGGAAAGTCGCAAAGGTTCAACCGTGAATAGTCAAACCGCCGAAACGCAGTACGACTGGTTAAAAAAGTTTGCCAAGAATTTGAACGAAATGGCGGCCTCCGGAAAATTAGATCCTGTTATTGGGCGTGATGAGGAAATTCGACGTACGCTACACATCCTGTCGCGACGCAGTAAAAATAACCCCATGCTTGTTGGAGAACCGGGTGTAGGTAAAACAGCTATCGTTGAAGGTTTAGCCCATCGTATCATCAACGGTGACGTTCCGGAAAATTTGAAGTCAAAAGTGATTTATTCCCTGGATATGGGGCAACTCATAGCAGGCGCAAAATACAAAGGTGAATTTGAAGAGCGTTTAAAAGCGGTCATTAAAGAGGTCTCCGAGAGTGACGGTCAAATTATTTTGTTTATCGATGAAATTCATACCCTGATTGGTGCAGGTGGAAGTGGTGAAGGTGCTATGGATGCTGCCAATATTCTCAAACCTGCTTTGGCCCGCGGTGAATTAAGAGCTATAGGCGCAACCACCCTGAACGAGTACCAAAAGTATTTTGAAAAAGATAAAGCATTGGAACGCCGTTTTCAGAAGGTGATGGTTGATGAACCCAGTATCGAAGATGCGATTTCTATTTTACGGGGTATTAAAGATCGATATGAAGGACATCATCATGTGCGCATTAAGGATGAAGCCATTATTGCAGCGGTAGAATTAAGCAGTCGCTATATTTCTGATCGATTTTTACCGGATAAGGCCATCGATTTGATTGATGAAAGTGCGGCCAAACTGAAACTGGAGATGAATTCCATGCCGGAAGAATTGGATGAATTGGAACGAAGATTACGTCAACTTGAAATTGAACGTGAAGCCATCAAAAGAGAAAATGATGATAAAAAGATGAATGATCTGGGCAAGGAAATTGCCAACTTAACTGAACAAAGGGATGCTTTTAAAGTTCGATGGACGCTCGAAAAAGAACAGGTTGATCGGGTGCAGAACAGCCGCTCTTTAATCGAGGAACTAAAAATGCAGGCAGATATCGCGGAGCGGAATGGCGATTTTGGTAAAGTCGCTGAATTGAGATACGGAAAAATTAAAGAGGAGGAAGCTAAACTCGCTCAATGGATGCTGGAATTGGATACAGCTAAAGATGCACATAAACGTTTGTTGAAGGAAGAAGTAGATGCGGAGGATATCGCCGAAAATATCGCACGCGCTACAGGTATTCCTGTCACACGTATGCTACAAAGTGAAAAAGTAAAATTATTAAATCTCGAGGCCCATCTACATCAACGCGTTGTTGGTCAGGAAGAAGCGATCACTGCGGTCGCTGATGCCATTCGTCGCAGTCGGGCTGGATTGCAGGATGCCCGCAAACCCATTGGGTCCTTTATCTTTTTGGGTACAACGGGTGTGGGTAAAACCGAACTGGCCAAAGCCCTTGCTGAATTTCTCTTTGATGATGAAAGTATGATGACTCGAATCGATATGAGTGAGTATCAGGAAAAGCATAGCGTAAGCCGGCTCGTTGGAGCTCCTCCGGGATATGTGGGTTATGATGAAGGCGGACAGCTGACGGAGGCCGTTCGACGTAAACCATATAGCGTGGTGCTCTTCGACGAAATAGAAAAAGCCCATCCGGATGTATTTAATATTTTGCTTCAGGTTTTGGATGATGGCCGACTCACTGATAATAAAGGGCGTATGGTCAATTTTAAAAATACCATCATCATCATGACTTCTAATATGGGTAGTCAGATTATACAGGAGAATTTTGAATCGGTGAATGAACAAAATGTTGAAGCCGTTACTGAAAAAACCAAAGTGGAAGTGATGAATATTTTGAAACAAAACATCCGTCCGGAATTTCTCAACCGCATCGATGAAATCATTATGTTTAAACCCTTGATGAAAAATGAAATTCGGGGGATTATTCAAATTCAATTGAATGGTCTTTGCGAATTATTAAAATCGCAAGGGGTACAATTGGAATTTTCTCCTTTTGCGCTAGATTATCTTTCAGAACAAGGTTATGATCCCCAATATGGTGCGCGACCCTTAAAAAGAGTTATTCAAAAAGAAATCATTAACCTCCTCAGTAAAAAAATCATTGCCGGCGAAATCGATAAGGAGAAAAAAGTCGTCATGGACGTTTTTGATGGGGTAGTTGTACTGCGCAATGAGTAAACATCAAGACTCACTTATCCTAAATGCAAATAGGTTGTTTTATCGAGTATTGGCTCTGGAGTGCAAATGAATCATCATTCTTTCACAAACATCTGATGCTTCGATCCAAAATACATCAAATAGATACCGGCGGGTAAAGAAGTGATATCAATCGCTTGTACCATTTGATTGGAATGCATCAGGCCTTCCAAAACAACTTGTCCTCCCAAATCGCGAATTTGCCATTCAGGATGTTTGACATTTTCTGAACATTTTACGAGGATCTTATCATGCGCCGGATTTGGATATAATGTCCATTCGTTCTGAATGGGTTCTTCAATCGACACGGCCCATGCCTTTCTTTTCAACACAAAATGATATACAGATGCGGGCGAAAGGGTATGATTAAAACTACCGTTGTTTAAACTAAAAGAACTATAAACTTGTTTTGAATATTGATTTGGTTTTCTTTTAAACGAATAAACAATCAAAGTATCGTAGCTGGAACCGCTGTTAATTTGAAAGTTAGCATTGATGCTTGCAACCATGTCTTTGTTCGTCACAATTAAATGTAACTCAGATTGACTGCTGTCACGCACAGTGGCCACAATACTACTGGCCCATTTGTTTAATGAATTCGCATGCACCGAAGTAAGTCCAAGGGGATACTCAGGTTGATTAAAAATCTGCATGGCACTCAGGGTATAATCTTTTACTTCTAAACTTTTACAGGCATATTCTGTTCCGGTTTTTATAAATCCCATCAGCGCTTCCACTTGGGCAATGCCACCACTGATATGGCTATCCGCGCCAAAATCATATTCAGTCACTCCTAGTTTCGTACCCGGATAATATTGGCTGATTTGTTTTTTAAGGGTGTGTAAAATGGGCAGACTGCCTGAAAAATATTGTCCAATCCAACTGGGTTCAACATAGGTGCTATCCCAAAATGAACGTGGAAACTGCAATCGTTCGGCAACCATTTGCAAACTGGTATCTTCCGAGGGCATCCAACCAATATTGGAATTTGGATACCAATGTACACTGAGCACATCTAATAATCTTTTACCGGCCAGGGTACTGGCTTTTTTCATTGAATCCAGATACATACTGATAAAATAAGGATAGTTGCTGCTATGTAAGGGCCAGTCGACCGCATCTTGAAAGGCATAATATTCATAAAAACCATAAGCTTCGGGGCCAAATACCTTGGCTTGTGCGTCCATGGCTTTAACTGTTTTGCTAAGCGCAATACTTTTTTGTATAAAGTCCACACAATGATTGGTATCCGGATGTATACGCGGATGGTCGCTTTGCCACAATCCAGGGGAGTGATCCAAAATATAGTTTTTAATGCCATTGGCACTGCTTGAAAGTCCATATTGATTGATCAAAAAATGTAGCAATTCATCCACATAAATAAATGCATCATTGGTATCAGGGTTTAAACTGAATGCACTTCCTTTTTGATTCACCACTTTTGCCCATCTTGAAGAGGGGGCCGTTTCAGCCAAACTAACGGTTCCGTTTTTATCTTTGGCGACATATCCGGCCATCGGTAGGGTAATGGCTGATTGAGACTGATGCGCCAGAGCGCTATCCTGAAAGGCCCTCAATAACTTACCTGCCTGATTACTTTGTGGTGGCGTGAACCCCATCAACCAGGCCATATAATCATCACTCTGATGGAGGTAAGAACTTCCGGCATTGCTGGCATTGTTTTCCCAGTTATAGTTACTCATCCGATTGCCACCCATGATTCGAAATGGGGCCTGCTGATAACCACCATTGAGGGTGCCGAAAATATAAGGACTGATATTTTGTTTGCCTATTTGGGTATTGATTTGATATTGTACACTGATATTTTGTGCACCTGCTTCCACAGCCGATACAAGCAAACACAGAAAGAGAATCCGCTCTATCATAAGATGAATTTTGACAACAAATTAAGCCTTCCTGAATGATTCACCAAATTGTAGTCTGATTTCCTGAATGATATTGAATGTGCCTTAAAAGCTAGGCATGATAAAACTGTCCTCCAAGCTCAGCATCCCGACAACCCGGATTCATTCTGCCCCCTCTTGAAATAAATCATGCTTCAACCGAGAATTTGCAGTGGCAAGGTACAAAGCTATTGTAAACAAACCCTGTTAAGGATATGCTTGGTAACCCCGCCCACATTAGAAAATCATACTGAGCCCGATTAACCGAAGTATTTGATTTTCTATTTCCTTTGACATTGACGGTGTCCAACTGCAAAATTTGAGTTCAATCTTGGACCCTAAAATATGGTTTGAAAGCAAGCGGTAATCCCATGGATTTTGAAAAATTCACCTACATTTGATAAACATAACAACAGACGAAATATGAATCCAAACGAATTTAACAAGTATGCCACAAAGCATCATGGCATCAGCAGCGCAACCTTACACAATTATTCTTCACACCTCAATCATCGTATCACAAATTTAACGCCTTATATCATCGAAGAACGCCCAATGAATGTAGCTTCAATGGATGTTTTCTCCCGATTGATGATGGACCGCATTATTTTTCTGGGTGAGGGCATCAATGATTATGTGGCCAACATCGTCACCGCTCAATTATTGTTTCTGGAAAGTACCGACCGAACCCGCGATATTCAAATGTACCTGAATAGCCCTGGGGGCAGTGTTTATGCCGGTTTGGGAATCTACGATACCATGCAAATTATTCAGCCCGATGTAAGTACTATTTGTACGGGTATTGCAGCCAGTATGGCCGCAGTTCTGATGTGCGCGGGAGTAAAAGGAAAACGTACTGCCTTAAAACATTCCCGAATCATGATTCATCAGCCTTTGGGTGGTGCCGAAGGACAAGCGAGCGATATCGAAATCACAGCCCGCGAAATCGGAAAACTGAAAAAGGAATTGTATGAAATTATTGCCCTGCATTCCGGACAGAAGTTTAACAAAGTGGAAAAAGATAGTGATCGCGATTACTGGATGACCGCCGAAGAAGCCAAAGATTATGGTATGGTGGACGAGGTTTTGGTGAGAAACCCCAAAAAGGTCATTGATTAATACTGATTCCTTTTCTGTCATCTTCTTTAATCAGAAAGCATGAAGGTCTCCCGAGTGAGTTGTTGTAGTTCTTGTACTTCAAACACATCAACAAGATCGGAGAGCGTATAGGTGTTTACACGATCACAATTCAATTGGTCTTCAGTCCATTTTCATGCAAATTTATTGAATGATCCTGCATCCAATCTCTCATTTCAAATAAAAATGGGGGTCCATAACGGATCCCCATTTTCTTTTATATGACATAACACTAAGGGGTAATCGAAAATAATACAGAATCCTGACTCACACGAGTCGAATAATCCATGGCTGTAACCATCAACTTGCAGTATATAGTAGCAGGTTGACCCACAGCCGAAGTGTACTTTTCACTGAAGGTAAATCCACTTTTGGTATCCACATTCGGATCACGTTGCATCAGTGTTTTTACAATCTGTCCATTGGCAGGGTCATATTGGTAAATGTCCAAACTTAAAGATTTGAGTTTACCCGATTTATTGGTTACTTCTAAATCTGTTACAGTGCCAATCACATGTATATCATCCCCAAAATTATACAGCGAACCAATGGTCGGAACGTTGATTTGAATTTTGGGCGCTACGGTATCCCGGAGTGCATTGTAGAAATATTTGTCGTTGTTCGTTTTGTCTTTACACGAAAACAAACTACCCAGCCCTATAGCAACCAATAAAGCGTATCCCGTAGCCTTTTTTCTCATTCAAAAATATTTAACTCCCAAATATAATCAAATTGTGGGTAATCCAAACTATGAACCTTAATTTTGAACTTTTTGAGGTAGCATGGAACGTGAGGAAAGAGTTTACCGACTGACACTCAGTCGTATCAAGGGTATAGGCCCTGCAAAATATAAAATGTTGTTGAGCCATTTTCGGAAAGCCGAAGATATTTTTCAGGCCAATCTGAAATATCTTTCTCAGCTTAATGGAATAACACCCACGCTGGCTAAAGCCATATTACAAAATAAGGATTTCCGTAAACATGAGCGCGAACTGGAACAATACGACGATTTAAATGTCAGGGTCATTGAATGTACACAAGCTCAATATCCACAAAAATTACTTTGGTGTAACGATCATCCGATTTTTCTTTTTATGCAGGGGCAGGGTAATTTAAACACTTCTCCCATGCTGGCTTTTGTAGGAACCCGTCACAATTCCGATTATGGACAAAAAATGTGCGAAGAACTCATCGCTGAATTGGTGCCATATCAACCTTGTATTGTGAGTGGCCTGGCTTTTGGGATCGACATCATCGCCCATAAAGCCGCCATTAAACATCAACTGCCCACTATGGCCGTTTTGGCTTCCGGATTAGATATGCTTTACCCCCGAGCACATCTGAATAGCGTCAAACAGATGTTGTCAAGCGGAGGTATCCTTTGCGAATATCCGCTTGGAACCCCACCGGATAAAAATAATTTTCCCACCCGAAACCGAATTGTTGCCGGCATGTGCGACGCTACCATCGTTATCGAAACAGATGTCAAAGGCGGCTCCATGATCACCGCTGAATTGGCTTATGGGTATAATCGGGATGTGTTTTGTGTTCCCGGACGAGTATTTGATCAACGAAGCGCCGGTTGTAATCTACTGATCAAAAATCTTAAAGCCCAAATGCTCACCCATGCCGATGATCTGGTCCATGCCATGGGCTGGAAATCCGATCCAAAATTACCCGTTCAAACGGCTCTTTTTCATGATTGGAGCGACGATGAACATCAAATTTTGCAGGTATTACAATCGCAGAATGGCATTCACCTCGATGAATTAGCCCTGCGCACGGCATTGGGTACCGGCAAGTTAAGTGCCGCCATTTTGCAATTGGAAATGAAAAACGCCGTGAAAATGATGCCCGGAAAATTACTCTGCCTAGTATAAATTTTTTTTGATAGGGGCCATCGTCTTTTCTGCCCCGATGTTTGTCCTCACCGTCCCCCTCCGGACTACGGTCCCTCAGCGCAAGGAAATACAGCGCTGAGGGACTGCTCCTTCGGGCACGGGGCCTGATGATATCTTGCTCTTCATCGAATGATCAGACCATTGCATTCAATTCAATTGGTTAAGCAAGGGTCTCATTCTCACCAAAACGATTAACGAAAATATAGGCTCCCGAAACACAGAAGAGAGCGCTTTTGGATGATTTTTGCGCCCTATTTAAAAATACATGAAATACTTACCCCTGGTTTTAAGTTCACTGGCCCTGATTGGAGTCGCCATTCTTTTTGGGATGCGTGGAAATTCTAAAATGCCCAAAACAAGCCTCATCAAATCAAAAGACTCCTCCGGAAAGGAAGTGTTGATGAGCGGTGTAAAAATTGCATATGTCGATATTGATACCCTCGAAGCCAACTATGATTATTTTAAAAAGAAAAAGGCCGAATTCGAAACTCGTCAAAAAAACATCGATGCTGAATTAGAACGTATGGCCAATGCCCTTCAAAATGAATATATCGCCCTTCAGAAAAAAGCACAGAACGGAGAATTGTCTCAATCCGAAGGAGAGGCCGCACAACAACGCCTCATGCAAAAACAAAACGAATTAGAAAATAAACGATCCACTCTCGGAAACAAATACCTCAAAGATCAGGAAGATTTTAATAAAGAAATTCATGATAATCTGCACGAATACATCAAGGAGTATAACGAAGAAATGGGCTATGATTATATTTTGTCCTATTCCAAAGATGGCTCCATTTTGTATGCCAATGATGCCCTCGATATTACCCGAGATGTGATTGAAGGAATGAATAGTTCCAAAATAAAACCTAAATCAACCACGGTGACAGACACCGCTAAAACCAAATAAATGAGAAAAAAAATTGTAGCAGGCAACTGGAAGATGAATACCGGCATCCAGGATGCACGTACCTTGGTAGATGGTATTTTAAATGATTTACCCCAATTAGCCAGCCATCAACAAGTGGTTTTTTGTCCACCTTATATTCATATCAGCCGTGTAAATGGTCAAATTCAGGATAGTGGAAAAGCACAGGTTTTTTGCGGCGCTCAAAATTGCCACGATAAAGCTTCCGGAGCCTTTACCGGTGAAATTTCTATTCCGATGTTGAAAGAAATTGGCGTTACCCATGTCATCATTGGTCATTCCGAGCGACGACAGTATTTCGCCGAAAGCCACGATTTTTTAAAATCAAAAGTGGATGCCCTGGTTGAAGCTGGCATGCAGGTAATATTTTGCTGTGGCGAACCATTGGAAGTACGCGAAGCCGAAAGTCAAAATGATTTTGTAGCGCAACAATTAAAGGATAGCCTCATGCATTTAAATGCAGAGGTGCTTCAAAATCAGGTCATCATTGCATACGAACCTATCTGGGCCATCGGTACCGGTAAAACCGCGAGCAGTAATCAGGCTCAGGAAATGCATGCTTTTATCCGCGCCTTATTGGCCACACATTATGGAGAAGATACTGCAAACGAAATAAGTATCTTATATGGAGGTTCCTGCAATGCTGCCAATGCTGCCGAATTATTTGCTTGTCCGGATGTAGATGGTGGATTAATTGGTGGGGCTGCCCTGAAAGCAGAAACCTTTTTACCCATTATTCAGGCATTGTCTTAATCTGCCTTCCTTGAGCTCATTGGCGGAGAAGTCCATGGTTCGTGTTCGTGAAGCTGTGGTACCGTAAAATCCGTATACAGATTTGAGGGGGTCTCAGAATAATTGTATTTATTCCCGTTGAAATAGTCGTTCTTTGCCGTTCGAAAATCAACGAATGACATTTGATCAACTGAATCTCTTACCCTTGATACTCAAAGCGGTACATGAAGAAGGATACGAGAAACCAACCCCTATACAAGCCCAGGCCATTCCTGAATTATTAAAAGGCAAAGACCTTCTTGGATGTGCCCAAACCGGAACCGGTAAAACGGCCGCCTTTGCAATACCTATCTTACAAATTCTCACGAATGCCGAGAAAGAAGTGGGCCGTAAAAAAATTAAATCCCTCATTTTAACCCCAACCCGTGAATTAGCCATTCAGATTGATGAAAGTTTTAAGGCCTATGGGCGTCATTTAAAATTGGTATCCACTGTAATTTTTGGAGGTGTTCCGCAAGGCGCTCAAACCCAAGCCTTGCAAAGAGGAACCGATATCCTGATTGCTACACCCGGTCGTTTATTGGATTTGATTCAACAGGGCTTTGTGAAACTCAGCGATCTCCGCATTTTTGTCTTGGATGAAGCAGACCGAATGCTCGATATGGGATTTGTTCATGACGTGAAAAAGGTGATTGCTTTATTACCCGCTAAACGCCAATCCTTGTTTTTTTCTGCCACCATGCCCGGCGAAATTCAAACCTTGGCCAATACCATTTTAACCCAACCGGTTATGGTAGAGGTTACCCCGTTTCGTCCACTGCTGAAAAATTGAACAACAAATGTTTTGGTGGAAAAAAACGACAAAATCAATTTATTGCAGCATCTACTCAAGCAGGAGGATGCGGATTCGGTATTGGTTTTTTCACGTACCAAACATGGAGCCGATAAAGTGGTTCGATTGTTACATAAAGCTGGTTTTAGTGCGGCAGCTATTCATGGCAATAAATCGCAAAATGCCCGTCAACATGCCTTATTGCAATTTAAGACCGGTAAAATACGCATACTCGTGGCTACCGATATTGCAGCCCGGGGGATTGATATCGATGAATTGTCTTTAGTCATTAACTATGATTTGCCGGATGTGCCTGAAACCTATGTGCATCGTATCGGACGAACAGCACGTGCCGGAAAGAGCGGTAAGGCCTATTCGTTTTGTAGTGAAGATGAGCGTGAAAACCTCAGAGATATTCAGAAACTGATTAAAATGGATATAACGCTTCAAAGCGGGCATCCTTATGAATCGGAAGTTCCACAAAAACAGGTTAAAACAGCAAGTGCGCCTCCCAAAAAAACGGTACCAACGAATCCTGGCCCCAAAAAATCGGCCAAGAAGCCCTGGTTTAAACGATCATCAGGTCCGAAGCCGGGCAATGCGGCCGGATAACTAAAATTGAATTTATTTTAAATGCATCCACCATCCGGCTTTTGTGCCAGGGATGGCAGCAGTCTAGCGCCCGCTGTTCGACATGTTCGGCTCTGCGGCATGTCGAACTAAAGATAAAAAAAGTTCTCTGAACTTCCGGTTTTGCTTGAATGCTATCAGGCGCTTTCATCATTCCAAAATTTTACTCCACCACCACTTTCTTCACCTGCCCCTCTACCCGAAGATAATACATGCCTTTCGCAAACGATTTTACATCTATGACATCTTCATTCGTTGAAAATAATAATTCACCCTGTACATTATACAGCTCCTTCTTTTTGCCATGTTTATTTTGGATGATGAAAACGGTGCTACTCGGATTCGGGTCGCACTCCCTTTCACTCTGGCTCAAGGGCCAGCAGATCCCACTCGCCACCCAGGTTAAAATCCGGGAGGCCGGGAGGGAACCAAATGCAAATAGAGTGGTATCATCTAACCGGAAACATTTGCGACAAAATCCTGCCCTGCACCCTTGGAGTCTGGGTGATCAATAACGCTCATTTGTTTCAAATCTGCCCCAAAATTGCCAATATAGATTCGTCCATCTGGGCCATTGTAGGGAATTATAATACTGAAATTGCAAATATGTTGTATCCGGACCATGCTGGACACGGTACCATGCCAAACTACTGTCAGGCTCATTCCACTCATATTGATAAATATTATACCACTTGGAAACATAAATAAATTGATTATTTGGAGAAAAACATACACCTCCAACTACACTATCAATAATGGCCGTATTGGGAATCGTAGTGCTATCATAGGGGATATTAACGATTTTTGGATTGCTCAATTCGCCAGAACAACGATTAAAATCAGCGATAAATAGGTCCGATTGGGTACAATGCACTATAGCTAGTTTTTTACCATCCGAACTGAATGTCACTGACCAAATAAATCATTGACTGAAAACTTTGGATTGCTGAAAGTCTGGACAAAAGGGCCCAGTATGGTATCGGACTTCACTAAAACGGTACATTTCATTGGTACCATAGCGCCCTTGTGAGCAACCACCAATCTCTCCCATTGTGGTGCCTGCAAGCCTGCATACCAATTTTTGTAACTCTACATTTGAAGCAACACTTTATTCTTCTCAATCACCTTACCTAAACCCCCATTGGCGTTGATGTCAACTATATTGTAAAGGAGTAAATCATGTGGAAACGCCCATCACCTAAAGGATTGGTATTCCAATAGTCATACTTTACATCAGTTAATGTACAAATAAATACATAAAACTCTCCATTGCTCCCTTGGGTAATATCAAAGAACTCTGAGTGTATAAAGCAGCAGGAACAACAGTGTGATTGTAAGCATTTGGGGGAACTAAACTATCCCCATTATCCATAATTACTCCAATACTATCATACAATATCATGCCATTGCATGAAAATAGTAAACGCCCGGTAGCACTATCGCAAATATTACTATGCCCTTGGAGGTAATAGTATGGCGTATTGGAATTAAGGTGTTTTACATCTGGTCTGGAGGTATCCGTAAATTCTGTTCTGACCATTCCTGCTGCACCAAAAATCCATTGATGTCCACTCATATTCTGTGCTGAACTACCGTAATTCAGAACAAAAAATACAACCGTATAAATTAGTATTCCTTTCATAGTTTAGTGAATTTACCGGATTCATTTTCTCCATTAATATATTGAATTCGGAAGTGATAAAGTCCGGGAATAAGATGACTTAGGTTATAAGTACTTTTTGGATTTTTCAATTTTATTTTACTACTTCTTCACCATAAGAGTTGTAGAGGATAAACTCCGCTTCCATTTTATTACCTAAATCAATGTTGATAAATGAGCTTACCGGATTCGGATATATTCGGTGGCATCAAAAGTTTTTGGAATCTTTTCTTTCTGATTGCCAAAAGTGCCAGTCACAACATCTTGTAAACTATGTATTTGTTGGTTATAGTATTCATCAATATCTTCAATTTCACCTTCCCGTGCCTGCATTCTTTCAACATCATTCTGTAATACATTTAATTTCAAAACGTCCTCCATTTTTTAAAGATAATCAACTCTTATCAGATTGGGCACGGGTCACAGACACCGCGCCAACCAAACTGCTTAAAATACACTAGAACTAGCGGGGACCACTTCTTATCTCGTCTCGTCAGCTCTGACGAGACGAGAGTAAATGCCTGCCTGTACCGATTTACTCTTTGTTGACGAGGAACGAGTATTACAAAGAGTATTTCGGTAATATGATAGCTGTTTAGACCAAGAACATTGGTCTAACCCGTACCGATGATGTGGATGTACCTAAGGAACGAAGGTTACAACCACACTATCGGTATTACATATTTCACTTCGGTATTATTCAGTTAGCTCTTATATAAATTGAATTTTATTTTTATGCATCCACCATCCGGCTTTTGTGCCAGGGATGGCAGCAGTCTAGCTCCGGACCGACGCAGGAGGGCCGGACTAGCGCTGAACAGCCCGATGACGCCGCGATAGAAACGCATGCCGATTAGGAGGGTTTACATGGCGGCGGCAGGCACCCCAAAAATTTATAATTGCTGCATAAAAATGTCAACACTATCCATCATGTGTTGAATTTGTATGTCATTCAGTCCATGATGACAAGCCATCAACATACCGCCACGCATCACTTTATCGGCTTCCGGATATCCGTCCTTACGACCTTTGTGGGCACAGTTTTTGAAACCGGGTTGTCGGAGAATATTTCCTGTGAACACCGTGCGGGTTTGAATATTTCGTTTTTCAAGAAAGATCTGTAAGTCTCTGCGAATAAATGGTGCGGTATCGCGAATGGTTACCGCAAAAGCCAACCAAGCGGTACGGGAATCCGGTAATTGATTCGGGAGGATAAAGAACTCTTCATATTTCTCAAAAAACTGGCGTAAACGATGATAATGCTGGGTACGCAAATCAATATTGGATTGTAATTTACTCAATTGCACCAAGCCAAATGCAGCGCCCATTTCGGATGGCTCAATATTGTAACCGGGTTCTTCAAATACAAATTTTGCATCATAAGGGATGCCTTCGATTTCAACATTAAAACGGTTTTCAATTTTTTCGCTTTCCACAAACAACGAAGAGGAGCGGCCCCAACTGCGGAGAAGCTTGCCTCTGTTCATATACGCCTCGCTGTTTACACAAAGCATTCCGCCATTACCCGCACAATTGATGATATGGCTGCCATAAAAACTGGTCGTACTCATGTCGGTGAATCGCCCGCTGCTTTTGCCGTTGATTTCGGCGCCCAGGGTATCGGCGCTATCTTCTAAAACAAACAACTGATGTTTATCGGCGATTTCGCGCAACACTTTCCAGTCGGGTAAATTTCCAATCAGGTTAGGGATGATCATCGCCTTTGTTTTTGGCGTAATCATTTCCTCTACTTTATTAACGTCTACATTATACGTGCCTTCTTCCACATCTAAAAATGCAGGAACCCAAGATTTCTTGATTTGAGGCGCAACAGTGGTCGAGAATGTGAGGGCGGGTGTGAGTATTTCTGTGCCCGGCTCAAAATTTAATAAATCGGCAGCCAGGTATAAAGCGCTGGAACCGGAGTTTACCCCGATGCCATATTTTTTATCGTAAAGTGCTGCCACTTTTGATTCCAATTCACGCACATGGGTGCTCATTTGAGTAGTGGTACGCAACACATGTACGACAGCATCAATTTCTTCCTGACCATGAACAGTGGTACCATAAGGCACATAAGGAAACTCACTCATTGTAAATAATTATGGCGCAAATGTATTCGTTGAAATTTAAACTGGGTATAGTTTTTTACTAAGATTAATATAAAGAAGATGGAAATTGATCCTGATGGCCTTTTACAATCAAGCCAATGTTGGATTGTGGTAACAACTGCGGCAACGAGGTTCATAAACATCGGTTTCACCCAGCAGCAAGGTGGCCTCATGAGCTGATTTGCGGAAACTGAAATTGGCAATGTCGCCACAAACCACACAAATAGCATGCAGTTTGGTGATATAATCGGCCATGGCCAAAACATGGGGCATGGGTCCAAAAGGGCGGCCTAAAAAGTCCATATCCAGACCGGCAACAATCACCCGTATTCCCCGCGATGCCAGTGCTTCTGCAACGCTTGGCATTTCATCATCAAAAAATTGTGCTTCATCAATACCCACTACATCAACCTCCTGAGCCAGCAGCAACATTTGTTGAGAATTTTCGATGGGGGTACTTTTTATCCGGTTTTCGTTATGCGATACGATGTCAACCGCATCATAACGGGTATCCACACCCGGTTTAAAGATTTCTACTTTCAGATGGGCAATCTGGGCTCTTTTCAGCCTGCGGATGAGTTCTTCGGTCTTGCCGCTGAACATCGATCCGCAAACGACTTCAATCCAGCCTTTTTTGGTATTTCGGATATTGGGTTCGATAAACATTGGTATTCCAGCCTCTTTGCAATATTTTTGAGGATTACGAAATTAACTGCCTGATGAAATCGAAACTATTATTTTTATTTCTTTTTTTATGCACATCCCGAATTATTGCTAAAGAAGGCATGTGGTTGCCCTTTTTGCTCGAACGTTTGAATGAAAAAGAGATGCAGAGCATGGGAATGAAAATCAAGGCTAAAGACATTTACGATATCAATGCCGGAAGCCTCAAAGATGCGGTTGTGATTTTTGGGGGTGGTTGTACCGGCGAAGTGATATCCGAACAAGGGTTGGTTTTAACCAATCATCACTGCGGTTACGGAACGGTACAAGGCTTGAGCAGTGTGGGGCAGAACTACCTCAGCAATGGTTTTTTTGCACCAAATCAGCAGGGCGAATTGCCTTGTCCGGGTTTATCCGTCACCTTTATCATTCGTATTGATGATGTGACGCCAGGGGTAAAAGCGGGTATAACTGAAGACATGGCCGATTCCGTTCGGACTAAAAAAATCAATGAAAATATTCTGGCCATTGAAAAACAATACAAGAGTTCAACCGGATATGATGCTTCGATCAAATCATTTTATGCTGACAATACCTATTATTTATTTCTGACCGAAAAATTTACAGATATCCGCCTGGTGGCATTTCCCCCAAATGGAATTGGTAAATTTGGCGGGGATACCGATAACTGGGCCTGGCCAAGACATACAGGCGACTTTGGGGTGTTTCGTATATATGCCTCCCAGGATAATAAACCGGCTGCTTATTCGGCATCCAATAGACCCTTTAAACCAAGAAGATCATTAAAAATTAATATATCAGGGGTTAAAGAAAAAGATTTTACGATGGTGTATGGTTTTCCCGGGCGAACCCAGGAATATTTAACGGCTTCGGGTGTTCAGGAAGTGATGGAAGTTTTAGATCCGATTAGAATTAAACTTCGTCATAAACGCCTAGACATTATGGGTTCTGCCATGAGTAACGACGAAAGTATTTTTATTAAATATGCGGCAAAACAAGCCAGTATTGCCAATTATTATAAAAAGTGGAAAGGTGAATTAAAAGGGTTGCAGGTCAATGATGCTATCCAAAAAAAGAAATCGTTTGAAAAAGATTGTCGGGCTTGGGTGAGTGCTAATCAGAATCGGAATAAATATACAGGAATCGTTGATAGCTTGGATTGGTGTTATAAAAATCATCGAGAATCTATTCGTTTGAGTGAGTATTTGCTGGAAGGAATCTGGGCTTCGGAATTGGTGAAAAAAGGCAGTATTTTTTAATGGCATTTTGAAATCCCTGGATACGATGAAAACCCTAGATAGTTTGGTGGTTTATGAAAGAGATATGGCCGGGTTTTATAAGGGCATGGATTTGACGACCGACTATCAAATTACTCGCAGTTTGTGGCAGGTGTATCAAAATGATATCGGCGATAGTAACTGGGTTTCAGCCTCACAAATTGACCGGATCTATCAGTATTCTGTTTTATCCAATCCTGACTTATTCAATGAATTTATTCGACTCAGAGACAAAGAAAAAATCATGAAGTTGATTGGACAAGATCCGGTATATATCACCTTCACGTATTTTGAAGCGCTGCAAAAAGCAAACAATGGATTTTTAAAAGGGCGTTTACAAAAAATGAATCGCTTTTATTCAACATACATGGAAGCACTTCAGCTGTATTATGCGGAAAAGAAAAAGCCATTTTACCCGGATGCAAATAGTACCATGCGGGTGACCTACGGTAAAGTAGAAGGACTGAAACCGCAGGATGGAATGCGCTATGAATTTATGACGACATTGGATGGCGCAATCCGAAAGGCTGATCCGAATGCAGAAGAATTTAATTTGCCTGAAAAGTTAAAACGATTACATGCGAGCAAAGATTACGGCCAGTATGCGATTCAGCAAAATGGTCAGTATACGGTTCCATTGGCCTTTTTAGCGAGTAATCATACAACCGGCGGAAATAGCGGAAGTCCGGTGTTGAATGCAAAAGGTGAATTAATCGGAACGAATTTCGATCGGATTTGGGAAGGTACTATGAGCGATATTTTATTTGATCCGAACTTGTGCAGAAACATCACCTTAGATATTCGATATACCTTGTTTATTATTGAAAAATTTGGGAATGCCAAATGGATTGTTGACGAAATGAAATTGGTGAAAAACCTGTAATCATTGAATTCGGGGATCAATCAATTTATATAACAAATCCACCAGGGTATTCACCACGATAAAAATAAGTGCCGTAAATAATACGGCGCCCATAACAACCGGGAAATCAAATTTATTGAGGGCATCTACCGTAATCTTTCCCAGGCCTTTCCAGCCAAAAATATATTCAATAAAGAAGGAACCAGCCAGTAATTCGGCAAACCATCCAGAAATGGAAGTGATGACTGGATTGAGGGCATTGCGTAATGCATGACGCCAAATCACTGCTTTTTTACTCAAACCTTTGGCCACTGCTGTTCGTATAAAATCCTGTTGCATCACATCCAACATCGAACTTCGGGTAATCTGTACAATAATGGCTAATGGGCGTATACTCAAAGTAAGTACCGGTAATATTAAACTTTTGAGTACGAGTTTTTTTCCTTCATAGGGATCATAATCCCACATGGGTGATATGATGCTCAATCCGGTCCAGTCAGACCATAAAAATCCAAACAGATAGGCAATAAAAATACCAGCAAAAAAAGAGGGTGCAGAAATGCCCAAAACACTACTAAAGATGATTGAACTATCCATCCAGGTATGTTGTTTCAAAGCAGCAACCGTTCCTAAAAAAATACCCAGGATGCTGGCAAAAAAGATCGATAAACAAGCCAGTATCAGGGTCCCGGGAAAAGCTTCCCACAGCATACTGCTCACAGCCTTTTTGGTTTGATAGGAACGACGTAAAAATGGGGGTTTTAAAACCAAGGCTTCTGATTCACCCCATTCCAGTAACTTGGTATACCGATATTTTTCCTGCGCTTTTAAGCTGTCGCCATGAACAGCAATCGGTGATAAATCGTTCAGGTAAAGTGTAAATTGTCTGGGTAAGGGTTGGTCCAAATACAACTCCTTGCGAATATTCTCCAATGATTTAGCGTCACTTCTTTGCCCCATTGTCAGCCTAGCAGGATCGGCAGGCAAGATGACGAAAAACAAAAAAAATACAATCACCACTACGCCCAGTAGAACGAGCAAACCATTGAGTATTTTTTTGAGTAGAAAGGGGAGCACAAAATTTTTGCGCTAATATACATTGAACTCCGTTTAATTCTGCACAGCGCTGGAATCAGGAATAACATTCTCAGGCATCACCGTCATAAAAAGAGGGCTTTGATTTTGGGAATAATCCAATTTCAGCGAGGCTAAATCGGGATAATTGGCATAGCTCCATTTGCCTTTGATTGTGCCAGCTTGTAATAACATGATACCCGGGTTGCTGCGCATGGCTGTTTTACAAACCGTTGCATCGATGGTATAAAAAGATAAATCTAACTGATGCTTTTTACTAAAGGCACTCGTTTCGATGTCGTTGGAGGCACTAATTGCAATAACGGGTACATTTGATTTCTTGGCGTCTTCTATGAGTTTTTGTAATGCCGAAATGTTTTCTGTATGGGCTTCTTTGACATCTTTGATGAAGACGACAAAAACATAACCGGGGTAATTTAAAATGGTTTGGGTTTGATCGTTTCCGTCAAAGTCACCAATGGCAAAATCTTTGATCGGTGGCTCATTGAGTGCAGGACTGACTTCAGTGCTTTTGCTATCGACAAATTTCCAGGTAGTATCCTGCCAGGGGAAGTTTTGGGTATTAAAATCTTTTTACACCATCCTTTTCATAAGTGAGTATTGTTTCAAATTTAGCAGGTACATAATCCTTACCGGGAGTCATTTCTTTCAGAATATTATTACCAACCCGATAAGCCAGACAATCTTTAAAAGGCAGATGTTTTAAAACATACCATTGCATCCAAAAACTTAAAATCAATGAAACAACCATGACAGCCGTGGCCGCACCATTTCCAAATGACTGCTTAATACGTTTTCGGAAGAGAACCAAAATGAGCAGCAAGGCAAGTAAAATCAGATCTTTCATGAATGATTCGTTGGCTTGCAATTTGATACAATCTCCAAAACATCCACACTCTTTGATATTTCCGCTAAACAAGGCGTACCCCGTGAGGAAGGTAAAGAAAATGGTGAGCAATAAAATTAAATATGCAAATAACTTAAAGCGATATCCAATGATCAGAGCGACACCCGCAACAATTTCAAAGGCAATCATCAGAATAGAAAAAAGCAGAGAATAATTATTCAGCCAATGCATCAAGGATGGTGCATAACCTTCTTTGGCCCAAACCTCAAAAAATTCGCCCATTTTATAGGCAAGACCAGATGGGTCGTTGGCTTTGATTAAACCTGAAAAAATAAACAAGACACCCACAAAAATGCGGATTATAGTCAGAGTGATATTGAGGGCTTTATTTTCTTTCATAATCTTTAAAATGATTGAATGGATGAATGATGAACAAATATAGTCGGACCATTTTTAGCAAGCATAGAAAGTGGACGTTTTTTTATTTTATTAGGATAGTGTAATTTTTTGTTATTGATTCAATTTGCGTTCTTTGCAGGCAAATGAAAGATATCATCATTGCCATCGATGGATTTTCCTCAACCGGAAAGAGTACACTTGCCAAACAATTGGCCCAACGATTGGGATATACTTATATTGATAGTGGTGCAATGTATCGGGCCATCACGCTTTATTTTATGCGACACGACATTGCATTGAACAATCAAGAGGAAGTTTTATTGGCGCTTGATCACATTGAATTACATTTTGATGAAAATGGGATTTGTTTGAATAAAGAACCGGTTGATGCCGCAATTCGTACCATGGAAGTTTCCGCTAAAGTGAGCGAAGTATCAGCATTGGAAGCTGTTCGTAAATTTGCCGTCGCGCAGCAACAAAGAATGGGTGTTCATAAAAAAATGGTCATGGATGGGCGGGATATTGGTACTATTGTATTTCCGGAGGCAGAGTTAAAAATCTATCTAACAGCAGATCCCGAGGTAAGAACGCAGCGCCGATATGATGAATTAAAAATTAAATCGCCAGAAATTTCGCGTCAGGAAGTGCAGGCAAATTTGGCACACCGTGACCATTTAGATTCAACTCGTGCGTTCGATCCCTTGCGCAAAGCGGATGATGCCCGAGAATTAAATAATTCCGGATTAAGTATGCAGGAGCAATTGGATATTGCTGAAGATTGGGCATTACAGTTAATTCAGCAATCCTGATAAATTTATTGAAATTGTTCAATTAATTCGGATACAGGTCGACTATTCGGATAAAAGCCTTGTAATTTTTGGATAACTTTTTCAACAATGGCATCCGGACAAGAAGCACCGGAGCTGATCAGAATACGAGTTTTATCTGATTGAGGCAAAAAGTTTTTCGTATTTTTTTCCTGATTTAGATGAAAATCATAGTGTCGAATAGAGTTTTCATTGTTTATATTATCCTGATTTTCGATATAATAAGTGGGTAGTTTTTTTTCGCATAGTTCAACCAGATGTGAGGTATTGGAACTATTGTATCCTCCGATAACGATGGCCAAATCAGCCTCTGTTGAAAGCATGCCCTGCACAGCACTTTGATTATCGTTGGTAGCATAACATAAGGTATCCCTTGTATCGGCAAAATGATTTTCCGCTTCTCCAAATTGCTGAATAATCACGCCTTTTAAATAGTCGGCAATGCCCTGTGTTTCACTGGCAAGCATGGTGGTTTGATTGACCACGCCAATAAATTGCAAATGCAATTCCGGATTAAAACCTGCTGAGTATTGGCCTTCAAAGTCGATAAAAAACGAAGCAGAAGATTTTTTTTGCGTGATATATTCGGCAAGCAATTGAGCTTCCTGCATATCGCGGATTACTAACGCCGGAGCATGCACACTGCTATGTGAGAATGTTGCACGGGTTTCTTCATGGTCGGGTTTGCCATGTATAATGATGGTATGGCCTTTGGTTCCGATTTGTTCTGATCGGTTCCAGACCTTTTCCACGAACGGACAGGTGGTATTATATTTCAGGGGATCAATGCCAATTTGACGAAGTTTTTGTTCGGTTTCCAGGGTGGTACCAAAAGCCGGTATGATGACAATGTCATCCGCATTTAATTCTTCCCAAGGCGTCAAAATCCGGCCTTTTGTATCCATGATAAACGACACACCATTTTTCTGCAAATCCGCATTAACCTGAGGATTATGAATCATTTCACTCAGCAGGAAGATTCTTTTTCCCGGATTTTCATCTACTGTTCGAAATGCGATTTCAATTGCATTTTCAACGCCATAACAGAACCCAAAATGTCGGGCCAGGAAAATTTCCAAAGGGCCAAAATCTAATCTGGTCGGGGTAAAATCCTTTTTCATCTTATCCGCATTTTTGCGTGCAGATTTGATAGCTGAAATAAGTGGACTTCGATAAAAGTCTGGGATTTGGAAACTTTTCATGTGGGAACGAGGTTCTGATCAATGTTTTCTTTGATGGATATGCCCGATTTGGTAAAAGAAATACTTTTTTTTCTTCGGCAAAAGTAAAGATTCCAAAGGTCAATCAATGCTATTTATGGCTTCATTCCATCACTTTGTCGTAAATTTGTGACTTCTAAAATTGTTCTAGCGGACAATTTATTCATTATCAACGAAACGAAACTATACATGAAAAAAACGCTTCTTTTTCTTTGCCTGACCTACTCGGGTATCAATTTATTGTTTGCACAAGATCAGAACGGTATTCAAGCCGGGGGTGCCAAACGAATGAATATACAGGGTACTTATCTGGGTTTTGCAATTCCTAAATCAGATGACCTCGAGCTTTTACCAATGATGACACCGGTGGTTTCGAAAAATGAATCCAAAGATGAATCGGCGTTGAAATTGCTGAAAGAGGAAAAAATGAAGGAAAAAGAAGCGGCGATACAGGCAGGACTAGATGAAGAGTCCACAACCGCACAGAAAACTCGTGGGCTGGATCCAACACTCATTGTAGGGTATAATGCTTTGGGAAATCAGGGAACTCCATCAGATAATTCTTGTGCTGTGAATAAAAGTGGGCAATTGATTGCTGTGGTGAATAGCAGTATCAGAACTTATAATACTGGCACCGGAGCCGGTATTGGTTCCATTGTCGGGTTACAAAACTTTTTCTCTTCCATTTCAAACGGCTCGCTACTCTCTACAAATACCTGTGATCCGAAGGTAATCTTTGATCCTCAGGCTGACCGTTTTATCGTATTTGCCCAAACATGTGAGGGAAATTCTTCTTCATCTCAGCTTTTGTTGGCTTTTTCTAAAACGTCCAATCCAGCAGATGGATTTTATTTCTATCAATTTAGTGGGAATCAAAGTGCTGCTGTTGGCACTAATGTGTGGTTTGATTATCCGAAAATTGGGGTTTCAAACCATGATGTGTTTGTAACAGGAAATCTTTTTACAAATAATTTTGATTACGAACAAAGTGTGATTTATCAAATTGATAAAACAAAATGTTATGCTGGTCAATCACTTGCTGCAGCCGATGCCTCCCTATGGTATAATATTGCCAATAGTCCATTTACGATGGTTCCGATGACAAATGGTCAAGGTGGTGGATATGGAAATAATATGTTCCTCGTGAGTACGGATCAAACCCTTTTCGGAACAAATTTGGCTATTTATGAAATCACCAATGCCGTTCAAAACAATCCCCAGATTATTGATCAATATGTCACCATTCCAAGTGCACCATCACCGGCTGATGGAATACAACAAGGCACAAATGTAGATTTGCAGATTGGAGATAACCGTGGTATGGATGGGTTTTATTTAAATGGAACCATCCACTATGTATTTCACAGCGATGCCGGAAGTGGTTATTCAGGTGTCAACTATTCTAGGTTAAAAAAGAACGGTTCCAATTGGCAATTACAGAATAATAAAGTCATCAAAATTACCGGAAAAGATTGTGCATTTCCTGCCATTGCTTCTATGGGATGGACCAACACCGATCAATCCGCTTTGATCCATTTCTTATGCTCCAGTAATAGTGATTATCCGGGTATGAGAGCCGTGTTTGTGAATGACAATTTTCAGGAATCAAATCCGATCATGGTAAAGGCCGGTACAGGTTATGCCAGCGTATTTCCACAAGGCGGTGTAACGCGTTGGGGAGATTATTCGGGTGCTTCACGTGAATTAAATGCTTCTGTTCCTACCGTGTGGGTATTCGGAATGTATGGTAATACCAACAATACTTGGACCAATCATTTTGCAAAAATTAGCAAAGGAGCCTGGCCTACTGATGTTGAGGATATTCAACAAAACACCGATTCAAAAGTTGAAGTATTCCCGAACCCTATTGAAGATGTATATAGTATTCAATTAGATTTGCCGGAAAGTGGTAAAATTGAAATTGATTTGTATGATATGAACGGGCGTTTTGTGCGACATGTATATGCCTCTCAAATTTCAAAGGGCAATAACTTGTTCAGCTTTAACAAAGGGCCGTTGGCGAATGGACAATATGTTTTACAATTTAAATTAAACAACCAGCCATTTAAGAATGAGAAAATTTCTGTTACTGGTCGTTAGTCTCTTGAGTGTTTTATTTGTTGTTCAAATGGACGCTTCAGCCAAAAAGAAGAAGAAACGTAAACGAAAGGCCAAACCTAAAACGGAGCAAGTTACAACGAACTCAGATTCAATGCGGGTTGTACGTGCACCGGGTGTTAAAAACCAACAAGAATATGACTCTTTAAAGGCTGTAAAAAATGCGGAAAAGAAGGCAACGCTCAACGAAAAAAAATAAAAGAATATGTCAGAAGTCATGCAAGTTCCGGTTCGATTAACAGAAGGTGCGATTGGTGAATTGAAACGTCTTCTCCAAACGGATGCAAACAAACCTTACTTAAGGGTAGGGGTGAAAGGTGGTGGTTGCAGTGGAATGACCTATGTATTGGAATACGACGAAAAGCAGGAAGCAGATCGTGAGTATATACTTGAAGGAATTCCGGTAATCATGAATCCATCCCATGAAATCTATCTGTTTGGTGTTGAAGTTGATTTTGAAGGAGGACTTAATTCACGTGGGTTTACATTCAAAAACCCGAACGCTTCATCCACATGTGGTTGTGGCACGAGTTTCGCGGTTTAAAGCTAAATATTTTTTACTGTCCTGCATGCAGATTCTTTATTCTGTAGGGGATCATCTTTTAAAGATTTGGAGTCATCGGATTTCCTTGGCTTTAAACGCAAAAAATTTCAGCTCTTAGAGGGAACTAGCCTATTTTAGTCCCTTTTCATGAAGTAATTCATACGATCAGATGAAGTGTTTTTCTTAAAATTAGATCGTATTTCCATCTTTATTATTTTCTTTTATACAAGTATTATTTTTTATGGTAGTGCATGGAAAGTAAGCATTATGGATGATCAATTTTGTAAATGGTTTAGAAATGACCAAATAGTTTAGTTGATTCTTTTGGATTTTGAGAAATATTGAATTCCTGCCTGGTCTTGTTTTGATGCACAATCAACCTGAGGTCGACAGGCATCCATTGAACATCCTTAACACATAAAAATAGGGGCATAAAAAAAACTCCCCGAAGGGAGTCTTTACTATAATCTTTATAATTATTTAGTACCTGTAAATGTACAAGTGTTAGAAGTCAAAGAGTTCGTAACTGTGTAAGTAATTGTGATGGTATTTCCTGTAATTGTACCAGAACCGACAGCTGTAACGCCAGAAGCTACTGTTTGAGAAGGAATGGTGAATGCATTTCCAGATGCAGAAGCAATCGCAGTCAGATTGTCGTTATACAAATTCTGGATATTAAATTTGGTATCATCACTGTTTGCAGTGCAAGTGATTGAGTAGTTGTCAGACCCTACTGTACAAGTTTCAGCACCTGTAAATACGCCTAAAAATTTAGTACGAGACAAGGTTTCGCAATTTGTACCTTCATATCCTGTAGGACAAGCACAAAGACCATCTGTACATGTACCACCGTTTTGACAAACGACGTCTTTACAAGCATCAGGATCGCAAGAAGTGAAAATAGTTGTTGAGAATGCGCCAATCGTTAAGAATGAGGCTAAGAGAATTGATTTCAGGTTTTTCATGTTTATTTCTTTTAATGCTGACAAAGGTTCATTATATCTTTCTACATTACAAAAATATTGATTTGGTTTACAACTTATTTACAAACTTGATGCTAATGCATACGATCTCCCCGTATTTCCATATTTTCTAAAATTTCTTTTTCGATCAAAAGCCATTCTTTCCACCTTTTTTTTACCTTTTCATGGGGTAAATAGGTTTTTGCCAGGTCTAAAAACAAACGATAATGTCCCGCTTCGGAAATCATAAATTTTCGGTAGAAATTACGAAGATATTCGTCCTCCAATTCTTCACTCATTAACCTGAAACGCTCACAGCTCCTGGCCTCAATCAAGGCAAAGATGAGCAATTGGTCGAGCAAACGATCATCCGGGTGCCCGCCTTTCTGCATATTGGTCATCAATTCATTCACATACAGGTCCTTGCGTTGTTTGCCCAGACTCAATTTTCGTTTATTTAATTCAGAAAGAACCATTCTGAAATGTCCCCATTCTTCGGTAACAATGGGTGCCAATTCATCAACCAAGCGCTGATGCTGAGGGTATCTTTGAATTAAACTAATACAGTTGCTGGCTGCTTTTTGTTCACAATAGGCATGATCCGTCAGAATATCCTGTAAAGACATCTCCGCCAGGTTGACCCATCTTGGATCGGTGGGTAATTTTAATCCTAAGATTGTATTTTGTTGATCAGACATCGTGTCTGCAATTTTACCAATTTCTCTGCAAAACCACCAAATTCATGGATTATATAACCAAATACTCAATTTACACCAATGGATATTCTATAAATCATATCTTAGCCAAAGTTGATTCAGCTTGAAGCGATACTTACAAATATCAGGATACATCGGTATTTTAATGGTCTGTCTGTTGACAGGCTACACACAAGGTTTTCAGCCTGAGAAAATTTATGTTCGTAATATTCAACTGAAAGAAGGTTTATCACAGGTGGTTGTCACCGATATGGCGCAAGATGCCAAAGGCTTTATCTGGATTTCCACTTTTGACGGCCTCAATCGCTTCGATGGAAATTACATGAAGGTATTCCGGCATAACCCGGAAGACCCCCGTTCTTTACCATCCTCCAAAATTCATAAACTGCATGCCGGAAATGGTCGTTTTCTCTATTTATTGAGTAGTGACGGGTTTCATATATTTGATACTCGTCAGAATCAAACAATTTATCCTTCAGTTCTTAAAAAATATAAATTATCATGGGTACTTGAAGAAACAGAAAGTAAGGTGTGGTTTCATATCCATGGCAAAGGGTTGTTGCGATACAATTCTTTGACCGAAGAGGTGATTGAATATTTTACGCCTTTGATTCCAAAAGAAACAGATTTACTGGAGATCCTCTCCTACGGAAATAAAATATTCAGTGTTTTTTCTAACGGGGATGTTTTGGAATTGGATGACAATACCGGCAAATTTCAATTGTTTAATTTTCCAATACCTGAAAGTGTATTTACCACAGCAGCTTTTGACAAATATCATCAAATCATCTTAGGGTCTATCTCCGGAGAATTATACCAGTTTCAACCTTCGAATCATCAATTTCAACAATCACCCTTATTGGCCTTGAATCAAAAGTTGGTTGCGGTGAATTCTATTCAATACGATTCCCGAAAAAATATTTTGCTATTGAGCTCCTATGGTCAGGGTTTATTTGTTTATGATTATACGACCAGTAAATTATTTCAACTCAAAAAAAATGAGCATATCTTACCCATTGCGGCTAATTATTGTCTGAAAATATTTGCGGATAGGAGTGGATTTATTTATCTCGGTTATGATGGTTCAGGATTGGATGTATTTGATCCTTATGTGAAAAAATTTGTACCTATTGTGCGCAAAGATTCAGATGATACAAAAACCATCAAATTTGTGCGAAAAATAGCTGAAGATGATCAAGGTAATTTAATCATCGGTACAGCAGGCAGTGGATTGGTGAGATATACCAAAACACAAAATCATTTTGAGTTTTTTTCCTTTAAGAACCTTTTAAACCTTTCAGAAAATTATATCATCGAAATGATTCGTATTGGTTCGGAATTGTGGTTAGGTTTCAATGGGAATGGGATTGCAGTGGTGGATATCAATACCCTTCAACAAAAGAAAAAAAATCGGATATGGGTGGGTACACGAGAGAATGGACTTAATTTGATTGATAGCCAACGAAAAGTCATCCGACAATTTACAGCAGAGGCCTATCCTTTTTTTAAGAATAATGGCTTGAGATGTTTATATCAAACCCGTGAAGGAGTCATTTTAATTGGAACGGAAAAGGGTATTTATCAAATTGATGAACAACTGAACATTACCCGCTTGTTTCCAAAAGAAAATTCTTTGCGTACCGGAACTTTGAAATCAATTAAATGTTTTCATCAGGATTATAAGGGACGTATTTGGACGGGAACAGACGGAGGAGGAATTGCAGTATATACCAAAGATTTTCAATTATTAAGAACTCTAAGTACCAACGATTTTCTCAATAATAATGTTGTTTACTCCATACTGGCCGAAAATGATAGCAGTTTTTGGATCAGTACAAATGCCGGACTTTCGAATATCCAATGGAATGAATCGGTATTGTTGAAAAAAGCCAATCCGCAAATTAGGAATTTTGATGAGAGTAATGGTTTGCAATCGAATGAATTTAATACAGGGGCATATACCAAACTACGGGATGGTCGTTTCGTTTTTGGAGGTTTAAATGGACTCAATGTTTTCCATCCTTCCGAAATCAGAAATAATCCGGAAGTACCTGTTGTATATATCAATGAGTTTAAAGTATTTGAAAATCCACTACAAACCAAAGAGGATATTTGTTTTCTGGACAAGGTAGATTTACGTCATTTTGAAAATTCCATCTCTTTATCATTTTCTACTTTGGGTTTTTCTCTTCCGGGAAAAATTAAATATCAATACAAACTTGAAGGATACGATAAAGAATGGATCAATACTACTGATCGTAATTATGTGAGTTATACCAATTTAAATTCAGGTAAGTATGAATTTCAGGTAAGATGTGCCAATGCAGACGGTATTTGGAGTGATGATTTTAGCCGTCTTCAAATTACGATCGCAACGCCCTTTTATAAAACATGGTGGTTTATTCTGGCATCAGTGCTTTTGGCGGCACAGCTTATTTACATGATTTATAAAAATAAGATCAATCAGATTCGTGAAAAAGAAGCGATTAGAATTCAATATACCAAGGAATTGGCGGAAGTAGAAATGAAAGCCCTCCGGGCACAAATTAATCCACACTTTTTGTTCAATTCACTCAATTCAATCAATAATTTTATTCTTCGAAATGATACCAAACTAGCCTCACGTTACTTGGTGAAATTTTCGCAGTTGGTTCGTAATATTCTCAATAACTCTTCGGCTACTTTTATCAATCTGGAAGAAGAACTGCAAACGATCGAGCTTTATATGATCATTGAAGGGATGCGTTTCAGTAATCAGTTTAGTTATCAGATTGTACTCAGCCCGGAAATACAACCGGGTAGTATCCGCATCCCATCCCTGTTGTTACAACCTTATGTAGAAAATGCCATTTGGCACGGTTTGTTACACAAAGAAGGTGAAAAAAATATTGTTATTTCCGTGAAACGAAATGATCAACAATATATTTGTATCGAAATTGAAGATAATGGTGTGGGGCGTGAGAAAGCCAGACAATTAGAAAGTAAAACGAAGAAGCATAAATCTTTTGGGATGGCTTTGGGTGAAAGTCGTTTACGCCTGATGAATCTTGGATCAACACCACAATCTTCGGTGGAAGTGGCCGATTTACGCAATGCGGATGGTGAAGCCACCGGAACAAAAATCATCATCACACTCTTTGATGCTAAATTTAACCAAACTATCCTTAACCAATAAATCAATATCATGTTTAAAACGGTCATAATCGACGATGAATTAAATTGCGTAGAGGTTCTTGAAATCCTCATTAAGCAAAATTTTGATGACATCGAAATAGTCGAAAAGTTTACATCTTCAAAACAGGCCTTACAATATCTTGAACAAAATCAGGTCGATCTGGTTTTTTTAGATATTCAAATGCCATTCATGACCGGCATTGAATTATTGCATCGCCTCGGGAGGTATAATTTTAATGTCATCTTTACAACAGCCTACGATCAGTATGCGATTAGCGCTATCAAACTTTCTGCATTGGATTACTTGTTGAAACCGATTGATGAAGAGCTGCTGACCCACGCGATTCAGAAATTTCGCAAGTTGAAAGGTGAAACCAATATTCAACAACAACTCACCAATTTATTGATGCAATACAATCTCCCGACAAATCCGGTACAAATTCAGAGCGGTATGCCCGGAAATAAAATTGCAGTTGGTTTTCAGGATAAGATTTTATTTTATGATCCTCAAGAAATTCTCTATTGCCAAAGTAGCGATAATTATACAACCATTGTATTGACCAATGGAGAAAAAATCATCGCTTCAAAAACCATGCGCTATTTCGAAGACATTCTTACCCCACAGGGATTTATACGTCCCCACCAGAGTTATATCATCAATAGCAAATACATCCAGCAATATAGTAAAAAGGATGGTGGTTTTTTGGTAATGACCGACGGTTCAAGTATTCCTGTGAGCAGGAATAGAAAAGAAGAAATTCTGATGATGTTTAAAGGCGAGATTTAAGATTCAGAAGAGTCTAAAGCTTCCTTGCTTTTATCCACGTGAATGAAACGATCAATCTGTTTGCGAAAAACGAAAAGCAGGATGCCGGCTGTCATGATTGCAACGGCGATGATTTCAGCTTGGGTGGGTTGCATAAAACCCCAATCATATTTATAGTTGACACGAATTTGTTCAATTAAAAATCGTTCAATACCGTTGAATATTAAATAGACAGAAAACATGCTCAATGGTGTTTGCCATCGTTTTCTAATTCGCCATAAAATACCAAAAATGATGAGGCCCATAAAAAATTCATAAATGGGCGTCGGGAAAACAGGCAAAGGAAGTACTGAACAATATTCTCCCTTGCAAGCCGCTAAAGGTTCACCTACATTGTTGACATTATTCGGATAATTATATGCGACCATCCAAACAGGCAGCCATTCAGGTGCTTGAAATGATTTATGGGGAATTTCATCTTTAGGATCAAATTGTCGGTAAACATGTTCGTGATGAATGGCAACTTGTTCCGAAAAACTTTTTGTATTCTGCACCACTTTACCTTGTTCGTTGGTGATGTACGCTGAATTGTAAATTCCCCAATCTCCATCTCCACTAATTTGACAGCCAAGGCGGCCAATTCCATAGGCCAAAATCAATGCAGGAGCAGCGGCATCACATAGATGACGGAAATCCATTTTAATTTTTCGGCTATAGTACCACAAGGCGACAGTTGCAACAATGAGGCCACCATAAAATGTTAATCCACTGCTCGATAATAAACTTGCCAAAGGATCTTTAATGAATTGATCCCAGGTTTCGAAGGCATTAAATATTTTCGCACCGGCGAATCCGCCAATAGCGGCAATGACTGCAATATCACCCACTCGATGTCGGGGAAACATCTTTACTTTTTTGTGCTCAGTGCCGAATTTTCGTTGTTGATAATCTTCATATGCTTTCCATCCCAATAAAGCCAATGCAAGCAGAATTCCACTCATTAAATGACCATTTGAGGTGGTCAGGTAACTTAATGGATCGGCCATCGCTTCTTTGTAATTAAGAAACATGCCGATGACCTTATAACCAATCCCAAAACCCAACACACCGGAAATGAGGTAGTCAGTCCATTGAACTTTTTTTCGAATGATGAGATCTTCGATCGTAAAAGGGAGTAGACCCAGATCTTCTTTTCTTTTTAATTCTTTGGTCAAAACAATCCCTGCCGCCAAGAAGGCCATGGCTACCATGAACCCAAAACTTTTAAGCAAGCCTAATACGGGGATTTCAATACCAAACAGTTCTTTTAATAAATGGTAAAAGTCAGGATACATATATGGGGCGAAAATAGAACAAAGCCCTCAAGTTGAGGGCTTTGGATGAAAAATTTTAACGTTCTGTACAACATTACTGGGCCACACCCACACAATGTTGGTTAAAAGCTTCCATTAAATTGGCTGCAATCATTTGGGCGGGTCTGCCTTCAATCATATGTCTTTCAATCATATGAACCAATTGACCATCCTTTAATAAGGCGATACAAGGTGATGAAGGTGGGTAAGGTAAGAGATAAGTACGTGCTTGCTGAACCGCTGTCAAATCAAAGCCTGCAAAGGAGGTTACTAGATGATCGGGTTTATGATTGGCTTGTTGAACGGCCATGACAACACCCGGGCGTGCGGTACCTGCGCTACATCCACAAACGGAATTTAATACCAATAACGTAGTGCCTGGTCTTGACATAGCCTGGTCAACCAATTCAGGGGTACTCAAATCTTCAAAGCCATGTTGAACCAATTCGCCTTTCATGGGTAATACTATTTCTGCTGGATACATATTTTTTTATTTTAAAGGTTTAATTATCTTAAAATTTCATGACCAAGTTTATCTCTTTTGGTCATCAAATATTGTTCATTATAAATATTTGGGTGCATTTCGATGGGCACATTTTCAACAATTTCAAGACCATATCCCATCAAACCTGCTCTTTTTCTGGGGTTGTTGGTAATGAGTTTGATTTGGCTGATTTCCAAATGCCTTAAAATTTGTGCGCCAATGCCGTAATCACGTTCATCCATGCCAAATCCCAGTTCAAGATTGGCTTCCACAGTATCTCTTCCAGCTTCTTGCAATTTATAGGCTTTCAATTTATTCAGCAATCCAATACCACGGCCTTCCTGATTCATATACAAAACAACGCCTTTACCGGCAGCTTCAACCATTTGCATGGCAGCATTTAATTGTTCACCACAATCACAACGCATGGAATGAAGAATATCTCCGGTGAAACAAGAACTATGAACACGCACTAATACAGGTTCATCTGATTCCCAGGTTCCTTTAATCAGGGCGTGATGTAATTCACCGGTTCGAATGTTTGAAAAAGTGGCTAGTTGAAATTGACCAAATTTTGTAGGCATATCAACACGAATCTGCTCTTCGATGGTTTTTTCTGTCCTCAATCGATAAGCGATCAAGTCTTCAATGGAAACAATTTTGAGTTGATGTTCTTTCGCAATTTCCATTAAGCGGGGGAGTCGGGCCATTTCGCCATTTTCGTCAATGATTTCAACAATGGCTCCGGCTGCTTCAAATCCAGCTAAACGTGCCAGATCAATTGCGGCCTCAGTATGGCCTGATCGTCGGAGAACCCCTTCGCGTCGGGCCCTTAATGGAAAAATATGTCCCGGTTTAGCCAAATCCGCAGATTTTGTTTTTGGATCAATCAAAGCCTGAATCGTTTTTGCGCGATCATGGGATGAAATTCCTGTAGTACAACCATGACCCAATAAATCTACGGAAATGGTAAAAGGAGTTTGATGTAATTCTGTATTATCGGTCACCATCAGATTCAAACCGAGTTCATCGCAACGGTCTTCCACGAGAGGGGCACAGATGAGGCCACGTCCGTATTTACTCATAAAAGTAATAATCTCAGGAGTCACATTGCGGGCTGCCGTCAGAAAGTCACCTTCATTTTCGCGATCTTCGTCATCAACCACGATCACGAGTTTTCCGTTCCGAATGTCTTCAATAGCACTTTCAATCGAATCTAACATGGCGCAAAGGTAGGAAAAAATGTATTTCGCCTTCAGAGGCTTCGCATAGGAGATGTTAATAGGGTATTGGGGCTTTGATAACGTGATTCGTCTTTAAACGCCTGATTTAATCTCATAAGGCATTGATAAGCCATAGAAAGATTAATATGAATCTTGAACGGAAACATGTAAATTTGATTTACAAAAATGATTAACATGAAAAAGCTATTATACTTTTCAGCCTTCCTGATCGCTACCAGTTCCACTTTAAACGCACAGAATAGCCGACATGAAATTGGTATTGGCGTGGGGCCCGTGCAGTTTTATCATCAGAATACCAAATTGAATGCTGCTCCAAAATGTCAAAGTAATGCAGAACGTAGCAGAGTGAGCAGCGCTTTTGCGGATCAGACATTAAGAAAACAGGGGATTTCTTCACCTGCGTTGTATTATCAATATCGGTATAATCAAAAACTTCAATTAAGAGCGGGTTTTAGTTATTATCGCGAAACCCGTATAGCCCGTCCGGAACAAACCCAAATCGCATCATATTCGGGTAAGTTTGACCAATATCGTTTACAAACAGGTTTATCTTATTTTTTAAGTAACTGTGAATGTATGACCACATACATCGCAGCTGATATGACGCATTACTTTGAAAGAGCCAATGAACAAATGATTACTGTGAGTGGAGAAGGAGCTCAACAACGTTTATCTACAGCACGAAATAACGCGAATGCATACAGCGTTGGTATTGCTCCGGCCTGGGGTTTCAGAAAACAACTTTGCCCACAATTTTCTTTCTCTTATGAATTAGGTGCGGAGTTAAAATACAATGCAGGCAATTCCGGAAACTTTAATATGATTTGTATATTAAGGTGTTTCAATGTATTTTAAAAGAGTGGGGCCATTCTCTTTGTGCAAAAATGAGGTAGGTTGTCAGCCCTTATTTTTGTTTTATTTCCAAACCCCTTTAAATGTTTTACTCCATGTTTCCCAGGGTGTTGTTTTGTGTTTATTTTCTCCGAAATATTTCAAAATCATTTCCATGACGGGAATTTCAAGATAACCCGGAACGGGTTGTGGATTCACAAATCCCTCTTCCATAAAAATACTACTTGGATATGAAATGCGATCTTTCATCCATTGAGCTGCCAAATCATTGGTTTTGCTATTGGGTAAACGACCATATTTTTTACCTTGAAAAAGGATAGAGTCTTTGGTTTCAGCATCAATATGAATGCAGTAAAAATGTTGGTTTAAATATTCGATGACTGAAGGATGTGTAAAGGTTTTTTTATCCATCACTTTGCACCAATAACACCAATCGGTAAATAAATCAATATACACTTTTTTAGGTTCAACTTTCATCTTGGCCTCAGCTTCTTCCAAACTGATCCATTGTATTCCCTTTTGTGTTGTCTTTGTTTTTTTCTCCGTCTGTTCATTTTTGACCGGTGTTTGCGCATCAAGAGATAGCATACCTGTCAAACATAAAATAGTACATAAATAAATTGCCTTAAAAGGAGAGGTCATCGTGTATTACTTTTGGGTTATCGTATTTGCAATGTTACCTTAAATTCATCGAATGAAAAAAATTGCTATTGGAATCAGTGGTGCTTCAGGCTCGATTTATGCCAAAGTGTTACTTCAAAAATTAAGTTCGGTTGAGGGCGTGGAATTGGCTGTTGTTGCAAGTCAGCAAGCACCTGAAGTTTGGCGTCACGAATTGGATACAGATTTTCAATTGCCCGATGGAGTTAAACAATATGCCAGTAATGACTTCATGGCGCCTTTTGCCAGTGGGAGTAGTTCTTTCGAAGCCATGGTGATTTGTCCTTGTAGTATGGGAACGCTGGGGCGTATTGCTGCCGGGGTGAGCGATAATTTAATGACCCGTGCAGCCGACGTGATGTTGAAAGAGCGTAGGAAACTAATTTGTGTGGTTCGGGAAACACCTTATAATTTGATTCATTTAAATAACATGCGAACGGTTACCGAAGCCGGCGGAATTATTTGTCCGGCTTCTCCTTCATTTTATAGCCGACCGGTTGATTTTGAAGCATTGGTTTCTACAGTTGTCGATCGGGTGATTGGCTTACTAAACATTCCGATAGCGACATATCGATGGAACGAAGATTGATGCCAATATTTCCATCAAGACGAGTTTGAATGATTACTTGATTCGCAAATTCAAGTTATATTCTGATCACAGTTATTGTAAACTACAAATGAGCCTTCTCTAAAATTGCGGTGGTGGAGTAACCTTCCAGAAAAGGAATGATTTCAACCTGACCGCCATAGGCCTGAACTTCGCTGGCACCAACAATCGTTTCGAGTGTATAATCACCCCCTTTCACCAAAACATCCGGTTGGATTAATTGGATCAGGTTTAATGGAGTGTCTTCATCAAAAATTACAACTGCATCGATATAGGTTTGACAGGCTGAATTAAAAGCCCTTGAATCCTGGTCCACTATAGGTCGTGAAGCGCCTTTTAATCGACGTACCGAATCATCACTATTTACACCAACCACCAATCGATTGCCCAATTCAGCAGATTGTAACAAGTAGGTATTGTGCCCACGATGAATGATATCGAAGCAGCCGTTGGTGAATACAATTTTTTTAGACAACATTTTCCATTGATTCACTAGTAATTGGATGGAATCGGAAGTATGAATTTTTTGTTGGATGATTTCTAGTTTACTGAGCATGTTTTTTTCGATTATAAATAGGCAAAAGAATAAAGGAGATAACCCCTCCAAGCACAATGATTAAAGTTGGAACCAACCAAATCACCCAACTGATGGCTACACTGATGGCTTTATCAATGCCGTATAAAGAGACAATTTCTTCAACGAGTAAAGTATAAGCTCCAATTCCACCCGGTGTTACAATCATACCTACACTGCCAAATGACAATACCGACAATCCGGTTTTATAACTCAGCATTTGTGTCTCCTGTATACTTTGAAAACCTAATAAAATCATCCCTAAATACATTGACCAAATCAGGATGGTGTGAAAAACGAATTCCTTTTTGTGTTTCATGGTTCTGAAACTCATGATACCCTTCGTAACGTTTTTAAGAATTTCTCTAAATCTCAAATAGAAGGCACTGTGTATGATTTTATTGCGAAGAGCCAAGAATAAAACAATGAACAGAACCAAACTACCAATGAGGATATACATTTTAGAGTGGTTTCCATCCCCCGGTTGACTTCCAAAACGGGCCCATAATGATTGCAGATATGATCCGGCTAAATCTGTTTGCACCACAATGGTCAATACAAAAATCAAAATCAGGCATAACAAATCAAAGGCCCTTTCAGCTATAATGGTTCCCACCAATTTGTCAGCGGGTATTTTTTCATAACGCGCCAAGATTGTGCATTTGAGTACTTCTCCCAAACGGGGAAAGGCCAGATTGGCTAAATATCCAATTAAAACGGCAAATAGGGTATTGGCGGCAGATGGATTCAGTCCCATTGGTTCCATCAAGTATCTCCAACGCATCGCCCGACTCCAGTGACTGATAAAACCCATGATCAAAATCGGAATCAGCAGAAGATAATTGGCCTTTTGGACAGCGAATTTTATTTTCTCAATATCATCCGGTTTAAGATCTTTTACAGACAACCATATCAGAAAAATGCCGAGCCCCAGCGTGAGCAGGTAAGTCAGCATATTCACCAGAGATTTAGGCATGATTTATAGGGATCTATAGTTTATTTTTATCATTTGGGAAAATGATGGTGGGTTTGAATTTCTTGGCGGATTCAAAATCCATCAGCGCATAAGAAATGATAATCACAATATCATCGGGTTCTACGCGTCGGGCCGCAGGTCCATTCAAACAGATGGTTCCGCTTCCCTTTTGCCTTTAATGATGTAGGTTTCGAGGCGTTCGCCATTATTGACATTGACCACCTGAACTTTTTCATGTTCGATCAAATTTGCCGCATCCATCAGATTTTGGTCGATAGTGATGCTACCAATGTAGTTCAAATTGGCTTGTGTAACTTTTACCCGATGTATTTTCGATTTGAGGACTTGTATTTGCATGGGATGGCAAAAGTAGGTTAATAAATGGATGTTGTGTGTTTTTAGGCGGCTTGAGTTTACTCAAAATATCAAGAAATCAATCAGGTCCTTTAAATACGCAGATTATCAATCAAGCGTACACTTTCTAACTTACTGGCGATTAGAACCACCATAGCTTTATCGTGATTAAAGTCGTCCAAAAATGAAGGGTGTTGGCATCAGCGAGAACAAGATACTCTGTTTCAAAGCCTTCATTTGCAAGCTTTTGTAAAGCTTTTGTTCGCAAATCTGAGAAAGAATGTTGATGTTTTCCCGTGCCAATTTCCTTCAAGACCTGGTATAAAGAGGCGGCTTTTTGTAAACCATTTTCAGACAGACGTTGATTTCGGGAACTCATTGCAAGTCCGCTTTTCATACGTAAAGTAGCCATTGCATGAACTTGAACCGGCAATTGCTCCTGATCAACCAATTGGCGGATCACCATACATTGCTGGAAATCTTTTTCGCCTAAAAAAAGGTGTTGTGGATTTACGGCAAGGAGCAGTTGATGCACAATGGCACAAACCCCATTAAAATGTCCCGGACGAAAAGCGCCGTCCAAAATGGTATTCAGATAACCCAAGTTGTATTGGCGAATTGTTTGAATACCGGCCGGGTACATTTCCGCGATCTGGGGTAAAAAAAGTACATCACATCCTGCCATTTCAAGCATTTCGATATCCTTCTCCAGGGTGATGGGGTACTTTTCAAAATCTTTGGGATCATTAAACTGAGTAGGGTTGACGAAAATACTGCAAACACTTATTTGACAGGATTGGGAAGAGCTGTGTATGAGGGAAATATGCCCTTCATGCAGAGCACCCATGGTTGGAACGAAGCCAATATTCGAATGATTTTGCAAGAAATCCTGTAGGTCCCGGATGCGTTTAAAAATGAACATATTACCGAAAAGGCTAATATTAGCAATTAATAAACTACAATAATCGACAAAAAAGTCGTACTTTCGCACCCCGAATTTGTTTTTTACCCTAAACTTTGATTAATGGCAGTTCTACAGAAGAAAAAAGTTCTTTTTATATCCCACGAAATGGCTCCTTATAATGAGGAAACTGATTTTGCCAGAATTTTGAATGCACTCGCTGTTAAATCGAATGATTCAGGATATGAGGTGAGAGCGATTATGCCACGATTCGGTACAATTAATGAGCGCCGCCACAGACTCCATGAGGTTGTGCGACTTTCAGGAATTAACATTACGGTTGATAAGGAAGATTATCCCTTGGTGATTAAGGTGGCTTCTCTTCCGAATGCCCGCCTTCAGGTTTACTTCATGGACAATGAGGACATGTTTAAGCGCAAGCAAACCTTTCATGATGAAAATAGTAATTTTTACGACGACAATGCGATTCGTACGATATTCTTCTGTAAAGGAGCCTTGGAAACAGTGAAAAAATTCGGATGGCCTCCTGACATCATTCATGTGCATGGCTGGATGAGTTCTTTAATCCCGATGTATATCAAATCTTTCTACAAAAAAGAGCCGGTATTTGCCAATTCCAAGATTATCTTCTCTGCGACCAAAAATATTTTTGAGGATGAATTGGGAGATCAATTTTCGAAACAAATCCTTTCCAGTACACCACTCAAAGAAAAAGATATTGAAGTTTATGGTAGTGGATCCAATCTCGAAATGTATATGGGTGGCGCTAAAAATGCGGATGCAGCCATATTCACAGACATTGATACTGACGCCAAATTGATCAACGCGATCAAACCAACTCGTAGTAAGAAAGTGTTAAATTTCGCCAGTGAAACAGATGATGTGACTGAAATCATGGATCTATACAATAACTTGGCTGGCAAATAATATTCATGCATTTGATGACGAAAAGATTTCTGAGCTTTCTGGCTGCTTGCTGGGGTGTTTTTCAACTGAACAGCTGTAAAGAAAATACCATTTTACCTTCCGATTTAATTCCGGCGATTGATAATATCAGCACCTTTCAATCGGATACATTTAGTGTCATTTCACATAATATTTTTCAGGATTCGGCCTTAACAGGTGGACTTTCCGGTACTTCCAGAATTTCCAATTCACCCACTTATTACCATGCTTTAGGTTGTATTTTAGCTGATCCTGCATTTGGAAAAACCAGCGGTGCTATTCATGTTGAAGTACTTCCGCCGGTGAGCAATTTTGCATTTAAAACAGATTATCCCGGAACCACCAGAACCATAGATTCAGTGATTCTCTCCATACCATTTAAATCGTCTTATGGAGATACACTCAATCCACAATTCCAAACCTACCGGCTTTATCGATCTTTAAAAACCTTTTCCAGGGATTCCGCACAATATGATTTTACACGGGATTCATTTAAAACTTCAGATATTCTGGCGACCACACAGGTCAACTATGCGAACTTCAGATTCGATACCTTATATGGAAGTGTAAAACAAAGCCCAACCTTACATTTTAAACTGGCCTCTTGGTTTGCGGATAGTTTACAAGCCCAGGTTGATGCTGGTACTGCTGGCGCTGCCGCTGATTTTTCCTCTTTTTTATCCTGGTGGAAAGGCTTTACGATTATGCCGGATACCAATTCTGGCGCAACAATCGGTTATTTTGATACCTATAATACCCGTTTAAAAATATATTATCGCCACACAAATACCAACAATCTTTTGGATACCGTAGCGGATGTGTTTTCGTTTGATCCGAATTATTGTAATCGCTTTAATTCGATTTTCAGAAACTATAGCGGTTCCGTAGCTTCATCACAAATTAATTCAAATGCCTTATCCGGTGATTCTGTTCTTTTTATACAAAATGAACCCGGACTGAGCGGATTGATTCAATTTCCTTATTTATATCAACAGGAGAATGTGATCGTCAATAAAGCAGAACTGATTTTTACGGCAGTGTCACCTTACTATAATTGGGTGGATACCACCATTTATGGCATGACACCCCGATTGCAGATTTTAGCCACGGATTTACAAGGTGCAGATCGCATCCCGGATGATTACGGAGTATTTGGTACGAGTTTTGTAGATGGAACACGTAAAATTAAATCAATTGGGGGCGTGAACTTTATACAGTACAAATTTGGTTTGAACCAATCCATACAGCAGATTATCTCACGAAAAGACAGTACCTTTAGATTCAAAATCATGGGGTTGAATCTGGGCTTACCTGCTGTGTACAGGGTACTCTTGCAAGGTAGCGGCAGTTCAGTGGCGGCACTGAGACCCAAATTGAATATCATCTATACTAAAATTCAAAAGTAAACCACTTAATTATGTGTGGAATTGTTGCTTATATAGGACCGAAAGAGGCCTATCCAATTCTTGTGAAAGGATTAAAACGTCTTGAATACAGAGGTTACGACAGTGCGGGGTCGCCTTGTTAAATGGGTCTTTATCTATCCTTAAAAAGGAAGGGAAAGTATCCGTACTCAAGCTCATGCCAAAGATAAAAGTCAGGTAGGAAACATTGGTATTGGACATACCCGTTGGGCAACCCATGGCGAACCTTGCGACCGCAATGCCCACCCCCATTTATCAAATTCCGGAAATATTGCCATTATTCACAATGGGATTATTGAAAATTATGCCTCCATCAAAGAAGAATTAACACAAAGAGGATTTCACTTTGATAGTGATACGGATACAGAGGTGTTGGTGAATCTGATTGAAGACGTTCAAATTGAAGATAAACTGTCCCTGGAAGAGGCTGTCAGGGTAGCTTTGAATGAAGTCATTGGAGCCTATGCCATCGTAGTCATTGATCGTCGTGAACCGGATAAACTCGTAGCCGCCCGAAAGGGTAGTCCACTTGTTATTGGTATTGGTAAGGGCGAGTTTTATGTAGCATCCGATGCTTCACCCATTATTGAGTATACCAAAAATGTGGTTTACTTAAATGATGAGGAATTTGCGGTTTTAAATAGAAACGGACAACTGGACATAAAAACACTCGGTAATATCACCAAATCACCATACATCCAGAAATTGGAAATGGATTTGGAGAAAATTGAGAAAAGTGGTTACGAGCATTTTATGTTGAAGGAAATTTATGAACAACCTCAGGTGATTCTGGATTGTATGCGTGGTCGGATGAATGCCGAACAAGGCTGGATTCGTTTAGGCGGTATCAATGAATTTGCTTCCAGAATCAATAATGCGAAACGAATTATTATTACAGCTTGTGGAACATCCTGGCATAGTGCGCTTTTAGCCGAATACCTGATTGAAGAATTGGCTCGTGTTCCTGTAGAAGTTGAATATGCCTCAGAATTCAGATATCGTAACCCAATTGTGAATGAAAAAGATGTGGTGATTGCGATTTCTCAAAGTGGTGAAACAGCGGATACCCTGGCAGCTATTGAAATTGCCAAGGAAAGACAAGCATTGATTTACGGAATTTGTAATGTAATTGGTTCTTCCATCGCTCGCGCATCTCATGCCGGTTCTTACACCCATGCCGGCCCTGAAATTGGGGTGGCTTCTACCAAAGCCTTTACTGCACAGGTGACTATACTTACTTTATTGGCTTTGCAATTGGCACAAAGTAAAGGAACCGTATCGATGACCCGTTTGAGAACCATTTTGTACGAAATGGAATTATTGCCTGAAAAAGTAAGGGCTGCTTTGAAAACAGATTCTCAAATTCGAGATATTGCAGCAAAATACAAAGACGCTGCCAATTTCTTGTATTTGGGAAGAGGCTTAAATTTCCCGATTGCCCTGGAAGGCGCACTCAAACTGAAGGAGATATCCTATATTCATGCGGAAGGTTATCCGGCTGCGGAAATGAAACATGGACCGATTGCTTTAATCGATGAAAATATGCCGGTTGTGTTTATTGCGACCAATGCATCTGCTCATGAAAAAATTGTTTCCAATATCCAGGAGGTAAAAGCGCGAAAAGGAAAAATCATCGCCATTGTCAATGAGGGAGATACCGTTATTCGCGGCTTGGCCGATGAAGTAATTGAGGTGCCTGAAACGGACGAGATTTTGTCGCCGCTGGTTTCTATTGTTCCACTTCAACTCTTATCTTACCATATTGCTTTAATGCGGGGCTGTAATGTAGACCAACCGAGAAATTGGCAAAAAAGTGTAACAGTCGAGTAGCACTAATCCCGGCTTTTCCAGATACTTTCCTGACCATTGTTTTGATGGAGTAAATATCGGGAGAGCATAAAGAGGTAGTCTGACAAACGGTTGAGGTACTGAACCACAATGGGGTCCACTTTTTCGTTTTCTGCATCCATTGCAACGCAGATACGTTCAGCTCGTCGGCAAACACAGCGGGCTACATGGCAAAATGAAGCAGGAGGATATCCACCTGGTAATACAAAGTTTTTTAGTACTGGTAAAGATTGATCCATCTCATCCATCTGTTTTTCAAGAAGGGTGATATCCTCCGATTTTAAATCGGGAATGCTCATTTTTTGGTTCTTTAGCGGATCACAGGCCAAGGAGGACCCAACCGTGAAAAGTCGATCCTGAATATCTGCTAAAAACAAGTTGATGTCAGAATGATGTGGGATATGGTCGCGAATGACGCCAATCCAAGAATTTAATTCATCGACGGTGCCATAGGCTTCAATGCGGATATGTGATTTAGGAATGCGGGTACCACCGATGAGGGAAGTTTGCCCTGAATCACCCGTTTTGGTGTAAATTTTAAATGACATGTTGACAAAAGTAAAGGAGAAGCGTTGATGTCGATTATTTTTTTATCGAATGACGATATAGCCAGTGATGACTTTAAAGACTCAACTATTTAACATCTATTTAGTAAAATATTAAATAGATAATCAATTATTTACAACTTATAAAAATAAATATATGTCTTAAAGCCCTCAAATTTGATTTTATGGCCTTTCTGACTTAATTTTGCACTCCCAAATGAGCAAGGCCACAGCACATTTCTATCGCTTCAATTTATTGTCTTCATTCTTGAACTGATCCTGAAATCTGTCGGGCTTTTATTATTTTAAAACAACATTATAAAAATGGCTGCAACAAAAACTGCAAAAATTTCGGAACGAATTAGTTTTGGTAAAATTAAACAATCGTCCGATACGCCTGATTTGCTGGACATTCAGTTGGCATCTTTTTCCGACTTCCTGCAATTAGAGACTACTCCGGATAAACGTAACAATGAAGGTTTGTTCCGTGTATTTAAGGAGAATTTCCCTATTACCGATACCCGAAACATCTTCGTATTGGAATTTCTGGATTATTTTGTTGATCCGCCCCGTTATACGATTGATGAATGTATCGATCGTGGATTGACGTATTCCGTTCCGCTGAAAGCCAAATTGCGCTTAAGTTGTAATGATGAAGAGCATATTGATTTCGAAACCATTGTTCAGGATGTGTTTTTGGGAAATATCCCATACATGACTCCTCGTGGTACTTTCGTGATCAATGGGGCTGAGCGTGTTGTAGTATCACAATTACACCGTTCTCCGGGCGTATTCTTTGGGCAATCAGTTCACCCGAACGGAACCAAAATTTACTCTGCACGTGTGATTCCTTTTAAAGGAGCCTGGATGGAATTTGCCACAGATATCAATAATGTGATGTATGCTTATATCGACCGGAAGAAAAAATCCCGGTAACGATGTTGCTACGTTCTATTGGTTATGAAACCGATAAAGACATTCTCGAATTGTTTGGCATGGCTGATGAAGTGAAAGCGGACAAAAAATCCTTACTCGATCATGTTGGCAAAAGATTGGCGGCTCGTGTTTTACGTAGTTGGACTGAAGATTTTGTGGATGAAGATACGGGTGAAGTGGTTTCAATCGAAAGAAATGAAGTGATTTTAGATCGTGATTCGGAATTAACCGAAGATAGTATCGAAATGATTGTTGATTTGGGCGTTCAATCCATTTTCCTGCAGAAGGAAGATGCTGGTGGTGATTTCTCAATCATTTATAATACATTGAATAAAGACACCTCAAACTCTGAACTTGAGGCTGTTCAACATATCTACCGTCAATTACGAAGCACAGATGCTCCGGATGATGAGACGGCACGTGGAATTATCGATAAGTTATTCTTCTCCGACAAACGATATGATTTGGGTGAAGTTGGACGTTATAAAATCAACAGAAAACTTGGATTCCCATTAAGTATTACCAAAAAAGTACTCACAAAAGATGATATCATTGCGATCATCAAATACCTGGTACAATTAACCAATGCCAAAGCTGAAATTGATGATATCGACCATTTGAGTAATCGTCGTGTTCGTACTGTTGGTGAACAATTGTATGCACAGTTTGGTGTTGGTTTGGCTCGTATGGCCCGAACCATTCGTGAGCGTATGAATGTTCGTGACAATGAGGTATTTACTCCTATTGATTTGATCAACGCACGTACACTGTCATCTGTGATTAATTCATTTTTGGGACCTCCCAGCTTTCACAGTTTTTGGATCAAACCAATCCACTTTCTGAAATTACCCATAAACGTCGTATCTCCGCACTCGGGCCCGGTGGTTTGAGTCGTGAGCGTGCCGGCTTTGAGGTTCGTGACGTACACTATTCGCACTATGGTCGTCTGTGTACCATTGAAACACCTGAAGGTCCAAACATTGGATTGATTTCTACTTTGTGTGTCCATGCCAAAATAAACGACATGGGATTCATTGAAACGCCTTATCGTAAAGTAAAGGACGGAAAAGTCGATACTAAACAGGTTTATTTAAGTGCTGAAGAAGAAGATGAGGCTAAAATTGCACAGGCGGATGTTGAATTGGATGACAAAGGAAACTTTGTTGAAGATAAAGTTCGTTCTCGTCAAACGGGTGATTTCCCTATCTTAGAAAAACAAGAAGTTGAATACATGGACGTTGCCCCGAATCAGATTGTGGGTTTAAGTGCGTCATTGATTCCTTTCTTGGAACATGATGATGCCAACCGTGCGTTGATGGGATCGAACATGCAACGTCAGGGTGTTCCTTTATTACGTCCTGAAGTGCCTATCGTAGGAACAGGTCTTGAAGCCAAAGCAGCCCGTGATGCCCGTATTCAAATTACAGCTACAGGCGATGGAGTTGTTGAGTATGTAGATGCCAATGAAATTCATGTTCGATATAAAAGAACCGAAACACAACGATTGATTTCGTTTGAAGATGATTTGGTTGTTTATAAATTGACAAAATATTCTAAAACAAACCAAAGTACTTGTATCAACCTGAAACCACATGTGGTTAAAGGACAAGCAGTAAAAGCCGGCGATTTCCTCACTGATGGTTATGCCACCCGTGATGGAGAATTAGCCTTGGGCCGTAACTTACGCGTGGCCTTCATGCCTTGGAAAGGTTTTAACTTCGAGGATGCCATCGTAATTAATGAAAAGGTGGTGCGTGAAGACTGGTTTACTTCTATCCATATTGATGAATACGAATTGGAAGTGCGTGATACCAAGTTAGGTGAAGAAGAATTAACGCCGGATATTCCAAATGTGAGTGAAGAAGCAACCAAAGATTTGGATGAAAATGGAATCATTCGCTTGGGCGCCCATGTGAAGGAAGGGGATATTCTGATTGGTAAAATCACGCCTAAAGGTGAAACTGATCCAACTCCGGAAGAAAAATTATTGAGAGCGATCTTCGGTGATAAAGCTGGTGATGCGAAAGATGCTTCCTTGAAAATGCCTCCTTCTATTGAAGGGGTGGTAATCGGTAAGAAGTTATTTGCCCGCGCTAAGAAAGATAAAAACTCTAAGGTTCGTGAAAAAACAGCTTTGGAAAAAATTGAAAAAGTTCATCAGGAAAATCTGGAACAAATCAATGAAAATCTCTTTAGTAAGCTCGAGAAATTATTGGATGGCCAAACCTCTGCGGGCGTAACTAATCACTATGGAGAAGTGGTTATCGGAAAAAATGCGAAGTTTACCGGAAAAGCAATTAAATCTATTGATTATACCACTGTTAATCCATTGAATTGGACCACAGATGAGAAAATGAATGATTTGGTCAATCAGTTACTTCATAATTACAACATCCGATTTAATGAAGAAATTGGCCGTTACAAAAGAGAAAAATTCAATATTTCAATTGGAGATGAATTGCCAAACGGTGTATTGAAATTAGCCAAAGTATATCTTGCCAGCAAACGTAAGTTGAAAGTAGGGGATAAAATGGCCGGTCGACATGGTAATAAGGGAATTGTGGCTCGTATCGTTCGTCAGGAAGATATGCCTTTCCTTGAAGATGGTAGCCCGGTAGATATCGTTCTGAATCCATTGGGGGTACCTTCAAGGATGAACCTTGGTCAGATTTATGAAACCATTCTGGGGATGGCCGGTATGAAATTGGGTGTCAAATTTGCCACTCCGATTTTTGATGGTGCTTCTCGTGAAGAAATTGATTCTAAGGTTCGTGAAGCAGGATTACCTGATTGGTGCCACACTTATTTATTTGATGGTGAAACCGGTGATCGTTTCCATCAAAAGGCAACAGTGGGAGTCATTTACATGATGAAACTCCATCACTTGGTGGATGATAAAATGCATGCCCGTTCAATTGGACCATATAGCTTGATTACACAACAACCATTGGGTGGTAAAGCACAGTTTGGTGGTCAGCGTTTCGGGGAAATGGAAGTTTGGGCGATTGAAGCCTATGGCGCATCCAATATCCTACAGGAATTATTAACCCTGAAATCAGATGATATTGCAGGACGTGCCAAAGCATACGAAGCAATTGTAAAAGGTGAGAATTTACCAAAAGCCGGAATACCAGAATCATTCAATGTATTGGTTCATGAATTACGAGGATTGGGATTAGATCTTCATTTTGAAAATCAATAATTCGTAAATATGTAATACCAGAACCGCCTCTCAACAGGGGCGGTTTTTTTATGGGCATGTTATTCCGGAACGGTAAGATTTAATCTGTTTTATATCCAAAACATATATGCTCTGGGAGCCACATAATGATAGGACACCGCTGGAAGTCCAATGTGTCACTTCAAATTTTAGGATTGGGAAATTTAATTTGAATAGGGGCTACAGTCGATTCAAACGAATAAATACAAAGGGTTCAACAACAAATTATATAATCAGATTCTTCCTCAAAATAGAGGTTGAAGATTATTTGACTATTCTTAAATTAAAAGGATATCGATAGAGTTTATTTTCACTGGCTTTGATAGCCGCTACGATAATAAGTACCAGATTGACGACCGACAATAACCAAGGTAAGATAAATCCAATTAATACTATTTTAAGAAACATGGCAATCACATAGCCGATGAAAATAGTTATCTGAAAATTGAGAGACTCCTTGGCGTGGTCGGCTACGTATTTCGACTCGTCTTTCTTGAGATAATAGATCACAAGCGGACCAAGGAAAGAAGTCACTACTCCCAATGCATGCGCCAAAATGGCAAAAGGTTCTTTCATCCGAATTGGGTTTGTACAATGGAGGTAATTCATCTCCAAATAATTCTTTATTGTCCATTTGTGATTTCTTAGAGATTTCCTCTTAAGGCTTGTTCTTGTTCCAATGCTTCAAATAAGGCTTTAAAATTTCCTTTCCCAAAACTCTTCGCGCCTTTACGTTGAATAATTTCAAAAAACATCGTCGGGCGATCTTCCACGGGTTTGGTAAATATTTGTAATAAATAACCTTCATCGTCCCGGTCAATTAAAATGCCGAGTTCACTTAAAGGTTTTAAATCTTCATCAATATGACCCACACGGTCAAGAATGTGGTCGTAATAGTTTTGGGGGACTCTTAAAAAATCGACTCCACGACTTTGTAAATCACGAACCGTTTCGATGATGTTACTAGTTGCAACTGCAATATGCTGTACACCTTCTCCTTCGTAAAAGTCCAGGTATTCTTCAACTTGACTTCGTTTTTTACCCTCAGCAGGTTCATTGATTGGAAACTTCACATATCCATTTCCATTACTCATCACCTTACTCATCAAGGCGCTATACTCCGTGGAAATATCTTTATCATCAAAACTCAGAATATTACGGAAACCCATGACATCTTCATAAAATTTTACCCAAGGATTCATTTGGTTCCAACCCACATTTCCAACACAATGATCAACATATTTTAATCCTACAGGTGACGGGTTGTAATCACTTTTCCATGGCACAAAACCAGGCATAAAAACCCCACGATAATTTTTTCTTTCTACAAATATGTGAACTACTTCACCATATGTATGAATACCACTCATACGAATCTCTCCGTGATCATCTGTCAATGTTTGTGGTTCCATGTATGATTTGCCACCTCTTTGAATGGTTTGCTCATAAGCATCATAGGCATCATCCACCCAAAGCGCTAAAACCTTCACTCCATCTCCGTGTTTTTTGTGGTGCTCTGCAATAGGATGATCAGAATTCAAAGGGGAAGTCAAAATGAGCCGAATCTTATCCTGCATTAAAACATAAGAAACTCTATCACGCACGCCGGTTTCGGGTCCGGCATAGGCTAAGGATTGAAATCCAAAAGCTGTTTTGTAATAATGAGCAGATTGTTTGGCATTTCCCACATAGAGTTCAACATAATCCGTCCCAACAAGTGGCAAAAATCGGATGTAGAAGAAGTTTGGGGCATTTTTTCTGTTGATACTGATTCCATAAAATATGAAAATTATTCGTACAAAAGTATCGAAAAATGAATGAAATGTTCATATTAATTCATGGGAATACCTTCCATGAAATTGGCCAGTTTATGCTCGATAAAACCATACAGGAAACTTCATGTTTCGAGAATTTTACCGAAGAATGTTTCTCTTTGGGTCGGACAGAAAGAAGTTTGGATGCTGAAATAGTTCTGGGTTAATAGATAATCAACGGAATTAAAAGGATAAAATACCTTTAGGATCCAGCTATAATTATTTCTTTCTGGAGTCCTTTAATTCGATTCAAAATACGCATTCAGGTATTCAATCGGATTCAGAAAGATCATTTTTTTCCAACCTTGTTTACTTTGATCGATTCTCCAGAAATAAGGGAACAAAGTTTTGATTGCATAATGTAAATGGGGAGATTTGCCCGCTGCATTTCCTGAATTTCCAACACTACCGATCACTGAGTTGTGCGAAACCAAGGAGAAAGTACTGGTTTGAATATCCTCCAGGTGAGCATAATAATGCAGTCTCCATTTTGGCCCAAGAACATAAACCACTTTTCCACCCAAGTCGATATTTCCGGTATACACCACGATGCCTGCGGTGGCAGAATGAAGGGGTGTTTTTTTTGGGGCAAAAATATCTACACCTTTATGCGTTACAGATTTGCCCCAAGGATAGAACCAAAATGAATCCTGAGAATAGCTTGCTTTAGTCGCGTCACGCACAGGCATTTTAAAATTCTGTGGGATTAAAAAACCTATTATTACAATGAGGAATAGTCCGAGGAAGCATCGTTTCAAGTATAATTTAAGGCGCATCGGTTTTTTAAATTAAAATTTTACAGCCACTTATTCGGTTCTCCCAAATTCTTATCTTAAGCAACAAGCCAAGGAAACTAAATAAAACAAGCTTTTGAAATCAATCTATTCCGCCCAGCTCATTTCATAATCCTGATCCTCTATTTCCAGCGCATAGTTCGTGAGGTGTAAAGGCCTGAAGGTGTCTACCATAACAGCCAATTCTGGCGTTTCTTTTGCTCCAATACTTTTTTCAACCGCACCCGGATGAGGACCATGTGGAATTCCACTCGGGTGTAAGGTGATCATACCTCGGGTAACATGTTTGCGGCTCATAAACTCACCATCTACATAATACAGAACTTCATCACTATCAATATTACTATGATTGTAAGGTGCTGGAATGGCTTGCGGATGATAATCAAATAAACGGGGTACAAAACTACAAATCACGAAATCTTTTCCATCAAATGTTTGATGTATAGGCGGTGGCATATGCACGCGTCCTGTTATGGGTTCAAAGTCATGAATGGAGAAGATATAGGGATACTCATAACCATCCCAACCAATGAGGTCAAAAGGATGAGTTCCATAAGTTATCGGGTAAAGGAGTCCTTTCTTTTTGGTATAAATTAAAAATTCTCCATGCTCATCATGCGTTTTTAAATCTTGAGGTTTGCGAATATCTCGTTCGCAAAAAGGGGAGTGTTCCATCAGTTGTCCTTCAGAGGTTTTGTACCTTTTCGGGAAACGAATGGGGCCGAATGATTCAACGATAAATAATCTGTTATCGGTTGTTTCAAATTCTAACTGATAAGTGCAACCTCTGGGGATCACTACATAATCGCCGTACGAAAATGGTAATTCCCCATAGGCTGTTTTAGCGATTCCTTTTCCCTCATGAATAAAATGACTTCATCAGCATCCGCATTTTTAAAAAAATAATGCTGCATGCTTTGTTGGGAGCCGCCAGCGTGATGTGGCAGTCATTGTTTACCAATACCGGTTTACGACTTTCTAAATAATCTGCTGTGGGTTTAATTTTAAATCCCTGAAAGCTGCGGTGCTTAAGAATATTGCTGGTAGCTATTACCGGGTTTACATCCCGGGTTCTTCCGATTTAATGATTTTGGTTGGTGGATATAAATGATAGAGTAATGAATAATTATATGAAAATCCTTCTGTACTAAACAATTCTTCACTGTAAAGCGTACCATCGGGTTTGCGGAATTGGGTATGTCTTTTGTGTGGAATTTCGCCCAAGCTATAATAATGTGCCATGTAGGCAAATTTATACAATGCTGTTTAAAAACTACCATCCTTTTGGCAACTTGGTGAAATGAAGAATATTATAAACCTTTGGCAACTAAATCTGAATATGTCTCAACGAATCATCTGGTTATGTAGCTGGTATCCAAACAGGGAAGATGCTTTTCGGGGAGATTTTATTCAACGTCAGGCCATCGCTTTTTCAGAAATAGCCCATATTGAAGTATTTCATGTTGTTTTTGGTGTTTCTGAAAGGGAGGAAGTGATTCAGCGGAATGCCCAATTAACCGAACATATTTATTATCGCAAGTTCGGAAATCGATTGAAGAGATGGTGGGATTGGCAGCGTGCAGCGAATCATTTTATTAAAAATTTCCGATCCCAATACGGGGCCCCACAAGCCATTCATGTTCATATCCCCCTGGAAGCAGGGTTGATTGCTTGGTTTTGGAAGAAGCGCTGGAACTGGCCCTATCTGCTTTCGGAGCACTATGGCATTTATAATAGTCGTGTGATTGACCATTTGGGAAATCGCTCCTGGATTTATCGTCAGCTTTTGAAAAAGGTGATTGAAGGTGCTCAAAAAATAATCACGGTGAGTCAAAGTCTTGGAGAAGAGATGAAACAACATTTCTCCGGTCTGCAATATCAGGTGATCCCCAATGTGGTAGATACTGCTTTGTTTTATCCTGTTCACTTAGAAACGAAACAAATTTTTCAATTTATTCATGTTTCAGGATTTGATGAGAATAAAAATGTTTCGGGAATACTTCAGGCGGTAGCTTTATTGCGAAAAAGGACGGAACATTTTCACATTTCCTTAATTGGTGGTGATGGCAGTCCTTGGATTCCATGGATACAGGAACATCAACTCGAAAATCAGATCAGCTTTTATCCGGCCATGCCTTATCATCAGGTTGCACAGTTTGTGAGGAATAGTGATGCGGGTATTTTATTTACGTACGCGCCAAAACGGCCGCCGCGCCAGGGGGGTCAATCCGAAACCCAATCCTGTGTGGTACTGGAATGGCTCTGTGCCGGTTTACCTGTTATTAGTAGCCGGGTAGGAGGCGTGGTAGAATTGATTCACACCGAAAATGGATTATTGGTAGAACCCAATGATATTGGGGCTTTGAGTGAAGCGATGTTCAAATTTATGACAAATCCATCGGCTTATGATCGCCAAAAAAATAAGTCAAGAAGCTTCTTCATTCTATAGTTATGAGACGTTGCGGAAAAGCTCAGCAAGATTTAGTCTTTAACCGAAATTGCAGGGGGGGGGTGGAAAAGCCACCAAAAAAAACGCCAGCAAAGGAATTGATCAAAAAACCCTAATTATAAAAATAAAAATAAGTAAAATTTTTGAAGTATTTTTTCGTTTTTACCGGCTTTGCCCACGGCAAAATTCATTAATTCACCAACAAAATATTGACGCTTCGTTGTAAAACATTGAAGGCGATTTCGGCCATGAGATTTTCTTTATCCAATGTTGGGTTTACTTCGGTAATTTCAAAACAACAAATCTTATGGTTTTGCATCAAACTAGCCAGTAAATCTTCAGCTTCTCGTTCCTTTAATCCGTTTGGAACGGGAGTGCCGGTTCCACGGGAAATACTGCTATCCAAACTATCCACATCGAATGAAACGTAAATGTCATCGCAATGCTGCAAGGACAATAAAGATTGACGAACTACCTGCTCAACGCCTTTCTTGCGCACTTCTGACACCGGAATTACCTTGATGCCATATTTTTTAATTAAAAAATCTTCTTCTTTTTCCGTGTCACGAAGAGAAATAAAAACGATATCTTCAGGACGAACTTTTGGACAAATACCGCCTAAGTTTTTAAGCTCATTCCAGGTTTTTACGGTTTTTTCATCCGGTTGATGAACCTGGCAATCCAGATTATCTTCTCCAATACTTACGCAAAGTGGCATACCATGCATATTTCCACTGGGTGTTGTATAGGGAGAATGCAGGTCGGCATGGGCATCAATCCAAATCACCCCTAAACGTGATTTTGGTTTGGCCATTCGAATACCGGCAATGGTACCTCCGGCGGAACTATGGTCACCGGCTAAAACCAGAGGAAACAATCCGGATTTGAGGTTGCTTTCTACACCTTTGGCGACTCGTTCGTACATGGTTTTTACCCCTTGAATACGTTTGGCGTAGGGACTCTCAACCGGTTCATATAGCAGTCGGTTCTCCGTTTCAATCACATCACTGGGGAAATTGACAAAAAAATTGCTCATAAAATCCAGGGCTGCAATTTTCAGGGCATCGATTCCCAGACTTGCCCCTCTGGTACCTGCTCCAATCTCTGATTTTACTTCAATGATTTTAATATTCCGCATGTAGCAAATATAATCGTGAATTATCACTCTTAACTAAGGAATAGACGCCTTTTTCCCTGAAGATTCCTATGACAGGGCTTGCAATAACTTATGGCAGAGAAGATTGGAGATGGATTTTTTTGTCAGAAGCTTGAATAAATTACGCCAAGATGACCGAAAAATAAGAATTGGCAAATGTTTTGACCAGAGTAAATTTGCACACTTTAAAGAAAGAGATTATGTCAGTAAATGAGCAAGAAATGCAACAGGATATTGAATCCGGGCTGGATATCAATGTAGATGAGAATATGTCCGGAACTTCGAAAATGAATGACGAAATGTCAACGGACAATGAATTGGAAAAATTAAAAGCAGAAGTAGAGGAATGGAAAGACAAATACACCCGTTTAATTGCGGAGTTCGATAATTATAAGAAACGTTCCTTCAAGGAAAAAATGGAAACCATCCAAACCGCAGGGCGCGAAATTATTGTGAGCCTGCTGGATGTCGTAGATGATACTGAACGAGCCGAGAAACAAATGGAAACTGCGGCCGATCTCCAGGCATTAAAAGAAGGAACAACATTGGTATTTAATAAATTGAAACATACACTACAAAACAAGGGTCTCAAGGCTTTTGAGAGTAAAGGAGAAGTATTTGATGTTGAAAAACACGAAGCAGTCACAGAGATTCCGGTTCAAACGGAGGATATGGTAGGGAAAGTGGTGGATGAATTGCAAAAAGGCTATTATCTCAACGATAAATTAATCCGTCATGCAAAAGTGGTGGTGGGAAAAGGCGCAGATGCCTGAAAGCCTTGGATGGAGAAATTAAAAAGTACATTTAAAAAACGCAAAGCGTGAAAAGAGATTATTACGAAATTTTAGGCGTGAGTAAATCTGCCTCAGCTGATGAAATAAAAAAGGCATATCGCAAGGTGGCCATGCAATTCCATCCTGACCGCAATCCGGGAGATAAGGCAGCAGAAGATAAATTTAAGGAAGCAGCTGAAGCTTATGAGGTATTGAGTGATGCTCAGAAAAAACAACGCTATGATCAATTTGGACATGCCGGCGTTGGAGGTGCATCTGGTGGTGGTTTTGGTGGAGGTGGTATGCGTATGGAAGACATTTTCCAGAATTTTGGAGATGTTTTTGGCGACGATATGTTTAGTAGTTTCTTTGGCGGTGGTGGTGGTCAAAGAGGCCGTACGCGTGGAACCGGTTCACGAGGATCGAATCTTCGTGTAAAGGTTAAATTGACTTATGAAGACATCATCAAAGGAGCTCATAAAACCATTAAGGTTAAAAAATATGTGCGTTGTGAAACCTGCACGGGTTCAGGCGCTAAGGATAAATCATCGGTACAAACCTGTAGTACTTGTGGGGGTAGTGGGCAGGTTCGAAGGGTACAAAGTACATTCCTGGGGCAGATGCAAACAGTTACCACTTGTCCGGGTTGTAACGGAGATGGTACCATGATTGCCAATAAATGTGGAAGCTGTAAAGGCGAGGGCCGTGTGTATGGAGAAGATACCATCAGTATAGATATTCCGGCTGGCGTTCAGGAAGGGATGCAGTTAAATGTAAGTGGCAAAGGAAATATTGGAGAAAGAAACGGAATGCCCGGAGATCTTTTGGTTGTGATAGAAGAAGAAAAGCACCCGGAATTAATTCGTGAAGGTTTGAATGTATTGTATGATTTACATCTTTCATTTCCAGACGTAGCCTTGGGTAAAGAGGTTGAGGTGCCAACGATTGGTGGTAAAGCCAAAATAAAAATTCCTGCGGGTACGCATGCAGGTAAAATTCTTCGACTCAAAGGAAAAGGATTTCCAAGTGTAAATAGTTATGAAAAAGGCGATCAGCTGATTAATATCAATGTTTGGACGCCTCAACATTTAAGTTCAGAAGAAAAAGCTCTTCTGGAAAAAATGAATCATAGCAACAATTTCACCCCCAATGCATCCAAATCAGACAAAAGCTTTTTTGATAAGATCCGGGAAGTTTTTTCTTAATGTTTTGAATTTATTTTCCAATCAGGATACAAAGGAAAAGATTGCATAAATTGATTGATTTCGCTTTTCACCTGTTGAATTTCGGATTCGTTATCGGTATCTTTCAGGATACGATCGATCCAATCAACGACATTCTCCATGTCTTGATTTTTAAGTCCACGAGTCGTTAAAGCAGCCACACCAACACGAATACCCGAGGTGACAAAAGGAGATTTATCATCAAAAGGAACCATATTTTTATTAATCGTGATATCGGCTTTTACCAAAGTGTTTTCGGCTTTTTTGCCGGAGATTCCTTTGTTCCGTAAATCAATGAGCAGCAAATGGTTATCCGTTCCACCCGATACCATTTCATAACCTCTTTCACCGAAAGCATGTGCCATACTTTTGGCATTGCTGATTACTTGTTGACAATAAACTAAAAATTCATCTTGTAAAATTTCATGAAAAGCAACAGCCTTGGCGGCAATCACATGTTCGAGCGGACCACCTTGTGTGCCGGGAAAAACGGCCAGATTAATTAAATCGCTCATCATACGGGTTTCACCTTTCGGTCCTTTGATACCCATTGGATTTTCGAAGTCATTTTTCATCAAAATTATTCCTCCTCTCGGGCCTCGCAATGTTTTATGGGTCGTAGATGTCACGAAATGACAATGTTCGAATGGCGAATTGAGTAAACCTTTGGCAATCAAACCGGCAGGGTGCGACATATCACAAAGCACGAATGCACCGCAGGCATCCGCGATAGAACGAATTCGGGCATAATCCCAATCCCGACTATAAGCAGAAGCGCCACAAATAATGAGTGCGGGTTTTCCTTCCATGGCTTTTTGCTCCATGGCTTCGTAATCGATGAGTCCATCTTCTTTTTTTACGCCATAAAAATGGGCATCATATAATTTACCAGAAAAATTTACGGGAGAACCATGGGTGAGATGTCCGCCCATACTAAGGTCCAATCCCAAAATGCGATCACCGGGTTTTAAAATGGCCAACATCAAGGCAGCATTGGCCTGTGCTCCTGAATGGGGCTGAACATTGACGAAACTGGTTCCAAATATTTGATTGGCCCGGTCGATGGCCAATTGTTCACTTTTATCAACCACCTCACATCCGCCGTAATATCTTTTACCCGGATAACCTTCGGCGTATTTGTTCGTCATAACATTACCCATTGCCCGCATAACCTGTGTGCTGGTAAAATTTTCGGAGGCAATTAATTCAAGGCCTTGTTGTTGTCTTTGGTATTCTTCTTCAATCAGTTTAAAAATTTCAATGTCTGCTTGCATGTCGGATTTTTTGATGGCGATAAAGATAGAAGTTCTGATTCGGTCGTCCAACAAATTTCAAATCTGAGATTGTTGCAAATGACTATTTAAAATATCAAGAGTGGTTTTGGAACAGTCTCGATCTAGTCTTAGGAAGGAGCCTATTTGGCCAATAGGATGTCTTAGGTAGAATGCATCAAATGTTTTAAATTTGACCTTTCTGCCTTCTCATCAAAATGTATCAAAATCACTCTTTTAATCCCAATCATGAAATGTTTGCGGTATAGCCAGAAAACATAAATCAATTGGGTAGAAAATTACAAAACAGAAAGAAGCCGAGAAAACCATCATTATGAAAGTAATCATTCCAGTTGCAGGTGCCGGGGCCAAACTACGTCCCCACACTTATACCCAACCAAAACCCTTGATTCCTCTTGCCGGGAAAACCATTCTCAGCTTTATTCTTGATCAATTTATCGAATTGGGTCATCGTGAATTTATTTTTATCATTGGCTATTTGGGTGAAAAAATTCAGGATTATGTGCATGCCAAGTACCCGGATATTCAGGCTATTTTTATACAGCAAAATGAGCGATCTGGTACCGGACATGCTGTTTATCTGGCCAAAAATTATATCGGAAAAGATGAGGAAATCATGGTTGTTTTCGGAGATACCATTTGTGATTATCCGCTCGAAACGGTTATCAAGTCAGAAATTTCGCTCATTGGATTAAAGAAAGTCGAAGATCCCAGGGAGTTTGGTGTAGCTGAACTCCATGCGGATGGAACAGTCAAACATGTGGTTGAAAAACCATTGATTCCTAAAAGTAATTTGGCCTTGGTAGGGATTTATAAAATAAATGAAAGTGCTCAGCTCTTCGAACTTATCGAGAAAAACATGGAGAAAAGTGAGCATCATGAAGAATACCATTTAACCACTGCCATTGAATCACTTGCACAGGAGGGGGTTAAAATTGGGTCTTTTTCGTTGAGAATTGGTTTGATTGTGGGAAAAAAGAAACCTTGATTGAAACAAATGCCATTTTATTGGAAAAGGTAGAGTTTGCATCCGAAGAGATTCCTTTTTTTGACAATACCATCATTATCCATCCTGTAAGCATCGGTGAAGGTTGCGAAATTGAAAACTCCATCATTGGCCCGCATGTGACCATTGGCGAAAAGGCGATCATTAAATCATCCATGGTGCGTGATTCAATCATTGGATCATATTCCGTACTGGAGAAGGTGGTTTTGCATTCATCCCTCATTGGCTCAGATGCCTTTGTTTGTGGTGCCAGCCAAAGTTTAAATATTGGAGACAACACCGAAATTAATTTAAGTAAATAAGCATGAGGACAGATTTTTCGTTCACACCTGAAGGTCATTTTGACAATCGAATTACCCGATTATTTGGAATACGATACCCCATCATACAAGCCGGGATGATTTGGGCTTCCGGTTGGAAATTAGCTTCAGCGGTCAGTAATGCCGGTGGTTTGGGATTAATTGGGGCGGGAAGCATGAGCCCGGAAATACTGGATCATCATTTAAAACAGTGTAAAGAAAATTCAAAGCAAGCGTTTGGCGTGAATCTACCTTTGCTGTATCACGGAATACAAGAGCAAATCGATTTAATCATTAAACATGAAGTGCCTATCGTTTTTACTTCTGCCGGCAATCCTAAAACATGGACGAACACCTTGAAAGCTGCCGGTATTAAAGTGGTACATGTAGTATCCTCCTCGAAATTTGCTTTAAAGTGTCAGGATGCAGGGGTGGATGCTGTTGTCGCAGAAGGTTTTGAAGCCGGTGGGCATAATGGTCGTGAAGAGACAACCACCATGTGTTTGATTCCTGAGGTGCGAAATCAAATAGAAATTCCCTTAATTGCGGCAGGAGGAATTGGAGATGCGCGAAGTATGATGGCAGCGATGGTTTTGGGTGCAGAAGGGGTTCAAATTGGTTCGAGGTTTGTGTGTACCCCTGAAGCTTCCAGTCATTTAGCGTTTAAGGAAAAAATTATAGAAGCTGGAGAAGGCTCAACGGAATTGGTGTTAAAAAAACTGACACCGGTGCGTTTGCTCAAAAATCCATTTTATGACAGGGTCAAAGAGGCAGAAAACCAATGTGTTGAAAAAGAACAATTGGAAGAAATTTTGGGTAAAGGCCGTGCAAGAAAGGGCATGTTGGAAGGTGATTTGACTGAAGGCGAACTTGAAATTGGTCAGGTTTCTTCCACCATTCGGAGTATCATGCCGGCTGCACAAATCGTTGAAGAACTCTGGCAAGGGTTTAACGGCTTATTTAAAACTATTGCTGAAAAGACGAATTAGTATTTATTATATTTGACCAATCTCTATGCGGTATTTCATTCTATTTTTTATCACGGTATTTTTACCAATAGCTATCATCGCGCAAACCGGCGGTAATACGAATAATCAAAACAATAACTCAAACCCTTATTCCAACAATCCTTACAATAATCCTTACGAAAGCAATCCTTATACAGGAAATGATCAGACAAATTTCTTGAAAGAGCAACGTGAGAAGGAAAATAAGGATGGGAAAAGTACAGATAAAAAGGGGCAACAAGATCCGAATAATATCGATCTTAAAAAGTTAGATCCGGAAAGTATTAAAGATATGAATCAGCTAAAGAATGCTGAAAACTTGAAGAATGCTCAAAATCCGTACGAAATGGATCCGGATTATCAACGATATATTCAAGGGAATCTGAAAGCAACAAAAGATTCTTTACGTAAAAGTGATGAAGAATTAAACAAAGATGAAAAACGCGTATATGGAGCCAGTTTTTTCTCCAATAATGTTTTTGATTTATCGGATAAATCTCCCGGAACGCCTCCATCGGATTACCGACTGGGACCCGGAGATGAAATAATTATTTCCTTATGGGGGAATGCCGAATTACAGCAATCTTATACCTTGTCGAAAGATGGATCTATTTTTCCAAGATTGGTAGGGAAGATTTTTTTACAAGGATTGACCTTTGATGCAGCCAGCCAGGTGATTGAAAATAAATTCAGAAAAATCGTTCCAGCGAATACACAAATAGATGTTCAGTTAAAAAGTGCCCGGACGATTAAGGTGACTGTAGTTGGAGAGGTAAAAAAACAAGGTACCTACACAATGGCGGCTTTTAATACAGCGTTGAATGCACTATTCCGAGCAGGCGGTGTTAGTTCGGTGGGGAATATGCGACGCATTGAAATTATCCGAGATGGAAGGGTAGTGGATGACCTAGATTTATATGAATATTTGCAAAGTGGAAGCCGTGCAAATGAGATTTATTTAGAAGATAACGACCGGATTTTTGTGGGGGTCTACGAAAAACTGGTTGAGGCAAAAGGACTCTTTAAGCGCCCAATGTATTATCAATTGAAAGATGATGAAGGATTAAAAGATTTGATTGATTTTGCAGGTGGAACGGCCGCGGATGCACGAAATTCATTGATACATATCAGAACCATCCGAAACGAAAAACAAGTATATGTGGATATTGATTGGCGTAATTTTTCGAATGGAGAATATGAAAATTATATTTTGAATGATGGGGATTTTGTTCAGTTAAAGTCCATCAACGACGGCTTAAAAAATGTAGTAACGATTGAAGGTGCTGTTGATTATCCCGACGATTATGAAGTGCGAAATGGCCAACGTTTGAGTGAGTTGTTACATAAAGCAGGTGGAATTTCATCGAAGGCTTACAAACCAAGAGCCTATGTTTTTCGTGCCGGAAATTCTCTGGAATCAGATGCATTAAAAATAGATTTAGGCAAATTAGATGATCTTGAAAATGATGTCATCATACAACCAGGCGATCGAATTAAAATACTTTCAATGAAAGATTTTGAAGAAGAATATTTTATCGAGGTCAATGGTTATGTAAGAACACCGAAGAGAGTTCCGTACTATAAAAACATGAAATTAAAAGATGTTTTGTTATTGTGTGGTGGTTTACGTTTAGATGCCGAGAACGGACGTATTGAAATTTCCAATGTGGTTGATTCGGTCAGTCGGTATGCCATTGAATCCAAAGGAAATCAGATAAAAATCATTTCCATTGATGCCAATTTGGAATTGGATAAATCATCAGAGAATATTTTTGTAAAGCCTATGGACCGAATTTATGTTCGACGAAAATCTGAATTTCTATCCACAGAGAAAGTTCAGGTGATTGGCGAAGTCGAATATCCGGGTGAATTTGTGTTGGTTGGACGAAACGAACGGTTGTCTTCTATTATTCAACGTGCAGGTGGGCTCAAAAAGACTGCGTATTCTGAAGGCGCTCGTCTGTTCAGGGCCAAAATCGGACAAGTTGTTATTGATATGAACTCAGCTTTGGTTCAAAAAAATTCGCAATTGGATATTGGATTAAAGGATAGTGATGTTATCATCATACCTTCTTTGAATGATATTGTTTCCATACGAGGAGAAGTACAATCATCAACGAATATCAAATTTGATCCTTCAAATATGGATATCCGTTATTATATCGCAGCTGCAGGAGGGTATGCCGATCGTCCGTGGAAGAACAGGATATATATCAAATACCAAAATGGACGCATTAAGAGTACAAAGAATTATCTGATAACACGGGTTTATCCAAAAGTGAAGGAAGGTTCTACAATTTATGTTCCTTTGAAACCGAAGAAAGAAAATACCACCAAATTTTCGGAAGTCTTTAGTTACAGTTTGTCGGCACTTACAACACTGGCAACATTATTGATTCTATCCCGCTCATTATAATATGCAACCGAAGGAAACATATATTCAACAACTTATCCGAAACACGCTCAAATACAAGTATTTGATTTTTATTTTGGCTTTGATTCCTGCTATCGCAATTGGAATTTATACCAAATCAGAAAAAGGAAAATATTTAACCTATGCAAAAATTTTCCCGCTTTCATTTAATTCAACATCAGGTGGTGGCGCTTTTGCTTCTATCAAAGCACAATTAGGGATTTCGGATAAAACAGATTATGATAAGATATATAATCTCACCGAATTGATTACCAGTAAAACCATTTCACTACAAGTGGTAAAATTCGGGTGTAGCAACAAAAAATATAAGAACATTGCTTCATGGTTGGTAGACGACCATAACCAAAATCTGAAAATGTTTGCTAAAAAGATTCAGCCGGATCCAAAAGATACCAATGATCTTTATTTTACTGCTGCAGGACTCCTTTTAGAAAATACAGAGGTCGTTATTGAAAAATCTGACTTCACTAAAATTGTTACTGGGTTTCACGATAAGGAACTATCCAAAGAAGTGAATGAAGCCATATTAAAAAATCTGTCTAGTTTCTATATCAAATTAGCTACAGAAAAACCGAGTTCAGAGGTAAAAAAGCTGGAAGTAATCAGAGATTCTTTAAAAGATGAACTCAATGCACTTGAAAAAGCTATTGCGGGTTTTCAGGATTCCAATCAATTGTCAGTCAAGTATAGTTCGGGGATACCGCAAGCTAAACTGTTAAGAACCAGAGCTGAGGTTGAGCAATTGTATGTTACGGCTGTTACAGCGTATCAAAATGCCAGTTTTAAATTATTATCAGAAAGCCCCATATTTCAGGTGCTTGATTTTCCGGGTGCTCCCTATGAATTTAAAAAGCCGTCATGGACTAAGGTTTTACTTTTGGTTTTTATTGCTATGATTGTGTTATTCGTAGGGATCTTTAATTTTAAAATCATTCTTTCTATGTTGAAAGATGAACTAGCTAAAAACTAATTTTGTTTAATGGTACCTGAGCCATTTAAAGACTTCTTTCCAGGTTATTTTCTTGCCATACATTAAAATACCGGTTCGGTAAATTTTACCACTGATCCAGGTCATACCAATAAATCCTAAAACCAAAAACAACATGGATAATCCCAATTGCCAGCCGGGCACATCATATGGTATGCGGGCCATCATGACAATTGGAGAGGTTAGTGGGAATAAACTACCAAAAATAGCCAAAGGGCTGTTCGGATTTTCTGCCGTTGCAGCCATGATAATGAATGCGAAAATTATGGGCATACTAATGGGAATGGTCATTTGCTGTGCGTCTTGCATATCTTCATTCACCAAACTTCCCACTGCTGCAAACATAGAGGCATACATAAAGTACCCACCTAAAAAATAAAATAGAAATGCACCGATAATCAATCCCCAATTTTGATTCATGGCGGTTTGAATAAAATGTATAGATTCATTATTCTGGATATCCTGAATATTTGGGGCACCTGCCGGTATTGCAGACAAATTACCCGGTGTTAAACCTTGCAAATCAGGGATTAAAAATGGCAGCAAGAAATTTAGCAAAATCATAATCACCCCCCAGATTAAGAATTGGGTCAAGCCTACTAAAGCGATTCCGATAATTTTCCCCATCATCAGTTGAAAAGGACGAACACTACTGATAATCACTTCAGCAATTCGATTGGTTTTTTCTTCCATGACACCTCGCATCACTCCAGCACCATAGATGAACAGAATTAAGTAAATCAGTAATCCCATTCCATACCCAATCATACTCGCAATTTCTGTGTTGGTTTCCTGATTATTTTTTAAATCAATACTTCTAAACGGGAGTTTTTGTGATTGGATACTATCTATTTTTGATTGTTGAATTCCAGCCTCTTCCAAAAGTTTATCCTGATGAATATCGTTGATGGCGGTTGAGATAAAACTTTTAGCGGCCAGGCTTACACCACCTTCTTTGTAAATGAGCACGCTATCAGGCGTTTGAGAATGTTGGCCTTGAATATGTACCAAAATGTCTGCATCCAGACGCGACATCATCGAATCTCTGGTTTCTTCAGGTTTAGGACTGGAATAAATGAGTTTGTAGTTCTCGTCCGTACTATCCAATTGCTGAATAAATCTCCCGGATTCATCCCATACTGCAATTACTTGTTGTTCATCTGCATTGATGGCAACATAGACCATGCCGGTTATAGCAGCAAACATTAAAACCGGAACTAATACTGTTGTAACCAGAAAGGATTTTTTCTTAACCCGACTCAGGTATTCACGCTGAATGATGAGGCTTATTTTTTTCATACATTAATTTCTTTTTCAAATGTCCGTGCAGCATTTCCTTCTACAGCTTGAATAAATATTTCATTTAATCCAGGCAAAATTTCCTCAAAGCCATAGACATTCATTTGGTGATCTAAACAATATTTGAGTATTTCCTGCGCTTCCTGCTGGTGTTGCAGCTGAAGGGTAATTCCTTGATCAGATTTATCGATGATTTTTTCTTCAAATACATCGAGGTTTCCGGAAACTTTATATTTGTACTGATTCTTTTTAAACTCTTTGCGTATTTGATCTACCTGTCCATTGATGAGCACTTTTCCTTTATTAATTAATACGATGTCTTCACAAATTTCTTCAACTTGTTCCATACGATGGGTTGAAAATAAAACCGTGGTACCGGATTTTGAAAGTTGAAAAATTTCTTTCTTGATCACTTCACTGTTAACAGGGTCGAGTCCGCTAAAAGGTTCATCCAATATGAGCAATTTGGGCTGATGTATCACCGTTGTTACAAATTGTAATTTTTGCGACATTCCTTTACTTAAATCTTCAACCTTTTTATTCCACCAACTCATCATATCTAATTTTTCAAACCAAATTTTTATTTGTTGGCTTGCTTGTAAACGGGTTAATCCTTTCAGTTGGGCTAAATACATCGCCTGTTCGCCAATTTTCATTTTTTTGTACAACCCACGTTCTTCGGGCATGTATCCAATGGATTCACTCTGACTCAGTGCATTGATTTTTTGATTTTCAATATAAATTTCACCGCTATCCGGTTGGGTGATACCAGTAATCATTCGAAGAATGCTGGATTTTCCCGCGCCATTAGGACCGAGCAAACCAAAAATACTTCCTTGCCGAACATCAAAACTTACATCATCCACCGCTTTTTGTCCGGCATAATATTTTTTAACCTGTTGTAATTTGAGCATAAAAATGATAATAGCTCGAAATTAAATGGAACTGTTCTATTCGTATTGAAAATATGGATGAACGGTTATGTGGTATGAAGAATGTCCTAATTCCAAGCTAAACCTGCAGCTCCCAACACAGCGGCATCGCTTTCGGGTAATTGGGATGATAAAATTTGAACCTTATTTCGGTAAATGCTAAGCAGATTTTCTTCGAAATATTTTTTGAGTGGTTTCATCAAAAGCTCTCCGGATTGTGACAATCCACCAAAAAGAACAATGGCACTCGGGCTGGTGATAGCAACGGCATCGGCCAGACTTTGTCCTAAAATTTGAGCGGTGAAATCAAAAATCCGGATGGCAAGTTCATCTCCTTTTTCAGCAGCATTGGCAATTTCTTTTGAACTCAGTGGCACATCCTGTAACAAACTTTTGCCCGGATAATTTTCTAACAACTCTTGAGCAGTTCTCACACCACTCCGGTTGCGGAAGTATAAGTTTCCAAACAACCCTTGCGTCCACAGCCACAAGCTCTCCCGTTGCGAACGGCAATGACATGGCCTAATTCGCCCGCTAAACCATCATGTCCGTAGATGAGTGCTCCATTCGCCACAAAACCACTTCCCACACCCGTACCCAAGGTTACCATGATAAAATCTTTCATGCCTCTGGCTGCACCATATTGCATTTCACCCAAGGCCGCTGCGTTGGCATCGTTGGTGATTCGGGTTTTGATTTTAAAATGTTTTTCGCTTAAATCTTTCAGAGGAATGACACCTTTCCATTCAAGATTTGGCGCAAATTCGATACAACCGGAATAATAATTCCCATTCGGTGCACCAATACCAATGCCCGTAATTTGAGGGATTAATTCGGCAGGAGCTCCGGCATTTACATTGTTATAAAGGGCCTGCATAAATGTTTCAGGATTCGGATGACCTTTAGTGGATATCTTACCAGTGGATAAAATATGACCTCTTGCATCCACGATGCCCCATACGGTATTCGTACCGCCAATATCAATGCCCAGAACCAGTTCCTTGGTCATAATCAATGCCTTGTTTTTGTAATAAACCTTTTACACGATAGCCATACCACGCTAGGAAGAGAAAACAAACGACTGCAATCCAATACGATTGATGAATGCCAATAGAAGGTAAATCAGCCAGTTTTCCTTGAAGCGGAGGAATGATGGCCCCGCCCAAAATCATCATCACCAATAAGGATGAACCTTGTGTCGTGTACTTGCCCAAACCGGCAATGGCCAGATTAAAAATACAAGGCCACATCACACTACAGAAAAGACCACCACTCATGAATGAATATAGGGCAACATCTCCTGTGGTAAACAACCCGATGAGCATCATGACAGTTGCCGCCAATCCAAAAATCATTAAAGTTCTTGCCGGCTTTTCATTGCCCATAAAGTTTGCGATAATGAAAACGATGATCCAGATCGCATAAATGTATAAATCATCCACCGCACCTTCTCTGAGTTGATTAAAAAATAAAACAACCCCAAAGGCAACAAAAGGAATCAGAATTTTTAAAATCATTTTGGTTGAACTACTCAAATTAAATACGCTAAGGGCACCCGTCCATCGGCCAATCATTAAACTTCCCCAGTACAATGAAATATATTTGGCTATTTGTGTATGATCAATGCCCTTAATTTCTGGTTTTTCCAATAAGGCGCCCATATTGCTGCCAATCGTTACTTCAACCCCTACATAAATGAAAATTGCCAACATGCCCAATACCAATTGAGGGTATTTCAGGGCACCCATACTGGACTCCTTCACTTCTTCATTTTTTGGACTAGGTAGTTTGGAGTACGCTAGAAACAATGCAACGCCAACCAGTACCACACTCAGAATGATAAAAGGTAATTTAACAGCTTCGATACCAATATTGGTAACTGCAGCAGATTTAGGTGAACCAAAAAGGGCAAATCCAAATATGACAGGCCCGAGTGAAGTGCCCAAGGAATTAATACTTCCTGCTAAATTTAATCGAAAGGAGCCCTTAGCGGGATCTCCCAAATTGATAACAAATGGATTCGCTACAATTTGTAAAAGCGAAAAACCAAAAGCAATCACAAACAATCCAACAAGGAAGAAGATGTATTGATTCATAGAAACTGCAGGTACGAAAAGCATTGCCCCGAAAGCAGAAATCAGTAGACCTAGCACCAAGCCTTTTTTCATTCCATATTTATTAAATGGATCGCCAAGTGCTTTGCTCCAGAAAAAATAAATGAGTGAACCAACGAAATAGGCAAAGTAGAACGCATAATCAACCAACTGCGATTGAAACTGGTTGAGTTTAAAATGATTCTTTAGCATAGGTATCAGCACTCCATTACTGGCTGCCACGAATCCCCAAAAAAAGAATACTGAAATGATGGTTGCCAAAGCGGCATTATGATTGGTCGTTTTTTGTTGTTCCATGAAAAAGATTTTCAGTGGATAAATGTAATTCATTTATCCAGTAAATAAAATTTACCGAAAACCTTATTGAATGGTCGACAAAATTCCGGAGGCCCAGCGTAATTTGATTTTTTGCTGCAAGTATTTGGCGCTGAGTGCAATGAGTTTTTGTTTGGTTTCAATCACTTTTTGCTCGCGGTTGTTCACCAGAAACAAAGAACTTTCACCGTTGGTAAATCGAATGTTTTCACCATCCAATAAACCTTCCTGATTTCTAAGTAATGATTGCTGAATGGCAAGTTGTTTTTGTATTTGAGTCAATTGTTGAAACTCCATCGACACTTTGTTTTGAATTAATTTTTGCTTTAAATCCCTATCCAATTCAGTTTGTTGAATTCGGTATTTGGCAATACGATATTGACCTCTTCCTTCGGATAATCGAAGTGGCATGCTAAATTGAACGCCATATTGAAAATTATTTTGGAACAGGGGTTGCAAACTACTATTGAGCAGGTTAAAACCCTTACCTAATTGATTGTATTTGAGATCAAGTTTGGGTAGTAATTGCTGAAACGCCCATCTTTTATCCACTTCGAGGTATTGTAATTTAATTGGATAGGCCTGTAATTCGGGATGATTGCGCATGGCTTCTTGTTCAAAAAATTGTTGTGTTTCAGCTTCAAATCGAATATTATCTATTTGTAATAATCCTTCTGCAGGTTTGAGGTCTTGCGGTAAATTAACCGCTTGACCGTTTTCTGTCCAGGTGTACGCAGATAAAGCAATTTTTGCATTTCTCACAGCCACTTGTAATTCATTTTCCAAACCTTCGATAAACAAGAGCTGAGCCTGAGCTTCGAGTGAATCGATTGGCGCACGTTCTCCTATGGCAATGGTGGTATTGGTAAAATTGAGCCTTTGTTCGATATTCTGTTTTACCGATAAAAGCATATTTAATTCCTGATCCAATCGAACCCATTCCCAATATTGTAAAAGCGCTTCCAAAAGAATATCATTGATTACTGCGAGCTGTTCATTTTTACTATAGTCCACCATAATACGGGCTTTTTGGAGAGCAGCCCGTCGTTTGTCAAGTAACAGATTTTGTAAAACTGGCAGGGATATACCAATATATGATGATTCACCTTTCGTTTCCTGAGGATCTGTGCTACTTCCATAAACAGATTCAATTCCACCCGCAATTTCGATTCCATACCAGGTTGGTATTTTTAATTCGGTTTGTTGGTAGTTGTAATAAGTGATTCCACCCATATCCTTGCGGGAAAAGGAAGATTTGAGTTGAGGATCAAAAGCGCCCCGACTTTGTAACAATTCAGATTCAGAAATGGAAATATCCAAATTGGCTCTTTTTACAACCGGATGGTACTTGACAACCATCTGTATAAAAGTTTCAACATCCAGTGTTTGGGCTGAAGCGTTGACAGGAAAATAAATGACATACCCCCAAAATACGAGAAGGCTTACGATGAAATATTTCATTTCTTACTTTCTTTTTTTTCGTTGGTATTTGGGGTGTAAAAATCAGAAGGGAAACCATTGATATTTCGCCAGATTTCATACCAAATAGGGACATCTTTTAATAGGGCAATGGCTTGAGTACCGGTGCCTAGTTTTAAACTTTCCGGCCATTTTTTGATGGTCGTATCTTCGCGCACAAGAATGCGATAATAGCCTTCGGGGGATAAATTATTTTCAACCGTTGTGACGATTCCGCCGAATGTACCATAACTGGCTTGAGGCCAACCACTAAATACAATAGCCGGAAATCCATCGAATACAAATCTTACTTTTTGTCCGGGTGCAACCAGTGGAACATCCAAAGGACGGATAAAGAGTTCAACAGCCATATCTGCTTTTGGAGGAACGATTTGCGCAATTGATTCTCCCTCTTTCACAATTTCACCAACCCCATTTCGACGGGCCTGAACCACCTGACCGGCTTGTGGAGCGATGATATAATAAAATGAACTTCGCGAGCGATAGGAGGCATACTGGTTTTGCAGTTTAGAAGCTTCTCCTTGTCCGGTGGCTGCTTGAGACAGGGCTTGTAAAATTTCCCCCTGGGTTTTGTTCATTTTTTCCATGTAATCCTGTCGGATACTTTGTTGTTCTAAATCAATAATATCCAATTCCTGTTTACTGTTGTTGAGGTTATTTTCGGCGCTAATGCGACGGGCTTCCAGATTTTGCAGGGCTACAGATCGTTGTTCCAATTGAGTCAGAGAAACGAGTCCTTTGTCATAAAGTTCTTTTTGACGATCGTACTGTTTACGGGCAATTTGTAAATCATTTTGAACCGCGCGAAGAGTGGCTTCATCCGATTGAACTTTCAGCGTTTGCTGTTTTCTTTTATTGATTAATTGTTCCGATTTTAAGGTCAGAGAAGCACTTAAATTTTCATATTGTTTTTGTTGGGCTTCTGATTTTCCCTGATACAATTCAACACTTCGATTTTTGGCATTGAGTTGCTCCTGCGTTCTTTCAAGAAGTTGTGGATCTAAGTAATCTTCTTTTACCTCTGCGATATGAGCAATGGTATCACCGGCTTCAACCATATCACCTTCGCGTACATACCATTTTACGATACGTCCACTGATGGTGGTATTTAGTTGCTGGGCTCTTTGTTCCTGCCTCAATGTTGTCACTTTACCCGTTGTTCGAATATTCTGGGTCCATGGTAGAAATAAAATAATGAGCAAAATGACCATGGTTATGCCCAACAATCGACTGAGTTTGTAGGTTCGGTCGATATTATATATTTTTTTGAATGAATTTGAACTAACCTGATTAGTCATTGCGTTTATTTTTTAATTCAACAAAATGATTGGCGCTATCAAGACGAATTATACGGTCGGCATAATCGTCAAACAAATGTCCTTGAGTAGAAATCACCAGTGTGGAATTTTTGGTACATTCCAATATAACCTGCAATAAATCTTTGGCTGATTGATCATCTAGTTCTGCAAATGGTTCGTCCAGCACAATCAATGCTTTGTTACCGGCAATGGCACGTAAAATGAGAATTTTCTTCCAAAGAGTACGGGGTAACTTGCGGCTATTTAAATCGAGTTCTGTATCAAAGCCTTTTTCCATTTGAAGGATGGCCGATTCTACGCCGGCTTTTCTGCACAAATCCATCATATGTGGAATAGAGATATCAGGATTTCCAATGGCGATATTGTCAAAAATATTGCCGGAGAAAATTTCAGGTTGTCCCAAGGCTACTCCAATTTCCTGACGTAGCGTGAACAGGTTTAATTGCGCTTTTGGCGTTTGATTGTAATTGATACTTCCGGATTGCGGGTGATATAAGCTGGTAATGATTCTGAGTAAAGATGATTTTCCTGCTCCATTTCCTCCAGTAATCAATAATTTTTCCCCGGCCTGAATCGATAAGTTGAGGTTTTCGAAAATGGCCGGACGGTCGCCATAACCAAAACGAATATCACGAAGTTCGATTGCCAGGCCTTTAGATTGTGGAGGTAGTGTAATCGAACCATTGACTTCCTGATCCTCATGACTAAAGGTTTCCAGTTTTTCGAAGGAGGTGAGGCTATCATACAGGCTATCTAAATTGGTAATGAGTTTTTCGACTGAACCAATCATGGTAATAATGATAATTTCTGCAGCGACGAATTGTCCAATATTTAATTGTTGGTTGAGGAGGAGATAGGTTCCTAAAATAAGCATCGCAGCTGTAATCATGATTTTGAGGAAAATCAGATTTTTGAATTGAAACAATAAAATTTTAAAATGTCGTGTGCGATAGTCAAGGTAGGACGATACTCGATAATCCAGCTTGGCATCATGTAACTGATATGTTCTGTTAAGTTTAAAACTATGCACGGCACGGGCCATTTGTTGTAACCAGGAACTCACTTCGTATTTATAAGAACTTTCTTTGATACTTGTTTGAAGAGCCGTTGAGCTACTCAGGTAAAAGATGATAAAAACAATCATGAGAAGAACGAACACCATCAGGAGAAATAAAGGATGATAAATGGATATAATAAATAGTCCTAATACAATTTGAATACTTGCCAAAGGGATATCCAATAAAATTTTAGTTAAACTTTTTTGCAGGGTGGTAATATCCAAAAAACGGTTGGTCCATTCCGGATAAGCTGCATCCTGAACGGATCCCATATTAATATCCAGTAACTGACCACTAAATCTGAAGGCATAGAAATGAAAAAGTTTTTGCTGAACCTTTTCAATCACATTCATCTGCATGATCTGCAACAAACCGGCAAAAGAATATGCCTGTAAGGATTAATCCAATGAGTAAAACGATTGAAACAGAAAATACACCACTAATCACAAAGCCAATAATACTTTGCACGCCTAATGGAAGGGACAATTGGATGATTCCACTAAAAATGGCAAAAGTATAAATCGTGTAGAGGTCCTTTTTTTCGAGTAATCGTAGTTTCCTAAATCTATTTAATGGCATCTCTGCTTTTTAAAGTGTAATGTTAGCTTTTTTTAAAATCCAGACAAAAATAGTAAAAGTTTAAAAAAGATAGTAATACTATTGTAAATAATTGTAAAACTATCCGATATTTGTAAAATCAATTTAAAACTATTTCATTTATGCAATTGAATTTACGCATTCAAATGAATGAATCTCTGTATCTGAGAGACCCGGAATCAACGGAATTGGGGCAACGCATTATTCAAAATTCCATTGAACTCATCAACGAACTGGGTTTCGAAGGGTTTACGTTCAAAAAATTAGGGGAATATATGGGCACAACAGAGGCGAGTATTTATCGGTATTTCGAAAATAAACACCGACTACTTACCTATTTGGTTTCCTGGTATTGGAGTTGGTTGGAATATCGAATTATTATACTGACTCAGAATATGAATGACCCGCGAGAACAGTTGAATCGGGTGGTGGAGTTACTCAGTCGGAAAATTAAGGATGATATCAGTACGACCTATATCAATGAGGAATTATTGCAGAATATTGTGATTGCAGAAGGTTCAAAATCTTATTTGACGAAACATGTGGGACAAGACAATCAATATCAATTTTTTAAACCCTTTAAGGAACTTTGTGCACGCATTGCTGACATCATACAAGCTTGTAACAAACAATATGCTTATCCAAAATCATTAGCGACCACCTTGTTGGAGATGTGCCATTCTCATCATTATTATAAGTTGCATTTACCTTCACTCACTGAATTTGCGAAAGATAAAAACGACCAGGAACTTTACTCATTTATGCAAATCCTTGTGAATGGGAGTCTGAATGGCGCCAACCCCTGAGAAAGTCCTTGGCAGACATTCTCGCTTTACCTTCCATTTGTAAATCCAGAATTTCGATTTCACCATCTGCACAAGTAAAAAAAAGTCGCCCGTCCCGAACTATTCCTTCGTTGGATGCATGAGATGCTGTCGGAGATTCATGAAATGCGACCTTAAAAATCTTGATTCGTTTGCCTTGCAAAAATGAAAAGGCTGCCGGGTAGGGACTCAATCCTCTCACCAGTTGATCAATTTCTTTTCCAGTTTTGAGCCACTGAATAGCACAATCATTCGTAAAAATTTTGGGTGCATGTTTAACGTGGTCATCCGTTGTTTGCTCTGATTCAATCAAAGTTCCATTTTGCAGGGATTCAATGGTTTTAACCAAAAGTTCTGCACCGGCTACCATCAGTTTATCATGCAAAGTGCCAGCCGTTTCATCAGGCTGAATGGCGACTTTAGTTTGAAGTAAAATATTTCCAGTGTCAATTGCATGTTTCAGTTTGAAGGTCGTTACACCGGTTTCGGATTCACCGTTGATGATGGCCCAATTGATCGGAGCCGCGCCTCTGTATTGTGGCAACAAGGAAGCATGCACATTAATCGTACCAAATCGAGGTCGATTCCAAACCAGCTCAGGTAACATTCTAAAAGCAACTACAACCTGCAGATCAGCCTTCAAGGCATCCAATTGGTTTAAAAATTCAGGGTCTTTGAGTTTTTCCGGCTGTAATACGGGAATATCATGTCTGAGCGCACATTGTTTGACAGCACTCATTTGGAGTTTCATGCCACGGCCAGCGGGTTTATCCGGAGCAGTTATAACTCCAACCACATTCAAACCGGCTTTTAGCAAAGCTTCCAGTGAGGCCACTGCAAAGTCGGGAGTTCCGAAAAATACGATATTCATGCTTACCAAATTCTAACCCGACTACTACTATCACGAAACATTTTACGGGTACTATCCACGCCAAATGCGGTATACCATTCGTCGCAATTACTCATTGGTCCGTTTACCCGCAAAAATATCGGGGCATGCACATCAGTTAATAATTGTGTAGCCAACATTTTATCGGTGCGGGTTTGCATCCAGCCATATGCATAACCTAAAAAATATCGTTGCAGTGGGGTAAGACCCGCAATGGATTTTCCTTCTTTAAACTGCTGTGTTTTTTTAAAGGCATCCAAAGCAATGACAATTCCACCAAGGTCGGCGATATTTTCACCTAAAGTTGCTTCGCCGTTTGGATGTTTGTTTCCGAGAACAGTATAGGCATTAAACTGGTCAACCAACATTTGTGCTTTTTTCTTAAAACGTTTTTCATCTTCTTCACTCCACCAATTTTTTAGATTTCCTTTTTCATCAAATTGTCGTCCTTCATCATCAAATCCATGCGTAAGTTCATGACCAATCGTTGAAGCGCCAACATATCCATAAATAACGGCATCATCAATTTCTTCATCTTTATAACCCGGAGCTGTGAAAATGGCAGCAGGTAAAACGATTTCATTATTCGAAGGGTTGTAGTAGGCATTGTACGTTTGTGGTGTCATGCCCCATTCAGTGCGGTCTACCGGCTTATTTAGTTTGTCGGCTTCATATCTAAAACTCCACTCATTGGCAGCGATCACATTCGCACAGTATGAACTTCGGTTGATATTCATTTTGCTATAATCTTTCCATTTATCGGGGTAACCTACTTTTTTGGTAATGGCATTTAGTTTGGTGAGCGCTTTTGTTTTTGTACTATCACTCATCCAGTCAATTTTCTGAATGTGTTCACGATAACTTTCAACAATTCTTTCAACTAAATCTTCGTAACGTTTCTTGGTTTTTTCGGGGAAATATTCCTTGATGAATAATTGTCCGAGTGCATCACCCAAGGCATCTTCCTGTGCTTCTAAAACACGTTTCCATCGTGGTCGTTGCTCTTTGGATCCGCGCATGGTGCGACCGTAAAAATCGAAATGGGCCTGATCAAATGGAGCACTCAGGTAATCCGAAAACGCTGCAATCAGGTGAAAGCGCAAATAGGCTTTCCAGGTGTCCATCGGAACAGAACTTAGCAATCCGTTTATTTTTTTACAAAATCCGGTTGACCAATAATGACTGAATCGGCAGAAAGTTGCATTTGATTGAGCGAAGTATTCCATTCCATTGCCGGTGCGAGCATCATCAGGTCGTTCAATGAACGTTTATTATAATTGGCATAGGGGTCGCGTAATTCAGCTAGTTTTTTATGGGATGATGCCATTTCCTTTTCAAGAGCAATCACATTTTTCGCCATTTGAACAGCCTTTAGGGAGTCTGATCCCGACAATTGAAAAACTTTTTGGACATATTTTTCATAGGCGTTGCGAGTTTCAGCAGTTTCAGGGTCCGTGTTAAAATAATAATCACGATCAGGTAAACCCAATCCACCTTGAGAGAGATACAGAAAATTTTTCTCACTATTTTTCATATCCTGACCGATATACAAACTATACAGAGGTGCAGTACCATTCATTTGTAAAGTGTTGACCATTTTGAGCAAATCGCCGGTGGTATTGATGGCCTGGATCTGATCAAGAATGGTTTGCAAGGGCGACAGTCCTGCTTGTTCTATGGTAGCTGAATCCATGCCGGCAAAAAAGAAATCGCCGATTTGTTGCAATGCACTTCCTTTAGCTGCACTTTGACTACTGGCATCCTCACTAATTTTACGCACACGGGAAAAATTTTCATCAGCCACTAAATTGAAGATTCCCCATCCATTTTCCGAAGGAGGAATTGGATTGTTTTTAATCCATCCGCCATTGGCAAAATTAAAAAAATCATCACCAGGATGTATGGTTGAATCAATATGCGAACCAATCACATCGCCTGAAGGGTTGACTTTAGTTTCTTGTGGTTCGGAACTATTTTGACAGGCGAATAGATTCAGGCACAGATAACAGGCTGCCAAAGGTTTGAGTTTGTTGTAGAATTGATGGAATTGCATCTGAGTAATTTAATGTGAATGTGTGCTTATTTCAATTTTTGAAAAGACCACAAATGTAGCAGTTTCTATGCATAGCACAAAAGGCCGGATCTCTTCATATTGGTGAGATGTCTTCATTGGATAAATGGATCAATAAATCTTTTGAAGGAAGCATTTGGCATTGTTGTTGTAACGATTACTTTTGTCTTGGAAAGACAAGCCGTCTTTTCGGTTAACATTTAAAAATTTATACATGAGAAAAACCTACCTCTTGGGACTACTGAGTCTCTTCCTTTCGAATTTTGTTCAAGCAACTATTTTTACCAATTCCGGGAGTATCACCATCAATGATAATGCCCAGGCTTCGGTTTATCCATCCAATATTGTGGTATCCGGAATGTCAGGAGTGATCACCGGGGTGAGTGTCACCTTGAATGGAATGAATCATAGTTATATTCACGATGTCAGCATATTATTACAAAGTCCAACTGGTGAATCGCTCTTACTGCAAAGTGCCTGTGCTGAAGGTTCAGATGTGAGCAATTATACTTACACGATTTCGGATGCCGGTGCTACATCATTTTCGAACACCACTTTATGGGCCAATAATGGAACTTATAAACCAACCAATTACATGCAGGATCAATTTTGGTCGCCGGCACCTTCTCCACCTCCTGGTATTGGTACTTATAATGTGCCCGGGCCATTTACCTCAACAGGAACTTCCACCTTTGGTTCTACATTTACTGGTTTAAATCCGAATGGGAGTTGGAAACTGTTTATTGGCGATTTTGGAGTGGGAGATGCCGGCACACTCAGTGGTGGTTGGAGTCTTAATATTACCACAGCGACTGTGACGTCAACCCAACTCAAATCATTTGATGTGCTTGCTCAAAATCAATCGGTTTCTATGTTTTGGTCGAGTTCGGTAGAAAACAATCTGGTATATTATGCGCCTGAGTATAGTTTGGACAATGAACATTATTTCACCTTAAGTGAGCTCGCCCCAAATGCTGCCCACAACTATAGATATACGTATACTGAAAAACATCAAGGGCAGATTTATTACCGGATTCGTATGCAGGATATACACGGAAAAAATACTTATAGTACTGTAAGGACTTTGCAATTGATTGACCAACACGAAATGAGTATCAACTTGTTCCCAAATCCTGTCGTCGAAGATTTGATGATACAATGTGAAAACAGCAATACACAAATGAGCATTTATGATATGCTCGGACAATTGGTTTATCAATCAAGCCTGAATGCCGGTGTAACAAAGATTCCTGCTTCTGGATTTATGAAAAAGGGTATATACTTTGTTCGGATTCAGGATGGCGATAAGCAGTTTGTACAAACCGTACAGAAAAAGTAATTCCCTTACTGACAACAGGGGATTCATAAAAGACTAGGAGATTTAATCAAAGTCCCGGTTTCGTGATTCAATGAAACCGGGACTTTTTTAGTATTTTGAGGTTTCGGCGCAAGTCCAAAAAGCTAAAAAAAGATTCAATGAAATTAAGAAAGGGGGGGGGGGTTTTTCCCGGGGGCCTGGGGGGGGGGGGGGGGGGGGGTCCCCCCCCCCGGGGGGGCCCGGCCCGGGCGCGCGCCCCCGGGGGGGGCCCGGGGGGGGGGGGGGGCACACCAACCACCCCCCCGCCTTTTTTGTTTGGAAAAGTACCTTCCCCTGGCGAAAAAAGAGGGCGCTTTTTTTTTTGTTTTTTTTTTTTTTTTTTTTTTTTACCCCTAAGATATGATAGTAATGATATAGAAATCAAAAATGCAATTATCTTTAAGCACTGAAAAGAAGTCAAACCAAGCATCAAGGAATGTTCAGGGGATGGGGGAGATTATTACACACTTCATTTCAGGTTTGGTGACTTTTAATCAACGAAATGCAATACCCGGGTATGAGTACAAAAACGGAACAGCAAGAAGAATTACCGGCACAAAATCCGCAAAATGAAATTGCGGAAATACAGGAAGGATTGGAAGAATTACCTGAGCAAGAGCCTGTAGAAGAGGAAGAATCCAAAAAGCAAAAAACAACTGAAGAAATGGAAGTACATCATCATGCACATCATGGGGGACCTAAAACCTGGAAATCTTATTTCTGGGAATTTATGATGCTTTTCTTAGCCGTATTTTGTGGTTCGATAGCTGAATATTATTTGGAACATCGTATCGAAAAAGAACGCGGTATTCAATTCGTCCAATCAATGATAGAAGATCTATCGTCAGACTCCGCGAAAATCAGCGCAACATTGCCCTATATTCAACAACAGGAATTGGGCATGGATAGTTTGTCGCAGCTTTTTCATGAAAAAAACTTATCAGATAGTATTGTGCAAAACATGTATTTGCAGATGCGCAGTTATACTGTTAATTCGGCGGCCATCTTGTTTACCAAACGGACCATTTCTCAGTTACAAAATTCTGGAGGGATGCGTTTTATACCCAGTAAAAAACCCTCAGATCCCACTCCCCGTTCTACTGAACTCCTGGAGATGATAGAAACGCCAGGTTCATATTATCAAAAGAACGGCATTTTTGAATTGATGAAAATGAATCAGAAGATTTTCGATTTTCATCAGTCAGGTCAAAAAGGAGCCGGTATACAAGGAAAAGCCTACCATTTAATCAGCACTGAACCACAAATGCTGGGTGAGTACAGCAATTTGTTATTGATTACGTCAAGCGTACTGCATGGTTATCGAAAAGGACTTGAAAACCTTCAGACAATTATTTCGGAAACCAATGCGGTTCTTAAAAAAGAACATGGTTTGTAAATGTTTATTTGAAGTGGACTATCTAACAAGTCACCTTGTTGATAAGATTATCTATTGAATAGTACTACAATTTGATACGCGGATTGTTGGAATAGAATCAAGACAAATAAACGAGAGGTCATACTCATTTATTTCCGCTACCTTCACCGAATACATACAAATTGAAACCAAAATTCAGCGCCATGGTGGATGGCTTTATGGCCAATCGCGTCGGGATTGCTGAACATTTTTTGAGTGATTCGTTGTGCAAAGGACTTCTGCATAATCTTCAGCGAATCTTTAACGATCATCTATTTAAGGCGGCGGGCACAGGCGATTCGAACATATTTTATATCGCCAAAACTTTCGAGGCGATTTTATTTATTGGCTGGATCGTGAACATCAGGATGAATTTGAAAATCAGTTTTTCGATTTAATGGACTCCTTCATTTTATACTTGAACGAAACGTGTTATACCGGTATCCGAAACTATGAATTTCATTATACCCGTTACGAGACGGGCACCTTTTATAAAAAGCACCTGGATCAGTTCAAAAATAATGACAAACGAAAATATTCCATGATCCTTTATCTCAATCATGATTGGCTAGATCAAGAAGGGGGAGCTTTATGTATTCATTTTGCAGATGGTTTGCAACTGATTTATCCTCATATTGGGAAAGCGGTTTTTTTTCAGAGCAATGAATTGGAACATGAGGTATTGATAGCCAGCCGGCCACGATTCAGTATTACAGGTTGGTTAAAAGGAGAATAAAACCATCTATTTTTTCATCCAACAAAATCTCGGATCAATCATGAGGAAAAGAATATTTCTAGCCCTGACTGACGCGGAAATCCTGCCAAGGGCAGATTGCAGCAAAGGCAGGTGGGGTGATTCATAGGTGCAGCGGCATGATGCTTCATAACTTCAAATGCTGGAGTATCTTTGAAGGATGAAGTACTTTTGTGATAGGATTTTATATGTTGATAGCCTTAAGCAGTTGGGCTCAATCGTATGCAGATGATATTCAAACACATCGGCAGAATTATAAAGATGATTTTTTTAAAAGATGAACATAGTCCATTGGGTAAAGCCGATACGTCCTTTTTAAGGTTCTATGTTGCGGATAGTAGCTACAGGGTTTCGGCGGTTTTTCATTCAGTAAAGGATACAGTTGGCTTTGACATGCTTACCCATAGCGGGGTGAAGAAAAAATATTTTGTATATGGATATCTGCTATTTCATTTAAAAGATCATTATTGTAAATTATTTGTGTACCAAAGTGAGAAGTTACGTACGCAAAAGGGTCTGGAAGACTATTTATTTGTGCCTTTTCAGGATGATACCAATTACGAAACCACTTTTGGAGGTGGACGATATCTCGATTTTAAAATCAGTGATATCCGGGAAGGTATTTTAGTACTTGATTTTAATAAAGCCTATAATCCTTATTGTGCTTACAAAGCGGATATCATTGTCCGATTCCACCCCGTGAAAACCATTTGTATTTTAAAATACCTGCAGGGGAGCAGTTGTACGGAAAGGCGCCGGAGGAGGATACCCATTGAGTTTGAGCCTTTTTGCAAGTATTTAAAAGCATAGCCAATTTGGTTAAATGCTAAACAAAGTTCACAAATTTTCAAGTGGAAGGGAATGTTTATATAGTTTGTGAGGACACAAACCATGTGGGACTTATCTTTGCGCCATGAATTTTGACCGTAGAGAATTGTCGAATGAACAATTGATTCATTTTTATCCGAGTTATTATTGCCCCGAATGATTGAGGACAAGATGTTGATTTTGCTTCGTCAGGGTAGAATTAGCAAATGGTTTAGTGGTATTGGGCAGGAAGCTGTGGCGGTTGGTGCCACCCTGGCTTTGGATTCGGATGAATACATCATGCCAATGCATCGTAATTTGGGGGTATTTACCGGACGAAAAATGCCATTAGACAAATTGTTTATGCAATGGCAAGGTCGCAAAAATGGTTATAGTAAAGGCCGTGAGCGCAGTTTCCATTTTGGAAGTAATGAGCATCATATTTGTGGAATGATTTCGCATTTAGGACCACAGCTGGCGATCGCTGATGGGATAGCCTTGGCTCATAAATTACGAAAAGAGGATAAAGTATCATTGGCATTTAGTGGGGATGGGGCCACTTCGGAAGGCGATTTTCATGAGGCCTTAAACGTGGCTGCTGTGTGGGGCCTTCCGGTGATTTTTTTGGTTGAAAATAATGGGTATGGTTTGAGTACCCCGAGCAGTGAACAGTTTATTTGCAAACAAATAGCGGATAAAGGCATTGGTTATGGCATGAAGGCCATTACGATTGATGGGAATAATTTACTGGAAGTTTATCATGAACTCTCTGCTGCCCGTAAATATTGTATTGAAGAACAAAATCCTATTCTGGTGGAGTGTATGACCTTTCGGATGCGTGGGCACGAAGAGGCAAGCGGGGTAAAATACGTACCCAAGGAATTGTTTGAAATATGGGGTGAAAAAGATCCGATCTCCAACTATGAAAAGTACTTACTAGAAAGCGGTGTGATGGATGAGATGTTGATGAATCAGATACGTGAACAACACCGAACCTATATTGAAAAGAGTTTAGAAACGGGTTTTGCAGAACCACCAGTTGTGCCGAATGTGCAAGAAGAAATGAATGATGTATATGCACCCCATGTTCATGTTCAGGTTGCTGCACAAGGAGAAAAACGACCTTTAAAATTGATACAAGCTATCACTGAGGGCATGGCAGAAAGTATGAAGCGTTATCCAAATCTGGTTTTGATGGGGCAGGATATCGCCGAGTATGGTGGAGCTTTTAAAGCAACAGAAGGTTTTGTTGAACAATTCGGTAAGGACCGCGTTCGGAATACACCTTGTGTGAAAGTGCCATTGTTGGTTCTGCCCTCGGTTTATCGATCAAGGGATTTAAGTCGATGATGGAAATGCAATTTTCAGATTTTGTGACGGTAGGTTTTAATCAAATCATTAATAATCTGGCCAAGATTTATTATCGCTGGGGGCAACATGCCGATGTAGTGATTCGTATGCCAACGGGTGGGGGTGTAGGTGCAGGTCCCTTTCACTCACAAAGTACAGAAGCCTGGTTTACCCATACGCCCGGATTAAAAGTAGTTTACCCATCCACTCCCGACGATGCGAAAGGATTGTTGATTGCAGCCTTTGAAGATCCGAATCCGGTGATGTATTTTGAACATAAGGCACTTTACCGAAGTGTGAGCGGAATGGTAGCAGACGGATATTATAATGTAGAAATCGGGAAAGCCCGATTGGTGCAAAGCGGGGATGACCTCTCGATGATTACTTACGGAAGTGGCGTACATTGGGCCCTGGAGTATAGTCAGCAGAATCCTTCTGTTTCCATAGAAATTCTGGATTTAAGAACTCTATTACCTTTAGATTATGAAGCGATTGCCGCAACGGTGCGCAAAACCGGCAAAGTGATGGTATTGCACGAAGATGTATTATTTGGCGGAATTGGGGGTGAAATCAGTGCTTGGATTATGGAGCATTGTTTTGAATATTTGGATGCTCCGGTATTGCGTTGTGGCAGTTTGGATACAGCGGTGCCATTTGCCATAGAATTGGAAGAACAATTTTTAGCAAAAAGTCGATTGGCTGATACCGTGAAACAACTCATGGCTTATTGATTCTTGAAAAAGTTTATCAATAGCTGTGAATCAGCAATCACGAGGCAAATTTGTTTAGGTTACCGGCTTAGCGATGAAACTGATGCTGAATACCGGCTGCAATCACGAATTCAATCATACGATATTGTACCTGGGTAAAAGCCAAAGGTTCGTACTCGAACTGCACATTTTCTTTAAAAGTATTGACCGAATAATAGCGAACTAAGAATGAGATAAACACATTTCGTTTGTTTTCCCGGAAGGTGGTATTGATGACTGTATTTCCGACTTCAATAAATGGCATGGGTTTTCGAACCGGATAAACGGCTGTGCTGGATTGATTATACACCATTCCCTGACCGCTGCTGTATTCCGAATCAAAGGAAAAATATCCTGCTCCTAAGGCGATAAAGGGCAAATGGGTGGAAAAATCTCTTTGTATTTTTAATCCCGCACGAACCTTGCCCCAAAATTCCGGACCTTGTATACCGGTTTTGGTATAGTTTTCATATTTGTAGATAGGGATATTTCGGGGTGTGATACCGAGTGATAATCCTGCCCAAAATAAATTGTCGCTGTACTTGGCATATTCAAAGCTGAAAGCCGGTAAAAAGTGTGAACTAAATGAGGGTTTATTGGGTAATTCGCTCCGATACCAAACATTGCTTAATCCGATTTGAAAACCCAAAGCATGGGTGACCTGCGCATTCGTTGAAAATGGACAAATGGCAAACAATAAAAGGAATTTCAAAGCTGAAATGGGTGCGTTTTTGGATCTCAACATATGGTTTTAAGTTCTTGTCGGCTCAGACTTTACAGATATAAATTGGTTCGTCTACCACTACATATGGACAGCACATGACCAAGACGTTTAGAGCATCTGAGTGGTTTGTTTAAAACGAATAAAGAGGGGCCTTTATTTTACCGAGGCTCCATTGAGTGCGCTTTCATTTGGATTTACAAAAATGAGCTTGCCGGCTTCATTTTCGGTCATCAGAATCATCCCGTTGCTTTCGATGCCCTTCATTTTTCGGGGGCTAAATTCGCCACGACGGTCACCTGCAATCCAATGATTTCTTCGGGTGAATAATGTGCGGCAATACCACTTACTACGGTTCGTTGTTCAAAACCCAAATCCAATTGAAGTTCCAATAATTTATCCGCCTTAGGAACTTTTTTAGCAGCTATGATGGTGGCGGTTCTTAAATCCAGGGCATCAAATTGATCAAATTGAATCAAAGGTTTAACAGGGGCAAGAAGAGGAGCATCATGGGATATGGATCCGGCTGATGAATTCGCATCTACTGAACCTGCGTGGAGTTTTTCTACCTGAGCCTGAACCTCAGCATCTTCTATTTTGCGGAAAAGAAGTTCCGGTGCATTCATGGGATAACCTTTGGACAATAATTTAAGGCTTCCGGCATTTTCCCAGTCGAGCATACGATCGACAACCTTCATCATTTTGCAAAGTTTAGCAGCGGTATGTGGTAAAAATGGATTCATCAGAATGGCCAGATTCGCACATAATTGCATCGTCATATGAAGGCAATTATCCACGGCCATTTGTTGATCGGTTTTTTTCCAGGGTTCTTTTTCCTGCAAATACTTATTCCCCTCTCTGGCCAGGTCAATCACTTTAAACAAACCATCCCGTAATTTAAAATGTTCCAGTGAATCACTGATTTCATTTTTTGCCTGAATGATTTGTTGCAGTAAACGATCATCCAAATCATCTTTCTGGTCTAAATGAAAAGCAGGAATTTTTCCGCCACACAATTTATGTAAGAGGACAAATGCACGATTTACAAAATTTCCCAGAATGGCCACCAATTCATTATTATTCCGATCCTGAAAATCTTTCCAGGTAAAATCATTGTCTTTATTTTCGGGCGCATTGGCGCATAATACATAACGAAGTGTGTCTTCCATACCTGGAAAATCTTTCAGGTATTCATCCACCCATACCGCCCAATTCCGGCTGGTACTCACTTTTTCGCCTTCGATATTTAAAAATTCATTGGCAGGTACATTGTCCGGTAAAATAAAATCACCATGAGCTTTGAGCATACAAGGGAAAATGATGCAATGAAAAACGATATTGTCCTTACCCAGAAAATGAATGAGACGGGTATCTTCTTTGCACCAGTAATCACTCCATTGAGGCGTTAATTCCTTTGTGGCAGAAATATAACCTATGGGCGCATCAAACCAAACATACATGACTTTACCTTCTGAATCGGGGAGCGGTACTTTTACCCCCCATTGGCTGTCGCGGGTCATGGCTCTGGATTGAAGACCATTATCGATCCAGCTTTTGCATTGCCCGTATACATTGTTTTTCCAATCGGCATGCTCGGTCAATAACCACTCCTTGAGCCAGGGTTCATAATTTTGAAGCGGGAGGTACCAATGTTTGGTAGCTTTTTTAACCGGCACAGAATCGCTCAGGGTACTTTTAGGATTGATGAGTTCATCCGGACTGAGGGTACTGCCACATTTTTCGCATTGATCGCCATAAGCTCTATCGTTTTGACATTTGGGACAGGTACCTGTAATGTACCGATCGGCGAGAAAAGTTTGTTTTTCGGTATCAAAGAATTGCTCCGTTATTTTTTCTTCAAAAAGACCCTTGTCGTATAATTTTTTGAAAAAGTCCTGAGCAGTTTGATGATGAACTTCGTTGGAAGTCCGCGAGAAAATGTCAAAAGAAATACCGATTTCGCGTAAACTTTTGTCAATAATATGGTGGTATTTATCGACAATTTCCTGAGGAGAGACGCCTTCTTTCATGGCCCGAATGGTAATGGGTACACCATGTTCATCGGTACCACAAATAAACTTAACATCCTTTTTATTGGCCCTGAGATAACGGGTATAAACATCGGCCGGTAAAAAATTGCCGGCTAAATGACCGATATGAACGGGACCATTGGCATAGGGGAGGGCTGCTGTAACTAAATATCTGCTAAAGGACTTCATGCTGGATCTTGTTCATTTTTGTTTTTACGGAAATAGATGGTATAAATGGCCAGGCCCAGTCGGAAGGCACCATAAACAACCAGGAACCATGCGAGGCCTTTATTTTGATGAGTTTTGGATAAAACAATGTATAAACCCAATATCAAAAGCAGGGCACCTGAAATGATACCGAAATAATTGAATTTGGGGCTGGGATTTTGCATCTTGATTGAATTTAAAGACCACAAAAGTAACTAAGTCGCTTGTAATTTAGGGGATAAAAAAAGCGATCCGCCGGAGGCGGATCGCACAACAAGGTTCATAGATATTTTTATTGTATTTGAATCGCCTGGGTTTTACTTTCACCCTGATCTGTACTGATTTTTACGAAATACATACCAGAAGTGGTAATACCCTTTTGCGCAGGACTCCATTGGATGGTATGGGCTCCGGAAATTTCAAAACTTTGATAATCATCCGAAATGATTCGGCCCATCATATCAATAATTTGTAAACTAACCGTTCCATCTCTTTTTTAAGTTGAAGGATGTTTTAACGATTTGGCTCATCGATGCCGGATTTGGATAAGATGCAATGTCTAAAATATTGACATCTTGCATTCCAGTTGGATACCAATATTTGAGGGGTAATTGTTCGGCGTTGAGAATTTCTTTCTGATTCGAAGCCGCAGTTCCATCATATGCTACGAAGGCAATCACGTTGATATGTTTGGCAACCCAAGCTGAACCAAGCGTAAAACTGATATTTTCGGTGTATTCAGTTCCAACTACCAGAGTTGCAGGAATCGTTGTTGAAAAACCCCAGGCTCCTCCCAAAGCTTTTCGTAAAGTGGCGTTATGAAACCAATTGGTTAGAATACTTGCGCCTCCTTGAATGTTACTGGAGTAGTTGCTTTGCTCGTAGGTGCCAGTAGCCGCAATACTATCTTCCGTTAAATAAACATTCATTTTTAAAGGTACACCACTCGCTGGGGCGGTTACGAATTTAACTTTAACCGTCGCACTATAGGTACCTGAAGAAACCTTTGGATTTACGATACTCACACTTACAATGGCAGGTGAATTTTTTCGTGTATTAAAATTGGCAGACCATTTACTTCTGCTCGTTGGAATTTTTGCTTCGCCGGAGAATAAATAACGATCTACTGCGCCATTGGGATAGGCAGTTACATTCAAGCCGGCATCTATGGCTGCTCCATCCGGAATTTCCAAAGCATCTCCATTGTGTGAGGCCACCGGAATAAATGTGCTGGGGTTGGCAGCCAATAAATTATCAATGATGATCGTACCATCTGGACAGTAACCACACCATGTTCCGGTAAAATCTTCCAAAATTACTTTTTTCATAGGTGCTTGTGCAAAGGCCAGGGTATTCATGGCCAAAAGAGTCAGGGTAAATATTTTTCTCATACTTTAGGAAATTTTGCCAAGATAAGTTTTTTAAAATGAGTCTTCTGAAAAATTTACCGACGAAATTCCTTCCAATTAATTTTATTTGGAAGTACTCAATTCACCCTCAATTTTTTTCTCCAAATCGTATAGGCTCATTTCAGCCCCAATAATTTTTCCGTCTTTGACTAATAATTTGTGAGGAATACTATTTACCTGATACTCCTGACAAGCCTTGCCATTAAACCCATAGGGATCATTCACCAAGACGAAGGGTAATTGCAGTTTACGGCACATCTCCACCCAATTGTAATAATTTTTATCCAGGGAAACAGCATAAATTTCCAATCCTTTATCATGGTATTTTTCGTAAAGTTTGACTACATCAGGCATCGATTTAACACAAGGGTAGCACCAGGCCGCCCAAAAGTCAATAAGAATCAATTTGCCTTTGACTTCACTGAGTGGCTTCCATTTGCCCAATGAATCCGGCAGCCGAATTTCCGGTGCTGTGGCGCCTATGCCAAGTTGGGCATAAGAACTGTCAAACTGAAAACTTAAAAAAAATAGGATACCCAAGCTGATGAGCTTAAACCGGATTAAAGAATTAGACATCAAACAAAGATAAACTGTTTTGAAATTCGAATCGTGTGTACCACAAAATGGGACAATCAACTTTTTCTTCTGCCACGAACAAACTAATTTTAAGGGCTCATGCGCGGAATTGCTAAAATATGGAATGATTTAATCAGTGGAATAGTTCGCTTTCCCACGCCTATTCTTTCAGCTTGTTTGGCATTTGCATTTTTTGTGATAGAAATGCATGTTGTTCAGGATGGAAGCTATTTCCAACGAAACATGATTGTTGTTCGTATTTTACTGGAGGCCGTTTGCGGGATATCCTTATTTACGGCATTCGAATTTTTCCATGCTTCACATCAACTACACTTTAGTAAACGATTCGGCATGTATCTGCTAGGGTTTTGTATTCTGGGCATGCACTATTTTTCCATCCTGCCGGTCATGTTCGATTCGGAATCTGTATTTCTTAGTCGCTATCTGATATTTTTTCTGGCTTATCATCTTCTGATTTCTTGTATTACTTTTTATCGGGTAAGCGATATCCAGGCATTCTGGAAATATAACTATACCTTATTGGTTCGATTTTTTATCGCTCTTTCTTACTCATTGATTTTATTTGCCGGTTTAGCCGGTGCCTTATGGGCTTGTGATACATTATTTCATTTTCAAATCAAAGCCATTTATTATGCGGATTTGGCGGCCTTTATTTTTCTGGTTTTTAATACCCTGGTATTTTTTATGGGGATACCTGAAAATTTTCAGGTCTTCGCCAGTAGTATTCATTTTCCAAAGGCATTGCGCATATTGGCTCAATATATACTCGTTCCTATTTTAGGTATTTATACCCTGATTCTTTATTTCTATTTATTTCAAATTTTAATCAATCGCAACATGCCCAGTGATTGGGTTTGTTTACCCATTTTAATTTATGCCATTGCAGGCGTAGTCACTTTTGTTTTAGTCTACCCCATCCGAAATCATCAGCAGTATACCAGTATTCGAACCTTCGCCCGGTATTTTTTCTATATCCTGTTGCCACTTCTTGTACTCTATTTTATTGGAATTGTTTTGCGCATTAAACCTTATGGTCTGACAGAAGACAGATACCTCATTTTTGTATTGGGCATTTGGCTTTTACTGATCGCATCATATTTCATTTTGTTTGCGAAGGAAAATATCATTTTTATCCCGCTCAGTTTATTTATACTCATTTCAATCAGTGCCATTGGACCCTGGGGAATGTTTCAGTTAAGTGTTCGGAATCAACATGCCCGCCTTGAACGTTTATTAAAGAAAAATCAACTTGTGCTCAACCGTAAATTGGTTCGCAAATCAGATGGAGGACAAATGTCCGATTCAGACTTGTCCGGTATTCGCACCATTTTGCGGTATCTGAACAAAAGAGGACAGTTGCATTTAATCAAACATTGGTTGGATGAAAAGGACCAACGGTTATTGGAATCTGCAACCAACAAGGAAGAGCTCTTTGCTGTAAATGCCATCTTTACCGGAAAGGATTTGCAAGTAGACACCAACCGACAGGTGACGATTGAATTGCTTTCAGATTCTATTTCCGGGCGTGATTTTCCTTTAGTAACGGATTCATTCTCTCATGTTCAGCAGTTTATCTTTTCTGCCTTACAAACAGATATGAACAAAGGCTTAAAAATTGTCCTGCAAGATTCGCTCATCCATTTTTTAATGCTCAATGATACCCTTGATTCTTATAACTTAACACCAATGATGAAACATGAAATTGAAGCATATCATACAAAAATGGCTTCAAGGTGGTCAGAACATGATTTTCATGGATTTAATTTGGAAAATCATTTACTTCAACAGGATATTCAATCTTATCATCTGATGCAATCCGATGGAAAACGTTCACGACTGTATTTAAATGCTTTTAAATTTACTTATGTCAATCAGCATTTTGTACCTCTCTATCTGGAAGGGTATCTCATGTTTCACAGTCGCTTAGGAAAAAAAAGCTAAATGCCTTAAAAAAGGTTTTTTTTATTTCATCGACTCTAACTCAGCAGTCGTGACAATTTTATAATCTGCAGGTAATTGAAAAATGGAAGCATCGATGGCTTTGATATCAATGAGGGTAGCCACAAATTTCATATTCAATGTCGGGGAACTTTTTACTTCATATTCCAAGGGTATTCCCTTCAATCCGGGAAACATGGCATTAAATGTTTCTATCATTGGAATGAGTTCTGTCGTAAATGAAAATTTCGCTTTTTCTCCATTTAAATAACTTACCTCAGCATCCTGACATTTTAAACCGGCTAACTTTTTCTGGCCATCCATTAAATCTATTTTGGCACCTTCGAAGCGTTGGTTTTTTAATTTCACTTCCTCTGCTTTCATTTCCAATGCATATTTCTGATCACCTTTTAAACTCAATGAATGGGTCATACCGGTTTGATGGTTATACAAGGTAATATTATGATATCCATTGTTCATCGAAATTTCACGCTTAATCATCCCGCCTTTCACAGAGATGACAAAAACACCTTCGGGCTTGGTACTTCCATTGATATAAACATCATATTTAATTTGTCCTTCAGAAAAAATCTTTTGGGCACTCAATGGGGCATATAAAGTGAATAATCCAAGAAAAGTCAGCAGTAGGGTTTTCATTTGCTCAATATTTTTATAAAAGTACATCAGATCCTTATGAAGCTTGTTTTGTGGAAGTTAATTGTTTGAGTGTAGAACTCCCGAATTGCCAACAGACGCCAAGCTTTATTTTTTTAAATGTTTTTCTAAAAACTGGTCCTGCTCCCACAGTAAATGAAATATATTTTCACGCGCGGCATAACCATGACTTTCCTTCGGTAACAAAACCATTTTCACCGGAGCACCTAGTCCTTTCAGCGCCTGAAAATATCGCTCGGTTTGTAAAGTAAATGTGCCCGGATTATTATCGGCTTCACCATGTACCAGCAGTAAAGGCGTTTTCATTTTGGCTGCATTCATAAAAGGCGACATCTGATTGTATACTTCCGGCACGTCCCAATAATTTCTTTGCTCACTTTGGAAGCCAAATGGAGTTAAGGTTCGATTGTATGCGCCACTTCTTGCAATGCCACATGCAAAAAGATTCGAATGAGTAAGTAAGTTGGCCGTCATAAAGGCACCATAGGAATGGCCGCCAACCGCAACTCGTTTTGGGTCGGCATATCCCAATTGAACAACTGCATCGATGGCTGCTTGCGCATTGGCAATGAGCTGTGGTATAAAGGTATCATTGGGCTCGGTTTTACCTTCGCCGATAATAGGAAATGAGGCATCATCCAATACTGCATAACCTCTTGTTACCCAATATACAAATGAACCATAATAAGGGAAGGTAAATTCGTTGGGATTACTTTTCTGCTGACCCGCACTGCTTTTGTCTTTATACTCTTCAGGGTAGGCCCAAATCAGCAAGGGGAGGGCCTCTTTCTTGTTCCGATCATATCCTGCAGGTAAATACAAGGTTCCGTTTAATTCAACACCATCATTGCGTTTATATTTAATCAATTCTTTGTACACATTTTCAATGCCTGCAAATGGATTTGGAAATTGTGTGAGCGGACGAATACTTTGATTTTTAAGACTTCTGAAATAATAATTCGGGAATTCATTTTTCGATTCCAGGGTGATCAGCACCAATCCTTTTTCAATATCTTCCAGCGAGATTAAATTTTCCTTTTTATCGGTATAGGTCGATTGGTAAAGTCTTTTGCTTTTTCTGGTTTTTAAGTCATACGCATCAATAAACGGAAATTGGCCTTTTTCGCTAAAGCCTTCTCCGATTCGAAAAACACGGGTGCCTTCCATTGCCAATGTATATCGTCCCCACAGATTTTTTTTCATTTCAAATTCTCCCGGATCTGAATATACATCCTGACTATTCCGATCCTCAATCACCACCGGAGCCTGTGCAGGATTCGATGGATTAAACAAGTATTTGCGCATATTTCGGGTATCATACCAGGAGTCTTCGGCAATAGCGTATTGTTCATTACCCCATACAATTCCTCCAAATCGTTGTGGCAATTGTATCAATTGAGTAGGACGCTCTGTAAAAGGCGCATCCCAACTGCTCAATTGATCCCGGTATTCCACTTTTACCGCCGGATCACCACCATCCAATGCTTCTACATAATACAGTGAGGCCGGTTTGTCGGATCGCCAGGCCATGTTTCGTTTGCCTTTCCGTACCGCCGAAAATCCTTTGGGCATCACTTCGGTTAATGGAACTTCATTCACCATTTTCACCATTTGCCCATTCAAATCATATACCATTGTTTTTTGCGGAAAACGACTCAAAGGAACAATATAAGAAAATGGTTTTTCCAAGGTTGTAATCATCACATATTGTCCATTCGGCGAAAATGACTCGCCTAAATACAGGTCTTTTGGTTTAAATAAAGTCTGTTGCCCGCTTAGGTTGATAAAATGTAATTCAGATTGTAGAAGTGTTTCAAAATTAAATTCATCCAATGGGGTTTTCAGTAAATCCTGATAAGTTCTGTTTTGCGATTTGCTACCATCGCTTTGCGAAACGGTGGGACCATTCGGTAAGATTTTTTTGGGATCTTTCAGTGCCGGACGATTGTTGGGTATCCTTTTCACCAGTAGTCTTTGGTTATCGGCATGCCAGCTATAGGGGCTCCCCAGATTGGCATTTAATACTGCATCGCAAAGTTTTTTAGCCCTGGCTTCTGATACCTGAATCACCCATAATTCCACACCACTTTCGGTGGTATTCGTAAAAGCCACCCATTTTTCATCCACCGACCAGCTGATATTTGCAATTTGCGGATTATCGGGTAAATCCTTCACTTGCATTTCTTCCTGCCCGTTTATTTTACGAATTTTTAGGTTATTGATATAGTTTAAGGTACTGGAAATATTGGTCACCGGATTCACCCTCAAGCCACCCAAACGCATCTCTTCCTGATTCAGGTCGTTGAGTGATTTGTAAGTCGGGCGATAGGAGAGCAACATATACTCTTTTCGGGTATCCATCATAACGCCGGGTGTGCGCTGATAATCCGCTAAATCAAGGATTTCTTTAGGTGGTTTTTGGAATCCGATGTTTTCCTGACTACACAATTGCAGTGCGCATAAACAAATGCCGAGGATCAAGAGGAGTCTTTGCATGTATTTGACTTTAAGGTTTTCCAAATATAATGGTTCATGCCCATACTTGAACAGCTCAAAAAAAACACTACTTTTGCCGGCATCCGGTGAAAAGGAGCAGTCCGTAATCAATTAACCTTGATTCTTCTGCACCTCAATCCGTAAATGTATATCCATATGAAAATTGAAATTACCGGCGGCGATCTGACCCTGAGAGAATTTTATCAGGTTGTGTATGAAAATGCAGAAGTATCGCTCAATAAATCAGCACTCAGCGAAATTGATAAATGTTTCAAGTTCCTGAAAGAGTATTCCGAAAAAAAACTCATTTATGGCATCAATACTGGTTTTGGTCCAATGGCCCAATATCGCATCAAAAACGAAGACCGCTATGATTTGCAGTACAATCTTATTCGTAGTCATGCCAGTGGTTGCGGTGATATTTTGCGGCCCGAGTTTTTAAAAGCCACGCTGGTTGCCCGTTTATCGAGTTTAATGAAGGCACGTTCAGGCATTCATCGGAATACGGTGGAGTTGTTACGCGATTTTATCAACCACGAAATCCTGCCACAGATTTTTATTCATGGTGGTGTTGGCGCCAGCGGCGATTTGGTGCAATTGGCCCATCTCGCCCTTTGTCTCATTGGCGAAGGCGAAGTGATTTATAAAGGCAAATTACAAGCATCCAAAGCAGCCATTGCCAAAGCCGGATTAAAGCCGCTTCAAGTTCATATTCGCGAAGGACTTTCCCTGATGAATGGAACATCTTGTATGACAGGTATCGGAATGATCAATACCATACTGGCATATCGCGCCGCAAAATGGCAACTTCTAATGAGTGCGATGGTGAACGAAATTTCTGAAGCTTATGACGATCATATCAGCAAGGAACTCAATATGGTTAAACCACATCCCGGTCAGCAAACTGTGGCCACAGCGATGCGCAAAATTTTAAGAGGAAGTAAATTGCTGAAAAACCGTCACGAGCATTTGTACGATAAAGAAGTATTAGCAGAAGTACTCGACGAAAAAGTTCAGGAATATTACAGCTCCCGTTGTATCCCGCAAATCGTAGGACCAATCTGGGATACGATTGCTTACACCGAAAAGGTATTAACCGCCGAAATTAATTCCGTGAATGATAATCCGATTATCGACTACCAAAACGGGAACATTTATCATGGGGGGAATTTTCATGGCGATTATATCGGACTTGAAATGGATAAACTCAAAATTGCCATTACCAAGCTTTCTATGTTAGCCGAACGTCAGTTAAATTATTTGCTGAATCACAACCTCAATCAAAAATTATCGCCTTTTATCAACCTCGGAAAACTAGGTCTCAATTTCGGTATGCAGGGTATGCAATACACCGCTACTAGTACCGTGGCCGAAAACCAAACCCTCAGCAATCCGATGTATGTGCATAGTATTCCAAATAACAACGATAATCAGGACATCGTGAGTATGGGATCCAATGCCGCCTTGCTCTGCAATCGTGTTATCGAAAATACCTTCGATGTGTTTGCCGTGCATCTGATTGCAATTTGTCAGGCAGTTGATTACAGAGGCATACAAAATAAGCTGGCGCCTATCACCCGAAGTGTTTATGATACGGTGCGCAAACATTGTCCGAAATTTACCATCGAAGATCGCGCTCGTTACACCGATCTCGCCAAAGTACGTAAGTATATCAGCGAAACGGATTTGCCGGACGGGGGGGGTGGGTGGGCGGGGGGGGCGGGGGGGCGCCCGGGGGCATTTGTTAGTCCCAAAAGGCCGGCAGGCAGCCTAGAGGCCCCCTGAGACAAGGTGGAACATAATATCAATGTCCGACCAGGAAATCCGGCCTGAATTTAGTCTGTGAAAACAAGCGACCTTGAAAAAAGTTATACTAAATATTGATTTACAACTTGTTGCCAAGTTAGAGATTGTAATGATAAAATAGCCCAAAACATTTTATATCGGCATCGTTTCATTTATTAGGCAGCACATGCCGCAGTTTTCTCTTCATCTTGGGTCCCGCTTTCCGCCTGTGCACGGCACTTGGCTGCAATCGGGGCTGGAAGATATCCGGACTTTCTCTCTATCGGAGATGTGTTTAAAATGATTATTTTTTGCCCAACTCAATCACCTCCAAATGATTCAGGCGATTCCCATCAATTTCAAATCGAACCAAGGTTTTAACCTGATGCCATCCTTGTAAGCCACATGCACCCGGATTAATATGGATTAAATTCAGGGCAGGATCGGGCATCACTTTTAAAATATGCGAATGCCCGCTGATAAATAAATGTGGCCGATGTTTTAGAATCAAAGGCTTACTATTGGCATTGTATTTCGGGTGGATAGCCGCCAATATGGGTCATAAAAACAGGCACCTCTTCAACTTGAAAACTAAATTCTCCGGAAATTGCGCCCGTATTTCCTTTCCGTCAATATTGCCATAAACAGCCCTGAAGGGTTTAAAAGATTGAAGCTTTTCAACAACTTCTAAATGACCGATATCTCCGGCATGCCAAATTTCATCTACCTGCTTAAAATGTTCAAATACAGCATCCGGCAAATGTCCATGTGTATCGGATAACAAGCCTACTCGAACCATGTTTACTTATCCGTAATGGTGACCGTGCTCAGCATCAAATCCCAGGCTAAAGTTTCGAGATAAATTTTTTCCGATTCCGTGAGATTTTTCATGTCCAGTTTTTTTCCACTCAATTCCTTCTTTTCAATCGAAGCCACGAGCTCAAGGTATTTGCCATATTGGAAATCCGTGAGAAGATTTTTCATATAACGATTCCGTTCCTGTTTCAACAAAATTCGTTCTTTATACACCACCGGATCAAACTGATAATTTTTTTTACTGAGGTTTACATAATAACGCTGTATGAGGGAAAAAAGCATGCTCTCTGTTCTGATTTTCTGCATACTGTCTAAGAACAATGCTGTTTGCAACAAGGCAATCGATCCTTGACTATTTTGTTGAGCGTGTTTATTGATGGACTCCAAACTATGAATATGAATGACCACCGGCTTTGATTTCTGGGCCAAAGCAAAATGTCCGATTAATACGATCAGCAGAGTAAAAAAGTATTTATGCATGGGGTGGGGCATGGATTTATTGTACAATAATCAGGTGTTGTTTTTTCTTGCCTTTTTGAACAAGAATGTATTTGTCGTTTAAAAGACGTTCGACGTTGATCACTTCGTTGGGATCTTCCATTTTGGTTTTGTTTATGTACACCCCCCCTTGTTGAATCATTTTACGGGCTTCTCCTTTAGAAGGAAAGATACCGCAATCTGCAACAAGATTCAATAAAGATTTTCCTTCTTTGATTTCTGCATCGCCGACTTCATGCCGATCCACCCCTTCCAGAATTTCTAATAACTGTGTTTCGTTCAGTTCCTTGAGCGCTTCAGCAGTATTGTCGTTAAACAAAAGTTGACTGGCTTTTACCGCATATTCATAGTCTGCCCTTGAATGAACCAAGCAAGTGACTTCTTCAGCCAATTTCTTTTGAAGGAGTCTTTTGCCGGCATCAGCCCGATGCGCTTCGATCAGCGCTTCAATTTCATCTTTCGACAAAAAAGTAAAAACCTTGATATAGTTCTCTGCGTCATCATCCTTGGCATTTAACCAAAACTGATAAAACTTATAAGGCGATGTTTTTTGAGCATCAATCCAAATATTACCGCTTTCTGTTTTGCCAAATTTACCACCATCCGATTTCTTTAAAAGAGGCGCAGTAAAGGCAAATGCTTCTCCTCCCGATTTTTTACGAATCAATTCTGTACCGGTTACAATATTTCCCCATTGATCAGAACCACCCATTTGTAATTTCACGCCAAGGGTATTATTGAGGTGGAAAAAATCGTAGCCTTGTACCAATTGATAAGTAAACTCTGTGAATGACATACCGGTTTCCAATCTTTTTTGAACGGAATCTTTGGCCATCATATAATTAACCGTGATGTATTTTCCAACATCGCGAATAAAGTTCAAAAAACTAAAATCTTTGAACCAATCATAATTGTTCACTACCACCGCAGCATTTGGTTTTTGGGCATCAAAATCTAAAAACTTACGCAACTGATTGGCAATACATTCTGTATTATGACGAATCAAATCTTCAGAAAGCATATTGCGTTCTTCGGATTTTCCGGAGGGATCTCCCACCATTCCTGTGGCACCACCCACGAGGGCATAAGGTTTATGTCCGGCCTTCTGTAAATGCATCAGCAGAATAATAGGCACGAGGCTCCCGATATGCAATGAATCCGAAGTGGGATCAAATCCGATATACCCGGAGGTCATTTCTTGATTGAGCTGTTCTTCCGTTCCGGGCATGATATCCTGAATCAGCCCCCGCCATTGTAGTTCCTGTATCAAATTCATAGGATTGCAAAGGTGCTAATTTTAGGGTTAAAATTGACAATAATCATTGCAAAATCCTTATTTTTGGTAACCCGTGCAATAATGTCAGTAAAACGGCGTTTTTGCGGGTGATTACATCTTTATCTATGCTTAAAATAAAATGGATTGCGCTGGGGTTATTTGGCACGTTGGCGCTTCAACATACCGTTGCTCAGCAACGTAAATACGTGAACGAATTTATGAATCTGGGTGTTGGCGGCCGCGGAATGGCGATGTCGGGCGCACAGGTGGCCAGTGTGAATGATGTAAACGCCGCATTTTGGAATCCTGCCGGTTTGAATTGGATACAAACTGATTTTCAAGTGGGCGCCATGCACTCTGAGTATTTCAGCAGTATTGCAAAATTTGATCATATTGGAGCCGCTTTTCCACTTCGTAACAGAAAGGGCGTTCTAGGGATATCCATGATTCGTTTTGCGATAGATGATATTCCGTATACCATCAATTTAATTCAACCGGACGGATCAGTGGATTATTCAAAAGTAAAATCCATTTCATCAGCCGACTACGCCGGACTCATTAGTTACGCCCGACCATTGAGCATTAAACGTTGGATCGATCGTGATGATGTATCGGTATCCGTAGGAGGTAACTTCAAAATCATTCATCGTACGGTAGGATCGATGGCCAATGCCTGGGGGGCCGGTATTGATTTAGGTGCACAGGCCCGTTATGGCAAATGGCGTTTAGGAGCCAACTTCAGAGACATCACAACAACATATACTTTATGGTCCTTTAGTTTTACCGACAAGGAAAAACAGGAGTTTGCAAAAACAGGTAACGAAATCGTTTCCCGAAGTACAGAGGTGAATACACCCCGTTTTGTATTGGGCGGTGGGCGCGAAATACCCATTCGTTTGAGAGATTCTACCCGAAAGGCTTATTTGCTGGCTGAATTAAATTTAGATATTACGACCGATGGCCGTCGTTATGGGAATCTCATCAATTTAAATCCATTGAGCATTGATCCAAGACTAGGATTGGAGTTCGGATATAATCAACGGTTTTTTGTTCGAGGTGGATTGGGAAATTTTCAGCGGGTATTGGATGATGCAGATACCAGCAATTCAAAAAAGCGCACGATGTTTCAACCAACATTAGGTCTTGGTGTAAAAATCAAACAGTTTGCCATCGACTATGCATTCTCCAGTTTAAATGTTCAGAACAGTCCACTGTACAGTCATTTTATTTCATTGAAGTTAGATATCAATCGTAAGGGAAGTACCTACGGAATAGCGAACAGTGAATTGGATAAAGAGGCAGATAAAATTTCACGTCAACTCAATAAAAGGCCTTAATTTTTATCATAAAAAAAACTACATGAAACGAATTATACCATTTATTTTTCTGTTACAGTGCCTTTGTAGTCTTCGTGTGGCTGCGCAGAATTATGGCAACGAGTGGATTAATTACAATCAGTCGTATTATAAGTTTAGTATCTTCAAGGATGGTCTTTATCGTATTCCTGTCAGCAGTTTGTTTGCCCTTGGCTTACCTTCAACGATCAACGGAAGTCAATTGCAAATGTTTCGGGATGGAAAAGAGGTTACCTTATTTGTTACCAATGCAGGTACTTTAAATGGAACAGATTATATTGAATTTTACGGAGAGAAAGCCAATGGTGATTTGGATAAAGAGCTCTACCTGAATCCGGCCTTTCAGCTCAATCCTCAATTAAATTTAATATCGGACACCGCTTATTATTTTATCACTTATAATACTTCTTCCAATAATAAACGATTTGCTGTTCGGGCAAATAATTTGAGTTCCCCTCCACTGAAAGAAACCTATTATTGGGAGAAGGTAAAAAATAATTATCGAAGTGTATTTTCCAATGGCCCTTCATATTTTGGTCAATACGAGAATCCGGTTCTTTATTTAAATTCCTCACAGTACGAGGATGGTGAAGGCTATGTCAAATCATTTACGACATCTGCCGATTCGATGGTTTATACTTTGACGAATCCTTATACCGTCAGTGGAGGTCCCAATGCCTATTTCAAAACCACGGTTTCCGGATTTTCCTATTTAACGCAACATCGGGTAAAAATTGCTGCGAATAATAATATTCTGGCAGATTCTACTTTTTCCTCTTTTGGATATAAACGCTATAATATTGCGGTACCTATGGCGTATCTGACAGCGCAAAATAAGCTGTCTATGAAGTATACTTCGCATAATTCGATTCCATCTCAAAACTTATTTGACCGTTTTGGGATTGCTTCCGCAGAATTGCGTTATCCACGTTTATTTAATTTTGATAATAAAACAGAATACTATTTTGAATTAGATCCCAAAGCCAGTGATTACTACCTCGAAATTACCAATTTTCAACAACGGGAATATTTCACCGCGTTTATTGGATTTAAGTAGTTCGGAATATATCATCGGGGATATTTCAATTCCCAACATGGTTCGTTTCAGAATTCCGGCATCAACGGATGTCAAAAGATTGTATTTAAGAAGCCTGGCCGCCACTACATTTGAAACAGTATCCGGGTTTAAACCAGTCACGTTTAAAAATTATACCCTTGCTTCAAATCAGGGCGACTATATTTTGCTCACTCATCCGGGCTATGCCAATGATGGGACTAATTATTTAACAGACTATAAAAATTATCGAAGTTCATTATCAGGTGGCGGATATCAGGTGGTAACGGCTTTGGTTGATGAAATCTACGACGAGTTCGGATATGGGTATCAATATAGTCCCTAGCCATTCGTAATTTTTCAAATATGCGTGAAAAATAATCAATGGAGTAACAAACCAAAATTTGCTTTCATCATCGGTAAAGGCATCAATTATAAAGATTATTTGACCTATTCACAATCACCGGCATCCAGTTATCCTTTTATGCCATTCCTTCATTTGGTGAGCCTTGTTCGGACGTTTTACTGAGCGATTTTGATAAGAATAATAAAGTTCAATTGCCGGTAGGACGTTTACCTATCATGAATACTTATGAAATTGGCGATTACCTCAATAAAGTGAAAGATCATGAACAAAGAATTGCAAGTACCAGTTGGCAGTTGAGTGATTCTTTATTATGGCAAAAAAGAGTCTTGCATTTGGCCGGAACAAAAATAGCCGCCGAACAAGCACCCATTTTAAACTACTTAAATAATCAGTCAAATTTACTGGGAAGAAGTTTTTTTGGAGCCAAGGTAACCACGCTCAAAAAAGGTTCTACCTCCGAGGTGGAAGAAATCAATAGTTCGCAAGTGGATCAGATGTTTAACTCAGGTGTTGGAATCATTCAGTTTTTTGGACACTCATCTGCCAGTGGAATGGATTATAATTTGGACTACCCAGAGAAGTATACCAATTATGGGAAATATCCTTTGTTTATTGCCAATGGTTGCGGCGCAGGAAATGCTTTCATATTAACCGGTCAAAAATCGTTGGGTGAAAAATTTGTCATGATTCCGAATAGAGGGGTTATTGCTTTTTTGGCCAGCGTGAATACCGGATTGTCGGATAATCTCGGTACTTATACTGATTCGCTTTACCGCAAAATTGGCCTGAATGAATATGGTCAGGCTTTGGGGATTCAGGTAAATCAGAATGTGAATACCCTCATCAATGCTTATCCGAATTACAGTCTTTTGAGATTGCACACCGAACAAATATTTTTAAATGGCGATCCTGCCATAAAAACCTATCATTATCCCAAGGCCGATTATGCTGTAGAAGAAAAAGGGGTTTCATTCAAACAACAAAATTTAACCACCAGTAATGATTCATTGGATGTGGATATTGCCATTCATAATTTAGGCAAATTTACCGGAGATTCAGTGAGTTTGTTGGTGAAACGAAAGCTTCCCAATGGAGTGGAGTATGTATTGATGAATAAAAAAATTGGAAGCCTCTCTTATTCCGATACTTTATCCTTTAAAATACCTACACTCGGTGATGCGGCCTTGGGGGTAAATACACTTGAAATTTCCTTGGACGAAGAATCTGTTTTGGATGAAGTTTCCGAATCAAATAATGAAATTAAACGTCCATTTACCATTTACAACGACGATTTGGTTCCTGTGTTTCCGTATAATTTCAGTATTGTTAGCAATCAGGGCGTTATGTTAAAGGCTTCAACCCTCAATCCATTTTCGCAATTGCGGAAATATGTCCTTCAAATCGATACCACGGAGAAATTTAATAGTCCTTTATTACAAACCCAACGCATCGATAGTAAGGGTGGGGTGGTTAAATGGCAACCTTCGGTGACCTTACGTGACAGCACAGTGTATTATTGGCGCACGGCCATGGATACTTTGTATGGGAATACATCACATCGTTGGTCTGCAAGTTCATTTATTTACCTCGATCAGAGTTTGCCGGGTTGGAATCAGTCACATTTCTTTCAGTACACAAAAAATAACTACAATAGTATTGATCTTGATTCAACAAGTCGTCGCTTTGATTTTTTTGATTTAAATAAAAAATTACAAGTTCAAAACGTTTGTATGTATGCGCCGCCACCGTACCAATACGATTGGCCGGAGTATATCGTAAAATTAAGTGGTGCCACCCTCTATAATTTTGGTTGTGATCCTTGGCCCGGATATTCAAGTTTACAGTTTGTGGTCATCGATTCATTAACAGGAATGCCTTGGATCAATACCAAACATCCGACCTTGAATGAAGGCCGATTCGGCAGTTTTGCACCTTGCCGAATTGATGAACCCAATTACCAGGATCCGTTTTTTGAATTTTCTTTTACCAATGCAACGGGGCGAAAAAAAATCATGGATTTCATGGATTCCATTCCGCAAGGCACTTACATGATGATTCAACCGCGTTTATGTGTGAGCCCATCAAGTCCTTCCTCACTCAATGTGTGTGGTTCACGAAATGTAATTTTTGTTCGACACTGGAAAGCTGATACAACGACCCTGGGCAGTAATAACTCTTTGTATCACAAAATGTACAATATGGGTTTTACGCTCATCGATTCATTTTATAAAAACCGTCCTATGGTTTTTTGGACCCGAAAAGGGATGCCCAATACGGTACAGCAATATGTAGAGGCCGATAGTACCAAAAAATTGTATGCCGAGTTTGATTTTAAATCTTATATCTACGAAGGTGAAATCAACTCAACCATCATAGGGCCTGCCTCAGTTTGGAGTCAATTTAAACGTCGCACCTCCAGTAATGATCCCGGTGCAGGAGATTCTGTCGCTTATGTCATTAAAGGAATTACGGTTGATAATCAAAGTCAAGTTTTAGCGACAGTAGTCGGAGATACTTCATTAACTTTTATCGACGCCAAACAATATCCGAAACTGCAAATCAGTATGGTGAATGCAGACAATATTTATACTTCACCGGCAGATCTGAAATTTTGGAGAGTTCACTATCAACCAGTACCTGAAGCGGCTTTAAATCCGAACAGACATTTTGTATTTACGGATACTGTTGGCCAGGGACAAAAAATGAAAGTGGGATTGGCAATTGAGAATTTGACAGAGATTCCAATGGATAGTATTTTGGTGAAATATGAGGTGATTGATGCCAGCAATAATCGGATTCCACTCGGCGTAAAACGATATAAACCATTACCTATATTGGATACCATTCTCACTGAATTTGATTTATCCAGTGCGGGATTAAATGGCAATAATACATTTTATGTGGAAGTGAACCCCGATAATGATCAGCTTGAACAATTTCATCCGAATAATATAGGATTCAAACCATTTTACGTGGTTTCAGATAACAAGAATCCTTTGATCGATGTCACCTTCGATGGCATCCATATTATGGACAAGGATATCGTTTCATCCAAACCATTCATTCATATCACCCTGAAAGATGAGAATAAGTATTTGGCCTTGGATGATACATCGTTGATTCAGGTATACATGCGATATCCGGGCGACAATGTAACCTCTGAAACCTATATTCCTTTTGATGGAAATACCTTGAAGTTCTTTCCTGCAGAGGGCAGTCAATTGGGTTCAAAAAATACAGCATCCATTGAATATCGTCCGGAGTTTACCAAAGATGGAAACGATTATATGCTTATTGTAAGAGCGAAGGATAAGTCAGGAAATACAACTGGGCAGCAAAGCTATAAGGTAGGATTTGAGGTGAATACGAAGCCAGCCATTTCATCGGTTTTGAATTATCCCAATCCCTTTACGACTTCCACCCAATTTGTATTCACCTTAACTGGATCAGAAATTCCGCATCAATTCAAAATTCAAATCATGACGCCAACCGGCAAAGTGGTTCGTGAAATTCTCAAATCTGAATTGGGGCCTTTGCATATCGGACGAAACATCACTGAATATAAATGGAAGGGTGATGATCAGTATGGTCAGCCGCTTGGGAACGGGGTTTATTTATATCGTGTGGTTACATCCTTAAACGGTACCAAAATGGATCATCATACAAGTGATGCGGATAAGTGGATTGACAAAGGCTTTGGGAAATTATATATCATGCGTTAAATGGTCAGACTACATTTGCTTTGATAAACGAAATTTTAATTTCCCAAAGTTTAACTTGTTGAGATTCTAATCATTCATCCTTCCGTTGATTCTCATTTTTATCAGAATGAATCCATTTAGCAATCCTGTGATTGAATTGGACAACCACGTATCCAAAAATTGCTGTCAACATGTGATAAAGTATAATTTCTGAACCTTGGGTTTCTACCTTCAAAGCATTCATTCGGTATAATACAAAAAGTTCTTTAATTGCCTGAGGAATGTGCATTGCCATTAAATATCCTCCAAACAAGATGACAGGTAAACGTATCAATGAAAATTCATTTAATTCAATTTGTAAACGTTCCTGCTGAAAATCTTTCATTAATTTGAGTTGATCTATGAACCAACCTGATTTAAAAATCAGAAAAAATGAAATGAGAACGTAAAAACCAAAAAGAAACAATCCCACTATAAAGGAATACCATATGGCTAAATATGTATCAGATATTTGTAGGGTATAAATTAAGGTATTGAATACATCAGGAATCTGTTCAAAGGCCTTGAGTAAATACCAAATACCTAAGAATTTTATTAAAAATTGCCAAAAATTACGAATATACATTTTATCGTTTTTAAGGGCCATTAACGCCTGCTTTGTCTGAGTTGTTCTGTTTGTTGTGCTTTAAACGCCCAGCGATCGGCCTCCTGTAAATTATTCATTTCTCGATAAGTGCCTTCTATCATTTTGCAGGTCCAACTGGCACTTATAGCAAGTGTATCAGAATAGTAACTGCGATATAACCAATTCAATGCATTCGGTCGGTCGCCCATCGAACGAAACACAACACCTATATTTCCTTTAAATACCGGTGATGTGGTATCGGATTGATAAGCGATATAAAAATACCGGTAAGCACTGTCCAAAAAGGATCGATTAGATTGCAAGCGCCCAAGTTCACTATAAATCGTTCCAATATTGTTTACAAATGCAGCATTCTTTGGATTCTTTTCATAGGCTTTTTTATAATAGAATAAAGCACTATCTGTATATGCGTTGGGTGTTCCGGAGGCTAAGCGTTTGATTTCACTGAATGTTTTTCCTAATGAATTAAATCCTTCGGCAGGTAAATCTGGATGAATCGCTAAACTTTTTCGAAATGCCCCTAAGGCTTCCTGAAGTGCAGGAATTATTTGTTGTGGCGATTTTCCTTCAGCATATTCACTTCCGCTCAAATAGTTACCCCAATAGAAATTTAAATGGGTCGAATTCGGAAATTCACTGAGGTCTTTTTTAACCAGCGTTTCCAGATTGATCCAATCTTTATTTCTTTGTATACTCTTCATCATGAAAGGCAGTGCAAAAATCAAAGTCATTCCCAATAAAATGGGCTGAGATTTGAACATATTCATCCATCCTGATTGCTTGGATTCTTGGGGGGGATTTTTTGAAAAATACAATGCAATTCCTACTATTGCCAGGCACCATCCTGCACTGGGTAAAAACATTAATCGTTCGGCAAAACTGACGCCAATCGTAATAAATAAATTGCTGACAATACTATAGGCAATCAGAAACCACCAAATGCCGGCACTCAATGGATGTTTGCTTTTAATTTGTCGTACAAGCATAACAATCAATCCACTAAGCAGGATTAGTGATAATATAAACTCCCAATCGGTCCAGGTTTTTACTTGTACCACGGAATAACTGTAATCACTGCTGAGTACAAACGGGAAAAATAATTTGAATACATAATAGCCCATCAAATAAACAACGGTCGGTAGAAGCAAATTCAGGTCATACGAACCACCTGCTTTACTGGGGTCCTTCTTCGTCATGGATATGATATTGTCTAAAATATTCGGATCGTTTTGATACGTTTTTAAATACCAGCCAATGGCATTTTCACGAGCCATGTAAAAGATGCCAAATAATAAGGTCATGGATGCCACGATTACAATACTTTGTTTGAGTTTAAAATCGGATGAGCCGAAGTATAAAATCATTGGAGCCAGAGCAATTCCGACTACAGCACTTTCTTTGCTGAATAACGCAAACAGAAAGCCCATTAACGCAACTGGAAACCAGAAGATTTGTCGTTTTTCATAAAAGCGTTGAAAGCCCCAAATGGAAATCAGAATACCTAACATCCCCAGTATTTCGTCTAAACTTTTCGCATTCGCAACCACTTCTGTATGAATGGGATGAACCACAAAGAGCAATGCCACAGCAAATGCCGGTAAAAATTGTTGTTTAAAAAAACGAAACATGACGATGAACAGCATGATAGCAGTGACGGCAAATAGAAAATATTGCCCCGATGAAATGTTTGTGGATTGCCTTCGCCCCATTGCCAGAAAAAAGCAAAAAAGGATTTGGTCATCGGACGATACAAAGTATGCTCCTCGTCACCCTGCATACCATAGCGGTGACTGGTTGTAAAAATGGTTTTTAAATTTTCAGCTGAAATGCCTGTTTGGGTTACTTTGTTTTGTTCAATGATTTGTACATCATCTAACACAAAACCGTGTTGAGCCGTATTCCAATAAGTGATTAAAGCAAAGAGGGCAATCAGGATTACACTCCAAAGCCAATAAGACTTCGTTTCCGTATTTGATTGAATAGGTTCAGCAACATTTGTAGATACAGGTTGATGAGCCGGCGACTTTTTTATGTTTTTATGAGAGGCCATTTGAAAATTTGTTGGCCCAAGATAAGCAGTAGAAGTGGAATTAGAAATATGCAGCCTGCATCCATCCATAAAAAAAACGCCACAAGGGCGTTTAATTAATATTCATCCTCATTGAAGAAGAAGTCTTCCTGGGTCGGGTAATCAGGCCAGATATCTTCAATGCCTTCATAGGCTTCGCCCTCGTCGTCTAACTCCTGAAGATTTTCTATCACTTCAATGGGAGCACCCGAACGAATAGCGTAATCAATTAATTCATCTTTTGTTGCCGGCCAAGGGGCATCTTCTAAATGAGAGGCCAATTCTAAACTCCAGAACATATCTATATTTTTTTAAATTGTATACTGATTTGCGCAAATGTAAGATTTAATTTATAACTGCCAAATCTTTAAGTTTGCAAGATGTTATCCACAAAAAACCTCTGTAAAAGCTACGGAAATTTGAAAATCTTAAACGGGGTGAGCATAGAGGTGGCGGGATCCGAAATCGTGAGTATCACTGGTGCATCAGGTGCAGGTAAAAGTACTTTATTGCATATTTTAGGAACCCTCGATCGTCCGGATTCAGGGCAACTCATTCTCGATGGTACAGATGTTTTTAAACTTTCGGATACCAAGTTATCTGCTTTCAGGAATCGAAAAATAGGATTTGTATTTCAATTCCATCATTTGTTACCCGAATTTACGGCCTTGGAAAATGTATGTATGCCGGCACTCATCGCGGGTGAATCGATGTCTAAAGCAAAAGGCCGGGCTATGATGTTATTGGATCGATTGGGACTTAATTTGCGATATCAACATAAACCGGGTGCATTATCGGGTGGTGAACAACAACGCATTGCGATGGCACGCGCACTCATTAACCAACCCAGTATTGTTTTAGCCGATGAACCTACCGGAAATCTGGATAGTAAAAACTCTCTCGAATTGTTTGAAATGATTCAAGCCCTTCGGGATGAGTTTAAACAAACATTTATTTTAGTGACACACAACGAGGAATTAGCGGCTAAATCGGATCGTATTTTACACATGGTTGACGGAAAAACACTTTAAATGCCATTTACAAACAATTATATTTCATTAAAAGAGACAGGTCGTTTTTCAAAATTGGTATTGGATTATATCCAAGGGCAAAGTCCGCTGAAAGATATTGTACCTTCTTATCCTGAGATCGATGATATTGGCAAACAAATAGCGCTCAAATCGCAACAAACAATCAATCGCGCACTCTTACAAAAAGTATTTACGGAACAATATGAATCCATTGAGTTACATCCATTACAGCGGAGTCATATTGGTAGCTTAACAGAGAATAATACATTCACCATTTGTACTGCTCATCAACCAAATTTGTTTAGCGGTCATTTATATTTAATTTATAAAATTGTACATGCAATTGAGCTGGCAGATTTATGTCGGCTCAAATTTCCGGAGCACCATTTTGTGCCGGTGTATTATATCGGTAGTGAAGATCATGATTTGGATGAAATTGGTTCGTGGAATTGGAATCATCAGGATTTTCAATGGCGAACGAATCAGTCAGGCGCATGTGGTTCTATGCTATTAAAGGAGATAGAACCTTTTATACAATATCTTGAAAAAACAACCAATTCAAATCTTCCTGAACAGGAGGCCATGTTGCGTTTGGTGAAAGAAGCTTACCAGTCCAATCATACCGTGAGTCAGGCGATCAGAATTTTGATCAATGGCTTATTTTCGAGTAAAGGATTACTCATTTTAGATGCCAATCATTCGGCTTTAAAGGCATCATTTAAATCTCATTTGATTGCTGAATGTTTTGAACAGAAAAGTGAAAAAGTGTTGAAAGAGGTTTTTGATCAATGGCAAAACCATTACCCGGTACAAGCTTTTTTAAGACCTATTAATTTGTTTTATCTCAAACCGGGATTAAGAGCGCGCATTGAGAAAGAAGGTGACCATTGGAAAGTTTTGGATACAGAAATCACTTTTACGGAAGAAATGTTGCAGGCAGAAATCGATCAATTTCCAGAACGATTTTCTCCGAACGTGATTATGCGTCCTCTGTATCAGGAGTTTATTTTACCCAATATTGCTTTTATAGGGGGAGGAGCGGAAGTGGCCTATTGGTTACCTCTTAAATCTTATTTTCAGGAAAACGAAATTGTGATGCCTTTGGTGTTTTTAAGAAATTCGTTTCAATTGATTGAACAACAACTTCAGCTCAAAATTCAAACAATGCGGCTTGGTTGGAATGAACTATTTGAATCCACGAACTCCCGAATGAATCGCCTGGTGTCCGAACAAAGCGAATTTCAACAATTTCTGGAAATCAGGGAAAAAATGGATTCCAATGCTCAAATGTTACTTCCCTTAAGTGAATCCATCAATGCGCCTTTATTGGAAAGCACTCAGGCACATCTGAAAAAGTTGAACAATACCCTGGATGCCCTTGAATTAAAATTTAAACGACATCTGAAAAAGAAAGAAACGCTTCAGGCGGATCAGTGGCAAAAAATTCAATCATCCTTTTTCCCCGGTGGTCATTTACAGGAAAGGCATGAAAACTTTTTGAGCTGGCATCAAAAATGGGGTGATGATTTATTAAAAATGTTGCACCAATCCTGCCAACCATTTGGAACCAAGTTTTGTTTGATTGTTGACGAGCAAAAGGGCATTTAGCGAAATGCTATAAACTTAGGTAGATGATAGTGGGGTAGTGATCGGAGTATCCGTCATTCCAAACACCGTTACTATATGATCGTTTTGGATAGCCTTTATAAGTTCCAAATTTTTCAACCATAAATCCACGATTAAATACTTCAGCTTCTTTAAAATGTAAACCCGGACTGCTTCGCTTGATAAATCCGTATGAAACGATGATTTGGTCAAATAGTCCCCAGGTATCCTGATAGGCCATGGTGCCTAATCCCTTTTTGTAGAATGCTGTCCAGGGATTATACAGACCACCTTTTGTAACTTCATCTTGTTTCCATTTGGTCGCTAAAACTTTGGTAATACTTTCGTTGATTGGGTCATCATTTAAATCACCCATGACAATTATTTTGGTGAGCGGGTCAATTTGCATCAATGAATCAATCACGTGTTTACTAACGCTTGCTGCTATTTTTCGTTTTTCGCGAGTAGCACTTTCACCCCCTCGGCGCGAAGGCCAGTGATTCACAAATACGTGTACCGGATCTCCGGAAAGTTTACCATACACCCACAATACATCTCTGGTAGGACGATCACCTTGTTCAACGGGTACCGTTAAGGAGGTAGCGCTTAATACTTTAAATAAATTGGAATTATACAATAGGCCGCAGTCAACACCTCTTTCATCCGGGCCATCAAAATGGACCACTTTCCAATTCCGGTTTTTGATGCGTGGGTGGTTTACCAGTGTTTTAAGAACCGCTTCATTTTCAATTTCAGCTACACCTAAAAAGAGCCATGCCATCCGGTGTTTGTTCAGTACCCATGATGGTGATGACATCCAGCAGGTTTTCAACTTTCTTTTTAAAAACTTCCGGTGTGTATGCATTCGCTCCATCCGGTGTAAACTCATCATCATTCACATTGGGATCATTGATGGTGTCATAATAGTTTTCCAAATTATAAAATCCAACTGCAACAATTTGTTTTTTTTGGGCAAATCCGGATTGGTGAAGAAACAACGCAGCAAAAAGCAGACTTAAATATTTGAAGGGCATATTGGGCATTTTAATCTTTGTAAGTAGGTTTTAAAGGGATAAAGTAAACAGAAATAATATCCATCTCAAAATTTCATTCATTATTGAATTGTAAATGACTTAATCATGATCTCCATAAATGGCTACATGATTGATTCCGGAAGATGATTGAATACCCCTGTACATTCCTTCGCTATTAAAACAAAGTTGGTAATTCTTCTGGGTGTCGACAGCGATTAATCCATTTTCTCTGCCCATTTTAACCAATTTGTTTTTTACTACTTCTTCGCAAGCTTGTGCCAGCGTGTATCCCCGATATTCCATTAAACAGGAAACATCATAAGCGACAACAGCCCTTAAAAAGAATTCACCATGACCGGTGCAACTCACAGCACATGTTTGGTTATTGGCATAATTGCCTGCACCCACTACCGGAGAATCACCAATTCTTCCATATTTTTTATTCGTCATGCCGCCGGTTGAAGTGGCAGCCGCAAGGTTTCCAAAAGAATCGAGTGCAACAGCTCCCACTGTTCCGAATTTTTTTCCTTCAGGTATGGGAGAATCCTCAGCGCTTTTTCGATGATCTAACTGATAAGCATCGCTGTCCCGAATTTCAATCCACTGTTCATATCGAAATGGTGTATGAAAATATTCATCGGGTGCTGTTTCAATTCCTCGTTGAATGGCAAAATCCAAAGCACCTTCCCCACTTAACATCACATGCCCTGAATGGAGCATCACTGATTTACATAATCGAATCGGATTTTTAATAGATTTTACGCCACAAACGGCTCCTGCATCCAAGGTGCGCCCATCCATAATACAAGCATCCATTTCATGATCTCCCTGATGGGTATAAACGGCTCCTTTTCCGGCATTGAATAATGGATTATCCTCTAAGGCGCATACAGCAGCTTCAACGGCATCCAAAGCATTGCCACCTTTTTGTAAAAGTTGATAACCTGCATCCAGGGCTTCCTGCAATCCTTGTTTGTAACGTATTTCAAGTTCGGGTGTTAGCATCGACTTTAATATCGTACCCGCACCTCCATGTATCGCCAATGTAAATTTTGACATGATCCTGTTTTAAGTCGCAAAAGTACAACCGACAGGTGAGTTTATCTTATAAAATGAAGTCTATTGGATTATCTTAAAAGGATCACATCACCTTTTATCAACTGATGAACGCCCATACCATCGGATACTTCAGCCATATAAAAATAGGTGCCCATTTCGCAGCGCTCGCCCTGATATGTTCCATCCCATTCAGGTTTTGTTGAATAATTTCTAAACTGATATACGCTTTGCCCCCAACGATTAAAAATTTGGAAATTGGTAATGGTATAATCACCTTTAATGATCGGACGAAATACATCATTCAGGTTGTCTCCATTGGGTGAAAAAACATTCGGGAAACTTATCACACCCTGGTCAACCACTTCCACGCATTTGGTAATCGAATCCTTTTGATTACAATCGCCAAAAGCAATGAGTTTAAAACAGAATTTACCCAATTGATTAATCGTCCAATTCAAATCTTTATTGGTACTAATCAACACATTATCCAAATACCATTCGTAATTCTGCGCATTTATTGAGGTGTTTACCAGGTCGAAGTTTGGATTACTAATACCGGCTATCAAAGGGCTCACAATAAAATCTGCTTTTGGTATAGAATATCCGGATATGGTGAATACAAGTGTATCATTTAAAAAGCAAGGGTCGTTGGGATTGAGTGAATTGGCAGTGAGGGTATAGGTGTTGGTTCCAGGTCCAAAAAATAAAATTTGTCCGCTTGCAGCATTGAAGTTCGTGCCGGTTGTTGGTTGAAGATTAATTTGAACATTCCCCGGCACATTGTATTTGATCGTATCGCCCGGGCATAAGGTTGTTTGAGCCGGTGGCGCTAGAGTAATACCGGTAAGACCAGTTTTAAAACAAGAGGTATCAGGGATGAATTTCCACAAATCATTCAAATATCCCCAGCCTGCATTGAGGTTTCCACCTCCACCACAAATCCAAAAATTTCCGGAATTGTCCGTCCAAACACTTGGACCGCCTCTGCCCGGGGGCATATTACTTGGTGCTGCCACCCCTGGCGAACCGAAACTATATGGCGCAGGTACACCCGCCAGGGAAGCCTCTCCGCTTACTTTGGTCCATTCGAGGTTTTCGGTATTAAACAGCCATAAATCATTGTGAAATGAAAGCCCACTAAAGTCAAATCCGCCAAATGTCCAAAAGGCGTTAACACACGAACTATTCGTTTGTGCTGTTTGATTTTCAATGCGTGAAATCGGGTACTTCGTGGTGTCTGGTTGACAATAAGCCGGATTAAATCCTAAATCATCACCGATATTACTACCGCTAATCCAAACCCATTCTTTGCTTCCCATATCGAATTTCCAAACATCATTTCTACCAAGCAGGAGATTGGTACTGAATTGTCCGCCGGCAAATAAATACAAGTTGTTGTTCGCATCTTTCCATTTGGTATATGAGCATCTAGAAGGAGGGATATTCGAGGCGCTTGCAACTCCTTTAATGCCATAACTCCCCGGAAATGCTAAGACCTGTGTTCCGCCTTGCCAGGCCCATTGATTGGTATTGATATCGTAACTCCATAAATCACCATAGGAAGTGGAAGTTGCATCTTGTCCACCATATAACCATAATTCATCACCCAATAACCAACCAGATTTACATTCGGCCCTGGACCCGGGCAGGTAGGTATTTCCATAAACACCTTTGGGGCCATATATGGCAGAGGTTACACCAAAAGCACCGCTACCTTGAACCCAGGTCCATTCGTTGGTAGGAATATGATATTTCCAGAGATTATCAGACATGTTAAATGAAGATTGATCATATCCACCGAACAACCACAAATCTCCATTTTTATCGGTCCAGCAATTGGAGCCATATCCCAAAGCAGGCGGATAATTTAAAGTGGATGGAATACCCATGGTGCCATAGTTTCCGAATGGATTTATACCTGTCATTTCTCCACTCACCCATGTCCATTGGTTGCTGGATGGCTCGTACTTCCATAAGTCGTTATGTCCCATACCCATTGCTTCAGATCCGCCAAACATCCAATAATTTCCTTGCAGGTCTATCCAATAAGCGGCCTGATAACGAGCCGGGGGTTCATTGCTGGGGCTGCTTACGCCTTTACTGCCATAATTCCCGACAGAATTGGCGGCGCTGCTTCCTTTCATCCAAATCCATTGTCCACTTTGAGCTTGAATCATTTGGGAACTCAGGCAACACAGCAGTATCCATAATATTTTTCGCAACATAAAATTTTAAAATTTTGGAAGTACCGGCGTTTCATTTAAAAGCTGACCAGTCTTGTTAATGTATCTTTTTTTACCTTTTAAAACAACAATTGCCTTGTTACCAATAAATGGAAATGCTCGTTCATACGAACCTTGAATCATTGTTTTATTGGAAGAATTAATGAAATAATAATGTTGTCCATCCGATACAACAGCCAACCCATCCACAAAATCGCTGGCAAAAGTATATTGACATTCTATCACCTCTTTACCTGCATCATTTACAAAACCATAGAGTTTACCTTTTTTAACCCTCGACAAATGATTTGAAAATGGATAAGCCTCATCGTATTGAGGTCGGATCATCCATCTTCCGATAATATCAATATAACCATATAATTGATCAAACTTTACCGGCGCACAAGCATTGGAAAAAGGGTGTGCATCCCTGTAATGCAATGGAATAATTTCTGTGCCATCCGCATTGATAAAGCCTCGCAATCCATTGAGCATCACTACAGCAAAGCCATTGACAAACTGGCTGCCCGCATCATACTTTGGAGGAACAATCACCTGACCGGCCTGATTCTTATAACCGGCCTTTTTGTTTTGGTAAAAAGTTGCAGGCTTTCTTGTGAATAGCCAACCATGCTTAGGACAAAAAATACACTAAATAAATAAATGCTCCGCATAGATATTTGATTTCGAATTGATAGACGCTAAAGAATGAATGGCTGTTAGTACATTTCACGCAATAAAACTGTCGTAGACCGAAGTTATATCTTTTCAGGCAAAATTTGGCTTAACTTCGGTTAGAAACATACAGTCATGAACAATCGTCTATTGATTTTGTTGATATTGTTATCTGGTTTGATTGCCGCTATGCCGGTGCCTAAAAAAATTGACAAACCAAATTATTTCCTCTTTCAATTATTACGATCCGATAATTTATTGGAGTCCATGCGTAAAAGAGGCATGAGTCGGGCGCAAATGCAAGAGGTTATACTGGCCGATAAGGAGATTAATGAATCGATTATCCGCGACTTTGCCACAAATTTTACTTTTTGTCCGATTTATTTTTTTTATTCCGAACATCTTGATTATGTGATCAAACAACAATGGGATAGCGTTACTTTTTACGACAATGATTATCGGGAGGGGCGAAAAAAGATCAAACTCAATCAAATTTCGGGTTATTATATCGCTGAGGTCAATTATCCTCCACCGCAGGAATTTCCGGAATTGGATTCACAAAGTCATAACCGGCCTCCATTGGAACTACTCTCAGGCGATGAACCTTTTACCTCCTCACGCGATTATGGCATTCGAATATACAATGAGTCCTACCAACTCTTGAGAAGCAAGTTGGTTTTTACGAATGGAACCCTGTATCAAAAAGGGAATCCCTTCAAAAAAGATGATCTGAGGTATGAATTCACCGGAGCCGCTAAATTCCAACGTAAGCTGGAAAAATATTTTGCAGAGCCAACGAAGGATGAATGAATGTTCCTGGATGGAATTCCCTTTTTGATTTATAAGGCCTAATACCTACTTTTGCGGGCTAAACGATCAAACTTTTTCAAATGAATTACGACGTAATAGTTATCGGTTCCGGACCGGGAGGATATGTGGCTGCAATCCGAGCATCCCAATTAGGTTTCAAAACAGCAGTGATAGAAAAGGAAAGTCTGGGTGGTGTCTGCCTGAATTGGGGCTGTATTCCGACCAAAGCGCTTTTAAAATCTGCTCAGGTTTTTGAATATTCAAAACATGCTGCAGACTATGGTGTACTGGTAGAAAATCCTAAAGCTGATTTTGGCGGGATGATCAAACGCAGTAGGGGAGTAGCCGATAAAATGAGTAAAGGTGTTCAATTCCTGATGAAGAAAAATAAAATTGATGTCATCATGGGTTTTGGAAAAATTAAGGATAAAGGAAATGTCGAGGTAACATCATCGGATGGAAAAGTAACGGCATATGCCTGTAAACATATCATAATCGCAACCGGTGGACGGGCAAGAGCCTTACCTAACTTACCCATAGATGGTAAGAAGGTGATTGGTTATCGTGAGGCCATGGTATTGCCTGTGCAACCCAAATCAATGATCGTGGTTGGAAGTGGTGCCATCGGTGTTGAATTTGCATACTTCTATAATAGCATCGGAACGAAAGTGACCATCGTAGAATTTATGCCAAGAATTGTACCGGTAGAAGATGAAGATATTTCTAAAGAATTGGAGAAGAGTTTCAAAAAGCAGGGCATGAATATCATGACCAATGCTTCTGTGGAAAGTGTTGATACTTCAGGACCGGGTGTAAAGGCAAGTGTGAAAACCGCAAACGGAGTGGAAGTGCTTGAGGCAGATATTGTTCTAAGCGCAGTTGGCGTGGTTGCTAATATCGAAAATATTGGGTTGGAAACTGTAGGGGTAAAAACGGATAAAGGACGTGTATTGGTGGATGCATTCGGACAAACAAATATTCCGGGTATCTATGCCATTGGAGATATTTTACCAACCCAGGCACTCGCGCATGTGGCAAGTAAAGAGGCCATCGTTTGTGCGGAGAATATTGCCTATATGGAGAAAAAAAGTACCCATAAACCTGAACCTATCGATTATGGAAATATTCCGGGATGTACTTATTGTAGTCCGGAAATAGCCAGTGTAGGTATGACAGAAAAGGCGGCGCGCGATGCAGGTTACGAATTAAAAATTGGTAAATTCCCATTTGTGGCCAGTGGTAAAGCGGCTGCATCCGGAAATACCGATGGATTTGTAAAAGTTATTTATGATGCTAAATATGGTGAATGGTTAGGTACCCATATGATTGGAATGAATGTCACCGATATGATTGCAGAAACTGTTCTTGGACGTAAGTTGGAAACAACCTATAAAGAAGTATTAAATGCGGTTCATCCACATCCGACTTTGAGTGAAGCCGTTAAAGAAGCGACAGCCATGGCTTATGGTGAAGCAACAGATATTTAATTGGTAAACTAAACTTTTTAAATGAACGACGCCCTTTATAGGGCGTTGTTCTTTCAATGTATGATGCAAAAATTTCATCCCAATTCGGCACTGGTCCTCAAACAAACCCTGTTGCTATTGGGAATATTTACCATCATACGAATCTTGTTTCGCTTGATTCATACTGTTTATTTTGAGCAGGTCGATTGGGTTGAGATGTTGCCTGTTTTGTTATGGGCTTTGCGTTTTGATTTATCAGTCATCTTCATCCTGAATGGGATTTATTTTTTAGCCATTTTGCTTCCGCTGAAATGGACGACTTCAAAATCATTTCTGAAGTATTTGCAAATACCCTTTCTCCTCATCAATTCCTTCGCGTTTTTGTTTGATTTGGCGGATATTGGTTATTATCCTTATGTGCGAAAACGGATGACAGCCCAGGTTTTTGATTTGATCGGAAATCAATCTGATTTTATCGATTTACTGCCTTCTTATCTCATCAAATTCTGGTACGTTTCACTGAGCATCCTTATTTTTCTAGGCTTATTTATTCTGATCAATCGTAAATTTCTCCGACAACAAAAACAAATCACCGTTCCATTTTCGATGGCCTGGACTTCGATACAATGGATGATTTTTGTGGGCATATCTATTTTTTTTATTCGCGGTGGATTGCAATTAAAACCGATCCAAACATCCACTGCTTTGTTGTATGTGAACAATGAAAAAATTCCCTTGGTAGTAAGTGCGTCTTTTTCAGTGCTACACTCATTTGAACAAAAGGGCTTAAAGCCTTTAAACACATTTTCGGATCAAACATTGACTCAATATTTTAATCCTATTAAACAATATCATCGAGGTGAAAAATTACAAACAAGCAATGTAGTGGTGCTAGTCTTGGAGAGTTTTGGAAAGATGTATACAGGTCTCGGCGGTCGTACAAGTTATACGCCTTTTCTGGATAGTTTGTCGAATCATACCCTTGTTTTTGATCAGGCTTTTGCCAATGCATTTACTTCTGGAGATGGCTTGCCGGCTATATTAACGGGGATTCCCCATATCATGCAGGAATCGCTGGCATTTTCGCCATATGCCACGAATCAAATGGAAAGTTTGCCTGCATTGTTGAAGCCCTATGGTTATCATTCGGTATTTTTTCATGGAGGCAGCAATGGAACCATGAATTTTGATGCTTTGGCAAAAAATATGGGTTTTGATGCGTATTACGGCCGAACCGAATACGGAAATGACCGAGATTACGATGGCACATGGGGCATCTGGGATATTCCGTATTTGCAATATTGCCAAAAGGAATTATCGCAAATGAAACAAACTTTTCTGGCCAGTATTTTTACATTGAGTTCGCACGAACCCTTTGCTTTGCCGGATGATTTTCAGGATCCTACCATTCGATCCCTGAAAGGAATTCAAAGAGGAATTCGTTACACCGATCTGGCCCTGAAAAAATTTTTCGCTGAAGCTTCAAAAACAAGCTGGTTTAAAAATACTTTGTTTGTAATTACAGCAGATCATAGTTATTTAGCGGGCATTGATTCCCTTGGTTATTACAATACCAATATGGGTTTGTATGCCATTCCTGTGATGTTTTTTCACCCGGGTATTCCAGCATTTAAAGGACGGAATCATCAGGTGATGCAGCAAATCGATGTCTTACCAACGATTCTGGATTTGCTGCATTATCCTGATTCATTTTATGCCTTAGGAAGTAGTGCCCTACATTCCAATCGCAAAGGTTTTGTGTTTAATCAAATGGATAATTATATTCAGTTTTTGCACGGAAATAGCTTGCTGACCTTTCAGGACACCCTGCTCACTGCCGCCTATGAATGGCCTAATGATAGCCTGATGCGAAATCCAATTTCCTTAAAAGATACCCTGATTTCGGAATCATTTAAATTTTATCAGGCCTTTCGGCAAACATTGGTCAATGATCTGATACACGACAGGCATTCTTTGAAATCGAGATGATTTCATTTTATTAACTATGCATTATTGTTAAAGGTGAAGGCTGAATTTCAGGTTTTTAAAGGGAAAAACTTAGCTTTGCCCTTCTAAAAATAATCGTATCATATGTCAACATTATCAAAAGCAAACATTGACTTACAATTACCTTACAAAGTAGCCGACATGAGTTTGGCTGATTGGGGACGAAAAGAAATCCGTCTCGCAGAAGCTGAAATGCCGGGTTTAATGGCTATCCGGGCTGAATATGGATCTCAAAAACCATTAAAGGGTGCAAGAATTGCGGGTTGTTTGCATATGACCATTCAAACAGCTGTTCTCATTGAAACCTTGGTTGAGTTGGGGGCAGAAGTGAAATGGAGTTCTTGTAATATCTTCTCTACCCAGGATCATGCCGCTGCTGCTATTGCTGCAGCAGGTATTGGCGTTTTTGCTTGGAAAGGTCAGTCTTTGGAAGAAGCTGATTGGTGTATTGAGCAAACCTTGTTTTTTGGAAGTGAAGATCGCCCATTGAATATGATTTTGGATGATGGTGGTGATTTGACCAATATTGTTTTTGATAAATACCCTGAACTGATTCAACATATTAAAGGCTTGAGTGAAGAAACCACAACTGGTGTTCATCGTTTATATGAGCGTATGGAAAAAGGTACCTTGCCAATTCCGGCCATCAATGTCAACGATTCAGTCACCAAATCAAAATTCGATAATAAATATGGTTGTCAGGAATCATTGGTAGATGCTATTCGCCGTGCTACGGATGTGATGATGGCTGGTAAAGTTGCCGTTGTTGGAGGTTATGGAGATGTTGGTAAAGGAAGTGCAGCTTCTTTGCGCGGTGCAGGTGCCCGTGTGATTGTTACGGAAATTGATCCAATTTGCGCTTTGCAGGCTGCTATGGATGGATATGAGGTTAAGAAAATGATTGATGCGGTTCAGGAAGCCGATATCATTGTTACTGCCTCCGGTTGTCGTGACCTCATTACCGAACAACATTTCCGTGCCATGAAGGATAAAGCCATCGTTTGTAATATCGGACATTTTGATATTGAAATTGATATGGCCTGGATGAATCAAAATTATGGCCAAACCAAAAACACCATCAAACCTCAGGTAGATATGTATACTGTGGATGGAAAAGATATCATCATTCTGGCCGAAGGTCGATTGGTGAATCTGGGTTGTGCTACTGGGCATCCAAGTTTTGTGATGAGTAACTCATTTACCAATCAAACATTGGCACAAATTGAGTTGTGGACCAATGGAGACCAATATGAAAATAAAGTGTACGTATTACCTAAACATCTGGATGAAAAAGTTGCCAGATTGCATTTGAAAAAAATTGGTGTTGAGTTAGAAGAACTGACCACCGCTCAGAGTGAATATTTAGGGATACCGGTTTATGGTCCGTATAAAACCGATCATTATTGTTATTAATCTTCATCATCAAGATAATAGCCGCCTCTTTTTGAGGCGGTTTTTTTTGTGCCTTCTAAACATCGGATTTTGTTTCGTTTTGATGGAATGAACGACATGCAAAGTCAGCTTGAAACGAAACTCAAGCAAGCCCTTGAAAATGAAAATCGGGGAAATCAATTCCTTCCAAAAAAAATTCCTATTTTTGATAGAATCAACTTTTATTATGAAAACTTGTATTTCCCTATTGCTGTTCTTGGGCTGTTCTTTTTTCTTACAGGCTCAAGTAGTGAGTTGTCCTCCAAATATTGACTTTGAAAATGGTACCTTGTCAGACTGGCAATTTGGAATAGGTGTTTGTTGCCCCATTAATGCAAATGCACAAGGTGCACCTCTGAACGGCAGGCATACTTTGATGTCAGGAACGGGAACGGATCTTTATGGTGGTTTTCCTGTTGTATCACCTGGTGGTGGAAATTATTCCCTCAAACTAGGCAATGCGAGTACAGGCGCACAATCAGAAAAAGCCCGATATTATGTTCATGTACCCAACAATATTAATAATTATAGCCTCCTTTATAAATATGCGGTCGTTTTTCAAAATCCGGGTCATTCCGCCTCTGAGCAACCCAGATTTGAGGTAAAAGTTTACGATTCAGCAACCGGCGCTCCTTTGCCTTGTGCCCAGTTCACCTATGTGGCAACATCCAATTTGCCGGGTTTTACCTTGTCAACCCAAGGAAGTCAGATTTGGTACAAACCCTGGACGACAGCGAGTATTGATTTATCCGGGCTTGCCGGCCAGACTATTATAGTAGACTTCGCCACCGGTGATTGTGATTTGGGCGGACATTTTGGTTATGGTTATATTGATATGTCTTGTGGATTATTTCAGGTGTTAAGTGCAATTTGTAATTCATCGCCGACCATTACTTTAAGCGCCCCTCCAGGTTTTCTGAACTATACCTGGTATGATTCTTCGATGAGTCAGGTTATAGGAAGCGGACAAAATGTGACAATAAATTCTCCATCGCAAAATACGGTTTATCAGGTCGTATTAAATCCTTATCAGGGATTTGGCTGTCCGGATACTTTGCAAACACTTGTTGCCGTTTCAAACGTAAACATAGCTGTTTCAAATGATACGGTCATTTGTAAGAATACACCCTTCCAACTTTATGCCAATGCTTCCGGCAGCTCTACGGTCTTTAATTATCAATGGTCTGGTGCTGGAGTAAGTCAATTGAGTTGTACCCAATGTGATACCACCACTTTAATACCGGTTAATAGTTCAACATATTATGTAACTGCCACTGATCAATACGGATGTAATAGTGCAGATTCAGTGCAAGTAATTGTGATTGGAACCGATACCATGATGACAGCTACCATTTGCGCGGGCGAACAATTTATGGGTTATGCCCAAAGTGGAACTTTTGTAGACACCTTTTCAACTTCTTCCGGATGCGATAGTATACGCCAAATTCAATTGCTCGTAAATCAAACTTCTCAATCTTTTCACCAGCATCAGATTTGCGCCGGAACGGATGTATTTGGTTACACTACTTCCGGCCTATTTGTGGATACATTCTTGAATCAGTATGGATGTGATAGTATTCGAACATTGGATTTGAATGTTTCCAATCCTAGTTCAACTAGCATCAATTATACCATTTGTCAAGGTGATTCTTATTTGGGATATTCAACTGCCGGTATTTATATAGATACTTTAAGCACCTCAATTGGGTGTGATAGTGTGCGTATTCTCAATTTGAACGTCCTGCCATCTTATTTGGTGAACTTGAATTTTCAAAAATGTATTCAGGATAGTGTGACTATTCTGAATCAAGTTTATCATCAACCCGGGCAGTATCAAATAGTGGTTCCAACATCTTTAGGTTGCGATTCTATTTTACAAATCACGGTCAGCGATTTTCCTTTTGTTCCTTTGGAATTGGGAAATGATCAGCGCATTTGCATAGGAAATGGGTTCCAACTAAGCGCTGGCGATTATCAGCAGTATGTATGGAGTAATGGGGATACGGGAAAAGTTCTTCAAGTGAATGAGCCGGGTTTATACACCTTATGGGTTACCGATTTTTACGGGTGTAAGGATACTGATCAGATAAACCTGGATTTTTTTCCTGAACCTGAAGTGAGTATCGAAGCAACGGAAAGTGAAATTTGTAAGCGTCAAAAAATTCAATTGATCGGACGAGGCGCCAATCAATACACTTGGTATGAAAACACGAAAAATGTTCCAATTGGTCAATCTCAACAAATTACATTTGAGTTAAACCAGCAAACTTCCATCATTTTAAGCGGTGTTGACGCAAACCTTTGTATTGACGATGATACACTTCAGTTGTTCGTTTTGAATTGCTGTGATGATGTACTTCTGCCAAACGCCTTTTCGCCAAATTCAGATGGTTTAAATGATGAATTTAAATCAATCACCCGATTAACCTACAAAGAGTTCAATATAAAATCTTCAATCGATGGGGTGAGGTGGTTTTTGAATCTACGAATCCGGATATCGGTTGGAATGGAAACCACAAAGGTGTGGCCTGTGAATCGGGAGTCTATTTTTATTTACTTCAAATTTACTGCCCTCAGGAAGACCGAAAAGTATTACTCAAAGGGGATGTATTTTTAACACGATAAAGAATCCCAAACTTTTCCCTACTTTTGAGCCTCAAATAAGAAAGCATGAAAAAGATATTTGTTTTGATGTTTGGAATACTGAGTGTAGTTTCTTGTAATGAAGAAAGCAAAGAGGCTACCCCGGAACAGAAAACCGAAGCCCAGGCGACAAAAGTCGAATATTTTGGAGAAAAAATATCCGAAGAAGGCGCAGTGCCTACCGACAGTTTGAAGGCTATGATGGGAACTGATACCCTCCTGAATTGTAAACTGAGCGGTAAAATTGATGCCGTTTGCCAGAAAAAAGGTTGCTGGATGGAGCTGAAAAATGCCGATGGCAGTACAGTAAGGGTGACCTTCAAGGATTATGGATTTTTTATGCCAAAAGATGCTTCAGGGCGTACCGCTATTGTAGATGGTATCGCCAAAGTGGAAGTAACTTCAATTGGCGATTTAAAGGAATATGCGAAAGATGATGGACAATCTCAGGCTGACATTGATGCCATTAAAGAACCCTTGCGCGAATTGGTTTTTGAAGCTAAGGGCGTAATCATTAAATAGTTGATGATGCGAAATTTTATTTATTCCGTCTTTGTTCTATCACTGTTTACGGTTTTAGCTTGTCAGGACTCGGAAAAAGTAAAAAGTCATTCGGATGACGAAGAGTCTTGTGTCAATCCTACCAAAGATCCCAATGAGGTAAAACCCATGGCTCTCATGATGCGTACCATGGCCAATTATTGCGACAGTATGCGTTTGGATTTGAAAGCAGGAAAAATGGTAGACTCCATCAAATATCCCCTGATGCCTTTTTGGTCGGCAGAACCTACCGATTCGTCGGTTCTTGAAAAAACCTATTTTGACCACGCCGAGCGATTTAAGGTAGCTTACCGAAATTTAATGTCTAATCGGGAAAATCAAAAAGAGAACTACGAATTGGTGATTCAACAATGTGTTCAATGTCATAGTAGTTATTGTAGCGGACCTTTGAAGAGAATCCGTAAATTACCGCTATCATATCAAAATTAGCTTCAAGCTGATTCTATACTACTTTTCGTGCGCTAATCCATCGGTTTGTATTAGATTTGAATCATGGATGATCATGAATTATACCAACTGCGTTTTCCCATTGGTGAATGCGTGTTTCAGGAAAGTTACAGCGATTCGACATTGAAACAAATGTTGTTGGATTTACAAACATTTCCAGAACGATTAGAAATGGTGATTCAGCATCTTTCTGAACAACAATTACAAACACCTTACCGGCCGGGTGGTTGGACAATCAATCAGGTGATACATCATTGTGCAGACAGTCATATGAATATGCTGATCCGTTTAAAGTTGACATTGAGCGAAGAACATCCTACCATCAAACCTTATTTGGAAGCTGATTGGGCAGAAATGGCTGATTATAACCTGCCGTTCAATATCGCGCTCACCATACTTCATCCAGTTCATCGCAAAATCAATCAGATTTTAAGGTCATTAAAACCGGAACAATTGAATCGAACCTATTTTCATCCAGAATATCAGAAAAGTTTCCGGGTGTATGATTTGATCTGTTTATATGCCTGGCATGGTAACCATCATTTAGCGCATATTACTTCACTGATAAAACGCCAATCATGGTAAAATTCTTCTATATTCTGTGCGGCATTTGTTTGTTTAATATTGGATGCAATTTTAAAAAGGTCACCAATGTGGAACTCACGAATCGAAATAATTATCCGGTTACTATCACGATTCGGACAAATAATGTTGAAAAGTCATTTCCAACGATTCCACCCGGAGAAACGATTCGGGATATATATGATTGGACCAATCTGGAGGATCGGGAAGGGCACTGGGACATCTTTGTGGCTTCATCTGCCGGAAGGGATTCCTTCGGACACGGTTATTTTACCCATGCCGAACTCACCAATTACCTTGAAGCCATTTCAGAAGGAACTGAGTTAAAAATCAAACTCAGCAATTAAAAGCCGTTTTGGGGGTAAAAAATCGTATATTTCTTAAAATATTTTGAATTTCTGATATGTTTACCTTACTTTTGCGACCCAAAACAGAAATTTATTTATGTTAATCATTGATTCAAAAGACTGCGAAAGCATTGATAAGGCCCTCAAAAAGTATAAGAAAAAATTTGAGAAGGCACACATTCTTATTCAATTGAGAGAAAGACAGTCCTACACAAAAAAATCAGTTCGCCGTCGTGGTGAGGTGCTGAAAGCTGTTTACAAACAGCAGATTCAGGCTGGTGTTGTAGACCCATCCAAATAATTATCGTACTTTCGGCCAATGATGTCGAATATGGACTCCATATCAGACTTTATTGGATATATCCGAACAGAAAAAGATATTCAATACATACTGTTCAAGCTTATCAAAAAGACCTTGAACAGTTTTTTTTATTTATACAAAACACCTTTTCCGTTCAGGCCTTGCAGGACATTGGTCATTTGCAGATTCGATCCTGGTTGGCCCATTTGAAAGAAAACGGCATGGAATCCAAATCCATGAATCGCAAAATTTCTACCCTAAAATCTTTCTTTAAATTTCAGATTCGATCCGGTTTATTGTCGCAGAATCCAATGCAGAAAATCGTTTCTCCAAAAAATAGTAAACGACTTCCTGTTTTTGTCAATGAAAATCAAATGGAGCACTTATTGGGTGAGGTCCATTTTCCGGATTCGTTTGAAGGAAAACCGAAAGATTACTGATAGATATTCTTTACCAAACTGGCATGCGTAGGGCTGAATTATTGGGTTTACGCCTGATAGATGTAGATTTTGGCTTGAATCAATTTAAAGTTTTGGGTAAAGGTGGTAAGGAAAGGCTGATTCCATTTGGGAATGATTTAAAGGAGCAATACAATCCTACATCCAAGAACGCAACATGATTCCCATTGAACATGAATTTTTATTCACGCGTTCCAATGGTAAACCCTTGTATGCCAAATATGTATATCTGGTCGTGAATCGTTACCTGGCTCAATCAACAACACTGAATAAAAGAAGCCCCCATGTGTTGCGGCATACATTTGCCACTCATTTATTGAATCAGGGTGCAGAACTCAATGCCGTAAAGGAATTACTTGGGCATGCCAATTTGAGTGCTACACAAATTTATACCCACAACACCATTGAAAAACTAAAAGAAATTCATGCCAAGGCTCATCCCAGGTCTGAATGATTCACGCTCGCTATCGTATATTCGTACCTTCATGGTCCGGTAACACGTAATCGACTGAAAGTATGCATTTGAAATTTACTTTTTTAGGCACAGGAACCTCACAAGGGGTGCCCGTTATAGGGTGTAAATGCCCTGTTTGCTTATCTGAGAATCAGCAGGATAAACGATTGCGCACATCATTAATGATTCAATCCGAAACGACGACGGTAGTTATCGACAGTGGTCCGGATTTCAGGCAGCAAATGCTCAGAAGTGGGGTGGAGCGATTGGATGGATTGATATTTACACATGCCCACAAAGATCATATCGCCGGTATGGATGATATTCGGGCATATAATTATTTACAAGGTGGTGCCATCAATGTTTATGCTACCAACGAAACAATTTGTGTTTTAAAAAGGGAATTTGAATATGTTTTTTCCAATTCTGGTTATCCCGGAATTCCGGAAGTCAACTTGGTACAAATTCAGTCTGCAGAATCATTTTTTTGTAGGTGATATTGAATTTATTCCCATCGAAGTCATGCATCATCGTATGCCTGTTTTAGGCTTTCGGATAGGGCCATTTACCTATATCACAGATGCCAATTTTATTCAGGATAACGAAAAACAAAAAATATATGGTTCGCAAATTCTGGTATTAAATGCGCTTCGCCGTGAAAAACATATTTCTCATTTTACCCTTGAGGAAGCCTTGACGCTGGTGGAGGAAATTAAACCCCAACAGGCGTTTTTTACCCATATTAGCCATCAGTTAGGTCTGCATACCGAAGTGAGTCGGGAATTACCCGATGGTGTTTTTCTGGCCTATGATGAATTGGTGATTGAAATGGATGAACCTTAGTCAATAGACTACAATCAAAAAATTTTTCATTTTCCATCCGGCACTTTGTCTGAAAAAAAATCATTGAAAGCGATTATCTTCACAACCTAAACGTCGAACATGGATTCGCGAAATAAACCCGTTGTGAATGTGTCGTATTCTTACAATCCTTTAGAGGAAACTTTGGAATATGCCCATAAAAAGAAAGAGTTATTTATTGGAATTCCGAAGGAAACTTCTTTTCAGGAAAATCGTGTACCGCTAACTTTACAGGCTGTAGCAGTATTGGTCAATAATGGGAATCGGGTGATGGTTGAACATCAGGCGGGTGTGGCTTCATCATTTACGGATAATGATTATTCCGAAGCAGGCGCAAAAATTGCCCATGGTAAACAGGAAGTTTTTGAATCGGACTTGATTTTAAAAACCGCACCAATTTCTCACGAAGAATTGGATTTACTCAAAGATGGTCAAATCATTATTTCACCGATTCATATTCCATCCTTAAGCAAAGAGCATCTTCAAAAATGTTTAGAGAAAAAAATCATCGGCATTGCTATTGGTAATATCAAAGACGATGCAGGATATTACCCGATTGTTCGATCGATGAGTCAAATTGCCGGGGTCCAATCTATTCATATTGCCTCGAGATACCTGGGGAACAATGATCAGGGAAATGGCATTTTAATGGGCGGTATTGCCGGAGTTCCTCCTGCCAATGTAGTCATCATCGGTGCTGGTATGGTTGGTGAATATGCTTGTCGCACGGCATTAGGCTGTGGCGCACAGGTAAAAGTATTTGATAATTCTATTTATAAATTGATGCGCTTACAGCGAACAGTTGGGCAGTCGGTCTATACCTCGGTAATTAATCCGGACGAATTAACTTTGGCATTGAAAGATGCTGATGTGGCCATTGGTGCGCTTAAAATGCAAAAAGGGGTCATTCCGATGGTTGTTACAGAAAATATGGTCAAATCCATGCGACCCGGATCTATCGTCATTGACGTGAGTATTGATAACGGTGGTTGTTTTGAAACTTCGAGTTTGACGACCCATCAGGATCCCGTTTATATGATGCATGATGTGATTCACTATTGTGTTCCCAATATCGCATCGGGTGTTTCTAAAACAGCGTCAACAGCAATCAGCAATATCTTAATGCCTTTGTTATTATCGGTTACCGAAACCACTGGTGGCACGGATCATCTTATCCAGCATAAACCTGGTTTGTTATCGGCTACCTACATGTATAAAGGCAAATTAACCAGTAAGGCATTGTCCAGAAAATTTAATTTAAAGTTTACCGATTTGAATCTCATTTTTTCAGCGAATATTTAAGGTCATGAACAAGAGAAGAAAAATGAATAAAACCATTGCAGGTTATCATATGCTGATGATACTTTCGGCAGTAGATTTTAGTTTTCATATTGAAGAGGAAAAAATCATACGCGAGTATATCTTTCAGGAATTCCCTTTTAAAGTGGATTTGGACAACGAGATCCACCTCATCAGTTCCTTACATCATGATGAATGGCACGCTCATTTTTTGCAATGTATGGATGATTTTTATGAAGATTCAACCGAAACCGAACGAAACAGTTTGCTCAAATTTGCCCTCTATTTGGCCAAGGCAGATGGTGTGATTACTGTAGAAGAAAATTTTTACTTAAAACATTTATTCGAAGCCTGGGATCATGACCATGAGTAATCAAGACTCATGTTAATCGCATTTTCCAAACACCGAGTATGGCTTCTTTCACAATGCCTTTGGTCATTTTAGATTGACCTTCCTTACGATCAACAAATGTGATGGGAATTTCAGCAAGCCGGAAGCCTTTTTTCCAGGCCCTGTACTTCATTTCAATCTGAAAGGCATAACCGATGAATCGAATTTCGTCCAGATTGATGGATTCGAGTACCTTTTTGGTATAACAAACAAAACCCGCAGTACAATCTTTTACGGGCATCCAGGTGATTAATCGAACATAAACCGAAGCCCCATAAGAAATCAGGATTCGATTCAAGGGCCAGTTTTCCACTTTTCCTCCTGTAACATATCGCGATCCAATCGACAAATCGCTGGATCCATTTTTACAATTTTCGTATAAGCGGATCAGGTCATTGGGGTTATGAGAAAAATCGGCATCCATTTCAAAAATATACTCATATCCTTTGGCCAGGCTCCATTTAAATCCAGCAATGTAAGCTGTTCCCAGACCCTGTTTGCCTTTTCGTTCAAGAAGAAACAACTTTTCAGGATATTCGTTCTGCAATCCTTTTACGATATTGGCCGTACCATCCGGAGAGCCATCATCGATGATTAAAATATGAAATACCTCAGGCAGATTCATCACTGCACGAATAATCTTTTCGATGTTCTCGATTTCATTATAGGTGGGTATGATGACGATTTTATTCAAAGTGTAAAAATAAACAGATTAGTCAGAGTTTTTCGTGCAAGGTTAGATCTCTGGATTGCTTAATTTTTTTTTAACATGGTCTCGGTAAAAATTTTGGAGATGACATTTTTTGTATCCAAAGCGAAATCTCCTTTCATCATCCAATCGTAATAGCTGGGTTCTTTGCGAAATATTTCAGCAACCGGCTTGTCTTTATATTTTCCAAAATTAAATACGGCCTGACCATTGGTTAATCGGATTCTTCGGGTGTAGTCGAGAAAATCTTCACCTTTGGAAAAATCACCCAGGAAGGCCACATTATTTTCTAAATCATTATATCGCTGAATTTGAGCAAAAAGGATTTCTATTGTTGCTTTGGCATCTGCTTCTGCACTGTGAGCGCCTTCCAATTCTTTATCACAGTAATATTTGTAAGCTGCTGAAAGATTTCTGGGTTCTTTTTTAAAAAAGATTTGTTGTACATCTACCAAATGACGGTTCCTGAAATTGACATCGATGCCGGCACGTAAAAATTCTTCTGTCAGAATTGGGAAATCAAATTTGTTGGAGTTAAATCCGCACAGATCACTATTGTCTAAGAATTGTTTAATTCCATTGGCCAGTTTTTTGAAAGTAGGTTTATTCGCCACATCCTCATCGCTGATATCATGCATAGAAGTAGCTTCGGTTGGAATGGGAATAGTCGGATTTACCCGACGTGTACGTGTTTCGGTTTGGCCATCCGGAAACATTTTTACGATAGATATTTCTACGATGCGATCCTGGGTAATACTAACACCGGTCGTTTCTAAATTGACACAGGCAATTGGGCGAGTTAAGCTTAAATTCATAGATTCAGTTCTGTATGATAGTCTTCAAAGGTAATTGAGTTTACCTATTTTTTTCCTAACCAATTTAGGATATCCTTTTCATACAAATTCAGGTAATTTGATTCCCTGACGACAACGGTATCTTCGAACCAACGAATACCCGGAAATGAAGGGCTGCCGTTCATTTCTATAAACTGCTTTGGACCTTTAAATAAAGTGTACGGAATGTGGTTCATATTGGTTTCTTCAAAAAATGATTTCAAATCGGTGGAATCTCCGTTTAAAACAGCATAAAACGGAATTTGCGGATTTTTTGCATGCATGATATCCAATCGCCTGGCTGCTTTCCGGCAATACCGGCAAGTCAGACTCAAAAATAACAGGATGTGTTTTCCCTTGCGTAATTCCACTTGAGGCGGCTTATTCCCTGCGGTATTGTATAAATGACTTAAAGGAATCCCCTGTCGGATGGTTTTATCTTTTTCATATACATAGATACTCTCTGGCGGAAACAAGACCACCGGTAAAGCCAACAAAAGAAGCAGCAACCCACTGATCGCCCATTTGGAATAGGGGAATGTCCAAAAAGTAGACCATCTGAATTGCAAGACCATCAAAGCACTCAACAGCAAGTTCTTGACAATCGATTCGAGGGGTGTCATACTCACAACTTCACCAAAACAACCACAATTGCCATCATTGCCATGGTCGATGATTAATAAAATGAGGTAAACCGTAAACAAGAGCAATAAAATTTGACCAATAGGAAATGCTAGTTTGCGGATGTTGATTTGAGCCAAATACAATACACCAATGAAAAGTTCAAGACCAATCAGGATTCTGGCCAGCCATTCAGCCAATGTCCAGTTCAGGAAAGTCGTTTCAACGATGGTCCAGCCGAATTGTTCAATACTGGGCCATTTGGAAATAGCAGAAAAAATAAATGTGGCACCGATGAGTGTTGATAAGACCCATCCAATGATGCGTTGCCATTTCATGAGATTCATAGAATATATAAACGGCAAAAATAGGAATATGAAACTTAACGGAAGGGGTTTAACCGTTTAAATCAAAAAAGTCGGAAAGTATTTGAAGTGAGACGTCTTTTCCGTTTTTTAGTTTTTGGTTGATATAAGTATAAAATTCTTCAGTGTTAAAATTGTCCAGGGCTTTCAGCTCTTTGTTGTAACTTTTAAAGGCCATGTTCCAGGAATCAAATTTGCGTTCATCTATGAAACCTTCCTGTATTTTAATCACCCCATCATGTCGATGGTCAATGCTTATTTTTTCAAATAACTCCACAACATCCTCTTTGTTGCCTTCCAGAATTTGGAAAAAATGTTTATTGCAATAAACGAGTATTCCGGTAATGCTGCTTGATTTATTATTCGCGTTCGAACTTTCAAGGATCGCTTTAATATCCTCGAATTTCAAACAATCACATCCGGTACTTACGTAAGACAGATGGTACACTTTTTCCTCGTTCATGTGGTAAAGTTATTACCTCTCACGAAGGTTTTACATTGTAATAGGCAATATTGCATAAAGAATGCAAATTTTATGCATGGAAAGGGGCTGCCCATGGGTTCATATGGATATTTCTCTATTCCTGAAGCAGGCGATTGGTGCGATTCTCAGGTCTTTCAAGGATTAGGACGAACAGATTTTTCAGCCTGTTAGCGTTTTTGAGAATTTCTTCAAGCCGTTTACGTTTTAAAGAGCAAGCCTGATTTCACTATTTGCGAATTATCTTTAAGTTTGTGCGGCACTATGGCGATGCAACAAGAACGAAAAACAGACTCCGGAATAGAAATTCAAGCACTTTATACAACAGCTCCATGCATGAATTAACAACCTGGTCAATTTCCTTTTACCAGAGGCGTGCATGAAGGAATGTATCGCGATAAACCATGGACGATGCGACAATATGCCGGGTTCAGTACAGCTGAGGCCTCCAATGAAAGATATCATTTTTTATTACAACAAGGTGTCACCGGATTGAGTGTCGCTTTTGATTTACCTACTCAAATTGGTTACGACAGCGATGATCCGATGTCAAATGGAGAAGTTGGAAAAGTAGGTGTGGCCATTGATACGCTGGAAGATATGGAGCGCTTATTCAAGGGCATTCGCCTGGATGAAGTGAGTACTTCTATGACCATTAATGCAACGGGATTTATTTTATTAGCCTTCTATATTGCACTGGCCAAAAAACAAGGAGCGGATGTGCGAAAAATTTCAGGAACCATTCAAAACGATATCCTGAAAGAATACGCAGCACGGGGGACTTATATCTATCCGCCTAAACCAAGCATGCGTATTATCACGGATATTTTTGAATATTGTAGTCAGGAAGTTCCGAAATGGAATACTATTTCTATTTCAGGATATCATATTCGAGAAGCGGGCAGCACAGCAGTCGAAGAATTGGCATTTACCTTATCTAATGGAAAGGCATACCTGAAAGCGGCTCTTGAGAAAGGGCTGGACATCAATATTTTTGCGAAGCGGCTTTCGTTTTTTTTCAATGCCCATAATCATCTTTTTGAAGAAGTCGCAAAGTTTCGCGCCGCACGAAGGATATGGGCCAAAATGACTGCTGAACTTGGTGCTACATTACCCGAAGCACAGAAACTGCGTTTTCATACACAAACCGGTGGTTCTACATTAACAGCGCAACAGCCCATGAATAATATCATCCGGGTTACGATTCAAACCCTGGCAGCAAGTTTGGGAGGTACCCAAAGTTTGCATACCAATGGTTATGATGAAGCGCTCAGTTTGCCAACCACTGCGGCCGCATCACTCGCACTCAAAACACAACAAGTGGTGCAGGAAGAAAGTGGAATATGTGATACGGTAGATCCTTTGGCAGGTTCATTTTTTGTTGAAACACTCACTACACAAGTGGAAGAAGCAGCCTGGAAACTGATTGATAAAATTGATGCCATGGGCGGTGCAGTTCAGGCCATTGAACAAGGTTTCATTCAAGAGCAAATTGCTTCCAGTAGCTATGCTTATCAAAAAGCCATTGAGTCTGGTGAAAAGGTGATTGTTGGGGTGAATAAATTTCAACAAGAGGAGAGTGCGCCGATACCCATTCTTAAAATTGATGAACAAGTGCAGGTGGAGCAAATCGAGCGATTAAAAGCTTTTAAAGCCAACAGGGATCAGCAAACAGTGAATGAAAAATTATTGGCCATTCAGGAAGCTGCAAGAGGAACAAACAACCTCATGCCTTATGTGATTGATGCCGTTGAGCACCATTGTACGCTTGGTGAAATATCACATGCCTTAAGGGCTGTGTGGGGAGAATATAAAGGATAGTCGACTATAAATGCCGGATGATTTCATCGGCGAATTCGCTAGTCTTTAAAAGCGTTGCATCTTTCATCAATTTGTGGAAATCAATGGTAACCTTCTTATTCTTGATGGCTTGTCCAACCGACCAGGTAATCCTTTCCGCTGCATCCGTCCATCCCATATATTCAAGCATCATAACGCCACTTAAAATAACGGAAGATGGATTCATGGTATTGGTATTGGCAAAACGGGGAGCGGTGCCGTGAGTAGCTTCAAATACGGCATGACCTGTATGGTAATTGATATTGGCGCCCGGTGCAATGCCAATTCCGCCAACCTGAGCCGCCAGGGCATCACTGATATAATCTCCATTCAAATTCAAAGTGGCAATCACACTATAATCCTGCGGGGCCAGTAAGGCTTGTTGTAAAAAATTATCTGCAATGGCGTCTTTAATAATGATGCGGCCACCGATTCCGGCTACTTTCATTTCTTCATTGGCCACTGCTTCACCACTTTCTTGTTTGGTTTTTTCCCATTGATTCCAGGTATAAACCTGATCTTTAAATTCACGCTCGGCTAATTCATATCCCCAATTTTTAAAAGCACCTTCTGTAAACTTCATAATATTTCCTTTGTGCACAATGGTCACCGAAGGCAATTTATGATCGATGGCGTATTGAATGGCTGCACGGATTAAACGTTCACTGCCCATTTTGCTCACGGGTTTAATCCCAAAGGAGGTGGATTCCGGGAAACGAATTTTTTGGACACCTAATTCTTCGGTTAAAAATTTCAACATCTTATCGGCCTCCGGGGTTCCGGTCATGTACTCAATACCTGCATAAATATCTTCTGTATTTTCGCGAAAAATGACCATGTTTACTTTTTCGGGATGCCACATGGGAGAGGGGGTTCCTTCAAAATATTTTACGGGGCGCAAACAAACAAAAAGATCCAATTCCTGACGCAGCGCAACATTTAAACTGCGGATTCCTCCACCCACAGGCGTAGTTAATGGGCCTTTGATAGCCACTAAATAATCTTTAAAAGCCTGCATGGTTTCTTCCGGCATCCAGGAACCAGTTTCGTTGAAAGCTTTTTCGCCGGCAAGAACTTCTTTCCATTCAATTTTTTTATGGCCATGGTAAGCCTTTTCAATGGCAGCATCAAATACCCGTACACTGGCATTCCAGATATCCGGACCTATACCATCACCGATAATAAATGGAATGGTTGGATTGTTTGGTACCATCAATTTTCCGTCTTCACCCATTTGTATTTTGCTACCCATTGATTCGAATTTTTGTGGCGCAAATGTATGCAGAGCCATGCTTTTAAAAAAATGGAATGCATGGCAAAAATGAAATAGAATTTTACATATGGAATGCCGACATCATTTCAGTTTGTACAATTAAACAAAATTAAAATCGGCTCTGCGGGATGTTCGGCTTTGCGGCATCCAATAGGCCAGATAAAAGAGGTTCTGCGAACCGTCTGAAAGCATGAAACCCTTAATGCAGGACATCTGTTCAAATTTAAGTTCAGTGAGTTTCACCTCACTTTGCTCCGAACTCTTGCAAGGGCCTTTATCCGGAGGGGTAAGTAGGGGGGGTTGGTTATCTCCCGGGCGCCCAAAATTAAGGGGGGGGTGGGGGGGGGGGGGCTCCGCCCCCGCGGGGGGGGGGCGGGGGGGTGGGGGGGGGGGGGGGGGAAATAAAAAAGAAATGGAAGGGGGGGGGTATAATTGATGTAGAATTTAAAATTTTCGGGCCCTTCAAACACCCCCATCCCCCCCAAAATGCAATGATATCAAATGTTTTCACGTTAAACAGCAGCCCCCAAGTACATTATTACAGGAGGTATTGGTTAAAGACAAGTATTATTTGGCCGAGCACCATTTATACGGAAGTAGCCGATTGGGGATTAAAAATTACTGGTCATCGCATTATAGCTTCTTGTTCGACAAAGAAGAAATTCCTGGTCAACGGGATTGGGAGTTTGCCGTAGCCAATAATCAGTTACTCACCATGCGCAGACCATGGTATAGCCAGGCTTATAATTCACTCATTAAATCAAACAAAACCCTACCTTGGGGCAATGCCAATACCGATGAGGTAGTGAGTACGCGATTACTGGGGCAAAAGAGTTATGAACTTACCAACCATTTAGGCAATGTGATGGCCGTGGTGAGTGATAAAGTGGTGGAAATAGAAAACCCATCTGCTACTTATACTTCTGCTACCTCTGCGAGCTTAACTGCACCAACTGATGCCACACAGGATGCCAGCATCAAAGCGGCGTATGATTACTATCCGTTTGGGATGTTGATGCCTGAGCGTTATTATGAGGATGTAGAAAAACAATGCTCACCGGTAACCCGCTCCTTATATGCCACCAACTGGGTAAATGAAGAAGAGGTCATCATGGCTAATCCGGGCGTGTTAGCTACTTTAACGATTTCACAAGATGCTCAAGCAGTGATTGCAGAGGATGGTAGTTTACATGTAACAGCCGAGAATCCCAATAATCGTACCACAGAAATCAGCAAAGTCTTGGATATTATTCCGGCAAATAAACAATTTAGTGTAAAAACCCATATTACAAATTCCGGACAATCACCTATCTTTATGCAAGTGTTACAATTGGGTGAAAATAATCAATGGAATACCTTGGCTTCACGAACCATTAGTGTGGAGGCCGATGTGGATTTAGTATCGTTCAGTAAGAGCAATACCAATCCGCCCCTCGCGCTAGTGTTTTTTAAGCAGTGTGGCTGGCGCGGTGTCTGTGACCCGTGCCCAATCTGACAAAAGATGAGTAACTTTATAAAAATTGTGGACTTTCTGAAATTGAATTTATTACAGAATGATGCTGAAAGAATACCGGCATCCCGATTCATCTGGACGCCCATCTTTTCGGGATGTTCCACCATCTGTTCGAGATGTTCCCATCTGTTCGGGATGTTCCACAGCGGAACCATCTGTTCGGGATGTTCCACAATAGCTCTGTTCGACATTTGTAATGTCGTACTGCTATCGGCGGTTTTGTAAACCGCATTGGTATATCTCATATTTGAACGGGATAAAGCAAAATTCTAAAGGCAACTATAAAGTGGTTTTATACCCGCTCTGCGTGTGTATTTTAAGCAGTTAAGAGGGGGGCTTAACCCAGTGTTAATGATCAGATGAAAGTATTATTTTTATAGAAATGGGCTGTAAGATACCCCAAATAAATGTTTGATACGTAAATTGGTTGAGTAGTGGGGGTAGAATCTTTGTGTCATAGAATCAAAGAATATGTTCACAGGTTACAATTTACAGGAGTTCATTATGGAGTTCAACAGCATTGAAAAGTGCAAAAAATGGGCATTTGCAACACAGTAAAATTTGGGGAATTGAAATGCAATAAGTGCAAGAATAAACATTCGGTTACATCTGGTACCTTGTTTCATCATCGAAGTTTGATATTGTGAAAGCCTTTCTGATGGTGTCTTTTGAGTACGGATAAGAAAGGGGTTAGTAGTTTGAACTTCATAGAAGAACAGGATTCGAGCCAAAACGTGCTATTACTTCAAACGCAAAATCAGGAAAGCCATGCATCAAGGTGATTTTAAAATAAGTGGCCGGGTTGATGTGGATGAATCCAGTGTAGGCGGTAAAGAGCCTCGGTAAACGTGGCCGTAAAAGGCAAGAAGAAGGAGTTTGTTATTGGTGTTCAAATGTTGAAGACGAAAATAGTCAGGGCCTTCCCCATCACGATTAAAAACGCCAGCAGCAAAGAATTAAGGCCATTTTTCGAGCAACGAGTTTCAACCAAAGCCACTGTTCGAGTTGATAAATGGCGAGCTTACAATCCCAAAGAAACTATCCAAACATGATACAAGAACGAAGTAAACCAGAACAAAATTTCAAACTCCTTCACAGAGAGATTATGATGCTCAAAGCCTCACTGCTGGCATTTATCATCACGTAACGCATTTGCAAGATTATTTGGATGAGTACTTCTTCAGAAAAATCTCAACGATAAATCAAAGCTATTTCCTTGAAGTCTTATCAAACATGATAAGTTCAAAACCTATTCCAATTCATCAATTAAATTTGGGGTAAGAAAAAGCCCATTTCTATATTTTTAAATCATGAGTACAAAGTATAAATTTAAGAATACAGTAGGTTGTTATTTTATAAGTTTTGCTGTGATTGAATAGGTTGATGTTTTTACAAGAAAGGAGTATAAAGATTTGTTGGTAACAAATTTGAAATATTGTCAACAAGAAAAAGGCTTAGAGTTATTTGCATGGTGCATCATGTCAAACCATGTCCATTTGATAGCAAGAGCCAAAGAGGGATTTTTATTGCAAGATATTATCAGAGATTTTAAAAAATATACAAGCAAACTCTTGATAAAAACAATTCAAGCAAATCGTCAGGAGAGTAGAAAAGATTGGATGCCAGCTATTTTTTCAAAATCGGGAAAACAAAACAGTGCAAACCAGGACTATCAATTTTGGCGACAAGATAATCATCCAATAGAAGTATGGAGTGAAGATGTCATTCATCAAAAGCTAGTATATTTACATAATAATCCTGTGGTAGAAGGTTATGTAGATAAAGCAGAAGAATATTTATATAGCAGTGCAAGAGATTATTATTACGATAAAAATTGTGGATTACTTGAAATTAAATTTATTACAGAATGATGCTGAAAGAATACAGGCACGGGTTACAAACCCGCGCCAGCCATTGTGGTTATCTAAGACTAGAACTAGCTGGGAGAGCAATAAAATCAAAATTTTTATTTGCACTTTTTTGCGGTTATTATTGCAATTAAAGGGTCATGTAATAAATTGGACTCACTCCCTAAAATGAGCTATAGATGGCAAATTTTACATACAAAGGATAATAGTCAAATCGTTATGTTTAATATTGAAGAATACTTTTATGATAATTATGCAGAGGATTTTTTAGATAAATATAAGATTTATGACAGCATAGAAGGCGATATTTTGATAATGTCAGATTCGAATTTGTTACATAGAAGTTTTGACACCTTCGATTCTAGTAAAAAATGCTATAAGCGAAATAAATCTTTCGAAAATGTAGAAGTGAAATACTCTTCATTTTCTCTACATGGAGATGAATATTTAGTTTTTTATTCATTGAAAAGTTTGATTGGACTATATCATGTTGATAGAATACAAACTTTTGAAGACTATTACAAAGAATCAATGGGAGTGTTAATTTTTTTAGATCGAATTATAAATCTGCCATATATGTACCCATTAAAGCAAGAGTAACCCATCTTTTCGGGATGTTCCACAATAGCTCTGTTCGACATTTGTAATGTCGTACTGCTATCGGCGGTTTTGTATCCTATGACAACATACTTTGCAATTGTTCAACCATTTGTTTGGAACCAATAAAAACCGGAACTCTTTGATGCAATTCAGTTGGTTGTAAATTCAGGATTGAATCATGACCATTTGTACTCATTCCACCGGCCATTTCAATCAGATAACTCATTGGATTACATTCGTAAAGTAAACGCAATTTGCCATTGGCATTTGATTTATCTGCAGGATACAAAAAGATTCCCCCTTTGATTAATGTTCGATGCATATCCGCCACCATGGAGCCTATATAACGATGTGAATATGGACGTGAAGTTTCTTGATCACTTTCCATACAGAAATTTAAATAATTTCGAATGTGATCATCGTATTTTGACCAATTGCCCTGGTTGATGGAATATATTTTTCCTTTTTCAGGACATTTCATGTCTTTATGTGATAAACAAAACTCACCGATGCTAGGCTCCAGTGTAAAGCCATTCACACCCAGGCGGGTCGCATAAACCAGCATGGTACTGGAACCATAAATCACATATCCGGCAGCCATGATATTGCGGCCTTTTTGTAGAAAGTCGGCTTCCGTACATACTTGCCCTAAAGGACTAACTCTTTTATAAATGCAAAAAATGGTTCCAATGGATGCGTTGACATCTATATTCGAAGAACCATCTAAAGGATCGAATAAAACAACATATTTTGAGTTCTTGGAATGTTCGTCATCAAATGCGACAAAGTGGTCGTTTTCTTCCGATGCAATACCTGCGCAATCGGAACTATTTTTTAAAACATTGATCAACACCTCATCTGCAAATACATCCAATTTCATTTGCTCCTCTCCCTGAACGTTTACAGCACCCTGAGCGCCTAAAATATCCGCAAGACCCGCTTTATTGACCTGTTTGTTGATGAATTTACAAGCCAAACCAATATCACGTAATAAGGTTGAGAGTTCGCCCGTAGCTTGTGAGAACTGCCGGGTTTGCATAATAGTGAATTCGTCCAGTGTAACTAAATTTCTGTTTGGATTCATGATAAAAAGAAAAATTTTATGAGGAAAGAGAATTAATTATTAAGTTTTAAAATGGTTAAAAAGGTTTTTTGAGGGACTTCGACATTTCCAATTTGTCGCATCCTTTTCTTACCTTCTTTTTGTTTTTCAAGGAGTTTTCGTTTTCGGCTGATATCACCTCCGTAGCATTTGGCAGTTACGTCCTTCCGCATAGCGCTGATGGTTTCTCGGGCAACCACTTTGGCGCCAATGGCAGCTTGTATGGCAATTTGAAATTGTTGACGTGGAAGTAATTCCTTCAATTTTTCACAAAGCTTACGGCCAAACTCATGGGCCCTGCCGCGATGAATCAGTGCGCTTAAAGCATCTACTTTATCTCCATTTAAAAGGATATCCATTTTTACGATATCACTTTCACGCATATCAATGGGGTGATAATCAAATGAAGCATATCCCCGAGTTTGGCTTTTTAGTTTATCATAAAAATCAAAAACGATTTCGGTCAATGGCATTTCAAAGGTTAATTCAACCCGGGTAGGAGTAAGATAACCCTGATTAATCAACATGCCTCTTTTGCCGATGCATAAGGTCATAATATTGCCAATATACTCCGGTTTGGTAATGATTTGCGCTTTAATAAAGGGCTCCTCAATAGAGTCCAATCGGCTTGGATCCGGCATCTCTGTCGGATTGTTTACAATAATGGTTTCCTTTTTGGTGGTATGGGCTTTGAAGCTCACATTCGGAACGGTGGTGATCACGGTTTGATTAAACTCGCGCTCCAATCGCTCTTGGATGATCTCCATGTGTAAGAGTCCGAGAAAACCGCAACGGAATCCAAATCCTAAGGCTTGCGAAGTTTCCAATTCGAAGGTGAGTGAAGCATCATTGAGTTGTAATTTTTCCATACATCCTCTAAGTTCTTCAAACTGGTCCGTTTCAACAGGGTAGATACCAGCAAATACCATGGGTTTTACATCTTCAAATCCTTGAATGGCTTCTTTGCATGGATTGGTGGTCGTGGTGATAGTATCTCCAACTTTTACTTCTTTGGCAACTTTAATTCCGGTAATGATATAGCCCACATCACCTGCACGGACTTCTTTTCGTTCTTCCATGCCGAGTTTCAGAATGCCCACTTCATCCGCTTCATATTCAAGTCCGGTATTACTAAATTTAATTTTATCGCCTTTATGTAAAACGCCACTGAAAACACGGTAATAAACAATAATTCCTCGGAAACTATTAAACACGCTATCAAAGATGAGGGCTTGGAGTGGCGCATTTTCATCTCCTTTCGGACAAGGGATACGGTCAACAATAGCCTTCAGGATTTCATCGATACCGATTCCGCTTTTTCCGGAAGCCAGCAAAATGTCTTCATCTTTACAGCCAATCAGTTCAATGATTTGATCTTTTACTTCAGGAATCATAGCACCTTCCATATCGATTTTATTGATCACCGGAATAATTTCCAGATCATTGTCAATCGCCAGATACAAATTTGAAATGGTCTGGGCTTGAATTCCCTGAGATGCATCCACCAATAATAAGGCTCCTTCGCAGGCAGCAAGGGCTCTGCTCACCTCATAACTAAAATCCACATGCCCGGGCGTATCAATCAGATTAAATACATAATCCGTGCCCTGAAAGGGGTAATTAATTTGGATTGCATGGCTTTTGATGGTAATTCCTTTTTCCCGTTCCAAATCCATATCATCCAGCACCTGATTCATCATTTGCCTTTCGGTAATTGTTTTGGTATGTTCAAGCAAACGATCGGCCAAGGTACTTTTGCCGTGATCGATATGAGCGATGATACAGAAATTGCGAATGTGTTGCATAATGAAATAAAGGCCCGGCATTTAAAGCGGGCCACAAAGGTAAATGGATAAGCGGAGGAAAAAAAATCAGAATGGGGGAGAACCTACCAATGATCTACATCGGGTTGATGGTCCTGTTGGTGGTTTGAATCTTCAGCGGAGGAGCTCTCACTTGGAGCGGAATCATCTTCTGTATATTCATGATTAAATGCATCGAAATCAAAATCGGGCATCCAATCAGTTTTTACGTAGTCAATTGTTTCACCCAAGGCTTTCAGGAATTTATTAAAATCCTCCTTGTACAGAAAAATTTTGTGCCGGTCGTAGCCATTATCGTTGAAACGTTTTTTACTTTCGGTCAGCGTGATGAAATAATCGTTACTTCGGGTAGACCGGACATCAAAAAAGTAGGTTCTTCGTTTACCAGCTTTTAGGCGCTTGCTAAACAAGGTTTCGCTGTTTCTCTCATTGTTATTTTCGTACGACACGGGCAAATAATGTTTAAAAGTGAAAAATTCGACTAACAAATATACTATTTCACCTGAATAGTCAAAATATTCCGCTTTTAAATCTACAGATAAATTTGTTTTATCTCACTTTGTAAATTTTTTTTTAACGACGCTGATTTTTGAACTATTTTAGCGCTCAATTAAACAAAGTACAATGAGTTATTTAAATCGATCTGTATGGCCCGTTCTGGGAATTGCCCTTGCTGGTGTTGCAGCAATGGGAATCGGAACCCAAAAAGGAGTGAATAAAGAGTACTCCCGATTTGCGTCTATGAAAGTAGAAAAGGAATCAGCGGAAAAGAAAAATGAAATTGCTGGTGCGGCGGAATGGTATAAACTGACCAAAGCCAATCAGGTAACAGGGTTTGTTGATCCGGCAGATGTGATGTCTGCAAGGGAGCAAGCCGACAAATTGGCTCGTCAATCTTTTGGTAAAAAAAGTCGTGCATTTGATCAGATGAAATGGGAAGAAACTGGTCCATCTAACGTAGGTGGACGTACCCGCGCGATGATTACTGATCGGAATAACAGCAATACCTTATACATGGGTGGTGTTTCAGGTGGATTTTGGAAATCAACCGACAATGGTGATACTTGGGTAAAAGCTGTTGGAAGCGATACGACTTCCGCCATTAGTATATGTGCCATTGCTCAGGCTGCAAATGGAGATATCTATTATGGAACCGGTGAAGGCCACTATTTCCCAACAGGAAGTTCGGGTGGTGGACAATTGGGTGAAGGTATCTGGAAATCAACGGATGGAGGTAATACATTCACACAATTATTATCAACCAAACCGGCGAATGGAAATGTGATTTCTGATCCTTGGGTTTATGTCGACAAGTTAGTCGCTCATCCAACAGACGCAAATAAAATTATCGCCGCTACCAATGGTGGTTTAAAAATCACTTCTGATGGTGGCGCAACCTGGGTTAAACCTGGTACTTTGACCATTAATACACAAATCAATGATGCTGAAATCTCAACGGATGGTAGCAAAGTATTGGTTTCAACGGCAAACAATGTTTATCTATCTAATGATGGGGGGCAAACTTTTGGCGCCAATTTAATGGGAAATAATGGTTTGCCATCTTCTACCGGTATTACCCGCGTTGAGGTAGCAATTGCCCCGAGCGATGCAAATTATATGTATGTCGTTGCAGCTTCCAATGATGGTAAGCTGAAAGGAGTTTACAAAACATCCAATGGAGGTGCTTCATGGACTATAATTGCAATTGGTGGTTCGGCTGTATTTGATCCTCTTGGTACACAAGGTGACTACAACATTGCTTTAGGGGTTCATCCTACCAATCCTGAAATGGTCTTTTTAGGAGGTCAGTTGGATTTATGGAGATACACACCAACAGCTCTATGGCAGGCAATTGCTTATTGGCAGGGAAGCCCGGTTTTTGGAAAAAAATGTGCATGCCGATATGCATGGTGTCATGTTTAATCCAAGCAATCCTGAAAATATGTACGTGATTACGGATGGTGGTTTTTACAGAACATTTAACTGCAGTGCCCCGGAACCGTTTTTTGCAGATCGCAATAAAAACTATGCCACTGCCCAATGTTATGGTTTAGGTGCTAATCGTCTCGGACAAGTGGTTTTTGGTACCCAAGATAACGGATCAGGTGTTTTAGGACGTATCGTCAATGATCCCCGCCAATCTAAAGATTTAACAGGTGGAGATGGAACCCGTTGTGCCTTGAGTGATTTGAATACAAATTATATTTTTACTTCGGTAGTGAATGGTGAAGTGCGCAGAGCAAATGATGGAGGTAGCAATGGCGCCGCTTCATTTAAAAGCATGTTTGATCGGAATATCGATAATTCACCTGCCGGTTCTCCGGATGGCGCTCCCGATGATGATGCCGGTTGGATTGCTCCGATTCATTTTGAAGAAAGAGTCATCGACGGTCAGGAAAAATCGGTATTCCTTTTAGGAACAGCAAAACGTCTTTGGTTAACGCAAGGAGCAACTGCTAGTAAAACTTATTGGTTTAATTTAAGAGATGGCAATGGCGATAACACCGTAACATTCAGTGCAGTAACCATGAGTAAAGATGGTAAATTTATTTATGCCGGAACTCAAGGGGGCTTAGTTTACCGAGTTGAAGTACCAAGTGTTTGGGATTCTACATATAAATATTATGATACCATCACTAATTTATATGGAACTCAAGGATATCCACTGCGTAATCAAATTGTTTGGACACAAATTGCCAACTACGGACGTTATGTAACGGATTTGGCTTGTGATCAATCCGGCAATACCTTGGTGGTAACATTAGGAAATTACGGAAACAGCAGTTATGTATTCCGATCAAATGATGCACGTAATGCTGCAGCGCCAGTTTTCACTGACATTACAGGTAATTTACCTAAAATGCCTGTTTATTCTGTCGTCATGGTTGGAGGTTCAACGACTAAATACATTATCGGTACCGAAATGGGCTTGTATGGATCTTCCAACAGTGGTTCTTCATGGGATGATATCAATATGAATTTTACCAATCCGAACGACTGGCATCCAAGAGTGGCTGTATATGAAGTGATTGAAAAAGGAAGCTACGAAACTTCGACCGGTATGTATAAAGGTTCAGTGATTTACTCTGGTACTCATGGACGTGGAACTTTCCGTTCATTGACATTGGCGCCTAATTTCTGGCCTACATCTACCAATGATATTTCAGCTGATGTTCATCAAATTAAGGTATATCCTAATCCGGCTCAGAATCAAATTCAGGTTGATTTAGGGGCTACATTTGATGGCACGACTCAGGTTAAAGTTTTCTCTTTAACCGGAAGTCTGGTTAAATCAGTCGTATTAAATGGATCTTATCAAACATTCCAGATGAATGTTGAAGGGTTACCAGCCGGTGCGTATATCATTTATGCCAACAACGGAAACCAAAAAGCGACTAATAGATTTATTAAACAATAATTTCCAAACAAGGAAGAATGAATGCGACTCAGTGATGGGTCGCATTTTTTTTGTTTAGCCTGAAAGATTGAATGATTCACCGCAAATTTTTTTATAAAAAAAACGGCTTTTCTGAATGAAAGTTTATGTTATTTAAATAAAGTATTGTAATATTACGCATATATTTAAGTGAGATGTATTTATGGTAAAGAGAATACTCGTTCTTTTACTGTTTCCAATAGTAACGTTTGCCCAAAAGCACCATGAAGTGGGTATTTTTGGTGGTACATCAAGTTATTATGGGGATTTACAGGAAAGACTTTTTCCTGAAGAAGGATACAGGGCATGCGGTGGATTAACGTATAAATACTTTGTTCATCCCAGTGTTGGTTTTCGTTTTGGCGCTACTTATGCCAGCTTGTATGGCGCAGATAGTTTGTCAGAGTCTTCAGCCGTAAGAGCCAGAAACCTCAACTTTCAAACAAATTTATTCGAATTTCATGGTGGCCTTGAAGTGAATTTACTTCCTGTGGATTTTGATGAATTTAAATTCTCTCCATACGCCTTTGTTGGTTTGGCATTGTTTTATTACAACCCTTATACTATGGGTCCAAACTATGAAAAAATATATTTAAGGCCACTTAGTACTGAAGGACAAGGTTTAAAACAATATCCCGATCGTAACATTTATAGTCTGGTTAATGTGGGTGTTCCCTTAGGCGGTGGTATCAAAGTACTTATCGGTAAAAGAGTTTTTGTAAGTGCAGAAATCGGATTCCGTTATACCGCTACTGACTATTTGGACGATGTCAGCAAATCGTATGTGAATATGGACACGTTGTTCCGTTATAAAGGAAAACAAAGTGTGGATTTATCCTTCCGTACCGATGAATTATCAACCTGGGATGGGAACTACCCCAATGATAAATTTGTGAGAGGTGATAACATGAAAAAAGACTGGTATTGGTTCGCCGGATTAAACGTGGCAATCTATTTTGATGCTTTCGGAAATGTGATGCCTTATAAGAAAACTCGCTGTCCGAGAAGAATCTTCAAAAAAGATTTTTAAAATACTTTTTTATATTAAATCATTGGATGGGTTGAATTTGTTTCAACCCATTTTTTTGTTCTCATTTTTCGAAACTTTTTACGAAACTGCTTGCAATGATTTACTTTAGCATGCTGAGGTATGATTAAAAACTTCTTGAATTGGAAAACCTTTTTGGTGTTGATAGCCATGTTGATTGCGGCTATCTCACTTTACTATGCCAATAACCTCACTAAAAAGCTGGCCATAGAAGAACGAAAAAAGGTTCAGGCAATGGGTTTGGCTTTCGAAGAAATATTGCAGTCAAAAGAAGGGGATATTTACAATTTGGCGTCCTCTCTCATTTCTGAGAATACAACCATACCGGTTATTTTTGTCAACAAAGAAGGTAAGATCATCGATAGTAAAAACATTGATTCGGTCAACAATGCCGATATCATGAATGAAAAACTCATTCAACTTAAAAAAGCACACGATCCTATCGAATACACCGTATCCGAGACCGAAAAGCAATACATCTATTATGGGGAGTCGCAATTATTAACTCAACTCCGGTATTTTCCTTATGTGCTTTTGGTGATTCTCTTTCTATTCCTCATCATCGTAGCCTCTTACATCAATTCATCAGGAAGATATATTCAAGACAGGGTATGGGTGGGAATGAGTAAAGAAACGGCTCACCAATTAGGAACGCCTCTCACCTCATTGGTTGCATGGATTGAATATTTAAAGGATACGGAGATTGAAAAAGCCGCGCTCACCGAAATGGAAAAAGATGTTGAGCGATTGCAACTGATTGCAGATCGGTTTTCTAAAATTGGCAGCCAACCTCAATTGCAAGAGCAGATGTTGTTGGATCACCTCAATAATATTGTGGGTTACATGCAGAAAAGAGCTTCACGCAATGTGAAATTCAGCATGGAATCCAATAAACAAGATGTGTTGGTTGTCATCAGTGGGCCATTGTTTGATTGGGTGATTGAAAACCTGATTCGAAATGCGCTCGATGCTATGGATGGAACCGGAAATATACATATCTCGGTGCATGATGAAATTACCCGAACTTTGATTGATATTTCTGATACCGGCAAAGGGATAGCTCCCAAGAATATCAAAAAGGTATTTAAACCCGGATTTTCTACCAAAAAAAGAGGCTGGGGGCTCGGCTTATCCCTCTCTAAAAGAATCATGTCAGAATATCATTATGGAGATATTTTTGTTAAAAAGTCGGAAGTTGGAAAAGGAACCACTTTCAGGATTATTTTGAAACGATAAATCGAGACATTTTTATTTGAATCCTCTTTGGACAAAAAAAAGAGCAAGTGTTTGTTCCACTTACTCTGTTCTTTGTGCGCGAGAGGAGATTCGAACTCCCACAGCCTTTCGGCCACTACCACCTCAAAGTAGCGCGTCTACCAGTTTCGCCACCCACGCAAAAATTGAAGTGCAAATGTAAAAGATTATTTGTGTTTTTATGTTTTTCCTTCAAAAAGTCACCCCTTTCTAAAATCGATTTAAGATTGTTTGTAGTTGAATGAGACTTACTGAAATTCTTGAAAATACTTCAAATGCAAGAAAGCGATCGAAGAATCATACAGTTGTAAAGCCCTTGGATGATATCACAGAATTTCGAAATGCATTGGAAAGTTGAAAGGCGAGCGTTTTAATTCAAACCTTTGAGATGGATATGAAACAGAATCATGCCCGAATACCTTGTTTTTTGTTCCCGAAAACGGATAAATTCAAATCCTTTACACCTTAAACAGCAGGCCTTAAGAAGTTAATTGCTTGACTTCTTGCCAGCGATTTAAATATTTGCCCAAGATGTCAAACTCAATGTTGACGGTATCTCCAACCCGAATATCTTGAATCGAAGTATGCGTATAGGTATATGGAATGATACTTACTGAAAAAGTATCCAGACCAATATCATGACAAGTTAAACTTGTTCCATTCACACTAATCGATCCTTTCTCAATCACCAATGCAGCAAATTCTGAAGGGAAATTAAATTGAAAAACCCAACTGCCTTCCGCTTCGGTAATCTGTTGGCAAACTGCCCTGCAATCGACATGCCCCTGCACCAAATGCCCGTCTAATCGACCATTCACCGGCAAACATCTTTCCAGGTTTAATATTTTACCTGCCTGCCAATTTCCACAAGTGGTTTTCTCGATGGTTTCACGAATCGCACATACCCGATGTTTACCCGAGCCCTGCTGAATAACAGTTAAACAAATGCCATCATGTGCCAGAGATTGATCGATTTTTAAGGCATCGCTTATCGGACTTTCAATTTCAAAAATCAGGTTCTCGACATCCTGCTCAATACTGAGCAAAGTGCCCATACACTCAATAATTCCGGTAAACATACTTTACAATTTGGTGGCGGTGCCAGCATGTTGAATGAGGCCTGTATCTGTTTGAATCTGATAGGTAAATTTAATCAAGGTAATATCTGCAATTCCACTTTTAACGCCCTTGCCCGATAAGGTATCATCAAAGCCGCAATACTCCTGTCCGTTACCTAAGAGGCTGTCAATGGTAAATTGAAAAAAGCGACTCGCTTTAGCCGTAAAAAACCACTTGCACAAAATCCACTGATGGTTAAGTTCACAGAGTCCAAGGCCTGAATGCTTAATGGAAAGGAATCTGTTTTTACCACCTCACCGGTTGCATTAAATAAAGAATCCCGATAAAAATACTGACCGGCAAATATTTCGGCAGGGTATATGCATGTTGAATTGTCCGGTACTCCCGGAAAATCCCAATTATAATTGATTGCCGACGGATCATTGCAGTATTTGTTTTTAATACGCGGGTCGGTAAATGGTTCAGGATCTTTGTACTTTTTACAGGCTCCCAATGCCAAACCAAAAAACAATATCAGGGCCAATCTCATGTCTACAAATGTAAACCAATCCAACTTCAACTCAGTCAATTGTCCGAAAATTTTATTGTTGTCCGCAACCAAATTATGTACTTTTACGCTTCTAAAAATCGATCATTAAAATGGGAATGAATAAAACAGTTCGAAACGCAGATGAAGCCATTCAGGGTATTGAAGATGGAATGACCCTCATGTTGGGAGGCTTTGGATTATGTGGTATTCCTGAAAAATGTATAGATGCACTCGTTCGAAAAGGTGTCAAAATCTTACCTGTATTTCCAACAATGCGGGGTTGATGATTTTGGGATTGGTTTGATGTTGCAAAACAAACAGGTTAAAAAAATGATCTCCTCCTACGTAGGTGAAAACGATGAATTTGAGCGACAAATGCTTAGCGGGGAACTCGAGGTTGAATTGGTTCCTCAAGGCACCCTGGCTACACGTTGTATGGCAACGGGTTATGGTATGCCCGTCATTTTCACTCCGGCCGGTGTGGGTACTGAAGTTGCCGAAGGCAAGGAAACACGACGATTCACGATGTATGGTGTCGAAAAAGAATATCTGATGGAGCGTGCTTTCGAAAGTGATTTTGCCATCGTTAAAGCATGGAAAGGAGATACCCAGGGGAATCTCATCTATCGTGAAACTGCGCGTAATTTTAATCCCATGATGGCGATGGCCGGAAAAATTACCATTGCCGAAGTTGAAGAATTGGTTGAACCGGGCGAATTGGATCCCGATCAAATTCATACACCTGGCATCTTTGTGCATCGTATTTTCAAAGGTGAAAATTACGAGAAGCGCATCGAACAACGCACCGTTCGCGCCAAAGATGCTTAGTTTTTAGTTGTGCATTTTGCTCAACATCTTTATTGTCAAAATTCAGATTTGTGGGCGGCCGGGCACGCTATCCACTGCAAGTCCTCTCCCGCTTGGGCGGGCTCCGGGCTTTGCGTTCCTATCGTTGCCGCAGTTCGTCGTCGATTCTTACTCAGCCTTATTGGATGTAAATTGTAGAGAAAATGATACGACAACTTCCACTACAAACCCTCATCAAAAAATGTTCTTTCCAGTCCTTCCATACTCACCAAATCAATCGATTCTTGTCGAGTAGGCGTGAGGTTGAGGATTTCTGTTTCTTCTATTCCAGCCCATAACGTTTTACAGCTTTTTTGTAAACCATACATGGCCATGGAAAGATCTTCCTGATACATTTTTTCATGCAAATGAATGATGTCCGCAATGTCCTTTTCAGTCATTTGTTCTATTTGACTTAAATCAATGATGAGGCTCTTGGATGCTGCAATTAATGAATCTGCATGAGTATCCAGACTTGGCTCATTGTAGGCGTCCAAACAGGCCCTAAGAGCTGAAGTATGTCAAAATTTTCGTGTGGGTCAATGTTGTAATTCATAGAGAAAAGATATTGTATTGAAGTAAAAATAATATATTATTTTTGTTTTAATAATTAGCGCCAGCATGGATTCACAATTTTCAGCAAAAGTCAAAGAAATCATATAGTTTAGTAGAGAAGAGGCCCTTAGACTCGGCAATGACTTTATCGGAACAGAACACCTGATGCTTGGAATGATTCGCGATGGCCATGGATTGGCTGTGAGGGTATTGCAAAATCTCAAAGTGGATATGTTTGATTTACGAAATGAGTTGGAGCGGGTCATCAAAAATAAAGGTCAGGTTAAGAATCCCAACAATGTCAATAGTCTGCCTCTCACCAAACAAGCCGAAAAAGTCATTCGCATCACGGTATTAGAAGCAAAATCGTTGAAAAGTAATTTGGCCGAAAGCGAACATTTAGTTTTATCAATATTAAAAAACAAAGAGAATGTGGCCTGCCAGATTCTCAATCAAAATTTTAGCGTGGATTACGAAACATTTAAAAACGAATTAGAATTGGTAACCGGAACTGGGGGAACCCATTTTACCGGTGAATTGAAAGACGAAGGGGGCAACTTTGAGGATGATGAAGAACGCGCGCCTTATCAGCGAAAACCATCCGCGCCATCCAATAGTAAATCTAAAACCCCTGTACTCGATAATTTCGGTCGGGATATCACCCGTTTAGCTGAAATGGGGCAATTGGATCCAATTGTAGGACGTGAGAAGGAAATTGAAAGGGTATCTCAAATTTTATCCCGACGCAAAAAAAATAACCCGATATTGATTGGTGAACCCGGCGTTGGCAAAACAGCCATCGTTGAAGGTTTGGCCCTTCGCATTTATCAACGAAAAGTATCTCGCGTACTCTTCGATAAAAGAGTGGTGAGCCTGGATTTAGCCGCACTGGTTGCAGGTACCAAATACCGAGGGCAATTCGAAGAGCGTATGAAGGCCATCATGAATGAACTCGAAAAGAACCGGGATGTCATCCTTTTTATCGATGAAATTCATACCATCGTAGGAGCCGGTGGAGCAAGCGGTTCACTGGACGCCAGTAATATTTTTAAACCTGCTTTGGCACGGGGTGAATTGCAATGTATTGGAGCCTCCACGCTGGATGAGTATCGTATGCATATCGAAAAGGATGGTGCTCTTGACCGTCGTTTTCAAAAAGTACTGGTGGAACCACCAAGTGTAGAAGATACCATCACCATCCTCAACAATCTCAAACCCAAATACGAAGAATATCACAATGTGAGTTATGATCAGGAAGCCATTGATGCTTGTGTGAAACTCAGTAACAGATACATCACCGATCGTTTATTGCCCGACAAGGCAATCGATGTGATGGATGAAGTGGGTGCCCGGGTGCATTTAAAAAACATTGATGTTCCTAAAAATATCCTCGACCTCGAAGCGCAAATTGAAGAAATTAAGGTTGAAAAAAATAAGGTGGTAAAAAGCCAGCAATTTGAAAAAGCGGCAGCCCTTCGCGATTCTGAAAAGCGCCTCCAGGAAGATTTGGAAGCTGCTAAAGCTGCTTGGGAAGAAGAGGTTAAAAGCAAGCGTTATCCCATTTCAGAAGAGGAAATTGCGGAGGTGATTCATATGATGACCGGTATTCCGGTGAAAAGAATGGTGGCCGCCGAAAGCGAGAAATTACGCAATATGGGCAACGACCTGAAAGGACAGGTTATTGGTCAGGAAGATGCCATTTCAAAAGTAGTGAAAGCCATTCAGCGAAATCGGGTAGGTTTAAAAGATCCTAAGAAACCCATTGGTTCGTTTATCTTTTTAGGGCCAACCGGTGTTGGTAAAACGGAATTGGCACGAACCCTGGCACGTAATCTTTTTGATTCAGATGATGCCTTGGTGCGTATCGATATGAGTGAATACATGGAGAAGTTTTCGGTAAGCAGGCTCATTGGTGCACCTCCCGGATACGTGGGTTATGAAGAAGGAGGACAACTAACCGAAAAGGTAAGACGTAAGCCGTATAGCGTGATTTTATTGGATGAAATTGAGAAAGCGCATCCGGACATTTATAATATCTTGTTGCAGGTATTGGATGATGGTCAATTAACCGATGGTATGGGCCGCAAGGTGGATTTTAAAAACACCATCATCATTATGACATCCAATATTGGTGTTCGTCAGTTAAAAGAGTTTGGCGATGGAGTGGGATTTGCCACGGCTACTAAAACCAATGCGGCCGAAGATAATAGCAAAGCCGTCATCGAGAAAGCGCTAAAACGCACCTTTGCCCCAGAATTTTTAAATCGTATTGACGATGTGATCATCTTTAATTCACTCACGCAGGAACATATCCATCAAATCATTGATCTGGTGATGAATGGAGTTATGAAGCGTTTAAATGCCCTTGGTTTCCATTTGGAATTAACGGCTGAAGCCAAAACATTTATTGGTGAAAAAGGCTACGATCAGCAATTTGGTGCCAGACCCTTACACCGGGCTATACAAAAGTATCTTGAAGATCCATTGGCAGAAGAAATTCTCAATTTAAAAATCAATGAAGGGGATACCTTAATCGCTGATTTAAATGCCGAAAAAACATTGCTCACGTTTACGCTGAAAACATCTTCGAAAAAAGAGAAATCAGGAGAATCCAAAGAATAGAATCAGATTTTCATGCAATCATTTACTGAACTTCAGGAGCAGTTTGAGCAATTTTTTGCACAACATCATTTTCCCGCTGAGCCTTCTACTTTATACGAACCTTGTTCCTATTTACTCCACATGGGCGGTAAACGCGTGAGACCGGTTCTGTGCCTGATGAGTCAGGAACTTTTTGCCCCGCTCAACGACGATTCGTGGAATACCGCTACGGCGATTGAACTCTTTCACAATTTTACATTGATGCACGACGACATCATGGATGCTGCACCTATGCGAAGAGGTAAAGAAACTGTTCATGTGAAATACGACACTTCAACGGCTATACTCTCTGGCGATGTTATGAATATTTTTGCCTATGTGCATTTGAATAAAATCAACAGGTCATATATCCACGATGTGATTTCTTTATTCAATAAAACGGCTATTCAGATTTGTGAAGGACAACAACTGGATATGGACTATGAAAAAAGAACATCCGTCACCCTGGAAGAGTATATGCACATGATCACGCTTAAAACATCTGTCTTACTGGGTGCTTCTGTTAAATTGGGTGCCATGTTAGGAGGAGCCACAGAAGGCTGTTCAGATGTATTGTATTCATTTGGAAAGTGCTTAGGATTGGCCTTTCAGTTACGCGACGATTACCTGGATCTGTATGGAGAATCCAGTAAAACAGGCAAACAATTAGGAGGAGATGTGATGTCCAATAAAAAGACTTTCCTGATGGCTAAAGCATTTGAATTATGTGATGATGCCGGACGAAAAGAACTGTTGGATTTACTGGACCGCAATGATCCCGAAAAAGTGCAGGAAATGAAGGAACTTTTATCGAGATGGCAGATACAAGAACATTTGCTGGAATCGATTCGTCATTTTTCCGATCAGGCTTTTTATTTCCTGGAAAAAGCGCCGGTGCTTAGTAAAAGAAAAATGGCCTTACAAGAATTGGCCACACAACTTCTGAACCGCGAGCATTAACGACTCATTCAAACAAACTTCATCTTGCCTTCATCTGCACTTCACATTGCAGTAATATTGAGCAGATACCTTTGGTTCAAATTGAAATAATGCTCTACATTCATTCATTTGGATCGGTTGAACAGGTATTGGGAAATTTATTTAATCTGCAAGGCAATTTATGTCAGGTAGATGCCCGGCAAATCAGCAGCCATGAATCCTTAGACAGAATAGATCCCTTTGGATTTGATGATGTATTGTTTTATTCCTTTTTGAATTTACATGAATATCGTTTCCTTGACACATTCAGACACGAGCTGGAAAGGTTAATTTTATTGTTGATTATGTGAAGCGTAAAAAATTCAGAAAACTCATTATACTCACTGCACCGGGTGCTTTTGACCATTCTGATAATCTCTATTTACAACATAAAGGACTTATTGAACAAAAATTTCAAAGTAGTGGAATACCCTGTTTGTTTTTAAGGGTTCAAGCTGTTACGCATGCATTTCGTCGGATACATAACTTGCATCATCTGTTTTATGAACGAGCTGAAGGGCGTTATCTCATCCCTCAAAAAAACGATTTGACCATTTATAGCATTCAACTAGATAATCTACATGATATCGTAGAAAAAGCGATGCGCGATGATAGCTACGGTTATTATGATGCTTTTGATAGTATTTCAAAACTGCCTGATTTTTTAAAAGAACATGCGGCCCAAATTCCTATTACCCGTATCGCTCCATTATATCTTTATTTTAAAAGTTACCTCGGCAACTATTTATCACCATCTATTCTGGAGTTATTTCTACGACCTGGTGTACCAATGTACAGTTATAGAACAGCCAAGGCCTTTGGCGTGAACCTACATCAGGATGAGAGCAATGAGGAAGAATCTTTGCAGCCCGATAGCCCAACAATTCATCTTTCTCCGGTCTTTCAGCCGGGTGGATGGAAATGGTCGAAAATATAATTTTGGAATATTTTCTTTTTGTTGCGTTCAACTGAGAATCATGCCGTGAAAGATGTTCATCTCTGAGGCATCTCGTACTAAAGATAATATGGGTTCTCTGAACGCTGACTATGTAAAAAAGCCAATATATTTGAGTAATGTCCTTTGCGTACAAAATATACGATCAACATAGTACTGAATTACATACATTTAATTCCAGTGCGAGCAAAAATAGTAGAAAGAGCGGAAGATGATTATTATGGTAGCTGTGGAGATTATTTAGGAATACGAAAAGGAATTTTAGAAGTTGAATTTATATGATATCATGCTTTAAGACGGTTGGGAGAACCTCTTTCATCTGGCCTACGGGATGCCGCAAAGCTGACTAATCCTGCAAAGCGTTGGAGCATCAGGTGAAAAGGCAAGTCATAGGGGAATAGGAGTAATCATGCTTATCCTTAAATCTTGTAAATCACCGTTCAGACAATTGGCACCAAATGCATTGCATCCCGAAACGGAGAGGTTGCGTTGAAAGAAAGGAAACGGTATTTTGATATTAAGTTTTCTGAATGGATGACAAACCATACTATGCATATGCGGATTAAAAATCCCCGGATATTGGTTCGGAATTGCAAATTCCGAACAGTAGATGAAAAAAGTAATCATAGAATAGAAATCATGCCAATCCTTAAATCATATAAATCACGGTTCAGACAATTGGCACCAAATGCGTTGCATCCCGAAACGGAGAGGCTTTGGGGGCAACGAGATTTCCCGGATTTGCTAAAAGCAAAAGAATAGAACTACGAATCGAGAACGCTTCGCAGAACAGTTAAAAATGAAATGAAAAAACCGTTGTGTGTAAAGAATATATCAGTCCTATAGAAGGCAAATCATGTCTTAGGACGTTTTCTCAAATCTTTGATGATGATGAATACAGAAAAGAGAAAGGTCAATAAATAAATCAAAGCCAATAAAGGTTTTTCAAATGTTCGTTTTTCTACATTATATTCTTTAATCAGCGATCCTCCCACAATAATTGCAATCATGGTGAAGAAAAAATTGAGGCCCTTTCTTTGTTCCATCTTTTTAATTTTAGATTCAATTCTGAAAGCAATACAAACGCCATTCATTAAGCTATTTTTCTGCTTTACGGAAGTTATTGTATGATAAGATTATATGAATGATTGAGTCAAAATGGGATGAGTTTTTTTATCTCTTCGAATAGAATGCCTGATTATTTAACCTTTTGCATGATCTCAAACATTCGATACACATCTTCAAAGCTGTTATACATGGGTACTGGAGCAATTCGAATGACATTTGGTTCGCGCCAATCGGCAACCACCCCGTTTTTTTGTAATTGTTCAAATACTTCCTTGCCTTTCGACTGAAATAATAAGGACAACTGACAACCTCTTTCCAATGGATTCGAAGGCGTGATAATCTGAAATTTAAGATGTTTTATTTGTTGTAATAAAAACTCAGCATAAGCGGTGAGCATAAAACTTTTTTCAGCGAGTCGGTCTAAACCTGCCTGATCAAACAAATCCAATGATGCCCGCAAAGCAGCCATATTCATCACCTGTGCGTTGCTCATTTGCCAACTTTCAGCGCTCTTCATGGGCTTAAACCCTTTCTTCATCTTAAATCGTGTCTTTTCATCATGCCCCCACCAGCCGGCCAATCGAAAAGTGTCTTTGCTTTTTACATGTCTCTCATGAATAAAAATTCCGCCACAAGCTCCCGGACCTGCATTTAAATATTTATATGAACACCAACATGCAAAATCAACTTTCCAGTCATGCAGATGCAAAACTTTGTTTCCAACGGCATGGGCCAAATCAAAACCAGCTATGGCGCCTGCCTCATGAGCTAATTGGGTGATACGTTGAATATCAAAATACTGACCCGTATAATAATTCACTCCTCCAAACACGACCAAAGCCAGTTTGTTTTTATGTTTCTGGATTGCCGCTTCAATATCTTCCATATCAATGGAGTGCTGACCTTTACGGGGGGCAATCTCGATGATGGCATCTTCCGGATCAAATCCATGCAATTGAGCTTGTGTTTCCATCGCATACATATCCGAAGGGAAGGCACCGGCTTCCATGATGATTTTGTATCGTTGTTTTGTGGGCCGGTAAAAAGATAACATCTGCAAATGCAAATTCACCGTAAGTGTATTCATGGCAACAACTTCTTTTTCAGTTGCACCCACCATAGCGGCCAATGATTTTGTAAAAAAAGTATGGTAAGCAAACCAGGGGCGTCGGGATTCAAAATGACCTTCAACGCCATATTTCCCCCAATCCTCTAATTCTTCAGAAATGTAGGTAGCTGCGCCTTTTGGTTGCAGGCCCAGTGAGTTGCCACATAAATACACCACATCTTTGCCTTTGTATTGAGGAAAAATAAATGATTCGCGAAATTGTGCAAGGCTATCTGCATCATCCATCTCGCGGGCATATCCTACACTGGTTTTAAATTGAAGCTTCTCCATATTCATTTTAATGTGTACAAAGTTATTAATCCACTTTCATTTTATCATTCTTTTCCCGAACAGACTTCAATTTCCAGAATGGTTTAATTTTGAACCCTCATGAGAGATTCTGAATACGCGTATGGTCGGAAGTGGTTCATTCGATTTGTTTATGCCATGATGATTTTAATGACAACCCAATCAAGGACAAAAGCTCAGGATTCCTTGCATTTTTGGAATGTGCAGGCTTATCTGGATAGCTATTTCAGTGTCGATCTATTAAACCCGGACTCGAAGGAAAAACCTTCATTCATTTTCAATCATCGTCAAAATAAGCGCTTGGCTCTGAATCTGGCGATGTTGCGTGCGGCATACGATAATGCGCAGTTTAGGGCTTCGGTCGGCGGAATGCTCGGCGACTATAGCCGGTTTAATTTGGCTTCTGAACCACTTTGGGCTCGTTCTATTTATGAAGCTCAAATAGGATTTCGTTTGCATGCCAGGCATGATGTATGGTTAGATGCAGGCATCATGCCTTCTCATATCGGTTACGAAAGTGCCATCAATCAGGATTGTTGGACACCAACCAGGTCTCTGGTAGCCGAAAACTCCCCATATTACGAAAGTGGTGCAAAATTGAGTTATACGACCCCTCAAAAAAAGTGGTATTTCGCTTTATTGCTTTTAAACGGCTGGCAACGAATTGCACGAATTCCGGGAATGCAAAAACCATCTTATGGGGGGCAATTGAAGTATCTGGGCTCGAATTGGACAGCGAATTATAGTTGTTTTTACGGTTCGGATAGGCCGGACTCTTTGAATCACAAGAGGGTTTACCAAAATGCATTTGTACAACTTGAACCGAATAAGCATTGGTCGGGAATAATTGGCTTAGATGTGGGCATAGATCATTTTCAAGGTGGTTCAACGCAATTTTGGTATACGCCATCCGTGATCGTCCGTTATAGTCATTCTAAAAAATGGCGCAGTGCTTTTCGGATGGAGTACTTCAGTGACCGGGATGAGGCCATTATTCAGTCCGATGGAAAGGTAGCAGAATTGCAGGCTGTTCGCTGAACACAGATGTACTCATTTTCCGAAATGTTACTGGAGATTTGAGCTGAAATATTGGCGTTGGGATAAAAATACGCGCACAAATTCACTTCAAATGCTTCCAATTACGACGGTCCTGAGCTATCAATTTTAGTGATATTACTTCAACGGCGTCATCGGGATTCGATTTTATAAAAAAGAGCATATCCCGAATATTTTATATACTTGCACAAATTCAAAAGAGCAAGCGCGTAGAGAATGGCAAAAAATTTACTGATTGTGGAGTCACCGGCCAAGGCCAAGACTATCGAAAAAATACTGGGAACGGATTTTCAAGTCAAGAGTTGTTTTGGACATATTCGTGATCTGGAAAAGGATGAAATGGGCATTGATATTAAAAATAATTTCAAACCCACTTATAAAATATCGGACGACAAAACCAAAGTGGTGAATGAATTGAGGCAGTTAGCCAGAAAATCGGAAGAAGTTTGGCTGGCATCGGATGAGGACCGTGAAGGTGAAGCCATTTCCTGGCATTTATGTGAAGTATTGGGTTTAGATCCCTTGAAGACAAAAAGGATCGTTTTCCATGAAATCACCAAACCTGCCATCAAACATGCCGTCGAAAATCCACGAACGGTGAATATGAATCTGGTGAATGCCCAGCAGGCTCGTCGTATTTTAGATCGAATTGTCGGTTTTGAATTATCGCCTGTTTTATGGCGCAAAATTAGCCGCAGCAATTCTTTGTCAGCAGGTCGGGTGCAATCGGTAGCAGTTCGTTTGATCGTGGAACGTGAACGTGAAATCAATCTTTTTTCGGCCGAAAGCACCTTTAAAATTGAAGCCGGATTTTTTGCCAAGGACATCAATCAAAGAGATGTTTCATTTAAAGCAGAATATGCATCCCGTATCAAAGATGTGCAGGGCGCCATGCAATTTCTTGATAAATGTAAAGGTGCACAATACCGCGTTGAAGATATTCAGGTAAAACCGGGAAAAAAATCACCATCTGCTCCTTTTACGACCTCAACCTTGCAACAGGAAGCCAGTCGTAAATTAGGGTATAGCGTGAGTAAAACCATGTTGATCGCCCAAAAATTGTATGAAAGTGGTCATATCACTTATATGAGAACCGATGCAGTGAATCTTTCTGCAACGGCTCTGGAGGACATACAAAAACAAATTGTCGGTGATTACGGCGATAATTATCATCAACGAAGGGCTTATAAAAATAAGAACGACAATGCCCAGGAGGCGCATGAGGCTATTCGTCCTACATCTATGTCGACCAAACAAGTTGAAGATTGGGATCAGCAAAAACTTTATGACCTGATTTGGAAACGCACCATGGCTTCACAAATGAGTGATGCCATTCTTGAAAAAACGGTTGCCACCATTGGCATTTCTACACAAGATCAAAAATTAACGGCACAAGGTGAGGTATTAAAATTCGACGGTTTTTTAAAATTATATCTCGAAAGTAAAGATGATGAGGACACGGATGAGGAATCAGAAGGAATGTTGCCACTATTAAAGGTTGGACAGGATTTGAATTTAAATCAGATGCGGGCTGTCGAGCGATTTAGCCGCCCCCTTCCAAGATATACGGAAGCTTCATTGGTTAAGAAATTGGAAGAATTGGGCATCGGCCGTCCTTCCACTTATGCACCTACCATCAGCACGATTCAAAATAGAAATTATGTTGTAAAAAAGGATAAGGAAGGGGTTCAAAGAAATTATCAGGTATTGGTACTTGAAAAAGATCAAATTGAAACCAAGCAGCTTACCGAGAATACCGGAGCTGAAAAATCGAAATTGTTTCCAACGGATTTGGGCAATGTGGTGACCGATTTCCTGAAAAAGCATTTTACTCAGGTGATGGACTATCAGTTTACGGCCACCATTGAAAATGAATTTGATGAGATTGCTCAAGGGCAAAAAGACTGGAGCAAAATGTTAGGCACTTTTTATACGCCTTTTCATCAATTGGTAGAAACCACCATGGATACTGCTGAACGGGCTTCGGGTGAACGTGAATTGGGTATAGATCCGGAGAGCGGTAAAAAAGTCATTGCCAGAATTGGTCGCTTTGGACCCATGATACAAATCGGGCATGTGGAAGATGAGGAAAAACCTCGTTTTGCAACGCTGCGCCCAAGCCAGAGTATTGAAACCATTACTTTCGAAGAGGCGATGGAATTGTTTAAACTACCGCATGTTTTAGGACAATATGAAGGTTTGGAAGTATTGGTAAATGTGGGGCGATTTGGACCATATGTGAAATTTGGTGAGCAATTTATTTCATTGGCAAAAGGGGAGGACCCATTGAGTGTGACTATGGAAAGAGCCATCGAAGTCATTAAAGCCAAGCAAGAAGATGATGCCCCAATTGCTTTTTATGAAGATAAACCTGTTACCAAAGGCAAAGGTCGATTTGGTCCGTTTATTAAGTGGAATGATTTGTTCATCAATATTCCAAAAGCTTATGATTTTGATTTTCTGAGTCAATCGCAATGTGAAGAGTTGATTCAGAAAAAGATGGAGAAAGAGGCCAATCGATTTATTCTGCAATTTCCTGAAGAAAAGATTTCAGTGGAAAACGGCCGATGGGGTCCATTCATTAAATTCAATAAAAAAATGTTGAAACTGGGTCCCAAACCGGAAGGGGGTAAATTTACGCCTGAAGAAGCGGCCTTGTTGGGATTGGAGGATATTAAAAAAATGATTGAAGCACAGGTACCTGGTGCATTTGAAAAGAAAGTCAAAAAGGCAGCAGTTAAAAAGGCCGTTGCTAAAAAAGCAGCGCCTAAAAAAGCGAAGTCAGCTACAGCTAAATAATCATTCAATTTTTTGGGATGAATACCTATCGCGAAAAAGAAGAGGAAAGACGAATGCAGGGGCAGTTACAGTTCCGTTCAGGACTGGATTTAGCCATGGGTGTCTTGTATATCATCATTCCTGCGTATGCTATGGCCATGCCGTATTTGGTGGAAGAATATGGAAAAACGACGGTTTATACCGTATGTAGTTTGTTTTCAGTTTACGGGCTCATTCGTATCGGTCGAGGTTGGATGGCCATGCGCAAATTAATGAATAGGCGAAAACAGGGGTCATAGCGCATTCATGACATTTTAGAAGTGCATTGTACTGGGTTGTTTCTCAAAAGCTTTTCCTTAACTTTGGGTAAATAATTTGTATGAGATCAATACTTGTATTTTGTTTCGTTATGCTAGGCTATTATGCATCTGCGCAATGTAGTTTTAATATCAACACACAAATGGCTCCGGTTTTATGTCATGGTGAATCAAACGGTATCATCGTTGTGAATGTTTCGCCTGTCGGTTCTTATAACTTTCAGCTTGGAAGTGGGGCTTTACAATCAAACAATATTTTTTCGGGATTAAATGCCGGAAGTTATTGGGTAAAAATACAAGATCCAACATTGAATTGTACCGATAGTGTTTTAGTCGCGGTTACTGAGCCGAATCCTTTGGTGATTACCGCAGCATCCAGCACCAATAATTGTAATCAATCAGGAAGTATCCAATTAAATACCAGTGGAGGCAATACAACATTTACTTATGAGTTTCGTGAATACGGTGCCACATCCTGGAATACCGCATCGGGTAGTACAATTAGTTCATTGGATGTTGGCTTGAGTTATGAATTTCAATGCATTGATAATAATGGTTGTTATTCCAACTTGCTGGATACTTTTATAGAAGCGTATACGACGAATGTCAGTTCTTCATTTTCATGTACTGGAGGGGGGCAATTTATACTGAGTAGCAATAATTCTAACACACCCATCACGCATTCAATATCTCCGGCATATGGTACATTTACCAACCCGAATCAAATAAGTGGTTTGGCTGTTGGTTCATACACAATTACAAGCACGGATGCATCTGGTTGTTCATGGACCAAAGCTTATCCCATGGGGAATCAGAATATTACCAAGCTTGTCAGCTTTCCGACTTGTATGAATTCCAATGGTAACATTTATCTTGCTGTGACAGGTACGGCACCTATTAATTATACCTAAACGGAGTCAATTCCGGTACAGGGAATTCCATCAATTTTTCCAATCTGGCCTCAGGGACATACACCATTCAGGCCTCCGATGCGGCAGGTTGCAGTACGGCTTTGATCGTTCCTTTGCCCAATGTTTACCTGCCTTCCGCAAGTTCTCTGAGTCAAACATCCTGTGGACCCGTTTATATCAATGGATTGCCCTATAGCAGTACAGGCGTTTACACACAAACATTAACCAATGCATTGGGCTGCGATAGTATTCTTACACTGAATCTGACCATTTACTATCCACCAAGCAATCTGGTTAATCAAAATGGAAATTCTTTAAGTGCTGTTGCTTCCGGGGTGGCGTATCAATGGATGAGTTGTAATCCTTTTCAAATTATTTCCGGGGCGAATAGTCAAACCTTTTTACCGACACAAAATGGTCAGTATGCGGTCATCCTCACACAGAATAATTGCTCCGATACATCCACTTGTTATGCAGTGAATGGTTTATCCATGAATGATTTAGATGAACAAGCCATCTTACAAATTTATCCTAATCCTTCGTCGGGTGATTTGCAAATACGCGTTCTTCAAAGTATTCAGCCCGGTGCAATGGTTGAGCTGAGAGATATTCAAGGAAGATTCATACAAGCTTGGGAACTTCCTCTCAATGGTGTACTGAGCCAACCACTTCATGGAGTTAATCCGGGTATGTATTTTATTGCCATTCGCAATGGTCAGCAATCTTTTGTTCAAAAGTGGAGGATTGAATAAATCGCTTTGTTTTGATTCTGAAATCATCTTTAGGCAGCTAAAAAATAGTTTTTTCATCAACTGCATTCGTTACTATTCACACCCTGTGAATTAAATATTCTGAGCAGAAGGCCTTTCGTTGTAATATTGTGCCCTTAATAAAGGCTTGATTTGTAAAGTTTTCGTGATGAAACCATTAATTATTAGGCCTCACACATTAAAAATATCATATGAAAAAAACTTTAAGCACATGGATGCTTGCGGGTGTTTTGATTCCAGGTTCTGTATTGGCCGGAGGATTTAAAATTGCTTTGCAAGGTCAAAAACAAAGTGGAATGGGGCATACCGGTGTCGGATTTGCCCAGGATGCAGCAACGGTATACTTTAACCCGGCAGGCATGGGCTTTGCCCGCAGTGGTATCAGCGCTGGGGTAAACTTATTAATGCCATCTACCTCATTTTTGGATGCCAATACCAACCAGATTACCAATTCAACTTCACAGGTATTTACCCCTTTGTCGCTGTATGGCAATGTTGCATTGAGCAAGAAGGTCAATTTTGGACTTGGGGTTTACACGCCTTATGGCAGTGGAATCATGTACCCGACTGATTGGACAGGACGTTATATTTTGAATCGAATTGATTTAAAGGTCGTACATATTCAACCGACCTTATCCGTTAAACTGGGTGAAAAATTCGCCATCGGAGCAGGGTTTATATACTCTCAGGGGCATGTGGGTCTGGAACGTGATTTGCCATTGAGCAGTAATCAGGGCAATACAACGGCTAGTGTCAAACTTGATGGTCGTGCATCAGGAATCGGTTTTAATGCCGGAGCTTATTTAAAAGCCAGTGAGCGTTTTAGTATTGGTGTAACTTATCACTCAAAAGTGAATATGGAAGTCGAAAAGGGAGATGCCACTTTCAACAATGTACCAATGGCGCTCTCATCTTCTTTCCCTGAGGCAAATTATTTTAGTTCAGAATTGCCATTACCTTCTGAACTTGCCGCTGGATTTTCATACAAACTCACCAGCAGATTAACCGCAGCCGTTGATTTTAATCTTACCTTTTGGAAGTCGTTTGATACCTTGTCCTTCGATTATCAAACAAACTCAGCAGCATTGGCCGACACCAAATCGCCACGTTTATACGAAAATGCTTCTGCGATTCGATTAGGGTTTCAATATCTGGCTTCGGAAGGATTACAATTAAGGGCAGGCGCTTTTTATGATCAGACTCCTGTGAAAGACGGATATGTTGCTCCGGAACTACCCGACAATAATAAAGTAGGCTTGACATTAGGAGCAAGTGCCCGTTTACATGATAAATTGGTTCTGGACTTAAGCCTTTTATACGAAGATGTTCCTGAAAGAAATCAAACCAATAAAGAAACAGGTTTAGCAGGTACCTTTCAAACTAGGGTATTCTCACCGGGTGTTGGCATTACCTATTTATTTGGGAAATCAAACAAAAGAAAAAATTATTAATTCAAACAATCATCATTGATAAGAGCCATTTCTTGGATCACTCAATTTTGACATAAAAATACTTTGCATGAAAAACAATCAACGAATTCTGACTTTTCTGGGGGCTTCTCTTCTTCTTGGAAGTTGTCAGACCGATTTAGTCGAAAAAGATATTAAAAAAGGGAATGCAGACTTTACCCGTTACGTGGCGGTAGGAAACTCACTCACTGCAGGTTATGCGGATGGCGGACTTTCACGAAAAGGACAAATGCATTCATATCCTGTGATGCTTGCCGAACAATTTAAATTAGCCGGTGGTGGATCATTCACGGTTCCTTATATGAATGAAGGCAATGGAAATGATGGTAGTAACAATCCGGCGCGTGCTTTGGGTTATGTGTTACCTTGTAATAGCAATATCCCAACATTATCTCCGGTTTACCCACTGGGAGGAGCAACGGCATTTAACAATGTATCCGCTCAGGGCCCATATAATTTGGTGGGAGTTCCGGGTGCCCGGGTCATTGATGCCAACTTAAATCTGTATAGTTTTTTAAATCCATTTTTTAGTCGCTTTTGTTTGACACCCGGTGTCAGCACCATGATCAGCGAAGCCAAACGAATCAACGCCACCTTCTTTACATTGTGGTTAGGAAGCAATGATGCGTTGTTGTATGCCACCGGTGGAGCAGTACCTCCTGCCAATGCGTTTAGTCCTTCGCTCACCGATACAACCACTTTTCGTTTAGCTATGGCTCAGGTGGTTGATTCTTTAACTGCTAATGGAGCAAAAGGTGCTATTGCCAATGTACCGGATGTTACTTCCGTTCCTTATTTTACTACAGTTCCTTGGAATGGAGTGGCCTTGACACAAGGTAAAGCCGATACGCTGAATGCGGCTTATATCGGTTTAGGTTTATCTCATATTTTCTGGAAAGCAGGTGCGAATGGTTTTGTGATTAGCGATAGTACAGCACCCGGAAATGTTCGACAGGCTACTGCCAATGATCATATCTTATTGACAACACCTAGCGATTCATTAAAATGTGGTCAGTGGGGTGTGAGTCCGGCTAAACCTCTTGCCGACAGATATGTATTAGACCAAAATGAAAAAGTAATTATTCAACAACATATCAGTGTGTATAATTCCACCATCGCTTCTATTGCTATGGCAAAAGGTTTGGCATTGGTAGATATGAATACTTACCTGAAATCATTCAAATCAGGAATCATCTATAATGGCGTTTCCATGAATGCTGCATTTATCACCGGTGGTGCATTTAGTTTGGATGGTGTTCATCCAAATGGTCGGGGATATGCCCTGATCGCGAATGAATTCATCAAATCCATTAATGCTAAATTCGGATCAACCATTCCTTATGTTGATGTAACTGCTCATCCGGGAATAATCTTTCCTTAAAAAATATTTTAAAACTCAAATAAAAAATGCCGGCAATATCAAGTTGCCGGCATTTTTAGTTCAAGATGGACTGATTTATCCAAATCAATTATTTAAATGATATCAATTTTTTTGTTTCTCTGAAACCTACAAACAAAAGCATCTATTGGCATTTCCCGATTGTGAAACTTTAAAGTTAAAAAGAGATTACTGTATGGTCAGCAAAGAATGCGTTGTGGCAATTTGATGCTCTTCTTTCAGGGTTGTTAAACCGGATGCTTCAATGAGTTTAAGAAATACCCGACTATCATACATTTGACTATTCCCATTGGCTTGTGTAGTAAAATAGAGCGATGTCATTTGTAATGAGTACATGGCTGCATGAAAAGGTTGTTTATCCCAAAAAGTTTCATTCACCAAAATAACACCACCGGGATTGAGGGCTTTTTTACATTTTTTCAGGATGCCAATAATTTCATCATCGGAGAAACAATCTAAAAATTGACTCATCCAGATGATATCAAATTTTCCGGGAATCTCTTTTTCGAATTCCAAAATGTTATGGGGAATTAAATGATGACGTCCTTCGAAACCTGCTGCATGTATATTTTTTTCAGCCATGGCCAATTGACCGGGATAATCGAGCAGATGCATGTGAATATCGGGCATGTGTTGCAAACATTGGATACTGAATTTACCGGTATTTGCCCCGATGTCTAAAATATTTTTGGGTTGATAGGCTTGTACTTGTTGAACAATAATCGGGAAAACGGAATCTGAGTAAAAATTGTCAAAATCAAACCAACTTTTAGTTTGCAAAGGAGTAAGTTTTGATAAACCTTCATAAATGGTTTTCCAGGGTCCCAGAAATGGCAGCCCGGCAGGTTTACCGGTTTCAATACTTTCTTTCAACTTTCCGGCGCCTTCATAGCAAATATCACGCATAAAGGAAGTATTGATTTTTACCATGGCATCTGTGATAAACATGGTTCCTGTTTTCGTAATCAGATACTTATCTTCATTTTCTGTCAATAATCCAATCCCGATTCCGGCTTCCAATAATATACGTAAGCCGTATTTTGAGATACTCAGCGGCGCATGAAGTTCTTCAAACCCAAGGCCATTCGTATGTTGGTTTAAATGATCGAGCACACCATAATCGCGCAGCAGAACAGAAGCCTGAAAAGCATAAGGGGCATAGGATAAGAAATGGGCTTTTTCCAAAGCCGTAAAAGCATGGTATTCAGAGTCTTTAAAGAAAGAATGTTTTTTATTCATACCCGGTAAAGATACATGCCATCCATTAATCCTAGAAATATTCCCTGATTTATGTGTGGCCGATTTATTTTGAAGCGGAGTCCTCTTTTCGGTAGCGAAATCTGAATAATAATTCCTGGGGAATATATTTTTGACGATACATGGCAGGAGTCAGGTATTTTTTGATTTCTTCCAATGCTTTTTTGGCCGCCTCATAATAAATCTGTTGCTTATTATCTGTAGGTGGACTGATGGATAAATTGCTGTCTGCCAGTATGGTGACTTTCAAATCGAGGTCCATGGAATTCAGTTGCTCCGTTTCTGTTATTTCGGGAAACTGAAAATGTGCTTTTAAACGAATCTCTCAATCCGTTAAAACCACCCGGAAACCGGGCGTATATGGAATCATGACTATATAATTTCAGGGTATCCATCACAATCAGGGAATTGGATCGAAAATTGGATAATGGGGTTCCGGTTGTGAAAGAAATGGGTAATAAATAACTTACGTTTACTTTACGGCCATTCTGCATACCGGGCGTCCACTTCGGCATTTCTGTGATCACTTTTAAGGCTTCTTCATCACATCCTTCACCGATTCCTTGTAATAATTTCAAGTTGGTGATTTGTCCGTTGGTATCAACAACAAAGCTGGTCATGATTTTACCGCTCACCATCTTTTGAATCGCTTTTTTCGGATATTTAATTTTCCGACCGAGATACTCATTTAAGCCATCTTCACCGCCTTTACTAAATTCAGGCATTTTTTCCATCACTTCCCAACTGCCAAAGCGATGGGCATCATGATTGGATCGATAATCATAAACAAAAACCAGTAGGTTATTTGAATCGAGGCTATTGGATTGCGATCGATGGATAAATTGAATGGGTATACGCAAATCAACTTCACCATGCCAGCCACTCCAGTATTGATTCCAATCTCCAACGCTCTTCATCGCATTCTCCACTGATTCGTACAATCCTGATCCCAAAGCCCTGATAAATTCTATCTTTTTGGCTTCACCTTTTTCATTAATTTTTACTTGCGCAATGATTTGACCGGATGTTTTCGCCAGAATCGCTGTTGGGGTATATTCGATTTTACTGAGCAAGTAATCCTTTAATGCTTTGTTTTGCGCAATGGCAGGATAAGCAATTGCTTGAAAAAGCAAAAAAAGTCCGGCTATATACCGGACTTTGAAATTCATTTTATTTGTCATCATCATTGTTTTAGTCCATCTATAGTACATTGTCGAACTATGCGTTCATTTTTTTCTTTAAATTACTATCCAATGCATCTAGGAATTCTTCGGTATAAACAAAATGTTCTCCATGTTTCACAGTATTACCGTGAATACAAACCGCGAGATCTTTGGTCATAATACCGCTTTCAACGGTTTCGATACAAACTTGTTCCAGGTGATTACAAAAATCGATCAAGGCTTGATTGTTATCTAATTTACCACGAAAGGCCAATCCTCTTGTCCAGGCAAAAATGGATGCAATCGGGTTGGTGCTGGTTGGTTTACCGGCCTGATGATCGCGATAATGACGGGTTACCGTTCCATGTGCGGCTTCAGCTTCCATGATTTTACCATCCGGGGTTATTAGCACAGAAGTCATCAATCCCAGTGATCCAAAACCTTGCGCTACGGTATCACTTTGTACATCACCATCATAGTTTTTGCAGGCCCATACAAAATTACCATTCCATTTGAGGGCAGAAGCGACCATATCATCGATTAAACGGTGCTCGTAGGTAATTCCGGCTTCCTGGTATTGTGCTTTAAATTCATTTTCATATACCTCTTCAAAAATATCTTTAAAACGGCCGTCGTATTTTTTGAGGATGGTATTTTTTGTCGACAAATACAAGGGCCATTTTTTACTCAATGCCATATTAAAACAGCTGCGAGCAAAACCATAAATACTCTCATCGGTGTTGTACATGGTTAAGGCCACGCCATCTCCTTTGTAATTGTATACTTCAAATACCTGCGCTTCACCACCATCTTCAGGCGTAAAAGTCATGGTTAATTTTCCTTTACCTTTTATAACGGTATCCGTAGCACGATATTGATCGCCAAATGCATGTCGACCTACGATGATAGGAGCAGTCCAGTTAGGAACCAGACGGGGAACATTTTTCATGACTATCGGTTCACGAAATACCGTTCCATCCAAAATATTCCGAATAGTTCCATTCGGAGATTTCCACATTTGTTTTAAGTTAAATTCTTTACACGGGCTTCATCCGGTGTAATGGTTGCACATTTAATACCCACTCCGCAAGCTTTGATCGCATTGGCGCAATCTATAGTAACCTGATCATTGGTCTCATCGCGATATTCAATTCCTAAATCATAGTATTGAATCGGAACATCAATATAAGGCAGGATTAATTTTTCCTTGATAAATTTCCAGATAATGCGGGTCATTTCATCGCCATCGATTTCTACGACGGGGTTTGCAACTTGAATTTTTGACATGTTTGTAAAGGATTAGAGAGTTGCAAATGTAAGCATAAAATCCAGTGGTTTAGAATTTGAGAAGCGCTAATTTCAAGTACTTTTTTTAAGAGTTTCAGGGAGCAGTTTACGCCATTTTTTAAAGATGCAGATATGGAGAAAGAGAATGGTGGGCGGTGCAAACGCAGGCAAAAAGCAAAGCGGTATCATGCCCATTTCACCGAGCGGATTTCCACCGGTTTTGAGGGATGCCGAAATCACCCAGATTGCTGCTCCCATGAGATGAATGATTTCCCAAAATCCAAATAAGTTCCAAATCAAAGCGATGCGCAATGCAAGAGGTGATTCCCGATGTTTGAGTCGGGCAATGGGTATGGAGCTGATGGCGGTCATCAAATCACCTAACCCTGCCGCAAATGCAAAATATGCCGGCAGTAAATTAAGATACCAACCCAGTATAAAAAATATACCTAGAAATCGAAACCGATGCATTCGGATCATCTCAGACAAAGGCATTTCATCGATCATCTTCCAAAGTAATTGCTGTTTAAACAGGTAGATAAAATAAAAAGCCAATAAAGGCAATGTGGTCAATATCAGGATACGTGGTGGCAATACATTTTTGACAAATAGTCCCATTAAACTCATACCTGCAACAATCATAAAAAAAAGAATCAGGAAAAGGAGGATTTGATTTTTCAGTTTCTGTCGTTTACCCGGATCAGGAACGCTCTTTTGTAATTGCCGAAATACGATGCGGGTCATATCAAATACGCCTATAAAAATGGAAAGGAATAGACTGACTGAAAACCAAATGGGCATGGATTGAGAAAGGGTAGGCATTTGAAAAAGATTTTGTATGATGTGATGACAAAGGTGCTTACTCTTACCCGGATTTAACTTGCCATTTGGCAATTAGTGTTTTTTCGTCATGGCTTTTCGGATGCGACTCAAGGATGTATCCGTAATTCCCAAATAGGAAGCAATTATTTTGAGGGGTACATGTTGAAAAATGTCCGATTGCCGGGATAGGAGATTTTCGTAGCGTTCAACTGCATTTTGCTGAATCATCGATAACATCCGTTCATGCAATCGCGCATATTGTGTCACCAACATCATTCGCCCAAATTCTCTGTATTCGGGAAAGGTGTGAAAAAGTACCTGTACATCTTTCGCATGCAAAGTCCATACTTTACAATGACTCAGCGTTTGGAAATTTTCGCTAGTGACTTGTTTCCGAAAAAATGAAAGATAATCGTTCACCATACATGGGCCTGCAAACAGTTCAGTGCTTACTTCAGTACCCAGATTATTAAGGGTATAAGAACGAATGTAACCTTCTTCTAAAAAATAAGTACTTGTGCTAATTTTTCCTGAAGGAATGAGGATTTTATTTTTAGCAATTTCCTGAAAACTAAAGTAGGATGCAAATTGTAGAGCCATATCCTTTGACATGGGCCATATTTCTTGCATAAAAGCCACTAAAGCATGTGGTGTCGGATTTTCAGCGGAATCGATAGAATTTTGCTTCATAATGGCTTCAGAATAGTCAGTAAAGGTAGAGGATTCAAGGTTCTTTTATGATCCATTCTAATCTTAAATTAACCCAAACTATTTCATGATTTTACCATGATTTATATCGGTATAGGATAGAATGAATCCTTGAATTTTTCATCCCTGATTTTTCCTGATCTCCACTATTCAGACAACAGAAGCTATCGCCAAGTAGGTCTCCCTTTGTGTGGGTCATATCGGTAAATTTGCGTTTATTTTCAAAAAAGTATTTCAGATAAAGGCTGATAGTTTCATGTGTGGCTTAAGTTTGCAGGATGTCCCAAACACATCCACGGATTCAGCAACTTGTAAAAGCAATCGATTTTGAAGAGCAGGAAGAAAAGCGCCGTTATGTTGGGCAGGATATCAAATCACTGAAGTCGGCGGGCATGAAAGATTCGTTGAAAAATTTGACATCGAATGAAGCTCTTTTCACTTTATTTGAACAATTACATGGCGATTCACCCATTCCAAAGGCGTCCGATATTTCTGAAGTCCCCCTTTCTTTTTTGAATCGTCATATCAATCCCAGTCAACAACGTGCAGTTCAACAAATCTTAAACGCCGGGGATATTTTTATTGTACATGGTCCACCGGGCACCGGTAAAACGACCACCCTGATAGAAGCCATCGTGCAATTAAAATTAAGGGGACATCAGGTATTAGTAGCTGCACCCAGTAATGCTGCAGTCGACCACATGACCCGGGGTTTACTCGCAGCAGGCGTGAAGGCCGTGCGCGTCGGGAATAGTGTAAAAATTGCAGATGATTTATTTTCAGCAACTCCGGAGGGACGATTAAACGATAAAAATATTCAGAAAGAAATCAAGGCCCTTAAAATCCGTGCTGAGGAATTTCGGAAAATGGCCTTACAGTACAAACGTCGGTTTGGGAAGGCAGAAAGGGAACAACGCAATTTATTGTTTGCAGAGGTAAAATCTATTCGACAAGAAATCCGAAAAACCATGGATTATCATCTCGATAAAATTTTTTCCAATGCCGAAGTGATTTTAGGAACACCACTGGCACTTGCAGAACAAAGATTCAAGCCCCAGCAATTTCATACTTTGTTCATTGATGAAGCAGCCCAATGTTTGGAGCCGCTTGCATGGGGGATCATGCCTTTAGCGAAACATACCGTATTGGCCGGCGATCATTTTCAGTTGCCTCCAACAGTTCTTTCTCAAAAAGCGACGCAATTGGGTTTAAATATTTCGATCCTGGAAACAGCCATACGGAATATCGAAGATCAGGTGTTGTTGGATACCCAATATCGTATGCGAACAGTGATTGCCGGATTTTCTAATGATTATTTTTACCAGGGCGCACTTCAAACACCAGACCACTTAAACAATGAAAGTGTGCATATGACTTTTATTGATACGGCCGGAACAGGTATGGAAGAAGAAGCCGGACAAGAAGGTACAAGTTTGGTGAATCGGGGTGAACTGGATTTGGTGCAAAAAATTATCCTGAGCGAAAAACTCAATTTGGAATCTATTGCTTTTATTTCTCCTTATGCGGCACAGGTTTCTTTGGCCAATGAGTTGCTTCAAAAAATTGCTCGTATCAGTACCATTGATAGTTTTCAAGGGCAGGAATTTCACACCGTTTTCATCAGTTTGGTGCGTAGCAATGAGCATGGTCAGATCGGATTTTTGGATGATGTTCGGCGCATGAATGTGGCCCTGACCAGAGCACAGGAAAAACTCTATGTTATTGGAGATAGCGCCACTTTAGGGCAACATCCTTTTTATAAAAAGTATTTGGAATACGTTGAAAAGGCCGGGCATTATATCAGCGCCTGGGAGTGGATGTATGATTAAAGATCCCAGTATTTTGTTCCACCAAATTTCACTTCCTGCACATTCAGTATCTGTCTTTTGCGAAAGTCGGAATCATATTGATAAATCAACACGATAAAACGTAATTTTTGCAAATTGTAATTGTCCAAATTGATTTGTTCATATTTTTTTTGACGGATATTCCCTTCCGGAAAAGCCTCATTCAGGATTAAGGTGTCACCAGTTTCGGCATTCAGGATTTCTTTAAACACAGAAGGATGATAATAAGCAGATAATGCGCCTTGCTGAAAAATATTTTTAATACTGTCTTCAACCAGATAAATCTGTAATCGGATATCTTTTTCAAAGGCTTGCCGATGAGCAATATAGATGTTCAAATAAGCATGGGCGTTTTCGGCGACGCCACTTTCAAGCGCCAAAGCCAGTGGGGCTTCCTGCGATAATTGACGCAAGGCCGCTGCATTCCAGTTAATGGGCGATAACCAAATCTGATTGTCTTCCTGTAATTCAGTATTGGAGCCCGGCAAACGATTCACGGCCGCTTTTGGCAAACCTATAGTTCCTCCCAGAAACGAAGTCAAGGTTTGGGTGTAAGGTGTTTCAAGCCAATCCTGTTGATGAAAATTGGCCACAAAATCCGCCCTAAGTTTTGTAATCGCAGGGCTTCGAGTTGCGCCCGGGAATCAATACTGGCGCTGTTCCACTCTCCACACAGGGATTCGATGAGGACGTTTTGCCGGTAATAATTGGGATGTAATTCCAGGGGATTTTCCACCGGAATGATCACAGGCTCCTTATCGCGACACGATACGATCAACAGATAAATAAGCAGCAGCGGAAAATATTTTTTCATCCAAGGGTAAAAATACTTGAAAAAAGAAGAAAACATTCAGCGAATCGTTCATTTTTGCATTTCGACCCATTATGTTACTCTCACTCAACAATATCACCTTCGAATTTGGTGCCCGTAAAATTCTTGATGAAGCCTCCTGGCATATTTTTCCCAACGAACGTATCGGACTTATTGGCCCGAATGGGGCCGGTAAATCAACCTTGCTTAAAATCCTCATTGGAGAGTATACCGTAAGTGCCGGCACCGTGAATCGGATCAAAAATTTGAGTATCGGATATTTTCATCAGGACTTACAAAGCCTGGAAACTGAAGAGAACATTTTAAATGTCGCCAAAGGGGCCTATGCCAAAGCATTGGAATTGGAAGCGCAAATCAGGCAACTGGAAATTGAGTTGCATGAAAGTGAAGATGAAAAAAAATTGCATAAACTAGCCGATTTACACCATGATTTTGAAATCGCCGGTGGTTATGAAATGGACCATAAAGCCGCTGAAATTTTGGAAGGTTTAGGATTTAATACCATTGATTTACAACGTCCTTTTAAAGAGTTTTCCGGTGGCTGGCGAATGCGTGTATTGTTGGGGAAAATGATTCTGCAACATCCGGATATTTTACTCCTCGATGAACCGACCAATCACCTCGACTTACCTTCTATTGAATGGATCGAAAGATATTTGAATGGTTATCCCGGCACCATCATCATTGTATCGCATGACCGATATTTTTTAGACCGCATGGTCACCAAAGTCGTAGAAGTTTCACAACAAACCCTCAATCATTACTCTGGCAATTATTCATTTTACGAACAGGAAAAGGAAGTGAGGGCTGAATTTCAGCAAAGAGAGTATGACAATCAACAAGATTTTATTCGTCAACAGGAGCGATTCATTGAACGTTTTCGTGCTAAAGCTTCCAAAGCCACCCAGGCCCAAAGTTTGGTAAAAAAACTCGATCGATTAGAACGTATCGAAGCACCCATCAGTGAAACCGCTAAAATTTTATTTCGATTTTCTTTGGAGCGTCAACCGGGGAAAATTTTAAGTACCCTACACCATGTCAGCAAAAGTTATGGCGATTTACATATCCTCAAAAATGCATCGGCGGAGGTGAACCGGGGTGATAAAATAGCATTGATTGGTGCCAATGGAAAGGGGAAGTCAACTTTATTACGACTCATTGCACAAACCGAAGGCTGTGAAGGTGAAGTCATTGGAGGGCACAATGCCGACATCTCTTTTTATGCCCAACATCAGATTGAAGCCCTGCACATGGATCATGATATTCTGGAAGAATTGAAATTATGTGGAAGCGGAAAAACGGAACAGGAATTGCGCGAATTAATGGGCTGCTTTTTATTCAGAGGGGATGATGTATTTAAGAAAATAAAAATTCTTTCCGGGGGTGAAAAGGCCCGGGTAGCCCTTGCCAAATGTATCATCAGTAAAGCGAATTTTTTATTGTTGGATGAACCGACCAATCACCTGGATATGTCGTCGGTAAAAATGTTGGTTCAAGCCATTAATCAATTTGAAGGTACCGTTGTATTGGTGTCGCATGACCGGTATTTTATTCAGGAAACAGCCCGGCAAATCTGGCAAATTGAAGATGGAGAAATAAAGATTTTTAACGGAACCTATAACGAATGGGAGCGATTTAAAAATGAAAAAACACCCGTTGCCCCGCCTGAAGCCGCTCCTAAAGTGGTAGAAGTTCAAGCTGAAGCACCCAAACAAAACACATCGGCTTTCAAAGAAAAACAAAAGGAGGAAAAAAAATTACGTAGCCGGTTTACGAAGCTGGAAGAGGAAATTCAGCAATTGGAAAAAAGTAAGGCAGAGCTCGAAAATAAATTGGCGGCTCCTGATACTTATGCCAACAAAGTGCTGTTTCAGGAAACGGAACAAGCCTATCAGGCAGTAATCACGAAATTATCACCCAAACAAGCGGAATACGAAGTGCTGTTTGAAGAGTTATTGCGCTTTGAAGAATCTGAATGATTGACTCACCCGATCTTTACTGAACTTGTTTTTCTCAGTATTCAATAAAATACCTGAAAGCCTGAGATTTTGCCAAGAATCAGTCTTCCTCATACACTTCTAAAAAAAAGCAGTTTCCTACCAATATCTATGCAAAGTGGCAATTATCTTTGATTCATGAGAAAATGGATATTCCTGTTGTTGCTGGCCTCAACTTTAACGGCCACAGCTCAAAAACGAAAACTGACCATGACCGAAGCGGTTTTGGGATTGAGCAGCAATCTGGCTGTTAAAAACATGAAGCAATTAAAATGGAGTGGTTCCAAATACGCTTATGTGGTGAGCAATGAAAACGAAAATGTCATCATGCAGGTTGATCCCCTCAGTTTTGAATCGGAAGTTGCCATTTCGCTGGAAAAAATGAATAAGGATTTGGCTAAATTAGGATTAAAACCATTGAAAAACTTTCCGCTCATTGAATGGTTAGACGATCAGCGCTTTTATATCACCCATGAGAATAAATGGATTCAATTTGTGGTTTCTCCGAGCGAATCTATGCGAACCGATATCATAGGGCAATTTGAAGATGGCTCTGAGCACATACATGTACATATGTCTTCCAAACAAGTGGCGTATGTAAAAGATTTTCAATTGTATGTGGGTAAAATGGATGAGAGCGCTAAAAAAATCACCAACGATAGACAAGCCAATATCTTATACGGCACTTCGGTTCACCGCGATGAATTTGGAATTAGCGAAGGTTTGTTTTGGTCGCCCAAAGGGAATGCACTCGCATTTTACCGCATGGATCAAAGTATGGTGGAGGATTATCCGGTGGTAGACTGGTCAAGCACCCCGGCTCAAAGTAAAAATATCAAATATCCTTTTTCGGGGCGTACTTCTCATCAGGTGACATTGGGGGTTTATCAACCCGCTACACAGCAAACCATTTACCTCAAAACTACCGGGCCAAAAGATCAGTACCTCACAACGGTTACCTGGAGCCCCGACGAAAAATATATCTATCTCTCCATTTTAAACCGCGATCAAAATCACCTGACCTTAAACTGTTATGATGCAAAAAATGGAGAACTCATCCGAACCATTCTTGAAGAAAAGCATGATAAATATGTAGAACCACAACATGCTTTATACTTTATGAAAAATCAAACCGATCAGTTTATTTGGTGGAGTCAGCGAGATGGATTTATGCATCTTTATTTGTATAAAACAGATGGTCGCTTGATTCGTCAAATTACTAAGGGCGAATGGCTGGTCAACGAAATCATTGGTGAACATGAAGCAGGAAATGAGCTCTTGTTTACATCCACGAAAGAAAGTCCATTGCAAAAAAATGTTTACGCGGTGAATATCCAAACGGGTGTTATCCGTTCCTTGAGTTCAGTGAAGGGCAACCACCAAGCCATGGTCCGCCCTGATGGGAAATACCTCATCGATGTCTATCAGAATGCTTCGATGCCACGAAATATTGAAATTGTGAACACGCAAACCAAGGCGGAGAAGAGAATTTTTACCGCTAATAATCCATTGGATTCTGTTCAATTGGCAGCCGTCACCAATTTGGAATTACTTGCACAGGATGGTACAAAATTGTATGCAAAATTGATGTTGCCCGCTGAATTTGATGCGACTAAAAAGTATCCGGTTATCGTATATTTATACAATGGCCCCCATGTTCAATTGATTAAAGATGGGTTTCCCGCCTCCGGTAATCTGTGGTATGATTTACTTACCCAAAAAGGTTATATCGTATTTGTGATGGACGGAAGAGGGAGCAGCAATCGCGGGCACCAATTTGAAAGTGCCATTCATCGACAATTGGGTACACTCGAAATGCAGGATCAATTACAAGGGGTGAATTATTTAAAATCACTGCCATATGTGGATGCTCAGCGAATGGGGGTGCATGGCTGGAGCTATGGTGGATTTATGACTACCTCACTCATGTTGCGCCACCCCGAAGTGTTTCAGGTGGGTGTAGCTGGTGGTCCGGTACTTGATTGGAGTATGTATGAAGTGATGTATACAGAACGATATATGGATACTCCGGAGCAAAATCCGGAAGGTTATAAAGCCAATGTGTTGTTTGACAAAGTAAAAAACCTGAAAGGTAAATTACTCATGATACACGGAACGGATGATGATGTCGTTGTTTGGCAACATTCACTGCGCTTCGTAAAACGTTGTGTAGATGAAGGTGTACCCCTGGATTATTTTGTGTATCCCGGACATCCTCACAATGTGCGCGGCAAGGATCGGGTACACTTGATGCAAAAAATCACCGATTATATGGATGCGGTATTGAAACCATAGTGGTTTTTTGCGATTGGGAATAAATATCCTGATCCATGTTCAGGAAAGATGTGGTATTTTTATATAAACATTGATTATGAAACATTTTCCTTCCCTTCTTATTCTATTGTTGATCGTGTGCTTGGGTGCTGATGCCCAGCCTGATTTAAAGCATAGTTTTTTATCAATTATAAAAAGTGTTTTGGTTACAAAGTTCATTTTGATGTCATCATGCCTCATAGCAATGGTTCTTTATTTGCATTGCGTGAAGTAAAGGAGCCCACTTATGATTGCCGATTGTATAAATTAGATGCCAATACTTTTGATACCCTATGGAGTGTGAAGTATGGAGGCAGCGAAGAGGATTTTTTAAGTAATATGATTGAGCTGCCTGACCAAACCATGGTATTGGCAGGAACCACGAATAGCAATGATGGAGATGTGCCTTATGGCCATACCTATACCGCTAAGGAGATTTGGGTATTACGCGTAGATACTCTTGGCAATATACTCAATGGTACCACCTTTGGGGGAGTGATGGGAGTGTTATTTACACTTTAAGATATGCACCTGAAGGGTATATTTATCTGGCAGGAAATACCAATGCCGACGACTATGATTTTTTACATGCCGGATATGGAAGCTTTGATGCTGACCCCTGGATAGTGCGTTTGGACACCAACCTCTCTTTAAAAAAGGTATTGGTAGTACCCGGCAACGATAATGAAACTCGCCCTTTTATGGAATATATGGGGCCTAATTCGGTGATAATGGGTTTTGGCAGCAGTGGAACTAACTCGGAAGTCTATGGCAATTTAAGTTTGGGCTTACAAGATTTAGTAGTTATGCATTTGGATAGCAATTTTAATATTAAATGGGGCAAACGTATAGGAGGTAACTTGGATGATGCGGCAGATGGAATTTGTTTAAAATATACGGATACAAAATTCTGTATTGTTGGTCGCACCCGATCTTGTAGTGGAGATATCAGTTTTAAGCGCGATTGTAATGGGACTACAAGTAGTATGCTGATAGCGATCATGGACACCAATGGATTGGTACACCATTGTAAGGCTTATGGGGATAGTAATACGGCAAATTGGGCTGCTCCGCCAACCTTGGTAGTAAGCGGTGCTTATTTGCATGACGGCAAAATATATGCACATTATTATACACAAGGTGAAGCGGGAGATATGGACATGAACCTCTCGCAAAAAGGAGAGCCGCAGCGTGGGTTGGTGCTTTTGACAGCACAGCCAATTTAATTGGCAAAAATACATTTGATGGGGGTGGTGATACGTATATTAAAATAAACAATATATTTATAAGTAAAGGTAAAAAGATCTTAAATTTTGAAGCAATCACAGATAGCCTACACTCATTTAGTTGCGACACATCAAAATATTTTGGAGGGATACTTCAAATAACTGAGGTGCCTTTGGATTTACAGGAAAGTATAAAACCCAATTTGATCAAAATTTTCCCCAACCCTGCACATAACGAAATATTGATTTCATTATCGCCGGCTTTAAGAAAGAGTCCATGCGTATTTAGTATTCACAACATGCAAGGTCAAAAAATGTTCAGCAAAAAAATAAATCAGCCCAAAGAAATGGAAGCATTCAATATTGAAAAGCTTCCAATCGGCCAATACCTATTACATACCCAAAACGAAAAAGAAGATTTTTTCCATATTTTTTATAAACATTGATTATGAAACATTTTCCTTCCTTACTTATTCTATTGTTGATCCTATGCCTGGGTGCTGATGCCCAGCCTGATTTAAAGCATAGTTTTTTTATCAATTATAAAAAGTGTTTTGGTTACAAAGTTCATTTTGATGTCATCATGCCTCATAGCAATGGTTCTTTATTTGCATTGCGTGAAGTAAAGGGCCCACTTATGATTGCCGATTGTATAAATTAGATGCCAATACTTTTGATACCCTCTGGAGTGTGAAGTACGGAGGAAGCGAAGATTTTTTAAGTAATATGATTGAGCTGCCTGACCAAACCATGGTATTGGCAGGAACCACGAATAGCAATGATGGAGATGTGCCTTATGGCCATACCTATACCGCTAAGGAGATTTGGGTATTACGCGTAGATACTCTTGGCAATATACTCAATGGTACCACCTTTGGGGGGAGTGATGGGAGTGTTATTTACACATTAAGATATGCACCTGAAGGGTATATTTATCTGGCAGGAAATACCAATGCTGACGACTATGATTTTTTACATGCCGGATTTGGAAGCTTTGATGCCGACCCCTGGATAGTGCGTTTGGACACCAACCTCTCTTTAAAAAAGGTATTGGTAGTACCCGGCAACAATAATGAAACTCGCCCTTTTATGGAATACATGGGGCCTAATTCGCTGATAATGGGTTTTGGCAGCAGTGGAACTAACCCGGAAGTCTACGGCAATTTAAGTTTGGGCTTGCATGATTTAGTGGTTATGCATTTGGATAGCAATTTTAATATTAAATGGGGCAAACGTATAGGAGGTAACTTGGATGATGCGGCAGATGGAATTTGTTTAAAATATACGGATACAAAATTCTGTATTGTTGGTAGCACCCGATCTTGTAGTGGAGATATTGGTTTTAAGCGCGATTGTAATGGGACTACCAGTAGTATGCTGATTTCGATCATAGACACCAATGGATTGGTACACCATTGTAAGGCTTATGGGGATAGTAATACGGCCAATTGGGCTGCTCCGCCAACCTTAGTAGTAAGCGGGGCTTATTTGCATGACGGCAAAATATATGCGCATTATTATACACAGGGTGAAGCGGGGGATATGGACATGAACCTCTCGCCACAGAGGAGACTTGCAGCGTGGATTGGTGCTTTTGACAGCACAGCCAATTTAATTGGCAAAAAAACGATTGATGGGGGCGGTCAGACAGGATTTATTGGTCAAAATCTTTTTGTGAAGAATAATATACTTTATTGGAATCTAGAAAGTGGTGCAGGCAAAATAAACTCATATAGTTGCGACACATCGGAGTATTTTGGAATTTTGCTTGGATTATCATTGACACCCTTAAGTACCGAGTACAGTAGTGGTGATTTCAATTTGATTAAAATTTTCCCCAACCCTGCACATAACGAAATATTGATTTCATTATCGCCGGCTTTAAGAAAGAGTCCATGCGTATTTAGTATTCACAACATGCAAGGTCAAAAAATGTTCAGCAAAAAATAAATCAGCCCAAAGAAATGGAAGCATTCAATATTGAAAAACTTCCAATCGGCCAATACCTACTACATACCCAAAACGAAAAAGAAGATTTTTTCCATATTTTTTATAAACACTAAAATAACGGATCTCAATTTACAGATTCAAAACACCCAATACAGGTTGTGCCATAAAGGGTCCTCCGGGATAAGAAGCGGTATAGTCCAAATTGATCCAAATTTTTCCCTCGGCATCTACATGATAATGCAAGGCTTTTCCGGAACATTCTTGTGCAAATAAACTTTTCCGAATAATGAGATGAAGATGGTCAAAATCATTTTTCGTTCCTACATATAATTCCGGGTATAAATGTCGTGTGGTTAATATCAGGCGCACACGTCCTCCAATGGCTTTAATGCAGGCAGCCATGCAGGTTGAATGGTCATCACAATCACCGGAGAGATATCTAACCGATTCACTGGCCTTGGCAAAGTAGTCGCGCGATTTAGGATCGTTCACATAATGCCATTGTGTATTGATTGCTTTAAATACTGCTAAACTCTGTATGAGGGTGCGATAAGGATGTCCGCGTTGTACTTCTTTAAAATGTTCATTCAAAGCCTGTAGCGAAAAGTCGCGCACCTGAGGATGGGTATAATCGACGGCTCGAACCAGGGCTTTTTCATTGGGAAAAAATCGAAGTGGTTTTACCCGCAAGGCAACAGGAACCGGATCGTAAATCATGCTATAAATCATCGCGCGGTAGTCCTGATACAAATGTCGAAAGCCATAAGGGCCCAACACACTACCTATACCCAAAAAGAGCAATGCGGCTGCACTTAGAAAAAGAATACTTTTTTCGAAAAAACGAAAAACCACAAAGAGTAAAATACTCACCAGTATAAACAGCAATATTTTGTCGAGATGCCACGGCCATTGCATGAAGGGCAACAAACGATAAATAAAAATAAATAAGGGAATGGCGAGTAATTTACTCAAAACATTGAGCCATACATGGGTCCATCTGAAAACAGCGTTTTTTTTATTTTGCTCTGTGTGGGCTCGATGCATTTGAGGTAAAGATACGTGACCATTTCAAAACCACTCATGATACCCATTGGAATGCTTAGATAGTCTTTGGTCACTAGGGAATAAAATCAGATTTACCTGAATTGTGCTGGAAAACGGCCGGATAATTTCCGCATGAGGCTTGTCTTTTTCCCTGAATTCTAGTGGATGGTACTGGATTCGAACCAGCGACCTCTACGATGTCAACGTAGCGCTCTAACCAACTGAGCTAACCTTCCGAAAGTGCCACAAATGTAGGGCAAAGCAGTGTTGTTACCAATACAAGCGTCGAAATATTTATAAGGATGTTTTGAAACAAACATGCCTACTAAAGAGCGTTTACAATGGTTTCACCGGGAAATTGTATTGCTGAAATCGCGTTTTTTTTCGCATAAAATAATCTACAATCAAACTACCCGGATAAATGCCGCTTTGAGTATCCTGAACAGCCCATTTTCTCACTTCTTTTCTTTTTCGCCACCATAAACCTATTGTTATAAAGAAGTGCCAGTGAGCACGGATTATGGCGCCTACTTCTTTAAAATCTCCTTTTAACAGGGCACGCATTCCACTCACGCCATCCAGCAACAAACGAAAAGGCAGTAGCCACCATAATTTGGAGGCGGGCAAATTTTTTAATAAAAGAACCAGGCTATTTCGGTAATTGTAAAATATTTTGGCCGGACTGCCATAACTAATCACACTGCCACCAATGTGGTAAACGGTACTTGCACCGCAATATCCAATTCGGTATCCCGCATTTTTGATGCGCCAACATAAATCGACTTCTTCCATATGGGCATATAGGTCTTTGTCCAATCCACCTAGGCGATGATAAAGTTCAGCCCGAACAAACATACAACCACCTCCGGCCCAGAAAGTTTCTATCGAATCATCGAATTGATGTTCATCTTTTCTAAAGTAAAAAATATCCTGCCGCGGCAAAACAAATATCCCCATTGATCGATGAATCCTCCGCCGGCTCCTGCATATTCAAACATACTTTTGTCGCGGTAGTACTTGATTTTTGGTTGAATGGCTCCCAAATCTTCATGTGCTTCCATCTTTTCATGCAAGGGTTTGAACCACCCGGGCGTGATTTCAAAATCGGCACTTAATAAAACGTAATACTTCGCCTGAATTTGTTGTAGTCCTAAATAATAGCCATTGGCAAATCCTTTATTGATATCTATGCTTACAAGATGTACATCCGGAAAATGTTCTTGTACATAGGCAGCTGTGTCATCGGTCGAAGCATTGTCAACCAATACAACATCATAAAGTCCTTTTGATTCTTCGAGTAATTGAGGGAAAAAATCCTGATGCAGGCTTTTGCCGTTGTAACTTAATACAACAACAGCAGTATCATGCCGGCTCTGTACCATGTCAGATCCGACTATTTGTATTTAGGCGAAGTCGTGGTGCTTTCTGGAACAGCAATCTTTTCAGTGCTTTTGAAGCTTCGGGTCCATAAGCCGTAATTACAACCTACTGCAAAAAGCAGGAAACCGAATAAGCCCAAATGAAATAAAAATTTGGCTTTGGATGGTTTGCTGATTTCAATATCAACCGGGTTGTCGATGAATTCTGTTTGGTGGTCCATAAGGATTACTTAAAGTTGGGCAAAAATAGGTTGTTTGATTGCTATATGCAAATTTTAATCATGTATTTTTTTGACTTTTGGCGGATGGTCAAATTCGTTTTGGTAAAATGCCCCTGTTTTTATTTTATTTCAAAATTCAAAATCTCCTGATTACTTAAAAAAGCCTTGTAGCGGTCGCCGATTTCAATGGGACCTACCCCTTTTGGAGTGCCTGTAAAAATGATATCACCCGTTTGAAGGGTAAAAAACTGACTGATATAGTGGATAATCTGATCGGCCTGGTAAATCATCAGGGATGTATCACCCTCCTGAACGATTTTTCCATTCTTTTCGAGTCGAAAATGACGGGAAAGATTTTTTTCTGTTTCACCAATATATTGCCAGGGACCAATCACGGCCGAATGGTCAAAAGCTTTGGCAATTTCCCAGGGGAGGCCCTTCGATTTTTGATGTTCCTGCAAATCCCGGGCAGTAAAGTCAATACCCAAAGTGATATGATCGTAATATTTTGAAGCAAATTTTTCATGGATCGCGCGCCCGTTTTTACACACTTTTAAAAACCAACTCACATTCGTAATGAATATCCTTTGAAAAATCGGGATAATAAAAGGGTTTATTGTCGATGAGTAAAGCTGTTGGAGGCTTCATAAAAATGACCGGCGCACCAGGCGTTTCATTCTTTAATTCTTCGATATGTGCGGCGTAATTCCGACCGATGCAAAATATTTTCATGATGTTTGATGATCTTGGTCTGTTTGATATTTGATATGATTAAAAAGGTTCATCGTACGGGATAAACCGATGCTCGCAAAACTTTCAATGATTTTTATACAAGCTTCTACTTTCAGATTAACAAGAGGGATTTCATCATCCTTCCATTTACCCAATACAAAATCCACTTGTCGACCTTTCGGAAATTGATTGCCTATCCCGAATCGTAACTTGGCATATTCTGTGGTTCCGATACATTCCTGTATACTCTTTAATCCATTATGTCCACCATCACTGCCACCTGAACGAATTTTGAGGGTGTCCAATGCAAAGGCCAGTTCATCATGGATGGTCAAGGTATTTTCTACCGGAATATGTTCTTTATCCATCCAATATTTAACCGCCCGGCCACTCAGATTCATGTAAGTAGTAGGCTTGATTAAAATGAGTGTCCGACCTTTAAATTTACAAACGGCCTTATCTGCCAATCGATCACTTTCAAATAATAATCCATGTTTTGCGGCAAATACATCCAGCACATCAAAACCAATATTGTGCCGGGTTTCTACGTATTCGAAACCAATATTTCCCAGTCCGGTGATGAGGTATTTCATACAAATTGTTGGCAAAAGTAAGTGCTATGCACCTGATAAAGTATATGTATCAGGAGATAATTTGAATCTCCATGTTCACGCCATATCAACGTATAAAGTTTTGTAAGGGGCTCTTAATCGCATTCATCCTCGTTAGCAACCATTGTTCAAATAATTAAACTGAAACATTGAATTAGCAATTACATTTACCGGACAATTTGAACATGGAATATATTTTAAATACAAAAGATATCCGCAAATCCTATGGCATTGTAAAAGCCTTGAAAGGGGTGAGTTTGCAGGTGCCTAAAGGAAGTGTTTACGGAATTTTAGGTCCGAATGGAAGTGGCAAAACCACCATGTTGGGCATACTCCTGGATGTATTACAGGCAGATGGCGGACAATATGAATGGCAGGGTTATTCCAGTCCGGAATCGGCCCGTTCCAATATTGGTTCATTGCTTGAAACCCCGAATTTTTATCATTATTTATCAGCAACCGATAATTTAAAAATCTCTGCGGCTATCAAGGGCAGGGGAGAAAATGATATCGAACGGGTGCTCAAATTGGTTAATTTATATAACCGCAAAGATTCTGCGTTTAAAACCTTTTCATTGGGGATGAAACAACGTCTGGCCATCGCTGCAGCCTTGTTAGGCAACCCGGATGTATTGGTACTGGATGAACCAACCAATGGATTAGATCCTGTGGGCATTGCAGAAATCCGAAATCTTATTTTACAATTAAGCAAGGAGGGTAAGACCATCATTATTGCCAGTCACTTACTCGATGAAGTGGAAAAAGTTTGCACCCATGTGGCCATTTTAAAACTGGGCGAATTAATTACACAAGGTAGTGTGCTTGAAGTACTCAATGATGAGGATTGGATCGAACTGGGCTGTGAAAATAATGATGCTTTATTGTTGGCATTACAATCGAGTGGATTGTGTAAACAAGTTCGTTTACAGAGTTTGATTATAGCAACACCAAACAAAGATGTTAGTATAGAAGTTTTGAGTAAATGGTGTTTTGAAGCATCAATTTATACTCAATCATTTGGTGCGTCGCAAACGCAGTCTGGAAAGTAAATTTATTGAAATAACCAATTAAAAATTAACCATGAAATTATTGATGATAGAATGGATGAAGCTTAAAAAGTATTATACTTTTTGGATTTTGACCGGCATTTTTGGATTGCTGTATATTTTGTGGAATTACGGAATTGGAAGTAGCATGGTTTCCATCGGAAATGGCAATTTGGCCATTCTTTCCAAGTCGTATTCATTTCCGCAGGTGTGGAGTAATATGGGATTTATTTACAGTTGGTTTGTGATTTTTTTAGTGGTATTTATCATCATTTCCATCTCCAATGAATTCACTTTTCGAACCAATCGACAACATATCATTGATGGGATGCACCGACTGGATTTTTTACATGCCAAAGCTATTTTAATTTTGGCAATCAGTATAGGGGCGACTTTGTTTTTTTATCTGATTTCACTCATTTTTGGATTTGCCTATGGTGGAGGAAATATGTTTGATGAAAATAATTATATCTTATATGTGTTTATTTATACCTTGAACTACCTCTCTTTTGCCGCCTTACTTACTTTTTTTGTCAAACGGAGCGGTTTGAGTATCATTTTCTTTTTTGCGTATTTATTGGTTGAAACCATTTTTACCAATGTGATTAATAAAAAGCTGAATACCAGCGTTGGCAATTTTACCCCATTGCAAAGCAGTGACGAATTATTACCTTTTCCTTTGCTGGATTCTTTGGGGAAAATGTCCGGATTAAGTCAGGAAGCCCTGCCTGCCATCTTGTATGTAGGCGTTTCTTTGGCTTATATATTGGTTTATTACCTGGTGGCTCGCCGTAAATTACTTCAATCCGACCTCTAAGGCTTTAATCGCTTGTTTGTGAATAAATTAAGTAGGTTTTACCCCGAAAGCCATTAATTTTGTCCACCCAAACAAACATTCACTTGGCATTACTTGGTCACCTCATTAATCGGTCTCTTCGAATCCGTCAGCAATTTACGATACGGACGGGTACACCTCGAAGTTATCAGATGCAGGTGTTAAATAGGCTTTTACGGAAGTCAAAAAATACCATGTTTGGGAAACACTATGATTTTGCCGAAATGTTATCATCGCCTTCGGTGTACGCAGAGTTTAAAAAAAGAGTGCCCTTCCATAACTATAACCAAATGTATAATCGTTGGTGGAAGTTTTGTCAGGAAGGAGAAAGCAATGTTTGCTGGCCGGGCAAGGTAAAATATTTTGCATTGAGTTCCGGTACGTCCGAAAGTGCCAGTAAGCATATTCCTGTTACGGATGATATGATTAAGTCGGTGAAGCGTGCAGGATTCAAACAATTCTACTCTATGCAGAATTTTGATTTGCCGGCGGATGTATTTGGAAAAGGAATTTTAATGCTCGGTGGTTCAACTTCCTTATATGAGAGAGGCGATTATTATGAAGGAGATATGAGCGGTATTAGTGCTAAAAAATGCCCCGTTGGTTATCTTTTTTATTTTACAAACCCGGTCAAAGTATTTCAAAACGTCCTCGTTGGGAAGATCGGATTAAATTGATTGTGCGCAAGGCACCCACTTGGAATGTAGGAACCGTATGCGGTGTCCCGGCCTGGGTTCAAATCGTTTTTGAAGAAATCATTCGTTATCATAAGGTCAATCATATTCATGAAATATGGCCCAATCTTTCCCTCTATATTCATGGCGGTGTTTCCTTCGAACCTTATCGCGAAAATTTTAAAAATCTTTTGGGTAAACCCATTACGTATATCGAAACCTATATGGCCTCCGAAGGTTCATTTGGGTTTCAGGCCCGACCGGATACGCAGGGCATCAGATTGATCTTAAACAATGGCATCTTCTATGAATTTGTTCCATTTAATGAAAAAAACTTTTCGGATGATGGTGAGGTAAGGCCCGAAGCCAATGCCTATTTAATTCATGAAGTGGTTGAAGATACCGATTATGCCATCGTATTATCAACGGTAGCCGGTGCATGGCGTTATCTCATTGGTGATGTGATTCGTTTTACTTCGGTGAAGAACGGAGAATTTATCATTGTTGGACGTACCAAACAATTTCTGAGTTTATGTGGCGAACACCTCAGTGTCGATAACATGAACAAAGCCATCGATGAGGTGCAGCGCAAAATGGGCATTACCATCAAGGAATTTACGGTAGCAGGTTATGTGCTGGACGGTCGCTTTGCGCATAAATGGTATATCGGTTGTGATGAAGTGGTGGACGCCAACGCGATTTTACATTCGATTGATGAAAGCCTGAGGAAAATGAATGACGATTATGCCGTTGAGCGCGAATCGGCCTTGCCCCACGTATTTATTGAAGTGTTGCCATCCAAACATTTTATCGAATTTTTACATGCCACCGGAAAATTTGGAGCCATGAATAAATTCCCCCGTGTTCTAAAAAATGGCAACTTAGAAAATTGGAATAATTTCCTCGCTAAAATGGCGGTACAGTAATGAGGCTCTTTTCCCGAATCTTTTTTATCGCAGCCCTCATCATCGGATTCGTTTATACCTTTTTTTACGGCCGCGAAAAATATACGTTTTATGGAGATGCCGTCGGCTATTATTCTTATTTACCTTCTCTGTTTATTTATGACAATTTAGGCAAGGTAGATAGTATTCCAACGAATATGCAAATACCGCCCGATGTGGAATGGGCGATGAAGTATCAACGAGAAGCAGGTTTAAAATCGGAATCGGGTCATATTATCAATCAGTATACCTGCGGCATGGCTATTTTGGAATGGCCCTTTTTTATGATGGCCCATGCCTCCGCAAAAATGTTGGGTCAGCCCGTCAATGCGTATTCCTGGCCCTATGATTATGCCATCAAATTGAGCAGTTTTGTGTATTTGCTGCTGGGTTTTTTCTTTACCTATCGAATCCTTCGCCGCAAAGTTTCTTCGCCAATAGCGCTGATTACTTTGGCTTTGTTACTCTTAGGAAGCAATTTGTTTTGGTTCTCTTTTGAGCAAGCCGGCATGTCGCATATTCCACTGTTTTTTCTTTATGCGGCATTCATCTGGTTCACTTTAAAAATTCATGATGCCTGGAAGCAAGGTTCAAATATTTCATGGCTTCATTTCATCGCTCTGGGACTGAGTTCCGGGATGATGGTTCTCATCAGACCTTCGGATATCGTGTTATTACTGATATTTCCTTTATACGGCCTCATGAACCGGCAAACACTTCAGCAAAAATGGAAGTGGATACAACAATCTTGGAAAGGCGTACTCCTGGCAGCATTTTGTGCCTTTGTATTATGGATTCCCCAACTCTGGTATTGGAAAACATTCACAGGACATTGGTTTTTTGATAGTTATAAAGGGCAGTCTTTTGAGTGGTCATTTAAACATTATTTAGATGGATTATTCGGAGGAGGCAATGGATGGTTGATGTATTCGCCCCTCATGATTTTAAGTTTATTGGGTTTGTTGTTTCGTGAAAAATTGAAAAATTGGATACCCGGTATTCCAATCATTTTCGTACTGTACACCTTTATCATTTATTCGTGGTGGTGTTATTTTTATATCAATGGTTTTGGCTCACGTCCCATGATTCATATGTATGCATTGCTGGCTATTCCATTGTCTTTGGTGATAGAATGGCTTTTGCTAAAAGAAACTGGATGACTTGGTTATTGGGATTTTTATTTTACTCAGTCTGTGGTTGAATATTCATTTTTCTATTTTGCAGCATGAAGGTTTTTTAATCACCGAAAATTCTTCCTGGCGTTATAACTTGTCTATGCTGTTTAAAAGTCAAAGTCGCATTGAGGAAATTTTATTGCTGGATTTGGAACCTCAACCAGATGAATCTACCATGCAATTCAAACGAGTTCTGACCTATTCTGACTACAACGATTCAGTAAAAAATTATTTTCGATCGGATGTGATGAATGGCAGTCCTTATTTTATTCGTATTCCGGAGGGGGATGAATTTGGACCGGAAATGATTCGTTATCCTTTGCCGGAAGGGGTTCAAGGAGGACAGTGGTTAAAATGTAGCGGACGATTTTTAAATCGAATTGCTAATCTGGATACTTATATGTCGCCTAAGTTGGTGTTAGAAATTAAGCAAGGTGAAGAATCCATTGCCTGGCAGGGAACCCGTATCGCCAATAAAATTGGAAAACGAAACAGCCGGGATATTCTCCAACAAAATAAAGGGGTGGTGAACCAATGGGGTGAAGTGAGTTTCTTTGTTCAATTGCCTGCCAAAGTAAAACCGGGTGATGAATGTCAGTTAAAAATATGGAACCTCGATCGATATGCCTTCGATTACGATGATTTAAAAATAGAATGGTGGCAATAAACCCACGATTTCTAAGAAATAAAAAATTTTAGAAGATCGTAAAATCATCTACATCTTTCAGAAATGGAAATGTGTCCCGAACCTGATTGATTTCATCTCTTCGTAAAGCGATATTAAAAACCTCTTCTTTGTTTTCTCCGAGGTATAAAAATTTCCCTTCAGGATTTACAACACACGAAGCCCCATTATAGGAGATTTGATTTCCATCTTCACCAACCCTGTTGACCGCCACTACATAACATTGGTTTTCAATAGCCCTTGCTTGTAATAAAGTTTTCCAGGCTACAATGCGCGATTCAGGCCAATTGGCGACGACCAACAAAACATCGTAAGGCTCATGGGGTTGTTGCCGACACCACACAGGAAAACGCAGATCATAACAAATTACAGGACGAATTTTCCATCCTTTTACACTGGCAACCAATTTACTTTCGCTTGCTTGAAAGGCTTCATTTTCTTTCGCATAACTGAATAAATGGCGCTTATCGTAAAAGCCCATTTGCCCATCCGGTTGCATCCAAATCAATCGGTTAAAACGTTGTTCCCCTTCATGTATCATTAGGCTTCCTGTTAAAATGATGCGGTTTTCTTTAGCCGTTTGCTTCATCCATTCCACACTTTCTCCATCCATGGGTTCCGACAAATCTTTGGCATGCATACTGAATCCTTTATTAAACATTTCAGGGAGTGCCACAATCTCTGTTTTTCCGGCAAGGGGTTTTATTTTTTCTGAGAAATTTTCAAGATTTGACTTTTTATTTTCCCATTTTAAATCGCTCTGAACAAGGGTGAATTTTAACTCAGGCATATTGATTTTCTTTTAAATAAGTTTTAATAAGATCTTGAATCAAATCGGATTCAAAACCTTTCTGTAACAAATATTGGCTCAGTTTTTTGAATAAAACAAATTGATTTTTTTCAGACTGAAGCAAAGCATGTTTTTTTTCGATCAAGCGAAGTATGGTTTTTTCATAATCTGAACCATCGATTTCCTGCATGGCTTTGCGGATACAATATTCCGAAACATCATGTTGTTTGAGTAACTGACGAATTTTTATCCGTCCCCAGTTTTTTAAATAAAATTTCCCCCGGGCAATACTGCAAGCAAATCGCTCCTCATTCAAATAATTTTCATCAATCAAAATAGTCAGGATGTTTTCCAGCTCCAGACCGTAAATTTTTAATTCCAGTAATTTACTTCTGACTTCCTGATGACTTCTCTCCTGATAAGCGCAAAAATGTTTTATTTTCTGAAGAGCCACCTGATTCATGGGATTTAGACAATTTTTAATTTTGCATAATTCAGCATGATTTTTTTTGAGCCGGCTCCACTAAAATCAATCACTGCTATTTTATTGGCAGCGGGGCCTTCCAGACTAACTATCGTACCAAATCCAAATCGTTCATGTTCCACCCGCATGCCTTGTTCGAAGGAGGAGGGAGCATCGGCTTTAAAATCCGCTGAAACGGTGTGTTGGAAATTGGCAGGAGCAGGTGTTTTTTTCTGTTGAATTTCAGCTGCAGACGATGCCGGAGTGGACTTCGAAAAAAGAGTAGACCGGGGTTTTTGTTTGGCAGTTAAACTTAAGTCGGTCAGTTCTGCAGGTAGTTCATCTAAAAATCGACTGGGGTCATTTTGAACCAGACTACCAAACCGGTAACGATTATTGGCATTGGTAATCCAAAGTTTTCTTTGGCACGGGTAATGGCCACGTAAAAAGTCGACGTTCTTCCTCCAGATCTTCTTTGTCGTACATACTCATGCTACTGGGGAAAATGTTTTCTTCCAATCCCACTAAAAACACAAGGAAATTCCAATCCCTTAGAAGCATGTACGGTCATTAATTTAACCACATCTTCATCCTCGTCGCCTTCCTTATCTGCATCCGTTAATAAAGTGATTTGCTGCAGATAACTGCCCAGATTGCGTTCGACCAATTCGCCGTCTTCCGTGGGTGTTTCGGTATATTCTTTAATGGAGTTGAGTAATTCCTGAATATTTTCATAACGAGCAAGTCCTTCTACTGTTTTATCGGAGTAGAGTTCCTTAATTAACTGACTACTTTTACCCAGTTCATAAGCAATTTCGTAAGCGTTTTTTTTGTCCAGGCAGGATTGATAATAACGGATCATCGTTACAAAATCCTGAATGGAACTCAAGGTGCTACCTTTCATTCCAAATTCACCGGCCCGGTTGAGCGTCTCCCATAAAGTGGTTTGATTTTCATCTGCACTTAAAGCAAGTTTAGTGATACTGCTTGCTCCAATGCCACGGGTAGGGTAGTTGATGATTCTTTTAAGGGCTTCTTCATCATTGGGGTTGACGAGGATGCGTAAGTAAGCAATAAAGTCTTTAATTTCTTTGCGTTGATAAAACGAGAGCCCGCCGTAAATTCGATATCGAATATTTGAGCGCCTCAAGGATTCTTCAAACGAACGGCTTTGTGCATTGGTGCGGTACAATATGGCAAATTCCTTATTACTCAGATGGTAACGAAGCTTTTGTTCCATGATGGCATCTGCAACAAATTTGCCTTCATCATTATCGGTGAAGGTGCTGGCCACAATAATTTTATCACCCTGTTGTTTGTCGGTCCAAAGTTCCTTTTTAATTTGATTTTCATTGCGGGTGATGACTTCATTGGCCGCCTTTAAAATGGTGGAGGTACTGCGGTAATTCTGTTCCAGTTTGATAATCCGCACATCCCCGTAATCTTTCTGAAATTGAAAAATATTTTCCATACTGGCTCCGCGGAACGAATAAATGCTTTGGGCGTCATCACCCACCACGCAAATATTTTCATGCATGGCTCCCAATAATTTGATGATGCGATATTGTGCCAGGTTGGTATCTTGATACTCATCAATCATGACATAACGAAACTTATGTTGATACTTACTCAATGCGTCTGCTGAATTGGTCAATAAAGCGTACATATTCACCAGTAAATCATCAAAATCCATAGCACCATTTCGAAAACAACGTTTGCTGTAGGATTCAAAAATTTCGCCAATCAGCGGGCGGTTACTTCGGGCATCTTCCTGCTGAATATGCTGATCGTGTTGATATTCCTTATAAGTGTACAAATTATTCTTTGCGGCAGAAATTCGATTATAGACGAATGCAGGTTTGTAATGTTTTTCATCCAATCCCTTTTCCTTGATAATGGTTTTGAGCACATTTTTGGCGTCATCTGTATCATAAATCGTAAAATTGGCAGGATATCCCAAACGTTCCGCTTCGATGCGAAGAATACGTGCAAATACAGAGTGAAAAGTGCCGATGTATAAATTACGGGCATCGGAATTGCCCAACATGTGTTCAATCCGTTCTTTCATTTCCTTGGCGGCCTTATTGGTAAAGGTCAATGCCAATATTCGAAACGCATCTACACCTAATTGCAGCAAATGCGCAATTCGGGTGGTTAATACTTTGGTTTTTCCTGAACCAGCTCCGGCTACAATCATCAAAGGTCCTTCCGTATGCAATACAGCCTGTTTTTGCTGTTCATTCAGGGAAGATAAATAATCCTGCATCCGGCAAATGTAAGTCGGGCAACCTGTTTTATTTTCACTTGCAAATACACAATGCGTGGATAAGTGAAAGTTAGGCAAAAATCAATCCAAGCCGAAGAATTATTTTAGAGTCGTTGCATATATTTTTTAATGGCTCCGGGTTTCCAGTCTGAAAAAGTCCCTGCCAAAATATGTTTACGTGCCTCTCCGACCAAGTGCAGATAGAACGATAAATTTTGTATGCTGGCCAATTGTAAACCCAATAATTCGCCGGCTGCAAACAAATGTCGGAGATAAGCCTTGCTGTAATTTTTACTCGCAAATGAGCTTAATCCGGGATCCACCACACTAAAGTCGTTTTCCCATTTTTTATTTTTGATATTGATGATCCCTTCAGTGGTAAACAGCATGCCATTCCGCCCGTTTCTTGTGGGCATCACGCAATCAAACATATCAATACCGAGTGCAATATTTTCAAGAATATTGGCCGGAGTGCCAACGCCCATTAAATATCGGGGTTTATCGGCGGGTAAAATATTACAAACCAGTTCACACATTTCATACATCATCTCATCGGGTTCGCCTACACTCAGTCCGCCAATGGCATTCCCATCACAGCCCATATTGGCAATAAATTCGGCACTCGCCATGCGTAAATCCTTGTAAGTACTGCCTTGCACGATAGGAAACAAACTCTGTCGATGTTCATATAAAGGTAAATGGCTGTCATGATGGGCAACACATCGGCTCAGCCATCGATGGGTCAGCTCCATAGATTGTCGGGCATATCCATATTCACATGGGTAGGGCGTACACTCATCAAAGGCCATAATGATATCAGCACCAATACTGCGTTGAATATCCATGACATTTTCGGGCGTGAATAAATGTTTACTGCCATCAATATGTGAACGAAATTCCACGCCTTCTTCCCGGATCTTTCGGATACCGCTTAAACTAAACACCTGAAAACCACCACTATCGGTGAGGATGGGTTTTGACCAATGATTAAATTTGTGCAAACCACCGGCTTGCTCCAAAATAGAGGTTCCGGGTCGTAAATAAAGATGATAGGTATTTCCCAGTATAATTTGGGCATGTATTTCTTGTTCCAGTTGTTCCTGGGTGACGCCTTTCACCGATCCAACGGTACCAACGGGCATAAAAATCGGTGTTTCGATCAGTCCATGGTCTGTGCTCAGAATACCTGCTCTGGCTTTTGATGCTTTATCGGTATGAAGTAGTTGAAATTCCATCTATTTACTTGTACTTTTGGCGGCTATGAATTTCTGGACCTTGGATTTCCTCGCAGTAGCCCTGATGGCTCTGTTTGTTTTGATTCAGTTGTTCTATTACGTGTTTTTTTCGCTCGTTTAGCATTTTACCGCAAAGATGAAACAGTGCCTGCTGATACACCTTTTCCGGTAAGTTTAATCATTTGTGCGTTTAATGAGGAGGCAAATCTAAAGAAAAATCTGCCTTTGTGGTTGTCGCAACAATATCACAAAAACGGTCGTCCCTTTTATGAAGTCATTGTAGTGAATGATAATTCAGAGGATGATAGCTTTTATCTGTTGAATCAGATGAAGGAAAAGTATCCACATTTGCATGTGGTTCATCTCACCCAGGAGGCTAAACTCATTCCGGGTAAAAAATTTCCACTGAGTATGGGCATTAAATCGGCCCGTTTTGAACATTTGTTATTAACGGATGCAGATTGCGAACCTGCCGGTGAACAATGGTTATCGCGCATGGCGAGAGGCTTTGAAGGAAATAAAACGGTGGTCTTGGGTTACAGTCCTTATATCAAATATCCAGGTTGGCTCAACAAAAAAATCCGCTTCGAAACCTTATTAACTGCTATTCAATACCTATCGTATGCTTTGGCTCGGATACCTTATATGGGTGTGGGGCGTAATCTGGCTTATGTCAAAACCTTGTTTAATGCCAACAAAGGATTTTCATCCCATCACCATATTATTTCCGGAGATGATGATTTGTTTATTAATCAGGTGGCAAAAGGGAAATTGACCAAAGTGGTGATTCATCCGGAAGCTTTTACCCGATCAGAGCCAAAAAAGACGAATGAGCATTGGCGATTTCAAAAAAGAAGGCATTTGAGCACAGGTAAATACTATCAGCGAAAACATCAGTTTTTATTGGGTTTGTATGCCATGAGTCATTTCCTGTTTTGGTTGAGTATCATTCCTTGTATTTTATTTCATCAATGGTACCTGATAGCTATTGGTTTATTTTTGTTCAGGTGGCTGGTGCAATTTGTTATCTTTGAAAGATGCTGTAAACTATTGGATGAAAAGGATTTAGTGCCCTTGATTTGGGTATTTGATCTTTGGTTACTTTTTTATAATCTGGCCAATTTGCCGGCAATACTCTTTAAAACAAATAGAAGTTGGAAATAATAACCCGATATTTCGATGATTTTGCGCCTCAACAAAAAGCGCAATATGAAATGTTGTTTCCTTTATACAAGGAATGGAATGAAAAAATCAATGTCATCAGTCGCAAGGATATTGACGCGTTATATGAAAAACATGTGCTGCATTCATTGGCGATAGCAGCGATCTTTGAATTTTTACCCGGTCAGCGCATTGTTGATATTGGAACAGGTGGTGGATTTCCAGGTATTCCTTTGGCCATATTTTTTCCCGAAACGGAATTTGTTTTGGCAGATAGCATTCGAAAAAAGTTAACGGTAGTGGAAGAAGTGGCTCAGGCAGCAGGTATTCGAAATATCAAAACACATTGGGGGCGGGCAGAAGAGATTCCACAAAAAAATAGTTTTGACTTTGCGGTGAGTCGGGCAGTAGCGCCATTGGGGCAACTTTGGACCTGGGCAAAACCACTGATTCGCAGAGGTAAGGAGGGGGAGTTTGGGAATGGTTTAATTTGCCTGAAAGGAGGGGATTTGCATGAAGAAATTTCCCAATCGGGTTGTAAACCCCGCATGTGGGAAGTTTCAGACTTATTTGAAGAGCCCCATTTTCAGGAGAAATTTCTCCTTTATATCAACAGATAAAATCAATCAAATGTTTAAAGTCGTATTAAGAAAGAAGATCGCAGACCGGGTGGCCAAGGGGCATCCATGGATATACAACAACGAAATCAATACCGTTGATATAGGGGCTGGTCCCGGAGATATTGTAGATGTATTTAATAGTCAGGGTAATTTTATTGGACGGGGTTATTATAATCCGGCTTCTCAAATTCAGGTCAGATTGCTCAGCAGGGATGAATCCGGAACAAATCAATGCCGAGTTTTTTTACCGAAAAATTGAAGCGTGCTGGCAATACCGGCAAAAATTGGGTTATGTGGAAAATTGCCGCTTGGTATTTGGTGAGGCAGATGGACTTCCTTCTCTCATCATCGATAAGTTCAACGATTATTTTGTGCTTCAAACCATGTCGCTGGGCATGGATTTATGGAAGGATGCCATTGTAGATGCACTCAACAAAATATTCAAACCAAAGGGTATTTATGAACGAAATGATGTGCCGGTCAGGGAACTAGAGGGTTTGGAGCAGAAAAAGGATTTCTGAGCGCTCCTTTTCCCACGGAGATCGTCATCCGGGAAAATGGACTCCAATTTATCGTGGATATTGAAAATGGACAGAAGACAGGTTATTTTCTGGATCAACAGGATAATCGCAGGGAAATTGAACACATCGTGAAAGGTGCGGATGTACTGGAAGCTTTTTGTTATACCGGTACGTTTTCGATGCACGCAGCCCATTACGGAGCGAAAAAAGTCCTTGGATTGGATATTTCGGAATTTGCTGTAAAAACGGCCGAACGAAATGCCGAATTAAATGGACTTCAGGATATTTGTCAGTTTAATGCCGTGAATGCTTTTGATGCCCTGAAGCAATGGAGTAAGGAAGATAAAAAATGGGATGTGGTTATGATTGACCCACCGGCTTTCACAAAAACCCGTGCCAATATTCAAAAAGGCCATTACAGGTTATAAGGAAATCAACCTGCGGGCAATGAAGTTGGTAAAAAAAGGAGGCTTTTTGGTGACGGCTTCTTGTACGAATTTGGTACCACCTGAGTTGTTTTTACAAATTATAGGAATGGCTGCCAAAGATGCAAAACGTCCAATCCGACAAGTTTGTTTCAGAGCACAGGCGGCAGATCATCCCATCGTTTGGCATATGGATAATACCAATTACCTCAAATTTTTGATTATTGAATTGGGGTAGTTATTATGAATCAACACTTTAATAAATATAACTTAAAGTATTGATAATGAATAATTTAAAATTATTTAAAATGAAATTACTTCCTTTCTTATCCCGATACTTTGTTCTTTCTCTGATTAGCCTATTCTTAGGACTTCTTCCTTATCCATCTTATTCTCAGTCCATCATACCGGCATTACCGGATATCACCGGAACCACACCCGTTCGAATAAACACATTACCGGAAAATATCATATGTAATCATAAAGATTTATTGGCGGATGTTGAAATCCTCAACGATTATCTCAAAAATGCGGGATGTAAAGCTTTTCGTTTGGTGAGCAAGGAACAATCAGCGGTTGTCTTAAAATTGGAACCCAAAACGCCTTCCGGCCAATACCGCATGGAATGGGCGAATGGAAATTTGTCAATTTCAGGTTCACACAATGGGATTTTTTACGGCTTAATGACTTTATTCCAGTATCAGGTGAAGGCAAAGGATGGAATTATTTTACCCAGTAAAAGCTTCACGGATGCACCAGCCTTCTCGTGGCGTGGAATGCACTTGGATGTGAGTCGTCATTTCTTTCCGGTAGGATTTATTAAAAAGTATATCGATTTACTGGCCATGCACAAAATGAACACCTTTCATTGGCATTTGACTGACGATCAGGGATGGCGCATTGAAATCAAAAAATATCCCCTCCTCACCGAAATAGGTAGCAAACGACATGAAACCATGGTCGATAAGAATTTTGAACCCTATATCGGGGATGGTAAACCGGTTGAAGGTTTTTATACCCAGGCAGAAGTACGGGAAATCGTAGAATATGCAGCAAAACGCCACATTACGGTTGTACCTGAAATTGAAATGCCCGGACATGCGATGGCCGCATTGTCTGCTTACCCTGCTTATAGCTGTTTTCGTTCGCCAGTAGATGTGATGACCAAGTGGGGGGTAAGTGAGGATGTATTTTGCACCAAAGACAGTACCCTGCGGTTTTTAAAAGATATTTTGGACGAGGTGATGGGTTTATTCCCTTCCAAATTTATACATATAGGCGGTGATGAAGTGCCCAAATCTCGCTGGAAGCTTTGTGCCAATTGTCAATCTAATATGCAAAAACATGGTTTAAAGGATGAACATGAGCTTCAGAGTTATTTTATTCGCCAAATCGACCAGTATTTGACGAGTAAAGGCAGGAATTGTATTGGTTGGGACGAAATTTTGGAAGGCGGACTGGCTCCAAATGCTGCCGTCATGAGTTGGAGAGGCGAAGAAGGCGGTATTGCAGCGGCTCGGGCTGGTCATCAAGTAGTGATGTCGCCGGGCAGCCATTGTTATTTTGATCATTATCAGGGAAACCGACAAACGGAACCTTTGGCCATAGGCGGTTATACCACGCTCGAAAAAGTTTATTCCTATTACCCTGTACCTGATTCTTTAAATGTTCGGGAGGCAAAATTCGTCATGGGGGCTCAAGGGAATGTCTGGACAGAATACATGGGGAGTCCGGAACATGTTGAATACATGGTTTTGCCCAGATTGTGTGCTTTGGCCGAGGTGCTTTGGTGCGGGAAACAAAAACCGAGCTATGACCGGTTCAAATCTCGTTTATTGACCCATTTTACCTTCCTTGAAAAATTGAACTTTAATTATTCCAAGGCCGTCTTTTCAGTTGAATCAAAAGTGTACAAACGCCCAGATCGTTTAGTCATGTATTTATTTCCACCATTCCCGGAAGGAGAAATTCGGTATACAGTCGATGGAAAGGATGTAGATATTCAATCTAAAAAATATGATATAAAAGATTCATTATCAATAAATAAGAGTATTTTAATTAAAGCAAAGTTTTATCAAAATTCACAAGAAAAAGGCCCCCAATTATCCGAGGCTTTCGAATTTAATCCAGCTTGTTTAGCAAAAATATCAAGTAATATTCCTCCCAATAAACATTATAATTTGGGAGGCATCGATAAGCTCATTGATGCAAGGGTAGGAAAAACACCCATGGTTGGCAGCGAATGGCTGGGCTGGTCAGGGCAAAATCCGATGATTCAACTGGAATGGTCCAAAACACCAAAAGCCAATAAAATAGGAATTTCCTTACTGAAACAAGAAGAAAGCTGGATTTATCTGCCGGAAGAAATAAACCTGGAATGGAGCAAGGATGGTTCCCAATTTGAAAGCATGGCCAAAGTCGATAAAAGCACATTAGACGCCCAATATGTTCAAAATCAACTTTTTGAATGGGAATTGCCCAATGAACCTTTTCGGTTTATCCGCATCAGCTTTCGTTCGATGAAGTCGATTCCGGATGGGAAACCCGGGGCCGGTCAGGATCCATGGTTGTTTATCAGTGAAATGGTCCTAAAGGACTAAGGGAATGATCTGTCCCCCAATATCGATTATTTTTTCCAGAAAAGGTGGCTACATTGTTGCCTGGTGATGGTCATCCTTCTTTTTCTTCTTTCCAAAAAGGAAAATAATTATGCCATTGCAAAGGATATGCGCGAATCATGGTTTCTATTTTCCGCAGATAATCTTCTAACATGGCATGAATGCCTTCTTTTCCTTTTGGATAAATTTTACCCGGAGATGCAAAAAAATGAAAGTGTTTGATACCTTCTTTCATAGCAAATACAAAACTAACCGGAACGGAAAAAGTGGTGGCTAAAACAAAGGGGCCAATCGGAAATTCTGCTGTTTTACCCAAGAATGTACCTTCAATCGTGCGGTTTCCTTCTATAAATCGATCTGCATGAATACACACAAATTCATTTCGTTTGAATGCCTCGTTGATTTCATATATGTGTGAAATATCATTTTTAATGACGATGACATTAAAACTTCTTTCCCGAACCTTATCCAAATAGGCTTTGATTTTTTCATGTTCGCCATCATACATGACGATATTAATTCGGGTATTTAAGCGTTTCAGTAAATGCCCTGCAGCTTCCCAATTACCCAAATGAGCACTGACCAATAAACCACCTTTACCCTGTTTCACCATATTGTCGAGGTGGTCCACGCCATCATCATTCCTTGTAAAAGGGGAGGGGGCGCCACTCATCAATACAACTTTATCGATGATACTACGACCCAGGTAATTAAAATTCTCGTAAATGGCCCAGCTTGCTTTTATCCGGGAATATCCCAGTCTTTTCTGAAAATAATAACGCAAGGGCCCTGCGGCTTTGCCAGGGAATATAAAATAATAAAGTGTGACAAACCTTAAAAGCGCATAAGCCGGGAATACCCCAGCCGTTTTAATCAAAACAATAAATATTTTGTAACCGAATGAATTGCCTCTGGAACTACCCCAAGTAGCCATTATGCCATGCTTTTTTCTGAAACTTTTTGGGTGACGTAGTTATAAAAATCATCGACTACCACCATGGATTGAAAATCTTCGGGTTTCACCTTAAAACCAAAATTACTTTCGATACTGACCACCAAATCCACATAATCCAAACTATCCAGATCCAATGTTTCTTTTAAGTTTGCATCAGGGGTGATTTTTTCTTCCGGCACTTCAAAATCTTCTACTAAAAAGCCGTTGATAATTTCTATAACTTGTTCTTTGTTCATGGTCGCGGTCATTTCCAATCCTTAATAATCAATGATGAATTCGTTCCACCAAAGCCAAAGGAATTCGACAAATATACATCAAATTTCTTTTCAAGTGTTTGAGTCACAATATTCAGTCGAGCCGAATCTTCATCGGGGTTTTCAAAATTTAAATTTGGTGCTACAAAGCCGTTTTTCATCATCAGGGTGGAATAAACAATTTCACTAGCTCCCGCCATCCAACATTCATGACCTGTCATCCCTTTTGTAGAGCTAATCAAGGGCATGGCATCTTTAAAAACCTCAAAAATGGCCTTGGCTTCACTGGCATCTCCGGCCGGTGTTGAAGTGGCGTGGGCGTTTAAATATTGAATGTCCCTGGCCATCAAACCCGATTCACGCAAAGCCATACTTAAAGATCTGGCCGGACCATCAACACTCGGGTTGGAGATATGTTCCCCATTGCTCGAAAATCCGTAACCGATCACCTCGGCCAGGATATTTGCGCCACGTCTTTGCGCACTTTCAAGGCTTTCAACAATGACGGTCGCCGCGCCGCCACTTGGTACTAAACCATCCCGATCACGGTCAAAAGGTCTGGAAGCCCGGGTAGGATCATTTTCACGAATGGAGAAAGCACCCAATGCATCAAAATTGGGCATGGAATAGATATTGGTTTCCTGCCCGCCCCCACAAATAATCATGTGTTGCAATCCACTTTTGATAAACAAATAAGCCAGCCCAATACAATGTGATCCACTGGCACATGCAGCACTAAGGGTCAGATTAATCCCTCTCAGTTTAAAGATCGTACTCAAATTCATATTGATGGTGGAGTTCAACACCTGAAACACGGACGCCGAACCAACCAACATGGTATCTTTTTTTTCGCGTACTTTATCAATGCCTTCTATCACGGCCTGGGCGCAACTATCATTTCCCATAAATAATGCCTACTTCATTTTTTTCGAAGTAGGATTCGTCCAAACCCGCTTCCTGCATAGCTTCGCGGGTGGCCACATACGCGTATTCGGCATGTTCGGGCATCATAATTCGAGCTCTGCGATCCAATACACCTTTTAAATTGGGTTTTTCAACAAATCCGGTTAAGCCGCTCCGGTAACCGAATTCCTTGCGTTCGGGTGCCAGGATTATGCCACTTTTACCGTGATACAATGATTCTTTAACTTCTGCTAAGTTTTTTCCAATGCAGGAATAAATGCCCATTCCTGTTATCACGACCCGATGATTCATAGTTCCTTGGTTTTAATCCTCTCTTTCAATATCACAAGTTTAAGATTATTTCTGATTTGCTTTCGCTTTATTCATGTTTTTTTCTGCAACCACCTCTAATTTTTCCAGCCCCACCTGAATATCCACCCGGCCAAATCGTACCACAGCCTTTTTTTCATCCAATTGAAAAACGATTCCGGTTTCCCGGCTTTTTAACATGCGAACTGCCGATCCGACTTGTATTTTTTCTTTGACCTCGCTAATTTTAATTTGACGGAATGTTTCACTGCGTTCAAACTCTTCCTGTAGCCTTTTTTTCTGTTGTTCATATCCCGCAAGTTTCACGAATTTATGAATCACTTCTTTTTATTTTTATTGTGGGTCCATTCATGGGTTAAACTCATCAATTTCCGACCGAATTCCATCAGTTTCTGTTTCTCTTCTTTCTGTTCATTTGTCTTTGCAATTTTATCTTCCAGCTGATCATTCAGTTCTCTGAATTCTCTTTTTTCGGCGGTTGCTTTGCCCATTTGTTTAATCAAATCACGTTTAAGACGGATTTGGGTATTTTTTTCCTGTTGTAATTGATGGAGTAATTTATCCATCTTGATTCGTTCCGCTGAAATTTTCTGGCGGGCTTCTTCAATAATATTTTCGGGTAAACCAATTTTACTAGCTACTTCAAAAGTAAAAGAGCTTCCGGGTTCACCAATCTGCAATTGATAGAGGGGTTTTAAGGTGCGACTATTAAATAACATACAACCATTAAAAATTCCTTCTTCCTGATTGGCAAGTAATTTGAGATTGGTGAAATGGGTCGTAACCACACCTTGCGCTTTACTCGCATTGAGTTTATTCAGTATTATTTCGGCCAGAGCTCCTCCCATATCCGGGTCACTGCCGGTTCCAAACTCATCAATGAGAAATAAGGCCTTAGGTCCGGCATGCTCTAAAAATATTTCATTTTTATAAGACGCGAACTGTACGTGCTGAGCCCGTCTTCGATGCTTTGATTATCGCCGATATCGCCCAATAAAGTCTCCTTCATCACAAAACTCGATTTGGCGGAAGTGGGTATCAGTAGACCGCATTGCAACATCAATTGAAAAAGTCCGATGGTTTTGAGTGCAATGGATTTTCCACCGGCGTTGGGTCCGCTAATCACTAAAATTCGATTTTTTCATCCAACTTACAATTCACAGGAACCGTATTTAATCCTGCCTCCTGATTTTGAAGCCATAGGACGGGATGGTATGCATTGATTAAATGAATGACAGGTTCTTCTTTCAGCATTTGTGGCAAGGTGGCCTGCAATATTTTTCCCAGTTTGGCCTTCGCGCAGATGACATCAAAGTGGATGAGGTTTTGAAGATGTTCTTGTATTTGTTGTCTGTAAGGTTGTATGAGTCCTGTCAGTGCTTTTAGAATTGTATAGATTTCTTTTTTCTCCGCATCTTCCAATTCCAGTTTCTCGTTATTGAGTTCAATGGCATTATTCGGTTCAATAAAGGTAATTTTTCCACTGGCTGAGTGGTCGTGAATCATGCCTTTGATTTCACGTTTAAATTCTGCAAGAACTGCCAGCACTCTGCGTCCGTTGATATAACTCTCTTCGATGTCCGCCAGTTGTCCGGATTTACTTAAACGTTGAATATGATTTCTGTAGATACGATCGGAGGTTTTACGATTTTCCAACAGTGCCAAACGAATTTGTTGCAATGTGGGTGAGGCGCCGTCTTTCACTTGTCCCTCCTTATCAAATACGTTTTCTATTTCCTCTATCAATTCATGCAGATAGCTGAAAGTCTGTATTTTTTCAAAAAGAACAGGAAAAGCTTCTTTTTTCTCATGAAGAAAAAGCAATAAATCATGCGACATACTCACCATCAATCTTAACTGATTAAATTGAGCGGCATTTAATACAGCATGTTGAACGGCGAGAAGTTTAATTTCTGTCTGCAGTTCAGGAAAAGATTGATGGGGTAGGCCATTTCCCTGATGCATGGCCAACAAAGCTTCGTTAGTCTCCTTCAATTTTTGCAACACCTCTTCGTATTCTTTAGAAGGAATAAGATGTTGAATCTGATAAACCCCGGGTTTGCTAACACAATAAGTACTTAGTTTTTCCAGGATAATTGGAAAATCTAATTGACGTGCTAATTGTGAGGGGTAAATATTCATCTTATGGGTTGCAAATATCTGTATTTATTCGATAAAAGACTGACCGGTATTTTTCATCAAGATGACGGCTAAATGCTTAATTTCCGGATTTTGGAAGTTTTGATAGGCCCCTATTTAAATTCAAAAAGGGAATCCGGGTAATGTACTTTTTCAAGATATAGACCACAACCCGGGGGACTAAAATCGGCTAATGTGCAATCCTTTTGTTCCAATATTTTTCAAAGGAAATCAAATCCATTTTACCTCTTCCTGATTGCAACATGGTGCCCACACAAAGCCCGAACCATTCCTCGTAAAAATCGATTGGCCTCCACCGTATAAATCAGCAAATCGTTCTCCATCATCCAGCCGGATTCAAATATGGTACATTGAAAATGTTTCACATCTGTTTGTCGTTTGGAAAAGGAAGTAAAATCTTTGGTTCCAATGCAAGCCTGTGCGCATGATTGCAAAATTTCCGGATTTAACTGGAAAGGGTAGTAGTAGCTTCGCTGATGGAGAAAGGCTGTCTTTTTACGTGATACAATATAGCGGTATGTTCTTTTGGTGGCATCAAATCGGCAATGCGCATTCGGAGCAACTTCAAAAATTCTTTTTACGACTATTTCGGCAGGAAGTAAAGCATTTAAATTATAAATTAAGGAATCGGGTAATTGGCCTGAATAATCAAAATGCAGAAAATTTTGACGGGCATGTACGCCGGTATCGGTGCGGCTTGAGGTTACGGTTTCTAATTTTTCTTTCAGTCGAATTTCCAATGCACGGTTCAATTCGCCTTGTACGGTTTGGATTGATGCTGAATTTGAAATCCGCAAAAGGAGTTCCGAGGTATTCAACTTCGATGAAATAACGTTTCAGCAAATGAGTGATTATTGGCCTTTGGCGCCGTTTTGAATAATTTCTTCTTTGGAAATAATAAACTTCTCCAGTTTATCCAAAGGTATGCGCAAGTGAATGGGTGTTGTCGTATTGACAAGTAACTGATCAAATTCAGGGTTCCAACGACGAAGGCGAACCACATCTTCATCAATACTTGGCAATGGCAGCGAGGGTATACTTTCCTTTTACTTTCAGAATGGCCATTTGATCCAACTCCTGCTGACTAAATGCCGTTTTTTCTCCTCCGTTTCTTCAATGTCCACTTCCTGGCTTTGAGCGCTTTGATTAAATGATCCTTTTAAAGAAGAAAAATCGGCTTTTGGTGCCTTGGCGTCTTTTGGTATATTACCCATTGCCAATACATTACAAGCTCTATCCATTAATGTAGTTGTAGCAATGAAGGCCATTACATGGTTTTGGGTTTCATGTGGGAGACGTTTTTTAATATCCCAGAAACTTCTTCCTTGACCGGCATTAATTGCACGCAGCACTGGGGCCGGTCCACTATTATAAGCAGCTATCACCAATAACCAATCATGAAACATACTATGTAATTGCTTCAAATATCTTGCAGCGGCATTGGTGCTTTTATAAAAATCTCTTCTTTCATCGATGCTTTGATCCACCCTGAGTCCTAACATTTTCGCCGTTCCTTCCATGAACTGCCATGTACCAACGGCTCCGACCGGTGAAACGGCATTACAATTCATCGCCGATTCAATGATGGCCAGTGACTTCATCTCGCGAGGCACACTGTAACGTTTCATGATATTGTCGATCAATTTAAAGTGACCTTTATTACGTGATTGAAGTCGCGCAATTCGTTGACCATGATTTTTATGGTAATTCTTGACGTAATCGATGATATAGTCAGTGAAAGTACCGTAAACGGATTTATTCACCTGAATATTTGGACCTGCAATCGGTTTATCGCTTAGGTCTTTGATTTTTCGTTTTACAAATCTGGAACTATCCAAGGTTGCGTTACCTGAAGGATTTTGTTCAGGTTCAGCTTTCACCACTTTCAGGTGTTTAGGCACCAGATTACGATCTGTAATTTTAATGGTATAGGTAGAGTCTTTGAAAGTAGCCTGCACTTTTAAGGCAGTTACACTTAAAATAAAAAGCGACAACATCGCCGAAAAAAAATTGAATTTTTTCATCCCCCCGTTTCTGTAAATTTTAACGTGAAAAATAAGCAGTTATGATTTTTCTTCTTTCATGCCTGCTTCGATCTCTGACTTGATATTATCCTTGGCATCTTTAAATTCCCGCATGCCACGTCCTAAACCCCGCATAAACTCCGGAATTTTTCTTCCTCCAAAAGAACAAGTACTGCCAACACAATGAGAATCCATTCCGTTCCGCCAGGCATACTTAAAAGTAGTGTATTCAGATTTGCCATTTTTCTTTGTTGTGCTACAAATATAATTCAATAATTTCAGAAATGGTCACAAGGGATTAAATTGTGAAAACAAAAAAACCATGCCGGAGCATGGTTAAACTATTTGAACAGATGAATTACTTCATACGTTTTTCTTTGATACGAGCTGCTTTACCTTGACGATCACGCAGATAGAACAATTTAGAGCGACGTACTCGACCTACTTTGTTAACTTCAATTCCATCAATATTTGGTGAATAAACAGGGAAGGTTCTTTCGACACCTACATTATCACTCATTTTACGAACAGTAAAGGATTGAGTCGCTCCACGTCCCTGACGCTTGATTACCACGCCTTTAAACGGCTGAATACGCTCTTTATTTCCTTCCTGAATTTTATAATTGACGGTAACACTGTCTCCAGCTTTGAAATTTGGAATTTCTTTAATGCTGTTCAGTTGTTCTTGTACGAATTTAACGGCTTCTTGCATGACCACTCTGTTTTTGGGAATGCAAAAGTAGTTTTTTTTTAATATAAACAAGAATTATTCCTTCATTTTTTTAGAAATGTCGTTCAAGCCAAAGGAAACTTATCATTGAACGAACGATTGGGTGACTAAACGATTGGAAAATGGTGTTTTTAGCACTAATCCAATGGAATGTTGCTCCATTAAAACAAAACGCCCCTGATGGCAGGGGCATTTTGAAAATATGTATTCCTGGATTAAGGGAAAATACCCAATTCCATATATGATACACCCACTTTGTTAATTGAATTGACAAATGCAGCTGTACGCATATCCGCGATTTTTTTGTTCGCAAACCAGATATCACGAATTTCATGATATGAACCGATCATGGTATCTTCTAATCCACTGTGCACTAAATCTACTTCATCCGGACCATGTAAAATGACACTACGCTCGGCAGAAGAAACCTTTTTACCGGTGAGGTTTTTCAATGGAGCCCAAAATGCTGTTGTTCATATTTTCACTGAATCGTTTTTCCATACGACCATAACGTACGTGGCTCAGATTTTTTAACCATTCAAAATAAGATACGGTAACACCACCTGCATTGATATACATATCAGGAATAATGACCGTTCCTTTTTTACCCAAAATCGAATCTGCTTCAGGCGTTAAAGGTCCATTGGCCGCTTCTGCAACGATACGAGCTTTTACACGAGGTGCATTTTCGCCATTAATTACATTTTCAAGGGCTGCAGGAACCAAAATATCGCAATCCAACTCTAAAGCTTCCGCTGTTTACGATGTGCCATAACTGCTTCTACATCCAATCCCTTTGGATTATAGATGGCCCCTTCGAACTCAGCCAAACCAATCACTTTGGCACCACCTTCATGGAAGAATTTAGCAGCGTGGTATCCTACATTTCCAAGGCCTTGTACAACAACTGTTTTGTCGTCCATGCCAACATTCATTTTTAATTTTTCATCATTTCAGCGTCCTGACACATTTCCCGAACACCAAAATAAACACCAAGTCCGGTAGCCTCTGTTCTACCACGAACGCCACCTTGTGTAACAGGTTTGCCGGTAACACAACCTGCGGCATCAATTTCACCCGGACGCAAACTAGAATAAGTATCAACAATCCAACTCATTTCACGAGGACCCGTTCCATAATCCGGTGCCGGTACATCAATACCAGGGCCGATGAAATTTTTCTTCACCAATTCAGCTGTATAACGACGAGTCACTTTTGCTAAATCGTAAGTTGACAATTTTTTAGGGTCAATTTTAATCCCCCCTTTAGCACCTCCAAAAGGCACATTTACAATAGCGCACTTGTATGTCATCAGGGCGGCCAATGCCATCACCTCATCCTGATTAACATCCATGCTGAAACGAATTCCACCTTTAACGGGTAATTTATGATGAGAGTGCTGAACGCGATACGCTTCAATCACTTCTACTTTTTCTCCGATTTTAACCGGAAATTTCATACTGTAAACACTGTTACAAGCTTTAATCTGATCAAGAATCCCTTTGTCTTTAATGTTTGTAAAAGGAGCAGCTTTATCAAAATTTCGTTCAACGCTTTCGAAGAAGCTGTAATGAGCGGCCTGTTTGCTTTTGGTTGCTTTTGCCATGATTTTTTTATTTATGAATTTTAGAAGTTTTTTCCATTTTCGATAATTTCCTTTCCATGCGACTCCGCACAAAAAGAATGCCGGCAAAGATAGTGAGCAGCACCAATACTACAAGGTAAATTTGGCCATTGTCTCGCAAAACCTGAGCAGATTCACCCGGAGGTGCCTGATTTTGAGCGAATGACTGCATGTGGACGAGCGCAGTAAGAAATAATATAAAAAGAGATCGCATGATTTAATGACTTTGTTTGAGTTGAATTTTTCGCGTTCGATACCTAATATCAAAAACCCATAAACCGAGTAAAATCCATCCGACCATAGCCGGCAAGGATACATATCTTAACATGTGGTCCTGGGTTTTAATGCTTCAAATGGTTTATTGTCCGATCCCGGATGTAAGGAAGCGAAATGCGCCGGAACCAAATAAACCAAAGGAATGACCAATGCGAATGAAAAGATGTTGTAAACAGCAGCCAATCTAGCCCGTTTGTCTTCTTCCTTCACAGAATTTCGTAATACACTATAAGCAAAATAAATCAATAAAGTGAGTGCTGCACCGACTTGTTTGGGGTCGTTGCTCCAGGGTGCGCCCCATTGAATATAGGCCCATTCCATTCCGGTTACCATTCCAAAACAGCCAAACCAAATTCCGGTATTGACAAATTCCTGCGACATGATATCATATTTCTCGTCATTTTTACGCAGATAAACGATTGCATAAATGAATGACATCAGAAAACTGAACAACATCACGTACCACATCGGAACATGGTAAATAAGTTTCGGATAGATTCCTTCAACTTGGGTAAATAGGGAATTTCAATCAGTATGCCCATTACAATGACATACAACAGAATCAGAACACAAAGAATTTTCCACCAATATTTGGCCATTGCTCTTTTAAAAGTGTGCAAATATAGGCTAAAACTTTGAGCATCGGTTTTTCAATTATATCAAATCAGGAAATCACGTTTATCGAGCGGATTCAATTTTTTCTAAATACCTAAAACCGAAATAGGAGAGCAATCCAAATCCTGAAACGACCATCCATAAAACGGAATATCCCCAATGTTCGATGATTTGAGAACCAATCACCGGTGCCAATATCAATGCTGTTGACCAACTCATGGCATATAAAGCCATATAATCGCCAGCGTTTTTATGCTCAGATTTTTTCATACTATGCGTCGACATAAAAGGGCAGGCAAACATTTCGGAGAAGGTGAGCAGAATCATATTCAAAATGAGTATCCAAATACTATGGGCAACAATAACAACAAATACGAGCCGATTAAAAGGATAGCACCCAGGCCGATCCATTTAAAAATCGTCCATTTATTTTGAGATAATAAATCAAAAACATTTCGATCACGGCAACCCAATTCCATTTAAAGCCATGAGCAACCAATGGGTTTTCGCCCAGATGATAAACATTTTGTAGTACAATGGCAAGGTTGTCAGCAGCTGAAAAAGGCCATGGCATACAATGTTGTAAATAGTAAAAACAGGAGGTAATTGCGGTCCTGATAAGGGCTCAGGCTGGATTTGATCCTTTTAATTCTTTTTGATTTGTTCCTTACGTGTAGTATTGCCACCATAAAAAGAACAGCTGGCCAAACGATTCAGGGCAATACTCTGAGGGTAGTTTTCAGGTTCGCTGTAGGTTGAAATGGAAGCAGCATTGGCCGGTCGAAACATATCACCGGTTGAGGTCACCAAAAAAGTTAGCAATCCGATCCAGAAAAAATGATCAACATAGGCCAACGAAATCATACAAATGGCACTCAGCACTAAACTGCTGATTAATATGGGATAAAACCCGATTCTGTCAACCAATTTACCGCCCACAAAAGCACCTACAAAAGAACCGGCTCCGAACAATCCCATGATGAAACCGGCTTGACAATGGTAAAATGTTTTTGTTTGGTAAGGTATACACTCCATAAACAGCAAAACCATAGAACCGGAGCGATTAATCAGCATAGCAATTGCCAATACCCACATTTCTTTCCGTATTCCGGAATAGGCATTACTAATGGTATCAATCATTCGGTTTTATAGGCTTGCATAGGGATTGTTGCAAATAAAGAAGATTATCCTGGAAAGGCTTCCGGAATATGTTAAGGGAGCACTTTTTTTTGTTAATATTTTGAAAACACATAGAAAGACATTACATTCGACTAAATAATTTTTTGGAAATCTTAAACAACAACAATATGAATGTAAAAACTAAACTTCAAAACATTTGTACTCCCTCATGATTGGGATACACTTTGCCTTTTGTCTTCTGCACAATTTTTTTCAGGTCGTACCTAATTTGAATTTGCAGGCGAATGGTGGATTTGCACCACAAGGTAATTTCGAACGACTCGTACTGGTTTTCCTGATTACTCGGCTGAAATGACCGCATCCGGTATGCCTACAAGTCAGGTATTAAACCAGCTAAAGGTGAATCAATCTGTTCCTACCAATCCAGGAGCGGCCGGAACGGTCAATATTATTTAAAATACTGCTAACACCGCGTATATTCCAAAGGAACAGATTGGGCAACCGCTATTTCAACCATGACTCAAGTTGCTACCAACTTACCCCTGACTTTCTGCATGTAACAGGTTATTATGGAATGGATTTTAATACATCCAATTTTACTTACTCCGGAGGTGGTGTTTATGTAGCATTGAATGGTCAAACCCTACTGGGCAGGTTACTGCAATAACTCAGCACTCGGTGAATAATACGATAGTCGGAAGCGCAGGCGTTCACAAAATGCCTTGTATTTGCCGCTGCAACACTAGCTTGCCACTTCATTTCGACCAACAGCTCAGTTAGGCTTTGTGCCCAGATTTTGATGTGGCCGCAACAGGTGTTTTTACCTTAGGGAAATTACCGATTGAATATGGTGCTCCAACAGTCATATCTGCAAATGTTCAAAATCCGGGATTAAACACCATGACTAATGTCACCGTATCCATGAATTTAACTGGGTCTAATTCTTTCAGTGATGTTCAAGTGATTCCTTCCATCGCTCCGGGTGCAAATGTTGTGTTAATTTTGCTCCTTATACCTTCAGTGTTTTGAGTACGGGTGATATCATTACTGTTACCGCCGAAGTGCAGGTGATATTATCCGGGAACGATGTCGCCACCTGGAGTCAGGATGTTACGCCAAATGTATACACTACAAAAATTCAGCGTTACCGAATGCTGGTGGGGTTGGTTTTAAGGAGGTACGGTGATTTTGGCCAAGTTTAATTCCAATATCGGACAAAACTATCCTTACAATCTCAATAACCCTGAAATCAATGAAATCAAAGTTGATTTCGCAGCAGGCGGGCAACCTTATCAAGTTGGTATTTGGGATGCAACAGGACCAGGCGGAACGCCGGGAACATTGTTATGGCAATCTGCATCAGCAACATCGGCGCCCGGAACAGCATTTATTTCGGTTCCGAATATTTCGGTCAGTGGTGATTATTTTGTTGGAGTTCGTCAAACAGGCACTACTAATGTAAGTTTTGGCTATCAATCTGAATCTCCGATTCGACCTCAAACTTTTTACTTTACTTCACCAACTGGAAATACAGTTTGGACAGATTTTGCACCAAATTCCCCGTTCCGTTTTTCAATTGAAGTAACAGTTCGTATCCCGGTTCCACCAAACTGTGCCATCAATTTTTCACCGGCCGATGGGCAATCCCTCACTTGTAATACGCCCATTTTAAGCTGGGGTAGTGGTGGTGGTGCACCAACTGGTTACAGTGTTTATTTAAGTACCAATCAGGCCGATGTGGCATCATTAGCGCCAGCAGCCTTGGTGGCAAGTTATCCTGCTCAAACCGCTACAACGTTTAATCCTGAACGCTCACTCCAAATACAGTATATTACTGGACTGTGATTCCTGAAAATCCGGACGGCCCCTCTACCGGATGTACTGTGAATTCATTTACAACAGGTAGCCTTTCTTTATGTTGTTGCATCCCAACTTTTACAGGTACCCTTTGTGTTGGTAGTATTTCAGATGTAACATTGAATACGATTGCTAATCCAAGTTCATGTTCTGCGCCGGCCTACACTTTGTTCCCGGCAACAGGCAGCACTACAACAACGGTGGAACAAAACGGGACTTATAATTTAAGTGTCACTACCATCGATCCGGATATTATTTCGGTTGGATTGATTACGACCAAAATGGCGTATTTGATGCATCCGAATGGACTCAGGTTGCCACTACTTCAGTAGCAAATGTTCCTTCAACAATTTCACTCACTATTCCAGGAACGGCCTCATTGGGTCAAACACTCATGCGAGTGAAATCTCGTTTTTCAGGGAACCCGAATGCGGCTACCGATGCTTGTACAACTTTCGGTTCAGGAGAGTGTGAAGATTATGTCATCAATATCATAGCGCAACAACCTTGTACTACACCAAATCCGGGAAATACGATTTCGTCGGTGTCTCAGGTTTGTTCCGGAGGTGCGGCTTTCCTGACGATGCAAAACGCGGTAAATGGTACCGGTATTACTTATCAATGGCAGAGTGCTGATGATATCAATTTCACGGTGAATGTTCAAAATTTAGGTACTGAACAAGTGAATCAGTTAGTTTAACAACACCTACATATTATCGTTGTAATGTTACTTGTAACAATGGACCTTGTAACAGTAGCATCACCTGTATTTATCAATATTCTTCCTCCAACTCAATGTTATTGCACCCCAACTTATTCATCAGGAACAGGTGGCGGTGACTTCTGTCAGCAAGTGGAAATTCCGGGAACAACCTTATTGAATAATAGTGGACCATCAACCACACCATTCTATACACTTTTCCCTCAATCTGAAGTACGACTTGTACTCTCGATGCGGATCAACTTTATACCTTGAACCCGGTAGCCGGTACTTATACTGCGAATGATTTTGCAGCCTGGATCGATTATAATGCCAATGGTATTTGGATGACAACACACCATTTGTTGAAAAACTGGGAGATATTTATGATATCGGTGCAAGTGCAACGGCTTCATTCGTATTTACCGTTCCGGCTGGCGTTACTCCGGGTACATACAGACTACGTGTTCGCGAAGCCGACCAAACAGGTGTGATAGATCCATGTTCTCCTTTGGTTTTTGGTGAAACAGAAGATTATAATATCACGATTGATCCTCCAAATAATTCTACTTTAACAGCTACATTCATCATTCAGGGTTACTTATGATGCGAATACCGGAAGTATGCAACCAGTTTATCAAAAACTCGGGATTGGGTGCGAATCCTGCTGAGGCAGATCAAGTGACTGTTTCTTGCATGATGCCGCTTCACCTTATGCTCAGGTACATACTTTTACTGGTATACAGAATGTAAATGGACAAATTACCTGCACATTCCCGGCTTCAACCATTGGCAATAGTTATTACGTGGTATTGACAAACCGTAACGCAGTAGAAACATGGAGCGCCAATCCTGTTCTGATGAGTTCATCAACCTCTTATACTTTCACCTCTTCTGCTGCACAAGCCTATGGTGCCAACCAAATTGATGTATCTGGTACAGGACTGTTTGCTATCTACAATGGTGATGTAAATCAGGATGAAGTTGTTGATGGACTTGATTTCAACGATTGGGAAATTGACAACAACAATTTTGCCGGCGGTTATGTCACCACTGATTTCAATGGTGATGGTGTCGTTGACGGTTTGGACTTCCTAGTATGGGAACCAAACAACAATAATTTTGTTGGATCTGCTAAACCATAATTCAGCAATAACCCTGAAAGGATTTTCATTCAGGGTGGTTTCTTGAAAAAAAAGGACATCAAATAAAATAGGCTGCAGGTTTCCTGCGGCCTATTTGTTTTTCATGGCAGTCATCATTGAGTAGAAGTACAAATTCAACCCAAATTTTGTCACTGCAAATTGTGGGTTCAAGGTGTTGAGGAAAAAATGAATGGTTCAATATTCTCGATGGGATAAAAAAAAGAAACCGGCAACTATTCATTTAAGATTGCGAAAAAAATGAAAAGTAAACCGGTTTTGTTCTCATAATGATGTAAGAAAATATCTTACATAAAATTCATATTCCTAACATATACGTTCAATCAGACATGCGTAAAATTCAAAAAAAAACGGGGAGTATGAGATTCGTCTGAAAAACTTCTAGGTTGTATTAAAGAACTAAAACAAAAGTATGGCGTTGCAGATTTCTACCTAGTTAAATTGAGTGAACAGGGAATTTTTTGAGTGAACGAGGAAATTCAGAACCCTTTGTTTATCGATGTTTAAACAAGTATTCAGAAACTTAGCCTGTTATTCTTTTTGAATCGATTTCAGCCAAAGTATTATGACCAATAAAAATCTAAAGCCAACCAAAATGGTTTTACTTAAGTACAATGAAACATTTTTGTTCAAACATTTTATTGAATGTCCGGGTTAAAATAATATGCGTTGTAACACCTCTTTTTTCCGACTGGCAGCAATCGATTTCGGCCGAATCGTTCGCGATGAGATGGCCGTTTTTAGTCTTTGATAATTACAGACGTGTTGCAAATTCACAATATGCGATTTATGTACCCGAACAAATTGTTCGGGCGGGAGTTTTATCTCATAGTCTTTGAGGGTTTTACTCGTTGTATATACGCCTGAGTCGTCGGTAATGATGCGTGTATAATTGCTTCGGGCTTCCAAACGCACGATATGTTCACTGCTGATAATACTTAAGTCATTTTTTTCTGGCAAAGCGATATAGAAAGTTTTTTCAGGATCTTTTCCGAGGGTATGGTTCTTGTTTTTTATTTCTGCGGATACCTTGGTCACTGCATTCCTGAAGTCGGCAATCCGAATAGGTTTGATTAAATAATCCGTTACATTATTTTTAATCGCTTTGAGGGCATACTGTTCATAAGCTGATACAATAATTACTTTACTGGTCAAGTCCTTAATAGCATCCAGGATTTCAAAACCGGACTGATTGTATAATTGTATATCCAGATAAATGAGCTCAGGCTGCAATTGCAGAATTTCGCTAATCGCTGTTTCGACCTGATCGCTGCTTCCTATGATTTGTAATTCCGGGCAATAACGATCGGCCATGGTTCGAATGAGGTCGATATTGGGTTTGTCGTCGTCAACAATGTATGTACGTATCATATTAGAGTTTGTTATAAAGATGAAATCCAAATAAAAAAAGATTACTCATGAATATTTTGGAGGAAATCATGGGATCATAGACTACCTCTGTTTTGAGTCCTAAACGGATATATTTTAATGTCAGGAAATAAAAACTATTCTGAATATTGAGTTTATAATTTTCAGGTTTTGATAAATTTTTATGGGAACAGAATAATCGACTTTGATTTTCCCAATAAAATTGTTTGCTCAATGGCCTTAAAGGCTGCTGGAATTGAATATTCATTCCGTATTCCACCTTTTGATGTTCACCCGCTTTTAACCCGTAAAGTTCAGTTTCTTGACGTTCGGTAAATATTTCTTGTCGGCGTATACGTGTGATTTCACCGCCCACCAAACCAAGCTCCAACTTACCTTGTTTGGGCCATCGTTTACTAATACCCGTATTAAACAAAACATAGCCGGGCGAGTAGTAAGCAGAATGTAAAAAACGTTCATTGACGGCGTTATTACACGTTTGATAATTAGCATGTAATTGAGTCTTACTTTAAAGAGTCGCGATCCATTGAATTTCCTTCACAATTTTACTCAGCAAATCCATTTTTATATGCAACAAATCCTGAACATGCTCAGCTTTATTTTTTGCAGTATACCGATAGCCAAATTCGTTCCAGATATACAGTTGACATTCCATCCAGGATAGCTTCAAACGATTATTGATACTCACTTGGTAATAGGCCATGAAGAGGTTTTGTTGCTGTTCTGCAGTACTGGGATTGTGGAAAGAAGTACCATTGAGGGTGAGGAAAAAATCAAGGCGGAAATTGTTTTCAAATTCCGCCAGGATTTTGATTTTTCAGACTCCTGCGTTTCGAGAGATGAGTGTGTTTTCCAGTGCAAGACTGCATTCCGGATGATGGAGTCTGAAATATTTTTAAAAACAGGTGCAGCAAAACAATGAGGATTAGACAGAGCTGATACAGGTATCGTCGCAAATAAACCGACTACTACTATGAAAAGTTCATATGGACAATACCTATATAGCATCTGCTGTTTTCATAATAATTATGCGTTCGTGGTTCAGGGAAATAGAATCCATTGAGGCATAAAAAAAGTTACTGCATGTTTTGTAAGGGTATTCGTATTTTGTACTGAGCTCCGTCGCGTTGAAGCACATATCGGCCGGGTAAAATGCTTCGCTTATTAATCTTCAAGGCCGTACGCAATGATTCGGGTAATTCAATGGCTTCTTCAAAATCTACCTTGCTTTGATTTTCGAAATAAACCAAGGCTTCCGATTGTTTCAGCTTTAAATCATCGAAAGAAATCATCAGCTCCAGGTAAGCCTGATGATCATCGTAACGAAAAACGATATTCAATGAAGATGCGCTTTTTTCGGTGTTTAAACAGAGTCCAAGCTTTTTGCAATCCTGGCTTTTACGACCAATTCGCCCATGGGTGGTCGATTCAATCACGCCTGCCTGTGTGAGCAAAAACAAGGTATTGAATAATAAAGTTAAAGTAGTTGTTTTCATAATCCTGATACAAACATAAAGCGGGCATTCAGGTAAATGATATACAATTGAGTAAACGAATGAATAATTGAGTGAAAGCGGAAAAGTATCTGTTAACCAACATCAATAGTTTGAGAATCAGCCCCAGCCGGGCAATTCTTTGATCTGTTGACCATGAGAAGCAGGCATTTTTTTCGGAGGGCGCTGTTAACCTGATTGTATGGTCTTAGGAAATTTGCCTAGGTGCACTGCGAAAAGCAGGTGGGTAGATCAAGAGAAATTGAAGGCATCTTCCTCCTTCCAAATAAACCGTTAAATGGACCTCAACCGATGGATACTAAAACAATATTTTATCTTGAATCATTTTTTTCTGCCCGCAGCAATAGGTATTTCACTTCCATCTTTCATGAGCAGACTGCCATTTTTGGAACGTAAAATTTTTTCAACTTGCTGAATATTGATGATATGCGATTTGTGCACGCGAACAAACATTTCGGGTGGTAATTTCAGTTCGTACTCTTTGAGCGTTTTGGTAACCGTGTGGCACTGTCCGCCTTCTGTATAAATTTTGGTATAATTGCTCATTCCTTCGAGCCGTATGATTTGCTTGGCAACCGCAATCACCAACTTATTTGCCGAAGGCAAGGCCAAATAAAAATCAGTACTTTGTTCGTTCACTTGATTTTCGGAAGTGCGCTCCGATTTTAACTTCACGGCTTTCACTACAGCATCCCGAAACTCAGATATTCTGACCGGTTTCAACAAATAATCGATGACGGAATTTTTAATGGCTTTGAGAGCATAATTTTCGTAAGCGGTTACCATCACCACCATCACAGGAATTTCGGCGATGGCTTCGAGGATATCAAAGGCTGTTTGATTGTGGATTTGAATATCCAAAAACATCAAATCGGGCTTTTGATTCAGGCAAATATCAATGGCATCATCCACATTATCGGCTTTGGCAATGATTTCTACTTCGGGGTAATATTTGGCCGAAAGAGACTCAAGCAAAACAATATTCAAGGTGTTCATCATCAACGATTAAAGTACGCAGCATAACAAAAAAAACGAGTGTTTTCAATGAATAAAATGTAGTCAAATATATAATGAATGCATAAATTATCCGAAAAACTGTATTCGAATCCTCAAAAAAATATACGAATCCAGACGGAAAGGTTGAAAATATTCCAGTAGGGTAGCGGAGATTTTTCTAGCTCATTCGGGCGGCCGGGCACGCTATCCACTGCAAGTCCTCACCCGCTTTGGCGGGCTCCGGGCTTTTCGTTCCTATCGTTGCCGCAGTGCTGCAGATTCAAATTTTTGGGCCATTGAAGAAATAGAACTTAGTCAGTCAACATATTTTATGAGAATGACCTTTTTGCAGATTATTCTATTTCATGAAGTAAAGCGCAGAATTCGTGATGGAAATTTTTATCAAAAAAAAACCGCCTTTCAGCGGTTAGCGGTGATCCCGTTTGGATTCGAACCAAAGACCTACAGCTTAGAAGGCTGTTGCTCTATCCAACTGAGCTACGAGACCATTTAAAAATCGGTGGGCAAATATATCATATTTTTATATAATCCTGAATTGAATTAAACAAACAATTCTAATTTGAGCAATAGGGCAAAAAACTTAGAACGAAATAAAAACCTGTTGTTGCTTTCATTTGAACACTTGAAGTCCTTGAACAATTGGATATGTTTGGAGTTTAGGTGCATAAACTATAGATTTACCGAACATAAAAACAAGCAAATGCAGATTAAATTTAGGTTAACCGTGATGAGCTTTATGCAATTTTTGTGTGGGAGCATGGCTCATAACTGTTAGTATTATTGGTTTGTAAACAAACAATGGAATGGTGCCGAGTTCGGTGCTATTTTTTCCACCTTGGGGATTTCTTCTTTGTTTATGCCTGCACTCACCGGCATTCTGGCCGACAAGTGGATCAATGCCGAAAAATTGTACGGCATTTTACATATCCTCACAGGTATTTGTTTAGCATTCATCCCACAAGTGAATGATGCGGGCACTTTTTTTTGGGTGATACTGGCAGCCATGATTTGCTACATGCCTACGATTTCACTCTCTAATTCTGTTGCTTATCATATCCTGAAAGCAGAAGGCTATGATGTGGTAAAGGTATTTCCACCCATTCGTGTTTGGGGCACCGTTGGATTTATTGCTGCCATGTGGCTGACCAATTTGAGTGGCAATAAAGCTAGTGCAAATATGTTTTTGATTTCTGCAGTTTCGTCGGTTTTGTTGGGCATTTATTCTTTCAGCTTACCGAAATGTAAACCTCAGCGTTTGGTTTCGGAAAATGCAGGGGTGATCGAAATAATGGGTCTCAGTGCATTTAAATTATTCGCCAATTATAAAATGGCCTTATTTTTTATTTTTTCAATGTTTTTAGGCGCGGCACTTCAATTAACGAATATGTATGGCGACGTTTTTTTGTCGGAGTTCGCCAGTATTCCGGAATATGCCGATTCGGTGGTTGTAAAGTACAGTACTTTAATCATGTCCATTTCTCAGATTTCAGAAACCTTATTTATTCTGGCAATTCCATTCTTTCTCAAAAGGTTTGGTATTAAACAGGTCATGTTAATCAGCATGGTTGCATGGGTTTTACGTTTTGGTTTGTTTGCTTATGGCGATCCATCATCGGGACTGTGGATGATTATTTTATCCTGTATTGTATATGGTATGGCCTTTGATTTCTTTAATATTTCCGGTTCACTTTTTGTGGAAACGACCACTGATTCGGGTATTCGCTCGAGTGCCCAGGGTTTGTTTATGATGATGACCAATGGGGTAGGAGCGATGATGGGTAGTTCGGTGAGTGGTATATTAATTGATCGTTTTTCACGCATGATGGTTCCAAGATTGGCATATGATTTGGCTGGTTTTGCGGCGTATGCCTTGGTGATTGCTATACTTTTTGCATTGTTGTTTAAGCACAAACATGAACCTGAAAAGTTGAATGTTTCCGGACATTGATTTTGGGTAAACAGTCCAGACAATTTAATTTTGGGGCCAAGAATTCATCTTTCCATAACTCAAAATCTATGAGAGAAAAGCAATTGTTCGACCTGAACTGATAAAAAAAGATGAATAAAATTTAATAAAATGTTTACGATAGAACAACTCAAGGCTGCGCACGACAAAGTAAAATCGGGTGCTGATTTTCCGGCCTATATTCAGGAAATTCTGTTATTGGGGGTTAAAAAATATGAAACCTATGTGAATGATGGAAGGATAAATTATTATGGTCATGAAGGTTATACCATCTCGGTATCGGCCAAATATGAAACTATAGGGATTTCAGACCTGGTGCATGTGGAAAATTTTAGAGCTGGGTTACTTGCTCATCAGGCTGGTCATACAGACTATCTGACGTTTATCCAAATGTGTGCGGAAACAGGTATCGACAAATGGGAAATCAGTTTGAAAGAAATGACATGCACTTATTTTGATCGATTAGGTCAGGCAATTTTGGTTGAAAAAATACCCTCTTAAAGCCTGATTTTGCAGTTACTCATTGAGCAACTGCAAAATCTTAGGTTTATAGAAAAATTGTATTTTATTGGATTGTTGAGGAGGAATTTACGTCCGGTTTAAAGCTAAAAGTCATGGATTTATGAAGATCATTCAAATTTTATTTATAGCATTGGCATAGATATTTTGAAAATCTGTCTCTTCATATCCACTTATTTTTTTCAATTGAAAAATTACTTTGACTGTAATTCGGTCAAAATGTATCCTTCAGAAGACAAAAACCAACGATGCGGAATAAATCGTTAAAACTTTAATTCTCGTAAAGACTAGAATCAGGCAAACACCGGCTTACGTTTTTCCAAAAATGCACCACCGCCCTCCTTCATATCGGCTGTTTGAAAGCAAGCACCAAATTCCTGAATCTCCGTTTGATAACCATTCGAATGACCGGCCTGATTAATACAGGTAATCACACGGCTAAGTGCCATGGGCGATTTGGTATTGATGATGTTTAAAATGTCTTTGGTTCTTTCCAGCAAGGATTCCTGTGTAGTAACGTGATTGACTAAACCCCATTGCAATGCTTCGTTGGCATCCGCCATGTGAGCAGTCATACATAATTCCATGGCCTTTCCCTTACCAACAAGTGCCGTTAAACGTTGTGTGCCGCCGTATCCGGGTATCAATCCCAGATTGACTTCTGGTTGACCAAATTTCGCATTTTCACTGGCCACCCGAAAATGACAACTCATGGCCAGTTCACAACCACCACCTAATGCAAAACCATTAACCGCTGCAACAACTGGTTTGGGGCAATTTTCGATTTTATTGAATACATTCTCTTGTCCGATACGTGCTAATTCAGCACCTCCATTTTCATCAAATTGATAAATTCCGTGATGTCTGCACCCGCCACAAATGCTTTTTGACCTGCACCAGTAAGGATGACACTTTTGATCGATTTGTTTTGATACACTTCGTCAAATGCGGCACTTAAATCCTGAATCACATCTTTATTCAATGCATTCATTTTGTCGGGTCTGTTAATTGTAATTTGTGCAATGCCATTTTCGATTTGAAAAAGTAAGGTTTGAAATTCCATGTGTTTTGATATATTTAATGATTAAAATTTGACTTTTTGCTGAATGTATTGGGCAATATCCGAAGTGGGTGTTCCCGGTGTAAAGAGTTCATCAACCCCCATTTCAATTAACTTTTTTCGATCGTCTTCTGGAATAATTCCTCCGCCGGTCAATAAAATGTTTTGCAAATCATGGGATTTGAGCAAATCAATTAAAGCCGGAAAAACCGTCATATGCGCTCCTGATAAAATACTGACACCAATGGCATCAACATCTTCCTGCAGGGCAGTTTGTACCACCATTTCAGGGGTTTGACGTAAGCCGGTGTAAATCACTTCCATGCCGGCATCCTTGAGGGCAGAGGCGATTACTTTGGCTCCGCGGTCGTGACCAACCAGACCTATTTTGGCAATCAATACTCTAATTGGGCGTTTCATGATATTTAAAAATTGCGCAAACCTAACTAAATTCCTGCACAAAAGTGACAATGACCCTGTAAACAGGACCTTTCGAATAAGACTGCTTTCCCTTACCTTTGAATGTTCAATTTTATTACATGTTCGATCATACTTCCAGCAAACAAATGGATGAGTCGGTTCAGGGCCGGCCTTTTCGTTCATCGGTGAATGCGCATTCCTCCCGCAAATATTATATCGAAAGTTATGGCTGCGCAATGAATTTTAACGACAGTGAGATTGTGGCCTCTATTTTACATGAACAAGGTTATGGGGCTGTAACAGAGCCGGATCAAGCCGATTTGTTATTGGTCAATACTTGTTCCATTCGGGAAAAAGCTGAGCAAACTATTCGACATCGTTTAATGCATTTTAAGGGATTTAAGAAAAAGAATCCCAGACTGTTAGTGGGCATTTTGGGTTGTATGGCCGAAAGATTGAAAGAAAGCCTTTTGGAGCAGGAAAAGCTCGTTGATTTGGTGATTGGCCCCGATGCATATCGAACATTACCGGCATTGATTGCCGAAGCAGATGGTGGTCAGAAAGCCATCAATGTTTTGCTAAGCCGCGAGGAGACATATGCTGACATTAACCCGATTCGTTTAGACCAAAATGGGGTAAGCAGTTTTGTTAGTATCATGCGGGGATGCAATAATATGTGTAGTTTTTGTGTCGTGCCGTTTACCCGAGGCAGGGAACGCAGCAGAGATGCTTATTCGATCGTTGCTGAGGCCCGTGATTTATTTGAACAAGGATATCGTGAAGTAACGCTTTTAGGACAGAATGTAGATAGTTATCGATGGCAAAATCCGGAAACGGAAGAGGTGGTCAGCTTTGCCGGATTGCTTGAAAAAGTAGCCTTGATACATCCTGATTTGAGAATTCGTTATAGTACCTCCCATCCAAAAGATATTACTGATGATGTTCTAAAAACGATGGCTAAATATGATAATATTTGTAAGTATATCCATTTGCCAATACAAAGCGGGAGTACCCGAATATTGCAATTGATGAACAGAACATACACCAAAGAATGGTATTTGCACAAGATAGATCGGATACGGGAAATTCTGCCTGGATGTGCCATCAGTACAGATATTATCACGGGTTTTTGCAGTGAGACGGAAGAGGATCATCAGCAAACCCTCGAAGTGATTGAATACGTAAAATATGAATTGGCCTATACCTATGAGTATAGTGAAAGATCAGGAACCTTGGCGGCAAGAAGGTATCCGGATGATATTCCGGCGGAGGTCAAAAATAAAAGATTAAACGAAATTATCGCCCTGCATCGTAGTCATAGTGAACAAAAGAACAAAGATGAAATTGGGAAAATACATCGCGTACTCGTCGAAGGGCCATCTAAAAAGAATTCGGAAGAGTGGTGTGGAAGAACAGACACCAATAAAATGGTGATTTTCCCAAAAGGACATGCGCAGAAATGTCAGTTTGTCAATGTACGGATTACGGATGCCACATCGGGTACTTTGAGAGGAGAAATTATCGGAAATTAATTCCTCAAAAAGTAGTGGAAATTCAAATGTTCAAGGATGCCCCTGAGCTAAGGACCTATTTAAATCTGAGTATATTACAGGATAATAAATTCTCCTAAAGAATCAAAAAATAAGATAAACGGGCGCAAAAAATTCTAGAATGCCCAAGCACTAAAGCATTGTAATTTCTGCGGGATTGTGTAATGCCTGCATCACTTTTTCGATGGATTTTGAATGCGGGGCCAGCTCGATTTCCTGAAAATCCTGAATGCCGCTTTTAAGCATTTCTATTTCCATTTGAAGTTCAGCCGATTCATTGATGGCCTGATGAATGCTTTGATATTGTTCCGGTTCACATTCATTAAAAAGATAAAGTAATAAGTCGTCGGATGTAAATTTTTGCATGTATTGAAATTTGAATTTATAAACGCCGCTATCAAGCACTCAGTATGCCCCCTTTGTGCATTAACATGTAAATAACAAAATTATCTCGGAAATACCTGATTTGTACAATGCCATCCAGACAGATTGCAAACAACATAGGCCTAAAAGGATTAGCATTCAGACTTATCCATTTGTTTTCATACAGCAGCAATCTTCTTTTAACGGAAATTAACTGGAGGCGTCACTTTAAAGGTGGATTCGGGAAAAACCGGATTTATTTTAATCAGGGTAATGAGTTGTTCACCGAAAGAACCCGTGATGGAACGTGGAAATATCAGGCCTTCCGGTGTAGGTCGATAATCGTCGAATATTTTGTTATTATCTGCATCGGTATTGACTTCGGTCATCCGTCGAATTAAATAGGTTTTTGTGTCCAATAGGCAAATAAAGCTTCTACCTGATGGATAATGGATTTGAAATTTAAAATATTCCTTTTCTCCTTCATACATCAAATCCATCATTTGAATATTGATTCCTTTTTCGCGATAAGCAATAAAGGGGTCGTCATAATCCAGGTCAATTTTGGCCAATTCTAATTCTGAACTGTCCATTCCTTCCACCTTATCCCGGGTGTCTGGCATATACTTCCAACCGCCTTGAGGTGTATATAGAATGTAGAACTCATGATCTTTGTAAGCTGGTACGCGCGATTCAAATTTAAAATCGTTGCGGTATGATTTGTTGCGGATAATTTTCCGACTCACTTTCATTGTTCCAGCATCTGAGGCAATTTGATATTCAATTAAAACGGATTTGACTTTGGTCCAATTGGATTCTCCACCAATGGCTTTCAGATGATTTTGGATAATTTCCTCCTGTGTTTGTGCCTTGATCGGTAATACAAATTCAAGCATAAAAAGAAACAAAATCAGTAATCTCATGTATTCAAATTTAGTCATTCAAAGATATTGATTTGAGTCATATGAAAATCATGCTCATTCAAGGGTATGTTAGTGATGGGTATTTTAGAACTCCCGTTTTACGACCCAAACAGAACTTCGCAATTAGTTATAAGGTCATCAGACCCTTTCTATTTCCAATCTGCTGAACCATTCAGATGTGATCATCACAATGAATGATAACTTAGCTGTAAGTTATGAAATTGCGACCAAAGCCTGTTTAGCATATATGAACTACCTTTGCAAGGGTAAAAAATCAATGGAATTTTGCGTTTAAATACCAAACAATTTTATTCCGTTAAAGAAATCAATTATGCAAATCAAAAAAATCGTCCTTTTATTCTGTATCCCCATATTCTTGGGTCTAAATGCTTGTCAAGAACAAGGTCCGCAAGACAATCAAACATCCGGAAGTATTAAAATTTCCATTGACGAAACCTATCAACCTATCATGGAAGAACAATTAAAAATTTTCCGCTCCAGGTTTCCGAATGCACAAATTCTGGCTGAATATAAACCGGAAGCTGAGTGTTTTAAAGACTTTTTCGAGGATACGACCCGGGTGATTTTTGTGACCCGGGAATTGAATGAAGAAGAAAGGAAATTCTGTGAATCAAAACAAATTGTTCCAAAAAGTATGGCTATGGCCAGAGATGCGGTGGTTTTTATCACATCGCGAAGTTCAAAAGACTCAAATTTTGCCTTGTCTCAAATCAAAGAAATCCTGAAGGGAACCGAAAACGCAGCAAAATATCAAATCGTTTTTGATCATAAAGCTTCCAGTACGGTCAGATACATCACCGATTCTTTGATTCCGGGAAGTAAATTATCAGAAAATATTTTTGCTACCAATAATAGTCAAGAAGTGATTGATTATGTGTCGAAAAACGAAAATACCATTGGCGTAATCGGCGTCAGTTGGGTGGCGGATCAAAGCGATTCTACCGTCGAGAGTTTTTTGTCGCAAGTTCGTGTGGCAGGAATCAAGCCGGATACAGGAAAAATTACCGCTTTTGTGAAACCCTATCAGGCTTATATCGGTTTAAGGGAATATCCTTGTACTCGCAATTTTTACTTTATCAGCAAGGAGTCATGGCAGGGGTTAGGGACCGGATTGGTGAATTATTTATGCAGAGATGGCCAATTAGTCTTTAAACAAGCCAAATTGTTTCCCTTGAGGGTTAATGTGCTTTTGCGTGAAACAAATGCACAAGAATAAAATTTTCGTTAAGTGATACCTTGAATCATAACCTTTATGGATATTTGCCATCCATATAATCATTGAATGGCCGTAAGGCAAAGAATACAATAAAAAATGAAAATGAACAGCATCAAAAAAACAAGCCTGGTTTTGGCTATGGTCCTGACTTCCATGAGCAATCTTTTTGCACAATCCATGGAAGATGGCGTGAAAAAATTTAAATACAAAAGATACGAAAGTGCTAAAGCGATATTTAGTACTATGACAGACCCCTTGTCGAACTACTATTTGGGATTGATCGAAATAGAAAATGAAAATTTAAAAGCTGCAGAAGCAATATTTCAAAAATTCATGGATGATCCTGCGAATCAGGCTGGTTTGGCCCGTGTCAAATTATTGCAAAAAGATGTTACCACTGCAACCAGTTTAATTGAGAAAGCCGCTTCAAAGGCGAAAAAGAAAGATATCCGTCCTTTGCAATATGCTGCAGATGCGATTACTTATACCGAAGGAATGGATCCAAACAAAGCCATTGAATTGTATAAAAAGGCTCTTGAAACTGAGAAAAATGGCGATTTATATATCGGATTGGGAGATGCCTATCGCAAATTGCAAGGTGGTGGTGGTAATGCCATGACCAATTATGAAAATGCTGAAATGTTTCCTGCTGTACAATCTCTGGCCAATTACAAAAAGGGAAATTTATGGTATGCGGCCAAAAATTACGATAGTGCACTTGCCAATTATGCACGAGCATCTGAGCTGGATAAAGAAAATCCCTTGCCGTTTAAAGCACTTGCTGATGCATACTATAAAGTGAACAGATTTAAATTGTCGAAAGAAAATATTGAGAAATATCTCGAATTGTCAGATAAAAGCATTGATGACCAGATTCAGTATGCCAATACCCTTTATTTGGCCAAAGAATACCAGAATGCGATTCAAAAAATGAATGACTTAATTGGCAAAGGTGCTGAAAGACCATATATGTATCGTGTCATCGGATTTAGCCAATACGAAACCAAAGACTTTACAAATGCCAAAATGAATATGGATAAATTTTTTGCAAAACAAGATCCGCTTAAAATTATTCCTCAGGATCATATCTATTATGGTAAAATTCTCTTGAAGGATACCAACACGGCATCTTTGGCTGAAAGTTCATTCAATAAAGGAATTGCCATTGATACCAGCAGTGATAAAACACCCGTTTTCAGAAATATTGCTGAGGCTTATTATGATGCTGAAATGTATGGGAATTCAGGAAATTGGTACAAAAAATTGTCGAAAGCAATTCACCCGGCATTGAAGCTGTTGATTATTGGTGGTCTGGAGTCATGTATTTCTATGCGCGTGACTATGCGAATGCGGAGCCGATGATTCGTTTATATAATTCAAAATATCCTGATGAACCAACCAGTATTTTTTGGATGGCCAGAATTACGGAAGCGACTAAAGACAAAGACTATAAAACTGGAGCTGCCAAGGATTATTACAACCAATGGATCGGGAAAATCAACGAAGATCCTGCCAAGAAAAAGATCTTTTAAAAGCTTACACTTATTTAGCAATGGTTGCATATACCGCCAATAATAAGGATGATGCGAAATTGTATAGTGATAAACTGATTTCTTTGGATCCTGCCAATAGTGTAGGAACCCAGATTCAGAAAGCGCTTCCTGCCATGAAGTAAACAAAAGAACAATTTTGAATGATAAAACGGAGGATTTGGTCCTCCGTTTTCTTTTCCACAATAAATGTGAATTCTGAATCGAATTATAAATTTTTAAGATATTTGGTTACCTTTGCGGGCAAATTTAAACGAATCCATTCATGTCAGGCCAACTTAAGGAAGTACGACTACGTATCAAATCAGTAGGAACGACGCAACAAATTACCAAAGCAATGAAAATGGTAAGTGCTGCGAAGTTGAGAAGGGCACAGGATGCCATCCTGCAAATGCGTCCATATGCTGAAAAATTACAGGAAATGCTCGGTAATATTATCGGAAGTGTGGATGGAAATCTGGGTGGTGGACTGAATGCTGAGCGTCCGGTTGAAAAAGTTCTCATCATTTTAGTTACCAGCGATAGAGGTTTATGCGGAGCATTTAACTCAAATCTGGTAAAATTGGTGAAGTCAACTATTCAGCATAAATACAAGGATTTGGCGGCAAAAGGACAAGTGACCATTTTACCCATAGGTAAAAAGGGGTTTGAGGCTTTTGGAAGAGCCAATATGCCGATGATTGAGCAATTTTGGAATCTTTTCAGTGATTTGAATTTTGATAAAGTAAAAGATGTTGCAGAGTATGTTCGACAAGCCTTTATCAATAAAGAGTTTGATCGGGTGGATTTGGTGTATAGCCGTTTTAGAAATGCCGCTACACAGGAATTCGTTTGTGAGCAGCATTTGCCTATTCCTAAAACCAAAACCAATTCAAGTGAGTCGGTGACTGATTTTATTTTTGAACCGTCCAAAGAGGTATTGATTCAGGAATTGATGCCCAAAATTTTAAATACCCAGATTTTTAAAGGTGTTTTGGATAGTCATGCTTCTGAACATGGTGCGCGTATGACTGCCATGGATAAAGCGACTGAAAATGCTGAAGAAATGTTACGATCTCTGAGAATATCTTATAATCGTGCCCGTCAGGCTGCAATTACAACCGAATTGACCGAAATTGTCAGTGGTGCAGCGGCTCTGCAGGGTTAATGAAAATACACTAAACACAAACGAGAACGATCCGCCGAAGGCGGATCGTTCTCGTTTAAACTCATTTAAAGCCCATACTCTGCAATCACTGTTTACAAAAAGTGCTGAACTGGCAATTTACAAATGCATTTTACGGAAATGGAATATTGTTCATTTCATCATAAAAGCCTAATAGCCTTTATAACTGCGGCGGGGGACAGCAGCCCTAAATAGAATAGATTTTACTTTAATCCAACTACTTTACATCGACCTGCGGTACTGTCCGCCTACTTCAAACAACGCTTTTGTGATTTGCCCTAAAGAACAGTATTTCACTGTTTCCATGAGTTCTTCAAAAAGATTTTCGTTATGAATGGCTTTATTCTGCAGACGTTTAAGCATTTCAGGTCCTTTTGCGCCGCTTCGTTCCCACAAATTTTGAATGCCTTTAATCTGAAATTCTTTTTCTTCTGTGGCCGAACGAATCACCTCTTGTGGTAATACGGTTGGTGAGCCGGTTGAACTCAAAAATGTGTTGACACCAATGATTGGAAATTCTCCGGTATGTTTCAAGTTCTCGTAATACAAACTTTCTTCCTGAATTTTACTACGTTGATACATGGTTTCCATGGCTCCTAATACACCACCTCTTTCCGTAATTCGATCGAATTCAGCATAGACCGCATTTTCTACCAATTCAGTTAATTCCTCAATGATAAATGAATTTTGAAGTGGGTTTTCATTTTTGGCCAGGCTTAATTCGCGATTGATGATCAACTGTATGGCCATGGCGCGTCTCACACTTTCTTCGGTAGGCGTTGTGATTGCTTCATCATAAGCATTGGTGTGGAGCGAATTACAGTTATCATATATCGCATATAAGGCCTGAAGTGTGGTTCGAATATCATTGAAGTCAATTTCCTGAGCATGTAAGCTGCGTCCTGATGTTTGAATATGATATTTCAACATCTGACTTCTTTCATTTCCGCCATATTTATGTTTCATGGCTTTCGCCCATATTCTTCGGGCAACCCGTCCTATCACACTATACTCCGGATCAATGCCATTGCTGAAGAAAAATGATAAGTTTGGTGCAAAATCATCAATATGCATACCCCGGCTTAGGTAGTATTCCACAAAGGTGAATCCATTACTCAGGGTGAAGGCTAACTGGGATATTGGATTGGCGCCTGCCTCGGCGATATGGTATCCACTGATACTGACGCTGTAAAAATTTCTAACTTGTTGATCAATAAAATATTGTTGCACATCACCCATCAGTTTCAAAGAAAATTCAGTACTGAAAATACAGGTGTTTTGCGCTTGATCTTCTTTGAGAATATCTGCCTGTACTGTACCTCTCACTTGCTTCAAGGTTTCCGTTTTTATTTTTTGATAAACATCTGCCGGAAGAACCTGATCGCCGGTAACTCCTAAAAGCATTAACCCCAGTCCATTATTTCCTTCAGGTAGTTCGCCACCATTTTCACTCATAGAATGATTAAAATACGTAGGTTTCAGATGCTCCTTTCCTGCAAAAAATGATTTTATTTTTTCTTCAATTTCTTGCTCTAATCCATGTTGTTTGATATAGATTTCACACTGCTGATCAATGGCTGCATTCATAAAAAAGGCAGCAATGATGCTGGCAGGGCCATTGATGGTCATACTAACCGATGTTTTCGGATCAGCCAGATTGAAACCACTATACAACTTTTTAGCATCATCCAATGAAGGAACACTTACACCACTATTTCCAATTTTTCCATAAATATCCGGGCGATGATCCGGGTCATTTCCATACAAGGTAACGCTGTCAAATGCCGTACTTAAACGGGCAGCAGGCAATCCTTTTGAAACATAATGGAAACGTTTATTGGTTCTTTCCGGTCCACCTTCACCCGCAAACATACGAGTCGGGTCTTCACCTTCACGCTTGAATGGATAAATGCCGGCTGCATAAGGAAACTCACCCGGGAAATTTTCCATGAGGCACCATTTTAAGATTTCACCCCATGACTCATAGCGCGGTACGGAGACCTTAGGTATCTGAGAGTGACTCAGACTTTCGGAATGGGTTTTGATTTTTAATTCTTTATCCCGCACTTTGAAGGTATAGTACTCGTCGGTGTATTTTTTCTTTTTGGCTTCCCAGTTTTCGAGCAGCATTTTATTCTTTGGATCGAGGTCTAATTCTACTTTTGCATAAACCTCTTGCAACACTTTAATCAAACGATCTGCATCTTCAACACCTGATTCGCTCATTGTTTTGATCGTCTGCTGTATACCAAATAGTTTTTGAGCAATGTTACCTTGTTGCTCTGCCCATTGATCATATTTTCGATTATTCTCTGTGATTTCACTCAAATAACGTGTTCTGGAAGGTGGGATAATAAAGATTTTTTCACTCATTTCTTCAGAAGCATGGAATCCTGAATTTAAATCAGCCCCGGTTTTTTCAACAATTTTATCCATCAACGCTCTGTATAAAGTATTGGCCCCCGGATCGTTAAATTGTGATGCAATCGTTCCAAATACCGGCATGTTTTCAGCTTCCTGATCAAATAACTTATGGTTACGTTGATATTGTTTTTTAACATCCCGCAACGCATCCATCGCACCTCGTTTATCAAATTTGTTGATGGCTATGATATCGGCAAAATCTAACATGTCAATTTTTTCCAACTGGGTAGCAGCACCATATTCCGGTGTCATCACATACATACAAACATTGCTATGTTCTGTAATTTCGGTATCGCTTTGTCCGATCCCACTGGTTTCAAGAATGATTAAATCAAATTGTGATGTTTTGAGGATATCCACCGCATCCTGAACATATTTACTCAAGGCTAAATTGCTCTGGCGTGTGGCCATACTGCGCATAAAAACCCGATTACTCCGAATGGCATTCATCCGAATTCTGTCACCTAATAATGCGCCTCCTGTTTTCCGTTTTGAAGGATCGACGGATACAATACCAATCCGTTTCTCCGGAAAGTCTATTAAAAATCTTCTCACCAATTCATCGACTAAACTACTTTTTCCTGCTCCTCCTGTACTTGTTATCCCTAAAACCGGGGTCTGACTATTTTTCGAATTTTCGCGAACTTTGGTTAACATTTGCTGCGTTTCAGGTGCATCCGGAAAATTTTCAGCAGCACTGATACAGCGCGCTATACTTCGAAAATCTTTTTTCTCAAGGTATGAAACTTCACCATTTAAATGTTGACCGGTTGGGTAATCACTCTTTTCCAACAAATCATCAATCATACCCTGTAATCCCATGGCTCTTCCATCGTCCGGACTATAAACCCGGGTAATGCCATAAGCTTGTAGCTCATTAATTTCATCCGGGAGTATGACACCTCCGCCACCGGCAAAAATTTTAATATGGCTACAGCCTTTTTCGTTTAATAAATCGTACATATACTTGAGATACTCAACATGCCCACCTTGATAGGAGGTCATGGCAATGGCATTGGCATCTTCCTGAATCGCACAATCCACAACGTCCTGAACACTTCGGTCATGACCCAAATGAATCACTTCAGCCCCGCTGGATTGCATAACGCGTCGCATGATATTGATCGATGCATCATGTCCATCAAATAGAGATGCGGCTGTTACAATTCGGATTTTATTTTTAGGTTGGTACATCATTTATTTTTTTAAGGCTGCCTAATTCAGCAGCACGACAAAAGTAAAAAAAATAGGCATACCTTCAAGCCTAAGCGGGTAGAATACGCTGTGTTTGGTTTTTATTGGGGCGGTTTTGTTGCGGATTCCGTGATTGGTCATCCTGATTATAGATCTTCTATCATTTTAGCACCTTTTCAAGATTTTCAACCAGATTTTTTTTGTGTTTCTAAACTACGTAAACTCCTTATGCAGGGGCAGCGATATCTTTACAATGTGAATACGATATTTAATGATGGTCAACTTAAAAAGGGAGAGGTGCTCAAACGAATCCTGCCAATCGATTTCAGTTAAAATCGTATCAGATTGAACATCCTGAAGCCATCGATGATTGGGAACAACAAAAATTGGAGACCACTTACTATGAAGAGCAAAGTCGTACAATCGTCAATAAAATCAATAGTCCGGATATTCCTCTTTCCTGGTCCTTAAATCCCTATCAGGGGTGTGAACATGGTTGTATTTACTGTTATGCCCGAAATTCCCATGAATATTGGGGATTGGGTGCCGGAACAGATTTCGAAAGCAAAATTCTGATCAAAAGACAAGCACCTCAGATGCTCCGTGAACTCTTTTCTTCTAAAAAATGGTATCCTTCACCCATTTCTTTGAGTGGAAATACCGATTGTTATCAACCCATTGAACGTAAACTGGAATTAACCCGATCGATTTTGCAGGTATGCCTGGATTATGGAAATCCGGTTGGTATCATTACCAAAAATGCGCTGGTACTCAGAGATTTAGACATCCTACAGGAATTAAATGCAAAAAAATTGGTATCGGTTTACATTTCTGTTACCAGCATGGACGAAACGTTAAGAAGGAAATTGGAGCCACGAACTTCAACTTATTCTCAGCGTATTTCTATCATCGAACAATTAAGTAAAGCGGGTATTCATTGTGGTGTGATGAATGCCCCCATCATTCCCGGTTTAAATGATACCCACATGTATGAAGTTTTACGGCAAGCATCTCATGCAGGTGCTAAATCGGCTGGTTATACAATCGTTCGTCTCAATGGTGCCATCGGAGGTATTTTTAAAGATTGGTTGGAAAAGGCTTATCCCGAAAAGCTTTCTAAAGTATGGAACGGTATTCAGGACATCCATGGCGGATCAGTTGCGGATTCCCGATTTCATACCCGCATGAAAGGTGAAGGGGCCTTTGCAGATATTATTTCACAGCAATTTTAACGCTATGTAAAACAATTCGGTTTAAATGAAACACCCTTCGAATTTAATCTGGAGGCCTTTTGCAGACTACAACCCGGTCAACTTCGTTTATTTTAATCATGGAATTCGCCATAAATTGCATTACCGGAAACAGCGAGAAGATATTAACTTTGCGCAAATCCAAACTTTGAGAACCATTTTAGATAAGCAGAAATTTAAAGTAGTCATCGAACGACTATCGCATCAGCTCATCGAAAATCACGGTGATTTTAATCATTCTGTTCTGATAGGTATACAGCCAAGAGGGATATTTCTGGCAGAACGTATACTCAGTTATACCCAGCAATTGATTCAAAAAAACATTCCTTATGGAAAATTAGATATTACTTTTTACCGCGATGATTTTAAAAGCGGGAAGGAAATTTTAATTCCCTCCGATACCAATATCGATTTTTCACTGGAAGGCAAAAAAGTGATTTTGGTTGATGATGTTTTATTTACCGGCAGAACGATACGTTCGGCGATGGATGCAATATTGGATTTCGGAAGACCAGATAAAGTAGAACTAATGACCTTAATAGATCGTCGATTTAGCCGGGAGTTTCCGATACAGGCCGATTATGTTGGATTAACCATTGATTCAATCATTACTCAAAAAGTAAAAGTTTACTGGAAAGCTCAGGACAAAAAGGATGAAGTTGTATTGTTGGACCATGATAAAAAGGAATCGTAATGGGATTATCTACCAAACATCTATTGGGCATTAAAGACCTCAAGGCTTCGGATATTGATTTAATTTTTAAAACGGCGGATAACTTTAAAGAGGTACTCAAAAGACCTATCAAAAAAGTACCTTCCTTGCGGGATACGACTATTGTCAATTTATTTTATGAAAATTCAACCCGGACCAGAATATCGTTTGAATTGGCCGAAAAACGATTGGGTGCAGATACCATCAACTTTACTGCCAGTGGTTCCAGTGTAAGCAAAGGTGAAACGCTGCTCGACACAGTGAACAACATTCTCTCCATGAAGGTGGATATGGTGGTCATGCGTCATAGTGCCAGTGGTGCCCCACTTTTTGTCGAAACATATTCCTGCGGCGATCGTAAATGCCGGCGACGGAACCAATGAACATCCTACACAAGCATTGTTAGATGCTTTTTCCATTCGCGAAAGACTCGGTCATCTGAAAGGTAAAAAGGTTGCTATCCTGGGGGATATCATGCATTCCAGAGTAGCTCTTTCCAATATTTATTTGTTGAAGAAAATGGGGGCAGAAGTACTGGTTTCCGGACCTCCAACGCTCATTCCAAAACATATTCAAGCCTTAGGGGTAGATGTGACCTATGATATCCGGGAAGCGCTTAATTGGTGTGATGTTGCAAACATTTTGCGTATTCAGCTGGAACGACAAAACATGCCGCTCTTTTCATCGCTGAGAGAATATTCACTGTATTATGGTGTCAATCAGGCCATTCTTGATTCTTTGAAAAAGAGATTCTGATTATGCATCCCGGACCCATCAATCGGGGTGTGGAGTTAAGTTCTGATGCAGCAGATAGCAAACATAGTATGATTTTAGATCAGGTTGAGAATGGAGTTGCGGTTCGGATGGCGGTTTTGTATCTGCTTTCCGGAAAGCAGGATTTAGCCTAGTTCAATTATTTCCCAGAGCAACTTTGACTGAAATGGAATTTGCCGTTTTGGGTATAGCCTTTACCGCTTAAAAACACTATTTTTGCAGCCCCTGCATATGACAAATCAACAAGCAGGAGGCTGAAATATGGGATTATTTGATAAATTATTTAAGCGAAACAAGGAACAGGAAGTTGCCAAGGAAACGCTCGACAAAGGCCTGGAAAAAACCAAACAAAGTTTTTTAGCAAAATTTCCAAAGCCATTGCCGGAAAGTCGACTGTTGACTCCGAGGTTTTGGATGAATTAGAAGAGGCCTTAATCATGGGTGATGTTGGTGTTTCTACAACCATTGAAATCATCAAGCGTATCGAAGATCGAGTAGCCAGGGATAAATTTTTAGGCACCTCAGATTTGAACCGGATGTTGCAGGAAGAAATGATGAATATTCTGACAGATGCTCCCAATCTTGAATACCAGAACTTCAATTTACCTGCTGATAAAAAACCGTATGTCATTTTGATTGTTGGAGTGAATGGCGTAGGAAAAACCACCACCATTGGAAAATTGGCGTATAATTTCAAGAGGAATGGCAAAAAGGTTGTGCTAGGAGCAGCTGATACTTTTCGGGCTGCTGCCGTTGATCAGCTCAATATCTGGAGTGAGCGAGTAGGTGTCGATATTGTCAAAAAGAAATGGGAGCGACCCCGCATCGGTTGCCTTTGATTCGGTGAATAGTGGAGTGGCCAAAGGTGCGGATGTCATTATCATTGATACAGCCGGGCGTTTACACAATAAGGCCCATTTAATGGATGAATTGAGTAAAATAAAACGTGTGATTCAAAAGGTGATTCCGGATGCTCCACATGATGTGATGTTGGTACTGGATGGAAGTACCGGTCAAAATGCCCTGGAGCAAGCCAAACAATTTACCCAAGCTACGGATGTACGCTCGCTCGCCATCACCAAGCTCGACGGTACAGCCAAAGGAGGAGTGGTATTGGCCATTGCACATCAATTCAAAATTCCGGTCAAGTATATTGGTGTCGGCGAAAAAATGGAAGATTTACAGGTATTCAATAAATATGAATTTGTGGACAGTTTATTTAGTTTGAAGTAATTCGATTTCTTCCAGCTAAAATCATTCTCCATGTTTATTTAAAATTTGAAACGAACATTTTGAAATCAAAAAAACTAAAAAAGGATATCGTCAATATTACGACGCTCGGTTGTAGTAAAAACATGGTAGATAGTGAAGTGTTGAGTGGTCAATTACTGGCGAATGGAATTGATGTCAAACACGAAAGCAGCAAACCAGATTATAATATTTCTATCATTAATACCTGTGGTTTTATTGACAAAGCCAAAGAGGAAAGTATCAATACAATTTTGGAGCATGTTGCTTTAAAAGAGGAAGGTCATCTGGAAAAGGTATATGTAACGGGTTGTTTGAGTGAACGATACAAAGGAGATTTAGAATCAGAAATACCCGGTGTGGATGCATGGTTCGGTACCATGGAATTACCCAATATCTTAAAAGCTTTTGAAGCCGATTATAAAGCTGAATTGGTGGGTGAACGATTATTAAGTACCCCCAGCCATTATGCTTATTTAAAAATATCCGAAGGTTGCAACCGGACCTGTTCCTTTTGCGCGATACCCTTAATGCGCGGAAAACATGTTTCAAAACCTATTGAACAAATCATCACTGAAGCTGAAAGGCTTGTTTCGATGGGGGTTAAAGAAATTATGCTGATCGCTCAAGAGCTAACGTATTATGGTCTGGATTTATACAAAGAGCGTAAATTGGCCTTTTTGCTCGGCAAGTTGGCTGATATACCGGGCTTGGAGTGGATCCGTTTACATTATGCATATCCCCACAAATTTCCGATGGATGTATTGGAAGTGATGAAAGCCAGACCAAATATTTGCAATTATTTGGATATGCCTTTGCAGCATGTTTCCGATCATATGTTATCGGCCATGAAACGACAAATTACCCGAACCGAAATGATTGAACTCATTCAATCGATTCGAGATGTGATTCCGGATATTTGTTTGCGAACCACTTTAATTACCGGATTTCCCGGTGAAACAAGAGAGGATGTAGAAGATTTGAAAAAATTTCTGGAAGAAGTCCGTTTTGATCGAGTTGGGGTATTTACTTATTCTCATGAAGAGGGAACAAGTGCTTATCAATTACAGGATACCTTGAGTCAGGAAGAAAAGGAAGAAAGAGCCCAGGAAATTATGGAAGTGCAACAGGAAATATCCTATGAAAAAATCAGGAAAAAGTAGGGACCGTGCTCAAAGTAATTATTGACAAAAAGGAAGCTGGTCGTTATATCGGTCGAACTGAATTTGATAGCGTTGAGGTTGACAATGAAGTCATCATTCAAACAAATAAAAGATTACAGATCGGACAGTTTTATTCGGTAAAAATTACCAAGGCTTTCGATTATGATTTAGAAGCGGAATTGGTTTAATGGGCTTCATGCTTACGGACAAAACAAAATCTCTTTTAGATATCCAGTTTTGCGTATTTGGCATGCTTCTCAATAAACTCCCGGCGAGGTGGTACTTCTTCACCCATGAGCATCGAGAAAATCCGATCTGCTTCTGCCGCACTATCAATGGTAACTTGTTTCAAGGTACGAGTATCCGGATTCATGGTTGTTTCCCATAATTGTTCAGCGTTCATTTCTCCAAGACCTTTATACCGTTGAATATGTACACTATCTTCTTTGCCACCTGCAATGCGTTCAATTACAATTTTTCGCTGATCATCATTATAAGCATACTCTTGTTCTTTTCCTTTTTTAATCAAGTACAATGGAGGTTGTGCAATATAGACGTATCCCTGCTCAACCAATTCTTTCATATAGCGATAGAGGAAAGTTAAAATCAAAGTTGAGATATGCGATCCATCGACGTCCGCATCGGTCATGATAATCAATTTATGGTAGCGCAATTTCGTGGTATTGAGGGCTTTTGCATCGTCCGGGGTACCAATTGTCACTCCGAGGCCGGTGAAAATATTTCGAATTTCCTCATTCTCAAAAACCTTATGCGGCATGGCTTTTTCAACATTCAGGATCTTACCACGTAAAGGCAAAATGGCCTGAAATTGGCGGTTACGGCCTTGTTTCGCTGTTCCACCTGCCGAATCCCCTTCCACCAAGTAGAGTTCGCATTTAGCAGGGTCATTGTCTGAACAATCGGCCAATTTTCCCGGCAATCCACTTCCTGTTAATACATTTTTACGTTGAACCAATTCACGGGCCTTGCGAGCTGCATGCCTTGCTTGTGCTGCAAGAATAACTTTATCAATAATTATTTTCGCTTCTTTGGGATGTTCTTCCAGATAGCTATCCAATACTTTTGAAACAGCCGTATCAACAATACCCATCACATCACTGTTTCCGAGTTTGGTTTTTGTCTGTCCTTCAAATTGGGGCTCAGGTACTTTGACAGAAATAACTGCACTTAATCCTTCGCGAAAATCATCTCCGGTAATATCAACCTTGGCTTTTTCGAATAATTTATTTTTATCGCCGTATGATTTAAATACCCTTGTAATGGCTCTGCGAAAACCGGAAACGTGGGTACCCCCTTCAATGGTATTGATATTATTGACGTATGAAAAAATATTTTCACTGTAGGAATTGTTATACAGCATGGCCAATTCGATACTCACATGGCTATTTTCTTCCATCTCCTCAACATAAATAGGCTGTGCCAACAAACCATCTCTTTTACCGTTGCGGTCGAGCATCATCACAAACTCACTGATACCACCTTGAGAATAAAAAGTATCCTGAATAAAACTACCATCTTCTTCTTTCTCTCTTTCATCGATCAAATGAATACGAATTCCTTTGTTGAGGTAAGAGAGTTCTCTTAAACGAGCTGCTAAGATTTCATAGTTGTATTCACTAACAGTAAATATGGTATTGTCCGGTGTAAAAACAACTTTAGTTCCGGTTTTCTCTGTTGTGCCAATCTCTCTCACCGGATATTTCGGTGCACCACAACTATATTCCTGCTCATATATTTTTCCATCACGCTGAACAGTAACATGTAAATAATTACTCAAAGCATTTACACAACTCACCCCAACTCCATGCAAACCACCGGAAACCTTATAGGTATTTTTATCAAATTTACCACCGGCATGTAGAACCGTCATAACCACTTCGAGCGCACTTCTTTTTTCTTTGGTATGCATCGCTGTGGGAATACCCCGACCATCATCTTCAACAGAAATTGAATTGCCTTCCAAAATTCTTACGGTGATATTCTGACAATATCCTGCCAACGCCTCATCAATGGAATTATCTACAACTTCATATACAAGATGATGTAGACCTTTTATACTGATATCGCCGATATACATGGCAGGGCGCTTACGCACCGCTTCCAATCCTTCCAATACTTGAATACTATCAGCACCATAACCCGGTTGCTGAGGTAATTGTTCGTTTTCTGATGACATAATAAATATAACTTGTGATTGATGATTCTTCGAATAAATGGAACTTCAAGGAGCCAAATATGAAGGTGCACAAAGTTAATTTTTTTGAACCGTTCAGACAACATTTCTCCGGAAAAATATTCCAATAAAACTCAATAAAATCAGGTGTTTCAGCGCATTTTAATGAATTAGTTATCCACAATACCTTGTGAATGTTTTTTTAAGCTCTTTTGGATGGAAAAAGGCTAAAGGGCAGGGGTGTACCGTTTTCGTTTTTTTGCGCCTTTATCGATAAAATGAAAACCCAGATTCTGCGAATTAAAAGCCAAGGATGAAAGTACGAGATAAGAATTCCCGGCAGGTCAAATGCTCTGATTGTAAAGATCTTTTGTCAAAAAATTATTCAAATTTGGCATTCCATTTTTATGCTTCGTCGATGAAATGGCTGTAAGTACTTCTATCCGAAATGAAATTGAACTTTCTCTGAAATAGATTCGGTATTACCTTTATCGCATGTCAAATTCCATATTGTTTTCTACCCGGGCGTACTCGTATTTAAAAGATGAATTGCTGTTATTCGAATCTTTGGAATCCGGTTCTATCATGTCTAAATATTTTCCGGATGGAGAATGTTATCATCGGGTGGAAAGTGATGTTCATAAAAGACATTGTTTGTTGATTGGAGGTACTATCGATGATCTCAATACCATGGAACTGTACGATATTGCTCAGGGATTGGTACAACAAGGTGCTGCTTCTCTAACCATAATCATTCCGTATTTTGGTTATGCCACCATGGAAAGAGCAGTTCATGCCGGTGAAATCGTTAAAGCTAAAAACAGAGCCTTGCTTTTTTCGTCTATTCCACCATGTGAAGAGGCCAATAAAGTTATTCTACTGGATTTGCATTCCGAAGGGATTCCTTATTATTTCGATCGGGATATTCGGGTGGCACATGTGTATTGCAAATCACTCATTGCTTCTATCATTTTGGATTTGGCTCCAAAGGGATGTGTATTAGCAGCTACAGATGCCGGAAGGGCAAAATGGGTGGAATCGCTCGCTATGGATTTACAAATCCCTTCTGCTTTCGTTTATAAACAGCGATTGAGTGGCTCGGAAACACAAATCACCGGCGTCAATGCCGATGTTCGGGATAAACAGGTGGTCATTTATGACGATATGATACGTACCGGCGGCTCGCTCATGAATGCGGCAAAAGCTTATCGCGAAGCTGGTGCAGATCAAATATATGCCATTACCACACATGGACTTTTTACCAATCATGCGTTGGAAAAAATTGCAGAGCAGGGTATTATTCAAAAAGTTTTTTCAACCAATACACATCCATTGGCATTCAATGAAATCAATACAATCCTCGAAGTAAAGTCGGTTGCTTCAATTATCTTTGCCGCATTGCAATAACACTTATGAATTTTGAGCTACTGATTGTTGACTACGCTTCGGAATATTATCCGCAGATTTTGGAATTGCGTAACCATGTTTTGCGCAAACCGCTCGGTTTAAATTTGTTTGATGAAGATTTATCGGAAGACAAAAATCAGTATGTTGTGGCAGCCATTCAGAACGAAGAAATTTTGGGTTGTTTGATGATCAAGATTTTAGATAAGGATACCGTTAAGTATCGTCAAATGGCTATCAAGAATTCTTTACAAGGGAAAGGAATCGGCACAACAATTTTAAAATATGCCGATAATTTTTGTATCCTCAATGATTATACCCAGGTGTTATTACATGCCCGACAATCAGCTAGAAATTTTTATATCCGAAATGGATTCGAGGAAGTGGGTGATGAATTCGAAGAGGTGGGCATACCTCATGTTGTCATGCAGAAGCAATTAAGTTTGAATCAATAATTTAAATCATTGGGGCTAAGCAGCCACACTGTTTAGATTGCTTATTTACCTGAAAGCCAATTTTCTGCCATTTTTCGGGTCTGTTCATCCGATTTATTTCCTCCCATCATTTCAGCCAAAACCTGGATTCGTTCAACTTTTTCCAACTGCCTGACCCGGGTGCGAATTTGATCCAACTCATTTTCCGTTTTATAAATAAACAAATGCTGACGAGCTTTGGCCGCAATTTGTGGCAAATGGGTAATGCTGATAACCTGATGGTTTTTAGATAAGGATTGTAACAAATCACCAACCTGAATGGCTGTTTCGCCACTAATCCCCGTATCGATTTCATCGAACAACAAGGTGGGCAAATCGTTTCCGCTGGCTAATAATGACTTGATACATAGCATCAGTCGACTAAGTTCACCACCTGAAGCTACTTTGAAAATGGGTTTATATTGATCACTTTTATTTGCATCCAATTGAAATTCGATGAAATCCATACCCTCCGAAGTGTAATCCTGAATTTGATGATGAATTCGAAAACGGGCATTCGGCATCCCAACCAATTTGAGTCTTTCGTTGACTTGTTTTTCTGTGACTGTTTTGATAGATAAGCGAGATGCTGACAGTTGCGCCGCGCTATTTTCCATCGTCATTCTCAGTGTTTCGCTGGATTTAGCCAATTCAATTTCTCTTTCATCGGCTGTTCGGATTTTGGCAATTTTATTTTCAAGTTCGGAAGCTATTTCAATTAAATCATTGGTTCGCTGAACATGATGTTTTTTTAGCAGTCTGTTTCCTTCATTGATACGATCGGTGAGTATTTGAATAGCCTCCTCATCGTAGTGTGTTTGGTCGTGAAGATGGTTGATTTCATTGCTGATATCCTTCACTTCAATTTGCACCGAACTCAATCTTGACTTCAAATCCTGAATCATTTCCGATTCAGGAACCTGATCCAGCAATTGACGACATTGTTTGATAATTGCGCTCACCGGATGTTCATTTTCATCCAGTAATTGTACATTTCGGGCATAAGTTGTTTTGCTACTTTCACTGCTATTCAGGCGTATCAATTCCGTTTCTGCCTCTTCCAATTCATCGGGTTTGGGCTGAAATTGGTTTAATTCGTCAAACAAGAACTGATCATAATCCATTTCTTTTTTTAAACGAATATTTTCAGCTTTTACCTGCTCATAATTTTGTCGGGCAAATTGGTATGCCTGATATTGGGCCTCAAACGATGCTCTTAAACCGGGATCCGGAAGCATTTGATCCAGCAACCATAACTGTTGGCTGCGGTCGCGCATTTCCAGGGTATCAAATTGACGGTGAAGGTCAATCAACAGTGAGGCCAGTTGTTGAATATGCTGCAGATTGGAAGGCGTATCATTCAAAAAAATCCTGGATTTTCCCGCCGTACTTAGTTCTCTTCGCAGGATGATTTCGTTTTCTGCATCATATCCCAATTCGACCAATAAGTGATGGGCACGATGATTTGTTTGAATATCAAAATGACCTTCGATGATACATTTTTTTTTTGTATCCGGAATCAAACTCAAATCGGCGCGTTCACCTAAAATGAGGGATAAAGCACCCAGGAGTATCGATTTACCGGCACCCGTTTCTCCGGTAATCACGGTAAATCCCTGTTCGAACTGAATGTTCAATTCGTCAATGATTGCAAAATTTTGTATCCATAATTGTTTCAGCACGAGGGCAAATATACTGACACTCGTTTGCACTTATCGTCCAGAATTATCCACCTTTTAGTCGGTTGATTCCGGCTTTTGCACGCTGGTCCAATGAGTTTTTAAATTCATGATCATCCATGTCCAATACTTTGTTGAAATATTCGAGGGCCTTGGCTTTTTGTCCATTTTTTTCGAAAATATAACCTGCTTGTAAAGCTGCTCTTGCTGCGAAATAGGTACTTTGAGTTTTCTCCATTTCGAATAGTCCTATTGTAATATTGAATCGCTTCAGAATCTTGCTTTAACTCATCATAGGCGCGTCCTAAACGATACATCCACTCCAGTCGATCTGCCTCATTGGTCAGCAGTGTCGTATCACAATCATTTAATACCTCCAGGGCTTTTTGATGATTGCCCCCATCGCCAAGTAGACGGGCTTTGAGAACTTCTTTATTTGGAAACCGACCTTGCACTGAAAATTTTTGGGCTTGTTTATCTGCATCCGATTCACTTTTTCCAACCTGTGCGATACGTTTTTTATACCATAACGCTTTGTCGTTTTGATTGAGTAAATAATAGCAAAGGGCTAAACTCATATGGGCATCTTTGATATAGAAGTAGCCTTTATAATTTTTAATGAAGGCTTGAAAATATTGGATTGCCGACATGTCCAGTCTTTTCATTTTTGCATCGGCCAATTCAAAATCGAGCATGGGAAAGGGCATGTATTCAGGACCTCTTTTTGCACCCAATAAAATTTTTTCGGCACTTCCTGCATCTTTATTGTTGAGCGCTAAATTGGCAGCAGCAAAAACATTGAGTAGATGACTTTTCGTATCCAGGTTTAAACTCTGAATCAATAGGAGAGCACCGGAAGGATCATTTTCGAGATAATTTTTAAGGTAGATATAATACAATCGTGCTTCGTCCTGAAAGAGTGTTTCTTTGGAATAAATGAATTGTTTCAGGGTATTCATCCCGGATTTCATATCGCCCTTTAAGCCCAGGATTTGACTAATCCATTTATATCCGGAAGGGATGGTACTGATGATGGCCTGTTGAGCTCCGATGAAAGGATCTGCCAGTCGAAAATTCGGAAAAGCTGATTTACATTCTTTAAAAGTCAGGTACGCTCTTCGAAAGTCCCAGGCTGCATCCCAAAAATCACCATATTTACTTTGAATGGCAAACCATTGAAAATACAACATGCCTTTACAGAATAAATGATAAGGCGATTTTTTATCGGATGATTCCAGAATCTTCAGACGTTGTTTAAAGAGTGGAAATCGTTTTTTATAAGCAACAGGATCTTCATTGAAGGTGAGGGTTAAAAAATCCTCATAGTTGGCCAGCATCACCGGAATTCGATTGTTGGGATTTTGTAACAATTCACGAAGAAGGATATTCTTACCTTCCTGAATTTTTAAAGCCAAAAATGCATGATAGGCTTGTTGACAATTCGGTGTGAATTGATAAGATTGCCCATTGACCTCTGTTGAAATTAAAAGGGCCTGACCGACGAAAAAAAACAAGGTCAAAAAAAAATAGCGTTTCATTCGAAACGCTAAATATAAAGATTTCGTGGACATTAAAGATTTACTGATTCATTCAGTTCGCCGTCAATCATGATACGTCCGCAATGTTCGCAAACGATCATTTTTTTACGCAGACGGATATCGGATTGTCGTTGAGGAGGGATGACATTAAAACATCCGCCACAAGAATCACGTTCTACCGGTACAACAGCCAAGCCATTGCGATAGCTGGTGCGAATTTTATTGTATGACAAAAGCAAACGTGGTTCTACATCTAAAGCAGCTTTTTCGCGTTTTACCAATAAAGTAGATTCTTCTTTTTCGGTTTCTGCGATGATTTTTTGCAATTCGCCCTGCTTGAGTTTCAGTACTTCTTCTTTTTCGGCAATCATCGCTTTGATTGCATCTTTTGAAGATTCCTGCTCAACTTTTTCAGCGTTCGCATCTTTGATTTTCTTTTCACAGGCACGAATTTCTAACTCTTGCAATTCAATTTCTTTGTTGATTGCTTCAAATTCACGACTGTTTTTGACATTATTTTGTTGCTTCTCGTATTTTTTCAGTAACTCTCTGGCTTCTACCTGCGCATTTTGTTTGCGGGCGATATCCTGATTAATGACTTCAATTTCATTATCGATATTGTTGATGCGAGTTTGAAGTCCTGCAATTTCGTCTTCTAAATCCTTCACTTCCATGGGTAATTCACCACGAAGCTTGTTGATTTCATCAATTTTCGAGTCGATTTTTTGTAAAGTAATTACTGAAACCAGTTTTTCTTGTACGGAGAATTCTTTTACTGCTGCCATATTTTTAAAAATAATGTACCGGATTTGTATTTACCCGGGATAAATGGACGGCAAATTTAGTGAATTTTTTTGAGAGAATGTCAATAAATATTTCAGGTGTAAACTGCTCACTTTCGAAATGACCGACATCTGCAATGACAATTTTTCCTTCTGCATCGAAAAACTGATGATATTTAAAGTCGCCGGTAATAAAAAAATCAGCATTGATGCGGATAGCCTTGGGCAAAAGAAAACTACCACTGCCTCCACAAAAGGCCACTTTTTCAACCTTCCGGCCTAATAATTGGGTATGCCGGATGCAGGAAGTTTTGAGTTGCTGCTTGATCCATTCTAAAAAAACTTTTTCTTCCATGGGCTCCGGAAGTTGCCCCCACATTCCTGCTCCATAATCCTGACAGGAATTCTGAATGCTCATCACTTCGTAAGCCACTTCTTCATAGGGGTGAACAGATTTTAGGGCCTTTAAAATGGCATTTTCAGCATGTTGTGGAAAAATCATTTCAATTTTCACCTCTTCCTCTTCTGAACGAATACCTACCTGCCCGCTAAATGGATTTGCCTCTTGTGAAGGCTTGAAGGTGCCTTTGCCTGGGGTCATAAAACTACATTCATTATATTCTCCGATAGCACCTCCACCGGCATCGAACATAGCTGATTGCACGGCTGCTAAATGTGTAGGTGGGACATAGGTATAAATTTTTCGCAGTTGCCCTCTCATCGGTTCAAGTATCTGAAGACTGGACAATCCCAGTTTTTCGCCAATTTTAGCATTCACCCCGTTTCGCACATTGTCAAGATTCGTATGCATGGCATAAATGGCAATTTGGTGGCGAATAGCCTGAATCAGAATACGTTCGGTGGCGTTTTTTCCGCTTATTTTTTTGAGTCCGCTAAAAACCGGGGGGTGATGGGCAATGATGAGTTGACAATTTGATTGAATCGCTTCTTCCAAAACGGCTTCAGTGCAATCGAGGCAAACCAAAGCAGCATCAATGGATTGATCGAAGCTCCCAACGATTAAACCACAATTATCATAAGATTCCTGTAATTCAAGAGGGGCAAATGATTCTAGCGCTTGAATGATTTCTGATAATTGAGGCATGTAAAAACAGTTTAGGTTACAAATATAAGTTTGTCAATCTGTAAAGGGGAGGGCAGAGTTTCTTTCCCCACAAATCCCTGATGAATTGGAATGTTCTTTTAAAAACGAAAAAGCAACGATAAAAATCGTCGCTTTTCATTGGGGATATGGAGTTGAAGAAAAAACTATTCTTTAGGGTCGAACTTTTTAAAGCGGTATCCAATTGAGAATTGGAGAGAAGGAACTTTAAAGAATCCGTTCGAAATACTTCTTGCTGCGTTGGTATTGGTATTGTCCCACACATTTTGTGTAAGGCGAAAATCAACGTATAAATTTGGATTAAAACTGTAGGCTGCACCGAAACTATATCCGATACCAAATCTTGAGCTAAAATCATCCCGTGAATATTGTGTTCCTTTTTCTACCGGGAAATTATAAGGTTCAGACTTATCACGAATGTCCTGACCATTGATTACAAAATCGCGATTGATTTGTTTCACGTTTAGTCGGAAATTGTAGGCGAAGTTGACGCCACCATACAAAGTGAATTTACTCAAATGGGCCTGCAAATAAATCGGTAATTCAAGCGACATCACATGTTTGAAGTTGTAAATCTTTACGTTTGAATCTACCTGATAAGTGTAAACATTTTGGTTACTAGAAGCCATGGAAACCGTATCTGTTTGGTGGTTGCGAATCGTTGTACTGGCATCGCTGACGGTATAACCGGAGTTGTTTCGGTAAAAGAATTTCAATTCAGTCATCATGCTGAAATACTCGCTAAGGGGCAGGGTATTGGTGAAACCTGCATGAAATACACCGAAATTATGTTCTGTATTAAAGAGGGAGGCATTGACACCCAAACTGATTCCCGGATTAAACGGAATATTCATATTCATGAGGCGCATACTCAGGATATTCAATTTTTGAAAGCCTTCCTGAATACTGTTTTGCATTTTATCAAACCATGAATCTTGTTTACGTTCTTTTCCTTTTTCCGCAGTTTTGGCAATGCTCAAATCCTGATTTTTGTTCGCAGATTGCGTTGATTCCATGGAGGAATTGGCAGTATTGGAAGCGATGACAGGTGCAGTTGAATTGGATGGTGCCGTCAGATCAATTTTGCGATTGGCAGCAGCCTCTTCTTCGGGTGATAATGCAACCATACGAGGATTGATAGGAATCAGCTTCGAACTGGTAGTGGATTTTTCAACTAAAATTTCCTGACTTCCAATGGTATCATAGGATTTACTGACCACATCACCATTTCTATTTCTGGTTACTTTTTCAACCAACTGAAGACCTGGCATAGTATCCATGACTATCTTATTGTTAGATGGAACAGATTTTAAAGGATCTGTGTTGGATAAAATGTTATCGTTCTGATTGTTGGAATTTGAATTCGTTGAAGGATTTGTATTGGTAGATTTTGATTTTTTGTTTTTTGATTTCTTAGCAGTGAATTGTTCGGGTGAATCTTTTAAGGTAGGGTCTGTTACGATACCGGATTGATTCGAAGATGATTGTTTTTGTATAGTTTTTGAAGTTGAATTTGAGGTGCTTAGGTCATTATTACTTCCGCTCACTTGATTTTGTGATGCCTGATTGTCCGATTGATGGGCATTATTTATATCGTTCGAAGATCCATTTGAGCTGGAGGAAGAAGCGTTGTTTGTTTGTTGAGGCTGATTCTGATTGGCTTGTGGCAGGGGCATTTCAGTTGTACTGCTTGAAGCAGGGGTGCTGGCAGGCAATGTCTGTGCAACAGGTTGGGTTTGAGTTGTTTCGGGTTGATGATAGGCTACGGATTCTTTTTTGTTGCCGTTTAACGCAAAATAGGCTCCGGAAAGAATAGTTCCGACAGCTGCAATGATTCCTAAAATCGGAAGTATGCGTCGTTTTTTCTTCGGTTCCTCTTGACTATAGGGATTTTTTCCATCGAGCATACGCTCCATGTTGGCCCATGCGCCCAGGTTTAGTTGCTCTTTGCCCTGTGAGAGGACATCGCGAAACAAATCATCGATTGGAATTCTGTTTTCCATTAATTTGAATGCTTTACTGTTTATACAATTTTTCTACTCGTTGTTTCAAAACTCTTCTGGCTTCGAATAAATGCCATTTGCTGGTTCCCTCGCTGATTTTTAGTGCTTCGGCAATTTCCTTATGACTCATGGCTTCCATTACGAACATATTAAAAACGGCCCGGGTAGTATCAGGTAGATCCTGTACCAATCGAAGAAGTTCTTCATACTGCATATTAGAAGCGAGATCATGATTGACGGATTCATCTTTTTCTACAAAAACCACTTTTTCGTTGTACTTCATATTTTGACGTACATAATCAAAAATGGAATGGTAAATAACCCGACGAACCCAACCTTCAAAGGAACCTTCAAATTTAAAAGAGTCTATTTTTTGAAATACTTTCAGGAATCCGTTATTGAGGATTTCTTCCGCCAAATGATACTGATAAACATTGGTGTATCTTTTCACCATGGCCATCATTTTCGGATAATACATCTTATACACTTTCTCCTGGGCAACACGCTTCCCTTCCTTGCAACCTTGTATTAGTGCAAGTACTTCTGTATCCTGTTGGGTGCCTATGTAACTCAAAGCGAGATTCAATTATGAGAGTATTTCTTAAACCATAGACAGCCATTTTTCTGCAATGGTTTGTAGATTGGACTAAAATAAATAAAAAAACCCTTCCAAAGGGAAGGGCTTTTTAAAAAATTCAGGTTTTGCTTACTTAACCATGATTTTGTTTGATGTTTTTTGACCATCAGCAATGATCGTATAGATATAAAGTCCAGAGTTCAGACCTTTCACGTCAATATTCGCGCGATATCCGTAATCGGCATGGCCATTACCCAAATCGATAGAACGAACTACTTGACCTAAAGCATTGCTCAATTCAACACTTACATTTTTAGCAGCATTGTTCAAAGTGAAAGCAACATTGATGACATCAGAAGCAGGATTTGGATAAGCACTTACTTCACCAACCAGATTTACATCATTCAAACCAACACCAAAGCAAGCTGGGCAATTCAACTTCCAGAACCACCAATGGTGTTCGTAAGAATAAGTTGCTGAGGTATAAGCGTAAGAAGGTGTATAAGTACCTCCCCAGCCGGTAGTATCTTGTTGCATGATGCCTGAAGAATTATAATATCCTTTACGATAAGATCCGAAAGCACCAGTTGTTTCTTCAAAAGATACAAAACGGAAATTATTAAATTTAGGTGTAGCAGCTCCAGCTAAGCTTACTGTATCTAAGAATGGAGTCCATGTATCACCACTTTTGAAAGTAACGGTCATTGCAGCGAAATTTGCAGATGGTACGCTTACATTCGGAGCCAATCTCCAAATGTTGAAACCATTTGACGTTGTATCGTTTGCATTAGCTGCAGTTAAAGGAATTTTTGTAGACCAAACTGCAGTACCTTTTGGTAAGAAAGTACTCACGTTTAAATCTACTGAAGCGAAACGTACTGTATCGCCATAAGTAGAGATTGTGCTTGCACTGTTAAACTGCCAGATATCTAAATCAGAAGTTCCACCATTACCTTTAGCGATCGCAACGATTAAAGTATCTACAATTGTTGTTTTAGCTGGGTTACGGTTGTAAACGCCCAAGATTTCTACTGAATCAATTGTATAAGCATTTTGTTTGCCGATAGCAGCTAATCCATTGTATGCCGGAACATTGAAGAAACGATCAGATGGATCGATTACTTGTTGTAAAGTTTTGATCCAAATTCCATCATAAGTCGGCGCAGTTGCAGAACCGAAAGGCGCAATCATGGTAGAATCTGTCCAGGTTAAGTTGTAATTGTCGTTGTTGTAAACTGCACCAGATGCACCTTGATCTTGGTCAATAGCATCTACGATATCATACCAGCGAGAGGCTGCACGAGTTTTGCTCGTTGGATGTTGAACTTTGCTAGGAACTTTTCCTTCAGGTCGTGAAATCTTTTGCTTTTCTGTCGATACCACAGGTTTCTGAGCATACTGGGCGTATGCACCGGTGCCGATGATGGCGGTTAATCCTAAGAGTAAAATCTTTTTCATTGTTTAGCTTTTTAATAATTTGTTCGTAAAAGTAAATTTATTAATCATATCAACCAAAAAAATATACGATTACTTATAACCTGTATTACTTTTGCGCCTAAACATTGAATTGTCGGGATGAATTTTGAAAATACACAAATCGCGTTCGAATCCAAGTCTAATGGGGCTTTGAAGCAGGCACACTTTCTTTTTTCATCCATGGGGAAACCCTGGTTAACCAAATGGGGCATCCGATTTACGCTCGCAGCTTTAAAGATGAAGTTGCCCATTCAGGGAATCATCAAAAAAACCATTTTCAAACAATTTTGTGGCGGGGAAACCCTGGAAGAAGCCAGCAATACCGCTCTTCAGTTAAAAAAATATGGCATTGATGTGATCATGGATTATGGAGTTGAGGGCAAAAGCGAAGAGGCCGAGTTTGAAAAGAATGTACACACCTTTATTCGAACCATTGAATTTTCAAGCGATAAAGCCCATATTCCTTTTATTAGCTTAAAGGTTACCGGATTTGCCGATTTTCAATTACTGGAAAAGGTGCATGCTCAATCCCCTTTGTCTGTTGAAGAACAAGAAGCCTTTGCCAGGGTAAAAAAACGTGTAAAAATCATTTGCGAAGCAGCGGCAAAACATGGCAAAATGATATTGATTGATGCCGAAGAAAGTTGGATACAACAACCTGTGGATGATTTGGTTGATGAAATGATGGCTCTCTTTAATCGCGAAAGGGTGGTGGTTTTTAATACATTTCAACTTTATCGACATGATCGCTTGGCGTTCTTAAAAAGTTCTTTTGAAAAGGCTCAAAAAGGGGCTTATTTATTGGGGGCAAAACTCGTTAGAGGTGCATACATGGAAAAGGAGAGAGCCCGGGCATTAGAAATGAACTATCTTTCGCCTATTCAGGAAAATAAGACATCGAGCGATCGTGATTTTGATGCAGCACTGAGCTTTTGTATCGATCATTTACCATCCCTGGAAGTGTTTATCGGTACGCACAATGAGTCCAGTTGTTTATTGGCCGTGGCATTGATGCAGCAAAAGAATATGGAAAAAAATCACCCCGGGATTTATTTCTCCCAACTATATGGCATGAGCGATAATATTTCTTTTAACTTATCAAAGGAAGGTTACCATGTCTCTAAATATTTGCCCTATGGACCGGTGGCAGATGTGATTCCTTACCTCATGCGCAGGGCTCAAGAAAATACCAGCGTGGCCGGGCAAACAGGTCGTGAATTAGGCTTGATCCAAAAAGAATTAAAAAGGAGAGCAGAATCGAAATGATTCTAAATCCACAAGATACCATTTATGCCCTGAGTACTTCATTGTATGGAGGGGCCATTGCCATGATTCGTTTATCCGGGCCGGAGAGTCATCGCATCACCCAACAATTTTTTCGGGGGAAAGCGCTGGAATCCCAGAAATCTTATACCCTTCAATTTGGAAAAATCGTGTCCGGGGAAACCTTGATCGACGAGGTGTTGCTCTCAGTATTCCGATCCCCGCATTCTTATACCGGCGAAGATATGGTAGAGATATCCTGTCATGCCTCTCCATTTATTGTTCAAAGTATCCTGGCGTTATGCCATTCAAACGGAGCCCGTATGGCGCAGCCCGGTGAATTCAGTATGCGAGCTTTTGGAAATGGTAAAATGGATTTAAGCCAGGCAGAGGCTGTGGCTGATATCATAGCCAGCGAAAATGCGACCCAACATCAAATGGCCATGGGGCAGATGCGTGGGGGCTATTCGCAAAAAATAGATCATATCCGGCAGCAATTGATTGATTTTGCGGCCTTGTTGGAATTGGAATTGGACTTTAGTGAAGAGGATGTGGAATTTGCAAACCGGGAACAATTTTTTCGGATGTTGGAAGAAAGTCGAAAAACCATTGGCGCACTCATCGATTCATTTCGTTGGGGCAATGTATTAAAAAAAGGCATTCCGGTTGCTATCGCAGGCAAACCCAATGCCGGAAAATCAACTTTACTGAATGCTTTATTAAAAGAAGAAAAAGCGATTGTAAGTGAAATAGCCGGAACCACCCGCGATTATATTGAAGATCATTTACAAATCAATGGGGTGGCTTATCGTTTTGTGGATACAGCCGGACTGCGTGAAACGGAAGATATTCTGGAAAACAAAGGAATCCTCCGTTCGTATGAACAAATTGAGAAGGCGGAATTGGTGTTATACCTCTGTGAGATCACCCGAGATTACCGCGATATTGTGGAGGAATTTAAAGCATTGAATTGGGATAAAAATCGTCAGGTCATCATTGTATTAACCAAAATGGATCTCTTACAAAATGATTGTACAAGTTACGATATTGAAGAAGCGGTTTCTACCCTCTGCGGTGTGACATGTATTGCCTTGACAGCCGGTAATCAAAAACATCTGGAAAAGCTTTGTAACGAAATTGAGCAAAAGGTTTTAGGTACCCAAAAACTGCCGGATATGATGGTATCTAACAGTCGTCATGTAGAGGCCTTTCAACAAACATTGAACAATTTAAATTTGGTGGAAGAAGGCCTGAAGAATAAAATATCTTCCGAATTTGTTGCATTGGATCTGCGAAGTGCATTGCAATCATTAGGAAGCATCACCGGTCAGATCAGCAATGAGGACGTATTGAGTTCAATTTTTAGTCGATTTTGTATTGGAAAGTAATTTACTTTCTTTTGTTTGTTAAGTGCCTGTTTTTGTTGAGTTTCAGTACACTTTTCTTTCTCTTTTTTGTTGCCCAACTCTACTTTTTTACTTATATTTGTTGCCCAGTTGTTGCCCAATTGGCTATTTTGTTGCCCACATATCAGTTTGATGGAAGTCAGGCGAAATAATGCACCAAGTAGCACCACACAGCAACATACTGCAACAAGTAGCAACAAATGAGTAGTACAATTAAACTTCCTAAATTCTGTAATCATTGTGGTAAGGCTTTCATAGCCCAAAAGACCACAACGAAGTATTGTGGCCATAAATGCAACAGTGCAGCCTACAAGAAAACCAAACGAGAAGAAAAAGTAAACGCAGAATTTAAGAACCAACAAAGCAAAATTGTTTCCGCTTCTCCAGTAGTTGCTACTGAAACCCTATCCAACCCGATAGCAGGTAATCACACTAATTTAAGAGAGAAAGAATTTTTAAGCATACTGGAAGTTGCTACCCTTTTGGGTGCAAGCAGATGGACCATTCAACGGATGATAAAAAGTAATCGTTTGCCGGTGGCAAAGCTGGGCAGTCGCACCATCATCAAAAGGGCTTCAATTGATAATTTATTTAACTGATAAGAAAATGAAAGTAACATTAAGACAACGGCTCAAAGGCGATAAAATAAGCCTTTATTTAGAGTACTACTCCAATGGCAAACGCCAGTATGAGTATTTGAATTTGTACCTAACACCCGACCCCGAAAAAGGAAAGCTCACCAATGCAGTAAAAGAGGAAAATAAAAAGATATTGGCATTGGCTGAAACCATCCGCAGTAAAAGGCATTTGGAGATACAAAACAGCACTTATGATTTCCACGATAAGGAGAAGCTAAAAACGTACTTCATTATGTATATGGAGGCATTGGCTGAAAAGAGAAAAGACAGCAAAGGGAATTATGGCAATTGGGATAGTACCATAAAGCACTTGAAAAAGTATTGCCCAAGAGATATACAATTTAACCAAATCAATAAAGCCTTTGTTGATGGCTTCAGGGATTACCTGTTGAAAGAAGCCAGTACCAAAACCAAAAAGGCAATTTCAACCAATACCAAATACAGCTACTTTAATAAGTTCAGAGCAGCACTCAAACAAGCTGTGAGGGATGGCATACTAAAAACCAACCCTGCCGAAATGGTAGAAGGCTTGCCACAAGGCGAACCAGTAAGAGAGTTTTTAACCCTTGATGAATTAAAGACCTTAGCCAAAACCGAATGTAAAAACGAGTTGATGAAAAGGGCTTTTATTTTTGCTTGTCTTACAGGCTTACGTTTCAGCGATATTCAGAAATTGAAATGGAGTGAAATGCAACAATCAACCGAGTTAGGGCATTACATCCGTTTCGTACAGCAAAAACAAAAGGATCTGAAACATTGCCCATATCTGATGAAGCATACAATTTATTAGGAGAAAAAGGAAAGCCAGCCGACCCGGTATTTCCTGATTTGATTTACTCCGATAGTCGCAATGCTGATTTGTACAGATGGATGATAAAGGCAGGTATTGAAAAGCACATCACTTTCCACTGTGCAAGGCACACATACGCCACGTTGCAGCTTACTTTAGGTACTGATATTTTCACAGTATCAAAGTTGCTTGGACACAGGCATTTAAAAACAACACAGATTTATGCTAATGTAATTGATGAAAAGAAAACAGTAGCAGCTAACAAAATAAATATTGGCTTATAATGGAAATAAAAATATTGAATAGCATCTTACACAAAGAACTTATGCTCTGGGCTTTTGATACCAAAGGCACAAAAGCCATCAACGAGAAAATAAAAAAAGGTAGGCAGCAAAGAACCCACCACAGAAGCCGAATTGGTGCAACAGCTTCAAATATTGTTGGCTGATTATTCCGACCTCTCCAAATGGCTTACAAAGCAAAATACAAAGGGTACAAGCACTTTGAAAAACCATTGCTACGCAATAGATTTTCCAGCTTACAGCGATGCAGTAAGCAAGTTTTATAATGCAGTTATCAGCCTTGAAACACTTCGTGTTTACAATGCTTTTAATACCAAGATGCAGAAGTACAGCAAAAAGGTGGATATAGTGTACCACACCACCATTGCATTAAAGAACATCAAAGCACTAACAGTAAACACAGTTAAGGAGATTAAGGAAAGAGGATTTGAGGAAGCACCTACCGAGCAAAGCTCGTTACCTCATTTTGTATTGCAGTTATTAAGGCAACACCTCACTATTTTATTTTTTGATATACAGGAATTGAGCATAGCCAGTATTGACAGCCCCACCAGTATTGAAGATTTTTATTTGTTGGATTTGAATTTACCAAAGGCACAGATAAACGAGTTAGTAAAAGTTGAAATTGAAACAGAGAAAGCAGAGAAGCCAACCACCAAAGAGAAACTATCATTTGGCTTTAAAGGAACAGAAGCAAAACTGAAATCAGTAATAACACAGTTAAACAATCAGGTTGAGTTCTTGAATGAGAGCAAATGTACCGCAGATGATTTAGTAACCATTCTAACATCAAAGGCACTTACTACCAAAATGCACAAAGTGTATTTCGGTTGCGAAACAGTGCAGCTTAGATACATCATTGATAAACTTAGTGCCAGCTTCAATAATCTTACACCATCAGCACTTGAAAAATCAGAATTGTTTTATACAAAGACCAACAAACTTTTAAAGGCTCAAAATCTTGTATTCAAACAAAATTGAAAGCCCAAAAAAAAAGTCAACCATTGACAACATAATCAACCAAATGAAATAAAAAATAGTAAGATTAGGAGTTATCTCAATGAGATATAACACTCTAATCCTTTGCCCCTGCTGCATTGTAGAGTTTTGTTCCATCAATTTTAAAAAATATAAAAGATGGCAACAGAAAATTTAATTCTCGACAAGCTCACAGAAATTGCAAACAAATTAGATGAGCAAAACTTACTGCAAAAACAGTATTAAACTTCAACGAGGCTTGCACATTCCTTGATGTAAGCCCCTCACATTTGTACAAACTTACAAGTACAAAGAGTATTCCCCATTTCTGTCCCCAGGAAAGAAACTCTATTTCAAGCGTTCCGAGTTAGACGATTGGTTGCAGCGTAACCGTCAATCATCAACCGATGAAATTGATGCTATGGCTACCGAGTACATACTCAAGAACAAACGCAAATAGAATTTTTTAACCGATAAGAAAGAAAAGAAATGGCATCAAGTACCATATTTAAAAACTTTACTATCCCGGTAGAAAAAAAATCTCTACTGCTGATAGGTAAAGACATTATTTCCGACAAGTACAAAACGGAAGTAGAAGAAATCCGCAATCTTATTGCACAAGGCAATAAGGCAGAAGCCGACAACAAAAAGAAGCAGTTGTTGGCTTTTACGCCTTCGGCTGTATTTACCGAGAAAAGGCAAATGCAATATCTTGAAATGTACAGTGGCTTTGTGCATTTAGATTTTGACAAACTAACACCAGAGCAATTGCAAACTGCGTTTGCAATCATTTGCAAAATCTCCTACACATCACTTTGCTTCATAAGTCCAAGTGGCAACGGCTTAAAAGTATTTGTTGAGGTAAGCACCGAACTGGAACACCACGACATTGCTTATTTGCAAGTGCAGAAGTATTATGAAGATGCCACAGGACTAAAGGCAGACCCAAGCTGCAAAGATGTTACAAGGCTTTGTTTTATGAGCCACGACCCCAACGCATACCGAACCATCCAAAACGAGAAATTCATTGTGGCTTTGCCCCAATTCATTCAAGAACAACAATCGCAAACGCCTACGGCTATTGCTCCAGTTGTTCCAATAGAAACGGCAGAACCCGAAGACCTCAACAACACTTTTATTTTCAATCAACAAATTCAATTCACAAAACAAAAAGCATCATACACCGATGGAAACAGAAATAATTTTATTTATCTGCTTGCTTCTAATTGCAACAGAGTTGGTTTATCGCAATCCGATACTGAAATACTATGTACACAGCATTTTGATTTATCTGAAAGAGAAATTAAGACTGCCGTAAATAGTGCCTATTCACACCACACCCAAGAACACAAAAAGTTTGAACCCAAGCAAAAGGCAACGGATCAAGAGGAAACACAGCCCGAAGAACAAATGCCTACTTTGCCCGATGCAGTGTTTGACACAATACCAGAGTTTTTAAAACACATTACACAAGTAGCCACCACCAAAGAAGAAAGGGATATTTTATTGTTAGGTTCATTGGTTACGCTAAGTGTGGCATTTCCTAAACTCATTGGTAAGTATGGCGACAATCCAGTAAATACAAACCTGTTCATTTTCATTTCTGCCAAAGCATCAGCAGGGAAAGGTATTTTAATTCATTGCAGAAAATTGGTTGAACCCATACACTTAGCATTGAGAAACCAAGCCAAGATAATGAAGCAACAGTTTGAGGTGGATATGCAAGAGTACAACGCTAACAAGGGCAAAGATGCCAACACCGAAAAGCCACAGAAACCACCGCAAAAAATGTTGTTCATTCCTGCCACTAACAGTGCAACAGGCTTTTTAGAAATATTGGGCGATAGCGATAAAAGAGGGCTTTTTTTTTTGAAACAGAGGGTGATACCCTTGCCAAAGCATTTAAAAGCGATTACGGAGACTTTAGCGATGGTTTTCGCAATGCTTTTCAACACGAACCTATCTCATATTATCGCAGAACAGACAAGGAATATGTAGAAATTGACAGACCTTGTTTATCAGCTTTACTTTCAGGTACTCCCAAGCAAATTACAACCCTCATTCCAAATGCTGAAAATGGTTTGTTCAGCCGTTTTATGTTCTATGTAATGAATATGAAATTGATTTGGAAAGATGTGTTTGCCTCTAAAACCGAGAACGGTTTAGATGTGCATTTTGAAAAGCTGGGCAATGAGTTTTTCAGTTTGTACCAAACTTTACAAGCCAACCCCGATGTACACTTTTCTTTGACCCCATCACAGCAATTGCAGTTCAATCAATTCTTTGAGAAAATGCAAACCCTGTATGTCAATATCCAAGAAGAAGAGATTATCAGTTCAGTAAGGCGTTTGGGCTTAATTGCCTTCCGTATAATGATGATTTTTTCAGCACTCCGCATTATGGAAGATGGAGAAATTACCACAAACCTGTATTGCAACGATACCGACTTTCAAAACACGTTGGATATGATTACCATACTGGTAAAGCATAGCAGTTATTGTATTCTCAAATAGCCCAGGAAACCTACAAGCCCAAACCAAAGCACAAGAAAGAGCAGTTTTTAGAAAACCTGCCTTACCATTTCAACCGCCAAACCTATGTAGCCACAGCCCTAAGTTTGGGCATTACCGACAAGTCAGCACAACGCTACATCAAGGAGTTTACAGATGCTCATATTACCCAGTACGATCGCCACGACCAGTACCCCAACCCTAACGCCAAAAATCCTCAACAGCTCCTATTTGAGGATTTAAGGATATGAGGAAGCCGTAACCAGCCTTCCCGCAAATCCTCATTTCCCCACTTTCTCAAACTTTTTACTTACTACTTTTTTAGTTGCTTTTGTTTTCCTATATTTGCCAATATTTGTCAAGACAATATTATTATAATGGCAACACAGTTTGGTGAACGAATTAGAGAATTAAGAACGAAGCAAAATTTGTTGCTGCGACAGCTTGCTTCTCAATTGGATGTGGACACTTCTATTATTAGCAAAGTAGAACGAGGCGACAGGCAATTAAAGAAAGAGCAAATACCATTATTAGCCCAAATACTCAAAGCTGATGTAGAAGAATTGCAAACCCTTTGGCTTGCCGACCAATTGTATAATATGGTTCAAGGCGAACCAATGGCAG
>JADJZY010000033.1 GCA_016715505.1 Bacteroidota bacterium
TGGTTGCGCTTGGCGAAGGTGGGGGTTAAAAAGTACTCAAGTTCAATTTTAGAATCAAAGATAATAGAAAGTACAAATATTGAGCCTAGTAGAAAAGCCCCACTTGCGCCAAACGCATGTTGGCAGCAGTGGTTCTATTTGCTTTGGTTACTTATTAGTTCATAAATCAATTCTGTAAGCAATTCCACATCACTGTTAATCGTTCCCTGCATATATCGATCATATATTACAATGTTGTCAGTTGGGGTGAAATTCAAAGTCATACCCTTTTCTAAGGCAAGTAAACGTATAAATTCACGTTGTGCTCGTCCATTTCCCTCCCTGAAAGGATGTAAAAAATTGACATTGTCTAAGATCTCAGCCAACTTCTTTGCTATTTCAGCCTTGTTATTCCTGTGAATGGCTTTGTATTCAGCAATAAGCCTGTCTATATACTGAAATGCCATGTCAAATCTCTCTCCTTTAAAAAAGGGCTTACCGTTTTTGCTAATATTAACCGTTCGCGGCTTCCCAGCCCAAGCATAAATATCTTGAAACAAATGCTGATGAATATTCAGCAAACTTGAAATTCCAACAACCTTTATCGGCTTTTCGTAAAGTTCTTGTACTCGCTTTGCTACTGCACCGCTTTCAGCAAAGACAAGAATATTCTCATCAGTAATATTCTCTAAATTGCGAAGGATTCCTGTTCGTGGATCCGTGTAAATATATTCGGGATCGATGTACTTGTAGGAATCAGACATATGCTTTATCCTTTGCAGACATTATAAATTCCCCAAAGGTTATTTTTCCAGTTATGTAATCCCGAATCAACTCGATGCCTTTGGGTGTGGGTTCAAATCCTTCAAACATATTAGTTCCGATAGCATATGCTGTACTTTCCAAAGTTTTGAGGTCGGAAAACGGCACACCCATTAGTGTGAGATTACTACGATCAATTTTAATTTCTTTGTACATCTTCAAATTGCTTATTTCAAAGATACAATCATTCTATTTCTAAAGGCTACTTGATGCAATGTTTTGTTGTTTGTCCATTGCTGCTAACGGTTTTGGGCTTGGCGAAGGTGGGGTTTAGAAAGTACGAATATTCAAATTTAGTACAAAAGCTAATAGAAAGTACAAATGCTCAGCCTAGTACTAAAGCCCCACTTTTGCCAAACCCATGTTAGCTGCCGTTTAATCTATCTTTTCAATTTGATAATATTTATATTCTATTCTCACCATTGGCTTGTCTATATCAGAACCAAATTCTAATATTTCTATTAATTGATTTTTCTTATTGTACGAATATTGATGTTTTCTAAAAAGTGTCCCATTATTGAAATATGTATAATCTTCAATTAATTGATTTGAATCGTTGTACACTTCTATAAATTTTTGTTTTTCTAAATAGTCTAATTTGTCAATTAATGATTTTTTGCTTTATTATTTCCTCGATTCTGCTTTGTTCTCAAATTTATAGTGTTCAGTTTTTTATTGTCAGCAGTTAAAATCCATTTTTTTCTCCTAGGTAATTCATAAATGAAATTGTGTTCATTTCAATTAGCTGTTTTCTATTGTTATAAATAAAAGTTGAAAGCAAAACTGTATCATTGTTTCGTTTTATGATTGATTTTGTTTGGTTGTTATTTGAATTATAAAAATTATTGGCAACTACCAGTTCATTTGGATTGTCTTTTGATTTTATTTCAATTCTAACAGGCAGTGAATCAACATATTCAAACTTGGTTACAGTTGTCCAGTCATTAGAAGTTTTTCCATTATAATCTATTTGTCTCTTTTCAATAATGCGATTAGATATGTCTTTGTAGATAACATTGTTGAGAGAATACTTCCCACTATCAACGCTTATATATTCTTCTACTTTTGTTATTTGTCCAAAAGTCAAAATAGGCAATAAATAAAAGTAGAAATAAACTGTGATACGTTTTGTCACTTCTGTATGTTTTTAAATTTGAGTATTGGTTCACAAATGGCAGCTAACTCACAAATATACGCCATTGTACGTAGTTGATCGGATGTCCAAAAACATTGGCTTGGGTTGTTTAAACCGCCTAAGGAAGCCATCTTTGGAGATTTGGGTGATCATTTGAGAGAAAAAATAGAACGCAAGTTTTGAAATGAGGTTTGATTTTGAGACATCAAAGAAGTGTACAAATAGACGCAATATGTAAAAAAAAAAATTATGTATTGTTCCCGTCCTTTTTCGTGCTAATTTGTTTCATCTCCGGACTTAACTCTTTTAACATTCGATCCAATGGACTTACCACCATTTCCAGTTGACGCTGACTCACATGCGTATATATCAAGGTCGTTTTGATATTGCTATGCCCCAATAATCGCTGAAGTAAATGTAAGTCAGTTCCCTGCTCATGGCAATGTGTCGCAAAACTATGCCGCAAACCATGTATGCCCATTTTTTTGTAAACCCCGGCACGATGTTTCGCTTGCATAAAAACACTTTGAACACTCCGAACAGAATACCTCCCGCCATATTGACCTTCGAATAAGTATCGCTGTGGCTTATAAATATTTATGTACTGACCCAACAATACCATGATGGATGTTGGCAAATTTACATATCTGTCCTTTTTACCTTTACCGCGTCTGATAAATACCTTATGACGGTATAAATCCATGTCCTCAATTTCGATGTTGACAATTTCACTCAATCGTATGCCCGTTCCATAACATAACGATAATATCAACATATGCTTAATATTACCTGTCGCCGTCAATATACGCTGTACCTCTTCAAAACTTAATACTTTCGGTAATTGTAACTGTTTCTTCGGGCGCGGTATTTCTATACTAAAACGCTCCCATAACAAAACCTGCTCGAAATAAAACTTGAGTGCATTGATTCTACTATGAATCCGATTTTCACCCAATCCTTTTTATCAATTAAATAGACAAAGTATAAACGCAACTGCTCATAGGTGATCTCTTGTACCGGTCTATGTTTTAAATCCCTTAAAAACACCCTAAACTCAGAAGTATAAGTTCGGAGGGTATGTGGACTATAACCCTGCAACTTAATCTGCTCCATGAATCGTTCCAATTGTCGAGCATTGCCTGCACTAATATCATCCAAACTATCCGGTTCATACTGCTTCTTGGGTATTTGAAAATGAACACGTAATTGCTCCCGGTCCAATACATACCAAGCCCTACGTGATTGGCTCCATTTCGAACCAGGAATGCGCCGGATAATCTGAATTAATTCCGTATCAAATTTGCAAAAAATAAAAATGACTTCCTGCCCTTTATGTAGGTCACATAAAAACGGGCATTTTAACCAATACCGAATACTGGTCAAGATCTTGATGTGTTTTCATAATCAATGCTTTCGCCGTTGTCAGTCACATTCATTCATGTCACTGCATATGTTTTAGTTCAATCTAATATCGAATTTAAAAACAAATCATACAACAACAAAATTTAATCATGTAAAATTCCTGTTTTGATCAATAGGATTGAAATCAACATAGGAATATGCCGTTTTTTACCTGAAGGTGCTGGCAAAACTATCCTCTAAAACGCCCTAGTTAAACTTAAAATTATAAGTGATACTCGGTAAAATAGGGAAAATCGAAACTTGTTTTACTTTCAACTCCACACCATTCTGCGTGTTTAATCCCCCCTGAGTATCTAAATAAACCAAATATGGATTCTGTCTGCTATAAACATTGTAAATGGAGAAGGTCCAACTGCCTTTCCATTTCTTTTTTGAATCCGGCTTAGGTACATAAATAGCCGCTAAATCTAAGCGGTGGTATGGTGGGAGAGAGTAGTTGTTTAATTGGTCATAGTTTTGATACAATCCATTGTCAATCACATAAAGTTCAGTTGGGAGCGAAATCCGATTTCCACTTCCAAAACAAATACACCCGATAAAGTCCATTTCTTATTCAACTCATAGGTGCTGGTTACCAAAATATTATGTCGCTGATCAAACTTTGCAGGATATTCAAGTCCATTGTTCAAATCCTTGAAAATTCTCCTCGTCCAGGCAAGGGTATAAGATATCCAACCCGTCCAACGACCTTTGGTTTTGTTCACAAAAATTCAGCACCATAAGCGTATCCTCTTCCAAAACAAAATCGTAATCAATATCCCGAAGCGAAGATGGGCACGTATCCTCACGATACTCCAACAAATTTCTCATGTCTTGTAATAAACTTCAACCGATGTTTCTACTTTATTTCAGGAAATTTTTAAAATACCCGATGCTATACTGCCAGGCTTCCTGTGGACGTACAAAGTATGTAGACGGGCTCCAAATATCGGTAGGCAAAGTAGAACCATTGTTCGTTACTAAATGAAGATATTGATAGGTCTTCGCGACACCCGCTTTGATCGACGAAGTTTTATCTACGGTATAACGAATATTTAATCGTGGTTCAAATCCACCATAACTCTTTGCAATTTCACCAGCACCATAGCTGATGCTATCCGTCTTTTATCATTCAAATCAAAGGTATATCGGGTATACGGTCCGGCTTGCATAAACTGCGTATAACGCATTTCCGCATTGATTTTGAACCGCTCTCCCAAATCAAACTCATCCAACGCGTAAAATGCCAATTTCATGGGCATATTTCGAAAACGACTGGTCAGGCGATAATTCTGTTCCACCAGCACTTCCGCTCACAGTACTCGGCGTAAAGGTGCGCCAGTATAAATACGCCAAATTTGAAATTATGATTAACTTACTATAATAGTCTAATCCACCTTACCACCCAACTTAATGCCCGAATACATTGAATATTAAAATCCTGCTGTTCTGCATTGAAGGTAAATTGGTAATCATTATACGTAAGCGTTGTATTCATAAAAAGTTTGTTGCTAAACTCATGATTCCAACGTAAAGTGGCGGTGCTATTTCCCCATGGCACTTTGATATTAAATGTTCTTTCTTTGTTTTTGAAAGTAAACATCCTTGCCAAAATAACCACTGGCATACAGTCGATCTTTCTTGGATAAAATATAATTTACCTTGGCATTTAAATCATAGAAATAATATCCCGAACCCGAAAGCGTACTTTCTTTATTAACAAAAGGCTTCACCAGCGCGTCAATATAAGTTCTTCTGGCGCTCACCATGAAGGAGGCTTTATTTTTCAAAATAGGACCTTGTATCGATAAACGGGAGGCTATCAACCCAATCCCGCCTTCAACCTGGTATTTTTTATTGTTACCTTCCTTCATACTCACATCAACTACCGAAGACAATCGACCACCATAATTTGCAGGAGCTGTTCCTTTAATGAGGGTTACATTTTTAATGGCATCACCATTAAACACGGAAAAAAAGCCAAACAAATGTCCGGTATTGTATACCACAGCTTCATCCAATAAAATCAAATTCTGATCCGGCCCACCACCACGCACGTAAAAACCACTTTGGCCCTCACCCGCAGAACTCACACCCGGCAAAAGCTGTAAGGATTTTAATACGTCTACTTCACCCATGATAACAGGTAGTTTTTTCACAGCTTCCATGGACAATTGATGCATACCCATTTCGGTACTCTTCACATTTTCATCTTTACGCACATCTTTAATGACAATCTCCTTTGAAGTCACATTTTTGGGCAGCAATTCAATATTGAGCTGGGTATTCTTATCTAAATTGATCGAAATCAACTGGGCTTTAACCCAAATAACTCACCTTGACTTGATAATTTCCTTTAGGTACCGAAATGGAATAGAAGCCATAATTATTGGCATTCACTCCTTTTTTTAATTCCAATAAGCCCACTGTTGCGCCAGGTAAACTTTCGCCGCTACTGGCATCTTTCACATACCCACCAGGTGAATTTGTCTTCTGCTAGCGACCATTTCGAAAATAATATCAAAATAAGGAGCAGGATGAGTCTATGATTCATAAAAATAAAGCTGCAAGTTAGGCCAATTCAAGGTGGTAAAATTTATTCGATATGAAAAAAGATATAAATTTTGATGATTGGTTAATATCCGGTTTGATAGCGACTAGAATGAATTGAATGCTGAATGTCTCCACATTTCTAAAACACCTATAGGTTCTATCATTATTTCCAATCTATTTCTACTTTATAACTTCTTAATGCTTGGTCTGAGCTGAGTAAAATTAATTTTTCAGAAATACATGGAGAGATAATCAATCTATCAAAGGATCTCCATGAATGTGGGGTATTTTGACCCTAATTTTGCAAAAACAAAATATTGGTTGAACTTTAAGTGGGTGCATTTTTTTAAAGTTCCAGTAAGGGAAATCCAAAATCGAGTAGGAGACAAAGATAGATGAATTTATCTTTGTCGTCTCTCACACCACCGTGCATACCGGTCTGGTACACGGCGGTTTGTCAGAATAGTTTTGTTTGTTGGTGTTTGAATGTAAAGTTTGCCTCTAAGCTAATTAATCCCATTCGGGTCAGTACACCTGTGGTTAATGTTGTTTGGAGTATTGGGCTTGACGCAACTTTAGCTTTCCTTACTGGAATTTGCCCATTGGTATGCTTTATCATGATTGACATTTAACCGCCGAAGCATTTTATACCTTGTCCTTATGCGCTTCCATTGTGACCAAGCATTTATCCTAACTCGTTTTCGAATAAACTATCAGTTGAGTCAGAGCGCTTTTACTCTCTGTCACGAGAAGTAGTTCCACCATCCGCTTAGTATTACCCTTGAGTTTTCTATCTTCATTTCTAACTCTTCGGATTGGACCGTTTAAATATTTCACGCATCTTTTCTTTGAGTCTCTCTATGGGTTTGGAACAGATTCTTATCCTCCATCTTCCCTTTCAGTGTAAAATGAATAACCCAAAAGTGTACTTGATGTTGGATAGCTAACCCTCTTCTCCTTGTTGACCTTCAAGTGGAGTTTGACTTCGATAAATGTGTGGATACTAGTCATTACACGTTCAGCCGACTTTTGGCTCTTTGTATAAATACCACAATCGTCTGCATATCGAACAAACCTTAAACCACGTTTGTCTAACTCTTTATCCAACTCGTTAAGAATAATATTAGACAATAATGGACTCAGAGGACTACCTTGTCCCCTCCGTGCGGGGGGATGTAATCCCTCCTTCCATGATACCTGATGTTAGATAAGCCCTCAACAATTTTAAGAGTCGTTTATCTTCTATTCGCTTTGCTAATAAACTCATTAGGTAGTCATGATTCACCTTGTCGAAGAATTTCTCTAAGTCTAGCTCCACAACTTTTGTGTAACCCTCTTCCAGAAACTTTTGTGCTTGTGTTACTGCTTGATGGGCGTTACGATTGGGTCTAAAGCCATAACTCCATGAATGAAATTCAGGCCCCATATCGCTGTTAGTCGTTGATTGATACTCTGTTGTATTAGTCTGTCTATCACTGGATGCCTAACAGCCGTTTGCCGCCGCCTGGTTTGGGTATTTCTACCCTACGCACTGATTGCGGTTTATACTTGCCTTCCAAAATATCTAGCCTAAAAATGTCCGGTAGTGGTCGTTGATGCAATCGTTTAACTCTTTTAAACTCATACCATCTACGCCACTACTTTGTTACTAGTCACTTGCTTTAGTGCATACTTTACATTTCGTATGTCTAATACTTCTTCTAACATAGAAATTTGATATTAGCCCCCCCCAAAAAAACACTTGCCCCTGTTCTCTTGTTCATACATGATTACACTAGGCTTCTTGCACGTTTTATCCTCGAGTTCCACTCTACTTTCCTGTGTACAGATTTGCTTTGTTGCTGTTTCTGCTTTTCTCGTTTCATCATAAATCCCAATTTTACTTCAAAGCACTTCCTGACATTCAGTCCTTCTGTTCCCCAAAGGCTCCACCGTTTGATGATGGCTTCAACGATACATACTATGACCTCTGCTGACTTCTTATCACACCCCTACTATATTAGTGTCAGCCTCTATAGTAGTGTTTCTTCTTTGACATTCGCGCATGTCATCGACAGATTGTGATAAGACCTCTCAGGGTAAGTTCAACCACTTTCCACTCATGTAACCTCTACATTTACTTGGTAATGGTTCGTTCAGTTTTGGACTTTTGTTTCTTATGCAACATCATCCCCATTACCCTGCCTAATATGTAGTTTCGTTGTAGGTTCAAGTGTTTGCCTAATAGCTCCCTTCAGATTTCACTTCACAATGAACACCCTTGCCGTTGACTAATGATAAGAACTGAAACTCTCATTCGGGACTTACACCCTAGAGTTGTTGAACATGCCTGACACATAAAAAAGGTCGACTTACGCCGACCTGTATGATTTTTGTTGAATAACTACTCTTCCAGTTCAAAGGTAATTGGCAAGCTGTACGATACTCTTACCGCTTTACCATTTTGTTTACCCGGGCGCCAGTTCGGCATACTTCGTACAACGCGCATGGCTTCTTCGTCGCAACCATATCCAATTCCACGAGCCACTTTAACATCGGCTATATCCCCGTTTTCATTCACTACGAAGTTAATGACTACGCGGCCAGAAATTCCTTGCTCATTGGCTTGTTTAGGGTATTTGATGTTTTTGGATAAGTAAGCACTTAAGGCATCATCACCACCCGGAAATTCAGGCATTTGTTCTACAAACTCAAAAATTTCATTTTTAGGCGGTTCCGGCTTAGGAGGTTCAACGACTGCAGGACCTTTATCTGGCACTACAGGCGCATCCAATTTGGCATTTTCATCTCCTTCAACCGTAACGGTACTGGCAGTTGCTTTTTCCAGTTCCTTCTTTGGTGGTGGTTTTTCCTCTTCCTTCACCTCTTCGGCTTTTTTAATCACCGGAGGGGTAAATTTCACCTGCGGTTTCACCGGTGGCGGTGGAGGAGGTGGGGGAGGTGGTGGTGGTTTCTTTTTGTCAACCGGAGGAGGTGTGATTAATTCAGTCACCTTCACCTTAGGTTTAGCCTTTTTGGGTGTTTTGTTCATCAAACTGGCAATGACCGGAATAGAGGCCAGAACAGTTGCAAAAACAACAGCACCTATGATGGAATTACGAACACGCTTACTATAATTTTTGCGTAATTCATAAGCCCCATAAGTTTTGTTTCGTCCTTCAAATATGATGTCCAAAACGTCAGACTTCAGAATATCTTTTGCTTCCATGTTTGAGGTTTTGACTTTTAGATGTGTTTTTGAATAAATTCCATAAATTAATTTCCTGCACCCGTATTGGCATCTTCAGTAGCTTTAATAAAGCCTCTGTCTACGTCCGTGATGTCAACCATTGCATAGGTATTGATGCCATTAATTTGCATTTCATCCAAAATATTCACCATGTCATCATAAGTACTGGTGGTATCTGGCTTAATCAAAATAACTGGTTCGTCCTTTGGATTTCGTCCAGGCGCACCGCTATTACGTTCTTCGTAAACCCGTTTTTTTAATGCAATGATAGCGTCTCTTATGCCGTTTTTGGTTTGAAAATAAGTCACTTCCAATTTTGGTGGCTTCATCGGATCATCTGCCAAACCGGTATAGTAATAAACACGATGTTCTTTACTCAACAAAACGGTCATAGCGGTATAATCTTTTACCTTATTTTTTTCATCATCCTTTAGATTTTCTTTATCAACCGGCATATTGATTTCCATGGTTTTAGGTTTACTCATGGTTGTCGTGAAGATAAAGAAGGTAATTAAAAGGAATCCCAAATCCACCATTGAGTCAAGTCAATTCGCGTCGATAGTTTTTCCTTTCTTGACGCCCGGCCTTTCTTCCCACCCCGGATTTCTCTTGTATTTCTGCCATTGTCTAAATGATATTTAAGAGTGGATTAATTGGTTTTATTTTTTTCTTCATAAGCTTCAGTTCCGGGAGGAACAGCTTCCAATGAAGTCAACAGATTAAATCGGTCGATATTGTTCTTGGTGAGCGTTTTAATCACATCCTTTACCCTGGATAAACAGTGGTTCCATCACATTTAATACAAATACGTGGTGGATGTCCTTCTTCCTGACCGGCAAAACGGGCAGCCTGCACCCAATAGCCTAACTCATTGGTTTCGGCTACATAGGAAGTATCAACCGGAATTCCGGTAAAAGGATAGTTTTTCTGATCCATTGGCGGAATAGCCAAATACGCTTTCATTTGGTTAAATGGCAATCCAAAAGAGGCTCCATTCACAAATGATTGCATTTCTTCTTCGCTTAATTTCAAGCCTTTTTCCGTATTGATTTTTTCAATCAACATACGCTTGGCCTTTTTATTATCATAATCGAAATACACTTTACCCTGAGGATCAACCGTCAAGAGAATAGAGTTTTCGGGCATGATGATATCTGAAATCGACGAAGGTGTTCGAACGACGACCGGTTCATCCGGTTTAAATTTAGTTGCCAACATGAAAAAGGTGAGCAGAAGGAAGGCCACATCACACATGGCCGTCATATCAATATGCGTACTTTTTCTGGGCAGTTTGTGTTTTGACATAAATTATTATTTTTTTAAACGTTGAAGTTTCCCCGAAAGACGAGTGGTTAAAAAATAATAAATTATTTATAGTTGGCTTTAAAGCTTTGTTCCAGAGTGAATCCACTTTCGTCGATACCGAAAGTAACATTATCAATAATAGTGGTAAAGAAGTTATACGCCAACATCGCAATGAATGAAGTACCAATTCCTAAGGCGGTATTTACCAGGGCCTCAGAGATACCAGCAGCAAGTGCGTTTGCATCAGGAGCACCGGCATTTGCCATCGCCGCGAACGCACGAATCATTCCCATTACCGTACCAAACAATCCCAAAAGGGTAGCACCGGATGTAATGGTTGATAAAAACACGAGGTTCTTTTCCAACATCGGTAATTCCAATGCAGTTGTTTCTTCTACCTCTTTTTTGATTTGTTCAATTTTCTGATCTGTATCAAACTCGCTGTTATTGATCATTTCTTTGTATTTTTTCAAACCAGCTTTCATGACGTTACCTACACTACCAGCTTGTTTATCACATTCGCTGATGGCTGCGTCAACATTTTTTGAAGCCAAATGAAACTGAACTTTTTTGATAAATTCTGCATTCGTCACTTTACCACGGGCTTTGAAGATAGTCAGGGCACGCTCAACCAGGAAAGATAAAAGGACCAAAAAGGTAGACATCAGAATCGGTACAACCCAACCGCCCAAATACATGGTTCCCATCAGGTTTTTAGGTTGATGCCTTGCAGCACCGTCAGAGAAGTTGCTCGTACTGGCAAATACAGTATGAAAGATAACGTGAGCCACTGCAATACAAATCAACACAATCACTAAGTTTAACAACATGGTGTTAGTTCCTTTTTTTCGCTGTAGGTGTACTTGACACATTTGATTTTACGTCTGCCATAAATCGGTTTTTTAGATATAGTTTTAAAATTATAAGTGACAAAGATAATTTTATACGTGAATTAACCAAAGTTTGAAAAAAAAGTAATTCACAATTAATATTAAACGGACATTCTGTTTCTTTGTTGTTTCATTAAACCCGGAAACAATGACTTTGACCTCAATTTTGAGTTTAATCCTTCTAGGCGCTGCGGCAGGCGTGCTCAGTAGTATGGTCGGTATTGGCGGTGGTGTGGTCATTGTTCCTGCTTTGGTGCTCCTTTTTAATCTCAACCAACATACCGCTCAAGGCACCACTTTAGCTATGCTTTCTCTGCCTGTGAGTTTTGCAGCTGCCTATTCGTATCATCAAAAGGGGATGGTTGATTGGAAGATTGCATTGATTTTATGCATTGGCTTTGTAGTTGGCGGATTTTTTGGAGGTCGACTTGCTGTGAATATTCCCACCCTGACCATCAAAAAAATATTTGGGGTTCTCATGATCCTGATAGCTATTAAGTTTTTATTCATCGATAAAAAATAAGTTCTAAACTCCTTTCCCATATGGCACTGCAACCCACTTATATTATCGAAGAAAAGTCATCTATTCTGCATACGGAAAGAGAAATCGTTTGCTCCATTTTGTTTGGTCGAAATTATATTTCTTATGCCTTTTCAAATCCGGAGCGAGATACGATTTACATGGTCAAACATTTTGATTTACTGAATAATGTACTTGGCAAAAGTGATTTTGATGAAATGTTATTTGATTTGTTCATTAAAAAAGCAAGCTCCGTTCGATTAGCCATTGACGCTCAAAAAATCACCTTGCTACCCGCTTCTGCCTTTAAAAATAAAGAGGTGGATATGTTATCACTCATTTATCAAATCTGGCCCGAAGAGGAAATTTATATACGCCATAACAAAGATCAATATATCACACAATACGCACTAAAAAAAACAACCATTGATTTTTTAAAAAAACGAATGCCTCATTTGGAGATTGTCGATTCTACTTTTCCGCTTTTACAATCTTATCCAAAACAATGTTTACACGATACTGAATGGAATATATTCATCGCCGTAAAAGAAGAGCATTTTTATTTCACCGTTTATCAAAAACCGGATCAGTTAAAAATTCATCAAGTTTGTCATTACCAAAAAGCGGAGGACGTATTATTTGTCATTGCTCAATTCGTTCATCATCAGCAACTCGATCCTGACAAAATAGGCGTTCAGGTGCATGGTGAGTTAAGTAGTACCCAATCGATACTCGACTTATTGAAAAAATATTATCCCTATACCCGACAAATCAGCCGCATCAAATCTTTGTTGTATCCCGAAGATTTATATGCACATCCCAGTCATTATTTCTTCAACATTTTCTCTTTGGTGACATGCGAATTATAGGTGGTTCATTAGGCGGTCGACGTATCAATCCGCCCAGTCATATGCCGCATACCCGGCCAACAACGGATATTGCCAAAGAGGGTTTGTTTAATATGCTGCAACACCGTTTAGACTTTGAGGAAATTTCAACCCTCGATCTTTTTGGAGGTACCGGTTGTATCAGTTATGAATTGGCTTCCAGGGGTTGCCAGGATTTAACCATCGTGGAGCAAGATCCTAAAATGCTTTCTTTTATACAATCCAATGTACAAGCTTTAAAAATTCCTCAGTTGAAAGTCGTTCGTCAGGATGTTTTTCGTTTTATTCATCTATGTCCAAATCAATTTGATTTTATTTTTGCCGGTCCCCCTTATGCCTTGTCGGAAATTGATGATTTACCGCGTTTGATTTTGTCGAAGCCATTACTCAAGCCAGATGGGTTATTCATTTTGGAACATACACCCCGAAATGATTATCAAACATTTGAAGGTTTTGAAAAAATGAGGAATTACGGCACGACAGTATTCAGTTTTTTTGGTTTACCGAAGGAATCAAATGCATAAAAAAAATCCGATGCAATTCACACCGGACTTTTTTGAAAGATTAAAATCAAATTACTTTCCGAATTTTAATTTTTTTCCCGGATAAATGGCCTGTTCACCCAACTCTTCTTCAATTCGAAGGAGTTGATTGTATTTTGCCATACGATCGGAGCGAGATGCTGAACCGGTTTTGATTTGTCCGCAATTTAATGCCACCGCTAAATCGGCAATCGTGGCATCTTCTGTTTCACCACTTCGATGACTCATGATGGTATTATACCCAGCATGTTGGGCCATGGTAACGGCATTGATTGTTTCACTCAAACTACCTATTTGATTGACTTTCACCAATAAGCCATTCGCAATATTTTCCCTTTATTCCTTTTTCAAGGCGTTGTACATTGGTAACAAATAAATCATCACCCACTAATTGTACTTTGCTGCCTATTGCTTCGGTCAACATTTTCCATCCTTTTCCAATCATCTTCAGCCAAACCATCTTCAATAGATACAATCGGATATTGACGACACCAGTTTTCCCAGAATTTCACCAACTCCTCACTTTTCATTTTTTTACCGCTCGACTTTTTGAAGATATAAGCCTTTTGTTTAGCATCCCAAAGTTCACTGTTGGCGGCATCCATAGCTATCACAATCTGAGTTCCGGTTTTGAATCCTGCAGTTTGAATAGCAGTGAGTACAGTTTCAATGGCTTCTTCATTGCTTTGAATATCAGGGGCAAAACCACCTTCGTCTCCAACATTGGTTGAATATCCTTTTTTCTTTAATACTGACTTCAGGGTGTGAAAAATTTCAGTTCCCCAACGTAATCCTTCGCTAAAAGAACTAGCACCAACCGGCATAACCATAAATTCCTGAAAGTCGATTTTATTATCTGCATGCGCTCCACCATTTAAGATATTCATTATGGGAATAGGCAAGGTTTTGGCATTCGTACCACCAATATAACGATATAAACTCAGACCTGATTCCTCCGCAACTGCTTTAACCGCAGCCATACTTACTGCAAGAATGGCATTAGCACCCATTTTACTTTTGTTGACCGTTTTATCTAAATCGATCATCACCTGATCAATGCCTCGCTGATCAGTTACATCCATACCTAATAATGCATTATGAATCTGTGTATTCACGTTCTTAACCGCTTTGAGGACACCTTTCCCCATGTATTTTTTTTGATCCGCATCACGCAATTCAACCGCTTCATGTATCCCGGTACTAGCACCTGAAGGCACTGCGGCTCTTCCCATAGCACCTTCATCAGTAAATACTTCGGCTTCTACCGTTGGATTCCCTCTGGAATCTAAAATTTGTCTGGCATGTACATGCGTGATAAAACTCATAGTTAAATTTTTTAGGATGCAAAAGTACAAACCGAATACCTTAAATGAAAGGGTCAAGTGTTACCGGAGTGATAAAATTGTCAGATAATAAGGCTTGGAAAGCGAGATATCTATTATATGATTGCTATAAAATGGAAAGGCCGGAACTCTTCAAAACCTTTAACTGCGTATTGCCACAACCGGATCCAAGCCTGAAGCACGGCGGGCAGGAATAAATCCTGATAAGATTCCAACCATAACGCTTATACTCACGCCCAGAACAAAATGATTGAAAGATAAACGCACCGGAAAACCAAGGGGCCCTTCCAGAATTTGCCCTAGCACCATCACCAAGCCGATTCCAATCAGACCACCCATGATACAAAGCAAGATGGATTCGATTAAAAATTCCAGCATGATGCTGAACGATTTAGCCCCGATGGCTTTTTTAATACCAATGAGTCGGGTACGTTCTTTAACCGATACGAACATAATATTGGCAATTCCAAAACTACCAACGATGAGAGAAAACAAACCTATGATCCATCCGAATATATTAAAATTGGCAAAAATGGCATTGATAGAATTCGTGATACTGTCGAGCTGATTAAAAGCAAAACTATCGGCATCTCGGGGCCTTAATTTTCGGTGGGCTCTCAACACAGAACGTATTTCATCCTTCATCTCTGTCATGCTGGCATTGTTTTTTGTTTTCACCATCAACATCGGATCTACAAATCCATTGCCCATTTGCCCATCCATATTTTTATAGGAATTCAGGAAGCTATATGAAATTATTCCGCCTCCTTCAAAATCGAATCCGGTCATGGTTTACCTTGTTTTTTCAAAACCCCAATCACGAGAAATTTCCGATCACCAACATCTACCATCTTTGAAATTGGATTTATTCGTTCTCCAAACAATTGGGTGGCCACATCTGCTCCTAAAATAATCCCATTGCTTCGCCCGCTTTGCATCTCACCCATAGTAAAATACCGTCCGTTTGCAATATCTATAGGTTGCAATTTATTAAAATGATAAGTGACCGCAAATAACCCGACACCTTCAGCTTGTGTTGAACCAAAACTAATGTTTTGTTGTTCATCTGAATAGTTCAAAGCCGCATAAGAAGCAGTGCTAACATTTTTTTCAATCAGTTTTAATTCCTTTAAATTACAAACCGGACGGGCTTTGTATTTCCACCATTGATATTCGCCTTTTTCTTCCGGAATCCAGGCAAACTTACCAATGTACAAAACATTGCTCCCCAAGGTTTGCATATTGTTTTGAATATTACTTTGTAAACTACTGAATACAGTGAGCACACTTATAATACAGAAAACACCAATCGTAACGCCTAATAAAGAAAGAAAGGTTCTCAATTTATTTGAAAACAATTCTTTGAGCGCCATGGCTATATTTTGCAATAAAAAACCCATATCCGAATTGGTAAAGATACTTTGTATTTTCGCGAATTCCATATGGATCACTCATCTGCCATTTCCTTACTACATCTTCTGAGAAATAAAGAATTTTCGGCTTTTATTCTGATTCGATTCTTGCTCATTTCCGCCCTTTTTATGCAATCAACCGCTTTGAGTTATCAAATGTATCAGCTCACTGGAAATCCTTTGAATTTGGGACTTATCGGGCTAGCGGAGTTGATACCGGCATTAAGCTTATCAGTGTTTGCCGGCTATTTGGCCGATCGAATGGAAAAACGAACCTTGTACTTTTATTGTGTGATGGCTTACATTTTTTGTGGTGCTCTCACACTCTGGATTAGTTCGGAACAATTCACCCGAAATTTTGGACTATGGCTTACTGAGTGGAGCATTTATGGGGTGATGTTTCTAAATGGCACCATACGTGCTTTCCTGGCACCGGCGTCTTTTTCACTGCTGCCTCAACTGATTGAACGTGAAAAAATTCCTCAAGCCATTACCTGGTCTAGTACGTCGTGGTTATTGGGATCTGTTTGTGGACCGTTATTTGCCGGAGTACTCATGGCCTGGATTGGCTTAACGCCCACCATCTTTTGTGCATTTTGTGCATTGATTATATGCGGAATATTGATGATGCGAATTCGCAAACGTCCATTTACTGCGCCTCCACAGGGTAAAATCGGGGAGAATGTTTCCCAGGGCTTTCGTTTTATTTTTAGTAATAAAATCATTTTAGCCGTATTAAGCCTCGATCTATTTGCGGTCCTCTTTGGTGGAGCAGAGGCCTTGTTACCTGTCTTTTCTGATGAAATTCTAAAATGCGGTGCGACGGGATACGGATGGCTTCGTAGCGCCCATGGCATTGGATCTTTATTATTGTTATTCGTACTTGCTTACCTGCCATTGAAAACACGGGTAGGGGATAAGTTACTTTGGAGTATTGCCGGATTTGGAATTTGTATTATCCTGTTTGGAATTTCTACACATTTTTGGTTCTCATTTGTTTGTCTTTTTTTTGCGGGTATGTTTGATGGGGTTAGTGTCGTGATTCGTCATTCCATCCTTCAATTAAAAACACCCGAAGAAATAAAAGGTCGGGTTTCCTCAGTAAATATGATGTTTATTAGTTCCAGTAACGAATTGGGCGCTTTTGAAAGTGGATTAGCAGCGCGATTTTTAGGCACGGTACCGGCAGTTGTATTTGGAGGATGTATGACTGTATTGATTGTAATTGTTACCTTTTTTGGCGTACCCACACTGCGTAAAGTTCAATTAAATGATCAAAAAGATGAATAGACTCCGGTCAGAATGAAGGCAGGCTTGAACCCAAATTTTGCAGTTGGACACAACCAAGGGCAAAAACGAATAATAAAATCAAACACTTCGGCTAAATGACCTCAGTATGATTTTTTAATTTGGGCTTACCAATCAAATCCTTTACAGGCTTTGTTTATAGTAGCTTCGTGCAGTGCTACTGCAAATTCTCAGTTGAATAAGTCATTCGAATTTAAAATAGCAACAATATATTTGCTGCAAAATTAGGAATATGAACAAAGGCCCTGTATCACAATTTATTCAACATCATTATCGACATTTTAATGCCGCAGCTCTCATGGATGCCGCCAAAGGTTATGAAACCCATTTAATGGAAGGTGGAAAAATGATGATTACCCTGGCAGGTGCAATGAGTACCGCTGAATTGGGCTTGAGCCTGGCAGAAATGATTCGTCAGGACAAAGTTCAGATTATTTCCTGCACCGGGGCAAACCTGGAAGAAGATATTATGAATCTGGTAGCGCATAGTCATTACAAACGGGTTCCAAATTACCGTGATTTAAGTCCGCCGGATGAGTGAGATTTATTAGAAAATCATTACAACCGTGTAACGGATACTTGTATACCCGAAGAAGAGGCTTTTCGCCGCTTACAAAAGCATATTCATAATTTGTGGAAAAAAGCGGATGATGCCGGTGAACGATATTTCCCGCACGAATACATGTATCAAATGTTGTTGAGTGGTGTATTAGAACAATATTATGAAATCGATCCTAAGAACAGTTGGATGTTAGCTGCGGCTCAAAAAAATATTCCGATTGTTTGCCCTGGTTGGGAAGACAGTACCATGGGCAATATTTTTGCCTCTTATGTGATTAAGAGCGAATTAAAAGCACAAACCATGAAAAGTGGGATTGAATACATGGTTTGGTTAGCAGACTGGTATCGACAGAATAGTAGTGGGAAAGGAGTTGGATTTTTTCAGATAGGAGGAGGCATCGCCGGTGATTTTCCGATTTGTGTGGTTCCGATGATGTATCAGGATTTAGAGTGGCATGATGTTCCATTCTGGAGTTATTTCTGTCAAATTTCTGATTCAACCACGTCATATGGTTCATACAGCGGTGCAGTACCGAATGAAAAAATCACCTGGGGCAAGCTGGATATCAATACACCTAAGTTTATTGTTGAGAGCGATGCAACCATCGTAGCACCTTTAATTTTTGCATGGATACTGGGTCAATAATGTACCAAAAAAGTGATGTAGAAAAAGTTCAGTTGAGTGCTAAAAATTGAATTTGAAAATGCTAGAATATTTTTTTGAATTTTGATTTTTACTTCTATATTTGCACTCCCAACGAAGTTCTTAACAACATCAAACGCGGAAGTAGCTCATTTGGTAGAGCACGACCTTGCCAAGGTCGGGGTGGCCGGTTCGAGCCCGGTCTTCCGCTCCAATGGAAATCCATTCGACTTCGGGTGGATTTTTTGGTTTTAAATGAAGACCATTAACCAAAAATATTTCGTCAATCACGAAATAGACCCTGGTGGTGAAATTGGTAGACACGCAGGACTTAAAATCCTGTGGGCAGCAATGTCCGTGCGGGTTCAAGTCCCGCCTGGGGTACAAAAAATCAGAGCGAGAAACAAAGCGAGAGCGAGGTTTTGGACTCTGATTTTTTCTTCAAACCCTTTCTTACTTTTTCATCATTTTTTTTATTTTATACAAATCTTCAAGCTCCTGAAATCAGAGCGAGAAACAGAGCGAGAACAAGGTTTTGAACGCTGATTTTTTTTCAAACTCTTTTCGGCCTTTGCTCTTAGGGCGTGAAGAAAAATTTGAAATCGGGCGTAGCCTGCTTCCGGCTGTTCGAAGCCGAAGCCAAAGCGAAAGGCAAGTTTCGAAGTGGGCCGCACGATGAGAATTTTTAGGCCGAAGAGCAACAGCCTTTGATTTGGCTCCACCTTTTGTTTTAAGACAAAAAGGTGGAAAACAAGAATAATACACTTGTCCATTTAGGAATACCCGTTTTGATTTTATTTAGTAAGAAACACAAGAGACCGTCTAAAATTATATTTCATCTAGTCATATACCAATTGTTACTAAAAATTAGGGAAATTGATATCAGGAAATTGGAAGACACGCCCCGATTTCAATCGGGGTTGGCAGTAATGTCCGTTCCCGATTTCAATCGGGACTGGGGTACAAAAAATCAGAGCGAGAAACAGAGCGAGAGCGAGGTTTTGGACTCTGATTTTTTTCTTCAAACTCTTTCTTACTTTTTCATCATTTTTTTTTATTTTATACAAATCTTCAAGCTCCTGAAATCAGAGCGAGAAACAGAGCGAGAGCGAGGTTTTGGACTCTGATTTTTTTCTTCAAACTCTTTCTTACTTTTTCATCATTTTTTTTATTTTATACAAATCTTCAAGCTCCTGAAATCAGAGCGAGAAACAGAGCGAGAGCGAGGTTTTGGACTCTGATTTTTTTTCAAACTCTTTTCGGCCTTTGCTCTTAGGGCGTGAAGAAAAATTTGAAATCGGGCGTAGCCTGCTTCCGGCTGTTCGAAGCCGAAGCCAAAGCGAAGGCAAGTTTCGGAAGTGGGCCGCACGATGAGAATTTTTATACCAGGCCGAAGAGCAACAACCTTGATTTTGGCCCACCTTTTGTTTTAAGACAAAAGGTGGAAAACAAGAATAATACACTTGTCCATTTAGGAATACCCGTTTTGATTTTATTTAGTTAGAAACACAAGAGACCGTCTAAAATTATATTTCATCTAGTCATATACAAGTTGTTACTAAAAATTAGGGAAATTGATATCAGGAAATGATACATTATGTGTACCTACTTTATTCAGTGAAGATTGATCGATATTATATTGGATATTCAGAGGATCCAATTAAATGACTTGAATGAATGCCGATGTTTTATAGGGCATGTGACGGCTCAAAACATAGATGATAATCACATTTATTTGTTTAATTTTGACAAATGGAGAAGGTTGTTAAAATAATAGATCTGAAAGAAAGAAAATCAGATTTTAGTTATTGGCAAACGAAAAGTCCTAAAGAAAGACTCGAGGCAATTGAATTGCTTCGTTCGCAATTTATGAAATTCAAAAAAGATGTTCAGCCAAGACTTCAGAGAGTTTGTCGGATTATTAAATCAGCATAAAGTTGAATATTTAATAGTAGGTGGATATGCAGTTGGAATTCATGGCCATCCAAGATACACTGGCGATTTAGACATCTGGTTGAACTCCACTCAAGAAAATTCAGAAAGAATAATTCAATGTATTTATGATTTCGGTTTTGGCTCATTTAACCTGTCAACTCAAGACTTTACAAAACCTGGAAATATTATACAATTAGGATATCCTCCCCTTAGAATCGATCTTCTGACTGAAATAGATGGTGTGAGTTTTAGCGAATGTTACTCAAATCGAAAAGAGGTTGAAATCGATAACCTTGTTGTTAACTTCATTGGTTATTGGGATCTATTAAAAACAAGGAAAAATCCGGAAGACATAAAGACCTAGATGATATTGAAAATCTTAAGGATTAGCAGCCAATAAAAGCGGTTTGGGGCAAGGCGGAAGGAATTAATTGCTCTTTTTCTCTATTTTTAGCTGGAGATTTTAACCTAGCTGAGTATTCAAATGCCTTGGCACCGAAAAGCCTTCAACATTACTTATAATTAACTAATAACATTAGCGTAGTTGATTTTAATAGCCACTCTATCGACATTCATCAAGATTGATAAAAATTTGACGTTGGTTTCATTACATTTAGCCCTACAAAAATTTCAATAATGCGATCAAGAATCCTTTTTATAGTTGGATGTATGTTTTTTCTCAACAATCTTCATGCTCAACAATGCCTCCCGATCAATACGCAAGCCGGTCAGTTTGTTCCGGTCTTCAACCAGGGTGTTTTGGATAAAATTACATGGGATGCTATTCCTGATCTGGATGGATTCAAATTCTTATTGCTTCAATTTGAAACTCTACCGAATGAGGCTACGCAAAAAGCTTTAAAAAGCCGCTCTATTGAATTACTCACTTATTTACCGAAGCAGTCTTATTATGCAAAGGTTCCCGCCGTTTTCAACCCCCAACGCTTTAGTGGTTTAAATTTAAGTTCCGTATCCGCACCGGATGTTTCCATGAAAATTCACCATGAAGTAAAAAATAATCTGGTACCGGAACATGCTAAAGATGGTTCAAGCAACAAGTATATCATTACTTTATTTTCGGGAACCGACGATTCAAAGTTTGTGCAATTCCTGCGTAACATGGGAGGCCTTGTTTTGGATAATTATAACCATGAACATTTAACTATTTCCTTACATCCTCATCAAGTGAATATACTTGCTCAATGGCCAGGTGTGCAGTTTATCCATTTTATTGATGTGCCTTTTCAAAAAGAAAATTTATTGAATCGCACCGACCACCGCAGCAATTCCATCAATACCGATTATGGAGCTGGTCGCCATCTCAACGGTCAGGGTGTGCGTATTGGTTTGACAGATGATGGTTTTATTGGTCCGCATATCGACTACAAAGGACGCACCGTACAGGACGCTGTTGCTACTTACAATGGAGGGGATCATGGCGATCATTGTGGAGGAACGATTATGGGGGCGGGTAATTTAGATCCCAATGGAAAAGGCATGGCACCCAATGCCGATTTATGGGTTTATGACGCCTTAAGTACCAGTAATTACATTCTTGAAGATAGTTTATTCAGCTCTCCGAATCTAAGTTTAGACATCATTTCTACATCATATAGCAATGGTTGTAATACAGGATATAATGCAGGAGCCAATTCTGCCGATCGTCAAATTCATGATTTTAAAAACATCATGCGTATTTTTTCTGCTGGGAATGACGGTACCAATAATTGTGGATATGGTGCAGGAGCCAATTGGGGCAATATCACAGGTGGCATCAAATTGGCAAAAAATTTAATCGCAGTGGCCAATTTGAATTACCTCGATGTGCTTGCCAATTCCAGCAGTAGAGGTCCTGCAAGCGATGGTCGAATAAAACCCGATGTTTCGGCGGTAGGTACTGATGTTTATTCCACTATTGACACCAATGATTATGGACTTAAAACCGGAACTTCCATGTCTTGTCCCGGTGTTGCCGGATTATTTGCACAGTTGTATCAAGGATATCGCGAATTGCATGCGAATCAGGATCCCAATGCAGGTTTATTAAAAAATGTTTTGATGAATACCTGCGATGATATTGGAAATCCAGGGCCCGATTTTAAACATGGATATGGACGGGTAAACGGTTTAAGGGCCATAAAAGTTTTAGAAAATAATCAACATTGGAATGATTCTGTAAGCACCGGAATCACAAAAACGATTACCCTGAATGTTCCACCCAATACCCATCGTGTAAAAATCATGCTCAATTGGATGGATAAAGAAGCTGCCGTTTCTGCGACAACTGCCTTGGTAAACGATTTAGATTTGGTTGTCACCGATCCAAATTCAAACGTGTTTTTGCCATGGGTCCTGAATCATGCTCCCAATGCAAGCACATTGGATGCACCAGCACAAAGATTGGTTGATCATTTAAACAATGCCGAACAAGTTACGATTGATACACCCATTGCAGGTAATTATACCATTGATGTGAGTGGCTTCGCCGTTCCATTTGGTCCTCAGGAATATTTTATCAGCTATGAGTTTATCTATTTTGATTCTTTGGAGATAAGCTATCCTTTGGGTGGTGAAGGATTCCGTCCCGGTGAAACACAAACCATCCGATGGAATGCAATTTCCACCGGAAATACATTCAATGTTGAATATAGTTCAGATAATGGAACTTCCTGGCAAAATATTGCTACTGCTTTACCGGCCACTCAAACTTATTATAACTGGACCGTTCCGGCACTGACCTCTGGGAACTGTAAAATACGCGTTTCAAGAAATGGCATCAGTTCGGAATCGCCTTCCACATTTACCATCATGAATATTCCTTCAAACCTAACTCTGGTAAGGGTTTGTCCGGATACCATCACCATCAAATGGAATGCCACCCCAACCGCAGACGGATATCAGGTTTTTCATTTGGGAAACAAATACATGGATTTAGTGTCAACCACAACGGATACGTTCTATCATTTTGTGGGATTAAATCCCAATGTTGAAAATTGGTTCAGCGTTGCCGCTCTTCAAAGCGCTAGCAATGCGGTGAGCAGAAGAGCATTTGGCATTCAACAAATTCCGGGTTTGCTCAATTGTGTATTGGCTGTGGATGCTGAAATACTCAGTTGTGATAACCCGGGCAAAACCACTTTGTTGGATTGTAATAGTGCTTCCATTGCGGTCAAAGTCAATTTACAAAACAATGGCCTCAATACTATTTCTAATTTTAATGTTTCCTATCAACTCGATAATAACGCCCCGGTTACGGAAGTTTTTTCGGCCAATCTGTCAACCTCTTCTCAATCTACTTTTACATTTACAACCGGCATGGCATCCCCTTCAACTGGTTTGCACAACCTGAAAGTGTGGGTAAATTTGCCGGGCGATTTATATCTCTACAACGATACTTTAAATTATACCCTGGTTGGTGCAAATAGCGTTGTAGCAACCTTGCCTTGGAGTGAAGATTTCGAAAATGAGCTCAGTTGCCCTGAAATCAATGCTTGCGATAATACCGATTGTGTGTTTGCAGGTGATTTAACCAATGAACAAAATTTAGTGATTGATCAATTCGATTGGAAAGTTTACAGCGGTCCAACCCCAACCAATACCACCGGCCCGGATGTAGATCATACCCTCAACTCAGCTACGGGCAAATACGTTTATACCGAATCTTCATATTGTTACAATCAATCCGCCTTTTTACTGACCCCTTGTTTTAGTTTCGATCCTGCATCCAAACCATATTTCAGTTTTTGGTATCATTTATATGGAAATGGTCAAGGTAGTTTACATGTAGATGCTTTTGTAGACGGCGAATGGCAAAATGATATTACCACCTCCGTTGCAGGAAACCAAGGCAATACGTGGTTCAAAAAAGAACTGAATTTAAGTGCATATGCCGGTAAAACAATTTATCTTCGGTTAAGAGGCCTGACAGGGATTAACCAACGCAGTGATATGGCACTCGACGATTTAATGTTGGTCGATTCGGCGGCTAGCCCCAGTTCAACAAATACAATCCGGCCATCTTCTTTAAATGTTTTACTTTATCAGCAAAAATGGGTCAAACAAGAGTAAGGTTCATTTACAAGCAAAAATGTTGGAAGCTTTTGGATTTATTACAAACTTGGGCTCAGTGCTGAAATAATTGAAATGGGTTGAGGAGCTATTTCCTGCTTTTCGTTTCAAGCCCTCATCCGCTTTGGCGGAATTCGGGGCTTTCCACTACAATCAGGGCTAGGGGAGTAGCTGCCCCATTGATACCGAGATGTTGCGTATCACCACTTTTATAGTGGTTAAACTTGACTAAAAATATTACCTTTGAATCTAACTAATCAATCCGGCATATGGATAACCATGTAATAAATATAGATCGTGAAATTTTAGGCGGTACTCCGGTATTTTATGGAACGAGGGTACCAATTAAGAATCTTTTTTGACTATTTGGAAACTGGTGATTCAATTCAAACGTTTCTAGATGATTTTGACGGCGTAACACGGCAACAGGTGATTAAACTTCTTGAAATGTCTCAGAAACTGATAGAAACATCCTCAAATATTTTGCATGAAGATTTTGCTGGATGAATGTGTGTCTAAAAGGTTGAAAGGCCATCTTTTGGAATTCGAAGTATATACAGTAAGGGAATTAAACCTGGGCGGAATTAAGAATGGTGAATTGATGGCTTTTTGCGTTAATAACCACTTTGATGTATTACTGACCATTGACAAAAATTTAATGTTTCAGCAGAATCTTGACAAATATCCCGTAACTATTATCGTTCTTAATTGTTTAACAAGTAAAAATTGAAGAGCTTGTAACATTCCTTCCATCTTTTAAAAAACAAATATCAAACTTTGAAAAAAACCGTGCCTATGTCTTAGATAAATAGGGTCAATACAATACGGGTTTTGCCGTAAATGGGAAATATGTAGTGCAAGAAAGACTGGTAATTTTATTAGGCATTTGTACTTTGAATTCCACACCTTGAAAAAGCCCAAAACAATATTTTTAATTTTATTATTTCAAAAGGTATCATCGCACAATGGTCACCTTAGTTTTATTCGACCAGGAGTTTTGATTAATGATTTTCGCTTTTTCACAACTCACCCGGATACAACCATGGGAGTAAATACCTTTACCAACCGGTTGGGAATTATGAAAACCAATGGCCATATAATATCTGCGGATAGCGGTAAACCAAGCCATTCCATCTTTTTTTAAATTTGTATGGTTAACGCCACATTTCAAACCCACAACATCAGTCATGCGGGGTGTTAATTTCGGATTTGGTGAACAAAGCCAATTTTCAATCTTTCCATTTTTCCAGGTAACCTTCAAATTTTGGGTGGACAATTTAACGTGAAGGTGAATGATATAATTATTGGTATCAATAGGAGGGGCCAATGCACAGGTTTTTCGGTTAACGACCTTTTGTTTCCCCTGCGGACAACTTGCAGCGGCCAGACTACTCGATTTTATACCCGCCTTTGGCTTCGGATTCAATGCCACCGATTCCTGATTCCAAAGCTCCAAATCGATTTCATCATCGCTGGGAGCAGTCAATTCATCTTTGGAGGGTAGTTGACCTGTTGATTGTATTGGGGAGGATTTCTTTTGAACGGATCTCCTTTTGAGGTACTGCCTTTAACGGTAGAAGGGGTAGGTTTTTCGATTTTGCCATAATGATTTAATTCAGACCCTGAAATTCGTTTTTTTTGAAGAAAACAGGGCATAAAAGGCGCAAAAACTTCATAAAAAATATTTTTATATATCAAAACTAAAAATTACCTTTGCAGTCCTTAAAAATAGTAAAGAATCTATCAAAACAATTTAAAACCAAAATAAGATGGCAAAAGAGACCTTCAAGAGGGAAAAACCCCACGTAAACATTGGTACCATCGGACACGTTGACCATGGTAAAACCACATTAACCGCTGCAATCACTGACGTATTATCAAAAGTAGGTTTGGCTGAAAAGAAAAACTATGATGATATCGATGGTGCTCCAGAAGAGAAAGAGCGTGGTATCACGATCAACACTGCACACGTTGAGTATCAAACAACTACACGTCACTATGCGCACGTGGATTGTCCAGGTCACGCCGACTACGTAAAAAATATGATTACTGGTGCTGCCCAAATGGACGGTGCTATCTTGGTGGTTGCCTCTACAGATGGTCCAATGCCTCAAACTCGTGAGCATATCTTGCTTGCTCGTCAGGTAGGTGTTCCACGTATGGTTGTGTTTATGAACAAAGTTGACTTAGTTGACGATCCAGAATTATTAGAATTGGTTGAAATCGAAATCCGTGACTTATTAAGTTCTTATGGTTTTGATGGAGACAATACGCCAATCATCAAAGGTTCTGCTACAGGTGCTTTGGCTGGTGACGAAAAATGGGTTGGTGCCGTTAAGGAATTGATGGATGCCGTTGACTCTTATATTCCATTACCTCCTCGTCCGGTAGATCAGGATTTCTTGATGTCAGTTGAGGACGTATTCTCTATCACTGGTCGTGGTACTGTTGCTACTGGTCGTATCGAAAGAGGTCGTATTAAAGTAGGTGAAAACGTTGAAATCGTAGGATTTAACGAAGAACCACTGAAATCAACTTGTACCGGTGTGGAAATGTTCCGTAAATTATTGGATGAAGGTGAAGCTGGAGATAATGCAGGTTTATTACTTCGTGGTATTGAGAAAAACAATATCCGTCGTGGTATGGTAATCTGTAAACCAGGTTCTATCACTCCGCATACTGAATTCAAATGTGAGGTTTACGTATTGAGCAAAGAAGAAGGTGGACGTCACACGCCATTCTTCCAAAAATACCGTCCTCAGTTCTATTTCCGTACAACAGATATTACTGGTGAAGTAGAATTACCAGCAGGTACAGAAATGGTTATGCCTGGTGATAATGTTAGTTTGACTGTAAAACTGATCGGGCCAATCGCGATGGAGAAAGGGTTGAAATTCTCTATCCGTGAAGGGGGACGTACAGTTGGAGCTGGTCAGGTAACTGAAATCATCAAATAAGAACTCCAATTCTTTGAAATATACAATTAGCTAATCAGTCTCGCAAAAGACGAATTAGCTAATTGTTTTTACGGGCATGGTGCAACGGTAGCATACGGGTCTCCAAAACCTTTGATCTGGGTTCGAATCCTAGTGCCCGTGCTGATTAAAGCACATCAGGTAAAAGTTTTAAACATATAAAACCTGAATAAATCAAATGAAAGCTTTAAATTTGAAGCAATGACAAACAAGATTTTTAATTATTTCGAACAGGCTTATGATGAATTAATTCATAAGGTAACCTGGCCAACCTGGTCTGAATTACAACAAAGTACATTGATTACTTTGGTAAGTGTTCTTTTGTTGACAGCCCTCATTTTTATGATGGATGGTGCATCTGAACTGGTTTTTGAGAATTTCTACAGTTTTTTTAAATAAGCAATTACAAAGATGGAGGCAACTCAAAGTATCGAAACCAAATGGTTTGTGCTTCGCGTGTTAAGTGGGAAGGAAAGAAAGATCAAAGAATACCTGGATGTAGAAGTCAGAAGATCAGGATGGGGGAATATCATTTCCCAAATTCTGTGTCCGGTTGAAAAGGTATTTAAAGTTCAGGCTGGTAAAAAGGTCATGCGCGAAAAAATCCTCTATCCCGGATACATTCTACTCGAAGCAACTACCGGTCGTTTATCGGATGACATGATTCAGGCCATCAAAAATGTAACTGGTGTTATCCACTTTTTGGGTAAGGATCATCCTGATGCTTTGCGTAAATCTGAAGTCAACAAGATGTTTGGTAAAATGGATGAGATGGCCGACAATGGTATCTCAATGTCTGAGCCGTATATTGTTGGTGAAACTGTGAAAATCGTTGATGGACCATTTAATGATTTTAATGGTACTATTGAAGAAGTAAACGAGGATAAGAAAAAACTAAAAGTAATCGTAAAGATTTTTGGTCGTGCTACACCGGTAGAACTCAACTACATGCAAGTAGAAAGGTTGTATAAACCAAATGATAAAATAAAAAAAGAGGTCAAATTGACCTCTTTTTTTATTGAATACAAGCAAAAATAATTAATTAAAAGATTGAAGTAATTCGTTTTAATTAATTGATTATCAAATACTTACTACTTCACAATAAAGTGAATTCTGGTGAGCCATTTGGCCGTATCTTTTTCGGCGCCGGGATCGGTGATATATTCTTCCACAACCATTTCCGGGTGAGGGATTCCTTTGGCAGCTAAAGCCTGATCCAAGGCTTTATAAGCATTCGTTGTTTTTTCATAAGCGCCATAGTAGTCGACCGTAAATTCTTTGGAAGGGGAGAGCTTAACAATTGAGAAATCACCTGAAGCCTGCATTGAATTGGACACCGGCATTGCTGCAGCCATATCTGTTTCCTGTTTTTCCTCGTTCCAGTTCCAGTAAAATCCACATGGTGCGCCAACGATATTCGCTCCGCCCATTTCTCCCAATTTCGGCATATTGGCATCAAAATAAGCAGGGATTTGATCAAATTTCAGGATGCTACGTTTAGAACTCAAATAAGTGCCACCATTAAAATTCCCTTCCAACACCTTGTAAGAACTTGCTGAAGCGGGAGCTGTTTTTAAGTAGGATTCAAGATTCGCCAGGCTTTCTTCAAAGTCTTTTTAATGGCGCCTTCCATGCCCATAAAGAGCATCATACCTCTCATAAACCATGGAACATCTTCCTGGGCTTTCATTTCCCAACTTACTTGAGTTTGTTTCGCATCCAACGATTTGAGCGTAAAATCGACATTCGATTTTGAATCCCAGTCCACAAAAGTCAACACCATTTTAGCACTTTCATTGGGTTTGGTTTACCTCCAAGACCGCTGGTTTTTTCTCCGTAAGTGATATTGATTTGAGAATCTCTTTTAATCCATACCGACCAATTCGGCCAATTCCGGAAATCAGACATTTGTTCAAATACAGCCTCAATGGGTTGTGGAATTGTTTTTTGTACGGTACAATCCATCCGTTTAGGTCCAATAAAGCAAGTGATGGCATAAATAGCCAGTAGCCCAACAATGAGCATTAGAATTTTTTTCAGCATAGTATAAAGGGTTTAATGATACTAAGGTATTCGCTGAATGGCATTTATCCAAGAAATCGAAGAATAGGGTTAAGACTTAAGTATGTTTTAATGATTCCTTGAGGCAATTCCAATTCTGAATTTAGTACTTAACATAATATTAATTATAGGAATTTAAACGAAGAATTTCCAGGCAGTCTTATGGTATATCAATTACTCCAAACACGAGGATCTTATCAAGAAGGATTATCCTACAGCTCAGTAAAAGAAGTTGATATCGAGATATCGTCATAATATCAAATTTTATATATCGTTCTTATTCAACTATTTAAAAGGTTTAAATAAACATTTAGTAGATATAATGAATGTTCGAATTTTCATTTTCACAATACTTTTTATAACTCCCTAAATCAAAAGCAATTACCCGAATTCCTGAAACTTTCGAGATCTTTTGAATTTCCATTAAATTTAATTCCTCGATAATTTCCTGCTGAATACCATTACAAGATTTTCCTATACCCAGCAATGCGGTTTGTAATTCCGGCGCATTGTTGCAAGTGATTCTGACTCGCAAATTGCCTGACAAATCCAATTCTGAAATTCTGTCTCCTTTTACAATCTTGTGATAAGGATATTGATAATGTTGGTACAAAGCGGCTAAATCAGAAATCACAGCTGCAGCAGTCGGTATTGAACCGGCTCCTTTGCCCACAAAACTTTGCTTTTCACTAAATATTGATTCAATGATGACTCCGTTGTTCTCATCTCTTACACCGTATAGCAGGTGCTCCGAATCTATAAAATGTGGTAAAACAATAAGCTTGAACTGATCCATCAGGTTGAATATTGGCTTTTGCCAGTAGTTTAATCCTTAAGTCGCGCTCAGCCGCCCAAGTTAAATCCTCCGTTTGGATTTTGTCAATCCCTATTCGGATGATGGATTCGGGATTACAAATATGTCCAAAAGCATGCGCCAAAAGGATACATAATTTGTTGGCTGCATCATGGCCTTCTATATCCAAACACGGATCGGCTTCTGCAAACCCCAATTTTTGAGCAAGATGAATTGCCTCTGAGATGCCTATTCCCTGTTTTTCAGCCTGGCTAAGAATATAATTACTTGAACCATTGATGATTCCCTGTAAAGATTCGAGTAAATCCGTCGAAAAATATTCCTCCAAATTTCGAATGATAGGAATACTCGCGCAAACCGCTGCTTCATATAATACAGATAATCCGCTTTGTTGTTGTAATTCAATGATTTCTGCTAAATGTTTGGCAATCATTCGTTTATTGGCGCTCACTACCGATTTTCCTTTATTTAATGCTTTTTGAACGATTTCCCATGAAGCATCCGCATCATCGATTAGTTCAACTACAACATCAATATCTGGATTATTCAATATTTCTTCCGGCTTATCCGTCAATCCATCGAATTGAACACCGCGGGTTTTATGGATATCCCGAACACAAATTTTTCGAATTTCGCCCTTCGAACTGAATGTTTTAGGTAGTAATTCAAGAAATCCTTGTCCTACACAGCCCAATCCGAATAATCCAATCTTAAGTTTTTTTGTTTGTTCTGTCATATCAGTTCTTTTTGAAGGTTTGAAATGTTCGTTGGCTTGATTGCATGAAGTCTTCGATGATTCAATTGATCAAAAGCCTGTTTGAGGTCGTCCAGTAAATCTGCTGCATCTTCTATACCTGCTGACAATCGAATTAAACTCTCGGTTATACCCGCTTTGAATCTTTTTTCGCTGGGTATCGATTTATGTGTCATTGCAGCCGGCAAGCAAATCAGGCTTTTTACACCGCCCAAACTCTCCGCAAGCTTAAAGAGCTTTAATTGTTGAATCAGATAAAGTGCATCTTCCTGTTCATCTCCCTTGAGATAAAAACTGAGTACTCCCCCGGTCCATTTTTGTTGACGTTTTGCGCTTTCAAAAGATGGGTGTGTTTTTAATCCCGGATAATTGACCTGCGCTACCTGTTCATTGGCCTCAAGCCATTCTGCCAAAATCTGTGCGTTTTGGCTGTGTTGGCGTATACGCAAAGGCAATGTTTGTAACCCCCGAATAAGCAGCCAGGCATCAAAGGCCCCAAAATTGCACCAGAGGCATTTTGAATAAATTTTATTTTGGCTGCTAATTCCGGTGAAGAAGCCACCACGATGCCGGCAATTAAATCACTATGACCGGCCAGATATTTGGTTCCGGAATGTACCACCAGATCTGCACCCAGTTGAATAGGCTTCTGCGATATCGGTGAAGCAAAAGTATTGTCGACACAAAGCAAACATCCATGCTGACGAGCCAGCTTTGCAATCGCCGGGATGTCAGCAATTTTCAAGGTTGGATTCGTTGGGCTTTCCAACCAAATCAATTTCGTACCTGGCGTAATGGCCTGTTCAAATTGTTCGAGATTCCCTGCATCCGCATAATTTACCCGAATTCCGAATTGCTCATAAACATGGGTAAAAAAGTCTGAAAGCACCTCCATAAATATCTTCAACAGCCAGAATTTCATCGCCCGATTTTAATAGTTTTAGAACGGCATCTATGGCTGCCAACCCACTACTGAAGGCAGAAGCACCGCTCCTCCTCTTCTAAATCCCGAAGCATATTTTCCAATACCTGACGAGTTGGATTATTGCTCCTGGCATAGTCAAAACCCTGATGAACCCCGGGTGATTCCTGGACGAATGTAGCAGTTTGATAAATGGGTACCGAAATGGCACCGGTTAATGGATCAGCTGGAATGCTGTGAATAATTTTTGTCTGTTCTTGCATGTTATGTTTTTTTAAAAGTTAAAAATTCATTCCGTTCAAGCTTTTATGACCATTCAATCCTAATTGCAAGTGATTGAATAATCTTCAAACTATAGTGGCATTTACTACTTTTCAACGCAAATAGTTTGAAGGACTATTGATCATTGGAAGTAATAAAACATACTCTTTCATGTCCATGAAACTTAGGTAACATAGATGATGCAGACTCGTCCAGAAATAAAAAGGTTAATGATTCATTAGGGTTCCGAATTACAGATGAAGCAAAAAAAATGCTCAATCCATAAGTTGGAATGAGCATTCGGAAATTTTTCGAAGTGCAATTCTCTAACTTATCTGTCCATGCCCGGCATGGTTGAATGTGGCACCTTATCATACTCCTAAGAGCAGACAGGTTGTCAAGATATCATCGGGTCAAATCCCTCCATCTTTCTGGATAAATCGTTTTTAAGAGCTGGTGCAAAAGTATGATTGAAAAAAAATACTTTCCAAATTTATTTTTTCCTTTTCGCTAAGATTCAATCTCTATGCCGATTTCAGACGAATACTGGAATGATACAATGTACTTTTCACATCTACCAAAATACAAACTCCATTTTTATAATAATAATCATTTACATCTCCATTGGGCAATTCAATGCGATAATGATGCGGTTCGATATATTGAATCGGCAAAAACCTTTGATAATTATCTGAGTAAATTCGTCTTTGTTGAACAGGCTCATTCAAGTATATACAAAGCATGTTGTATTGAATGGGATAAGACTTCAACAATTTCTTTTCACCATCATCATGTAAAGTATAATCACTTCCTAATATTCGGGTTTGTTTATTCGATTTTTCAAATCCATTAATCTCGCGGTACACCGAAGAAGATAATAAAATATTGTTTTGAAACTCAGCTTCCTCCTTGGCATGCGCCGTAATACGTGCCAAAATACGGAATTGTACATCCGATTTCATTTTGAGATAAACCCGGTTGCCAAACACTTTTTTACTAAAATGAAGTTTTCCAATATCTTCTCCTTTGCGTGTAATGATATACTCTAAACTGACATCATTGGGCATATCAAATGATAAGGAAAGTACACTCATTAGCATCACCCAAATTAAAATGCTCAAACGAGAATGATTAAAAAGTCCCATCATATTTTGTTGTTATTACTATCTTAAGACAAACATCGGGCCATATACCCTTAGTCGCAAACTTAAATTTACTGATTTTTTTTAAAACGGCCTAAGTATTGAATTTATTTGATTAAAAAATAAACTATTTTTTGATATGTATTTAAAACGTTGATGTTCTGCGCTTTATGAAATCCCCTACTTTTCATGCATAATCTGTACATTTTGAACATCTTAAATGTGCTAATTATTGATGGCGCCCAATGCTTCTATTTTGGTGTAGTTCTTGTCATTTCCCTTCTTGAAAAAGTACTACTATATGTTATTCCGATTGCTTCTTGCAAGTTGCTTGTTATTTGTTTTGAATGGTGCAAACTCACAAACTGCCTACAATCCATTTACACAAAATATCCGTTTCGATCCGGAACCATCAGTTTCCGGTTTTGCCTGCAACCAATTGGTTCAGGTTAAATTCACTTTTGGCATGACCACACAGGATGATGCCAATAATTGGTCCTTAAACCCATTAAAAATTCATGTGCTTTTAGAAGGATTTCAGTTTAATAGTTTGACAGCCAATGATATTCAAGGAAATATGAAAAGTTATTTCAATTGGTCAACCAATCCACTCAACCCAAAAGAATTTATTGGCACGCAAAATCAAAGCTTGCCAGGCACCGGAACAGATCCATTGAATCCAAATCCGAATTCAAGTGGAGAAATTCGTATTGCATTGAAGGTACCAGCAAGTACTCCCCCATCCAATATTTTAAAGGTGGATGTAAATCTCGAAATCCCAAACTATATGGCCACTTTCAATACGATGCTGGATGATGATGAAAGTACTCAAACTCAATTTTATTGTGGAGCATTATCTTGTAGTACTCCACCTCAAATTAAAATACTGCCCGGCAATCAATTTTGTATGGGTGATCATATCATCATAAAAGCCTCCGGAATGCCCGGTGCAAATTTACAATGGAGCTATCCTTCTTCAGCAAATGTACTCTTGCTTGATTCAACCAAGACCACTTCGAGTATTGATTTGGGTTCTTTAAATAGTTCGCATTCGGGTTGGTAGAGTGTGACCCAAAACTTACCAGGATGCAGTATGTCTTGGAAGGATAGTGTTTGGATTGATCCACAAATAAAACCTGCCATTCTTAGTTTAAATACCACTTGCAATAATGGGCAAGCAGAGGTGAACATCCTTGCTCAAGGCTCCGGACTACAATACAGCATCAATGGTGGCCCTTTTCAATTCAACAATATTTTGAGTGTCAACTCCGGAAGTACCTTTCAGGTAGGTATTCGTGCGGCGGATTCCAATTGTATGGCTTTTTTTGAAGGTCTGTGTGTGAATTGTAATTCAGGAACTTCTTGTGCAAACGCAGTGAGTATTCAATCAAATATTCCGGCTATAAGCTGTTTAAATCAAACGATACTTCTGCAAACAAATCTTACCAATGTAAGTGGAGGATTTTGGTCTACTCAGGGTGATGGTATTTTTGATCAGACCAATTGTTCAGGAAGTACCTGTAATTCGGCCTATTTGCCGGGCATTCAGGATAAACAAAAAGGTTATGTGGTGATCGGATTTGAAAGTAACGACCCGGATGGCTTGGGCCCATGTGAATCCAAAAAAATCTATAAAACTATTTTTCTGATTGAGGAATTTATTGCACCAATCATCAGCGGTCAGTTGAGCTATTGTATCAACGAACCTTTGCAATTATTTGCACACACAAATTCTTACCAGCATGGGTGGATATCGCCCTCAGGAACAATATGGAATGACCAAGAGGTTACCATCAGTCAAGTTCAAAACCAGGATGAAGGTTTTGGACTTCCATTCAACAAGGCGCTTCCTGCCTCGCTAGAACCGATTCGGTTTGGGTGGAAATCAATCCTCAACCTGTTGTTCAGGTAAGCTCGCAATTACAACATGAATTATGCGCGGGTCAGGCCAATGGAAAAATTCAAATAAACATCAGTGGAGGTTCCGGGAATTACCTGAGTTACTTAAATCAACAGACCGCGAATAGCCAAAGCGGCAGTAATGTTATTTTCTCCAATCTCTCAGCTGGTACTCATACATTATCAGTTCAAGATCTTTCTTGTAACGCACATCTGCAAACATTTATATATACCATTTTACCCGGCACCATGATTCCGATCCCTCAGATAGGAATTTTACCGGAGTACTGTGAAGGTGAAACGATTGTTTTACAGGCTCAAGTAGCATCCGGTTATAATGTACTATGGCATTGCCCCAATCCCTATTTCCAGGCAATTGGCAATCCAGTGACGATACAGGCAATCAATGCCCTATCATCCGGTACTTTCCAGGTCAAAACAATTGATAGCAATGGTTGTGCATCTGCCCCGGTATTGTTTCAGTTAAATATTCATGCCAAGCCTCAAATTGATTCGGTGATTATAGTTTGTGACACCCTTAGTTTGATCGCAAACGTTCAGATTCAAAGTACCTCGAGTAATGGTCATTTATGGTACTCTTTGGATGGCGTTCAATTTCAATCACAGCCCAATTTTCTCAGGTTCCGGCTGGTCTGTATACTGTTTATGTACGAAATGGTCAATCTCTTTGTATGGATTCATTGCCCATACAAGTAAAAAATTGTGCCTGTTCAATCAATAACAATTTACATGTTCAGCATCCTTTCATTGCCTGTGGACTCAATGGCTTTCCTTTACTCGCCACATTTTCTCAAAATGGCATTGGTTCCTGGTCCACACAGGGTTCTGGAAATTTTGGATCTATAAACCATCAAATCAATTCAAGTCAGGCTACATATTATCCATCCTCAACGGATTTACAAGTTGGTTTTGTGGTCCTCTCTTTTACCCTATCTGACCCGGATGGAACTGGTCCATGCGAGAGTAGTATTCAGTACGCAAAGATTTTTCTAAGAGATAGTTTAAGTCAACCGCAAATAATCAGTCATGGTGCCCTCTGCCAAAACGATACTTTAAATTTGGAAACCAATCTATATCCCTTGCCTGTAGAATGGAAACGGAATGCGCAAGTTTTGGAATCCTCCAAGGCTGCTCTTCATATTCCAGCAGTGCAAAGCAATGATGCCGCGTGGTATCACATATCTATTTCAGGATTTGCTTGTGGCAGTTATCGGGATTCCTTATTCGTTCAGGTCAATCAGACGCCTATTCTCAATAAACAGATACAGGTTAGCCATGAAATATGTGCCGGACAAGGAAATGGTCAAGTGGTTTTGGAATTGAACGGTGGAAGCGGACAATATATGGTCAAAAACGATTTGGGTCAATTGCAACAGGGAAACACCCCTTTCGTATTTAAATGGCTTCCTTCAGGTCAGCATCTTTTTTATATCGCTGATTCAAGTTGCAGGAATTTTTGGATAGATACCAGCATTGTGCTCCAGCCAGGAATGATTACTCCTCCGGTGGATTCCGTCAGCCATCAATCATCTTATTGTCAGGGAGATTCTATCATTTTATCTGCCCATGGATTATCTGGAGATTTTGAGTGGACTACACCTGTCGGAAATTTATCCGGCCAATCCATTCAAATAACGAATGCAGAATTGATGCATAGTGGTAATTATCAGGTTAAACGCCTGGCTAATGGATGTGCATCGGCGCCAATATCAATCCCTATTCAGGTCATGCCGATTCCAACCATTCAACAAATTGATACATTTTGTGATGCAGAAGGTGGTCGAATAAGCATTGTAGCACCCGTCATTTCAGGATTTACGCAAGAATACTCGATACAACCCGATATATGGTCAGCGGATTCTTTTTTTCATCATCTATCCAATGGGATATACCCTGTTCAGGCCCGAATTGCGGGATCCGCTTGTTATAGTGAAATGGAACAGATCATCCTTAACTGCGATTGTCATTGTAATAAAGAAGCACAAATCGAAATTTTTCCCAATCCCAATCAGGGGGATTTCTTCGTGCAATTCAAGCTCAATGAGCCTGTCATCATGGCCTCGGTCCGTATTTTGGATTATAATGGCCAATTGATTTACCAAAAACTCTTTGAACCCCAAGGATTGATGATTCAGGAAAGGGTAAATCTACTGACTCATAAAAGCGGGTTATATTTTTTACAAATCCAATTGGATGATTTGGTCTTTAACAGGCCACTTTATATTGAGCGCTAGAAGGTTTTTAGAAAGCCGCAGTTCGCATTACCTTTGCCTACATGCGAATTTTCTATTCATGTAGCTTAAGTTTTCTTTTTTGTTTGCTGATGGCCTGTGAAAGCAAAAACAAAGAGGTCGCCAAAAGTGACATTCCTATAAAAAATTATCGGAATGATTCTTTGCACTTCAGTATCAACACCCCGCAAACATGGGATTTAAGATTCAACAAAAAAAACAAAAGCAGTGTTGGATTTTTTGAACCCTTATCAGACAGCAGTGACGCCTTTCAGGAAAATTTAGTCATTTGGATGGAGGAACTTCCGATTGGAATCAGCGATTCTTTATATGCCAAAGCTGCCAGAGCACAGATTCAACTGGCGAATCCCTCATTAAAGGTGGAGCATCAGGGTTGGCATCAAACCAAAGCTTATCGGTTTGATCATTTTTATTTCGACTTTACTAATACGGATAGTTCAACGTATCAGGTAGATGGTTACACCTTGTTATTTCAAAAAAGAGGATATAATTTATCCTTTGCCTCCGAAAAAAAATATGCCGCGAGTCATCAACAGATATATTTGCAATTATTAGAAAGTTTTAAACCCCTACCCTAATTTAAAAGCATGAAATATCTCGCTTTAGGTGACAGTTATACGATTGGTGAATCTTTGGATTTCCAGGATAACTTTCCATCACAAGTTTGCGCTTTATTGAAGCAGGAAAATATTCAGCTGGAACTATCCGATTTGATTGCAGTAACAGGATGGACTACAGACGAATTGGCCATGGCGATTGCTGAAAAAAAACCGGCACATGATCATGATTGGGTGAGTTGGTTGAGTGGTGTCAATAATCAATATCGAAAAAGAGATATCCGGGAATATGAGTGGCAATTTTATACTTTACTCTGTCAGGCTATTCTTTTTGCCGGAATCGCCCACAACGTGTTATCGTTTTATCCATTCCAGATTGGGGCTTAACACCATTTAATCAGGAAAGAGATTCCACTGAAGTAAGTCGTGAAATTGATGCATTTAATGTTGTGAATCAAAAAAGATCATTGGAAATGGGCGCCCATTACATTGATATAACGGCATCTACTCGGGAACATGCTTTGATTAAGGATTTTCTGGCAAATGATGGTTTGCATTATTCCCGAAACGAATACGCGATATGGGCAAATGCCATTAAGGATTATATCGTCAAGCAATTAAAATCAGAACAATAAATTATTCCATTGATACAACGAATAGGCATCATACTTAAAAAAGATTTTTTGCTCGAATGGCGGCAGAAATATTCACTCTATGGATTGTTATTATATCTGGTGAGCGCAGTCTTTGCAATCAAAATGTTTAATGACCAACCGGAAATTGAAACCTGGAATAATTTATTTTGGTTGATTTTACTGTTTGTGGCAGTAAATGCGGTAGCTAAAAGTTTTTTACAGGAAAGTAAACAACGTAATTTATACTATTACACCATTCATCAACCCAAGGATATCATTCTCTCCAAACTGATTTACAATGTCTTATTGATGCTCTTTATGAGTTTACTTGCATTTGTACTATTCTACATATTATTGGGCGCTCCTCAAATCCAATACAGTGCTTTTTTACTCATGGTTATCACAGGAGGAATGAGCATGAGTATATTGTTTACAATGCTTTCGGCGATTGCCAGTAAAGCGGGTGGCAACTCCGCCCTGATTGCCATTTTAGGTTTCCCATTGGTGATTCCACAATTGATTCTATTGGCTGATTTAACCCGCCCCCTCATTATGACATTAGAAGTAAGTGGTTGGTGGAATTTTTACCTCATTCTAATTTTACTGGATGTGTTAATCGTTATCTTATCCTTGGTATTGTTTCCATTTCTTTGGAAAGAGTAAGTCTGCAGTCAGAAATACATCATTATAGGAATTTATCGTTTCGTTTGAATTGTCCAACTTAAAATGATATATTTATGATAGAAATCAATAAATAAGCATCATTATGAAAACATTTTACGCTTGCTTTATCAGTATAAGTATGATGTGCGCTTCCATCATAGTGCAAGCTCAAATAGGTACTTTGGATACCAATACCTGCATCCCACTTGCAAAAATTTTCTATCAAAAACAATTTTGTGATACAGCTGCACCTACAGGATTCCAACTCCTTCCTGATACTTCCAGCAATAATATCTGGCAAATCGGACGAACAATCAAGTTTGGTGTTAGTTCAACACGTGATAGTGCATGTTCAATGATCACGGATACCTTAAATCCCTACCCGATTAACAACTTATCCATGTTCACGGTTGTCCTTCCTCATAATGCCGTTTGGGGATGGAATTATAATTACTATTTCAAATTTTGGCATCGCTTCGATACAGATTCTTTGTTGGATGGATGCTGGTTAGAATTTTCTGTTGATACCGGACATACCTGGGCCCGTGCAGATAGTATGCAATTTGGAATGGCTATGAGTTTACAAAATAATTTTAATGCATGTCAACTATATAACAATAATCTTTCATCACCCAATATGGATACCCTTTATGATGGGCATTTGGGATGGAGCGGTCAAAGTGGTTCCTGGAGATACACCGCATTATGGCTAAATTTGATTTTTCCGATTAAGCCGGCCAGATTTGATTTGATCAATGCTGTTCGTTTTGTATTTAAATCGGATAGTATACAAACCAATCGGGCCGGTTGGACGATACAAGATTTAGCTTTTGGAACAGTTGAAGTTTCTTCACTGAATGAGGTCCATTTTAAGTCACTTCCTATATTTCCCAATCCTTCATCTGAAGGTATTTTTTATATAGATGGCCCTTCCGGCATTCCAATTCATTGCAAGATTTACGACATTTATGGTCGATTGGTTTCGAAACAAGTCATTGATCGATCCATTGATTTGCACACTTTTCAGGATGGCTTGTATTATTATCAAATTGAAATCGATGGTCAGCGTTATTCAGGCACTTTACTGAAAAAATGATCAAAGTATTCGAGCATAAACAAACAATCTCCCGAAGCTTGTCTTAATTTCGGCGTCTATTGTAAAATGTTTTCATGCTAAATAAAGAATCTAAAATTTTAATCACCGGAGCAGCCGGTTTTATTGCCTCCAGATTGGTAAATAGTCTGAATCAATTGGGCTATCATCAACTTTATTTGATGGATGATTTTACGGTTGAAAGTAAAAAAGCGAATTTCGAAAACCTCATTTGTATTGATAAAATTGAACGGAATCAGGTTGAATCTTTTTTAAGAGAAAATCAATCATTAGATGCTGTTATTCATTTAGGAGCACGCACCGATACTACAGAAATGGATTACTCCATTCATGAAAAACTGAATTTAAATTTCTCGAAAATTTTATGGAAGTATACTTCCGAACATCAGGTTCCTTTAATTTATGCATCTTCTGCTGCAACCTACGGCGATGGACTCTTGGGGTATCAGGATAATCATGAAATTATTCAAGAACTCCAACCCCTGAATCCTTACGGCATTTCAAAAAATGAGTTTGACAAATGGGCCATTCAGGAATCGGAAAAAGGGGATCAGCCAAGCAGATGGTATGGTCTTAAGTTCTTTAATGTGTATGGATTGGGTGAATCGCACAAAGGCAGAATGGCATCGGTGATTTTTCATGCCTATCATCAAATCAAAAAAACAGGAACAATGAAATTGTTTCGTTCACATCGCGCAGACTTTGCAGATGGTGAACAAAAACGTGATTTTATTGATGTGGCCGATGTATTGAATGTGATTGTATGGCTCATAAAAAATCCGGTTAATTCAGGTTTGTATAATTTAGGCACAGGAAAAGCAGAAACATTTTTATCGCTGGCAGAAGGCGTTTTTGAAAGTCTGAACTTAAAACCGCAAATCCAGTTTGTTGATACACCCGAGGATATTCGGGAAAAATATCAGTATTTTACAGAAGCAGATATGTCGAAACTTCGCAAGGCAGGTTACTCATTTCCTTTTACTGATTTAAAAACCGGTATAAAAAAATACGTTCAAGATGGACTGGAGAAGAATCAGCGGTTTGATTAAAAATCCATTCGCTTAATTGAACTGCGGATCTTCCGGAACAAACAATAAGGTTTTATAATTCGCACCTAATTTTTTTACAGAAGCAGTCCACAATTCCTCATTCGGGGTATTAAAAATAAATTCGGGATTCACCTCAGCCACCAGCCAAGATTGCATATCCATTTCGGCATCCAATTGCCCGGATCCCCATCCTGAATAACCTGCAAAAAATCGAATACCGGATTCGTCGATTTTCCCGATTTTTATATATTCAATGGCTTGCTCTAAATCACCGCTCCAATAAATATTGCCCTCAATTTGTTCACCACCCAGCCACTCAGGATAAGTATGAATAAAGTGTAAGGAATTTAAATCGACGGGTCCTCCAAAATATAGCGGGAATTCTATCCCTTCGAGCTCTTTAATCAAAATAGACAAAGATTGTTCGCTGGGCCGATTCAGAATATACCCCACGCTTTCTTCCTCATTGTGGTGACATAAATAAATGACCGAACGCTGAAAACTTTTATCCTGCAACATGGGTTCTGAAATGAGTACCCGTCCCTTTTCCGGTCGTGCAGGTGATTGTCTGTTAATGAGGTCTTCGAACATAATCGTTGAGATATTGAACTAAGTTAAAAACAATATTTTAATCTGCACATAATTATTTTTGATGGCGCGTTTTTAAAAATCGAAGATTCCGCTGTATCCGTTCGAAACCACTTCTTTTAAGCGGTGAATCTTTAAATACCTGTTGAAATTTCGATTTGTCCATCTTATCCCAATCCTCAAATTGAAAGTTGAATAATTCCTTTTTAGGATGAAAGACTTCTTCATCCTGTGCTTTGGCAAAACGATTCCAGGGACATACATCCTGACATATATCACAGCCAAACATCCAATCGTTCCATTTAAGATCGGTATTAAAATCAAGACTCTTTAACTCAATCGTGAAATATGAAATGCATTGATCCCCTCGAATGGTTTTATCAGGCAATATCGCTTCCGTTGGACATGCTTCTACACACCGGTTACATGTTCCACAATAATCCTTTACATGAGGTGTATCATAATCCAGTTCCAAATCCACTATTAAGGTTGCAATAAAAAAAAATGATCCGGACTGGCGATGTATCAGGTTGCCATTTTTACCAATCCAACCCAAACCACTTTTTACTGCCCAGCTACGTTCAAGCACAGGTGCACTATCTACAAATCCACGGCCATTTACTGCTCCGATTTCCTCCTGGATAAAATGGAGGAGTTCATGTAATTTTTTCCGGATAACTAAATGATAATCCTCACCATACGCATATTTAGAAACCAGAGGTACACCCTGCTCCTGCACCTGATCGGGGTAGTAATTCATGAGTAAGGTAATCACCGAGCGGGCTCCATCGACCAATAAACGGGGGTCCACCCTTTTTTCAAAGTGGTTTTCCATATACTGCATACTTCCATGGAACCCTTGCTTCAGCCATTTTTCCAGCCTATCCGCATCTTCATTTAGTCGCTCAGCTTTGGAAATACCGCATTGCATAAATCCAAGCCTGGCCGCCTCATTTTTTATCAATCCCGTATTACGACCACTTATCATCTTCTCTGCAAAATAAACGGATTTTACAGATTTATTAACGGCAAAGAATTTACCTTTACCCAGCATGAATAAATCTTTCCTGCATGTGTACTTTTTCTTAAACGATATAAATACTTTATGAATAAAAAAGCTTTTCTGCCATTATTGCTTTTGTTGGCAATTGGTGTCTTCTTTTCCTTTCGCATGGTAGCTGACAAAAAGGGAGATATCCTTTTTCAAAGCGAAAACATTCAGGTTGTTTCTTATGCCGTTCCCGATGGGGAAAATACAACCCGAAATCAGGCCATTCAAAATACCATCATGAATGTGATTCGGGACGGGCATTATTCTCCTAAAATGTTGAATGACGAATTCTCTAAAAAAGTATATGAACGTTATCTGGAAATGACCGATTACGGAAAATCCTTTCTATTGCAATCTGATATTGATGAGTTCCGTGCATATGAAACAAGCATAGATGATGAACTAAATGCTGGTACGACAAAATTTGCAGAATTAGTCGCCACCAGAATTGCTACACGAATCACCGAAGCAGAGGCTTATTATAAAGATATCCTGAATCAGACTTTTACGTTTTCGACAGATGATGAAATAGAATTGGACGGTAAAAAATTGAATTGGTGTGCAAATGCGGATGCCCTGAAAGAACGTTGGACGAAAAGCATGAAGTACCGTACTTTGGCCCGATTCACTGAATTAAAAGAAGAACAGAAAAAAGCCATTGAAGCAAAAACCCTAAAAGACAAAAAATTAAGCGATGCCGAATTGGAAGTAAAGGCCAGAGAAAATGTTCGTAAAAGCATGGACAATTATTTTAAGCGCCTGAAAAAAATCAATGAACATGATCGATTTGCCTATTTTATGAATAGTGTTTGCCATATCGTTGACCCACACACAGATTTTTTCCCGCCTAAAGACAAACAACGTTTCGATGAAGAAATGAGTGGTAAGTTTTATGGTATCGGCGCACAACTTCAAAGTGATGGTGACCATTGCAAAATCAAACAAGTGATTGTGGGTACGCCTGCCTGGAAAGATGGTCGCTTAAAAGTGGAGGATATCATACAAAAAGTCGCACAGGGCGCTGATGAACCTGTAGACATCACCGGTTGGGATATAGAAGATATTGTACAAATTATTCGCGGTAAAGAAGGAACAGAAGTTCGTTTAACCGTTAAACATCTTGATGGCAGCATGGAGCTTATTTCACTCCGACGCGGAAAAGTAGAAACTGAAGCCACTTTTGCAAAATCTGCTATCCTTAAAAATGGAGGTTCAACCATCGGTTATATCATGCTTCCGGAATTCTACGCTGATTTTGGCGATATCAATGGAAGAAGATGTGCTGTAGACATGGCCCGTGAAATCGAAAAATTAAAAAAAGAAAATGTACAAGGTATCATCGTTGACCTCAGAGGTAACGGCGGTGGATCTTTGTCGGATGTAGTCGATATTGGTGGTTTATTTGTTGACAAAGGCCCCATGGTGCAAGTGAAATCAAAAGATGCCCAAGCACAGGAACTTGCAACACGCACCGCAAAAGCTTTATATGATGGTCCATTGGTGATCATGGTGAATCAGGGAAGTGCCTCTGCTTCTGAAATTTTAGCAGCAGCTATGCAGGATTACAAACGAGCCATCGTAATGGGAGCCAATTCATTCGGAAAAGGAACCGTTCAAAAAGTATTTCCGTTAGAAGATTTTTTCCGTGGAAATCCTGAAAGTTTAGCCAGCAATAGTTCCACCCCTGCCCCGGCTGGTATGGGTTCTATCAAACTCACTCTTCAGAAATTTTATCGAATCAACGGCGGATCAACTCAGTTGCGTGGTGTAACGCCTGATATTGTGATGCCAGATATGTATGATTTTCTGGATATTGGAGAGCGCAAAGATTCCAATTCTCTTGCTTGGGATCAGATTGCTAAAGCAGATTATAAACCCATTAAAGATCAGGTGAATTTTACCACTTTGGTGCTCAATTCCCAGAAAAGAATTGCTGCCAATGAAAGGTTTAATTTGATTAGTAAAAATGCGGAACGACTTAAAAAACAATCTGATGATAATCGTTATTCTTTGAATGAAAATAAGTTTAAAGCGCAATTGGATGAAAACAAGGATTTGGCTAAAAAGATGGAAGAACTGGAAAAAAATGCCAAACAAATTAATGCCGGCAATCTCGTCGCTGATAAACCCAATGTTGAAAAAGATACCACCACCCTTGCAAAAAATGCTGAATGGTTGAAACTCATCAAAAAAGACCCTTATATCGCTGAAGCAAGCAATGTGATCAATGATTGGCTGAAATTGATGAAAAACGGAAGTTTGGGTAAGGTCAATGAAGGGAATTCAAAAGATTAATATTGGATTCTTATGAAAATTGAGGAAGTACCACAGGATAAAAAGCAGTTTAAAGATGGTGATAAAGCGCCCAAAAAACTGATGTATGTGACGAATCAGGATGGAAGTTATACCCAAAAAACAAGCGCTGGTTGGGAAGCCGAAAACCTTGCCCTCGAGCAAGCCTGGCAAGATATTGATGAACAATTGTTACAAAGCAAGGAAGCCGTTAAGAACGGGAAATCCAGTCCTATTGCCTATTATATGATTCTGAATCGGATGGATATTGCCATTTTAGCCAAATATGTCGGAAAATGGCAATGGCAGGTTAAACGCCATCTTCAACCATCCGTTTTTAATACCCTCTCTGAGAAGGTTCTGCTCAAATATGCTCAGGCCTTTAATATCAGTTTGGATGCGCTTAAAAATGTGGTTTAATTATCCCATATTTACACTATGATCATTCCTTTTGACCACAAATTGCAGGCGCATTGCGAAAGCGGCGTTACCTCTAATTTATTACGACATTATGGACTTCCTGTTTCCGAACCCCTGGCTTTTGGAATTGGAAGTGGATTGTTTTTTGCCCATTTGCCTTTTGTGAAAGTAAATGGTGTTCCTGGTACAACTTATCGAATCTATCCGGGACAAATTTTTTCGAATGTCTGTAAACGATTAGGAATCACTTATCGGAGCGAAAAATTTTCTTCGGCTCAAAAAGGCATGCAAAGACTCTCTGAAAATATTGAAAGAGGAACGCCTACCGGTTGTCAGGTTAGTGTGTTTTATCTCCCCTTTTTACCTGAAGTTTTTCGATTTCATTTTAATGCCCATAATCTGATTGTTTATGGTCAGGAAAAAAATATTTTTCATATCAGTGATCCTGTTATGGAAGAAGTGGTTCAAATTGAGGCAGAAGATTTACAAAAAGCCCGATATGCCAAAGGATATCCGGAACCCAAAGGAAGGATGTACTATATTGAAAAAGCACCAGCTCAAGCTGATTTGGAAACGGCCATTCAAAAAGGAATCAAACAAACTGTTTTCTTCATGAAATCACCACCGATTCCATGGTTTGGGGTAAATGCCATTTCATTTTTAAGTAAACAGATTAAAAAGTATCCGCAAAAACTGGAAAGCCGGAAAGCCACTTTGTATTTGGGAAATATTATCCGTATGCAGGAAGAAATCGGAACCGGTGGAGCAGGCTTTCGATTTTTATATGCGGCTTTTCTTCAGGAAGCTGCTCAAATCACGAATCGGCCGGCACTCAATGAGTTATCACAAGAGATGACGCAAATTGGAGATTTATGGCGCAATTTTGCATATAGTACTGCAAGAATCTGTAAGGCACGTACTTCTGATTTGGTAAGCTTTGAAGAGTTGTCGCAACAACTATTGCAGATTTATCATCGTGAGAAGCATTTTTACGAACTTTTGGGAAAAGTGTACTCATAAAATCGGCACTTTAGCGTTTGTAGGTTTACCGATTACTTCATGAATGTGTTTAAAAATGTGTAAAACTTTTTTTAGATCCATATAAAATTTTGTATATTGGGATATAAAACCACAAAGCTATGTTATTCCGTCGCTCTTTTTCAGTTCAAAGCAACAAGGATGCTGATACTTTGAGAAAACATTTTTTAGGCCAACATTTAAAAATTCATGATCTGGATTTTGAAATTTCCGAAAAAAATGACGCCATAAAGGTTATTCCTCATGCCGAAAATTCAGACCAGGTTTATACTTTACCTATCACAAGATTAAAATTCGAAAACCGTCCGGGAGGATGTACAGTAAGAGGATTATCCAAACCCAGACGAATTGATATTGGCGGTCCTTACCTGATTTTAATTTTTGTGACATTCGCACTGATAGCCGCCGCTGTATTGTATATTAAAGCTGATGCAGAATACATCCGAACCGTTTATATCCTCACAGGCGGAGCCTTACTTGTATTTGCAATTTTATGGTTTCGAATGGAACAAGGCTATTTTGATTATATCCGAAAAATCAAAAAGTGGGTCAAAGAACATAGTTAGTCTAAGAAGCCCTTGTATTCGAAAACATCTATTCCCGGCAATCGGGTTATCAACTGAAATGAAGTATCTGATGAGCAGTTTGCAATCAGATTATTTTCATTCACCTGTAGAAAATATTTGACTTTGTATCGGGTCATTTCTGTTTTTAATGTTGTCAAAGTATAATCCGATTGTTCGATGGTATAGAAAGAATTTTGACTCAGATATGCGATCACCCACATGCTCCCTGCATCGCTGGCATTGGAAGTCATTTTTCCATGAATGCCTTGTTCCCTTAATCGCTCAGCTGTTTCAAATAAAGATTTGTTTTTATCTTTCATAAAATCCAGTGCACGCATTGGATAAATCAAAGATCCAATAAAAAATAGTCCGACAAACACAATTTTAAATCTTGAATGAATAGAATGATTCAAAAGGTAAAGGCCCAGAATCATGAGGATAGGAATCTCCAGCCAGATATACCGGGTTTCAAGAGCCACCATCAAATATCCAAGAGGAATAGTTATCGCAGCGCTGACTAAAACCCAAAGCTTTGGTTCAAATTTTTTTCGGCGCTTATAAAGGAGGTGAACACTTAAAATCAAAGTCATCCAGGAGAGGACATGAATTTCACTTAAACAACCAAACAGTAAAATGATATTATATACAATACGCCGAATCCATTTTAAAAAATGTAACCCGGAGCTAAACGGTGTACTTAAATCGCCCTGACTCAAATAAGGATCTTCCCAAAAGCTTGGACTCCCTTCACAAACCGGAGGAATCAATAGTTGTATATCTTCCCGAAAAGTTTTACCACTATTGATAAACCAACTCATGTTGAGTGTTCCGGCATGTCCGGTGAGGGAGAAGTGATGATATTTCTGATACAATAAAATGGACCACGGCAATATCAAAACCAAAACAACAGTTGCCGCTAGTAATAAATGAACCAAAGCCTGACGCATAGACCAAACTTTTTGTACATACAGATAAGTACAAAAGAGAAAAAAATGCAAACCAAACCACGCTACAGAATAGGCCTTTGCATAAAAAGCAAAACCAGCAATTAGTGCAACCAAACAAGTATGTAAAAATTTCCATTGTTTGATTTTTACCAAAAGATACAAATACATGGCAAGAAAAAACACGGACAATAAGTCGCCAAACATTTGATAAAAACACAGAACCGGTAGAATGACAGAAAGGGTAAACGTAGCAACCGCAAGCTGTTTACGGGAAAAAATCCATTGTTTAAACAAAAGATAAGAAATCAACAAGACGCCCATCCCAATAAAGGCATTCACCCATTGTGCGGCCTGCCATGCACTCATTCCTTTTTGAATAAATGGAATAAGAAACCATCCGTTTAAAGGACTCCATAAACCATTCACACTTCGCTGAAAATCTCCAGTGGCTGCACTATTGGCATGGGTTAAATACGCAACACAATCACTATCCAAATTATACTGACACCAGGGTTGTATCAAATACCATACAGCCACAAACATCAGCAAAGCGGTGGGCAGAATCAGGATCTCAAAGCGTTTCATTCAGTGTTCGAAAATAGTCAATTGCTTTCAACATGCGACTTCCATACCAACTAAAATATTCTCCATCCACCAAAATCACCTCCGTCTCAGGCAAAATATTTTTCCAATGGGTTTTATGTTTCTCTGCAAATGGAAAGGGTTCGCTGGATAACAAAATATACTCCGGATTTAATGACTTGATTTGTTCTTCATCCAGTATCGGATATCTTGAATCTTGAATGATATTTTCAAATCCGGCTTCACGCATCATTTGGGTGATAAAAGTATCTGTTCCCGCAAACATCCATGGATTACACCAAATGGCATAAACGGCCGTTCGATTTTTGGAAATTGGTTGATTGAATGCCGTTTGAATATGAAGAATCATTTGACTGGCAACTTGTTTCTTGGCAGTCATTTCCCCAATGGCAGCTATCATGCCCAAAGCGTCCTGGATGGTTTGAATATCAGAAACCCATACCGGAAATTCTTTTTCAAGCGCTTCAATATCTGCCTGATTATTTTCTTCTTTGTTCGCAATAATCAAATCCGGTTGTAATTGTCGGATGATTTCAAGATGTAGTTTTTTGGTCCCTCCTACTCTCTTTTTTGTTTGGAACCATGACCTTGGATGGACACAAAATTTAGTAATGCCCACCACTTCTTCATTGAGCCCTAAATCATAGAGCAATTCGGTTTGAGAAGGCACCAATGAAATGATTCGTCGGGGAATTCCGGATAAATGAACCGTTCTATTGAGTTGATCTTTCACCAAATATTGGTTTATACATGATAATCATTAATCCTGTAAATATCAAATCAGCCGGAAAAAAGATGTCGCCAAAAACTTTTCCAAATGAACTTTTTATAAAAAATACACGGATTAAAATTTCGAATAAAACAACTAAAAAATAAGCAAATCCAAACACCCTTTTTCCCATCCAGATGCCTGACCAAATCAAGGTAAATAATAATTGTAGAAATGGATTAATCATCATTTGTTCCCAAGCCTGATAGTCACTAAACATGGTATAAAACCCATGGGCGGTAATAAATAAATGAAACAATAAAATGATACCGGCAATTACCCGGGATAAAGATGGACTCATGTTATGGACAAAGATAATGTCGTCTGGATAATTATCTGATGTTAATCGCAGTTCTCATCGAGGGTCGACTTTGAAAACATCTATAATCCCTTAGTCTCTTCCTCCAATATGCCTTCTGATTCGGTTGGTGAGTTCGAATTTTTTTCCTGTTTTTTTCGTTTGGGTTGCAGCAAATCTGCAAAACTATTGTAGACAATTTTATAGGATAATCCCAGCCCCCCTTTGGTAAAGTTGGTATTTTCAAGGTTCACATTATTAGTTCGAAAGGCATTGGCCCTGAATCGACCATCTTCGGTAATCAGAAACTGTGCTTTAAAATCCCCACCCAGATTAAAACTACTGGTCGTATTTCCTTGTGCATCTCGACCGATATCTACACTGTTTCCAAAATCAACCACCACCCGATCTTTAAATAAAGTCGTTGAAATATTCATGGATAATTGGTTTCGATTGGCCACTCCTTCTTCTAATGAATTGATATTTTGATAGCCCAAATTAAAAGTCACTTTATCTAGACCCGTTATTTTTTGAAATTGATTGGTAAGCTCCGATGATACCGCACTGCTCACAACATCCGAAACGGTAGAAACAACACCCTGTCCGTACGCCGAGTTAGATATCCCTTCCGGTGCTTTAAATTGTTCGAACAGCAATAAGACCCCGGCTTGAGAAACCAATTCCTTTTCATCATTTTTGATCTGCTCCAGTTTCGAAAACGCTGCCGACCCAACGGACTTATTATCGGGTTGCGTAATATCGAAGGTAATTTTAGGCAGGGACAAAGGGCCACTCAATAAAATGGACACAAAAGTGGGATAGGCTTTTTTGGCTTCCGTTTTATCACTCTCATCCAACGATTCCGCAATATTACTGACCAAAGGATAAAGTGGTAAAGGCTTTTGGGTTTTATAGACGGCTTTTACGTCCAATTCAGCCCCTAACACATCACCCGACCAGGTAATTTTACTGCCTTCATCTATATTAAATTCTTTATTAAAAAGTCCTCTAAAGTTGAACAAGTATTTTCCTTCATTGATGGCATAATTTCCATTCATACTGATGTCGTTGCCCAAGTCAACAAATAAACGTATCGCCCCTTCACCCCTTGCGATAATTTCTTCACCGGTATTTTTATCCAAAATCATATATACCTCTGCATCCGGCGTGGCCTCAATATTCATATTAATTTTGACATAACTTGGATTGGGATCTTCAACCTCTTCTTCACCTTGTACCCGACCAAAAGTTGCAAAACGCACATAATCATAGGTGGAGGCGTCCCCGGTAGAATTTAAGGGCAAATAAAATTTCGAATTCTTCAGCGGACGAGTTTGTATGTCCATATCGATATCATTCATAGGGCCGCTTAGTTTCATATTTACCGCTGCAGGTACATATCCGTAAAACAAACTATTGTCGTATTCGGAGGTATTCAAACAAAGTAAATTATCGGAATTGAGGCTAAAATCTAAATACATATCGGAGAAATTTTTATGGGCAATTTTTCCATATAAAATTCCTGTGTAGTTTCCGAGTCTTTCATCTTTGAGTAATGTTTCCTGAACCAAAATATTTTGATTATTAAAACTAAACTTCATTTGAGGAATAGAATAAGTAGTTCCCAGGAAAAGAACTTTTAATGAAGCATCTTTCAACTGAATATCTCCACTGATTTTCGGGTTATCCAACACACCTTTCACCAGTACTTTACCGCTCGCTTGTCCGCGCAAATTTCTGATATACTCTGAAATAAATTGGTTGGCAAAAGCGATGGGCGTTTCTTCAAGCGTGGCGGTGATGTCTATCAAACTATCCTTCATATTGATAAATCCTTCAATTCCGGCCTCATTCTCACCGCGAAGGATACCGGTTCCTTTTTGTAAAGTCAATTTTTGACCTTCCACATCATAGTCCATTTGAAGTTTCACCATACCTACTGTGTCCTGATCCACACGAACTTCATTCGTACTATAAATTGTGGCTTTAATCAGAGGCGATTCCATATAATTCAACGCATCAATCCGGCCGCTGATTCGTCCATTCCAGACTGGATTACTTAGGTTGGCGTATCCGGTTAAATTGTATAAATCCAGATTTTGTAACTCGGCATACAGATGATCTGATTGCGGTGTATTTTCCGATTGAATTTTAATTTTCTGTGCTCCACTCTCGACATATAATTCATTGATTTCAATCTGTTCGCCAAAGACCAATGCCTGCTTACTATAAATCTGCCAGGGATCGGTTTTAAGATTGATATTGGAAGGCAATAAATCTACAAAGAGTTTACCATTACTGGCAGTCGCCTTACAATTTAAAGATGCTTCACCCAGTAAATCGTTCATACTTTGGGTAACCAGCGATAAGGAAGCGGTATCATCAGCCATACTGCTCGTGAACTGAAACGATGGAATCATAAGTTCATTCTCATACAAAAAATTTCCTCCATTAGCGGTTAACTCAAAACTTTTGAAGTCGCCCGCACCTACAAGGGTTATATCCTTAAAAGTTAGTTGATCGTATTGTATACCCGGTAATACCATATCCAATCCCAACTTTTGCTGATAGGTATTTAATTCACCCGACAAATTACTTCCATTTAAACCTCTGAGTTGAGGAACAAAAGTTTGAAGCAACGGATCAATATCTTTCATGGTTACTTCGAATTCGAAATTCTGCGGACTGTATTTTGCCGGTTTTGAAATATACTGTGGTAAGTAATGTGACAAATAATACAATACTGCATCCGACAACTCAGAAACTTTGAACTGTCCTTTTAATTCAGCATCAGCAACCGAACTATTTAATGTAATTGTTTTAAACTGATTGGTTTCAAAGGATTGCAAATTAATCTCATCCACTTTTACAACCTTTAATCCATTTTCTAAGGTCAAGTTGGTAAACAATGCTTTGCCATGAAAGTCATCAATTGAGCTGCCGGTAAAATCAAGGGTGGCATAACCGGAACCAATCACCGGTTCAGTAGTGATTCCCATTTTTTGTAGATTGAAACGAATAAATCGGGTACTGAATTGATAGGATGGATCCTTTCCACTCAGATCTAATTTACCATTAAAATTCATGGTCAAACTGGGATCCTGCGAAACAAAAATGCCATCAAATTTTTTATTCTCCACCAATCCATTGATATTCAAATCAATATATTTTTTCCCGTCAATTTCAATTTCATCAATTTTAGCAAGTACTTTGGCTTTGATATCTTCTAAAGAAAATCCTTGTCCATCAAGATTGGCATCTACTGAAATGTTTCCAATAGTGGATTGTTTAATCAGGCGCCCCAAATTGAGGGATTTGGTGGCAATATGACCTTTATAAGTGGGCGTTTTAGGTTTGAAGTTCATAGCCAAATCCAGATCGGCCCGCCCTAAATTGGTTTGTAGTATTCCATTGGTTTTAAACTCGTCCACCTGCCCTGAATACTTTCCCTGAAAACGAATCGTCTTTAAATCATTCCAGGCCACCGCATCAACCCTTGTTTGCGGAATCAATCGGTTTAAATCTTTTCCATTGGTCAAAAGTTCATCAACCTCAACATCAAAGAATGTTTGATCGATATCGGGTAAACCTCGCACAATGGCATTTCCTTTAAAAGAGGTTTCACTGGATTGGATCCTAAGATTCCGCCCTTCCATTTGATCAACCGTCCCCTCAATCTGCCCATCCAAATGCACGAGTATGGGATATTGATTGATGATATTGGCAAAATAACCGATATCCAAAGATGAAACGTGGGCATCCTTTAAGTTCCCCTCCATTTTTACCTTCGCAATAAAATCATTAAAGTCATGAAAGTTTCGATATTTCATGGCAAAGTGATCCTGAATTTTTGAATTGGCCGTTTCCAGATAAAGTTGATCCAAACTGGATTCAACCTGCGAAACCTTGGCTTGTGCTTTCAGATTTTTCACTTCCAAACCACATCTTTCCTTGGCCGACAACTGATCTATTTGAGCAAAGAGGGTATCAGCGATTAAGCGGGTATCGCTCAGATGAAGCTGTATATGTGATATGTCTAATTGACTCTCATCAAATTCTCCAGGCTTGGGTTTTTCATCCCCATCCAAATATCTAAAACGCGAGTCCGTTAAATTTAAATCCTGAATAAGTATACTGGCCAAGTCAGGATTGAATGGAGTTCCCCAGGTACTTGTGTCGTCCGGGGTAAGGTCTTCCGGTTTACCGCCTTCATATTCCCGAACTAAAACATCTGCCTGATGGATATCTAATTTGGGTATTTCAAATCGGGCTTTGAGGATATCAAAGGTCTTTACATCCAAATCCAACGCTTCAACGGCAAAGCGCATATCCTCTCCCCTCCAGGCATCATCCATAAAAAAACGAAAGTTCTCCAGATTTAAAGTCTTTAGCTCCAGTTTCACGGATTCTGACTCGGAAGATTGTTGCACCTGAAGTGTGTCCTCTGGAGTTTGAGCGGTATCGGCAGACGCAAAGGCATCTGAAATAAAATCATAATTCCATCGATCGCTGGTTTTTTGCCGATTCAGATTTACAAAAACATCCTTTAGTGTTACATCATGAATCACAAATGGCTCATCATTCCAGTAATTCGATAACAATTCGGAGGTTTTTAATCGAAGGGTACCGACATAGGCCAAAGTATCTTTTTGTTGATCTTCGACATAAACCCCATGAATATCAAAATGATTAAAAAAGCCAAATTTGACATGATCAATATGTACCCGGGTTTTTAATTTCTCAGATAAATATTTGGTTGCTTTGCCTAAAAGGATATTTTGATACTTCTCTTTTGTCAATAAAAACAACAAGATGCCCAACAAAAGAAGAATGCTGAGCAGGAAGTATCCAAATATTTTTAAGAATCTTTTCAAATAGGGTTCAATTGTTTTGCTAAAGACGAATCACAAAAATAATTGTTGAGAGTCGCAATAATTACTAAGAAAACACTAATAATACCTGAGATATTCCCCGACGAAAACATTTTCAATTTCCAGAAAGGGGGCCGTCGGGGTTCTTTACCCTTAATCATTGGACTAAATTATAGCTCATTTTGGGATAACAAACATTTTTGCAGCATATTCCGTCTTAAATTTGAAGATAAGCTTCATCCGTTTAAAATGACTCATATGCTAAAAAACAATTTCCCTTCCTGTTATTCACCGCTTTGATTTTTTTGGTCGGTTTATTTGCCTGCCAAAAGCGCCCCTCTGCAGGATTTGGAGGGAATGCGACTTTGAAAATTTCTGCTAAACATCATGGCAACTCAATTGATAGTGGTACGGTGTACATAAAGTTTAATGCCAAGGATGTTGCCGAATCTTATGATGCCGAAACGCCTATCAATCAAACAGCCCCCAATCAGGGTATGGCTGTCTTTGAAGGCATGAAACCCGGTGATTATTATATTTATTCCACCGGTTGGGACCCTTCTATTTCTGCCAATGTAAAAGGCGGTATCCCCTTTACCATTGAAGAAGAAAAAACGTACGAAATTATTCTGCCTGTCACCGAACAACATTAACAGATTGTTTGAAGGCTTTCTGCCTGATTAAAGCAGGGAAAGAATATTTTTGAAAAAAAGTATCATGAGAAATTTTCTGACCCTCATTCTTTTATTAAGTACTTCAACGCTTTTTGCGCAAGAATGGCTTCCATTCGCTGACTTACAGGCGGGTATTTCGCTTAAATACCCACCGGATTGGGAAAATCGAACAGACGAAAGTGGTCGAATCTTTTTTACCTCTCCTCGTGAAGGAGAAAAAGATCCTTTTCGTGAAAATCTCAATATTGGTTATAAATCAGATGAGGCCTATACATCCATGCTGATGTTGGAACCAGCTTTTAAAACCCTGCCTGGTCAACTTCAAAAAAGTTTTAATGATTTTAAAGTAGAAAAAGAGGGTTATATCAAAATGAATGGTTTGGATATTTATGAAATCATTTACACCGGTAAAATGAAAGATCAGGAAACCCAGAAGCTAAGATTTATTCAATGGTTTTGTGTGCATGATTCTAAGTTGTACACGATCACTTATTCTGCAGATGCGATGAACAAATCGTTTACCAATATCGCTCAGAATATCATGCGGGGTATTACTTTCAAACAATAATCAAACCTCTCTTCCAGCGATTATCATCAAACACTGGTTTCCAGCATTTGATGTACCGATTTACAAACAGAAAAGGTATTTTTTAAAGAGACCTCAAATCTTGTACTAGTACTCAATGATGATTCCAATCGTTGGGAGTACCGTTCCTGTTGTATTCTCTAAAAATTTAGTTTGATAACGAGGCGGAAATCCTGAATTCGGATCAATTAAAGCTTGTCCGTTGGCATCACGTTGCACTGTCAGGATGTCCTGCTCTTGTGCCGCAAAACCATACACATTTTGAATATCTAAAAACACATTCAGGTTCCAATTCTTGAAGAAATACTTTTTATCAATCCGAATATCCAGTTGATGGGTAAGTGGTAAACGATTTTGATTCACACGGGTATAATCAAATTGCCCCTGATTGGAAACATCCCAAACATAAGTCACCGATGAAAGAGCGGTATCGTATGGAGTATAAGGTCGTCCGCCGGTTAAACGAAATTTGGCGCCGAATTCTCAATTACGTTTGATTTTTTTACCGGCAGTTAAATTGACAATATATCGTTGATCCCAATTACTTGGTGCATATTCTGCACTATTGGCATTTACAAATTCACTGCGGAATAAGGTAATAGCCATGATTCCATAAAAACCTTTATAGAGTTTTTGTTGGGCAAATAACTCTAAACCATAAGACCTTCCTATAGATAAAGAACGTACGGATTCATTTCCAACCACACCAAAATTCCCCCCTTCATTCGCCAAAGAAATACCTCGCACAACACTTTGCGGATAATTCTGGTACTTCTTATAAAAACCTTCCAAAGTGAAACGGGCATTTTTTCCGGTACTATATTCTATTCCTCCAACATAATGCAAACATTGGATAAACTGCAGATTATTGACCCGATTGATATACTGATTACTGGTGTCTTTAAATCCTAAAGCCGTATAGGATGGTGTTTGATAATACAGTCCGGTATTGGCATTTACATTCAAACGATCTGTGATGGCATAAGATGCTGATATGCGGGGCGACAGTTGCTGTAATGGATTCCGCATCGCTTCTGTGTAGGTATTTCCATCCATACGCAAACCAGCACTTAAGGTTAATCTGTTTTTTAACAAAGCGCGGCTAATTTGTCCAAAAACACCATATTTAAAGAAGTCGATGGCACTGGCATAATCTATGGTATCAATAATTCCGCCCGGTAATGATAAAACATTATACGTATTATTGTTGTACTTCACATACTCCAATCCTACGCCATAATTGATTTTCCAATCCTCAAGCCGGATATTATTCTCAAATCTGAATTTATACTCTATTTCCTGACTTTTGTATTGTAAACGAATGGGTAGACTGCGGTCATTGCCCGGATACTTAAATGCATTGTTGTCCAACATATTCCGGCTCAATACAAATGTTTGAAAACTATTGGGTTTATAATGTTTGTAAACAAGACCTGTTGTATAATTCCACTGTTTTTGCTCCGGGAGGTAATCTAAAATATAGCGCTGTGATTCTGTTTCATTTTCACCGGTATTTAAAACAGCTACATCATAGGCTCCTAACATTAAAAAGGTAATTTCATTCTTTTTATCAATGTTGTGTTTGTATTTGATTTGCACATCATTGTAGGTTGGTAAAAATGGTAAAGCCAGGGCCTTAAACAAAAATTGAAGATATGAACGCCGCACGCTGAGCATTAATCCACTTTTGGCGCTCAATGGACCTTCGGCGCGTAAACCCACATCACTACTTCCCAATGTAAAAGCTCCATGCCAACTATCGGTTCGAGGGTTTTTCATTTTAAACTCGAAAACCGAACTTAAGGTATTACCCCGATTTGCCGGAAATGCACCACTGTAGTAACCAACATCCTGCAAAAATCAACGTTCAGGATACCTACCGGTCCCCCATTGGCTCCTTGCGTAGCGAAGTGATTGATATTGGGGATTTCCACGCCATCCAGGTAAAAACGATTCTCTGATGGGCCACCTCCCCGAATGATGATATCGTTTCGGAAACCTACATTAGAACCGGCCCGGTAAACTTTGTATCACCTTACTGATATCCCTATTTCCGCCCGGATTCCGTTGTATTTCATTCACACCAATGGTTCGAAGGGAAAGCGGACTTTCTTCTGTTTTATCCTTACGACCAGTTACTTTAACCTCTTTTACTTCTTTCGCGATTTTTTCTAATTGAATTTCAACAAAAGTAGGTTTGGAGTTGTCTACTGCGATTTCGAATAAAGTCTTTTTCTTGTATCCTAAAAAAGAAATATCCAAATTATACAATCCCGGTTGAAGGTTGGTGATTTCGAATCCCCCCTCATCATTGGTTTTAGCACCTAAAGTTGTGCCCTGAATACTTACAATAGCCAAAGATATCGGAGCATTGGATATGGCATCTTTAACAGTCCCGCGGATAACACCGCTCTGGGCAAAAAGTTGGGCTTGAATCAACAATAAAAAAATACTAACAAGGGTAACACGTCTCAATCGAATCATCCTGCGAAGATATTGATTTCAAACTGAGTTGAAGAATTCAATGAACAGTCATTCTGAATAATGATTCAATAGCGTATCAAAAAAAACTAAATGCCCCCTTAACGTAAAAATGCACTCAGCCGTTTTTGTTTATCCAACTCAACGATGATATTTTCATGGAGATTGGTGGCTATTTGAACGCCCACATAGTCGGAGGTGACAGGATATAATTTATGTTTTCGGTCTACCAATACGGCAAGCTGAATCTTGGCCGGAATGGCCGCCAATAATGGACGCATGGCATATAATGCAGTTCGCCCCGAATTGGCCACATCATCTACCAAAATCAAAACTTTTTGATGCGCCTGAAAATCGCCTTCAATCGTACATTGTACCGGGTTTGTTTTATCGATTTGAATCCCGATCAGATGAATTTTTATTTTACAAATCTCACTCACAAATTCCTTCAGCATATTGGCGATATCATATCCCCTGTCACGAATCCCCAAAAGGTATATTTCTTTCTCCTCGAGGTGGTTTTCTACAATTTCATAAGCAATCCGACGAAGTTTTAACAGGGCATCATCATGGTTCAAAATGAGGGTTCTTCCGGGCATAGTGGAACTTTTGCCAAAAATAGAAGGTTTTTTTTTGTTGACCCAAATTTTGCATTCGTGAACAGCCAACGGCAAAAGCGATTCAAAAAATCAAATACTTCGGCTCATAGGCCTTAGTATGAATTTCTAATTCGGGGTTACCGAGCAAATCCTTTACAGGCTTTGTTTACAGTAGCTAGGTGCCTTGCTACTACAAATTCTCGGCTAACTCGATTTCCTTAGCACGATAGGAAAAAGTGAAGTGATTGGTTGTTTTGATGCCAACGATTTTTGGTTACATTTGTAGCCAACCGCAAACAAGCCGATATGCAAGTCGTTCAACAAGTTTTATTCCTGCTGATTTCTGTTGCCGCCATCTTTTTATTCACGAAAAAAATCATGGAAATCCGGCGCAATATCCTTCTGGGGCGAGATGAAAATTTAAACGATCGCCCGAATGAACGATGGCGCAATCTGATGTTAAATGCCCTGGGTCAGAAGAAGATGTTTAAAAATCCACTTGTGGCCGTATTACATTTATTCGTTTATGCTGGTTTTATCATCATCAATATTGAAATTCTCGAAATCATTCTGGATGGTGTTTTAGGAAAACATCGTTTGTTTGTAGATACCCTGGGCGCACTTTACCCTGTATTGATTGGCATATTTGAATTGCTTGCACTGAGTGTGCTTATAGCATGTGTCATTTTTTTAATACGCCGGAATATCACCAAGGTTCAGCGTTTGAATAAAGGTGAATTAAGTGCAGGATGGCCCCGTAATGATGCGAATCTGATTCTGACATTCGAAATTGTATTGATGTCACTTTTTTTAATCATGAATGCTGCCGATCTCAATTTACAGTCCGCTGGAAATGATCATTATCCGGGTACAGGATCGTTTTGGATTTCATCATGGATTGCCCCTTTGTTTAGTTCTTGGTCTGAACCGGCTCTGATAGGATTGGAAAGAACCTGTTGGTGGTTGCACATCATCGGCATTTTTGTGTTTATGAATTATTTGCCTTATTCCAAACATCTACATGTGCTTTTGGCTTTCCCGAATGCTTATTATACCCGTCTGGAGCAAAAAGGTAAAATGGCGAATATGCCGGAAATTCAACAGGAAGTACTTTATATGATGCAACCTGAGTTAGCTCCTCCCGTTCAGGCTGAGGCTGCGGTTCCAAAATTTGGTGCCCGCGATGTTTTGGATTTGAGTTGGAAAAATTTGATGGATGCTTATAGCTGTACGGAATGTGGGCGATGTAGTGCCGCATGTCCTGCCAACCAAACCGGTAAAAAGCTTTCGCCCCGTAAGATCATGATGGATACCCGCGACAGGATTGAAGAAGTTGGTCGTTTGGTGAATCAGAAAAAAGAGATTACCGAGAGTGGAAAAACTTTATTACATGATTATATCACGGTAGAAGAACTCAGGGCCTGTACCACTTGTAATGCCTGCGTTGAAGAATGTCCGGTGGGAATCAGTCCTTTAGATATCATTCTGCAATTACGTCGTAATCTGGTAATGGAAGAAAGTAATGCACCACAGGAATGGAATATGATGTTTGGAAATATTGAAAACAATATGGCCCCCTGGAAATTTAGTCCGGACGACCGCGATGCGTGGGTCAATGCCCAATAAATAGTTGGATCTTTAAAAATTACGAACTTCATTTATTTAATCAAAAGCAAATTTTATCATCTTTTAAATTGAAAATATGCCCATTAAATCATACGCCGAATTTCAAGCCGAAGGAAATCAACCTGAAATATTGTTTTGGGTAGGATGTGCCGGTAGTTTTGATCAGAGAGCTCAACGCGTAACACGGTCGTTCGTGGAAATTCTTGAACATGCCGGTATTTCATTTGCGATCCTCGGGAAAGAAGAAATGTGCACCGGTGATCCGGCCCGTAGAGCGGGGAATGAATTTTTATTTCAAATGATGGCCTATAATAATATTCAGACCATGAATATGTATAGGGTAAAAAAAATTGTTACAACCTGTCCACATTGTTTTAATACCTTGAAAAATGAATACCCTGAACTGGGTGGTACTTATGAGGTGATTTCACACGCGGTATTTTTACAACAGTTGATTCAGGAAGGGAAAATTAAAATGAAAGATGGTTCCTCTTTTAAGGGTAAAAAAATAACCTACCACGATAGTTGTTATTTAGGACGGGCCAATGGTATTTACGAGGCGCCGCGAGAAGTATTACAAAGCCTGGATGCCGATTTAGTGGAGTTAAAAGATGCCGCACCAATGGCTTATGTTGTGGTGCCGGTGGTGCGCAAATGTTTAAAGAAGATGAACCCGGCGAATCGCGCATCAATATTGAGCGCACAAAAGATGTTTTGGAAAGCGGTGCCAGTGTGGTAGCAAGTAATTGTCCTTTTTGCCTGACCATGCTCAGTGATGGTATCAAAAATGCAGAAAAAGAAGAGCAAATTCAAGCGCTTGATTTAGCAGAAATTATTGCACGGTCTATTTGATTTCAACCTTTGATTCATTTAAAAATTTTTATTCATGTCCGCAACCATACAAATCAGCCAGGAACTCAGGGATATCATTCCTAGCGACTTTTCCGATCAATCCAGGGTATGGATTTTTCAAAGTAACCGCCCTTTTTCGGAACAGGAAGTGTTGGAAATCAATGAACAATTAAACAATTTTTATGTTCAATGGAAATCACATGGACAGGATGTCAAAGGTTGGGCACAATTACTTTTTCAGCAATTTGTGGTGGTTATGGCCGATGAAGATGTGAATGCCGTAGGAGGATGCAGTACAGATGGCATGGTTCGGGTCATCAAAAGTTTTGAGCGGCAATATCAGGTTAATTTTTTTGATCGCCTCAATATCACCTTTTTAGTGGAAGGAAAAGCCGAACAATTACCCATGCAGCAGGTTAAATATGCCCTCGAAAAAGGTTTTATCGAAACAGATACGCCCCTTTTTAATAATTTGGTAGATACAAAATTCAAATTAATGCATGAATGGCTCATACCACTTTCTCAAAGTTGGTTGTGGCAAAAAATTGTGCAATCCTGATTGTTTATATAGAATTGATTGAACGGGGTATATTTTTATCGTATGAACCCTGACAGATTCGGACGCCGCAAATGTTTAATGTATATTTGCAGCCCAAATAAACAGGTATGCAGAAGATCAAGTTCGGAACAGATGGTTGGAGGGCGATTATCGCACAGGATTTCACGGTACAAAATGTTGCCCGAGTGGCTTTTGCCACTGCACAATGGCTGAAAAAAAAGAAGGAAAACCCACTCATTGTAATAGGACATGATTGTCGATTTGCGGGTGAACTTTTTGTAGAAACAGCCATTAAGGTATTCTGTAAAATGGGCGTTCGGGTCATTACCCCTGAAGGATTTGTGAGTACACCGATGATTTCTCTAGCTGTATTAACACATCAAGCCGATCAGGGTGTGGTAATTACAGCCAGCCATAATCCGCCTTCTTACAATGGGTACAAACTAAAAGGTGCTCATGGTGGCCCTACCCCACCCGATGAAATTGCTGAAGTTGAAGCAATGATCCCTGATTACGAAATTGAAGTAAGTGGAGATTTGGATGCCTTGGAAGCAGAAGGGCAAATTGTATTTTACGATCTCGAAAAAGAATACACCGATTATATTTATTCCAAGTTTGATATTGAAGCGCTTCGAAAATCTCCCTTTAAAATGGCCTATGACTCCATGTATGGCGCAGGTCAGCGGGTGATGAAAGAACTATTCCCAAATGCCGTACACCTGCATTACGAACGAAATCCTTTGTTTGATTATACCGCACCGGAACCGCTGCACAAAAATTTACTCGAATTATCTCATACCATTCGAACCAGTCCGGAATTAAAATTTGGTTTGGCCAATGATGGTGATGCCGACCGCATTGCTTTGTATGATGAAGATGGTAAGTATGTAGATTCACACCATATCATTTTATTGCTGATTCATTATTTACATCATTATAAAAAAATGACGGGCAAAGTGGCTATTGCTGCTTCTACCACTTTAAGGGTCAATAAGCTTTGTGCATTATACAAACTACCCTGCGAGATTACGCCGATTGGGTTTAAATACATCAGTCAAATCATGATGCATGAAGATGTATTGGTGGGAGGAGAAGAAAGCGGTGGAATCAGTGTGAAAGGACATATTCCTGAGCGTGATGGTATTTATGATGGATTGGTGATTTATGAATTCATGAATCAAACCGGCAAATCACTCAAACAATTATGTCAGGAAATTTATGATTTGGTTGGAGCATTTCATTATGAACGAGCCGATTTGCACCTCAGTGAGGCCGATAAAACCCGTGTTATTTCATTGTGCCGGGCAAAAATCAATATGTTTGGACCATATAACGTGCTGAACATCAACCAAATCGACGGCTATAAATATGAATTGGAAAACAATTGCTGGTGTATGATTCGATTGTCAGGCACTGAACCTTTACTGCGTATTTATGCCGAAGGAAACACCCCGGAAGAAACTATGGATATTCTTCAAAATGTAAGAGCTTTCTTTGCCGTTTAAAAGCCCGTGCAAGCTTGTCAAGCACTGAAATGAAATAGCCTCTTTTGCATTTGGGCCCTTTCAAGCAAATTCATTAGGATTTCATGTCGTAACTTGTAGAATATTTTATTTTTCCAATTCAATGAAGTTAGTATTCAAAGTTGCTGTCCTTTTCCTTTTATGTGCTTGTACAAAAAAGGAAGTAAAGTATATCCCATATTATTCTTTCGATGAAATAGGCCAATCCCTTTTATCCGAATTACATGTGAATGATACCCTGAAATTTAAAAAAAGCGAATGGTCAAATCCGAACTTATGTTGTTTTGAACATTGAAAAACGAAAAGAAGATGTGACAGATTGTGATTGGATTGGTGATCATTGTGAAACCTTCTATTATTATGATCATTTGATTTACCAGTTTTTACGAACAGATAATTTATCGATTGTCCCGGATTCTTTGTTTGAATTCACCAGACTTGACATGCAAATGCAGTTACCTCAAGGAACAGACAAAGAAAATTTAACGCCGAATATTCAAGCCAAAGCGGTTATTTATGGTAAATCATTTGTAGACTATAATATCATACCTTCCTCAGTTTTCAGCGCCGGGTATATCAATTTTCCTGATTTTTATGAACCATTAAATACCTTTGTTTATTCAAATGGAACACGAACTTATGAAGATGTGATTTTGATTCAATCAGGGAATCATCAAATTTATACGGACCCGTTTTCGAATTCGATTTACACCGTTCATGAAATTTGGTGGGATAAAAAACATGGTATTGTCTCATTCAAGGATGTGAACAATAACATTTGGGAAAGAATCAATTAAACCATTTCTGAGAATCGTTCACGAAACAGATTCTACTTTACAGGTCCAATCAATGATTAGCGATTTTTACTGCATGTTTTTGGCATCTGCTAAAAATTGCGCCAATCCCAAATCTGTTAATGGATGTTTGAGCAATCCAAGAATACTGGACAGAGGACAAGTACAAACATCAGCGCCAACTTCAGCACAACGTACAATGTGAAGTGCATTTCGGATGGATGCTGCCAATACCTGGGTATTAAATCCTTGTGAACGATAAATATGGGCAATTTGTGCAATCAGGTCTACCCCATCCCAATTGGAATCATCAATACGTCCAATGAAAGGAGAAACATAAGTAGCTCCGGCTTTGGCAGCCAGGATAGCCTGCCCGGCCGAAAATACCAACGTGCAATTGGTTTTGATTCCATTGTCGGTGAACCACTTGATCGCTTTAATGCCATCTTTAATCATGGGAACTTTTACCACAATATTCGGGTCAATGGCTGCGAGTTTTTTACCTTCTTCTACAATACCTGCAAAATCTGTAGAAATCACTTCCGCACTCACCGGATTTTGCACGATTTCACAAATATCTTTATAGTGTTTTAATATGGCTTCCGTTCCTTTGATCCCTTCTTTTGCCATGAGCGATGGATTGGTTGTTACCCCATCCAAAATGCCCAAGTCATTGGCTTCACGAATTTGGTCCAAATTAGCGGTATCGATAAAAAACTTCATGGAGTTTAATTTGTCGGCAAAGGTAATGACTCCATTGAGTAATTTTTAAAGGAGTTATTCCCAATTTCTGTCACAAAAAAAAGCACCCACTCAGGATGCTTCTTGAAATATGAATCATTTACCCCTGAAATGTTGGCTCAACAAGAAGTTGAAAGATTCAGGGATGATTTTTTACATGTGCGAAACGATTTTACGCTCCAAAGCCGCTTTAGGCACAGCCCCAACTTGTTTATCAACGACTTTTCCGCCTTTGATAAACAAAATACAAGGAATGCTGGTAATGCCAAATCGGATCGATAATTCGCTATTCTCGTCCACATTCACCTTACCTACATTCACTTTGCCTTCGTATTCGGTAGCCAGAGATTCGATGGTTGGTCCGATTGCTAAACAAGGTCCGCACCAGGGGGCCCAAAAATCGATTACATTGAGTTTATTGGTTTGCATAACTTCGGCTTCAAAGTTTGCATCAGTGAATGTCATTGCCATATTGATAAAATTTAAGAGTGCAAATATATCTGAATTTCTATTTTCTGAAACATAGATTATAAGAATAAGGCATTTTTTATAGATACGGTAACAGATGTTACCAAGCGATGTGAGGATATTATTGTTGATTGTTATTCCCATTGGAACAGTGCGCCGCGTGAGGGATGGCAGTGAAAGCCCGCATCAGCCCCGGCTGAAAGGCTGAAACGTACAGCCCGACCCCGCTTTATACGACTGTGTACATTTGTTGAAGGGCCATTCGTGTTCGTATAAGGCGGGGGCACGCCCCATGTATTTGTATTCGTGAACGGTTAAACCTGATCTACTGGAGCAGCACAAAAGGACTAAATCGTTTGTACCGAATAAATGACGCCTTCCATTTTATTGAGCGCATCGATGAATTCATCACTCAGGGTGATTTTTTTGAACGATTGTTGCAAACGGACCATTTCCTGGGTTGTTTCGTCTTTCACCTGAATACCAAGTGCACATTTACCGGGCACTTCGGCATATTTACGAATGATATCTACAAAGGCTTCGTCGAGCTTTTGTAAGCTGATTTCAATACTGAGTTTTTTAGTGAGGGTATTTTTTACTTCTTCCAGCAACATCATCGACTGAATTTTACATTCCCACTGCGTTTCGTCATTCCAACGATTTTGATAAATCACAGTCATCATGAGTTTGTTATCCTGTATCAACATGTCTTTGAATCGGATATAATCGTTGGTAAACAAGGTAAACTCATGTTCTCCGTGATAATCCACCAGTTTAAAGCGACCATAATGGGTTCCTTTTTTTCGAAATCAGATGTTGTGCCGAGGAAATATAACCGGCCACCCGCATGATACGTTTTTTATTATGATCGGCCTCTATTTCGGTGAGCGGCGTAAAATGATAATTGGTCATTTCGAAATAAAAATTATCCAGCGGATGTGCGCTGATATACATACCCACCATTTCTTTTTCCTTCTCTAGTTGGGTGGCGAGTATCCACTCAGGACAATTGGGCAATTTGGGTTTTTGTATTTCCGGCAAACCGGCATCTCCGAATAAACTATGGGTGATGCTTCCCTGATTGAGACCGGTTTGTTGTCCGAAGCGAACTATTTTTTCGAGGTTACTGATACTTTCACCCGGGCCGGTAAAAAAGTATTGAGCCCGATGCATTTCCTGAAAAGAGTCGAAAGCGCCTGCCATCACGAGATTTTCCAGTGTTTTGCGTGAAACCGTTCTGTTACTCAATCGCGATACCATGTCAAAAACATCTGTATACAGTCCATTTTTTTCACGTTCGGCGATTATTTCCTGAACAGCTACTTCACCGGCACCTTTGATGGCTCCCAAACCAAATCGAATGATGCCATCTTTGCTCACACTGAAGCCTTTTTTGGAGGCATTGATGTCGGGCCCCTGTACTTGAATGCCCATTCTTTTACACTCTTTCATGTACTTGGAAATATCTTCAATATTCCCTTGTGAATTCAGCAGAGCAGCCATGTACTCCGATGGATAATTGGCCTTGAGGTAGGCTGTTTGATAAGCCAAATAGGCGTAACAAGTGGAATGCGATTTATTAAATGCGTATTGGGCAAAAGCCTCCCAGTCGCTCCAAATTTTTTCGCAGGTATTGAGCGGATGACCATTGGCCTGACAACCTTCGAGGTATTTGGCTTTCATTTTATTCAAGACATCAATCTGCTTTTTCCCCATGGCTTTCCGCAAAATATCGGCATCTCCTTTTGAGAAATTGGCCAGCTTTTGGGAAAGCAACATCACCTGTTCCTGATACACCGTAATACCATAGGTTTCTTTGAGATGTTCTTCCATTTCCGGCAAATCGTATTCGATTTTTTTTCGTCCATGCTTCCGATCGATGAATTCAGGAATATAGGCCAAAGGACCCGGACGATAGAGGGCATTCATGGCAATTAAATCTTCGATGGTATCGGGTTTCAGTTCCTTCAGATACTTTTTCATACCGGCAGATGCAAATTGGAATGTACCTTCTGTTTCAGCCTGCTGATATAATTGGAATGTGAGTGGGTCTTCCAGACTGATTTGATCCATTTCTATTTCAATGCCATGATTTTCACGAATAAAAATGAGTGCGTCGCGAATGATACTCAGGTTACTCAAACCGAGTACGTCAATTTTTATAGCACCGGCTTCTTCTACCACATTTCCGGCAAACTGAGTCACATATAAGTCCACATCCTTTTGTTTGCAAAGGGGCATAATTTCCATCAGATCTTTTGGACCAATGATGATTCCGGCAGCGTGAATGCCTGTATTGCGCACTGTTCCTTCCAGTTTTTCCGCTTCTTTGAGAATGGTACTTTTAAAATCCTTGCTATCATTGTAAATCTGCTGGAGTTTTAAAACATTCTGCACTTCTTCGGCGGTGGTATTTTCTTTTTTACCCAAGTCCTTTTCGGAAATGTGCAGGATTTCATTCAGAGAAGTACCGGGCCTTTCAGGTACCAACTTAGCCAGCATATTGGATTCATCGAGGGGCAAATCCATCACACGGGCCACATCTTTAATACTACTTTTGGCTGCCATAGTACCATACGTAATGATTTGGGCTACTTGATTCCGACCATACGTTTCTACAATATATTCGACCACTTTTCCTCTTCCGATATCATCAAAATCCGTATCGATATCCGGCATGGAGGCCCTTTCAGGATTGAGGAAACGTTCGAATAACAAATTGTATTTCATCGGATCAATGGTGGTGATTCCGATACAATAGGCCACTACCGAACCGGCAGCAGAACCCCTGCCCGGCCCGACCAATACACCCATTTTTTTGGTGGAAGTAATGATATCACTCACGATTAAAAAGTAGCCGGCAAAACCCATTTTACGGATAACGCCCAACTCAAAACGAAGTCGTTCCTCTACTTCAGGCGAAATAATTTTGTACCGAATTTTCGCCCCTTCGTAGGTTAGAAATTCGAGATAATCCTCTTGACTTTTAAATGGCTCCGGAACCGGGAAATTGGGCAATAAAAGATCGTTTGTGACACTCACCAATTCCACCTTATCAACAATGGCATTGGTATTGTCGATAGCTTCGGGCAAATCTGAAAAGGTTTCCATCATTTGCTCGGTGGTTTTGAAAAAGAACTGATCATTAAAAAACGCGAAACGTGAATTTTTAGAATCACTTTCATCGTCGCCAAATTCTTTCATTTTTGGCGTGCTTTGTAACTCACCGGTGTTTACACATAAAAGAATATCATGGGCATTGGAATCTTCCTGATCCACATAATGCGAATCATTACTGGCGATAATAGGCACCTTATATTTTCGGGCTAGTCGCACCAATTCCAAATTGACATTATCCTGATCAGGAATACCATGACGGTGCAATTCGACATAATAATCTTCGCCGAATAAATCGAGCCACCATTTAAATTCCTGCTCTCCGGCATCAGGTCCATCTTTTAAAATTGTACGTGGAACAGACGCGCCCAGGCAGCAAGTAGTGGCTATCAGACCTTCGTGATATTGCAGAATCAGTTCTTTGTCGATACGTGGATATTTGCTGTAAAGTCCTTCGGTATAACCCAACGAACAAAGTTTGATGAGATTTTTATAGCCTGTTTTGTTTTTAGCGAGCAGCAATTGATGATATCTGACATCCTTTTGTTCTTTGGTAAATTGTTGAACACGACGATCTTTAACCACGTAAAACTCACATCCGACAATGGGTTTTACCAGGAGGTTCCCATTTTCATCTTTATACTTCTTGGCTTCCTTTACAAAATCAAATACGCCGAACATATTGCCATGATCGGTAATGGCAATGGCGGGCATATTGTCGCTGATGGCCTTTTTATACAGCTTTTTTATTGAGCTGGCTCCATCTAAAAGTGAATATTGGGTATGATTATGCAAATGAGAAAACTTCATGTCCGAATGCTTTTACTGAGGTGATTTCCATACTGATTCCTCATGACCGCTGAGGGTATGGCGAATGTCAAATGTAAAAAAAAGCCTGCGGCGGCGGCTAAAAAGTTATATACACTGGATGCAATTGATTAACCGATAAAAAAGGTAGCTCTTTCTTGTGAAACGATGATATATCCTGCTTATCAGAGGTGTATGTAAAAACACCATGCCCTACCTACAAAGAACCTCACGATTTTTTCAACAAAACATTAAAAAAGTTAAACAACTCATTGAATAATACCCGGGTATTCATATGGCTAAATTCGATTCCCGGCCGGAGTTTAACCGGAACAGTGGTTTGTTTAAGTTTGGTTCGGGACAAAAGGTAAATAAACTCCAAATCAAACAAATAACGATTGATGCTTGTATTTAGAAAAACGGCTTTTCCGGCCTGATTCATCCCTTTTAAGCCGCATTGAGTATCGCTACTGAGTAAACGGGGATAAATTATTTTGATTAAACGTTGCAAAGTTTTAGATATGAACCTGCGTTGACGGGGAAGGCTATTATAATAATCCTCATTCTTCACGCCAACTGCGACATCCTGATTTTGCAAGGCCTTCCAAATGGATAGCATGGATTCATTTTCGAAGGGCATGTCTACATCTGTATAAATAATAAATTCGCTTTGAATTTGGGAGATGGCATAGCGCAGAGCGAATCCTTTTCCGGCATTTTTCGGATAACTCATCCAGTGGACGTCCGGGTGGCCCTTTAACACTTGTTGGATTTGATTGAGGTCCGTGCCTTTTTGAGATCCATCGTTTACGATATACAGTTGGACCTGCTCAATTTCCAATGATTTTTTGAAATCGGTAAAACGATCCAATAATGTACTTAACCATTGATCTCGCGGATTAAAAACGGGTACAACAATGGCTAAACGAAACATCATCAAAAACGTAATGGAATAATGAGTAATATTGAGGCACGAATATAGTCCTTTCATGCAATCGAAAAAAACCGGAATTGGCGCGCAATTATTCTTTTGGGCTTTGGTGATTTTTTATAATTGGTATTTGTTTCGAACCATTTGGAAGCAACCGGGTCATAGCCTTTTGAGTGATGGTGGGGATGGCGCGAAAAATTATTATAACTATTTGTACCATGTGCTGAATGGGAAGGGGTGGATGACTAAAGGCATGAATTACCCCTGGGGTGAGCATGCGGCTTTTACGGATAATCAGCCCTTATTGGCGGTCCCGCTCAGTTATTTCAGAGAAACCCTGCATTTGAATTTGAACGATGCTTTGGCCTGGATGAATTTGTTGATTCCGATTGGTTTTATTTTAAGCGCTTATTTTTTATTTCGTTTGTTTGGGGTTTTGAAAATCAATCCCTTTTTAGCTGCGGTTGGTGCATTGTTTCTGGTGAGTTTGGCCCCAAATACTTATCGTATGTTCGGGCATTTTGGATTGAGTTATACTTTTCACTTGAGCGGTTCATTATGGTTCATTTTTGCTTACCGTCGAAACCCGAAATGGTATTTACTACTTGCTTTGTTAGTCCTATCTGCTTCCTCGGGACTATTACATTTGTATAATCTGGCCGTTTTAATTTTTCTGTCGACATTTATAGTTTTTGCCGGACTCCTGCTCGACGATGGAAGTATACGTCAGAGGATGAAGTGCTGGTTACCCATTTTGATTTCGGTATTGATGGGTTTTGTTTTGATCAAAAGTCTTTTTGCCTGGACCGATCCGATACAAGACAGACCACGAACACCCTGGGGTACGGTGAATTATGTTTCCACTTTACACGACATACTTACAAGTTCAGTGAGTTATTTGGGAAAAACCTTCCTTCCATTAACCGGCGAGAAAGAGCCTGCCGGATTGGGCGAAGGGTATGGCTATGTTGGTGTGATTCCGATCTTCTATTTAATTTATTTTTTTATCCTGATGCTTTATCGACGATGGCGAAAAAATGAGCAGAAATGGACATCTACGTTGAAAGAAGAAAAAATATTGGTATTTGCAGGATTTCTTGGATTGTTTTTGGCAATGGGAATACCGTTTATTTGGGGAATGGAAGGATTGTTGGAATACACAGGACCATTCAGGCAGTTCAGGAGCCTGGGCCGTATGTCGATCATCTTTTACTTTTTAATAGGCATTGCCTGCATCATTGGTATGAATCGTTGGTTAGAAGATTTAAAGGAACGAAAAGCCCCATTTCCACAATACCTGTTGATTTTTGCAGCCTTATTTTTATGGAGTAATGAGATATTGAGTTATAGCTTTGCGGTACAACGTGAGTGTGACCAAGCCCCGAATCATTACAAAAATTTTTTTAGCAGAAGACCCGAAGAAGTGGAAATTCCTTCATTCAGTAAACAGGAATATCAATGTATCATGGCATTGCCCATGTTCTGTATTGGTTCGGAAAAATCGGGTAAAGAACCGGAACTAGGCATGCCTGAAAGGCTTTATCAGATTAGTTTAAAAAATGCTATCCCCTTGGTGAATAAATTGCTTTCCAGGTCCAGTTGGAGTCAGGAGTTTCAGTTGATGCGCATTGGTGGCTTATTCTCGGACAAAAGTAAATTCGTGCTTCCGGACCAACGCCCTATTTTACTTTTGAGTCATGGCGAATTTGATGCCCAAAGCGGAGAAGCAGCCATGATTAAACAAGCTCGTTTTTTACAGTATTTTGAAGGTTTTGAAATTTATAGTCTGAATTGGAATCAGTATTTACAAGCAGAAGAACAACAAAAAGACTCATTGCGTAACAGCGGTAATTTGTTATTACAACCACCCTATTATTTGTCGGACACCAACAGCACTGAAATGCTCGGTCAGGGAGGATTTAATATTTCGGGGAAGGACAGTTTTTTATTATTTGATGGAAAAAGTCCATTAAACATGGGGTCATATGAATGTTCGTTTTGGGCTCGGGTGAATGAGTTCGATTATCGAATGCCCTTTGGAAAAATCATGGTTTGGAATCAGGCTGGTGAAAAAATCCGACAGGAAGAATTTACATTTAGAACGTCAAAAAGTAATCAGGACTTTTGGTTTCGTTTTCATACCCAATTGGACATTGACAGCAATGTAAAAAAAGTAGAAATATGGTTGATGAACGATAGAGGAATAGCAGCGGATCGGGTCAATGAAATTCAAATCCGGTCACAACAGCAACCAAGCCTGATGAAAAAAGGAAATCAGCTATCCTATAATAATTTTGTATTTTGAATGATAGATCATCAGTCGTCAAGCTTGTAGACTATTTCCAGGAAATCTTTTTGTTTGCATTCAAAAATAGTTGAAGCAAAACGCAAGAGCCCCTATCTAGCCACGATTGTAGCAAAGTGCCGTGCACTGCGAAAAGCGTGTGCAAGAGATGATAGAAAAAATGGAGATGATGCTCCTCATTATTCCTTTCCGCTTCCTTTGAATGCATCATCCGCATTTTTAAAGAGCACGTTAAAAGTAGTGAGACTGCCGTAAATTCGGGTGATATATTGTTGTAAATCAACCTTTTGTTCATCGCTCAATCCTTTATGGGCATTGATTTGTTGTTCCATCACCCGTAAGCGGTCGCGCACCATGACAATCTTATGAAAAAATGTTTCAATAGGCACTTCCTTTTGTTGCATGGTATCGTCGAGGGGCTTGAGGATCATCGTTCCGCCATGCCATTTATTGCCTAGGGGTACTAGCTCCGAAATATCGGAACGTTCATCCAGGATTTTATGCAGCGCAAATTCCAGATCAGCCATATTCACTTGTCCGCTGATACCACTGGATTCGGTGGCTGACAAAATCCGTAATTCGAAATTTTTACCAATACTTTTTACGGCATTGGCGTTTTTAAACCAGATATTGTAAAAATCAGTACCCTGATCCACCACCACACCTTTTCCAAAATTCGGATGTTCAATTCTTGAGCCTATTCCCAGTTCCATATGCGATAATTTGAGGCTAATATATTTAATTCACTTTATTTTGCAATAAGTTTTATTTTTGCCGACCAACAACAAAAAAAATGCAAGAACTGACCGACTTAAAACAAACCCTGAAGACCCAAATCATTGAATCCCTGAACTTACAGGGCATGACGCCGGACGATATTGACGAAAACGCTCCATTGTTTGGAGAAGGTTTGGGATTGGATAGCATTGATTCATTGGAATTAATGGTATTGCTTGAAAGAAACTATGGTATCAAAATTGAAGATGCCCGTGAAGGTCGAAAAGCCATGGAATCGGTTGCTGCAATGGCACAATACATCGTTGACCATCGTACGAAATAGCCTATGCAAGAGCGGCTGGTGATTAGCGGAAAAGGCCTTTATACCGCTCTTGGGCAAGGTTGTGAGGTACATTTTCAGCAACTGAGTCGTGCGCAACATGCATTAGGTCCACTGGATTTTTTGCAAACCAATCATGGGAAGAATTTCCCATTCGGTGAAATTAAAAAAGATACCCTAGAATTGCTTGAAATGGCTCATCACAGCCATCATCAGGGTTATACCCGTACTTCACTCATTGGCATACTGGCTTTGGAAGAAGCCATTCGTAAAGCTGGTTTGGAAAAACGTGAAAATTTCAGGATAGGTTTAATCAATGCCACAACAGTAGGTGGAATGTGTGAGGTAGAAAAATACTATTTTGACATCTTGGATAAACCGGGCGATTACAGTCAATATTCCGATACCATTGATTGCGCAGATTGTACCCACCGGATAGCAGATCATTTCCGTATCAAACATTTTGTAAGCACCATTAGCACGGCTTGTTCGTCATCGGCTAATGCGATTATGCTGGGCGCTCGTATGCTGCAACAAGATATGCTTGACATTGCCATTTGCGGCGGAACAGATGCCCTGACCCGGTTTACCATCAATGGATTTAATGCCCTTAAAAATATCGACAAAACTTTTTGCCGCCCTTTTGATGCAGATCGTAATGGGTTAAATTTGGGCGAAGGGGCAGCCTATTTGGTATTGGAAAAAGAATCTCATTGTTTAAAACGTCAGGCTGAACCCCTGGCCTATCTTTCGGGTTTTAATAATTATAATGAGGCATTTCATCCTACTGCGCCCAATCCTGAGGGAGAAGGTGCTTATCAGGTGATGAAACGCGCTTTGGAGCATGCAAGATTAAATCAGGAAGACATTGGCTATATCAACGCGCACGGTACGGCGACCTTAACGAATGATGAATCGGAAAGCAATGCCATGAAAAGATTGTTTCCGGCATTACCACCTTTTAGTTCTACCAAATGTTATACCGGGCACACCTTAGCTGCGGCAGGCGCTGTGGAAGCTTGTTTTAGTTTAATGGCCCTGCGCGAACAAAGTGTATTTGCCAATTTAAATTTTAAAACCCCAATGCCCAAGCTCAATTGATTCCACAAATACAATTTCTGCAAGGACTCGATATTCGTCATGTGATGAGTAATTCCTTTGCCTTTGGTGGAAACAATGCCTCCCTTATTTTTTCAAAAGTATAAGCGATGAAACCGATGTTTATCATATCATCCACTTGCATATCTCCACAAAATACTTTTGAGGGCCTTGAGGGTTTAAAGGCCGTAAATTATCCCAAGGAACCTGTTTATTATTGTCAGGAGCCTGATTTTTCGAAGTATATCAATCCTGTTCAAATTCGAAGAATGAGCCGGGCCTTAAAAATGGGCTATACAGCTGCAATAGATGCTTTAAATAAAAGTGGATTCACGCAATTGGATGCCATCATCATTGGAACCGGCAAAGGTTGTATGTCGGATACAGAAATTTTTCTGCATTCGATCGTGGAATATCAGGAAACGGCTTTGAATGCCACCCATTTTATTCATTCGACGTATAATCAACTCAATGGACTGATTGCGTTGAATAAAAAAATCAGTTGTTACAATATCACCTATGTGCATCGGGGCTTTTCGCTGGAACATGCTCTTTTAGATGCAGCATTGTATTTTGCAGAACATCCGCAGAGCCAGATTCTGGTAGGAAGTTTTGATGAAATGACCCCTGATCATTTTAAAGTAAAAAAACAATGGGGGTATTGGAAAGAAGAACCCCTTCACGGACAATCCTTATTGTATTCAAAAACACCTGGAACACTTGCAGGTGAAGGATCGGCTTTTTTTGTTTTATCATCCGAAAAACCCAAAGAACCTGCAGTTAAAATATGTGATATCCAAACACTTTATTCACCTGAATCAGATGAAGTAGTGAGCTGCTTAAACAACTTATTAGAACGAAATCAACTTCAAAAAGAAGAAATCGATTTATTGATGTTGGGCGAAAATGGAGATGTGAATCATGCACAGAATTACCCTATGATCGCTGGGCAATTTCCGGAAGCTGAAAAAATATATTTTAAACATTTGTGTGGCGAATATGATACTGCCATCAACTTTGGTTTATGGACCGGGTATGAAATTCTATTGAAACAAATGATTCCTGAGAGTATGCAGTTGGAAGTGCGTTCGGAGAAAAAAACCTACCGGCATTTACTGATTTACAATAACTACTTTGGCAAAAATCAGGGATTTATGCTGCTCAAATTGGAAAATTAGATGGAAGTCCAATGTTTCATTATTCAAGTTTGAGATCATGAATATGTACAAATCAATGTTGGCTTTTACTTAAAATAATGGCTGCATTACAACCACCAAAACCGGATCCTGTTTTTAAAATGTTTTGCATCGGTTGATTTTTGTGCACCTTATTCACCTGAATGTTACCGCTAACTCCGCTTTGATTAAATCCAAAACTTGCCGGAATAAAATCATGCTTGAGAAATTCCGCAGATAAAGCCAATTCCAATACCCCTGCTGCTCCTAAGGTATGCCCAAAATGGCCTTTCAAACTAAAGACCGGGCTCTGATGAAGTCTGCAAATATCAAAAGCTTTACTCTCCATTTCGTCGTTGTAGGCAGTAGCAGTGCCATGGGCAGAAATAAATCCGATATCTTCAGCATCGGTTTTCTGGTGATGGAGTGTTTGTTGGATACACCAAGCTAATTCTTCACCTGTTTTTGATGGACCTGAAATATGATTGCTGTCGTTGCTGATAAATCCATGTCCTACCTCAATCGGCGCGATTTGTTTATTGCTCAAAATACTGATAGCACATGCCTCTCCTATATTAATTCCATTGCGATCCACATCAAAAGGTTTACAGATTTCTTTACTGAGCGCATGAAAAGAATGAAATCCACTAATCACAAATCGGCTCAACACATCGCAACCAATAATCACCACCTGTTTGTATTGCCCGGATTGCAGGAATCTCCGAGCCATAATAAAAGCTGATATACCGGAAATGCAGGCATTAGAAATGGTAATCACCTGATTCGGATTTTTGGTGATGGCCTGGATGCGTGCAGCCGAATAATGCAACATACTTTCTTCAAAATCTCCGCCATTTTTAAGACATTCAACATTGCCTTTGGTCGTTGAAAGGATAAACAATGTTTGGGAGGAATCATAAGGACAATCAAACGATGAAATACATTGCTTTAATGCTGTTTCAATCAAAGCGTCAAATCGGGTTAAGGCAGAACCAGAATTAAAATCAAAATAGGAATCAGGAATGATCCCAAGTGGAAATCCGGTTTAAAAAATCGTTCCTGTTCATCATAAGATAATCCTGATTTTCCGGCTCGAATAGCCTCCATATTTTCAAGGATGCCAACACCGAGTGGTGTGATCAAATGACTATGAATCAGGTAAACTGGTTTTAATCCCACTTCTTGAATTCCTTCTTCATGGTTTTAAAAACACTCTTCACACTTCCGGCCCAATAATTTCTGAAACCAAATCCACCGGCTTTACCAATGACTCTTGTGGTGTACAGTACCTTTTTGGATGACATATCAATAAAGGTGACCCAGTAGCTACCTTCTTCTAAATTTTTGTTCATGCCTTCGGCAATCAAAACCATTCCAATACCACTTTTGCCTTTGAGTTCATATTTTTTAACCATGTCCTGAATATCCGCTTCTTTGAGATGCTTATAATCAGAGGATGATTCAGTGAAGATTTCCTTTTTACTCATTTTTTCGTTCACCTTGTTGATCGCATCAGTATACATTTCAATGGTACTGCGGTCAACGGCATCTTCCATTTTAAAAGCCTTTGGCTCACGTAAAATCAAATTATTCCATTCCGGAAAATATTTGTCGCGCATTTCGCCCGAAGATTTCGTAGAAACCTCACCCCAACCTGAAGCAGGACCGATGAAACGAACATCACTAAAATCAATTCCCAACCAGGTAATCGGTTTGGAAGAATTAAATACATCATCTGTAGTTTGGGCTTTAGAAAACAAACTCAGTAAAATGAGCGAGAAGGATAAAATGGAATGCTGAACTTTTTCATTTGTATTTAGGTTTATATTTCGACAAATATAGTTAATTCACAAGAAGCGATTTCCAGCTCTCCTAAAAAAGTTTTAGCCTGAACAATGCTCGCCTGACCAATCTGATGTAAAGGCCGAACTTCAGCCCGAATCAGAGCCCGGGCCGGAGGTCTTTGCTGAATTTGAATATGTTTGATGGCTCCTATAAAACCTTTTTGAATGCCTTGTCCCAAAGATTGAGCCCGAAATCCAGCCCCGGCTGCGGCCGTTTGAGCCATCACTTCCAGTAAGGCTTGCTCTGACAACCCATCTGCATCACACATCACATGATTTTCAGGAATTCGAAAGGTACAAAGCGTTTTTTCTTCATTACATTCAACGATATCATCAATGCATTGAAAGGGATATTGTTGAGGAATAAAATCCTTCGCAGCTTGTGGAAATGTGCCCATGGGGTAAAGATAAATGGGCGCATTTAATTTTACCCTATTTTGTCTTCTCTGCGTTAATCCAAATTTTGCAGTCGGCGGTAAGCGAGTTGCTTGATTCTACCAAATTCTCATTTTAAAATCTTATTGAGAAAACCAATTTTAATTGATTTGTTCTATAATCAATAATTTGTATTTTTGGAAAAACAACGAAAATGAAAGCTGCTTTAAATATTGATATCACTTTCGACCAAGTACTTAAGCTTGTAAAGCAATTACCAACAAAAGATAAAATAAAATTAACTAAAGAACTTGAAAAGGAAGGAATCAATTCTAAATTAACCAGATTGCTTAAAACGTTCAAGACCAAAGAATTAAGTTTAGATTTAATCAATAGTGAAGTAGAAATAGTAAGACAAAGTATTTATGAATCACAAAAGCATTAGAGTTATTTTTGATACTAATGTGTGGATTAGTTTTTTGATTGGAAAACGTTTGGGGATTATTAAAGAATATATCTCGAATGAAAATATTAAAATTATCACTACAACTCAATTAGTTAAAGAATTAGAAATTGTTACTTCAAGACCAAAGTTGAAAAAGTATTTTCCGAAAGAAAGTGTACATGAATTAATTGAACTACTTGATACAATTGCGGAGAAAGTTGAAATATCACCTAAGTTCTTTATAAGTAGGGATCCAAAAGATAATTTTCTTTTAGACTTAATTGAATTTTCAAAAGCAAATTATTTAGTCACAGGAGATAAAGACTTATTAATTCTCAATCCTTTCAAATCAGCCAAAATTATAACTCCTCAGAACTTTGAATCTATTTTGAAGAGTATAAATTAATTGCCTCCCACCAGCATTGGTTTTGTGACAGTGTGGCCCAGGTGCCCGGCTTAACATTTGAAACTTTGGGAATTAGCCGCATGAGGATTTTTTAAATCAAGATTACTTAGCAAATCCTTTAAAAGCTTTGTTTGTAATAGCTTATTACCTTGCGACTACAAATTCTTGGTATAAGAAAATAAGCAGCTATTCGCACAAATGGATTATTTTAGCCCCTTCTTATGCTTGAAATTATTATCCTCATTTTTCTGTGCCGGCATATCGGCGAAATAGCGATTCGTAAAGGCGAAAGTGCCAACAAATGGAAGCTATATACTGTGTTGGCCTGGATAGGTGGCGAAATTACCGGACTCATTATTGGATTTGCCATTTTTGATGACAATACCTTGATGAGTATCCTCGTGGCGATTCCTTGCGCTGTTGCCGGATATCATATTGTTCGAAACCAATTAAACCGCAAACCGGATATCACCAATATGATTGACGAAATAGGCCAGGATCTTCAATCATAAAAAATACTTTGACGACATGAACTTTATTCTTTTTGACGACGAACGTTTAGAGCACTTTCTGCCTTTAACCCATACTCGACCATTGGCAGCCTTGAGATGCGGTATTTTAACGATGCAAGAAAAGTGGCAGCATACAACCACGGTACCTGTATATTATTTGAGCAGACCTCATCTTCAGGAAAAATTTGGTTTACAAACCGGGCCGGATAATATACTCATTAATAGCGCTTGTTTTCCTTCTGCCGATTTGTTTGAAGAAATTTTAAAATTAAAGTTCAATGAATCACTTGTTTTCAATGGAATGTTATTGGCCATCCGTTTAAAACCAGAAGATATACAAGATTTCCAAATTTCCGAAAGACTCGCAAGCAGCCACCAAATTGCCTATTCCGGGAGCTTGATGATGTTGGAAAATCTCTGGGATATTTTTAGTAAAAATGACGAAGCAATCCGCGATGATTTCCAGCGCCTCAGCAGAGGGAGAACTTCTGCACCTGTTCCGGAAGGTAATCAGATTATAGGCGATCAATTATTTATCGAGCCGGGTGCTCGCATCTTTGCCAGTATCATCAATACAACCACCGGGCCGGTATACATTGGCAAGAATGCCGAAGTGATGGAAGGCTCCTTAATCCGTGGCCCATTTGCTTTAGGCGAAGATGGAGTACTAAAAATGGGGGCTAAAATTTATGGAGCCACCACCATTGGTCCGGGCTGTAAAGTTGGTGGGGAAGTGAATAATTCAGTCTTCTACGCCAATTCCAACAAAGCACATGATGGCTTTATCGGCAATGCAGTGATTGGAGAATGGTGCAATATTGGTGCTGACTCAAACAATTCAAATCTGAAAAATAATTACGAAGAAGTCAAATTGTGGAGTGAACAGAAAAAGAGTTTTATTAAAACAGGTTTACAATTTTGTGGCCTGATCATGGGTGATCATTCTAAATGCGGGATCAATACCATGTTCAATACAGGCACAGTAGTGGGTGTAAGTTGCAATGTATATGGCGCCGGATTTCCCCGAAATTTTATTCCCTCCTTTAGTTGGGGAAGTGCCAATGGGTTCATGGAATATCAACTCAATAAAGCCATTGACACCGCAAGCAGAGTTTATGCCCGTCGGAAATTAATTTTTGATGCCACCGAAAAAAAATTGATGGAACATGTATTTCTTCAAACCACTGAACAACGTAATTATTAATCAATGAAGCAGACGAGTGTACTGCTGGTAACCCCTCCGTTTACCCAACTCAATACGCCCTATCCGGCAACTGCTTATCTAAAAGGGTTTTTAAATACCCAGCAAATTTCTAGTTTTCAAATTGACCTGGGTTTAGAGGTCACCCTCGAACTGTTTTCTGTCAATGGTTTAAATGAATTATTCGATAGCATTGGATCTCAACAACTTCAATCAGAAAATGCACATCGGATTTTTAATCAAAAGGATCGATATATCGAAATCATTTCATCCGTGATTCGATTTTTACAAGGTAAAGATCCAACTCTAGCATATCTTTTTTCGCAACCCGGATTTCTACCCCAGGCCGCTCGTTTTGAAGTGAATGAATTTCCGGAGGAATTATTTGGTCAAATGGGCATTCAGGATAAAGCCAAACATTTGTGCACATTGTTTCTGGAAGATCTTTCAGACTTTATTCAGGAAAACAAAGACCCTCATTTTGGGTTTAGTCGATATGCGGAACAACTGGCCCGCAGCGCGAATACCTTTGATGAGATAGCGCTTCAATTAAAAGCCCCATTGTCGTGGGTTGATGGTCATACTGTCACATGCCTCAGGAGGTATATTCATGAATTAAATCCGAAACTGATTGTTTTTACGGCCCCCTTTCCCGGAAATATTTTTTCAGCTTTCAGATGTGCGCAAATGATTCGGCACGATTTTCCTGGAATTCAAGTTGCATTAGGGGGCGGTTTTGCGAATACTGAACTCCGGCAATTATCGGATGTCCGCGTTTTTGATTATATGCATTTTGTTTGTTTGGATGATGGAGAAATCCCCTTATTAAACATCTGGGAGTATATCAATGAGCAGCGGGAAATATGGATGCTTAAACGCACTTTCGTTTTGCAACAAAATAAGGTTGAATACATCAATGGGAGTTTACAAGCAGATGTCAAGCAAGATAAAACCGGAACTCCGGATTATAGCGACCTCAAATTGAAAGATTACATTTCGGTTTTGGAAATTAGTAATCCCATGCATCGTTTATGGACGGATGGCCGATGGAACAAACTCACCATGGCTCATGGATGTTATTGGGGCAAGTGTACATTTTGCGATATTAGCCTTCCATATATCAGCGATTACGAACCCAATACCGCGATGATGCTCTGTGATCGTATGGAGGAAATCATCCAACAAACAGGCGAAAGTGGTTTTCATTTTGTGGATGAAGCCGCCCCTCCGGCATTGATGCGTGAACTGGCTTTGGAAATTATCAGAAGAGGATTGATTGTCAGTTGGTGGGCCAATATTCGCTTTGAAAAAACGTTTAGCCGAGATTTATGTCATTTACTACATGCGTCAGGTTGCGTAGCCGTTTCAGGTGGTTTGGAAGTCGCCTCCGACCGATTACTGCAGTTAATTGATAAAGGGGTGAGTGTTGAACAGGTGGCCTTAGTCACAAAGAATTTTACGGAAGCTGGTATATTGGTTCATGCCTATTTGATGTATGCCTACCCTACTCAAACTGTTCAGGAAACCATTGACTCTCTTGAAATGGTTCGACAAATGTTTGCGGCAGGCATTCTAAAATCCGGATTCTGGCATCATTTTGCGCTTACCGTGCATAGCCCAATTGCAAAAGATCCGAAGAAATATGGAATAAGCATTGATCAAAAGGAAGCAGGCCCTTTCGCGAATAATGATTTACTCTATCGAAATCAACAAAAAGTGGATCATGAACAATTTAGTGAAGGCTTAAAGAAGTCGTTGTTCAATTATATGCATGGCCTGATGTTTGAAAAAGACGTGCATTTATGGTTTGAATCCAACTCGATTCCGAAAACAAGAATTGATAAATATTACATCCTGAATATTTTAAATCAGGAAACTTTGCCTCAGATTAAACCGGGACAAAGAATGATCTGGCTGGGGCAACTGAGTCCTTATTCGTTGAGGGTTCAAAGTAAAAAAGGCATGAGCCGTGAGTTGATAGAATTCACTATTCGATACAAAGGCCGAAAAATTGAAATCAGTTTGCTGAAAGAAGTGGGACTGTGGCTGTACGAAAAACTTCATGCCATACAAGGTGGTAAAACAAATGCGCTCTTGTCTGATTGGATGAAAGACTATGCCGATCAGGGCTTGGAAGATTTCGATTTATTTTGGTTCAACAAACCGATGAGCCAACTTTATCGATTTGGATTGATAGCCATATAAAAAAAAGCCTGCATCACGGGGATACAGGCTTTTGATGTAAAACTTAAAATTTATTTTTTGCGGGTAGCTGACTTTTTGGTTGCTGTAGTTTTTGGAGCTTCATCTTCCAATTCCAGCATGCTTTGTAATTGACGAACTTGTTTTTTCAAATCATAAATGGTTTGATAAACTTCATCCATTTCGCTACGTGTAGCCAAAGGAACATTTACAAACATTTTTTCCATTTGACCTTCAACAGATTTCTTAATACGCAATTGTAAAGCGCTTACTTCAGCCATTAACTGACTGTATTCATCTGTTTCAAACAATTCAACAAATTTAGCATCAGAAGCGTTCAACCACTCTTGATACAACTTCATCATACTGTCGACGTTTTCGCCATTTTCAATTTTGTGCATCATGTTTTCAGCAATGTTTTCCATCACTTTCATGCCTTGCTGATAAACCATATATTGCATTTCAGCACTTTTCAGATTGTAAACATTCATCTGATTGATGATCTGATTCCATTCTTGCATTGTTTTTGTATCCTGGCTAGGAGTCATCAATTTAGCAAAAGGAGAAACAGCGTTCATCATTTGGCTGTACATATTGTTGTATTGGTTCAACATACCGCTGAATGGATTACCAAACATTTCAGGCATCATGTTATGCATACTGCTTTTCATGTTGTTGAACATTTCATTCATTTGAGTACCACCATTTTTCATAGACTCAGCATACATGTCCTTCATTTTATTGAAGTACTCCTGAGTTCCTTGTGGCATGAATGTAAAATACTTATCCAAAAACTCCTTGTATTTGCTCATGTCCAAATTTGCTTTGAACATATCCATATTAAAGGTTTTTTCTTGCATGGATTTCATCATCGGCATCCACATTTCATAGAACTTAGAAAAACCATCGGTCATGTTAAACATGCCTTTGTAAGTATCAGCCAAAGTTCCGTTTTGGAAATTTTTGCTTAATTCACTGTAATTCGTGTTCAGGATATTTTGAAACTGAGCCCAAAAAGCTTTGTATTGCTCAGTAGCTTTGTTCATTTGATCTTGCATATTTCCCATGTTCATTTGCCCCATCATCGCTGACCAGGGATTTTGCCCGTTCATTTGATTCCACATATTCATCATATTTTGCATAGGGTTTTGCATATTACCCATATTACCCATTCCGCTCATCAAATTTTTGTTCATTTCCATCATTTGGTTAGCCCAATTGGTTTGTTGTTTGTACCAGTTTTGGAAATATTCATTCATTTTCTCGGAAGTGTTGTTGGTTTCTTGTTTCAGGGTATCAGCCTGCCCGTTCACTTTTTCAAATACAGTTTTAGCGGTATTGGCGGCAGTATCAACAGTTTTTTTGTAAAAATCTGTGCTTTTGTCTAAAGTCTCGTTGATGATTGCATTACCGTTGGTATACTTTTTAGTGTTTTCAACGAGTGTATCAACGGCTTGTTGTTGAGCGTCGAGCACAGTTTCAAAAAAATTTTTCTGGGTGTTTGTTTTGTTTGCCATTTTAGTATTTATTTGCAAGTGATTGAATCGTTTTGATACGAAGAAATTCAAAATTCCCATCCTGAATTCGGGCGCAAAGGTAGTGCAAGTCCTCATGGCTGAAAGGGCGATAATTGTTATTAAATTGTAATATATATATGTTAAAAGTAGGCGATCAATTCGAACATGAGTACGGATATACTCAAGAGCAAGTGAACCAGTATGCTGCGGTAAGCGGTGACACGAATCCATTACACACCAATGAAGAGGCTGGCAAAAACAGCATTTTCGGTCGTTGTATCATACACGGTTTTTTAGGAGCTAGTGTGTTTACAAAAATTTTCGGCGCATTGTGGTATGCAGAAGGGCATATTTACATGAAACAAAGTATGATGTGGATGAAACCCATGTTTGTAGATACCCGTTACAAAGCAGTCATCACAGTTAAAGAAATTTTTCCGGAAAAAAATCGTGTGCTGTACGATTGTGCTGTATATGAATTAGAAAGTGGTGATCAAACCATTGGAGGAGAAGCCTTGTTAATGAACAAAAAACAATACGTTTGGGCATAGGCATTCCATAAAAAAACCGAGGCCATACATGCTATAAATAGTTGTATGGCCTTTTTCTTGCCCAAGAACAAATGAAAAAAATTTGTATAATTTAAAAACTTCTTTACCTTTGCGCTCCCTTAGAAGTTCTTTTCAATACAATTTTGAAGGAATTGGGAGTCTTGTCTGAAAAAATGCAAGACGTTTGAACCAAAAAATTTTTAAAAATGGCTAAAGAAATCAGCGGCTATGTAAAGCTGCAATGTAAAGGTGGTCAGGCCAATCCTGCACCTCCTATCGGCCCTGCATTGGGTTCCAAAGGTGTGAACATCATGGAATTCTGCAAGCAATTCAATGCTCGTACGCAGGACAAACCGGGAAAAGTATTACCTGTATTAATTACTGTTTACTCTGACAAAAGTTTTGATTTTGTCATCAAAACGCCTCCGGCACCTGTTCAATTACTTGAAGCAGCCAAGGTAAAAAATGGCTCGAAAGAACCCAATCGGAACAAGGTTGGTAAAGTAAGTTGGGCTCAGGTTGAAGAAATCGCCAAGGATAAGATGCCTGATCTGAACTGTTTTTCTGTTGAAAGCGCCATGCGTATGGTTGCCGGAACAGCGCGCAGTATGGGTTTAACCGTAGAAGGAAAAGCCCCTTGGGAAAATTAATTCAGTAGTAAACTTTAAAAAGAATTCAAATGGCAAAAATTTCAAAAAAGCGTAAAGCAGCCATGGCGAAAGTAGACGCCAACAAATATTATCCGCTGGCTGAAGCTTCCAAAATAGTTAAGGATCTCAATTGTACTAAATTCGATAGTTCTGTCGATTTACATATCCGTTTGGGCGTTGATCCACGTAAAGCTGATCAGGCGATTCGTGGTACGGTAACCCTTCCGCACGGAACAGGTAAAACCAAGCGTGTATTGGTTTTATGTACACCCGACAAAGAAGCAGAAGCAAAAGCTGCCGGTGCTGACCATGTCGGATTAGACGAATATGTTCAAAAAATTGATGGTGGTTGGACAGATATTGATGTCATTATCGCTACCCCATCTGTGATGCCAAAAATCGGACGTTTGGGTAAGGTTTTAGGACCTCGTAACCTCATGCCGAATCCAAAAACCGGTACAGTTACCAATGATGTTGGTGCTGCAGTGAATGAAGTAAAAGGTGGTAAAATTGCCTTTAAGGTGGATAAAGCCGGAATCATTCATGCCTCTATTGGTCGAGTTTCCTTCGAACCTAAAAAGATCGAGGAAAACAGTCAGGAACTGATTAACGCCATTGTTAAGTTAAAACCGTCCAGTTCAAAAGGAACATATGTAAAAGGCATTAGCATGGCCACATCAATGAGTCCAGGTATTTATATTGATACCAAAGCTGCTCAGAATTAATCAATTTCTAAAACAATCAGAAAATGACAACAGAACAAAAAAATCAAACGATAGAAGTCCTGAAAGAGAAATTTTCTCAGTACAAGAATTTCTATGTAACCAATACAGAGTCACTGACTGTGGCTCAGGTCAGCAAATTACGCCGTCTTTGTTTCGATAAAGCCGTGGAAATGAAAGTGGCCAAAAATACTTTGATCGTTAAAGCCCTTCAATCATTGGGAGATGACAAATACACGGGAATTATGGAATCTTTTCACGGTGTAACCGCACTGATGTTTAGCGAAAATCCTAAAGAACCCGCTTTATTAATCAGCTCTATTCGTGAAGAATTCAAAACAGATAAGCCTTTATTAAAAGCAGCGCTTATCGGTGAAGATATTTTCATGGGTAATGATAGTTTAGTCGCACTCAAAAACATCAAAACGAAGAACGAACTCATCGGAGAAGTTATCGGATTACTTAAATCACCGATCTCCCGTGTTATTTCAGCTCTTCAAAATCGCCCGGAAGCAGCAGAGGCTGCCGAAGGTTAATCACGGCTTCCAAGCTCAACTATATTTAAAAAATTCAAAAACTAAAAAAATTCATCATGGCAGACATTAAAAATTTAGCCGAACAATTGGTAGGCTTAACAGTAAAAGAAGTTCAGGAACTTGCTGATGTACTGAAAGCTGATTATGGTATTGAGCCGGCAGCAGCAGCAGTAGTCGTAGCAGGCGGTGGCGGTGCAGCAGCAGCGGTTGAAGAAAAAACTTCATTCACCGTTGTATTGAAAAGCGCAGGTGCTAGCAAATTAGGTGTGGTTAAAGTTGTTAAAGACTTAACCGGACTTGGCCTGAAAGAAGCGAAAGACCTCGTTGACGGTGCACCAGGTAACGTTAAAGAAAACGTTGACAAAGCAACAGCTGACGATATCGCAGGTAAATTGAAAGAAGCAGGTGCGGATGTAGAAATCATCTAATCTGTTTGATACAATACTAAAAACCTTCGGATTTACTTCGAAGGTTTTTTTTTGCCCTTGAAACTTCAAATTATTTTTTTTTGATTAATAGATTCATGTCATTTACAATTTAAATTTCTTCAAATAATTATTGGACTATGTCAAAAAATCTGTTTCTGCATTTTTTTTAGCACAGCATTGAACAGAGAGGGTAAATTTTTGGAATGGAAATTTTGGGTTAATTTTACCGCACAAAATATCATATGCCACTCAATAAAAATCAGATTGCTCAAAGAATTGCCCGTGAACTACAAGATGGATTCTATGTGAATCTTGGAATTGGTATCCCTACCCTCGTTGCAAATTATATTCCGGAAGGTATGGAAGTTGTTCTTCAGAGTGAAAATGGTTTACTGGGTATGGGACCTTTCCCTGTAGAGGGTGAAGAGGATGCAGATTTGATTAATGCAGGTAAACAAACCATTACCACAGTTGCAGGTTCGGCATTCTTTGATAGTGCCGTTAGCTTTGGAATGATCCGGGCAGGCAAAGTAGACCTGACCGTTCTTGGAGCCATGGAAGTCGCTGAGAATGGTGATATTGCCAATTGGAAAGTTCCCGGTAAAATGGTAAAAGGAATGGGTGGCGCTATGGATCTCGTCGCCAGTGCAAAAAACATCATCGTTGCCATGCAACATACAGATAAAGCCGGAAACTCTAAATTACTTCCGAAATGTTCGTTGCCGATAACCGGTTTGAACTGCGTTAAAAAAATTGTGACGGATTTGGGTGTATTTGATGTTACGCCTGATGGATTTGTTTGTATCGAACATGCTGCAGATGTTACCTTAGAAGAAATTCAACAGAAAACTGCCGGAAAACTTCGATTTGCCGATCAGGTTCAGGCCATCACATTTTCTTAATATACCCCATCGGGGAGAATAATGTGCTCAATTATTGTCATGTAAATTCACTAATCCGGACTGCAATTCGATGAATTTGGTTGAAAAACCAGATTCCTCCAAGTATTTCATCACCCGGCGCGTATACCCGGTTTTTCGATTAATATGACCATGCTTTTAAAGAAATCCAAGGCGCATGTGGCGCATGACCATTACCATATAAAAATGATGGATATTTTTCGTTTTTTAAATTAAACCTTACATTTGTAATTACTTAAATTGATTAATGCATCCAAAACAGAACCGACGTCCTTTTAAAAAAGAAAGAGAACACAGAATTAACTCAGAAATTAATGTACCACAAGTCAGACTTGTAGGTGAAAATCTGGAACCTGGAGTTTACCCAACGGATAAAGCCTTGATACTTTGTCAGCAATTAGAAGTGGATCTTGTAGAAATATCTCCGCAAGCTGATCCTCCTGTTTGTCGTGCCGTGGATTACAACAAATTTCTTTACGAAAAAAAGCGTAAAGAGAAGGAAATGAAAGCCAAAGCGCAAAAGAGCGAGGTAAAGGAAATTCGTTTTACACCCAATACCGATGATCATGATTTTGACTTCAAAGCCAAGCATGCTGAAAAATTTCTGCAAGAAGGGAATAAAGTTAAAGCATACGTTCAATTTAAAGGACGGGCCATCATATTCAAAGATCGTGGTGAATTGATTTTATTAAAATTTGCAGAACGCCTCGTCGATTTCGGTTCGCTGGAAGGCATGCCTAAATTGGAAGGAAAACGGATGCATGCTATTTTTTCACCAAAGGTCAAGAAAAAAGTATAATATTTGGTTTAATTCATTTTCTTACAATACCTTCACCATCTTATTTTTTATCACAATGAATATTTATGTTTCAAACATTCCGTTTCGCATGAAACAGGAAGAACTCTCAGATTTGTTTGCTGAGTTCGGAGATGTCCAATCCTGCAAAATTATTATGGACAAAATCACCCGCCGCAGCCGTGGATTTGGGTTTGTAGAAATGGCCGACGATTCCGGACAATCTGCTATTAACGCATTGAATGGTCGGGAGGTCATGGGTTTAGCACTTCGTGTGAATGAAGCCCGCCCAAAAGAGTAAATCCAGTCTTTCGCAGAGTACTGTTTGAAAAAATCTTGGATTCTTTTAACCAACACAGCTTTCGGGCTGTGTTTTTTATTTTAATACCTATCTTTTTGAAATGTTTTCAATAATATTTGGAACCAAGTGATAAAGATTTTTTTCTTCACAGCAAACGAGTCCCTGAAAGCACCTATTTTATGTGGCACGTTTGGCTCAAATTTCTAAATGTTTGAGTGAACCGATTTACACTTACTTTGTCGTTTGCCGCTGAACTGCAAAAATTGGGTTAAAATAAATTCCCTTCAGAGGTTGAGGTATTAGGATAATTTTCCCTATATCTATTGCCAATAAAGGATTTTGTCAAAATATTCGTTGAAGTCATAAATTGAATCCGGCATTCAAAATGCCATGCATTCAAATTTCATGCAATCTTTCTTTTAACCTATTGAAAGATGCAAGGTCTGAAAAAGGTCTTGCAAGCAAAAAATCTTTAAACGACTTACAAACCTTAAAACAAAGTATCATGAAATTAAAACGCATTTTTTCCGCAGCGCTCATTTTCACATTAATGTTCAGCTTTAGCGACATTTTCGCCCAGCGCAGTCATCATCGTTATCAACAACATCGTCCGGGATCCGTTCGACATCGTCCACTCCCCTGCGTTCGTCCCGTGCCTCCGATTCAACGAATCATTCCCGCTCCACGTCAAATAGTTCGACATCACAGAGCTGTTCATCGTGCATTTCGCCGCGGCGTAGCCTTAGGACATCGTCAGGCTTACCACAGGGCTCCTCGTCGAGGCCATCGAATGATGAGACCTTAATGGAACAAAAAGTAAATTTAAAAGACCGATTTTTTCGGTCTTTTTTTGTTTAAAGCCCTTGCTATGAAAGGATTCTAACTTTAAATCCGAGGACGCCGGAAATGCCGTTTTATTTGTTCAAAATACAGTACCATAATTCCAAATATATTGTATCTTCGCCCGTTCAAAAATCATACTAAACCAAAGTACTATTAAGACATGCAGTTAAAAGGATTGATTAAAATTTTTACGATCGCGTTGATTTTAATCTCGTTGTTTCAGTTATCATTTACACTGGTTGTAAACAATTTCGAAAAAAAGCAAGAATCAAAGGTTAGAAGTCAGCTTAAAACCTCTAACCCCGGTATGTCAGAAGCCGAATTAAGCCTGGCCGCTGACGATAAATTGCGTTTTGTTTTAGATAGTTTATCGACCAAGGAAATCTACAACTTAGGGATTACCAAATACACTTATCAGGAAGCCAAGGAAGAACAATTGAACTTGGGTCTTGACCTGCAAGGTGGAATGAATGTGGTTCTTGAAGTGAGCTTAGATGATTTGGTGCGCAGTATGAGCAACAACCGCAATGATCCGGCTTTAAATCTGGCTTTGGAAGAAGCAAAGAAAATGCAGGTCAATAGTCAGGAAGACTTCATTTCTCTGTTTGCAAAGGCGTATGAAGCTAAAAATCCTCAAGCCAAACTGGCTACGATGTTTGTGAATTCAAGTTCGAAGGATTTGAATTTTAATTCATCTAATGCTGATGTTTTGAAGAAAATGAAGGCTGAAGCAAAGGATGCCATTAACCGTACACATAAAGTACTATTAACCCGTATTGATAAATTCGGGGTTGCGCAGCCGAATGTAAATTTAGATGAAAATCGTGGTATCATTAGCGTAGAATTAGCCGGTGTAAACAATCCTGAAAGGGTAAGAAAATATTTGCAGGCAACTGCGAAACTTGAATTCTGGGAAACTTATTCTCAGCATGAAATTGCCCAAGGTTTTATTAAGGCAGACGAAGATTTAAAAGCATTGCTTTCTGGTAAAAAAGAAAATGTTGATACATCAAAGCTTGCTGCAGATACGAATCAAGTGGCTAATACAGCCGCACCTTCATCCTCAGATACTGGTTCTTTGGCTAATTTGATGAAAACAGATACCTCTAAAACGGATACCAGCACAGCCGGTATGACCGATGAGCAAAAAATAGCTAAAGCGAAAAAAGACAATCCTTTACGTAGTTTTTTACTGGGTGGATTTGAAGTTCGCCAGGATCCTAAAACAGGACAGGTTGCCAATATGCCGATGATCTCTTATGTATTTACAAGAGATACTGCACAATTGCGTGAATACCTCAATATGCCTGTTGTTAAGAAAAATTTCCCGGCTGATTGTCGTTTCTACTTTGGTATTGCGGATAAAGAAAACCGCGAAAAGAATAAAGTATGTATTTTATATTCTATCAAAACAAATGGTAAAGATGCTCCTCCATTAGGTGGAGATCATATTACAGATACTCGTCAGGATTATGATCGTGTAAGTGGTCAACCTGATGTTCAAATGAGTATGGATCCGGTTGGAGCTCGTATGTGGGAAAGATTAACCGGAGCTAATGTGGGTAAACCCATTGCGATTGTTTTAGATGATATCGTTTATTCAGCGCCTGCTCCAAGTGAAAAAATTGCTGGTGGTAGTTCCAATATTACCGGATCATTTACTGTTGAAGAGGCTCAGGATTTAGCCAATATCTTAAAAACCGGTAAGTTACCTGCTCCTGCAAAAATCGTTCAGGAACAAGTGGTGGGTCCAACCTTAGGTGAGGAAGCTGTAAATGGTGGTATGCTTTCTTTCATCATTTCATTTATTGTCATCTTTATCCTGATGTTGGTATATTATAACACGGCTGGATGGGTTGCAAATATTGCATTGATTTTAAACTTGTTATTTACCGTTGGGGTTTTGGCAGCTTTACATGCCTCATTAACAGCAGCGGGTATTGCCGGTTTGGTTTTAACCATTGGTATGGCTGTGGATACCAACGTTATCATATTTGAGCGTATCAAGGAAGAATTAAAACTCGGTAAAAACCATGAATCGGCTGTCAATGATGGCTACCGACGATCGCTGAATCCAGTTTTAGATGGACATATCACCGTTTTAATGACTGCAATTATCCTCTTTATTTTTGGATTAGGTCCGGTGTTAGGATTTGCGACAACCCAAATTTTAGGTATCCTTTTGTCCTTATTCTGTGGAATTTTAGTTTCTCGTTTGATTACCGATATGCGTATGTCAAAAGGAAAACATTTCAATTATTTCACCGGCATTTCTGAAAAAATGTTCCAAAAATTCAATTTCCATTTCATTGAATGGCGTAAAAAAGCTTACATGATTTCAATCGTGGTATTGATTTTGGGAATCGCTGCAATCTTCAATGGTTTCTATTATGGAGTTGAATTTGCTGGTGGTAGAAGTTATACCGTTAAATTGGAAAAAGCCGTTAGCACCAACGATATCCGTGAAGCACTTAAACCAAGTTTGAAGAATTCCCGATTGTAAAAACAATTGGAAATGCGAATCAGGTGAATATCACTACAGCTTACAAGATAAAGGAATCAGGTATTGGTGTTGAAAGTGAAGTGCAAAACAAACTTTATGAAGGATTGAAAAAAGGAGGATTTATTCCTTCAACCGTAGATGAAACAACCTTTAAGGTGAGTCATATTCTGAGTTCACAAACGGTTCTTCCAACCATTTCGGATGATTTGAAAAAAGGTGCTTTATGGGCTACCTTCTGGTCGTTCTTCTTAATTGCCATATACATTTTTGTTCGCTTCCGTAAATGGCAGTATTCTTTAGGAACCATTGTGGCTTTGGTGCATGACGTATTAGTTACTTTGGCAGTATTCTCTTTCCTGAAAGGTGTCGTACCATTTGCTTTGGAAATCGATCAACACTTTATCGCTGCGGTATTAACCGTTATTGGTTTCTCTATGAATGACACCGTTATCGTATTTGACCGGGTTCGTGAATACTTCCGTAAACGTGCTGGCGATTCTAAAACCAATATCATCAATGCTGCCATCAATGATACCATGAGTCGTACTATCATGACATCATTAACGGTATTCTTAACCTTGTTGATTCTATTCATTTTTGGAGGAGAAGTTACCAGAGGTTTTGCCTTCGCGATGATGATTGGGGTAATTACAGGTACTTATTCTTCCATCTTCGTGGCTGCTCCAATTCTGGTTGATTTGGACAAATCAGACAATCTGATTAATGAAGAAGATAAAGAAAAACGTATTGAAGAATTGAAGAAAATGGCTTAATTGTCTGGTAGATATAAAAATCCCGATCTGTAATACAGGTCGGGATTTTTTTTAAGTAAAACCTTATATTTATAGGTGGAAAAAACATTTCCCCTCAAAGAAACGTTCAAATATTCTTTAAAAGCCAAAACAAGATGATTCAAAAATTTCAGTCAGGAGATCAACGAAGTTTTCATAAATCAATATCGAAAGATGACATTGCACAATTCGACAATGGCGCCGTGCATGAAGTGTATTCAACCTTTGCGATTGCCAGAGATGCGGAATGGAGTGGCCGATTGTTCGTATTAGAAATGAAAGAAGAAGGAGAAGAAGGCATAGGTACTTTTATCCATGTGAATCATTTGGCTCCTGCATTTCCCGGACAAGAAATACGTTTTGATGCCACTTTTGAAGAGATCACCGAGAAAGGCGAAATCATTACTTCATTTCGTGCATTACAAGGAGATCGACTCATCGCTGAAGGCCGACAAGGGCAAAGGATACTTCTTAGATCAAAGATTGACCTGATTTTTGATAAGTACCGTACGAATCTATAAAGTCTGGATCAAGGGCTAGGAATAGTGTAACAAATACCATCTAAGCTGTAACATATCTGGTATAAAAGCGATGCACCTTTGTAGCATGGCTTAAATGATTAAGTCTTATAGATGATCAAAATTATGTCGTTATGTCTGTCCCACATCCATTTTAAGTGCTCAAACTTCCTCTCCTTCTCAACAAATGAAACAGGATGTTGTCATGATTGGTGGTAACATTGGAAATTTTAGAACCAATTTTCAAAAAGATGCAACAGGGTGGTGGTTGTCGTTGAGTAGGGGTTGGGAGCCCCTGAACCCGGCCTCCCAACCCCCCCCCGCCCCCCGGGGGCGGAGGGAGTGGCCCCCCAACAAAGGCGGAGGAGCGGGGGCGGCGCCCGGGGGGGGAGGGCCCCGCCGGGGGGGGGGGAAGGGGCCCCCAGGGGGGCCGGCCGGCCCCGCGGCCCCCCCGGCCCGGAAAGGGGGGGGGGCGCCCCGCCCCCGGCGAAAAACAATTTTTCTGCAATTTTATATTCCCAATTGGTCATGGGAATTTTATGCTTGGTGATATTAACCGCTAACATTAAAATCTCTTAAGGCATCATTCAAACTGGTCTTTAAATCAGTTGATTCTTTACGCTGACCAATAATTAAAGCACAACCTACCTGATATTCACCGGCAGGGAATTTTTTGGTATAACTACCCGGAATAACCACACTTCGAGCCGGAACCCGACCTTTGTATTCAATCGGTGTATTGCCACTGACATCGATGATTTTGGTACTTTGCGTTAATACAACATTAGCTCCCAGCACAGCTTCACGTTCAACCCGAACACCTTCAACGACAATACAACGAGATCCAATAAAACATCCGTCTTCAATAATAACCGGACTGGCCTGCAAAGGTTCTAAAACCCCACCAATACCTACACCACCACTTAAATGGACATTCTTTCCTATCTGTGCACAACTTCCAACGGTGGCCCAGGTATCCACCATAGTCCCTTCATCGACATAAGCCCCAATATTCACATAGCTGGGCATGAGCACGACATTCCGGGCTAAATAGGAACCATATCGCGCTACAGCATGAGGAACAGCCCGTACACCTTGAGAAGCATAATCGGATTTCAAGGCCATTTTATCGTAAAATTCAAAAGGCGGCAAAGAGAAAGTTTTCATTTCCTGAATAGCGAAATACATTAAAATGGCTTGCTTGACCCATTCATTCACTGTCCAGTTTTTCTCCGAAGGTTGAGCCACTCTCAATCGCCCTTTATCCACCTCTTCGATCACCATTCGAACCGCATTGGCGTACATATCATTCTTCAGTAAATTTCTGTCAACCCAGGCAGCTTCTATTAATTGTTGTAATTCCATTTTTATTGGTTCTTTTAAAACCGCAAAACTAAATCTTTCAATGAATAACTGTATCAATCAATTCATTGGAATGATTGAAGCCTCAAAAACTTGAAAAAAATCAGAATCTATTTAACAAAGAAACTTGTTACCCAATAGGTTAAAGCTGCAAGTATAGCAGAGATTGGAATCGTCAATATCCAGGCCCATAATAAATTGACTGTAACACCCCATCGTACGGCACTCAAACGTTTGGTGGCTCCTACCCCGATAATCGCACCGGTTATGGTATGTGTGGTTGAAACCGGAATACCCATTTGTTCAGTCAGGAAAAGCGTTCCTGCACCTGCGGTTTCCGCACAAACCCCTTCCAATGGTGTTACTTTGGTAATTTTGGTTCCCATGGTTTTTACAATTTTCCATCCACCGCTTAAGGTACCTAAACCAATGGCCAAATAACAAGCCAAAGGAACCCATTCAGGCATTTGTTTAATATCCGCAATTTCACCGTTAGCCATCAAGGCAGCTGCGATAATACCCATTACTTTTTGAGCATCATTGCCACCATGCCCTACGGAGAAAGCAGCTGAAGATAACAACTGTAATTTCTTGAACATATTACCTGTTCGAGCAGCACTAGGTTGTCGCATTTTTTCATTGTAAATGAAGGCGATGATAAAAAGAAATAAGATTGCCATCATACAGATTCTGATGACCAGATTGTCTGCCTTGGCAATTTCTTTTTTTAAATCAGATTTGACATTTACTTTAATACTTTCTTTGAATTTTTGCACTTTATCAACACCCAATGGATAGTTCATTTCCATGAGTTTTGCAGCCATTTGAGTAGATAAAGTTTCAAAACCTACTTCGTGTAATTTCTTCGTCATGGGCTTTAAAGAATCCATGGCACTTTGTGCTGCTTCATAGGCCAGCAATTTATTAGGCCCTTTATCTTTTACTGCCTTTTTTCGATCCAATTCAAGATATAACGAAATTTTATCTTGAAGTTTTGAAATTTCAATTGGTTTAATATCTGCTACTTCGAGGATATGTTCAGCTACAGATTCTGAACCCTTTACTTCATAATCGGAAAAGAATGGCTTAGAAAGTTCAACGTTCTTTTTTGAAACAGCCAGTTTATCAGATTGATCCTTCAGTTTCTTTTCAAGTTCGGCCATTTTCTCCATTCTACCTTCGGCTTTATCTGAAGACTTCAATTGATCTAATTCAACCGTAAGTTTTTCGATTTCATGCGAGTACTTATCTACCTTGAAATACTTGGAAATATTTTCACCAATTTTGGATGTTTCGAAGCGTTGAAAGGAGAACCAAATTCCAATAATACAAAGCGTGAGTATCCCGGTTTTTAGCCAAATATTCCGATTGATGGTGACTAAGGTAAAAAACATCGATATCAACATCCCAATGAGCGGTGCCAGGAAAATAAACAAAACGGTTTTGCCAATTTTAGAACTATCGATGATGGTTTTTAATGCCGGTAAACTTTGTCCCTTATCCCATGCAGTAAAAAAGGCATGAGCAATAGCAGCACCTGCAAATCCGCCAATTAGGGTATGAGAAGAAGATGAAGGAATTCCCCACCACCAGGTCAAAAGATTCCAAATGATGGCAGCAATTAAACCGGAGAAGATTACCGGGAGTGTAATAAATTCCTTATAAACCGTTTTACCAATCGTATTAGCAACTGCATGATCTTTAAAAATCATGTACGCAATAAAATTAAAAAAAGCCGCCCAAACTACAGCCTGAAATGGTGTTAGAACTTTGGTGGAAACGATAGTGGCAATAGAATTTGCCGCATCATGAAAACCATTGATATAATCAAATATCAGGGCGAGGATTATGACAACGAGAACAAAAGTCATGTATTAATTTTTGGGTTAAATCAAACGAAAGCTTGCGACTACTATGCGTATTTAATTACGATAGACTCAATCACATTGGCGGCATCCTCACATTTATCAGTTGCTGTTTCCAATACCTGATAGATTTCTCTTTTTTTGATGACTTCTTTAGCATCCGGCTCCAAGGCGAATAGTCTTTCAATACTTAAATCGTAGATATCGTCAGCCTGATTTTCGAGGCTATTGGCTTTAACCAGTGCATTCGTAATAGAAGTTACATTTTTCATATTTCGAAGTTCCTTCACGGCCGAACGAATTGCCTCAACACCTAATTCGATGCACTCTGCCAATTTTTGAATGCCCTGTTCCTGAGGATTGACCTTATAAAAATTGATTTTTTTAGCCGATGCATTGATATAATCTGCAATATCGTCGAGAGCAGTTGCCAGATAGTGAATATCCTCACGATCGAAAGGCGTTATAAAATTTCGACCCAATTCCTGAAAAATCTGATGTGTGAGATTGTCATTATCATGTTCCAATGTTTCAATTTGGGCAATAATGGCGGCTCGTTTGTTAAAATCAGGCTCATGAACCATTTCACGGAGCTTTTTAGCCATCACATCTACCGTATCCACGACATTTTCGAAGAGGCTATAAAAAATTTTGTCTTTTGGTTGGAAAATTTTCAAAATGGAATTGAGACTCATGCAATCGTTATTTGGCACAAAGATGAAAGAAAGACCCGACCTATGCAATGTTAAGAACAAACGTAACAATTTCGTAATATTAGCATCATATAAGTTGATTAAGGTAACAATTTCGTAATCCAGGAACTGCCAAAAAATAGAACGTGATTTAATTCTTTTGCACTCAGAATTCACTTTTTAATAATCTTTTGGTAATGATTAAAAAACATACAACCCTTATAACCCTTCTTTTACTTTCCTTTCTGACTCAGGCACAGATTCAGCCCGCTTCAGAAAAAAAGACGCTCTGGTATGAAAGCTTTTCAATACGCGGGTATGTACAAGCGCGATATAATCGTCTGCTCGAAACAAACGCTCAGCTCAAATGTGAACAATGCGATCGCTCCTGGGGGGAAGGCGGGGGATTCTTCCTTCGACGAATACGGGTCATCCTCTTCGGACAAATCAGCAAAAATGTTTACTTCTACCTTCAACCAGATTTTGCCAGTTCCGCAAGCACAACCGGACTTCACTTTGCCCAAATCCGAGATATGTATTTTGATGTGGGTATGGATGCCAAAAATGAATTCCGATTCCGAATCGGCCAATCCAAAGTTCCATTTGGGTTCGAAAATTTACAATCCAGCCAAAACCGTTTGCCCCTTGACCGAAATGATGCTCTCAATAGTGCCGTGAGTAATGAACGGGATTTAGGTATCTTTTTTTACTGGGCTCCCAAAAACATCAGAGAGCGCTTTTCAATGTTGGTTCGGGATGGACTTAAAGGAAGTGGCGACTATGGCGTGATTGGATTTGGAGCATATAATGGACAAACAGCCAATAAGCCTGAGTTGAACAATCGACCAACTTTTATTGCTCGTGTTTCATATCCGCTTGAAATTGGGAACCAAATTATTGAACCCGCCATTCAGGCTTACACCGGAAAATATGTCATCAATAAAGACCAGCTCACTCCGGGCGTCAAATCATTAAAAGACCGGAGTTATGCCGACGAACGCATTGCGGGTTCCTTCATTCTTTATCCAAAGCCTTTTGGAATACAGGCAGAATACAATTTTGGCCGTGGACCGGAATTTAATCCACGAACAGATTCAATTGAAACGCAGTCCTTACAAGGCGGCTATGTGACACTCAATTATCGTACCCATTATAAACAGCATCAATTTTACCCTTTTATCCGTGCTCAATATTATGACGGAGGTAAAAAACATGAAAGGGATGCCAGAAGTTATACCGTGCGCGAACTTGAATTTGGCGTAGAATGGCAACCGGTTAAAACCTTCGAACTAGTGGCCATGTATACACTCTCCGACCGTCGATTTGAGGACTTTTCATTACCTGATAACCGACAGAAAGGCTCCTTGTTACGATTACAGGCGCAGATTAACTTTTAAAGGATTGATCCATTTTGTTTAGGGCATTGTAGTTTTTTGCAAACTCGCAATATCATTGCCCACCGAGAGAATCAAGAGGCAGGTAGCGGTACAAAATACCGGAGAGGTGATACAATGATGACCGTTCCAGCTTCCGTTATCGTTTTGAATCTGTAATAATTTGGCACTCACTTTATCATACCAAAGTTTCCACTCCTGGTCTTTAGCAATGATTAAGCCCTCCCCTGTTTGCAGAAAACTCATGAATTCCTCACCGCCATTATTCCCAAATCCAGACATCACATCATCCCGCACTGCCTGAACCTTAGAGGCTTCATTCACCTGATAGGCCGTAACCGCTTTGTAAGCCTGATCATCAGCATAGCCAATCTTTTTTAAATTTTCGACGCTTATTTGATCGTTTTCACCAAGAGTGCCATCTTGTTTTGCTTTTTTTACTTTGTCTTTTACTTCCCTTGTTTCGGCGGCTGAACCTCTTGCGGTACTGCTCACCGAATACAACATGACCCCTGCCCCTTTTTCCGTTTTTACATTTCCCGTTTGTGTATCAAAATTTGATTTTTGATAATCCCTGGATTTAACCAAAACCTCTTTGTTGACTTTGGCTCCTTTCTTTTCTGCAGACTCCAAAGCATTGTTGGCATAAGAAGATTGAAGTACGCCCGCCCATCCATCATCTTTGAAACTACCATCCTGATTTTGGTTTTGTTCTATTTTCTTGACACAGATATCCAAACATTGCTGAACTTTATCTTTTTGTTCGGGGTCATGTTGCAAATAATCCAACAGATTACTAAAATACTGTGCCGTTAATACGACATCAATATTAGCGCCCAGTTTTGACTGAGGTTGAGTGCCGGTTAAATGGGTAATATTATTACTTTTAGGAGCACTTTTTTGAACGGACAAAATTAAAAATTGAGTGCCTTGATTGAGGTTTTGTGAGTAGAGTCCTGATGTGGGTGTGTGGTTGTTTCGTAATAAGGCCATCAGAACCATCGCCGTGGTAGCAGGATCAGAAGGTACATTTTGTGGATTCATTTCATTTTGCTGACTATGCGATCCCGCCCCCCATCCTCCGTCCTGAAGCTGTGCTTTAGATATCCATGAGAGTGCTTCGGAAAGGGAGGCCTGAACTTTTTCAGGAATGGGATAGATAAAGTCAGCATCCAGTGAATCTTCTCCCATAACAGATTTAAAAACACAACCTTGAGGTTTTTGATCCTGATTCTGATGATTTTTACAACAGGATTCAGTCTTGGTATCGGACTTAGCCGGTTCAACAATAATAAAAGCGCTGATGCAAATGGCACCAATAAAAAGTAATAGCAGGGTTAAACGAAATTTGTTTGACATGGGTAAAATATTTTTGATGATTAAAACGATACCCGGATGCCTGGCCCCAAAACATTGCACAAATAAAAATGTTAAATTATATTAACGGATTAAACTTTCGTCATCACATAATAATCCTCGAATTGAGACTGTTGAATTTAACTCAATTCTTCCATGACTAAATAACAAAAATAGCTCGACTATCTTCATGCGTTTCTTCTTTTGAACCTAGAATTTGCAGTAGCAAGGCACGAAGCTACTGTAAACAAAGCCTGTAAAGGATTTGCTCGGTAACCCCGAATTAGAAAATCATACTGAGGCCCATTAGCCGAAGTATTTGATTTTCTTATTCGTTTTTGCCGTTGACTGTGTCCAACTGCAAAATTTGGGTTGAAGTAGGTTATTTGAAACAATCAACAAAATATGATGATTGCTTTTAATGCGGAATAATCTTTATCTAGAAACGATTAAAATGGCTCTCGTTAAACTCATTCAAGAAATAGTTCTATTGCCAGGTGAGCCCTCTTCTCTTCAAACACCTTTTAACCCGGATTTTTCTTGAATAAAAAATAAACTACCAAAACCTGCGAAAAATAAAACTCCATGCTGTACAGACAACCAATTCTCAGTTAGAAAAGTGCATAACAATAAAATCATCAAAGAGATATAAAGTACATCCTTCCGTTTTATAGCCCGGTACAAAAAAATCAATAGCACAGCGAGTAGAATAATAAAGCCCAACAATCCAAAACTCAGCCAATAATTCAAATATTCATTATGGGTATTGTAAGTGCCCAATGCTTGTCTGGAAATGGCAGAATGAAAATACATCGCTAAATCCAGTTTCTTTGCAGCTCATAGGGGCCAAGTCCTTTTCAACCAATGTGCTTCCAATAAATTTAAATCTGTTTGGAAAATTATTTTTCTGACTTGAACTGAATTGTCTATTGTACCTGCTGAAGCAGGCCAAAATTCAAGGATACGTTGCTTTACGATAGGAATAAAAATAATGAGAAGACTTAATCCGGCAACAAAAGCACCGGTTATCATTGCTCGTTTTTTAATAGATAAAGAAGTTGCATAAAAAATGAACATAAGATGTATGAGCATCAAGGCCAGAAAAGGCATTTTTGGCAACAACAATAAGGTAGAAAGAAACAATAACACATACGCCCATGCTTTCATCCAAAAAGACATAGACTTTGCCTCAAAAAATAGAATGGCTATACTGAATCCTGCATATACCCCATAACTGGTCGGGTGCATTTGTGCATTTTGTTCAAATAACCGACGGTACGTCACATGATTCAATGTCAATACATCAACATTCAATTGTGAAAACAGCATGATATGTGCCCAAATCATTTTAAATATGACCGCCCATACAAACCAAGGGAGATATTTTCTCCATGATTCTTTATTCGAATGAATCATGAATACCAATAATAATGGAACTGCAAGCAAACCAGCTTTAGTTTCTACAAAACCGCCAATATAACGTGCAGAATGGTCCGTATCAGTGCGTAAATAACTGATTAAATAAGGGATATAAAGTACAGCAAAAAGGACAACGATAATAAATTCAGATGATTTGATGCTGCCGCGATTTTTGATAGACTGAAGCAAAACCCCAAAAGCCAATACCAAAAGTAACCAGGTTTGTAATTGTCTGGGTAGCCCAAAACTTAACATGAATGCAGGCATCATCCAATCCACGTTCAGAAAATCATAAAACTTTTTGTACATGGTCCTGCATTTTTTTTTGTACAAAAGCTTTTATCTCCTGTTGAAAAATACTTTCCGAAAAGCGGAGGGCATTGGATCGAATCGAAGCATGATTTGTGAGCGGTGCAGATTCCATTTGATCAATGGCTGTTAATAAAGAATCGGCATCCTGATGATCAAAGAAATAACCTGTTTCGCCTTCAATCACCGTTTCAATATGACCTCCATAACGCAATGCGATAACCGGAGTCCCTGTAGATTGCGCCTCCACACACATGATGCCAAAATCTTCTTTGGAGGCAAACACACAAGCTTTTGCTTGTTGCATATACAGAATTAATTCATCATCATGCTGATATCCCAACCAGATAATATTGGGTGTATTTGCCAACATCTTTTTACATTTATCTGAATCATATCCGTCACCGATCAACACCAATTTAAGTTGTGGGCGCCTCTTAAAGGCTTCAATAATCAGGTCAATCTTTTTGAATGAAACAAATCGGCCGGGCGCTAAATAAAAGGATTGCCGGGGATGCGAGTTTAATAAAAATTTATCCGTTTGTACAGGTGGATATATCACATCTGCAACACGTTGATAAGTATTTAATATTTGCTGCTGTATATGAATAGAGTTGGCAATAAAATAATCCACCTGTTTCGAATTTTCGAAATCCCACTGACGAATACGCTGAATTATCTGATTAGCTATCCATTTTTTAAGCCCATGCATCCCAATCAAATAATCTTCTTTCAGGTACCAGGCATATCGCATCGGGGTATGACAATAACATATATGAACCGAGCCTTTCCTTTTTCGATAGCCTTTAGCGACAGCATGAGAAGAAGACAAATACAAATCCGCATCGGGTAATTGAGTATGGCCTACTATCCACGGAAAAACAGGCATGAGAAATTTGTAGGCATTGGTGATTGACGGTATCCATTGTAAAAAAGAAGTATGCACCTGTATACCCTGAAGAATTTGTTTCTGATCCGGTACCGGTAATTTATTGAACAAAGTATATAAACCGACAATCTCAGCTTGAAACACTGAAACCATTGACTGAATGACCTTTTCCGAACCGGCATTCACCCTTAACCAGTCATGCGTGAGAACGATTTTCATGGGCTTGAATTTCCTGACGAATTATTTTCGCGCTATGTGAGTAGCTCGGCCAGGGTTTAGTTATTTTGTTTTCAAGGATTTTAGTCTGATCATTGAGTATTTTAAGCAAGGAAATTTGTATGGAAGATTCGTTTTGGATATCACAAAAATAAACAGAATCCTGATAAAGCTCACGATGTACGGGTATATCGGAGCAGAGCACCTGACATTGAAAAAACAAAGCTTCAAGTATCGGCAAATTGAATCCTTCGTAGGCTGAAAGAGAAACAAAAACTTCTGCCCTTTGATACCATGAAGCCAATTCATCATCTGATACGGAATTCAGACAAATGACATTGGGCATAAGGGGAAATTTTTTTTGGGTAAAAATATTAGAATCAGTACCAATATAAACCAATTGATAGTTTGGATATTGTTGCTGGATTTGTTTAAAAACACGAAATAATGTTCGCAGATTTTTGCGTGGATTTGGTGACCCAACGCATAAAATGAATTTTTCTTTAGTCCAATTTAGTGGCAATTCCCGTTGAAGAAAAAACGCAGAAATTCCATTTTTTGTTATCGTAAGTTTTGTTTGCGATAATGAGAATTGAGTCGTTAATTCATCCAGAACAGCTTGGCTCACCGTAAAAAGATGTTGTGCCTTTCGTATAACAGCTGGCTGCATAAAACGATACCATGTTCTGAACAGAAAAGAAAACGATTTGGGATAAAAAATATAGGCCAAATCATGAATGCAAATCATATTATTCCGATACCATAGAGGAGCTGAATTGCACAAATTCAGTAAAATGTTCTTTTTACTGCTCATAAAACGGTACAAATCCCACTGTTCCCAAATAGTTCCGGTATTTCGGCCAATGATTTGCACCTCCAATTCACGGGCTATTTCTTTGTGCAAAATATTTGTGGGCGCTAAAAAAACCACTTTTGGTGCCTGTTTTTTGATTTGACGACAAATCTCTATGGCATACCTTTGCACACCAGTTAGCTTTTGTGTCAGAAACCGCGCATTCACATAGAAAATGGATTCTAAATCGTTTGTCATTGTTTCGGACCTCAACTTACGAAGTTTATCCATGATATGCAATTCTTCCGTCAACTATACGCTTTAACGAAACGCAACGTAACTATTAGATATAAACATTCTCTTTTGGGATTTATATGGGGCTTCATCAAACCGCTCCTTTACTTATTTATATTTATCATCATTTTTAGCGCACAGTTTACTTCTATTTCAAATTATGTATTGTATACGACCAGTGGATTAATTTTTTGGTTCTTTTTTGCGAATATGACTTCACAAGGGGCTTATTCCATTATTGCTTCTTCCGGAATCATAAAATCGCTCAAACTTCAAACCATTCTATTTCCTTTAGCTGAAGGCATGAGTGAGCTTTTTAATTTATGTTTTATGCAATTGATTCGACAAGTTTTGTACGAAAATCGTCATCCGGATTTGCAAGTTTTGTTAACCTGTAGCTTCTTGAGTATAGGCAGTTTCATGGTTGGTTATTTTATTTTCCATCGACTCAAAAACCAATTTATTACAGCGATTTGATGAAACAACAACCCGTCATAAAATTTGAACACGTGTTCATCGATTACCGGCAAAATCCTGCAGGTGTGTACTCCATTAAAGATGCCATTACTTCCTGGTCGCATCCGTTTCGCAAACAAACAATTTTGAAGGATATAACGTTTGAAATCATGCCCGGTGAACATTTGGGCATTGCGGGTCGGAATGGGAGCGGTAAAAGCACCCTCCTTCGTGCAATTGCCGGCATTATAAAACCATCGAAAGGTCGGATACAGGTAAATGGGAAAATAGCCCCTATTCTGGCTTTGGGTGCAGGTTTGGAACTTGAGATGACGGGGTACGAAAATATCCGTCTTTTATTGTCACTCAATGGTCACCAAGTAAATCATCAAATTGTCAACCAAATTCAACACTTTTCGGAATTGGATGAGCAAACCCTGAATCAGGCTGTGAAATCATATTCAACCGGCATGTTGGCCAGATTAGCATTCTCCATTTCATTTGCACATGAATCCGATATCTATATCATCGATGAGATTTTGGCCGTTGGAGATTTGGGGTTTCAACAAAAGTGCATTGAAAAGATCCATGAAATCCAACAAAAAGGACATACCATTATTTTTGTTTCACATTTTCCTGCCGAAATGGTGAATTTATGTAATCAGGCCTTGTTACTCGAACAAGGAGAAATCATTGATCGCGGCAGTGCTAAAAAGGTAGCCGAAAAATACAAAGAACTATTTGAACTAAATCATGACTAACCAAGAAGCTTGCATCATTATTAGCCGGGAGGAATCGGATGGACAGTATTTGTCGCTTTTGTTATCGAACCATTTAGGTCATGAGACGTTCAATCGGTATGCCTACACCCCTCATAACAATGCCTATTATAGCCATGGACTACACTTGCTTTTTCAAAAAAAATCATACACTGAATCAGATATTGACAATATTCGGGTGCTATATGAAGAAGGATCAGATAATCGAAGATTAAAAGGTTTATTGCTATCAGTAGAAGTTCTGGAGCTCCTAAGCAAAACAACGCACTTTGATTCCTTTGGTTGGATATTTATCATTGATTCAACTGAAACCTTAAAAATTGCAGAGCGATTCATACAAGAGAAAAAAAATCAAAATGCTTACTTAGTCCTAAATTCAGCTCTCTGTACCTCCCCAAATTACGTGCTGGAGAAGTTATCCGCTGGTTTGTCTCTGCCAATTGTAAATCCTGAAAATATTTTACCCAATGTGCTAAATGGCAGAAAATCAAAAATTAATCTGTCATCGATTCCGGAAAACCTAATTGTGAAAAAATTTGGTGATTCAGTGGCCTTCATCTATCGTTGTGACCATCCGGACTCTAAATCATTCCTTGAGGAACATTTGTTGAGAATTCAAGCTCTGGAGGGTTTAAAAAAAGCGGTATTTATTTTTTCTGAATCCAATCCGACTCAAGAATTGGATGAAAAGTTCAGGAAAGAATTATCCATTCGTTTCCTTCCACTTGAAACGAAAATGGACGATTTATTCAATGAAATAAATGAAGATTATTTTTTGTTTGATCCTTTGACGCAAATTTTGCCGTTAAAAAATTGGGAATCTGTCCTGGATTATATAGACACTGGGCAAATGGTTTTCACCACAGCTTATCAGGAGGATGAAAAGAAAGAATATGATTGGTACGATTTATTGTCAGGCACCCGTATGCATGGTATTATCGGATTCACTAAAAAAGACTGGCAATCAACTACAGGTTTCGACCCGAACATGGATCAGGCTTTTCAGCAATGGGATCTTTGCCTGAATATCCTGAAAGATGCTCCTCAGCGTAAAGCTTTTGGTTTTAAGTCCAAAACGGCTTTTGCCAGGGCTGAAAAAATTAACTTTAAGAGGGGGTATCAAAAAGTATTAAACAAATACCAAACTGATATTCAAAGTCATATGGATGCCATTCTGTTTCAAATGAGTGAAAAACATGCGGATTTTGAAACCCTGGGCGAGAGCTTAAAAAATTACAATGGTCATACCAACATTCAAATGAGGAATTGCAAGCGCTGAAACATTTCAGTCATCAGTTACAACATCGTATTCGTAATCTGGAAAGTGGGAAATATTATCGGATCAAAAGAGCCATTGGTAAATACAAGAAATTATTTTTCAGAAAGAAAACTCCAGGCAGTGGAAATTTAAAACGTATTTTGGAATTTATTCGATTTGCATTTAGTCGCTCCGGCGGAAAAATATTACGAAAAGCAGGAAAGAAGCTTGCCCGTAAAGTGTATCTCAAACTGGAAGATCGTCCAATACGTATCGTTTATGAAGATGACATACAACAAGATCATATTCATCATTACGATCAATGGATTCAAAACAAACTTGAACGGTCAGAAAAAGGAAATTATTACGATGATTTCGATACAAAATATCCGAAACAACCGCTGATCAGTATCATCATGCCGGTTTACAATCCACCACTCAAGTATTTAAAAGAGGCCATTGAATCCATTGTAGCGCAGCCTTATAAAAACTGGGAATTGTGTATCGCGGATGATTGCTCTTCTGAAAAAAAAATACATCAACTCCTGCATGCATACTCTGTAAAAGACCGCAGAATTAAAGTTCACTACAGAACAGAAAACGGACATATTTCCAAAACATCCAATGATGCTTTATCGATGGCGCAAGGTGAGTATATCCTGTTGATGGATCACGATGATTTAATAACCAGAAATGCCTTACAAGAAATCATCATAAGCATCAATAAGCATCCGGAGGCAGATATTATTTACTCCGATGAGGATAAAATAGATGAAAACAAACATCACTCAGCTGCACATTTTAAACCAGATTGGGCACCGGATCATTTATTATCCCGAAACTACATCGGCCATGTATGTGTTATTCGAAAAACCATCATGGATGAAATTGGTGGATTTCGTGAAGGATTTGAAGGTAGTCAGGACTATGATCTTTTACTCCGTGCTACGGAAATCACTCAGCGCATTCATCATATTCCTAAAGTCCTCTATCACTGGCGCATTCATGCCCTTTCGGCCGCACAAGGCGAAGAGGTTAAACCCTATGCGTATATGGCGGCCAAAAAAGCGTTGGAACAAGCCCTGCTGAGAAGAGGAATGCCCGTTGAAGTAAAATACCTGACCGGACTACGAGGTTATCGCATTGTATATCCGGTGCAAGAAGAACCCCTGGTCAGTATTATTATTCCTTCAAAGGATCAAACGGAATTATTAAAAAATACAGTAGACTCCATCTTAAATAAAACGAATTACACCCGTTTTGAAATCATCGTTTTAAATAATAATAGTACCAGCAAAAGCTTCCAACAATTTGTAGCTGAATACAGTACAAAGTATTCAAATCAATTTCGTTGTGTCGACGCTCATTTTCCGTTTAATTTTTCCAAATTGATGAATGTGGGTCGTAAACTCGCTCAAGGTAAAATGCTGCTCCTGTTAAACAATGATGTTGAAGTGATTCATGATGATTGGTTGGAAATAATGGTCTCTTATGCCCAACAAAAACGTATTGGTGCAGTTGGTGTAAAGTTACTTTATCCCGACGATACCATTCAGCATGCAGGCGTCATTGTTGGTTTGGGAGGAATAGCAGGCCACACTTTTGTGGGCATGCATCAGGATGAACCGGGATATTTTAATTATATTCAAAGTACCAATAACTATTCGGCTGTGACTGCTGCCTGCCTCATGGTTCGTGCGGAGGTGTATGATGCGGTTGGAGGAATGGATGAGATTTTTGAAGTTGAATACAATGATGTGGACTTATGTTTGAGAATACAGGAAGCCGGCTACAATAATGTGTATCTTCCTCACGTCAGCTTATATCATTTTGAATCAGCAACCAGAGGACATCCTCACCAAAGCAAATCAGGCTACGAAAGGCATTTAAAGGAAATGGCCCTGTTTAAAGAACGTTGGCAAAAAATCATCGACCATGACCCTTACTACAATCCAAATTTAAATTTAGGAGTACATGATTTCAGCATGAACCTGATGGCTTAGCTGAATTTGAATCAAGCATTAAAAATAGACGATGATATGGCTTGAGCCTTCATCAAAGTTTCCTGATTTAAAGAGATTTGATATCCGTTTTGTTCAAGGGTATTCAGCAATTGTTCGGTAGCCAAATTACCGACCAAATCATCCTGAGCCATAGGGCAGCCGCCTATCCCACCAATTGCTGCATCAAATCGCCGACATCCGGATTTCAGCGCAGCTTCAATTTTTTCAGCCGCTTTTTCCTTTGTTGAATGAAAATGTGCACCAAATTCCAAATTTGAAAATTCAGCTTTCAGGTTGGAAAAGATATATGAAATATTATCCGGCGCACTTACGCCAACGGTATCACTCATGGCAAAAATTTGTACACCTAATTTTTGTAACTCATCGACCCATTTCAAAGCTACTTCCGCATTATACGGATCGCCATATGGATTTCCAAAACCCATGGAGATGTATATGACCAATTGTTTATTTTTTTGAATACACAATTTTTGTATTTCTTCCACCCGAATTAAAGAGTCGGCTATGCTACTATTGGTATTCAGTTTTTGGAAAGTTTCTGAAATCGAAAACGGAAAACCCAGATAAGAGATTTCGTCATATTGTACCGCCTCTTCTGCGCCTCTGGTATTGGCAATAATGGCTAATAATTTGGTGTCGCTCATTTTTATTTTGGCCAACACCTCACGGGTATCTGCTAATTGCGGAATTGCTTTTGGAGAAACAAATGAACCGAAATCAAGTGTATCAAAACCCACTTGTAAAAGTGTATTGATCCATTCGATTTTTTTTTCGGTAGGAATAAAAGTCTTCCAGCCCTGCATCGCGTCTCTGGGGCATTCGATGATTTTTACATTGGTCATGATACAAAAATAGGTACAAGTTTAAGCAATTCCAACCTGACTTCATTGATACGGCATATACCAAAACAACTTACAAAGATTTTAAACGCAGTCCGACATAATAGGTTCGAGGGGCAGCAGGTCCATAAATATAATTGCTGTCGCGATATTTACTACTATCAAAGTCCTGTTGGTAGGCATTAAAAATATTTTTGATACCGGCATTCCATTCCAATCGACAATGCCATTTTGGAAAGAGGAAACTTTGAGATACTTTCAAACTCCATTCCAGAAAGGTGGAAGTTGTTTTCAAGGTATCCGTAGATTGTTCAGGAGAACCACCCATATGGAGTAATTGCATCGGGCCTGTTAATACCGAATTCAGATGGACAAAAAATGTACTCAAGGGGGTCCAGCTTAAATTTGCATAACCATAATATTCCGGAGTGCGTAAAAAATTGCGTCCACTGTAATTCAATAAATACGGAACGCTGTTTTGATATTGGGCTTTTTGCATGGTGAGAGCAGCTTCCCATTGCCATCTTCGTTGGTGATTTAATCTGGTTTCGAGGGTAATACCATACACATACGCATCTGAGCCATTGGTCTTTTCGAAAATCATTCCGATTGAATCTTGCCCCCATTCGCGGGTAGTAAATGCATTCGCCAGAGAAGTATAAAATATTTCCGCTGTTAAACCCATAGCTGTATGCGGATTTAAACGGTCGGCATTGACAGATGCGTGCCAGCTATTTGAACGTTCCGCCTGGAGTTGAGGATCAATGCGAATACGCGAAACGCCGCCACCGGCAAATGACATATGCAAATCCATATCGAATGCCTGCGGTGCCCGAAATCCGCTGCCATAAGAAATTCGATACTGAATATTTTTTTGGGGTTTAAACATCAAAGCCAAACGCGGACTGATCAAATCCTTTTTTAAAAAATTATGAATATCATAGCGCAATCCGCTAAGAAGGGTCCAATGTGGTAAAAAATTCCAATCGCTTTGTAAAAATATACCAAGGTTACGGGTATGCTGATTCACCAGATAATGATATGATTGTATTTCATCCTTTATACCGTCTTGAACATATTCAGCACCAATGGTAAAAATATTTTTATCATGAAATAAAAAGGCAGGCTTCCAATTCAATTGAGTGCCCCCCTGAAAGGTCAGATTATTTGAATAGCCATAGGGAGGACGACTCAAATGCGATATTTTTTCTAAACTGTCATCGGGCATAGTACCTGTGTAATGGGAGCGATAGGTATGTTGAAAACCGGAATAAATGATCCAAGACAATGCATCTGAAAAATTATTCTGATAGTCGAAAGAGAATAGATTGATTTGATGTAAACGTTCCTCCGCTTGTTGAGCCAGATGCGCTTGTCTGGTAGCCAAATCTCCTCCGTACCGGTATTCACGAATATTACTCCAGTGCAATTCCATTTTTTGATGGGCCCTCGGTTTCCAAAATGCCTGCACACCAAAAGTTCGGTTATTCAACTCAGGTATTTCCGAAAATCCATCATCTTGAATATCATAAGCCTGACGTTTTCTAAATGAAATGAATGAACTTATTCCGGCATTTCGTTTTTGATTGATCCAATTCGCCTGAGCATTCAACTGATAGTCCCAGGTTTTTCCATCCATCAACTGCAAACCCTGAAAAATTTCCCATTCCTTTTTGTTTGGAATTTTTGTAATGATATTTACGGTTCCTGCAATAGCGCTGGAGCCATATAAGGTGGATCCACCTCCTCGTATGATTTCAATGCGATCGATCATATTCACCGGAAATTGCTCAAGACCATACATGCCCATCAGCGGACTAAACAATGGGCGGCCATTCACCAAAATTTGAGAGTAAGCACCCGGCAAACCATTCATGCGGAGTTGCGTGTAGTTGCATGTTTGACAATCCGTTTCCACCCTCAATCCTGCCTGGAATTTTAAGCCTTCCGATAAATTACAAGCCTGCACCCTTTGTAATGATTTCTGATCCATGATATGAACCAATACCGGAGCATCAGATTTTTTTCGTTGTGTTCGCGTGGCCGAAACTACAATGGTATTTAATTGATTGAAAGATTCCTGCAATTTTAAAGCTACCTCTTTCAAGGTATCCTCTTCGTTGATTTGAATGGGATAAATGATTTTGTCAAAATTGGAACTTACAACTAGAATCTGGTAAGTTCCCGATGACAATTGGTTGAAGTTAAATCCCCCAGCAGAATTGCTGGTATCTTTTAAATCGTTGGGTAATAATTGAACAATAATGCCCTCCTTGGCGATTCCATCCATCAAGATTTGTCCCTGAATTTGTTTATCCTGGGCACAGATTGATTGGTGGATAAATAGAATTAGCCCCCCTATTCCCCAATTCAAATATTTCCTAAACCACCTCATTTCGCTATCAGAATGGGGATGTTTAACTGATGGCGCACGCTATCAATCGTTTGACCATGAATAAAATCGAAAATTCCGGAGTGACCATGGGCACCGAGTACCAATAAATCGGCTTCCAGTTCCTGACATATTCGGGTAATTTCCTGCACCCGATTTCCAAAACCTAGTTTATAATCTACTTGATATCCTTCAGCTTCGATCAGTTGTTGATACTGTTTTAATTGAAGTTCGTCTTGTTCGGCTTCCACATCAGCCAATTTTGAACCCAATAATTTTGCCGCAGCGCTTTCAACCACATGCAATAAAATAATTCGGGTATTGGTTTCAGCCTGTCTCAAACCCTGATTTAAAACATTGGCATCTTGTGGCCCAAAATCTAAAGCAAGTACGATATTTTTATAACCGACTCCAAAATGCAATTGAATATTTTCGGGCATCTGATGTAAGCCTTGAATCCGGCGCTTTTGTTTTTTTCGAATCAAGGGATAAAAAATGGTCAGTAAAAGTAAAATTGACAAAATGAGCAGTCCTAAAATAACCAGAATAGAAATCCATACTGATTGAGCTGAGCGGATGATGGAAATAGATTCATTCACTACCATTTTAATATTTAGAAACAAGATGAGCGCAGTAACAATCACCGATAAAATAATGAGCCAGGGTTTGATGGTAAAAACGCCCATTCGCTCCTTATGACTCACAGCATAAATGAGCGGAATAATTGCGAAGGCCAGTTGAATGGATAAGATAACCTGAGAAAAAATAAGCAGATCACCCATTTTATCCTCACCCATAAGTAAGATGGTAAAAAATGCGGGAATGATTGCCACAGCCCGGGTAATTAATCGTCGGAGCCAAGGATTTAAGCGTATTTGCAAATAGCCTTCCATTACAATTTGACCCGCCAATGTACCCGTCACCGTGCTACTTTGTCCGGCTGCGATTAATGCTACCGCAAATAAAATGGGTGCCCATTGAATGCCCACCAAAGGTTCAAGCAATGCATGTGCCTCTTCGATACCTGCAATTTCGGTCATGCCATTTTTATGAAAAACAGAAGCTGCTAATATTAGGATGGCCGCATTGACAAAAAGCGCCAAATTGAGTGCCACGGTACTATCTACAAAATTCCATTTTATGGCTTTTCGTTTGGAGTCTTCATCATCGGCAATATTTCGGGTTTGTACCAATGCAGAATGTAAGTACAGGTTATGAGGCATTACGGTGGCACCGATAATTCCTATGGCAATATACAAGGCATCTTCATCAGGTAAAGATGGAATGAGTCCGCCGGCAACTTGTACCAAATCTGGTTTGACAAAAATGAGTTCAACCAAGAATGAAACAAAAATGATAGAGATTAAGGCAATAATGAAAGCTTCCATTCGTCGCATGCCTAATTTTTGAAGATATAGCAAAAGGAAGGTATCTAAAATCGTGATACTCACGCCCCAAATCAGCGGCAAGCCGAACAACAAATTTAACCCAATCGCCATGCCAATGATTTCTGCAAGATCGGTAGCAGCAATGGCCAATTCTGCTAAAACATAAAGGGCAAAATTGATGAGCGGTGGATAGGTTTCCCGGTTTACCTGCGCCAAATCGCGTTTAGCAACGATGCCTAATCGGGCACAATGCGATTGGAGTAAAATGGCCATCAAATTACTCATGACCAAAACCCAAATGAGGGTGTACCCGTATTTGCTACCTCCGGCGATATCAGTGGCCCAATTCCCGGGATCCATATAACCAACACTCACCAAATACCCTGGCCCCAGAAAAGCAAAAATTCGTTTCCAGAATGAGCCGGTCTTATAGACAGGCACCGAAGCATTCACTTCCTCTAAACTTTTACCACTATGTCGATTAGTTTTATGATTCGCCATTTTTTTGTTAGATTAATCTAACTTTCTGCAAATGTAATGGATTCCGGCTTATCGGCAAAAATTCTTATTCATCTCAGGTTTCGCCATATTCAGGAAAGCTTAAACCCATCTATCCATAAATACCCAGTATATATTACCCAAATATGTCAGCCAACGAAATCAAGTTTGAATAGAATTGAAATGAACACTACAAACTTTAAATAAATTATTCGAAAGGAAATGGTATGCATAAAACGCATCGATCGAAAAATATCACGGGCGTGATTTAATCCAACAATTCATAGAATCATGTAAACATTATCCGAAATAATGTAACAAATTTAAAATACTCGCAAATGAGCCTATGTAAAAAATAATGAATCGGCTATTCATGCCAAAAGATCGACTAAATGAGTTATCTTACATAAAGAAAATATTCTATGCCAAGAATGATAACGAACAAATTTTTGTTGGATAAAAATCGTCGGGTATAGATTCGTAGGTTATTTGTTTGTCGCAATAAATCGAACTACCTGAACAAGGTATTTAGTCAAGGTTTGTCTTTTATGAACTCCATTCAAGGTTAAAAAGTGTTTGTGAATGGACCTGCATGGAACACCCCTTTTTTTCAAATAGAGTTGATTTATCTGCATTTTATATAAAAAGTCCTATGCCAATACGATTATGAAAATTCACATTAAATATATGGTCTCATTGCGCTGCAAACTTGTCGTAAGAGATACCCTGGACAGGATGGGTTTATTGTATAAATATGTTGACCTGGGAGAAGTAGATTTGGTGGAAGAGTCCATTACAAGTGCACAATATGAGGAATTGAGAACAACTTTATTAAGATCCGGTCTGGAATTGATGGATGAAGTAAAATCAACGCTCGTTGAAAAGATCAAGAACGTCGTTGTTGAAATAATACACTATGCCGATGAACTGCCCAACATTAAGACATCCCTTTATATCAGTAAAAAGCTCAATCAGAATTATACTTACCTCTCCAATTTATTCAAAGAAGTTACCGGTACTACCATTCAGCATTTTATAGTGATGCACAAAATTGAAAAAGTTAAAGAACTCATCCTTTATGATGAACTGAACCTTAACGAAATATCCGATAAATTGAATTATAGCAGTGTAGCGCATTTGTCTAATCAGTTTAAACAGGTAACCGGATTATCACCCTCTTTCTTTAAGAAATTACATTCCTATAAAATGCGAATAGCGTTGGAATCCATCTAATCAAATCACCTCACTGAAATCAACCAGGTTTCAGTGAATCAACTTGCTCATAACTATGTAAAACAAATCTGTTTTTATGTAAGTCTCCAGCTTTCAAATCAACGACCTTTATCTTTCTAAAAATTGGGAGATTTTATGATGTAAAATGATTCAATATTAAAAAAGTACAGATTCGCGAATGAACGTTTAAGGAAATCGCGGAAAAAAATATATAGTGCGACGAATCAAGTAAACTTACACACAAATCTATGAACCATTTTAAACCCAATAAAAACAAAAAACATGTTAGAATTACAAAAAGGAATAGCTCACATCATTATCGAAATCATCGAGTATGTTCCAAATGCAGTGGTTAGTAAAACAATCATAAAAAAAACTACCGGAAACGTGACAGCCACTTCTATGGCCATCGGTGAGGAACTTGGTGAAAAGACATGTCCATTTGACACGTATGTTCAAATCATTGATGGAACAGCAGAAGTAACCATTGACGATAACAAAATAGCGCTGAAATTAGGACAAGGAATTATCATCCCGGCTCATTCCAAACATAGTTTTAATGCCAATGAGCAATTTAAAATGATCACCACAGTCATCAAAAGTGGATACGAGAATTAAATAATGACTTAAAATGGAGATTAAGACAAAACTTCTTTTAAAGATTTTCATTTTATCAAAATAGTTCCATTTACCCTCAGTTATATTTTTAATTCATTCTTTCAAACCTACTTCTAACAAGATTTATGCTCACGGTGAACAAACTTGGTATTCTACTTCAGAAAACCGAACATGCTTTTGAAAGTGAGGGTGTGCTCAATCCTGCGGTGATCAAAGATGGACCAGATATTCATTTACTGTATCGGGCAGTTGCAAAAGACAATTTTTCAACCATCGGTTATTGTAAGTTGTCTGCTCCTATGTTGATAGAGGAACGTCTGACAAGTCCACTACTTTTCCCTGAATCAGAAGAAGAATTTCATGGTTTGGAAGATCCTCGCATTGTCAAAATTGAAGGATTGTTTTATTTATCCTATACTGCTTACGACGGAACCAATGCGCTTAGTGCACTTGCAACCTCTGTGGATTTAATTCATTGGACAAAACATGGCATCATCGTACCACAATTAACGTATCAGGAATTTTTAGAATTGACGGAGTTAGATCCGGAAATAGAAAAAAAATATGCCAGGTACCATGCCAATTATACTGAACACCATCTTGCTGCAAAACCCAGTTATGTATGGGACAAAAATCCGGTACTTTTTCCAAGAAAATTAAATAATCAGTTTTGCTTTTTTCATCGAATCAAACCAGATATACAAATTGTGATTTCAGTAAATGCATTTACAGATTTAACACCTGAATACTGGAAGAATTACTTTTTTCATTTTGATGAATTTGTTGTCCTACAACCTAAATACCCGCATGAAATGGACTATATTGGTGGAGGCTGCCCTCCTATTGAAACCGAAGCCGGCTGGTTAATTATCTACCATGGGGTAAAGGATAGTCCTAAAGGATATGTTTATTCAGCATGTGCGGCTCTTTTGGACATAGACCAACCCCAACATGAAATCGCGCGTTTGCCCTACCCCCTCTTTTTCCCTGAAAAGGAATGGGAACTCAAGGGAGAAGTCAACAATGTTTGTTTTCCTACAGGAGCCTTATTGGAAAATGATAACCTCTACATTTATTATGGAGCGGCTGATGAACGAATTGCTGTAGCTTCTGTTTGTTTGAGTGAATTATTGCTCCAACTTTCGATGCATAAAAATTAAACCTATCCTTATGACCAAGGCCATTTCTTTGTACCAATTTATTGAACAAAATTACTCCATCAAAGATGTAGGGTTATCGAGAAAGAAGAAAAGGAAGATTACTTCGCTGTATTAAACAAGGCACCTGAACTACTTTTCGTAACCACATTTCCTCCACGAGAATGTGGAATAGCTACTTACTCTGTAGACCTCATTCAGGCCATCCAACATCACTTCGATGAAACCTTTACCTGCAGTATTTGTGCATTGGAATCCGATACCGAAAAACATAAATATTTAATAAAACCAAAGTACATTTTAAATACAGACAAGGGTTATTCCTATGTAAAAAATGTGTTTCGAATCAACAAAAACGATCAAATCCAGATGGTCATCATTCAACATGAGTTTGGATTATTTTCCAATACGGCCAATGATTTTATGAAATTCGTTCAGGATATCACTAAACCCATCATTTTCTGTTTTCATACCATTCTACCCCATCCCAACAAAGCCTTGTTGGAACAAGTCCAAAAATTAAGTAAAAAGGCGATTGCGCTAATCGTGATGACTGAAAATGCAGCACGCATTCTCATCGAAGAGTATAAAATTCCATCATCGAAAATCAATATTATTCCACACGGAACACATTTGGTATTGCCAGTTGATCGGATACAATTAAAACGAACATATGGATTCAAGGACCGAACAATACTATCCACATTTGGTCTCCTTAGCAGCACCAAAAACATTGAAACCACTTCGCGGGCTTTACCCAAGGTGATTCAAAAACATCCTGACGTAACCTTTTTAGTACTCGGAAAAACACATCCTACCGTGCAGAAAAATGAGGGGGAAGTGTATCGAAATCAGCTACAAAAACTCGTTCTGGAATTGGAACTTCAAAACAACGTGCAATTCGTGAATGAATTTCTACAATTGCCACAACTGCTCAATTATTTACAATTAACGGATATCTATTTGTTCACATCCAAAGATCCCAATCAGGCCGTTAGTGGAACATTCGCCTATGCGATTAGTTCAGGCTGTCGGGTAATTTCCACACCCATTCCGCATGCCGTAGAAGTTATTGGACATGATAAAGGATTAATTTTTGATTTTGAAAATGCAGAAGAATTAAGTCAGGCTATTCTTCATCTCATGAAACACAAACAGCTTCGCGAGGATATTTCATTGAATAGTTCCCAATCCATGGTTTCGACGTCGTGGCAAAATACATCGATATCACATGCCCTACTTTTTGAAAAATTTTTGTCCAAACCTTTTCATTTAAAATACGCATGGCCGGATTTGAAATTAGATCATTTAAAAAGAATGACCACAACGGTTGGAATGATTCAATTCGCTAAAAACGCCATACCGGATATCCATTCGGGTTATACCTTAGACGACAATGCCAGAGCACTGATAGTTGCCTGCGAACAATATAGTATGGCTAAGGATATGGATAGCTTTATGTTGATTCAAACTTATTTTCGATTTGTGAAATTCTGTGCACAATCAGATGGTACCTTTTAAATTATGTGGATCAATATCAGCATTTCACTTTACAAAATGAACGCGAAAACATTGAAGACTCGACTGGTAGAGCGGTTTGGGCCCTAGGTTATGTTTGTTCATTAAAGGATATCCTTCCTCGTCAAATGATTTATGAGGCAGAACAAATTCTCGAGAATACCCTCAACCATTTGGAAACCATTTATTCTACTCGGTCGATGGCCTTTATCATTAAAGGACTTTATTACCAAAATAATCCTGTATTTAAACCACTGCTTTACCTGCTTGCTATGCGCTTGTATGATATGTATAGGCAAGAAAAAAAATCAGATTGGATGTGGTTTGAACATCAATTTAGTTATGGAAATAGTCTGCTCCCCGAAGCTATGTTGTGTGCCTTTCACAGCACTCAGGTTGAGGCATTTAAAATTGTGGCCCTTGAAAGTTTTGATTTCCTCTTATCGAAAACATTCTTTAATGAAAAAATTAAAGTGATACCCAATATTTCCTGGCTATATCCGGAGAGGATCAATGATATTCCACATGGCGGGGAACAACCCATTGATGTGGCCTATACGATTATGGCTTTGGAAAAATTTTATTATATTTTACCAGATGAAAAATATCGCAACTATGCCATCCATGCATTTAACTGGTTTTTGGGTGACAATTTTTTACATCAAATGATTTACAACCCCTGTACCGGTGGTTGTCACGATGGCTTAGAGGCTACCAATGTAAATCTGAATCAAGGCGCAGAATCAACACTGAGCTATCTTATGTCCCGATTTGCTATTGAACGTATGATCCATAGAAAGGTACATATGATTCCTCAAACAGAGGTTCAGAAAAAGCTCCGGGAAATACAAGATCATTCAATCCGAATAACTATATCAACGAAACAAGTTTATTGAATACCTGAAGATAAGATCGAGATTCTTTTTAAAGATTTAAATATTACGATTCATTGAAATGCTCTATCTCCAGGTTGAAAAAGATTCGGGACATGAAAAGCATTGATCATGGCTCTTTGTTGAACTTCCAAAATCACAATATTCGGTTTAAAGTCTTCAACCAAATCAGGCATAAACGCATAACTCCAAACATATTTAGCCTCCCTAAAATGCAAATTCAAAAAAGGCATCAGATCATTGCTATATGAATCGCGAAAAACCATCAACTTTAATTGACTCGAATCAAGGGTATGCTCGTTGACGTTATTGAATATCATCTCCGCACTTTGCGGAAAGTTCAATGTTTGACTGGGTATTTTTAAATCAATCAGGTACTCCTTCCTTTTATAAACTTCCTCCATACCCAACATCGCAGATAAATCACCCCGATTGGTAAAACTATCCCGAATACTTAATTGATGAAATTCAACAGGGGTTAAATTGGGAAAATCCTTTCTGATTTGATCCATCAGATTTCGATACCCCACCCAGGCGCCGAATAAATTCCAATGGGTATCGGTACTAAAATAGACATCATACAATAGTTTATACTTCATGAGTGAATCGGTTGGATCGACAATTGTGAAGTTTAATTTTTCTTTCAAGATTTTTTTGTAATAATCCAATCGATCATGTCCGTAGTTTGGAACAATTGAATATTTATCCGGAAAATTCTCCCGGTAAATACGATCATGGTTGGGAGGCACAATGATATAATACCGAATGCCCCGTTGATTTAACCAGTTTAATCGTTCCTGTAAAATAAAAACCATTTGATCCATGTCAGCTTGCGTAAACTGATTGATTTTTCGCGCATCACGAATAGCAAAAGGATCATTTTTAAAAAACCATCCATTTTTTCCCATAATCACCTGATCGGGCAAAGAAGCTGTTCGAAACAATTTGGCTTTGAAAACAGAGTGAGCGCTGAACAACAAATTCCGGAAAGCAAAATGATCATCAGCATAAGCACTTAATACGGCAGGATACTCAAGAATGGTTTTATTGTTCAGGTCATTCAGACTGGCCATGGTTCGGTTTTCATGGCTGACTTTATCCGGAATCCATTTGAACAAACTATTGAGTAAAAAAATGATTAATAAACTTAAAAAGCCATAAGCGCTAATGGATAAATGACCCAATTTCTTTCTGGCAGGGATATTTCGAAGTGTAAACAATTGCATGAAAAAACTCGCCAGAAAGAATGCAAATAAAATAGCCGTCAACCAGCGAAGAAAAAGAATCCACAACATGGAAGGCATAGATTCACGCATTTGATTAAAAAATTGATCATTCAAGGAAATATGCTTGTTAAGCGTTTTGATTTGAGCAAAGGATTCATTACTTGCGATGAGTTGAGTTTGGTCCGACAAGATTTCGCCAAGTCCAGAACCTTTCCATTCTCCAATCCATCTTTTGATAAAGCCAATATTCCATTCAGCCTGAATCGATTGGATGAATAGCTCCTGTATATGAGAATCAGTCCGAATCATCAAATTTTGAAATTGAAATGGATTTTCAAATCGTACATTTTTTTTGGTAAAAAATTGAGAGGCATTCAATAAGAAGGGCGGTTGAACCTGAATGTTTTTTTCGTTCATTTGATCTGTCATCCTCAACTCTACACTCCCTGAATGCATAGATCGAAGAGAAATATCGACATGTAAAACCGGTTTAAACAAATAACCCGATAGAAAGTAAATACCTCCTAAAGCTATGAGCCAAATGATGATATAGGTCCCTTTTTTACTCAAAACTTAAAATAAATGAATGGATTATAGGTTGAAGCAGACATGATACTTAATGTAATCAAAAACAACAATAAAAGGTTAAATTGGCTAACACCTAAACTGAACCACCTTTTCGACATCCATAACTGCACCAGGGGAATTTGATGCAAAGGCCAGGCAAAAACAATAGAAAGTACAAGCGCCAACCAAAGATCTGCGGTCATAAAATATTGGATGGTATATAGGCCCGACCAGCTACGATCCCACAAAAAGGCTTTGGCAAACACTTCAGGGAGAATTTGAATATCCTCAATTTTAAAAATGATGATGGCCGTACAAAATAGAAACATGGCATAAATATTTCCCGGAACAAAATGCCATTTTTTAATCCACTTACCCCAGACTCCTTTTTCAAGCATGAGAAAAATTCCGGTAAAAATCCCCCACAACAAACAATTCCATGAAGCCCCAATGCCAAAATCCGGTTAAGGCAAATACAAAAAACAAATGCAAATAAGTTCTAAATACACCCTTCTGATTACCTCTAATGGGTATGTAAACATAGTTTCGAAAAAAATCGGTCAGACTAATATGCCACCTACGCCATAATTCGCTAAATGAAGTTGAGAAAAATGGAAAATTGAAGTTCTCATGAAAATGAAACCCCATGATACGCGCCATACCAATAGCCATATCCGAATACCCGGAGAAATCGTAATAGATTTGATAGGCAAAAGCAATCGCACCAAACCAAATGAGCGAAGCATGCATATCGGTGATTCCTAATGCAAAAATCTCGTCCGAAATGCGACCCAATGAATTTGCTAAAATGATTTTTTTTGCAAGGCCGATAATAAATCGTCTCACGCCTAATCGAATACCTTCTGCGTTGATTTCCCGCTGTTCAATTTGCGCATCGACATCCGCATATCGAACAATAGGACCTGCAATCAATTGAGGGAAATACAAGATATAAAGTCCCACATGCATGAGATTTTGACTGGATTTTGTTTCACGCCGATATACATCCACCACATAGGTCAGGCCTTGAAAAGTAAAAAACGAAATTCCCAGCGGAAGATGCACCATTTCCTGCTCCGAAAGTCTTGGACATAAACCCCATTCAAAGAGTATTTCATTGATAAAAAAATTGTAATACTTAAAATAGGCCAACAAAGAAAGATTGAGTAAAACACCGACAAAAAGAATCAAATTCCGTTGATTGGGAAAACGGTCCATCCCCAAAGCTGTAAAGTAATTACTGAGGATGCAAAACAAAATCACCAATGCATAGGCTTTTTCACCCCAGAAGTAGAATAAAAGGCTCATCACGAACAGAACCATATTCATCAATGGGATATTATTTCGCCAAATCAGGCAAATCAGTAATACGATAGGTAAGAAGTAAAATAAAAATATGGGGGAACTAAATACCATGAAAGGTAAATGTAATAAAGGCCCTTTAAATATTCAGGGCTTGATTCAGGATTCAGGAAATTTTACTTTGTCTTTCATTTTAAATTTGAAATGTACATTTGCGCTTCATGAAAGTTACAGAACATATCAAAGCAGCCCAAGGCAAACCCCTCTTCTCTTTTGAAATACTGCCACCGGTTAAAGGAAAAAGCATTGATTCAATCTTTACGGTGCTCGATCCGCTCATGGAATTTAAACCTTCTTTTATCAATGTAACTTATCACCGTTCCGAACAGGTTTATAAGAAAAAATCAGATGGCTCCTTTGACTTGATTGATATCCGGAAACGTCCGGGTACAGTTGGCATTTGTGCAGCCTTGATGAACCATTATAAGATAGATGCCGTTCCCCATTTGATTTGTGGTGGATTTTCCAAAGATGAAACCGAAAATGCCCTGATCGATTTGAACTTTTTGGGTATCGATAATGTTTTGGCCCTGCGCGGAGACCCTCCAAAAAACACCAAATACTTTCAATCACATCCACAAGGACACCATTATGCCATTGACTTGGTGAAACAAATTGAAAAACTCAATCGGGGTATTTATGTTGAAGAAGAAATTTCAGATGGTGGTAAAACAGATTTTTGTATTGGTGTCGCCGGTTATCCCGAAAAGCACTATGAAAGCCCGAATCCTGATTTAGACCTCATGCATTTAAAAAGTAAGATTGATGCTGGCGCTGATTACATCACCACTCAAATGTTTTTTGACAATCAGAAATACCATCATTTTGTAGATCGTTGTCGGCAAATGGATATCCTCGCTCCGATTATTCCGGGTTTGAAGCCGATTACCAGTATGAAACAACTGAGTGGAATTCCCTCTATTTTTCATGTGGATATTCCCAGTGATTTGGCAGTCGAATTGATGAAGTGTAAAAACGAAAAAGATGCTGAAAAGGTAGGCACGGAGTGGTTAATCATGCAAACAAAAGACTTAATCGCTTCTGGGGCTCCGGTTATCCATTTTTATACCTTAGGCAAACCACAGGTAGTTTATAATGTAATGAAAGCGATCGTTTAAATTGGGTCTACTGAATAACGTAAAAATACTTTACGGGCTAAGGTTAAAGCCTCAAGGAGCTTGTATTAAGTGCAAGGTCCAATTTCAGTTTTTCGAGAGTTCAGACTTGAAAAGTTTGCACTTCGAACACTATAATTTACTACTCGCTTTCATCTCCAAAATCGGCGTCATCCTCTGAGCCGTGGCCATCAGGCCTACGTCTCAAAGGTTTCCTGGGCGTTGGAGTTATTCAGGAGACCCTAAATAGGGCTACCTGAATAACTAAACCAAACCGCTTTGTTTTCGCTCGGTGTACCAGGCCATCCACATCGCCGCAGCAGATAATAACATCAATACAGAAACAGGCATCAGCAAATCCGAAAGTGAACCTTGTCTGAGCAGTAAAGTATTGATGCCTTCCAGACTCCAACGCATGGGCGATAATACCGAAAGTACTTTTAAGGAATCCGGTAATACTTCGAGTGGAACCCATATCCCGCCAATGGCAGAAAGTATGACCACCGAAACGGCTGCAACCGGTAATGCCTGACTGGTTGTTTTGAAAACAGTACCCACCAAAATTCCAAAAGCTGTCGCACAAGATGCAATTGAAATCACAATGAATGGAAGAAAAAGCGCAGCCTGACCCAATTGTAAGGCATCTAAACCCAGCAAAGGCATGGCATAAACACCTACCAAAACCATCAATGCGAACTGAACACAGCCCAGTAAAACATAAAACAACATTTTACCCATGAGCAAATGAAAAAATGGTCCGGGTATACTTTTTAAACGATTCCAGCTTCCACCCTTTCGCTCTGCAATCATGTTTTCGCTGATGATAATCACCATAAAAAACATCCCAAAAATGGCCCATGCGGGTACATTGTGTTGAACAGAATTACTTTTTTCTATCCCCGAAGATTGTTGATGCAACTGCATTTCTTTGACACCCACCGAACGGAGTTGTTTTTCGATATCCAGTTTCTTGCTCGTATCGGCCTGCCCACTCAAAGCACTGATCCGATCCATGATGATATCAAATTGTACCCTTGTGGTAAACTTCTCCAGGGCATTCACAATAGCAATACGAAAAGCAGGTTTACTCACCGGGTCAAATACGATTTGAATATTAATTCCTTCCCGGGCTTCACGATGCGGCAAACTTCCGGGTATTCCCATGTGTTTACCCATTTCATTGGCAATTAAATTGGCACTATTGTATATTTCGGAACTAACGCCTTTCGGAATCATGATGGCCAGTTGATATTTACCGGCTTTGATTTCCGATAAAATAGTCATGGAATCCAGTGCCTGATTCTGATGTTGACGAATTAATGTAAACTGACCACTTTCTTCCAAACCCTTTTGAATGGCCTGAGATATTTTACCCTGATCCTGATCAAAAATCAAGGCTTCAAACTTTCGGTTTTTATAATCTTTAAATGGAGCATCCTGTACCAAAGCCATGATACTGATGAGTAAAACAGGCATGAGAAATAGAAGGGATAAGCCCCCCAAATCTCTTCGCATTAAATGCCACTCCTTGATATATGTTGCCCAAATTCTTTTCATGCTAATCGCGAACCCGGAACCCGGTCAATTTTAAAAATAAATTTTCCAGATTATCCGTTTGATGTTCCTGAATCAATTTTGCCGGACTACCCTGTATCACCCCTTGCCCCTGATCAATAATCAGTACTTCCTGACACAGTGCTTCTGCTTCATCTAATAAATGGGAAGTATATAAAATACTATTCCCTTCTTCGTTGTACTCTTTCAGAAAGCGTAGAATCATATTTCGACTTTGTACATCCACGCCGGCGGTAGGTTCATCTAAAATCAATAAGGCAGGCTGATTCAATAATGATGCAATGATATTGGCTCTGCGCTTCATTCCACCGGAGTAATGCCTGATTTGTTTATCGCCATGTTCTTGTAATCCGAATCGTTTTAAAAGTTGTTCGATGAGCGGCCCCAAAGTAATTGGGGGAATTCCATACAAACGACCATAGTAACGTAAATTTTCCCGACAGGAAAGATTCAGATACAGGGCAATCTGCTGAGGTACAATGCCCAATTTACCTTTAATTTCTTCTGCATGTTTTTTCACATCCATCCCCATCACTTCCACTTCTCCACTGTACTTTTTAATCAAACCCGATAATATAGAAATCGTGGTTGTTTTACCTGCGCCATTGGGTCCCAGCAAACCGGCAATACAACCTTCAGGAAAAGAAAAACTTAAATGATCTACCGAAGGAAATTCTGCATGATCATATTTCTTATATAAACCACTTACCCGAATCATTTAGGATCCCGTTAATTGTTTAAATAAGGTATAATCCGTCAAATCGTACTGAACAGGTACAACGGAAGCATAATGATGCTGTAGCGCCCAAACATCGGTGTCCTTACCTTTATCTAAATTCTGAAATTCACCGGTTAACCAATAGTATTTTTTTCCATGAGGATCCACCCGATCGACAAAATTTTCTTTCCATTTCGCATTGGCTTGCCTGCAAAATTTCAGTCCTTTATATTTTTTGGGATTCACGTTCGGAATGTTGACATTGTATAAACCTTTTTTCGGTATTTGTCCGGAGCTAATCTGATGAATCATTTCGTGGGCAACTTGTTGAGCCAATCCAAAATCTGCATCATAGGCATAATCCAACAAGGAAAAACCGATAGCAGGAATACCTTCGATAGCTGCTTCCATGGCGGCACTCATAGTTCCGGAATAAATTACATTTACGGAATGATTGGCCCCATGATTGATTCCACTGAAACAAAAATCCGGTTTATGATGTAACACCTTATCTACAGCCAATTTAACACAATCAACCGGTGTACCGCTGCATTGATAGGCCTCCACATCTCCGAAAATATGCACAGGATTCATGCGCAGAGGTTTTCCTATGGTGATGGCATGCCCCATTCCCGACTGCGGTGCATCAGGTGCCACAACTACCACTTTGCCAAATTGTTTGGCCACTTCAACAAGCGCAGCAATACCAGGTGCCGTTACACCGTCATCATTGGTGATAAGTATGGTCAGCTTTTAAACAAAACTTTTCTTTTTTTTCTGACTCATCGATTTCGCTACTTTTTAGAATGGGCTAAAGAAACCACATTGGATCTACCCTGCTTTTTACTTTTTACATATGCATCAACGGCTGCAATAGCTACCATATTGACTATTTGCCGTACACTACTTCCCAATTGTAAAACATGTACTGATTTTTTTAATCCCAACAATATCGGTCCAATAGCCTCACTGTTTCCTAATTCCATCATGAGATGATAGGCAATATTACCGGCTGAAAGATTCGGGAAAATTAAAATATTGGGATTATTCTGAATCAATCCTGAAAATGGATAATTCTCTTTTAATAATTCACTATTAAAAGCAACACTGCCCTGCACTTCTCCATCCACAATCAAACTAGGATATTTTTTGTGCAATAAATCTACCGCATCACGCATTTTCTTGGCTTCGCTCAAATTACTGGAGCCAAAATTCGAGTAGGATAAAAGTGCAACACGAGGAGTTACATTCAAACTCTTTAAATGCTCTGCAGCCAACAAAGTAATGTCCACTAAATCTTCTGCACTCGGAAACTCGTTGATGGTGGTATCGGCAAAACAAATGGGTCCCCGTTTGGTCAACATCACATACATACCCGCCAGTTTTTTCACCTTATCCTCTACCCCAATAATTTCTAAAACCGGTCGCAAAGTATCCGGATATTTTCGGGTCAATCCGGTAATTACCGCATCGGCTTCACCACACTCGGCCATCATACATCCAAAGTAGTTGCGTTCCCGCATGATTTTTTTGGCTTCATATAAATTATAACCTTTGCGATTCCGCTTTTTAAATAACAATTCACCGTAGGCATTTCTTTTCGCTTCCAAATCATCGGCTTTCGGATCAATGATTTCGATGCCACTCAAATCCAGGTTATGCTCTTTGATGATACTTTTTATTCTGCGCAGATTTCCCAAAAGTATGGGTATAGCAATGCCTTCATCCTTTACAATTTGAGCTGCTTTTAAGGTTTTAAAATTTTCAGCATCTGCAAAAACAACCTTCTGCTTATATTGTTTGGCTTTATTAAAAATAACCTTGAGGATATTGTCTTCACTTCCCTTTCGGTTAATTAATTCTTCTTCATACGCTTTCCAGTCCGTGATCTGCTTTTGAGCAACCTTGGATTTTACAGCAGCTTTGGCCACTGCAAGTGAAACCCTCGACAATAATCGCGGATCCATAGGTTTAGGAATAATATATCCCGGGCCATAACTCAGGTTTTTTTCTTGATAAGCCATATTCACCATATCCGGAACACTCTCCTTGGCCAATTCTGCAAGGGCCTTTACCGCGGCCAACTTCATGTCTTCATTGATTGATTTAGCACGAACATCCAATGCCCCCCTGAATATATAAGGGAAGCCCAGCACATTATTCACCTGATTGGGATAATCGCTGCGACCTGTAGCCATAATGACATCAGGTCGGGCTTTTACGGCGGTTTCGAAATCAATTTCAGGATCGGGATTTGCCAAAGCAAAAACAATGGGGTTTTTAGCCATTCCTTTCAACATGCGCGCATTCACGATTCCACCTCTGGATAAACCGATAAAAACATCGGCACCTTTCATGGCTTCTTCTAGGGATTTTATTTTCCGTGTGGTGGCAAATTTTTTCTTACTCTCATCAATATCTTTCCGATCTTTTGTGATGGCTCCTTTACTGTCAAACATCACGAAGTTTTCATAACGGGCTCCTAATCGGATGTATAATTTACAACAAGCCATGGCCGAGGCACCTGCACCACTTACCACAATTTTTGCAGTGCGAATATCTTTGTGCTGAATTTCTAGGGCATTGAGCAAAGCTGCTGACGAGATAATGGCAGTACCATGCTGATCGTCATGCATAATCGGAATATTTAATTCCTTTTTTAAGCGTTCTTCAATTTCAAAACACTCAGGGGCTTTGATATCCTCCAAATTAATTCCCCCGAAAGTTGGTTCAAGTGCTTTAACGGTTCGAATAAATTCTTCTGTATCCTTGGTATTGATTTCGATATCAAATACATCGATATCGGCGTAAATTTTAAACAATAAACCTTTCCCTTCCATTACAGGCTTGGACGCCAAAGGACCGATATCTCCCAGTCCCAATACGGCTGTCCCATTCGAAATAACTGCCACCAAATTGCCTTTGGCTGTATACTTATAGACATTTTCAGGATTTTTTTCGATTTCCCGGCAAGGCTCAGCAACTCCAGGCGAATAGGCCAGCGAAAGATCGCGTTGTGTTTTAGTTTCTTTAGTCGGGACGACCTCTATTTTACCGGGTTTGCCTTTGGAATGATATTCCAGGGCATCTGATTTTCTGATCTTTTTGTTCATGTGCTTTGTAGCCTGTTTCAGGTGGTGAAATTACAACAATGCTTATTTTAAAAGGATTTAAATTCCTGAAAAATAATTTCTAAGGGCGTATAAAGATTCCCGGTCATTATTTCGAATCAGTAACATGAGTCGATTACATAATTCACGAGGGTATTTCCTATCTTTACCCCCATTTATTGACGATGAAAAAGATTTTACTCCCCGCTATAGCCATGCTTACGTTGAATAGTTTTGCCCAGGACGGCATCCGATTGCATCGATATCCTTTCGCAAAAAAAGAAGAAGTTAAAGATACCTATTTTGGAAAAACCATAGAAGATCCATATCGGTGGTTAGAAGACGACAATTCAGCCCTTACAGCGAATTGGGTATTGGAACAAAATGGAATGACCAATGATTATCTCGGCAAAATACCGTTTCGGGATAAAATCAATTTGGAACTCAAGCGCCTTTGGAACTATGTGCGCTATGCAAATCCGATCAAAGCCGGCGAATATTATTTTTATTACAAAAATGATGGGCTGCAAAACCAAAGCATTCTTTATATTCAAAAAGGATTAAGTGGAGAGCCACGTGTTTTTATTGACCCAAATAAATTGAATGAGGAAGGTACCTCTTCATTAGGATCGGTAAATTTCTCCAAAAATCAAAAATATTGTGCCTTGAGTGTTTCTGGTGCAGGAAGTGACTGGCAGGATATTTTGGTGATGACGGTAGAAAACGGAAAATTCCTCTCTGATACCATTCGTTATTCAAAATTCTCAGGCGTTTCATGGAAAGGTGATGAAGGCTTTTATTATAGTGGTTATGATAAACCAAAAAAAGAATCAGAGAAATATTCAGCCAAAACTGAATTTCAAAAAATATTCTATCATCAAATCGGTACTCCTCAAAGCAGCGATTTATTGATTTATGAAGACCGGGAACATCCGCTGCGTTACAAAGGCTGTTCGCTCAGTGAAGATGAACGTTTTTTAATGTTGAGTTTATCAGAAGGTACCGATGGCAGTGAATTGCAATTTCGTGATTTAAAAAATCCGAATCAAAAGGAGTTTCAGATTTTATGCAAAGGATTCTCATTGAATCAGGAATTTGTGGATATGCATAATCAGCAATTTATAGTTTATAGCAACTGGCGTGCACCCAAATATCAGTTATTGCTCATCGATCCGAATAAACCGGATGAAAAAAACTGGAAAGTTTTGGTCCCTGAAAAAGCCAGTAAACTGGAATCTGTAAGCCGTGTAGGCAATCAACTTTTTTGTAATTACCTCGAAAATGCCTGCAGCAAAGTGGATGTTTATGACCTCAAAGGTCAATTGATTCGTACTATTGATTTACCGGGACTTGGCACCGCCAGTGGTTTCGGAGGTCGCGAAACAGATGACCATACCTTTTATACCTATACCTCTTATAATACGCCGCCTGTTATTTATCATTACGACTTAAAAAGTGGCAAAAGCACCATTTTTAAAAATACCAGCGTAGCTATGGATTTAAGCAGTACCGTAGTTACCCAATTGTGGTTTAAAAGTAAAGATGGTACCAAGGTTCCTATGTTCGTTTATCATCGTGCAGATATCGATTTAAAAAAGGGCCCCCATCCTGTTTTCCTGTATGGATATGGCGGATTTAATATTTCACTCACGCCAAGTTTTAGTATCCCCATGAGTTATTTTGTACAAAAGGGCGGTATTTATGTGTCAGTCAGTTTAAGAGGTGGTGGTGAATTTGGAGAAGAATGGCATAAAGCAGGTATGTTGGAAAACAAACAAAATGTGTTCGACGATTTTATAGGCGCAGCAGAATATCTGATCAAACAAGGTATAACTACAAAAGATCAATTAGCCATACACGGGCGCAGTAATGGTGGATTACTGGTAGGTGCCTGTATGACCCAAAGACCGGATTTATTCAAAGTCGCTTTGCCCGGTGTAGGTGTACTGGATATGTTGCGTTACCATAAATTTACAGTTGGTTGGGGATGGGCAGTTGAATATGGAAGTAGCGACCAGGAAAAAGATTTTAATTATCTGCTCAAATATTCGCCTTTGCATCAGGTGAAAAGTGGTGTCGATTACCCGGCCACCCTCATTACCACTGCCGATCATGACGACCGAGTTGTGCCGGCGCATTCTTTCAAATTTGCAGCAACATTACAGGAGAAAAATCCCCAACAAAAACCCATGTTGATCCGTATCGAAACACAGGCCGGTCATGGTGCTGGAAAATCAACGAGTAAACAAATCAATGAGTGGGCAGATATCATGACTTTTGTTTTTCATCATTTGAATATGGACGGATTTAAATAAGTAAGTTATGAACAAAAAACATTTTATTGGTTGCTTGGTTCTCTTCCTCCTGATTTCATTTTCTGCCAGCTCACAAATTTTACAAGAAGTAAAACAACATCTTTCCATCCTTTGTAGCGATTCATTAGCCGGACGAGGATATGTGGATGATGGCGTCAACAAAGCAGCCAATTATATCGAGTCGCAGTTTGAAAAACTTAAGATGCGCAAATACGGGAAATCTTATACTCAATCATATGCATTTCCGGTGAATACCCACCCTTTTCCAATTCGTTGTAATTTGGATAATCAAAGTATGCGGGCAGGAATTGATTATTTGGTAGAGGCTGGTTCGCCCAGTATTCAAGGCACTTTTCGTTTACTCCATTTTAATCCCGCTGATTCTTTAGACCGCATTTTGATGTTTAAAAAGTTGGAGCAAGGCATTGAACCTGATCATGCGATTGTGTTGCATAAGGGATCGAAATTTAAAAAAATGGTGCTGGATACGCTGAAATCGATGAACCAAAAAATTAAATTGTTGGTTGTTACCGAAGAGAAAAAATGACCCACACCGTGGCTACAGAACTCGAACCGCTGGCTAGTGTCATCTTTATGGACAGCGTGATTCAAAACAAGGAATTGCTCAACATTCAAGCGCCCAATCATTTTGTCAAATCATTTGAATGTAAAAATGTAGCGGCTTATGTGAAAGGAAAAACACCAATGAAACAATTGTGTTCACTGCACATTACGACCATCTGGGAAAAATGGGAAATGAGGCCATTTTTAAAGGTGGTAGTGATAATGCCAGCGGAGTAAGTATGTTATTGTACCTCGCCAAATACTTTACTGAGCATAAACCTCGCTGCAATGTGGCGTTTATTTTATTTAGTGGCGAAGAAGCCGGATTGATTGGAAGTTCCTTTTATACCCAAAACCCCATGTTTCCGCTTCGTCAAATCAAATGTGTTGTCAATATTGATATCATGGGGAATGCCGAAAAAGGAATTACCGTCGTGAATGGAGAAAGTTGCCGAAAAGAGTTTGACCTGTTACAAACCATCAATAAAGAAAAAAACTATCTGCCCGAAGTAAAAATTCGTGGTCAAGCTGCGATTAGTGATCATTACCTGTTTAGCGAATCCGGTGTACCCGCCATTTTTATTTATTCCAACGGAGGACAAGGATATTACCACGATGTGTTTGATACCGCCGAAAATCTGATGCTGACCCGTTTCGAAGAAGTGGCTGCATTGCTCATCGATTTTGCGTCTAAAATTTAATATTGGATTTGTGGTCTAATCCCAAAAATGACTTTAAAAGCAACTAGCCGATATGAATCCGGAGTTCATATAAAATTGATGCAATAAGTCAATCATTTTATCTAATTTTAGCGCCTCAAAACTACGATACATGGCATACAATCTTTTGAAAGGTAAAAGAGGAATTATTTTTGGTGCATTGGATGAAAAATCAATGGCCTGGCAGGTTGCCCTGAAATGCCAGGAAGAAGGCGCGATCTTTACATTGAGTAATGCCCCCATTGCCCTGAGAATGGGTAAAATCAATGAACTGGCGGCACAATGTAATAACGCTAAAGTAATCGGGGCAGATGCCACCTCAACGGCAGACCTTGAAAATGTATTTAACGAGAGTATGGAAGTTTTGGGGGGTAAAATAGACTTTGTACTACACTCCATCGGAATGAGTCCTAATGTGCGTAAAAAAATTCCTTATTACGATACCAGTTATGAAAACTTCCAGAAAACATTGGATATCAGTGCTTTATCATTTCATAAAGTGATGCAAAGTGCCATGAAACTGGATGCTTTGAATGAGTGGGCTTCGGTAGTTGGATTGTCATACATTGCCGCACAACGTACTTTCCCCGGATACAATGATATGGCCGATGCCAAAGCATTGCTCGAAAGTATTGCCCGAAGCTTCGGATTTCAATATGGATTTAAGAAAAAGGTGAGGGTGAATACCATTTCTCAATCACCTACCCTCACAACGGCCGGAAGTGGTGTGGAAGGTTTTGATGCCTTTTATCATTATGCCGAAAAATTATCCCCTTTAGGAAATGCCACTGCCGAAGAATGCGCCAATTATGTGGTGAGTTTGTTCAGCGATTTGACCCGAAAAGTGACCATGCAGAATTTATTCCATGATGGCGGCTTTTCTTTTACAGGTGTTAGTACTGAACTGGTTGAGCAATTGATTCAGAGCAAATAAAATCCTTTCTTAGTTTTTGGGTTGATGGGCTTCGTGGTAAACCGAGCTCAATTTTCCAATAATCATTTGCTTGTTTTCAATCAAATGATTTAACCTTAAATCGTCGATATCATTTTGTTGCACCCTTCGGTGAATGGGGTAAATGGTACCTCCCTTCTCTCCTGCCTTTACCAAAGGATCATACTGAAATTCAGCATCTACCAAGGTGCCTCGTGGATACATGATACCCGGTTGTCCCTTCCCACGAATGTCTAAATCATGAGGATGTGGCAAGCCTAATGTATGTCCATATTCATGCGCACTGGTGGTACTGTTTTTATAGAGATTTTCTAATTTAAAATATCCGGTATTGCAACCTAATCCATCAACAAAAGAAATATTTCCATGAGCATATTCCTCCACCCGAATATAATTATTGCGAGGGTTGCGATTACTCACAATATCCTCTTTACGGATATCGGGGAACAAAAAAACTTGAATATCAAATTCCAGCAACCAAGGGTATGCATCTAACCATACCAAACCACGGGGTTCATTCCACATGGTACTGATTTCCTCTTCCATGTCTTTGCGAATCGTTTCACTAATCGAAGCACCGTATAAAAAAATAAATGAGTGAATCCGAATTCGATGCTCGGTTTTCAAAAGTTCTATTGTTCCCATAATTTTTCGAATTTAAACCAAATCTCCGGAAAACAGATTCCAGGTTTAACCCTGTACCGGTTGTAATCCATAACGATCGAGCATCACCGACCAATGATGTAATTCATGACCACAAATAATCCAAGCACAAGCACGAACACTCATGTTAAATTGTGAAGCCATACCTGTATGTTTAAATTGTGAAGCGTTCAGATTATTAAAAAATGCCAAACTAGCCTGACGGATAGCGGTATATTCTTTAACCAATTTACGGGTGTTCAAATCATTGGCCTTTGCCTCAATGGCATAATTATTTTCATCAAAAAATGGCAAAGGTGTTTGATCCCGACGAGCAAATCGCATGGCACGATACAAAAATACCCGCTCTGTATCAATCATATGCATCAGTAAATCCTTCAAGCTCCATTTGCCGGGTGCATAGGGCCTTAATAACTTTTCTTCGGGCGTTTTTAAAAATGTGGATGCGATTTTTTGGCTATTTTTCTTTAATTGATCCAACACACTGATATCCGTTTGAACCAATTCTATATAGGGTTCATAATATTGTGCATATTCAAGGTATTCCGGCTTGCTAACTTTTTTCATGTACGAAGTTTAGAGTTTTCAATGACCATATGGTAATGGAGTTAGAACCCTCATTGGAGTGATGAATATCCTCATGCTCATTTGATGTCTTTAAAAACTATTGCCCCAGAAGGAATCGAATCATCAAACCACCACGCGTTGTTGTAATCGGATAGGCATTGGAAACATAAGGAATGCTCTGACGGCGATCGTAAAAGAATCGTAATGTTACATTCTGGTTCAGGATATAATCGATAGATGGTGAAATCGTAATCACTTTCTGTCCACGGGTATCTCTTGTTTCCCGTTGGTCGAGGCGATTAATACTGGTACGATCATCTCTCAAACCAACATCCACTTTTACATTCACATCACTTTTTAATTTATTGATGCCAAAATATTTAATCGGTACCTGTACTTTTTTAAATCGCATACCACCTCCAACTTGAATTTCGCTACTCTTGGTTTCGCTCAGTTGATAATCAATTAAACTCATACTTAACTGACGGGCCTTTTTGTATTCGATATGAATATTTAAACTGCTTTTAAAGGTCGCATCGATACCCAAAAGAGGGACCAAATGTCTCATTCAGGGTCATATTAGGTACCATAAAATAAGGTACATAATTATGCGAAACTGAATCAATAAAGGATGGAAAGCCCAGTGCATAAACATCCCGATATTGCAAGGCACTATTAAAACTATTCATACTTAAAGTTCCTGAGTATGAATGGTTGAGGGTAAAGCTTTGAAAGATATCTCTGAAGGCCTTGGTGCGCGATAATCCGGTGTAAGCAATTCGCCAGTTTGGCATTGGCATAATATTGCGGAACGGATTGGATCGTATGTTTTCGTTTCGATTATTGACCAATGGAAAAGTCTTCGGATCTTTTCCGGAATAGGCTGATAAGAATGCGGGAATCAATACATCCTGCGCATAACGGGTATAACCTTTTTGATAATCCTGATCTTCCGGTGCTTTTTGACCACCCGTATAAGGGTTAATGGCTCCCAATCTTCCAGAAATGACTTTTCGGTTATTCTCAAAATTATCAAAGGCCCGTGAGAGTTCGCCACGATCCGTATTTTGGAACATGGTTTTTATGGCAATATAAGAAATAGAGAACCCACCGGTTTCATAAGGATTCAAACTAACATATTCACTTCCACCGCCAATGGTATCTTTATATAATTCGGCATGGGCTTTATTAAAGGTTTTGGTGAGGTTTAAATCAATCCTAAAATCTTTTAAGGGTTCCAGATTTGCGGTGATATTTAAAGATTGAGAAAACTGTTGTTGAAACTGTGCATTAAATAAAGAATCCCGGGTTAATACATTGTCACGACCTTTATTTTCTAACCACAATCGATCCGGTTGCATACCAAAAGCGAAAGGTATTCCAGGGTTCATATTGTTTACATTATTCATGCCCAGAAAACGCGTACTATCCATGAATCCCGGTAAAGTAGTCCCCATATTTTCGTTATAACTAAAACTGGCTCTTTTCACCATCAAGAATACATTACCAATCGCTCTGACTCCACTCGATGGAACCCATTCTTTTTTCTCTTTAGGTTTCTTCTCTTTTTTAACTACCGATGATTTTTTCTTTTTGGCTATTGAATCTTTCCGTGCCTGATCATTCTTATCAGTGGTTGTGATTTTTGCATTCGGATTGGTATTAAATACTTGTACTTCACGATCTCCACTGCTTTGGTTATCTTTCGTATCCTGTTTTTGTTCTTGCTCTTTTTTATCCTGCTTTTTGTCCCGTGAATCTTCCGGCATATCACGCGCATTATCTTGGGCTACATCTCTGCTATCCCCGCCACGGCCTCCACCACCGGTGTCCCGGCCTTGTTCACGATCACCACCTTTACCAGGACCACCTTTACCAGGGAGTGTTTGACTCGGTTTACCATTTTTATCTTTTCCCGGCGGACCGGCAGGTGCATTATTTAAAATCTTCTTGAGGAATTTCACCTTGTTGTAAAGGTTGGTAAAATTAAATTCACCATTGATTTGTTTGTTTTGGGTATTACCAACGGTATTCCCTAAACTCTTTGCGAGCAGGGAAGCACTGGTCCAGGTATAAGTTGCTGCATAACTTCCCCGAATCGTTGTCCAATCAAGCAAAGGAAACTTGTTCAACGGTACATTATAATTGGCATTGAGTGATTGGGTATAATTGGTATTTCGTCCAAAACGCCCCACATTGCTCCAGAAGGTATCTTTCTTTTCCTTCGTATCAATCCGACCGATTGGTTCATCTACACGGGAATTATTATTCGCCGAATAATCAAAGGATAATGATTTGGTTAAATCCCAACGAAGGTTATATGTTCGATTCCAGGTAAAGAACTTAAAATATAAAGGTTGTAAGGGATAGGCTCCTTCATCGATATTTCTAACACGTGTTTCGCCGATGGTACGATTCAGGTTATTTCGGAAAGTGAAATTTGAAGGCAGAAGACTAAAATTAAAATCACGAATCAATTGCAGATATTTCCATTTTTGTGGAACCAACTTTTTAAACGGTTCAATGGATTTTAATTTAGGCGCATAGGTATAGCCCAAACTGGCATGATGTTCATCGAGTTCATCTTTTTCAACCAATGGATTGCGTTTATTGGTTTGGGTATAAGAATAACTGACATCAAAATTTTGTAAGTCCCAGGGCTCTTTGCGTTTGTTATTCACTGGTGCAATGCGCACATTTTGGAAGTTTACACTTTTAACCGAGGTAAAATCCTGCGCTCTTTGTTTGATGGAGTCTTTCTCTTTTGCTGAAAGTCCGTTTACTTTATCCTTATACAAAATATCTAAATCATAAGGATCGTAAATTGGATTACTCACAGACTGGGTGTAGCCGGCAAAAATCGGTAATTGCACACCCCATGATTTGGGCGTAAACTTACCGGCATTGATATTGGCCGAAACATCGAATTGGCTGAAATCATCCCGGAAACGTTGGTTCACCTTTTGGTCAATATTTCCATAACCGCTGGTGTGCATATTCCCGCTCATTTTGATAACTCCAATATCGGCCAATTGTAAATCAACTTTACCGAGCGCTGCATAACCGCCTTCTTCATCCATGTTGGAAAGACGTAATTCATTAAACCAAACCTCTGCACATTTTTTACCACCATCATCTGTAGGATCATTAGGGGTCTTTTGTGGATTCAACACACCCACCATCGCCATTTTCACATCTCCAATATTTGGATTACCAACCACTTTGATATAATTTCCTTTGCTGTCCTGAACGATATAAGGCACAGCAAAATTGGCCCCTTTCAGATTACGCTCCTGTTTTACTTTCACCAACTCACTCATCACCAAATCCAATTCGTTGGCTTGTGGCCAAATCAATTGTGGATCGCGGGTACCAAATGCGGTAAAAGTCAATGGGATTTGATATTCATAATAGTTACCGACAAAATCACTTCCCAAGCGGATAAACGCCCGAAGGTCTCCTTGTTTTAATGTGCCGGTACCTTCGATGGCTTCGGCATGAATAAACATTTTAATTTTCTTGAATTGCCTTAAATCCATGCCCAAGGATTTAAAAGCGCCTTTGGCATTTCCATCTGATAAATTACAAACCTGAATCGATAAGGATTGTTCATTGTTCTGCACATTTTGACCATTACTCACTTGCTGCTGCTGGCGCACGATACCCGGAGGCATCACATATGGAATGGGTGAACGACCTGAATTTTCTTCTAAGCTGACGGAGTATAAATTGAACAAAGTAGATTTCTCTTCATCATCGGGAATAATTTCTCCCGGATTCTTGAGCGAAAAGGTATATCTCCTCCATTGATTTCGCCCCAGTTCAAGACGTGCAAAACGGAGAATGACACTATCCTGAAATCCATTGAGGAACATTCGCATAAAACGAATGGATTTAAAATCACTGATACCACCTACCCGATTGGTAAATTCACGAATGGGCACTTTAAACTGATACCAGGTCTCTTGTCGGACTGTATTATTGGGAAATTTTACTGAAGAAATTTGTTTGTTGACGATATAATTTTCACCCACATCCATATTGGGTTTGAGGTCAATTCGATATTGAAAATATTGTTCATTTTCATTCAGGGTATTATCACGATTGATATCCTCTGCGTCTGGAACATTGGTAAATGCATTTGAAAACTGCGAGTTATTATCCGTTACAGGTGAATTGCCCTGTGGATTATTGAACCGTCGGTACCTTCGGAAGATGGCTAAATTCTGACCATCATAATCACTCCCTCTAAAATGGTGAAAATCATCATTACCCGGATCCGAAACGGCATCCAGATATGCTGCTGAAGTTGCGCCAAAATTATTCAACAATTCATTGAGGTATTGCTGATATTGCACGGTTTCATCGGCATTGTTCATCCCGTCAAAACCGACATCCTGCGCATTGCGTGCATCCACATTGTTGTCAAAGGCAGGCGTTAATTGTTGTTGAAAGCGGGGAATTTTCGACCAATTGGTTTGATCTACCTTTTTCGGATCGGGTGGATAAGGCAATCCATTTTCAAAGAATTTTCGGGAGTCCTTCAGGATATCTTCGGATATATTTCCCAAATTGATATAAAAAGAACCTCCGGGGTCATTCGGTCGATTAATGAATGGATCCATTAACCAGAATTCAATGAACTCAACATTCGCCGTTTCAAAATCACTGAAATCGATTGGACGCATGATACCAGCCCATCGTTTTTGTGGATTGAGTAACTCGCCATTCGCGTTGATTGAGGTAGTTTCAAAATTATATGGCCCTCTTTCTTTCGGGTAAAAAGCCAAATCCAAGGTCGTCAGGTTGCCCTGAAGCGAAGTATATGATCGCAATGGAAATACATCTTGTTGTTGAATCAGTCGGAGATAGTGATTACTCAACTGAGCGGTATCATTTTTTAAATGCTCCGGCATACAATTCTGCCTCGGATCAACCAAACAGGGGTCTAAATTATACCAGGCCAGTTTAGCCCTGTTTTTACCATAATTCCAATTATTCACCAGATTGGCCTCCGGAAATAAAATATTCCCCAAGCGGTCGGTAGCATCTTGCGGTGTACTGGCCAAACTCCAACTCATCACCGGGAATTTTAAATCATATCCACTCCTTGTGCCTTCAAAATCATCAATATAGATATTGCTTTCCCCATTAATCGGGTCATTGATTAAACGGTTATGACCGGGGATTAGTTTTGCGAATTCTCCATTGGCCACCAACATCGAAGGAGCCGTTGTTGAAATGATGGGAAGTTTATCAATAAATCGAGTCAGCTTAGGAATATCACTTTGATAATTAAAATCTAATCCCAACACCGTATTCTTGATCGGGTCATCTCCAAAAGATACTTTATTGAAGAAAGGTCGTTCGGATAGTCTTAATAAAGTTCCCCCAATATTGATATTATCATTCACAAAATAATCCAAACGGGTTCCTACAAAATTTTGAAGTTGCGCACCAAATGTGGCATTGTTTTCATACGAAACACTGATTGGGATACCCGAACTCAATACACCCGCATTGATGATACGAAGTTTACCTATACCATAATCGATGGTATAGTCGACATTCTCAGTGAGTTTTTGTCCGCCTGCTGAAACACTTACAGATCCCTGAGGGATATTGAAACCACCTAGATAAATTTCAGAAGAGTTGGACGATTTAAAAGTACCCTTGATTAAAAAACGATTGTATTGCGGAAATTGAATGGCAATATTCTTGGTAGAATCATATAAAATGCGGTAGAGGTATTTTTTTTCCAATGCCGGATCTCCTCCAAATACCCACTTCATATCTTCACCAAATGGTTCCAATACAGGAAACATCACACGTCCTTGCTGACTATTAATCGTAAGTCCTTCTATAAAATCGAAACGTCCATCCGGTTGTGGATCATTTTGGTTATTGAGTCGATCCAGATTCAATAAATTAATCAACGGAATACCGGCTTGTGGTCCTTCAGGAAGATAACGTTTTTCGCCACCTCCCGGATCTAAATAAAATACGTTTAACTGAAAATCGTCTTTTCCAACCTGACTTGCTCCGAGTGAATAAACGTTCTTCATCATCAGATCCCACAAAGGCACTGTAGGATCCGGCGAAGTAGATTTCAACATTTTTAGGAACAATACTTTTGGATTTGTACTATCTGGCGGTAAGGATTGCGCAAACTCTCCAATTTGATAAACCTTGCCATTGTTTGTATACTCAAAAGCCACACCCACCACGTCATCCGGTTGTAATTGGGTATTTACACTTACTGTACCCAATTGCGGATTAAAAGTAAATTCTGTCGGATTTAACTTACGGGCAAATGTTTTTTCAAAATCGATTCTTCCTTTAAGTCCTAACGATTGTAAACCACTAACGACAGTACCAATGTCACGGATACCCGGATATTGAATCACCTGATTGTATAATGTATTGGCGTAATTATCCGCTTGGCCGTTAGAGGCTTTGTAAAATCCCGGACGATAAGGTTCCGGTTCCCTAAATCCTGAAACGCTACCACATCCCGTGCATTTTCCACGGTTCCATTCCGATTGGTCACCCATACTTCGAGACGGTTGATATTATTGAGCGATTGAATAATGGGATAGTTTTTCAGTGCTCCATTAAAACTCTTACGAAAACTTTGGGTCAGGATAAAATGTCGAAAATCCTCGTAATTGTCAGAACTTATTGAAAAATTCTGTGTTTGAGACCCCCCCTGCAAAGTAAAACTTTCACGTTTTGATCGTTGCTGCGACACTACGGAATTCACCATCAGGCGACCAAATTGAAGTTGGGTACGTAATCCGAATAAAGATTGAACCCCTTGTACCAATTGAGTTTTCAGGGGGAAACTAATATAGCCGGCTTCAATTTTTTTAATGATTTCATCTTCTTGTCCGGTATGTTCGAGTTTTAACTGATTTTCAAAATCAAATGTGGCCTTGGTGTTGTAGTTGAAGTTCATTTTGATCTTCTCCCCACCTTAGCCAGCATATTGATATTCATATTCATATCAAAATCGAATATGCCATACTTCTGCGCACTTTGAACCAAGGTTGGATTCTTTACATTTTGCCAGTTTCCTCCGAAAAATAAATCCACATTTCCCTGCGGTTTCACTTCAATGGTGCTGCCTCCAAAGATGCGGTCGAACATGGCGCTTCCCAGATTGACTTTAGGCACGGTACCACCTTTTTTAGTGATTTGGGCAATGGAATTACTTCTTTTACGGAAATAGGCCTCCTCATCTTTACCGGCCTGATATCGCATAAATTCTTCAAAGGTCATAAAGGAAGGGGCCCGATAATTTTCACTTCCTACTTTCTCTTTAATATCATATTGCTGAGAGTCCGGGTCATAGGTCACCTCGGTTTGAATATTCTTGGGATCTTTTAAATCGAATTGCGATGGAGGGTCTTCGTTGAATTTATCAGCCGCCCGATCTTGTATAGGAAATTTTAGGGTGTCCTTGGGGGCCTCCGGGCTATCAACCGATGGTACGGAAAAAAATGCATACCGAAATGCGAAGGCATGATCATTCGCCGATAGCACGAGAAGTGTGATAACAAAGATCACAACAAATTGCAGCAAATATTGGGTTAGGTTCTTCAAGTTCTTTAAATCTGTTTCAGTGCGCTTTTTATCTTCTCCTCCAAACCGGCATTGGGTAGTAGTTTATTGACCTTTTCCAATGCCAGAATGGCTGCTTGTCGAGCTATCCCCAAGCTGACCAAGGCATTTAACGCATCCTGGTCTGTATTATTGTGCATGACGACCGAAATTTGACCGCCGGGTTTTCCTTTTAATAATTTATCCTTCAACTCTAAAATGAGCCTTTTGGCCGATTTTGCCCCAATTCCTTTAATTCGCTCCAAAGATTTTTCATCCTCTGAAACAATAGCCTGGGTGATTTCCTCGGTTTTCATGCTCGACAACATCATCCTGGCCGTTGAAGCACCAATTCCACTAACTGAAATCAGTTGCATAAACAGTTGACGTTCATCTTCATCATGAAATCCGAATAACGAAAAACCATCTTCTTTTACCTGCAAATAGGTAAGTAATCTTCCTTTTTGCAGGTCCTGAATCTTGGAATACGTGTATAAACTGATATTGACCTCGTATCCGATTCCATTCACAAGTTTGACCTGGCGTAGGAACAAGTAGAGCCCTTTTCCCTAATTTAAATAAGTCCATGATGGTGCTATAACCACTTCGGCAAACGATCAAATCTGCATTTTTGACATGTTCCGAAAGTTGATCATATGGGAGGTGAGGATAAATTTTCCAACCTTTTCGGGTGATGGAAGTTTTAGCGGCCGGACAACCACGAAGCAGTACAATTTCCAGTCCATTGAGGTCTAAGCCAAGAATTTCCTTTTCGAATAAAGAGCGTTGCGGTTCAGGGCCGGAAAGCATAAACAATACATTTAATTTAAACCTTCTAATCATTTGATTATCAAGCCTTGACAAATTTCCTAAATACCGAACATTGCGGAGGGAGTGCCGACTCAAATCTCCACTCAGACTTCGATTTTCGTCGTCCGGAATCCAAACTTCCCGAAAGCGATTTAGGAATTGACGGTTCCAGAAATTCAGCATTTTTTGGAGTAATCCCGATCCCGGCACCCTAATTTCGGTTTGATGTGTGAGGATCACGCAAGGGGTATGATTCAAATGTAATCCGTATCGATTATCGGAAATTATGGCATCAAAATGCTCAGTGCGATTTAATTCTTCCAGCCATTTTCGTTCAGCTTTTATCGCCCATAAGATTTTAGGAATCTGAATCAGCATCTTAAAAGGAAGTGCCAAGGCTGATTTGGAATACTGTATCGCATACCCCTTTAAATCGAAATAACGATGATGCGGGAAAAACTCCCTGAATAACTCCTGTTGTATGGCATTTCCCGCAAAACAAACTTCACAACCAGCCTGAATAAAAGTTTGCGCAAGAGGTATACAACGGGTGGTATGCCCTAAACCCCAATCCAAAGGAGCAATCAAAATTTTTTTTCTCTTACTCAAGATTTGGGCAATTTACATATCTTTACACAACAATTACGAAGAACAAGATATGAAATCAAAATTACTCATTTTAACAGGTCTCTTGTTCTTGTTGGCCATCGGACTGCAGTCATGTGCTGTTAAAAAAGGTTGTGGTTGTGGCAATAATCTCAATTATTACAAACCCAAAAAGTTCAAAAAATAATGCCATTTCAACACGGTGATTTGTTGGTGACCATGCAAGGGGCTTCCGGTAATGATCAGATGTTGTCGTTTTATATGGATTATTTTGAAAGTTTGCGGAAGTCTTGCACGCAATCTGAAGTTTCGGAAATCAGAAAAATTTTCACAAGCGATATCAGATTTAAGAAAAGGGATACAGTTTTGTTCGGTTTGTTTTAATATTTCAGACGAGGCCGTTTGTGGCATTTGTCATGATTCTACACGCCGGAATTCCACCATTTGTGTGGTGGAGAATATTCGTGATGTGATGGCTATAGAAGCAACTCAACAATATAGCGGATTGTACCATGTGCTGGGTGGATTAATTTCTCCCTTAGATGGCGTCGGACCGGCAGATTTGAACATTGATCCGCTGATGGACAGGCTGCAGGAAAACCGGGTTGAAGAAATTATCCTGGCGCTTAGCCCGACATTGGAAGGTGATACCACCACCTATTTTATTTGCAAAAAACTGAATGAATTCCCTCTGAAAGTAACCACAATTTCCAGAGGAGTCGCCTTTGGAGGAGAATTGGAATATGCCGATGAAATGACGCTGGCCCGATCTATCATGAACCGCCTCCCCGTGGAAACGCTGGTGCAACATCAAACAATGCCATAAGATGCCGGATCAGATGTCGACAGCTACGCGCAAATCCATTCAGGAGAGAAACGCTCCAAAGTATCATCGCTTGACAGCCTGATGTCAAAATCCGGGATTCTTTCGTCCGCATGAGTACTGTGAATTATTTTCATCTTTTTTTGAATTATCTTCACCCCCTTTAGAATTAAAAGCATGTCAGAAAAGCTTACGGCCCCTTCAGGCCCATCAACCAACGAAAGTTCTCCCCTTTCTCCGATTTGGAAAAAAATTTATCCAATCAGTCTAGCTTTCATTTTTATAGCAATGACCATCATGAGTTTTTCCTATGGATTAAGCGGTGATGAGGTCGATATGAATGAATACGGAAAAGCTATTCTTCGCTATTTTACCTCATTCTTTTCGGATGAAACGGTTTTTAATATGCCAAAAGAATACAACCGGGATGGTGTGATTCAATATTACGGGGGATTGTTTGATTTGATTTGTGCCATTGTAAATACCATTTCGCCGCTGGACGAATACACCACCAGACATATCCTCAATGCCTGGGCCGGATTTTTAGGAATCTATTTCGCATCAAAAATCGCCTTAAAATTTATGCATGAACAAACGGCAACGATGCTGGTCTGGCTCATGTTTTTATCGCCATTCTTTTTGGGTCATGCCATGAATAACCCGAAAGATATCCCCTTTGCGTCCGCTTACATTATGGCCATTTATTTTATGATTCAGTTATTTGAACGTATTCCCAAACTTCAAAAAACCGACTATCTCTGGGCCATCCTCAGTATTGGTGCAACCATTAATATCCGTGTTGGAGGGATCTTATTGATTCCATATTTGGTTGTATTTCTGGTGATTACCTATATCGTTCAAACAAAATTCAGGAAAGAAGCTTTTAATTTTTCTGCTTATCTCAAACCCATCCTTATTACAGGTGGTTTGGGCTATTTAGCCGGGAGTTTATTATGGCCTTATGGGTTACAAAATCCCATTCAAAACCCCTTGACCGCTTTGAGTGAAATGAGTAATTTCAAAGTCAATATTCGTCAACTTTTTGAAGGTGAAAAAATATTTTCAGGTGAATTACCCTCTTATTTTTTAACGAAGAGTTTTGCCATTACCAACACCTATGCCGTTCTTGCAGGATTGATTTTAATGGTCGTTTTTTTATGGGGATTTCGTAAACAAATGAAATCTGAAATATTGTATTTTATTTTATTCACCGCCTTCTTCCCATTAGCCTATATCATTTACAGCAAATCAAATGTATATCATGCCTGGCGCCATGTTTTGTTTATTTTCCCGTCCATGGCCATTCTCGCCAGTTTTGGCTGGCACAGTGTAGGGCAATTATTGGATAAATTTAAAATAAAAATGGCCGGTTTGGCAATCTTAGGCTTTATGCTTCTGGAACCACTTTATTTTATCGCTTCCAGCTTCCCAAATACTGTTACTTACCACAATCATATTGTTGGAGGTGTAAAAAGGGCATACTACCAATATGAAGTTGACTACTACTACAATAGCTTAAAACAATGTGCAGATTGGTTCAAAAAAAATGAATATCCCAAAATCAAAGACGGCGATTCGGTGATCGTACTCACCAATGCCGCCCATCTCTTGGGTAAGTATTTCCCGGGTGATAAAAAAATGTATATCGATTATATGCGGTATCATGAAAGAAATCAAAAAGTATGGGACTATGCGGTTCTTCATATTGCGCTCATTCCAAACGAAGACATTCAATCCGGAGCATGGTTGCCATCATCTACCATTTATAAAGCAGAGGTTTTTGGGAAACCTTTGTGTGCAATCATCAAGCGCCCTTCTAAAGATGATTTAAAAGCCTTTGCTTGTTTACAACGCAATCAGATGGACAGCGCCTTAATGTACTTCCGCTCCTATTTGCAAAAAGATCCGGATAATACCTATATCCTGAATACCGCCGCGAATATTCTGATGCAATCCGGTCAGGTTAATGAAGCGGAAGGAATGGTTCAAAAATCTTATCAAAAAGATCCATCCAATCCAGAAACTCAAAACCTGAAAGGCATGATGGCCTTACAGAAAAAAGATTTTAATGGCGCGATACAAATATTTAATCAGTTGATTCAACAAAATCCGCAATATGCTCAAGGCTATTTTTACCTAGGCTTAGCTTATCAAGGGGCTGGTAATTTTCAACAGGCTTTAACCATGTTGAATACAGCCTCACAGGATGAAAGTTTACGATTAAATTGTTATAAAACAATGGGTGATATTTACACGCAAATGGGTAATCCCACCGAGGCATCCAGATTGTATCAGGCTGCAGGACTTACACCCCAATAATGTTTTGAATAAAATTAAAATGGATGAATCCCATGAATATACAGGAACAAATTCAACAAATCATTGCAGCCTCAATCGATACGAAGAAAAAGCTGCTAGAAAATCCAGGTATCATTGCCACATTAAAAACATGCAGCGAAATAATCAGCCAGACTTTTCGTTCGGGAGGTAAAGTTTTGTTTTGTGGAAATGGGGGCAGCGCTGCCGATGCCCAACACCTTGCCGCAGAGTTTTCCGGAAGGTTTTACACCGACCGCGATGCTTTACCCGCTGAGGCGCTTCATTGTAATACCTCTTATTTAACGGCCGTTGCCAATGATTACAGCTATGATGTGGTTTATGCCCGCATGATTAAAGGAATCGGACAACCGGGTGATGTATTGATTGGATTATCCACGAGTGGCAACTCCAAAAATATTGTTGAAGCCTTTAAAGCCGCCAAGCTAAAAAATATGATTACCATTGGCTTAACCGGAGAAAGCGGCGGTGTGATGAAAAATATCAGCGACCATTTGCTGAATGTGCCGAGCAATGATACACCACGTATCCAGGAATCGCATATTTTATTGGGGCATATCATCTGTCAATTGGTTGAGGAAAATTATTTTGGTCATGCATAAAGATTGTATCATTCTGGCAGGAGGTTTGGGCACTCGTTTGCGTGAATCCGTACCCGATAAACCAAAATGTTTGGCTGATATCAATGGCAAACCCTTTTTGTATTATTTGTGTAAACACCTGAAAAAACATCATTTCTGTAAAATTATTTTTTCGGTAGGCTATCAAAAAGATATGGTCAAGGATTATATCATGTCGCATCGGGATGAGTTTCCTTTTGCCTTTGATTTTGCAGAAGAAGAAGAGCCTTTGGGAACAGGTGGAGCTATTTTAAATGCGCTGCCATATTCAGATACCGAAGATGTATTTATTGTGAACGGAGATACATTTATGGATGTGAATCTGGATCAATTGCTGAATTTTCAACAAACGAAAATGGCAGATTGTACCATAGCGTTGAAGCCAATGTCCGAGGCCGACCGTTATGGATTGGTGAGCATCAACGAACAATTTCAGGTAGAAGGATTTGAAGAAAAAAAACCTGGCTCATCAGGATTGATCAATGCCGGAGTCTATTGTTTGTATCGAAATTCATTTTTGAATATCCCTTTTGATAAAAAATTCTCCTTCGAAAAAGATTATCTGGAAAAATATCTGAACGAACGCGACTTCTTTGGCTATGTTTCTGATGGGTACTTCATTGATATTGGCATACCTACCGATTATGCCCGGGCCCAAAACGAAATTCCTTCTTTATTCTCCACAAATATTTCATGAAAAAAATCGGTATTGACAACACCTGGTGCCTCTTTCTTGATCGGGATGGCGTCATCAATGAAGAAAAAAATGAGGATTATATCCGTAACCTCACTGAATTCCATTTTATGCCCGGTGCACTGGAAACGCTACATCAAATCACACCCTTATTTCAACGTGTATTATTAGTCACCAATCAAAGAGGCATTGGCAAAGGACTCATGAGAGAAGAAGATTTAATAGAAATTCATACTCATTTACAGCGTGAAATTCTTTCGGGCGGCGGTAAAATGGATGCCATGTATTTTGCACCTGATTTGTCGAACGATGCCCTCAATCGAAAACCCAATCCGGGAATGGCTTATCAGGCAGTGAAACAATTTCCGGACATCGATTTGAATAAATCTATCATGGTTGGAAATCGTTTATCAGATATGCAGTTTGGAAAAAATGTGGGTATGACCACTGTTTATCTGGCTACCACCCACCCTATTGAACCGCCCTCTCCTTTAATCGATTATTATCTCAAGGATTTAAGTGAGTTAGCTGCTATTCTGTAAGAAGCCATATTGTTTTTACCAGTTGCTTATTCAATGAAATGCTTTTAAGCCATTGCCCCTATCATTACTTTCTAGGAGGTTTTGTCAGGGTCTTTACATTGACTTAATTTCGTATCATCATGAAATACATCCTACTCATTCTGATACTCTGTGGTCATTTTCTCATTTCAACAGCACAACAAGGGTATGCAGTTTGTGATCAGTTTCATGCCGATCAGCGCCCATGGACTTTTTTAGGGCCAATAAATGATTCAGCTCATTTGGCCGATCAACATTTTGGTGCATTAAAATGTTTTTCTATCAATCCGAGCGATAGCAACGAAATATATGTAGGTTCTTACACCGGAGGATTATTTTATACTTCCGATCGCGGTGCTAACTGGACTTGCCTAAGCGATTCATATCCAATCGCTTTGTGTGGAGTTGGAGATTTGATTGTAGATTATTCCAAAACTCCACATTCGCTAACAATAGCCACCGGATCATCGGAAAGCTGGTATGATGTTGCCAATCAGGGTATCCTTCAATCCTTTGACCATGGAAAAAGCTGGATGCCGCGATTCCCGAAAGGCCATGAGCTATTTACCTTTGATGAAGTAAAAAGATTTGTATTATCTCCCGATTCTGCTGTCTGGTATGCCTTTGGCAAAAAAGAAATCCTTCAATCTGTCGATCAGGGGCAACATTGGAAATTAATTTTTTCGCCAAATTTGTTTCCAAACTTCTATCAGAATAATGATTATCAGATTCAAAGTTTACAGGTGACGGAAGATGCCCAACATTTATTTTTCACAAGTTTTAGTGGGGAAATCAGAAATGCGCAAACCGCTGAAATTGAAAGGGAATCAGATTTATTGGAATGGCATATTGGAAAAGATTTGCAACCTCAACGACGGACTCAGATATTCAGGCAAGCACATAAAACACCTGATTCCCGAAATACAAACACCCTAAAAATTGTTCAAATTCCAAATCGTCCAAGGCAATTCATATTGCATCGTACCATCAATGAATCCAACGAACAGTTTTTATATTTTATCGACATGGCTGAATTAAAAGTAGACTCACTCGTTGAAATTCAGGGTGGATCCTACGAGAGTATTTATTGGATGAATGGTCTTTGTGTAAATGCCATTAATCCATCTGTTATTTATTATGGCGGTACGACCTTATATAAATCAACCGATGCCGGGCATACCTTTTCCAATCTTTATTCATATAGTAATGGATCAAACAATATTCCTCATCCAGATATTCGACGCATGTATATCACTTACTCCAGTGCGGATGGTGAAAACGATCACTTATACCTGATGACCGATGGTGGTTTATCTTTTTCTTCAGATGGTGGTAAACACTTTCGGAATTTAAATGGGCGTAGTTTACCGATCACACAATTTTATGGACTCAGCAGCTCACCATTTACCGGAATCATCAGCGCTGGTTCCCAGGATAATTCCATCATGAGTTATATTCCTCAACAAAATAAATGGATTGTTGATATCAAAGGAGATGGTTATGATATCGAATATTCAGGAATTCAGAAAGGCCTTGTTTACGGGCAATACAATTCCTTTTTATTATCCGCATCGTACAACGACATCGCTCCTTTTATGAAAAACACAGGTTTAGAAGCGAAACCTCATTCGATGAATAAAAGAACTTTGCACATGCATGAAAATGGCACCTTGTATGTCGCCAGTCATGATTTGGATATCTTGTTCCCGGGTCGTAATAAATGGGTTCGAAATCAAACCGGATTTGATCATGCCATACTCACTTTAGGTCTTTGCAGTTCCCATCCGGAAATTGTTTATGCTTCCCAATCCTGGTCTAAATTATTTAAAAGTACAGATAGCGGAAAACATTTTACCGATATCAGTCAGCAGTTAAAATTGGGCGATCGATTTTTTGGAGATACCCGCATCCATGCCATTTGTGTAGATCCTCAAGATCCTGATCGTTTGTGGATTTCACTCGGATATTTGGGCGATTATCTCAACCCTTGCAAAGCCACCACGAGGGTTCTCTTTAGTATGGATGGTGGAACGAACTGGGTGGACTATTCAGAAGGGCTTCCGGTATACTATCTCAGTGATATCCGATACATCGATGGTAGTGATGATGTTCTCATTGCTTCGTCTCAACAAGGTGTATACATTCGGGAAGGGGTACAACAAAGCTGGAAACTATTAGGAAGTGAATTACCGAAATGCATCATTACAGAATTGAACATCAATTATTGCAGAGGTAAAATCATCGTTTCTACTTATGGTCGTGGGCTGTGGGAACATGATCTACCGGATATCCGACGCAAACCAACGTACATTAATCGCCCCTTGATTATTTCTCCGGGGCCGGGTCAAAAAGAATTTTATTCAAAAGGAGATATCTCGCTAGGTAAAAAGGGTAAACTTGAAATACACATGCCTGTCCATATGCCTAAAGGGGGGCAGATTACCGTTCATCATGAGGACCAAATTCAGTTCATTGGTGAGGGTAAAATCATCAATGCCTGTGACGAGAAATGGAATGGTATAATTGTGAAAGGAAAAAAGCGAAAAAAGAAATAATTTTACCTCAGGATTTAAAAAAATAAATCGATGAAAAAATACTTATTCATACTATTTATGCTCCTTCCATTTATTTCTGAAGCCAGAGGAAGTCGTGAAATGCACGACCAACAAAGGAAACAAGAAAAAATTATCCAAAAGGCCTACCGAAACGGCCAGGTCACAGAAAATGAATATCGAAAATTAATGGAGGAACAATCCATCATCAAAAAAACAATAGAATTAGCAGAACGTGACGGATTTTGGACGCCGGATGAAAAGAAAAGAGTTTCCACGAAGTTAAACCGGGCCGAAAAACGATTAAAGCGCTACAAAAATAACCATGAGATTTATTAATACTGGAACCCTGACACTTCTGCTCACTTTATTCCTTCGCGTTGAAAAGAGCGATGCCCAACAAATTGTTTACCGCCCTGATTCCATCGTTTACTACCAAATGTTTGGATTGGATACCATTGGTTTACAAGCCATCAAAAAAATCATTTACGAGTATGATCTTCAATTCCGACCTATTGTGCGAAATGAGTATCGTTTTGACCGTGTTTCGGATAAATGGATCAATCATCGCCGCTCGACTTATCAATATATCGCACAGGAAGTAGTCATTCGAAATTTTAGCATCAATATGGCTTTCGAACAAATTCCGATTGATCGTGAAATTTTGATTTATAAAATTGCTCCTTTTCAAATGCTTCAAAAAAGAAGGGAAACATACGACTCCGTGAATCGTTCCACTACCTTGCGTCAACAAACTTTATTTCAATATGAGAAAGATAGTTTAACGCATATGGATGAAAATACCTTGAGCACCACATTCTATAAAAGTTCGCAAAGCGATTTCAAAATGAGTAAACAAATACTCAGTGAAGAGTGGAAAGAATTTACAGAATTAGATGGTCTTGTAAAACAACATCATAAAAGAAAGTACTTTTTTCAAAAAGGCCAATTGACTCAGAAAGAAACGCTATTTATAAGTGATAGCAATCGATTAAAAACATCGGTTTATGTGTACGACAAAACAAATAAATTAATTGGTGATAGTTTGTATACGATAGCCCCCCGGCAAAAAGGCAGACATTACGAACAATTCATCCAATATCTATATGATAAAAATGATCATTTACAGGAACAACGTATTTTGCAAACTGACGCCAAAGGCAAAGCTAAAGTTTCAACCAATAATCAACTCATTCGGTATTATTGTCGCAAGGAGTCTCCTATATTGATTGAACCCATTGGACAATATATCTATCGTTAACGACTCGATTTAAAGTTTTTCAACAGCATCTCTGCCTGTCTCCAAAGCACCCTCCATAAAACCTTGCCAGTTTTCCGATAAATGTTCTCCTGCAAAAATGGTATGAAGATGTTTTGATTCAGTGCTTCAAACAATTCAAACCATTGCCCTTTTCCATAAAATGCATAAGCTCCCAATGAATAGGCATCATTGCCCCAATAATAATTGCTTTGTTTTTCGCGATATGCATCGATATCTCCAAATGCTGGTTTTAACGCTTGTCGGATAGCTTCTGCATTGACTGCATCACTTTGATTTGCAACGACCGCAGCTTTATCACCTATCGTATAACTGATCAATACGCCTTTATCTGTGCCAGTCTGCAATTTAGTGGCATGATAAAAATAATGCGCAGAGGTATCCGTGAGTAAATCAAAACTTTCATCCTTCCAGAACCTTTCAGAATATCGGGTAGCATGTTTATTAATGCGGGCATATTGTAGTTGATCAATGGCCCTTAACATGGAAGATGGAAGTGCAGGTTGCCAGATCATCTTTTTTAGGGCCAGTGTAGGAACGGTACAAATCAAACGATCCCCTTCAAAGGTTCTTCCGCCTTTACAAATAACCTGTACCCGCTTATTTTGAATGATTTGTAAAACATGAACTCCACTATGTACTCTATCCGGAAACAATTCCATCATTTTTCGAGCAAGCGTTTGATTCCCGCCAGTCATTTTTTTATCCATCTGATTGATGGAACCTTCGCTCGTTTTGGCATATTCATCCAGAGCCGCATACGCCGATACGTGACGTATACTTTCCCCAAAATCGGTACTATCCATCAATTCATGTAACTCCAGATCGGTGTCAGTACAACCGGCATTGTATAAATATCTCCACCAATCAATTGGATCAATGGAACGGCCCAACTGTTCCTTTTTTTCATCACTCAAATTTCGATAATAGCTTAATAAACTGCTGTATTTATCTGACCATTTTCGGGAAAACAAATCCTGTACAGATTCATGATAACGACCTTTATAAATGGCTCTTGTTTTCAGTTGATTGTCTTGCACCGGTATTCCAAACTGATCACAGAGTTTTAAAATGAAACTGTGATCATTGCCAATCCATTCGGCACCCAATTCTGTTATCAATTGATTCCCCTCCATCATGGGATATGAAAATACGCGGCCTCCTACCCGATCCCGACTTTCAATCACCTCAAACGGAATGCCTTTGAGATGACAATGATAAGCGGCAGACAAACCAGCAAATCCCGCGCCTATGATCAAGACTTTTGGTTTTTGGTGTATGGCGAATGCGGATATCGGACTGGAAACAATAGCCGCCCCAGCGGTTAACTTCAAACTTTGTTGAAGAAAAGTTCTACGAGACAATTTCATGATGGAGGTTGGATTGGTTAATCAAACCAAATTTAAACCTTTTTCATGGATCAATCTGCCATGACTTCAGACTTCTATTCAATGGGTAAACCGGTGAGTTGACGGAAAATTTGCTCCAGCGACAATCCCGGATAGTTTTGTTTAAGATTAGGAAGACTTTGATCGGCAACTATACTCCCTTGATTGATTAAAATCACCCGATCGCACATGGCCTCAACTTCCTGCATGATATGGGTAGAGAGAATGACTGTTTTTTTCTTTTTCCAAAATGCCGAATCAATTCACGAATCTCCACAATTTGATTGGGATCCAAACCGGATGTGGGTTCATCCAAAATCAGCACCTCAGGGTCATGCAACATGGCCTGCGCAATACCAACCCTTTGTTTATACCCTTTTGACAATTCACCAATTTTCTTTTTCGATTCCTTGCTTAATCCTGTTTGAAGAATCATTTCATCCACCCGACTAGCAGAGTTTGATCCTAATTTGTGCACGCCTGCCAGGAATTCCAGATACTCACGGACATATATCATGATAAAGTGGATTACTTTCGGGTAAATAACCAATGCGCGATTTAATGGCCAATTCGTTTTCACTCACATCCATACCGCATACAAAGGCTTGTCCGGAAGTAGGTGGAATATAACCCGAAAGGATTTTCATGGTCGTTGATTTTCCGGCTCCATTGGGTCCAAGAAAACCTACGATTTCACCTTTTGCAATTTCAAATTGTATGGCATTTACGGCAATTTGTTCGCCATAAACTTTTGTGAGTTGTTGTACTTTAACCGACATATTCCACTGCAAATTTGGTGGTTTTTATCGTATTTCCCGACTTGATTTTCAGATTTGCGACAATTTATCGTTTCTACATGAAATAATCCCGAATCATACACGATGGATTCATCCACATTTTTCCGCGTTTTGTGTAAAACTAAATTTCTAGCCCATACACTTTCTTTTACTTTTACCACATCACCCATAAGATATTTTGTATGCACACAACTCGTGAAATAGACGCCCTGCTAAAACTCCTCGATGATCCGGATCAGGAGGTGTATACGGCCATATCCGCAAAAATTTTAGATTTTGGGAAAGACATCATTCCTAATCTGGAAACCTTATGGGAAAACACTGCCGACTCTAAGGTTCAGGAAAGAATTGAAAGCATCATACACAAAGTAAACTATAATGATATTTATAAAGGTTTTCAGAAATGGTTTAAACAGGATCGACCTGATTTGATGGAAGGGGCCATCTTATTGGCACGATATCGTTATCCGGATGTTGATGAAACTGAAATCAGACGAACTTTCAAAAACATTTATCAAAGTTGTTGGTTAGAAATGACGCCCTATCTCACTCCTTTGGAACAGGTGAACATCCTGAACAGTATTTTTTACAATATGTATAAATTCAAAGGAGTGGATTTAGATGAAAATAAAACCAATTTATTTTTCATCAATGAAGTGATGCAAAGTAAATCAGGAAACATCTATTCATTGTCATTGATTTATCAGTTGCTCTGCGAAAAACTCGATTTGTCGGTCATCACTATTCAACTACCCCGACAATATCTGCTGGCTTATTATGGGCATCATACCGATTTTTTTGATAAGCTACCACGCACAGTTATTCAATTTTATATTGACCCCAATAATGGAACAATTTACAGTCAAAACGACGTGGAAGCCTATCTAAAAAAGTATCAGTTAGAAAGTAACGATGACCACTTCAAACCTTTGTCTCATCAGCAAATTATGCTCAGTCATATGGAAGCCCTTGCAACCGCTTATGAGCAAAATAACGAAGAAGAAAAGATGAATGAAATCATGGATTTATATGAATTAGGGCATTTAAATCCCTAATCGTTTCACCAATCTTAAACGGTGGGTGCGCGTACCGCCTCTTTTTAGAATAATCCCTTCTTGATCAATATAATCAATTCGAACACAGCCGTTCGACTCAGAGGCATGTAGAATTTCCCGATCATTGAGCAAGATTCCAACGTGATGAATTTCGCCGAGTGAATTTTCAAAGAAAGCCAAATCGCCCATCTGAGCTGTTGATAAAAAATCAAGTGGCTGACCGTAGTGAATTTGTGCTGAGGCCAAATGTGGTAATTGAATACCCCGAAATCGATAATACATGGCTGAAAGTCCTGAACAATCTATTCCAAAAATACTCATGCCTCCCCATTGATAAGGACTCCCCAAGAATTGAAAAATGGCATCTGCCGGATTGATTTCTGAATGATGGGTCAGTTCACCGTTAACACCACCTATCATCACCCGGTCCGTATCAGTGATTTCAAATCGGGTTCCCGCAGATAAAACGAAGCTTTCTTTTTCTGTTTTTAAAAAAGCACTACTCGAAAAAATCACTTGCTCCTGATTTTTGTTCCGGGATGTGGGTTGAACCTGAGTACGCAAAACATACACTTGTTGCGCATCACCTAATACCTGCACCGGTAGCCAATCCCCTTCAGCATCACCCAGGGGTTGAACCAAATCGCCCATGAGTAGTTGTGAATAAAGGGCTGAACGATGATCAGCAGATTTCCTTAAGGGTGCAAGTGGAACAACAGATTCCAAGAATTCTAACATGGCTACAAACATAAGTTGAATCTTGAAATTACCCATTCATTTCTAAACATTGAACCTTCTCTGAATAGCTTTCATTGGAATTTATTGATGGGTATTCGATTAGCATTTTGAAAGCATGGCCGAAAAATCAGCTATTAAACCTCCTTCCTGAATTTGAAGCTTAATATTGGAACAAGAAGCGTGGAATTTGAAGCAGGATTACAATGAAAATTCCTTAATTTCGTTCCTCTTTGGTGAACACTCCGCTCAAAAATTTACAGGATGAAGAATTGGTCTCCTTATTCCGTTTTAAAGGAAATACGGAGGCTATGGGCATTTTATTTGAGCGATACCAACATTTGGCTTATGGAGTCTCTCTTAAATACTTAAAAATCCGGAGGCAGCCAGAGATGCTACCATGCAAATTTTCGAGAAATTGCTGCAAGATCTGCACCGACATGATGTACAGATTTTCAGGGCATGGCTTCACCGGGTAACTCAAAACCATTGTTTGATGATTCTTCGTAAAAACAATCACCAAACCCGTTCTGTCGATGTATTTCCTGAGTATAGTATGGAATATGAGGATACCATGCATCCGGTTTTGGAAAAAGAAAAATTACTGGAGCGCATGGAACTTGCCATCGAGGGCTTAAATGATGACCAAAAAAAATGTGTAACTTTATTTTATCTGGAAAAAAAATCCTATCAGGAGATTATGGAAATGACTGGATTTAATTTTATGCAAGTGAAAAGTTTTATACAAAACGGAAAAGAAATTTAAAATTGAAAATAGCCGAACAGGAAAATGATTGAAACGTCGGACATATGGACCCAAAGTAAATGCCTGACCCTCAATCAGATGCAGCAATATCTGGCTCAGCAGTTAGAGCCGGAAGAAGTGCGTTTGGTTGAAACCCATTTATGTGAATGTTTGCTTTGTAGTGATGCTATCGATGGTTTTATGGAATCCGGTATGCCTGCAGCTGAAGACTTACAACCTTTGAAGGAGCAACTTCAAACCCTGATTAAACCTAAAGTTGAACCTGCACCCACCATCATAAAGTCGATGCCCGCTAAATCCCCGCTAAAACCTCAGCGAAAAGATTTCAGATGGGCTTGGGCTGCTTCCATTTTATTGTTTATGGGATTAGGAGGTTATGGGATTTATGTCCTCAACGACCATGGTGAGGCTCTTGTGCAGGAAAAAGGGAATAGTCAATCAGAAACAAAAGATGCTGCTTATAATAAACCAGATAACACATCAGGTGAGATTATTCAATTAAAAGTGGATTCCATAGACGCACTTAATCAATCCACTGCAGAGGTACCATCAACAAGTTCTAAAAGTATGGCATCGGATTCAAAAGAAAAGGCAGATGTGCAACTATTGAAACCGGTAGAAGAAGCGTCCAAGAACCTCGCAACCAAGGATCAAAAAATACCTCAAGTAGAAAAATCTGTAGAAACTCCTGAACCTGAAATAAAGAATGCAACATTAGATGATGTAACTGAATCTGAGAACTCATATGACACTGATTTAAAAAAGAATGAAGCTGCACCTGCCCTTGCCAAGGAAGCTGCACCCATTCCCATCAATAAAAAAGTCGTATCCGGTGCTGGGTTAAAAAATAATAATGACCGTAGCCTGTATTCATCCCCTCAGAGTAATCAACTGAATTATTCCAGTTCCAACAGGAATGTCAATGAATCCAACTCGTTTGAAGAAGTGGTTCGGCAAAAGGCTGGTTCAGAGGGCAGTTTAAGAAAAGGGCGCAAAGCCGTTCAAAAAGGAAATTATACAGAAGCCATTCAAATTTTGGAGCCCTTGGTGCAACAAAGTCAGGGTGAGGAAAAAGAGGAAATCATGTATTACCTCGCCCAGGCCTATTTAAACTCGGGACAGACACTCAAAGCGGAAACGCTCATTGCTGCATTGTCTTCTAGTCAAAAGTACTCTGTCAAGGCAAAAGAGCTGAAGGTAGAAAGCCAGAAAACCAAGAAAAATAATACTTTGTTTGGTGCGAATCATACGACCAATTCTGAAAAACAAAGTTTATAAATTTTAACAGTTAAAATAATGCGGAAATTGATCTATTCGTTTGGGCACTCACTCACTTTCCCGGATCAAGTTTTATCCAATAAAAAAGAGGCCATCCCAGTATTGGAATGGCCTCTTAAAAACGTCAAAGTTAATGATTAAATTTCTTTTTTCAGGAAAGGTGCTCCAAAATAGAAGTACAAAATTCCCATTAAAACAATTAGTCCGATGATGACCGGCAAAAAGGTAATCGTTCTTTTTTGAGCAGTATTCACGGCCTCCAGTTTGTGCATTTCGCCTAAGCGGTTAACGGTTGTTTCCATTTTATTAAAAGCCGTTTCTCCCTTAATAATATAGTCATAAGCACCATTGCGCATACTCTCCAAAGCGATATTGATATTGTCTTGTGCTGAAAACATAATCACCTTTGTTTGTGAACTAATTTGTTTGATTTGTTTGAGCACTTCAATTCCATTTTTTGCACCGGGATTATTGGCATTCAGATGATAATCTAAAACCACAATTTCAGGTTTTAATTGCTGAATCTGTTCCATTGCTGCTTCTCCGCTATCAAATACCCGGATATCAAAAATATAACGATCCTTCAGGTAATCCTTGATCATTTCAACCTGTACAGGATCATCATCAATTACAAACATAAATCGCTTATCTTCGAGCATATAGTTTTCGTCTGCCATTTCAAATTTTTTCGAAAGTTAAACTATTTCATTAAAATATAAAAACACAGGATAAAAATCAGCCCCAATACTGATAATTGTCATAGAAAGTTGTTTCACGAGAACTGAAATTTGTACAACAAAAAACTAAAAATATGAATACTTTACTGGTTCCCACTGACTTTTCAATTGTCGCTGACAATGCCTTACAATATGCCATTGATATGGCCCATCATTATCATCTGGAGATCACACTTTACCATGTGGTACAATTTACCCCACCCAATTTATCGCATGTGGTATATGTGGACGACACCCCCCAAATGACCCAGGATGCGACCTTAAAACTCAACGAAAAAAAGGAAAAATTGCAAGCTGATTATCCTCAGGTGCCTTTTCATGTGCGTGTGGATACCGGATTTTTAATCGAATCTTTAAAAGCAGTTTGCGACGAAATTCAACCTGTAGCTGTAGTGATGGGACTCACCGGTAGTGGTACAGTCATGGATCAATTGGTGGGCAGCAATGCCTTTTTAGCCATGCAAAATTTACATCAGCCTTTATTCATTATCCCGAAAGATGCGAAGTTTATACCCGTGGAACGAATTTGTTTCGCCAGTGATTTGCGCAATGTGAATCAAACTACTCCTTCGGTCGCCATCCGGGTATTTAGCAAATTGTTTAATGCCAAATTAAACATCTTAAATGTCGATAAACTTAAACGCGCATCTGACCCCGATGCCCTCCGCGAATTAGAACAGTTAAAAGAAATGTTTTCAGATATTGATTATGAATTTCATTTTATGGAACATGAAAATTTTCAGGAAAGCACTACAACAGTTTATTCATGACAAGGATATGCAAATGGTGATTCTTTTGCCGAAGAAGTATTCCTGGTTTGAATCCTTGTTTCATAAGAGCCAAACCAAAGTGATGGCCTATCATAGCCATGTTCCATTATTGGCTCTTCACATGGCTTAATATCAGTTAAACAGGGCGAATCCAATGATTGCCTTTTGCTTCAAAACCCAGGTTGGAATAAAATTGTCCGGCCTGGGTATTGTTTTTATAGGCGTCCAGCATCATCACCAAACATCCCTTTCGTTGAGCTTCTTGTTGTAAATATTCCATGATTTGCTGGCCAATTCCCAGCCCCCGAAAATCTTCATGAACCACTAAATTATCTACTTCCAGATAGGGACCACAATATAATTTCACACCCAACCAAAAACCCGATACGGCGATTAAATTGTTATCCTTTCGAACAACGACCTGACGATATCCAGCTTCTACCATTCGTTCGAGATAAGTCTGATAAGTATCCAAGGCCATTTGAGGATTCAACAATTGAATAAGTGGAAAACACGCGTACATATCCACCACTTTTTCCAGTGTCTCTATGTCAAATTCACGCATCTTATCAGGATTCATGGAACGATTCGTCAGTTTGCTTCAACAAAAAAACTTAGGTGTATAAACCGCCGTTTACCGAAATAACCTGACCAGTGATATAAGCCGCTTCTTTAGAAACCAAAAATCCGACCAATGCCGCCACTTCTTCCGGTTTACCGAAACGTTTCATGGGAATCATTTGACTCAAATCTTTTTCGTCTAAATCTGCTGTCATATCTGATTGAATAAAACCTGGGGCTATGGCATTCACGGTTACATTTCGGCGCGCCACTTCCTGGGCAAGAGCCTTTGTAGCCCCAATCATGCCTGCTTTTGCAGCACTATAATTAACTTGCCCTGCCATACCTTTTAAACCACTTAGTGATACCATATTGATAATACGACCAAAACGATTCATCACCATCGGATTTAGTACCTGTCTGGTTACATGAAACATACCGCCTAAACTGGTATCTAAAACTTGCGACCACTGCGTATCGCTCATAAATGACATCAAAGTATCCAAACGAATACCTGCGTTATTGACCAAAACTTCGATGATTTTTTCTTTGGCAGCTGATTCTATCCATGCCCCTAAAACTTTTTCTATTTCCACCGAAGATCCTACATCGAAACGCAAAAGTTCGGCTTCTACACCCAAGGCAATACATGCATTCTGGGTATTAATGGCCTCTGTTTCGTTGCCTTTATAATTAATCAGGATATGGTATCCCATTTCAGCCAGTCGGATACAAACTGCGCGCCCAATACCCCGGCTCCCGCCGGTGACCAATGCAAATTTTTCAAGATAAACGTTTATTAGAATTCGTAAAAACTTTCAAACCGGTTGTAACGATCCTCTTCGGTGGTCGAGAATAAAAAGGCCCATTGTACACCAAAGGTTTTATTTCGTGTAACCGTAAACTGAGGGTTGATGTCAGCCGTTGAAATATCGTAAAAAGCCGACATACTAAATCCCTTTTTTAATTCAAAACCAGCTTTGAGTTTAACCCCGGCATCCCATGGCTTAATCTGGTCGGTAAAATTATCCAATCCTACCCGCAATTGACCATTTTCAATGTTTTCGCCATTGCTATAATATCGATGTGCGGTATGAATTAACTTGCTCAAAAATGGACCGCCTGCAACAAAAATATAGGCTTTATTCACGTCCAATTTATAGGTAAGCATCAAAGGCAATTGAACATAACTCAAATCAGACCAATATTCTTCTGACACATTCACACGATCCGATTTAAAATAACCGCCCTTCAAGGTGTATAAAAGCTCAGATTGAAAGGTCATGTGTTTATTTAATATCAAATCGGATTGTAAACCGACATGAAACCCAAGACGACTTCGAAAAAGTCCTTCATAACGATTGGTATTTGATTTAAACACTTGACGGTTAAAATTTAAACCACCCGTTGGGCCCACGCGGAATTGCGCCTGCGACATAAAACTACTCAGTATCAAACAAATCGTAAAAGCGCTTAGCTTCTGAATCATGCAAATCAATTTGGGGTGTAAAATACAATTATTTGATTATTTTTTTGCATATAAACTCAATATTTCATGGAAATGATCGGGTTAGACAAAAAAACCGCCCCGAAAGGCGGTTTTGAAAGTATTCGATTGATTCCAAGAAGAATCGGAGCAAATATTAGTTTTTGGTAAACTTGGCAACAGCAGTTTGCTGTCCTTTTCCAACACGAACCATATAAACACCATTTGCCAAAGCTGAAACATCCATCTGGCGAGTATTTTTGCCGGCAGCAATTTGTATAACGGATTTAGACAGAACTTGTCCGCTAGTTGAAAGTATTTCCACGTTCAAATCTTGTGCAAACTCTGCATTAAAAATCATTTGTAAAGATTCAGAAACCTGCCCAACAACCGCGAATTGAAGGTTGATAGCAGATAAATCTCTCACACTTACCGGACCATCTGTTACATACACATCGTCAATGCTCCATTCGTCTGCAGTACCACTGGCCGCTGAAACATATTTGAAAGCAAAATGAAAATTGCTGGCTTTGTAAGATGTCAAATTGTTATTGTAAAATGGAATGTAAGTGCTATCCAGGCTAGAGAAATTTACATTTAAATTGGTCCAACCAACTGCGTTTGGATCGCCGGTTCCGGTGTAGTTATTAGAAACAAAAACTTCTTTGGTATTATTTCCGTTGAAACGACGCTTGCTCCAAAAATGTAAATAAGGATTGGTCATAGCGCTTAAATTCATAGCCGGTGAAATCAACCAATCTTCATTGTCATTGGATGAACCACTTGCAAAACCATTCATATAAACGGCATCTGTATCATTTCGTCCGAAGTTAGAACAACGCCATGTTTGCGTTCCATTTACACTGAATTCTGTGAACAAACCAAAGGTTGGTGCATTACATCCTGTGAAGGTTTCGTTCAAAGAAGTTTGTGCCGGATTGGTTGCAGGAATGGTTGTGAAATTCCAGCTTGTTGAATCGTAAATCCCATATGAATTATTGCCGGAAGCCGTAAAGCAGGTTGAATCAAACTGAATGGCATAGTTCTTTCCATTCAACAGGGTTGTGCCCGTAAGTGTTGCCGTCATTCCAGCCACACCGATACTGCCAACTGCAAGGGTTTGCGTGGTAGCGTCTGTCAGATTTCGAATATATACATTTCCTGTACCTGAGCTGATATTTTTATCAAAAGTGATGGCAGGAACCGTTGTGATGGCCACACCTGTCGCATTATCCTGAGGATTTAAAGAGGCAATCAATGGTTTAGGGTCTCCTGCGGCTGAACCAGTCCAGCTCAGATTAAAATCGTCAACGGCAACCAATGGTCTGCTACCAGAACCACTCGATGTATCACCAGCCATAATACGAATCCAAACGGGTTGACTTTGATTATTCAATGCAGATCCAAAATTAACGGTAACGGAGGTATTACTAAAGTTACTATCCAGAACTAGAACCGCAGGTGAAGTTGCCATTGTCGTGAATGAACTTGGATTTGACCCAAAGCCATATTGTACAATCCAATTATTATATCGTGTGGCTGCGGTGTGCAATGACTGAATTTTAAATTGCAAATTAAATCCTGTCAAGCCTACTGTATTCGCTATTCCGAAATTGAATGAAACCAAACTATCCAGATCATCCCAACCGGCATTAGAACCCACCTGACGTACCGCCAAAGCCCTATCCGTACTATTGTTTTGATCAGCACTACTAGAAGCGAAGTCAACCCATCTGCAGAAGCCACATTTTTAAAACCACGCGATGTGCTCGACCATGTTACAGTAGTACTTGAATAACGCACTTGGGCATCGTTTCCCAAACCGGCATTTTTATTAACCAGGGTATCTACGCGCCATCCCATGGGCAAACCGCTCCCTAAATTATCGAAACTTTGGGTGTAATTGGTGCCTGACAACACGAAAGGCATTTGAGCGAAACTGGTCAATGTAGCAGCCATAACTACCAATGACAATAAAATTTTTTTCATATCTTTTTTAATTTAACATTTTAAGGGGTTACATCATTCAAATTCCGGATACTCAATTGTTTGGTTGAACTGGTGGAGGTTGTATACTCACCCAATATACCGGTAACCGAAACCATACCTGTCATATAATTTGTAGTGGCAAACGTAGCAGAGGAAAAGGTAAACAAAGTCAAGGAAGAACCTGAACCATCTGCCAAAGTTTTATTTCCGGAATAAGTTGCCGGGGTACCTGAAATGGTTGCTCCATTTACTTTAACCAATGTTGATTCCCAAACTTGTAAACTATCCAATGCTTGTTTGATAGTTGCCACCTTAGGCGTAATCGTACCAGTACCTGTTTTAATAAATTTAGAGGAAGATAAATTACCAACTTGTAATACACCGAAGTATTCCGACAAGGTAGCGCCTGAAAGATTTACTTCTACTTCATCACCTAAGCTCGGTAAACCGCTGCTCGTGCTAAAACGAACAATAATCCCGCCAGTTGCATCCTGAATGGCTATATTTTGGCTATTGATATTTGATTTTGACTTATCAGAGATGACCACACCTTTAATTTTAGTGCCGGTAGGAACGGTAAAATTTCCTGTACCCGGATACAAACTGCGAATAAATCGAATAGTTTGTAAAGTCAACAAGGCATTACAACGGGGTCCATTAAATTGTACATCCGGTGTATCGCGAATAAACAATTGTGGTGTAGAATTATATCGTGAATAAATGGCCTGAAGCGGGCCTTTACCTGCAGGGGACAATGCAAATTTAAAAGTCGAATAACCACTATTTCTCAAAATGATTTTTGTTTCTGCGCAATCTTCAACTTCCAACTCAGTAGCTGAAGAAATTGTTGGATCTTGTGCAAATGGAACGCCCACATCCGAACCGACAAATTGAGCACTGTCAATTTCGATCAAAGTACCCAACCATTTAATACTGCTGTTGAGGTTATTCAATTCCATGATCGAAACTTTACGAGCGGTCACCTGACTCAAATCAAATTTTCCTTTGATCACATATTTACTAATCAAACCACTTGGAATACTGCTGATCTCATTATTGTTATCTGGGGTATGACCAATTTGAACCATTCCGCCGTATGCACCAAGATATAAACCTTTACATTTAATATAAACTTTACGGCCTATCGGAAAATCGGAGTATAATCCACTGCGGTTTATTAAAACAGGCATTCCACTGCTGGTGTCTTGTATAATGATTTGTTTGTAAAAATTTCCACTTCGGTCATCTGCCACTACAACGCCTGCAACCGTAATATCATCCTCAATGAGGGTAGGAACGCCGGTATACATTTGTTTAAGCTCCCAAATGGTTTTATTCACTGGTAAGTTCGGATCATTCAGGGTTGTATCCGGTGGTGAATCAAATTCTTTTTTCACACAAGAGGTATACCCCAAAATGGCGAAAAGCAAAATGGCAGCAACCGGTAAAAACACTTTTTTCATTACGAATGTTATTTGTTTATGTTTAAAATCTTAAAGCTAAATTGATGAAATACTGAATTCCCAAAGCATGGGCATAACGTGGCACAAACCAATCAGGCTGAGCCGAATTACCACCTAAACGCAGGTTTTCAAAACCATATAATTTGATATTTTTATTGTTCAATACATTACTGATTCCGATATTCAGATTCAGGAAGGTATTATTCCCTGCTTTTTTGATGTACTTGTTGACTTTGAAAGATTTTCCACCAAATAAATCAACAGTATAAAAAGATGGAAGTCTTTGCTGATCAATGGCAGCACTCCATTCTTCACTTTTATATTTTAATAAATCAACGCCTTCAATGGTTCGGCGTGCAGGAGCAAAATCAATCCAGTTATTGGCAAGATAGTTGAAGCTGATGCTGGCAAACCAGAATCGTTTTGATCGGTAATTTAATGCCGCTTGTAATGCAGTTTGTGGTCCGGCAGGTACATAGTAATTTTTGATATAAACCGTATCCGTTTTCGGACTCACCGTTCCTTGCGTGATTGCTTCTTCGTTGTCGTCATATAAACGAGAAGTCGCTCTGGAAGTATAATAAGCCTGGGTCCATGCAGCTGCTAAATTAAGGGTAAAACTAGGACTGATTTTTACTTCAGTTCCAAATTCTAAACCCGTATATCGTTTGTTTAAATTTTGTAACACATTATTGGTAAATGAAAAACCTACTGCAGAGTTATCATTGAAATAACGTTTGATATCTGATGCACCTTCTACCTCAGTGACAAAGAAAGTCAATCGACCTTTTACATTTGGAGAACGTAATAAATAACCAACTTCTGCGCTCTGAATTTTTTCATTTTGAGCATTTTCAATGGTCGTGTTGCGGGTACGTGGGGCAATAAATACATTGTCCACAAATGGCGCTCGTGTTCCGATACTTCCATTGGCATATAAATAATTACGACCATTTAATTTGTAAGTCACCCCACCCTTTGCTTTGTAATTAAAGAAAGTCATCGTGGAAGAGTTTCCTTTTGAATTATTCGGGAACAAACCATGCCGGTAAATTCCTTCGCGATAAAAACCGGTATATCCTAATTCACCAGCCAGAAAAAAATCAAATTTGTTATAGGTAAATACACCTTGTCCAAACCAATTGGCTTTATTAAAATGGATATTATAATTGTAACCGTATTCATCGCCCACTTCTCTTCGGGTAGAAGCATCATCCATATTCAGCAATACAGAAACAGCACTCCCCAAAATGCCATCTTCGGCAAATTGATTGATATTCTCCCAATAATCGCCACCGAGTAAATCCTCTACCCTTCTGAAATTATGGTTCTTTTGATTTTGAAAACTGAGGCCAGTATAAAGTACGATATGATCATTCACAATGCTTTCGAGGTTCACGGCCGCATTGATTTTACGAGAGGCTTCCACATCAGCTCCCAGCATATAAATGGATCGCCCATATCCCGATTTTTTATTCATTCGGTTAGCTTCATATAATCGATCCCACTGAACTTGTAAATAATGATCTTCCGGATGGGCATTGTACCAATCGATGGCTTCTTTGGTCGCGCTTGGAGAATCAATATAAGTTGGCATGTATTTGTAATAATCCGGACGAGGATCGGCAGCATTATACCAATCAAAAGAAGTGGTTGAGGTTTCCCCTGTTTGATAAGAAATGGCCGTTGTTAAAATGGTATTTTCCGAAAGGCGGGCATCGTGGGTTAAAATAGCCATGGGAGCATGTGATTTAAATACCCTGGAATTACGCACTTCTCCCCCTTGATAACCCCAATTAGGATTGTAAAGATTGGTTCCGGCCAGTTCAAAGGCTTCTTTGGTGGCTGGCCCAACCTTACCCCTTGATACCGGAGACCCAACAATCATGAGGTTGATACCTTGCTTTTTAAATCTTTTTTCCACGGCCGCATAATAGGCCAACCCATCATAAAAAGTACCAGGAATTGCGCCTTCCTGAGCCCATCGTCGGGATACAGAAAGCGAATAAGCCCAGCCATTTTTCATCAATCCGGATGAATGCGTGACCATTAAACGATTGCGATAAGAACGATTGGTTGAAGTATATGTGATACGTGTTCCTTTTCGTTGATTTGAAGCTGTGGCATCCAAAGAGGTATTCAGCCCAACACCCCCGAAATTAAATTCATTGGGCGCTAAACCTAGATTCAAACTTCGTCCACGGAAAACATCATTCAAACCACTCCATGAATTAAAAAATACACCACCCTCTTCCAGGTCATTCATTGGAACGCCATTCATAAAAAGGAGGTTATTGTCATTTTCATAGCCCCTCATCCTGTAAAAATATTGTCCCCATCCAAAGGTGGCGGCACTCAAATAAGGGTCGCGGGCGGCATTTAAGACTGAGGCCACATTCTGACCGGATGCCCTCGCCGAATTATTGTCGTTCGATGTGGCATCTTCCACATTTCCGCCTGAATTATCCAGTGTATAGTTGTTATTATTCGGATCGACAGACTTCAATTCAATCACATCTAAATTGGTGACCGGGCCTGTAACCTGTATCATCAAACTTTCTTCATTGACCCCATCAAAAGTATATCGGAGTTCCCAACTGCCGTAAGGGACATTACTGATGATAAAATCACCTTCTCCATTCGTGGCAGTCGCTACTTTTACCTTTGGAATAGTTACTGAAACCTCCGCAAAAGGCAATTTGGTATCCTGATGAATAATTTTCCCTTTAACAATGGATGTTTGAGCCAATGAAGTCAGCGAGCAAATCATCAAGATCAACGTATAAAGTTGTTTCATTCGAGTCTGAAATTTTATGAAGGATTTAACGGAATGACCCGAGTCCTAACCCGCAAATTTAGGGGATTTATTGACTTCAACAATCGGGAGCTTGTTACCATTCGGTGAAATGTGGATAAGCTGTCATCACCATAAAAAACCTATAAAACCGGCCCTAATTTGATGAAAATAGTCCGATTAAGCAACTTTCTGACAAAATATAAGCGAATACAGCTATCCCCTTTCCAATGTGTTACTGTACGATATATCAATTAAGATGATGAGGTAATATCTTATGGTTCAACTCATTGGCGCTGTAGTGCTCCAAAATGGACCAAAGGCTTTTTTTCAAAACCTAAATATATTGGGAGGACCGCAATGCATTCGAATCATGTAAATATTACAGTGAATTCAGTAAGTAATTCCATTTGCTTCAGTCGAACTTTGCCTGTAGAAATCAAATCTTCACACAAAATAAATAAGCTATGAAATCCACTAAAAATGCAACGCCCGATAAATTACAAGTTCCCGTTGCCAATCAAAAACAATCTATCGCGAATCATCAATTAGCTGCCGAACATCATGAACAAGCTTCACGACATCATCGGGATGCGGCTACGCACTACGAAAATGGACATACCGAAAAAGCCCTTTCCAGCGCCGTCAAAGCTAATGGACATGCAGTGCATGCATCTGAAGCCCATCGAACTGAGGCCAAACAGCAAGTCGAATCGATTAAGTAGAGTTTATAAATCGTGTCTCCGTAAAAGTGAATATGAAGGATGTTTTTTAAAATCCTATTTCACGCTGTCAAAGAGAATTTAATAATAACCTACTCTTTTTTTTGTCAGAACCCCGAACCAAATCAAATTTCTACATTCTGTCCTAAAAATACCCATCATCAATCACCAAACCAGGAACCATGGAAAACAAAACAAAATGGAATATCGATCTCAGCCATAGTGAAATAGAATTTAAAGTCCGACATCTGATGATTTCGAATTTAAAAGGAAAATTCACCCGATTTGATGCGTCCATATATACCAGCGGAAAAGATTTCACAACGGCTGAAATTGATTTATGGATCGATGCAGATTCCCTTACAACCGGAGATAGTAAAAGAGATAATCACCTCAAAGGAGTTGACTTCTTCGATGTTAAAAATCATCATCAAATTTCATTCACCTCACAAAGTATTGGCCAATCCGATCGCTTGGGTCATCATGAACTTTGGGGAAATTTATCCATGAAAGGAATTACCAAGCATATCCAGTTGGATGTCGAATTTGGTGGGATTACCAAGGATATCACCGGACAGGAAAAATCTGGATTTGTGGTTAGCGGAAAAATTAATCGCAACGATTGGAACTTAGATTGGAACAAGGAAATTGAACTTGGTGGTTTGATGATTGGTGAAGAAATTCATATTTTATGTGAAGTGGAACTGATCAATGTTGGCATTCAGGAACTAATCATGGTATTGGATTCCAAATCTTCTCAGGATGGCATTGGCTATTAAATAAAAAATGAAATGAAACCATCTATCGGTATCACCGAAAAAAATCTCTCGAAAAGCACGACCATATTGAGTCAATTGCTTGCCGATGAAATGTTACTCTATGTAAAAACGCGAAAATTCCATTGGAATGTATCCGGAAATAGTTTTATGGAATTACACAAATTATTTCAGGAACAATATATTCAAATCGAAGAAACTGCAGATCTTATTGCCGAACGAATTACAAAATTGGGTGGAAAAGCCATTGGCACCTTAAAGGAATTTTCCAGTCTAAGCAGTTTAAAGGAGTCAGCGAATGAGTATCCTGCTCAAGAAGATATGCTCAAAGAATTGATGACTGACCATGAAAAATTAAGTGTTCATTATCGACATCAAATCGACAAATTGAGTAAGGACCAGAAAGATGCCGGAACTGTCGACTTTTTGACCGGGATACTGGAAAATCATGAATCCAATGCCTGGATTTTCAGGCGCTATTTGGCACCTGCTGTTCAGTAACAGATTCGACTTTATTCTTCTGAGTAGTTTACCTGTAACTACGTTCTTTTGATCCGTCCTTCTTGATTCCGACTAGGTATGGAATGCTTACAACTATTACCTAATCTTTAAAATCATATCAACGAAAACCTACAACATGAAAAAAATAATCTCTCCTCTATTCTTAATCTGTCTGATGCTGATGAGTGCAATCCCTTGTTTGAGTCAAAGCAATAAAAAAACAGACAAAGCCCGTAAAAATGTTAGCAAAGCCCAGGAGAATCTGAAGGATGCCCGGAATGATCTTCAGGCTGCCTGTTTGGATTCAACCAAAGACTATATCGAATTTAAAAAAGAAGCCAAAAAACAGATTGCAGAAAACAATGAACAAATTTTTATCCTTCGTAAAAAGAAATGGAACGGAGAAATAAAAAACGAAGAGAAATATCAACAAGAAGTCAATGAGTTACAAGCCAAAAATGTTCGATTACAAGAAAAGATAGATCTGGCACATCATACTTCAACATCTATTTGGGAAGATTTTAAGAAAGAATTTAATCATGATATGAGCGAATTACGAAATGCCATACAAAGCATTGGCACCAATGATGTGAAGAACTAAAATCGCTCGTTTCCTTCCTGAAATGGGTAATTATTCTTTGTTGTTATCCTTTTCCCAAATTGTAAATCTATTTATTAAAAGTCCAATCATTCGGTGAAACAGGGGGTATAAAAAACGCACCGTATATCATCAGAAAAAGTGGGTTATTCTTCCAAGATGATTGGAATCCAAAAAGTCTCTTGTTAAACTATGAAGTATATTCTTATATCCTTACTCGCCGGAATTTGTCTGTTCATGACAGGATGTTATTCCACCCGAATAATATCTACCAAAAGCAATAGTTCACATGAAGTCAAATACTCTTCATTGAAAAAAATTCTGGTTGCTTCCTTTCTATTGAACGATACCCGCAGAATTAAATCAGAAAATGAAATCGTTCATTTCTTAAAAGGAAAAGGGATTGCATCCCATACTTTGTTTTCAAAAATCTGGACATTAAAAATGAATCCTTCCAACGGATTTTGGAAGAACAAAAATTTGATGGCGCTATTCTATTACGTTTAATCGACATTGATCGCGAAGTTTATGTCCGACCGGGTGCCCCATTTTCTAGTTATCCCAATTACTACCAAAATTTTAATGGGCTATTTTATCGAAGTTGGGAAATATATTCTATGCCCGACCACTCCATAAACATGAAAACTTATACGGTTGAAATCACCTTGTTTTCAATACCACAAGATAAAATTATATGGACAGCCATTACAGAGAGCATTTCACCATCCAGTATTGAACAAATGACGAAAGAAATTGCCAAGGTGGTTTACAAAAAACTAAAAAAAGTAGGACTCTTGATTGATCCCTAAAGATTCAACCTAATCTTGAAAAATTGAATCAAACAAGATGATCAATATTGCATCTATTCAACTTCAGGCTTGCAAAAAAAGAAAAGCAAACAATTGCTTTGAAAGTCTTTTGAATTTTTAATCAAGAACTTATTAAATCAAAAAACATGAAATTATTAAACGACAAAACCGTATTTATCACCGGTGGTCTATCTGGAATTGGAAAAGCGTGTGCCATTCTTGCAGCAAAAGAAGGCGCGAACTTAGTTATTGCAGATTTGGATTCCGATACCAAAGAGAATATTCTGGAAGAAATAAAGACGCACAATGAAAATGCTCAATTTGTGGCTTGTGATGTTTCAAACTTTGAGCAAGTGCAATCGACCATCCAGCATATTGTAAAAACATTTGGCCGTTTGGACATTGCACTAAATAACGCGGGCATTGGTGGTGAGGCCCATTTCACGGGCGAAATGCCTGAAAGCGCCTGGGCGAAAGTCATAGGCGTGAATCTGACCGGGGTTTTTAATTGTATGCGACACGAGCTTGCTCAGATGTCCATTCAAAAACAAGGCATTATTGTAAATATGTCATCAATCCTCGGCAAAGTGGGCTTTTCTTCATCCTGCCATTATGTTGCCGCCAAACATGGTGTACTCGGCTTAACGCAAACTGCAGCCCTGGAATACGCAGAAAATAATATTCGAATCAATGCCATTTGTCCCGGATTTATTGCCACTCCATTGTTAGTAAAAGGTGGCATCAGTCATCATTCTGAAATAGAAAAAAACATATTGCATTTACATCCGATGAAACGTTTTGGAAGTGCAGAAGAAATTGCGAATGGATTTCTATTTCTATGTACCGATCAAAGTTCTTTCATGACCGGATCCGCTTTGGAAATAGATGGTGGTTATTTGGCGCAATAGTGCATGAACTTGTCCCAAAAAAAACAAATGTTCATTGTTTGCAGTTAGAATCTTGTAACTATTACAAATGAAAACGTAACGAAAGGGAATGAAACACACAGACCTTTACAATGAGATTAAAGACGGCGTTCAGTGTTCGCATCTTATAGAAACAACAAACACATTCAACCTTTAAAACCTTAAACAACCTATGGGAAATTTACTTTATTTAGTAGCAATCGTCTTGGTGATACTTTGGTTCATTGGGTACTTCGGATTTGGTGCCGGTCAAATAGTGCATGTTCTTCTCGTTATTGCAGTGATCGCTATCCTGTTAAGAATCATTCGTGGAGAAAAATAATTACAAAAACCAAAAAATATAAAAATATGAGTACAGGAAAAATTGTCTTAGGAGCCGTTGTTGGCTTAGCCGTTGGCGCTATTGCCGGCGTATTGTTTGCCCCTGCAAGCGGAAGTCGCACACGTCGTCGAATTCTTGACAAAGGCGAAGATTATGTGGAACAAATGAAAGACACCGTAAATGGCTATATCGATAAAGCCAAAGAAGGTTATGAAGAATTAGTTAGTCAGGCTGAACATGTGGTTAAAGAAGGAAAAAGAAATACGATGGCGTCATGACACATGCCAAGTCTCCCATTTCTTAGCATTAACCATTAACCATAGCTGCTGCTTAACCCACAGGAATAATCCCTTTAAAGGAATAGTCCTTGGGTAAGTACATAGAAGTTTGATATCCCTTAGAAAAACGATCAAGTGGCATGCCTAAATCCGTTCATGTTAATATATACGGGCATTTCATGATCACTCAATAATCCAGGAAATATATAAAAATCAATCACTTTCATGTTAAAAGCAGACCTTAAATAAGTAATGAGAAAAGATACCACACCCGTTGAAATGCTTTTTGAAAAAGCTTCCCACTATTTGAATACCAGTATAGCCCTATACAAATTAAAAATAGTGGAATCTGCAACTGATATGCTGGCTCAACTCATTAGTTATTTTTTATTTTTTACTCTATTACTCCTAGCCATATTGTTTGGTTCTATGGCAATCGCTATATGGATCAATGTCTATTCCGATACTCAATATCTGGGGTTTATATTGGTGGCTGCGTTTTATTTACTATTAGCCATTTTGGTCATTTTGTTCAAAACGCGTGTTTTTAAAAATCCCCTACAGAACAAACTGATACTAAAAACTGAAACCACCAAAGACCAGGAAGAACTATGAGCAGGCTATTACTTTTGAAGAAAAAAATACTATTGTTGGAACAAGAACAAATGCATGCAAAGCAAGAGGTTAAAATGGAATTGCAATATTTGAGCGAACAGTTCTCTCCTATTCAACTAATCGGATCGGCGCTACATGAAATATTGCCTCAAAGCGACAAAAAACCATCTTCATTTCTCAGAACTATTATTGGGGCCACCGCAGGATTTGTAACCAAACGATTGTTCATGGGTAAATCACACCATCCTATCAAAGAAATTCTCGGTACACTTCTGGAGGTAAAATTGGCGCAATTTTTAGCCGGTGGTAAAACGAAGACTGGGTAAGAAAGGAAAAAAGCAAAAAAGTGGGGAGGCGTAATTTGGAAAAGATTGGCTTACTTTCCAATACAGAAGATACAAGTTACTGATATATCAATGGTTTCAGACGATTGGGCAACAAATAGCCAACAAGATTAGCTAAATCAAGTGCAATCGCTGCACAAACAAGAGAAGAAATACTATTTAGTAGAGAGTGTACAAGGCTGCATCATAGGGTCTGCGAATTAAGCATTACGGCTTATCGTAACTGCCGGGCAACAGTATCCTGTTGTAATCCCATGTACTGGCAGAACTCTTCAACAGTAACAACCTGGTGTTGTTGCTTCTTGAGATGCTCTTTAATCTTCTTAATAAGATTTCTGCCATATCTATCGCTTCTTCCTGTGATGACCTGAATGTCCTTCGGATAAATACACAGTCTGTTCATTAACCCGGTAGTGTACAGGTTTTACTGTACCTATAATAAAAACCCAAATTGCTCAGAGTCTTAATAGTGCATGATGAATATCATGTGCTTTAACCCCGCTTAGTGACTTATGTTACCCATATGCTGGTATTTAGCTTTTACATTTGTGCAATATTAAAATAATTCAAACTTTTAATAATGGCAAATCATCAAATTGAAACACAATGGATGGGGAAAATGCAGTTTAATGCACTTATTAACGGGCATGCGGTTGTGATGGATGCTCCTGAAAGATCTGGCGGTGAGGACATAGCTCCAATACCTAAACCTTTTGTGCTTGCAGCGCTTTCAGGATGCACGGGCATGGACATTATTGCATTGCTGCGCAAAGAGGATAAGGCAGTTGAGGACCTGAGCATGATGGTAACCGGCGAACTCAGCAAACAGGCGCCCATTCAGTATATTGCCATACACGTGCTGTATTCTTTTAAGGGAGATATTAGTACAAAAGAAGCCGCAATGAAGGCTGTAATGGATTCGCAGGAAAAATATTGCGGTGTAAGCAGCCTGTTAAAAAAAGCGATACCGGTAACCTGGGAAATAAAATTTAATGGCGAAGATATCTTCAACAACAAAATCATAGCTGAAGACATTGCTGTTTAAATTAAATGCGGTAATTCTAATAGCTCCATGACTAAAGTCATAAATATTTTGCCATGATAAATCATAAATTTGTACTAATGCAGATCTGGAAAAATATCATCAACCGCCCTTCATAAATACACCTTCTCCCGCTTCGGGCAAGATTTCCATTTCTTATTTCCCTATTCAAATATTTTTCATGCAAACCATTATAGAACCATTCCGGATAAAATCCGTTGAACCCATTTATTTAACACAACTGCTGAAAGAAAGTTGATCCTCGAAAAGGCTTTTTATAATCCATTTCTCATTCATTCAACAGATGTAATGATAGACCTGCTTACCGACAGCGGAACTAGCGCAATGAGCAGTAACCAATGGGCAGGTATTATGCAGGGTGATGAATCCTATGCCGGCAGCCCAAGTTTTTTCCGTTTTGAAAAAACCATACAGGATATTACCGGCTTTCCGCTGGTAATACCCACCCACCAGGGAAGAGCGGCTGAAAAGATCCTGTTCAGTATTCTTGGCGGTAAAGGAAAATATATTGTAAGCAATACGCTGTTTGATACCACAAGAGCCAATATCGAATTTTCCGGCGCAGAAGGTATTGATCTGATTTGTGAAGAAGGAAAACATCCTACTGTGCCTGCGCCATTCAAAGGGAATATGGATGTGGAGGCTTTAAAAACTTTTATTGCACAAAAAGGTGCCGCAAACATTCCTATTTGCATCATCACCATTACCAATAACTCCGGCGGTGGACAACCGGTAAGCATGCAAAACATAAAAGATGTAAAAAAGATCTGTACAGAAAACAATATCCCCTTGTTCATTGATGCATGCCGGTTTGCAGAGAATGCGTATTTTATTAAGCTGCGTGAAAAAGAATATGCATACAGATCTGTACAGGAAATTGCCAGGGAACTTTTTTCGTATGCAGATGGCTGCACCATGAGTGCCAAGAAAGATGCTTTTGCCAACATTGGCGGCTTTTTGGCCATGCGTAATGAAGAACTGGCACAACAATGCCGCAATTTACTGATCATGACAGAAGGTTTTCCAACCTATGGCGGCCTTGCAGGAAGAGACCTGGAAGCCATTGCCATAGGTTTACATGAAGTAATGGACGAGCATTACCTGCATTACCGGATCCGCAGTATTGAATACCTCACCAATAAATTAATAGCTGCCGGTGTTCCGGTCATGCAGCCTGCAGGAGGCCACGCAGTTTACCTGGTTGCCAATGAATTTCTGTCTCACATTCCGGTTGAACAATATCCCGGGCAGGCATTGGTTGGTGCTTTGTATTTGCATGGTGGCATCCGCACTGTTGAAATTGGTTCGCTCATGTTTGGAAAATACAATGATGATGGAAAACTTATTCCCCCAATTGGAACTGGTTCGCCTGGCCATTCCTAGAAGAGTATATACCCAAAGCCATATTGATTATGTGGCTGAAGTGATCATTGAAGTTTTTAATAACCGGAATGAGATCAAAGGATTAATCATTATTGAAGAAGCGCCTGTATTGCGACATTTTACTTCAAAACTAAAACCGGCCCCCTAAATCCCCCAAGGGGGGACTTTAGAACCCTCGTAACAATTAGTGCAAAAAAATGAAAAATATAAAACAATGAAAAATATAAAAAGAAGCTGGGCTGAGCCATACAAAATGAAAATGGTTGAATTGTTGAAAATGACAAATCCTGCTCAAAGAAAAAAGGCGTTAAAAGAAGCAGGTTATAACACCTTTCTTTTAAGATCTGATGATGTGTATATTGACCTGCTTACAGACAGCGGCACATCTGCCATGAGCGACCGGCAATGGGCTGGTATGATGATGGGTGATGAAGCTTATGCAGGCAGCCGTAATTTTTATCACCTGGAAGAAGTGGTGAAAGATGTATATGGTTATAAATATCTTATTCCTACTCACCAGGGACGTGGTGCCGAAAATATTTTATCAAAAATATTAATTAAGAAAGGAGACATTATTCCGGGCAATATGTATTTCACCACTACCCGGCTGCACCAGGAACTGGCGGGCGGAAAATTTGAAGATATCATTATTGATGAAGCACACGACCCGGAAAATGAATTCCCATTTAAAGGAAATGTAGACTTAAATAAATTAGAAAAGCTGATAAAAAAACACGGGGCTGAAAAAATTCCTTATGTATGCATGGCCACCAGCGTGAATATGGCCGGTGGGCAACCTATTAGTATAAAAAATTTAAAAGAACTGAGAGCGCTTACAAAAAAGCATGGCATCAGGGTCATTCATGACATGACAAGAGTGGCAGAGAATGCTTATTTTATCCAGCAAAGAGAAAAAGGATATGCACATAAAACGATCAAAGAAATTGTAAAAGAAATAAACAGTTACACCGATGGAGCAACCATGAGTGCCAAGAAAGATGCACTGGTGAACATCGGTGGCTTTCTGGCCGTAAATGAGTGGGATGTATTTGAAGAAGCCAGAAATATGGTTGTTGTTTATGAAGGCCTGCATACTTATGGTGGCCTGGCAGGAAGGGATATGGAAGCCATGGCCATTGGCATTGGTGAAAGTGTAAGTGATGGACATATGAAGGCAAGGGTTGGACAGGTAATTTATCTGGGAGAAAAAATGGCATCGTATGGGGTTCCCATTGTAAAGCCGATTGGGGGGCATGGAATTTTTGTGGATGCTATAAAATTCCTGCCCCATATGCCGCAGGATAATTTTCCGGCACAAACACTGGCTGCAGAAATATATCTTGACTCGGGTGTGAGAACAATGGAAAGAGGCATTGTATCAGCGGGAAGAAAAACCAATGGTGAAAATTATTTTCCAAAGCTTGAACTGGTTAGATTTACGATCCCCCGCCGGGTGTACACACAGGCACATATGGATGTGATCGCAGAATCTGCCGCCCGTGTGTATGACCGCAGGATTAAGATCAATGGAATGAAATGATTTATGAACCAAAGTATTTACGGTTTTTCCAGGCGAGATTTGAAAAGTTGTGAGATCTAGCCAAGTAAATAGGCCAACCCGCTATTAACAGGCTCACACAAATCATTTATTTTCTTCTGCCTGCACATGTTTTCAAACAGTTCCCTTACAACTTTGTAATCATCATGTATGGGACATGGATGTGTAGCAGAACATTTGCTCAGGCCTAATCCGCATTGATTGAAAACATTTTCCCCATCTATCGCTTCAACAATATTGATGATGGGTTGAGCTTTTTGCTTTGCAGTTATATAAAAGCCACCTGTAGGTCCCTTCGAACTGTTGATAACCTGTCCTTTTACAAGTATTTGCAGCATTTACCTACCGTATGTTCACTGGCATCAATAAATCCGGCAATTTCTTTAATTCCGGCTTTTTCACCGGATTCAAATTTTGAGGCCAGGTAAATAACTGCTTTGATGGCTGTTTTGCAGGTAAGACTGAGCATTTATCTTTGGTTTAAAAAATCCTGGCCTGCTTCCGAGATCATTTCATGATTCCAGGGAGGGTAAAATGTTAATTCAATTATTGGTTCGTATTCGGGAAAACGTAATTTCAGATTTTCTTTTACCGCATTGGTAATAGATTCTCCCATGGGGCAAAATTGTGTGGTCAACGTCATGGTACAAAATATCATCATGGCTGTTTCATCAAAATCAATTTGATAAACCAGGCCCAGGTCCACAATATTCAACCCGATCTCAGGGTCTTCAACATTTTGCAAAGCTGCCAATGCAATAGTGCATTTCAGATTATTATTTGTAATTACATTCATAATGAAGCAGGTTTATGCATCAGCAATTTAATTACATTCCAGTTATACAATAAAGCAGTTACCAAAAGCAGGGCTGCAGCAATTTGCAACAGCCATGTAAAATCCAGTAAAATTCCTGCAGTAAATAATACAAACCCGAATATATAGGCCACACTCATCCATTTAAAAATGGTATTACTGAACAGGTCTTTTGGATTCGGTGTTTTTCCTTTTCCGGCTAATTGGTGATATACCTTATTCCACACGATAAACGGCAAAGTCTTAAAGGTCATCCCTAAAATAATAGCCGTGATCCATCCGAAAAAAATAATGAACCCATAGGTAATTACAAGGCTGGTATTTTCTTTAGCTGACATCAGCAATATTATAATAATAACAACCAAAAAGATCACGGGTATTAACATCATGAGTACCGCAAGTAAAGAGACCTTCATTTGTTCATCCAGTTTTTTGCGTATGCGTTGCCGGTAAGCCTGGTAACAGAAATAGCTGAATAATACTATGCCTGCAACAACCGCAAGTAGCGGGATGGCCATGAGCAGTCTGTTGTCAGTATATAAAAAAATAAAGACGAATGCCAATAGCCCACCATTAATTGATCCATAGATCCACCAGAGTGTTTTGTTGTTGCTGTACTTGGAGATAAGGAACATGGGTATTAACCTGGACCCAATGCCGGTTATCAACAATAAGAACCATCCTGCAATACCAAGATGTGCATGTAAGGGTAGATAATACAAAGAACTTTTTGACAATACAGGATAAGTAAAGTTGTAAACCAGCAACAGCCCAACAATGGTTGTAGTCAATAACCAGATTGCTGCCGTAAAAACAAAAAAGGCATGAACATTTTCCTGCTCAGTTTTTACCATGCTCATGCCAAGATTAATGAGATAGGATATGATCGCTAAAATGATCAATACCCCTCCACACTGGGTATGCAAACCCATATCAAAAACATAAAATCCCCAGGCCAATAAGGAATGCCCAACGCTGCCAAAAAAAATGATGTATAAGCCAGCTTAGTGCTGTACAATTTTCCTTCGATCAATACCGGCACTAGTTGATGGCTGGCGCCGAGGATCATCATGGTACCCCAGCCAAGCGCCATGATATGGGTGATAGCTAATGTATGCGGAAGAAAATAATGATCTGTAATATCTGCGGCTGATAATAGCAAAAGAACGGCAGCAACCAAAAAAGCAACAGCGGCATAGCCGTAAAATGGCAACACCACTTTATAAGAGGTGGTCTTTGATGTTTCTGTATTTCCTGTTGTTGCAAACATATCAGTCTTTATAGATCAGCAGCTGTACTTCTGCATCACTGATCTCTTTAATGCGGTAGCTGAATTTACGTTCCTCCAGTTCGGGCAACAGGAAGACCGGGATACGTTTTGTGATAAACAAACAAGGCTTTATCCTTTGGCAAATTATTCAACGCCTCCAGTATCATATGCATGGGTAAGGGCATTTCCAGGTTTCTTACATCAACTGTTTCCAATCTACCATTAAAACGGTTTAAAATTTCATCCCAGCCTTCTGAATATTCCATTTCTTTTTTTTCCGGCACCGGGGGCTTGTCAGTTTTTTTATAAAAATAAGTATTCACTAATTGATCGTTGATGAATTCAGCATAAGATTCTAAACCCTGTTTGCCCAGCAGGTGCATTAATAGCAGTTGGTTCAAAACTATTAATGATTTTAAGTACAGAAACCTGTTTCCAAAGTCTTTACTTTTTTTACAATAATATCAAGCGGATCCTTACCCGATTCAATAACAGGACGTACATCCAACTCAATAATTTTATCAGCAGCTATGTTTTTCATAAATGCTGGAACAGGCTTATTTTCATTTTCCTTTGTCATTATAACCGCTGCTTTGTCAATTTCAAAACCCAATGGCTGCAGCTTATTAAAAAAATCATCCACACTGCAGCCACCGAGTTTTGATGCCATAGCGATACTGGTTCTTGCGGCTATCACTTTTCGTAATATGGGGTTTCTCAATTTTGTAAATGTGGGCGATATACTTACAATAGCTTCAAGTGCATCTGCATTATGCTTTAATAAGCTGGCAATTTTTGTATTGGCGTTGATGGTCATCATTTTTCAAAATATTGTGGAAACAGGTTAACCTGTTTTTCAATTTCATTTAAAACTGCAGCTGCATTTTCAACAGAAGAAACTTTTTTCAGGTCTTTTGTTTTTTGCATCAGGGGTTCAAGCCATGTATGCAATGCGTCATGGTCAGCACCCTGCATTTTACATTCACTGATCATTTTACTTAACCCGTTCTCCAACTGTTTATTTGTTTGAACATAGTTATCCAGGCTTTCTTTCTGAGCACCCGAAACAACTGTTTGCAGTAAGGTCACATTCAATAAAGTTGTTGAATCGGCCTTCCATTTGGCGCCATTATTTAAAACAAGACCTTCAGCTACCTTTTCATGACCCTCTTGATTCTCTACAACCGGTACCGGATCTGCATTGGCTGTATTATCATTTTTTTTTGAATTACAGGCCAGCAAGAAACTTGCTGACAGTAGTATGGTTAGTATTTGTTTCATGGTTTTAATTGTTTTTCAATTTCCAAAGCTTTCGGAAACAGGATATTATTTTCAAGATGGATATGCAGGTGCAGGTCCTCTTCAAATTCATCCAGCATCCTGTATAGTAAACTATAACTTGCACAGGCATCTTCAGGCAATAAATAATTTTTAGAAAGTTCCCTGATCTCCTCCAGGTTCTTCCCTACCAGTTCATGCTCCATCTCCATCATGTTGATCGGGTTTTGCACCGTACCGAAATGAGCGGCCTGTAATGGCTGTGTATTATTTTCTGCAGCAACCAATGCTTTAATATAAGGAAACAATACTTTTCCTTCTTTAACCATATGCCCCACATTTCAGCATTTATTTCCAACAACCAACTGGTTGATGCGTAATAATTCGGGATGCTGTTTACCATGCCCCTGCATTACTTTATTGGCATAGGTACATATATCCAGCAAAGTTTTTTAACATAACTGTGATGGGTGTTAACGATATAGTCAGACAGGAAATCCAGGCCCCAGTCGCCGTATGGAACCGGGCGTGATGCAGGCATTTTATCTGCCTGTTGTAACTCCTGCTCAATTTTGGTAACATCAAGCCCCTTTTCTGCACAGGCTTCCTTCACTGTTTTCTTTCCGCCACAACAAAAATCCAATCCGTATTTTTTAAATACCTGTGCCTTACGCAGATCCTTGGCCGCAATTTGTCCAAGCGTTTCATCATTTTCCCCCGAGATCTTTTTCTCTATTTTCACGATCCACCATTCAGGCCCCTGTTCCTGGTATTCCCATGTGAAAATATTGCCCCTTTCACCTAACAACTGGTAATACAGGGTTTGGGGTCATGGTCATTGTGTATGGTTAAACTCTCTCCCTCTTCCAGTTCATCAAAGCGAACAAAAATGGTGGGATGTTTCTGCCTGGGTTCCAGTAAGGTAACGTTCAGGATATTTTCTGCTGTTGTTTGCATATATATTGTTTTAAATTGTTTTTATACTGCAAAGATAAGGATTAATATCCTATAAAAGTATTTAAATACTTTTATAGGATATTGGTATGACAAAGCAGATTATTGTTTAATGAAGGGATATTGAAAATGCAGTAACTCAATTCAGAATGTTGCATGGGTTAGCTGGCTTATAAATAGTTTTCTGAAAGTTTGGGCTATGCCCGGCAACCGGTGATAGTACGAGATGCCCTCCTGCAGGTTTTTAAAAAAGGAAACATAATATTTTTTTCTTTCGTCCAATTGCTTATCCCTAAAGTCATTTTCCAACTGTTCTTTCAGGTAGTTAATATATAAATTCAATTCTGTAATGAACATATGAGGCCTGTAACTATTGGTAAGAATATTTTTCCGGCCGTAAATATGGTCGGTCATGGTTTGCAGGGAAACAACTTCAGAAAAATTTACAATATTCGGCCCCGGGCAAATATTCACAGCGTTCAGGTTTTTGATCATGGTTTGTGAATAGTTAACAGCCGCGGCATTGCTCAGCCCGATACACAAACATTCTTTATCCAATACTTCATCTAACTTCCGTTTGTATTCAGGCTCCGGCAGGTCAAGCGATCGCAATTGTGCAATTTTTAATTTCTGGTATTTATGTGATGCAGTACAAATGGGTGCTTCGGTAAACTCTGTATTAAATGCCAAATGCTTTTCGGTACAGGGGCTTCCGGGCTTGCCGGCTGCAATACGTGCCTGTTTTTCTTTATCGGCACTGGTTCCCTTAAGATAATAGAACCTTACGCCAAAGGGAGAATTCCGGCTCAACACTACATCCTTTTCTTTAGCAGCACACAATAGTTTTAATGTTTCATCATCAACCGTAGTGGCTTCCGGTACCAATAAAAAAGGAGTTCCCCACCCGGTACTTTCAATATTATAATGACGATGTAAAAAATCATCCTCCTGGTGGGTACCAATACCACCCTGAACTGTAATTATTAATTGGGGAGGGTAAAGAAATTTTCTTTTACTTTTCTGTTCAGACGCTTTATTGTAGAGTTCAAAAAGTGAATCGATAAGTTCCTGTTTCCTGGATTTGAACTCCTCCAGGATGGGCCCCAGCAAATAGCCTTCGGTTGCAAAGGCATGTCCGCCACAATTCAATCCCGACTCGATCCTGAACTCACTTACCCAGATCCCTTTCTTAGCCAGGTATTTACCCTGGATGAATGCTGATCGGAAATCACTTACTTTAATGACCACCTTTTTTGTAAATCCACCGTCAGTATTAACATCAAAACCCGGGCAGTTCTCCAGGAAATTATACAACCGCAAATTTGTACCTGCAGAAAATACGACAGAAGAATTTTGAAGCTCACTTGTTGCAAATCCTCTTAATGCAACTACGGCATCTGAACCATCTTCAATTACTTCATCTGCTTTATTGAAATTATTCCTGTCAGTCTTTGTCATAATATTTACATCAATGCTTCCGGGACGGATCTGCGTACGTAAATATTTCTCCAGTTTTTTCTTTTCAAGTTCATCTTCAGTCTTCATCATTTTACAGTAGCATTGCTTCAAGATGCTGTCCTCAGGCAGCATTTCAAAATATTTCACTATTTCTGAGCCGGTTTCAAAAGCAGCACTTCTGAGTTTTTCAACCTGGGCCTGAACAATGCTGTTTACCAGGTTCAGGTAATCTGTAATTCGCTTTGCCCTGAAATCATCTTCATGTGCAGAGATGGGATGGTAAGTTTTCCCAATTGTTGGATAGTAGTGCTTACGCATTAATTCTATCAACCTGTTCTCTACAATGGAGATAACCGATGAAATACCAAAACGGGCTACCTTAATGGGACTATCGACAGTATAAGCTAATCCCATTACCGGGATATGAAATTTATGAAGAGGTGAAGTATACATGATCTTTGATGGTTGCAATTTCTGTTTGTATTTAAATGATTAGTTTTTACCAGCTAGCTGCAGATCAAATTCGGTTCCGGTTCTGCTCTTGTCCAGGTAATTTTTTCCAAAGCCCAAAGTACTGTCTGTCATTTTAATATAGTTGACCTGCAGCGCCCAGATATCACCGGGTATTGCCAATGCCAGCGGATGTTTTGCAAGATATATACCCAGGGTACGTTTAATCAATGGTTGCTGTATCCAAAACGATGGCTTCAAATTGAATGCCTTTGATCGAGATTTTATTTAGTTTATCCGGCAATACCGTACCTGCAACAAATGGATATTTCTTCATCAATGCAGCATGATGTGAATTTGCAGATGACTTAAAATAAATTAACCCGGTCGTGTCGTTAAAAGCATAGAAACAGGTAAAAAACAATATGGCTTTCCTATATCATCTACCGTGCAAATACTGGCACAGGTTTGTTGCTGTAAAAAATTGAATAATGATTTCGTTCATAGTTTTTGTGATTATACAATGATCTGTTTATTGATCCATCAATCAGGCTACAGTATGCAGTTCTGTAACCTTTCCCTCACTTTTATTAATATCCTGTTCGCCTCGCCCAGGTCAAAATCTTCATGATCTCTTTTTTTAACGCCCAGTGCAGTTAATTCAAAATGGCCGTCAGCATTAATTGAATGATTGCCCAGGCAAGCTCTTGAGCATGCCAGTGGGCAACCATCAATGGTAATTATTTTCCTACCGGATAAAGCGGTTTTAACCAGTTTTTTACATTACCGCCTACGCCAGCAATACATGACATTTCAGCGACTCCGCTCCTGTCGAGCTGCACGGCAATATAATTTGCCATTTGCGCAGCACTGGAACAACCCGAACAGGAATACAGCAATGGCTTTTGCTGTTGCATTTGGTTCTCATAAGAAAAATATTTTTACCTTTTTTTGTTTTACTACCAGCATATAATACTGGAGCCTCCAAAATGTATTTATTTTAAGATTCAATACATGGCTTTGCACTTATTAAAAAACAAATTATTACCGGTCATTTTTGAGATCTTTTCTGTTGTCCATTAAAATTTATTGGCAAATATACTAATTAAGAGATAACTTTGTCTTTAATTATTTATACAATTCTTACATGGCAGCTGACAGGCATAAGTTTATTGCAATGACGATCTTGCTAACTGCCTTTCTATGCTTTTCCTTTTTTCTATACTCAGCATTGCCCGTAAAGAGTAGTCCGGGAAATGCTGTAGCCGATTCTGGAAAGATGGCCTGGCAAAAATATAATTGCAATGCCTGTCACCAGGTTTATGGACTGGGAGGGTTCCTGGGCCCGGACCTAACCAATGTATATTCTATAAAGGGTGAGGCTTACATACAGGCTTTCCTCAAAACCGGGACAACCATAATGCCTGATTTTCATTTATCCGGAAAGGAGATCAATGATCTAACCCGGTTCCTGGAAACCATAGATGCATCAGGAAGATCGACCCAAAAACTTTTATAATTAATTATGATGGCACCATTGAACAATAATAAACTTACAACTTCCAAACTGTCTACTATTTGCGGACTTTTATTAATGGCTACAGGCATGTGTATTCCCTGGTTAACAGGCGCATTACAGTACCTGGACCGGGGTTTTAAAAATATCTTTCGTTTGAAATAATACGGCCATTGCATGTATCGTCGGTGATCTTTTGGATAATATTTGCAGCCATGGGCGCTGTGCTTACTTATCTGCAGGAATATACCGGGAGAAAAATATTTTATCCCATGCTTCTAAAAATTCAACTGGGGATTTTTTCAGTAACGGTTATTACAATTCTTATAACCTATTGCTTTGCTGTATTCGGGGGCAGGGAATATTGGGAATTTCATCCTTTACTGGCATTACCGATCGCAACAGGCTGGATCCTGTTCATCATCAATTTTGTAAGATCGATCGGCAGTTTTAAAAGCGACCCGTTTATGTGTGGATGTGGCTTACAGGATTATTTTTTTTTTCTGTTCACATTTATTGAATCGTATTTATGGATATTTCCTTATTTCAGCAGTAATGTGGTTAATGATATGACGGGTGCAGTGGAAATCGTATGGCTCCATGGTTGGCGCCTGGAATATGTTGATATGGCAGCATATCTTTCTGATGGAAAAATTATGGCAATAAAAATACAGTCATGCACCCATTGCCTTTCTATTATATTTTACCGGTTTATTTAACCTGATGTTTAACTAGTCATCATATCTACCCTGCCCACCTACCCTGCATTAAATATATCAGCTATGCCGTAAGCATGACTGAACTTTTATTTTAGGCAGGATCATATAGCAATGGAGAGCTTCTCTAAGCACCGCACGCAAACACTATCACCATACCGCATACCGGTTTTTAATGGCAGCAGATATCTGGATATTTTTAACACTGCTTCTTGCGATAGCCATGTCGGTACCTGCCAATGTGTATACACACGGAACACATATAACCATGGCACATACCATGGGCGCTACTATTGGTATCAACAGTTTTCTTTTATGGCCATTGCGTTTGATATTTTACACGATACCTGTATCCCCGTCTCACAAAATATAAAATGGCTGAACAGGGGTTATCTCATCGCCAACATTTCACTTTTTATTTTTGGATCAGTCTTATTGCTGCGGAATATTAAAAGCCCGCTGGCAGATGAGTGATAGCCAAATACCCTTTAGCAGTATGATGTTGCAACTGAGGCCCTGTTTTATAGTTTTTTATTTCAGGGTTCAGCATGATAACCGGTTTCCTTTTATTTTATACCCCTTGTTGAAAAACCAGGTGCATGTGCTATTTCAGAAAATAATTCAAAAATGCAAATTAAAACAGGAGCCATTGCCGGGTAATTTGGTATTGGAATAAACCGACACTTATATAAAACAATCATGCTGAAACTTACAAAAATATTTCACTTTGAGATGGCACATGCCATACATGGATATGCAGGCGCCTGTAAAAAATATACATGGCCATTCTTATGAACTGCATGGGTGTTTCCTCAGATCGTACAGCAACCACGTACCTGCAGACTCCCGGTTTTATGATAGATTTTAAAGTCATAAAAAACTGGTTAAATCAGCCGTTGTAGAAAAGTTAGATCACTGCCTGGTTGTATCTGCGGATTTTATTGCAGCAAACCCAAATCATGCTTCAACCGAAAACCTGGTTATCTTTGAAGCAGAACCAACTGCCGAAAATTTACTGCTTTATATAAAACAGATACTGCAGCAAGCTTTGCCCGATAAAATAAAACTGGTTCACTTAAAATTGTTTGAAACAAAAGATTCGTATGCCGAATGGACAGAAGATGAGCCATTACACCATAAACATAACCCTTTTAAAATGACCAGCTTTCCATCTTAACCATATATGTTCTCAAAGCAACTGAATATGCATTAAGGGCAACAATCTTTTAGCCGGAATAGTTCTGAAGAGCAAAAGCTTGGCATTGAAGCAATTTCGGAGGCAATTGATTCACCAAGATCCTTTACCGCCAAGGTCTTACAATCCCTTACAAAAGATAATAAAGTGGTAAGCTCAGTACGTGGGCCCAATGGCGGATTTTATATTTCCGAAAAGGCAAAGAACTTACCTGCACGCTTCATCCTTGAAGCAATGGGCGAGGATCAAATACTCGAAAAATGTGTAATGGGATTAAGATATGTTCTGAAAATCATCCTTGCCCTATGCATGCACAATACAAGATAATAAAAAAACAACTTATCACATTATTCACTTCCAAAACCATTCAACAGCTTGCCGCCGAAATAAATGACGGAGTAATGTTTATTAATAACAAAAATAACTACGTTTTTTTGCATGGTGAGGAGGAAAGGCTATACCATTCCTTTATATCTGCTACTAATCCATTTAGCTAAACCAAGTGCAAACGCTGCACAAACAAGAGAAGAAAAATTGTTGAGTATAGAGAGTGCAAATCCGCATCATAGCGTCTGCGAATGTAAGCATTACGGCTTATCGTAACTGCCGGGCAACAACATCAAGTTGTAATCCCATGTACTGGCAGAACTCTTTAACAGTAACAACCTGGTGCTGCTGCTTGTTGAAATGGTCCTTGATCTTCTTGATAAGGTTTCTACCATACCTGTCGCTTCTGCCTGTGATTACCTGAATGTCTTTCGGATAAATACACAGTCTATTCATTATTTCAATTATTCAACTTCATACACTAACCATACCGATGATATACTTCAAATATGGAAGTGACACTGCAAATATAAATCTTTTTTAAGGGCGGTAAAACTGTGTTTGTTGGAATAATGCGGAACAATCGGAATGGATGACCTTACACATTTGCAGAGGCTTTAGAGTGCTTCTAATTTTGTTTTCGTAAGCTGATTAAAGCGTATCAGTCGAAACAAATTTACTAACTCATAAAAGTTTAAAGCAATGGCAAAACTAAAAGGTATCCTCAAAATTGAAGGCACTCTGGATGAGTTGACCTTCTACAAAACACAAGATGGCCACCTGGTGAAAACCAAAGGTGGCGTATCTGCTGAACGTATTGCAAATGACCCGAATTTCCAGCGTACCCGTGAAAATGGAGCTGAGTTTGGAAGTTCTGCAACTGCCGGCAAGTTGCTCCGCAACGCTGTCCGTAACCTCATGATGAACGCTGCTGACAATCGTGTTACCAGTCGTTTAACCCAAATCATGACCCTTATTAAGAATTACGATACGACTTCCGCAAGGGGTGAACGTACAGTGGCAATCGGTATTGCTGACCCTGCGGCATTGGCTCTGTTGAAAGATTTTGATTTCAACGACAATGCAGCTTTAGGCGGTGTTCTTTTTGCTCCCTTCACCGTAACTGGTGTAACAGGTGCAATCAACGTTCCGCTTTCATTCCGATCAATGATATTGCATATCCTTCCGGTGCAACTCATGTCAGCTTCAAATCTGCTTATGCAGTTGTTGACTTCACCAACGGGACCAGTGCAATTGAGTACAGCCCTGTAACCAATCTTCCTATTGACGGAACCAACACACCTGTAACGCTTACTCCTGCCGGTGTACCTGCCGGAGCTGGAACTAAGTTTTACCTGATGTTGATTGAGTTCTTCCAGGAAGTGAACGGAGTTCAGTACTCTCTCAAAAACGGTGCTTACAACGTGCTCAACATTGTTGAAGTAGCATAAAAGCTGTTCTTTCTTTCAGTTAGGAAATGGCCTCACCAGTTTGGTGGGGCTTTTTCTTTTCAGCAAAGCCCCTAAAAGGGCAATGCTGAAAGCTCACGAACACCTGATGGATAGCACCAAACGAAACAACCACAAGGAAGCTGATAAACCTTGATGCCAAAAACTGGCTGATGGGCTAACCGAGACCTGCGGATGTAACGCTGATAAGCAAAAGGTGAAAGCTGCAAGTGCTGATGGAGAACCTGCGGAGTAAAAGGACAAATGCCCTAAATGGCTGCCTGCTGAAATACGTGGATGTTTTGCATAATGAAATAATTTATATGCTTCTCTCAGCAAGGGGATAAAACCAAAAGGAAACGGAATAAATGATAGCCTTGTGCGGTGGGTCTGTGTTTATGCCGTAGTCTTTTGGTTTTTAGTGTTAGGCTTTTAGCGTCTGCCCCCTTGCTAATTTTGCATATAAATTTTTTATGGTGCAAAAGCATTTCCCAGGTTTGGCAGCCTAACGGCTACCTTTTAAAGTGCCTGTACATCATTGCTTTTTTTACATCAGGCTAAAGTCCAATGTTTCGTACATCTGCTTTTCTTTTCGTTCTATCAGCTTTACTTTATGGACATCTTTCAAAAGCATATTCTATCTCTGCTGACTCGCTTGGCTTCGCCGTAATGGTACTTTTAAAATCACTGATGCGGATAAATGGAATAACTGAACCAGTAAGGAACTGATGAAAATGCTTTGCCTTCCATAAGCCGAAAGAAAGGATAAAAATCCATATCATCTGAATTTTTGCAGGCAATTACAAAGCAATTGGGGCAAGGTTTTTCAAGTGGTTTGCCACTATTTAAACCTTTCGATAAAATGTAAACATCAAAATCGATTGTTTGATTTTTTGGATTGAATGTGTGAATTTTTGGACTGTGCATAATACTTGCTTTTAAGTTTGTATCTGCTTTTGCCCTTGCCTGTGCTGTTACGCTTACGCTCCGCAACACATATATAATTTGACAAAGAAAAAACAGAAAAAAAGAAAGCATTCTGATAGGTGGCGTGGCTAAAAAACCAAAAGGAAACGGAATAAGTCCCGAAGGGTGAAGGCAAATACCAATAAAAAAATAAACAGATTATTTGCCTTTCATTATGCCGTAGTCTTTTGGTTTTTTTCAAGCGTTGGCCTGTGCCAGCCACCTACCTTTGCTGCACTTTTTATTTTTATTTTTTTCAGGATCATCCTTTCTACTTCTATTCTTCTTTAGAAAAAAGAAATCCGAATTGTATTTCTACAATGCTTATCAATCGCTATTAAATTTCAATTGGAACGGAGATGTCTTTCGTGGGTCGGCTGGGGTAAACACTTCGCAGGAAAAAATAAAGCATACCGCTTTCAATTGTGCGGTGGGTCAAGAGCAAATGCAATGACTGAATGGAATGGAGCAAACCGGGTTGGTGGTTTGGAGTGGCATAGAGCAGTTTGCTTAGAAGCGTTGGCGGCTTTTGTAACTTATCAAAACACAAAAGCCATCGTGGGGGAGGGGATAAGCAAACGCCATGACACGGAAAGCCTGTGTGCAGGTTTGTGGAATGAAGGGATGGAATTGCTTTTGCAGTGCGGTGCTGAGGTTGGTGAAATAAACGTAGGCGGAATGTAGTGAAGGACAGTGTAGAGAATGAAGCGAAGCGGAAAGAACGGAACGCCTGAACGAAATGGAGGCGAAGAGAATGAACCTACCGCAAGCACATGGCCATAAAACAAAACATGCTTTATTTTTTTCTGCACCGCTGAAAGGGTGGCGGGGTGTGTGGCACTTGGGGTGCGGTGGCAAAAAGCACGGCTTCATCCCGTTTTCACGGATGCTATGGTGTTGGCTACTTAACATAATGGCGACTTATGTGACAGCCACTGCGGTGGATGCTTGCATAAGCGATGGGTGGCTGTGCGAAGCGAACACATAAGACCGCATTATGTTTAAGTATGCTTCCCGCCAATTTTTATACTGGCACAAGCGAAACGGTGGTGGTGGTTGGAGTGCAGCGTCTTTTTGTTGCTATGCTTGTGTTGGCTTGGCTCTTTGGCTGTGTAGCGAAGCGGAACAGGCAATGTGCCAAAAGCGTTGGGAGCATAGCTACAAAAAGTATGACAGTTAAAAATGGCGGCAACACCATAGATGCAGTGGAAGCGTTGGCTTTGTGTGTTAGCCACTGCATAAGCCGTGCTTGTGGGCTGGCCGGGGGGATTTCATTTCTATCCGATACCGAGATGTTTTGAAATGATCTCTATCGGGTCTGATTTTAGCTTAATGAATGAAACCAATTTTTCAAAATTAGCCAATCTGTTTTCCATCCTGCTTTTTAATGTCTCATGAATTTCATCAATAACCTCATCAGTCAATGGGTAGTTAACCGAATAATTCAGAACGTTCACCGGAACTCTTAATAGTTTTATCTCTTCCTGATTAAACATCATGAAAATATCATAGTTAGTTTGTTCTATACTTTTATTCAATTTTTTTGCTATCCTGGTTACCATGCCATTTATTGATGCATCTTTCATCAAATTATAAAGGCTGCTGCCATTATCTTCGAAACAATCAAAAAACTGAACTCCTTTTCCATGCAACTTTATTGTCCCGTTCTGCAATAGGAATAAAAAAATAATCATTTCAGAATTATCCTCTCTAATATCCATTCTGCTAAGTGCATAAATCTTTTCGGAACGATTGACTTCATCCTCTACCTTTTTCTTTTTTAATGCTAAACTTGTATTCGATGTTGGTTGTATTGTGTTTTCAAAGATGTCTTTAATCCTTTCCTGTTTCAATAGCGATTTTTTAATAAGGTCTCTTCGTACCTTAAAATTTGTTTCTGAATATAACAGATACCCATAAGCATCATTCCCATCACGGCCTGCTCTGCCAACTTCTTGATAATATTGTTCAATACTTTCAGGAACGAGGTAATGAACTACCACACGAATGTCTGGGATGTCTATTCCCATTCCAAAAGCACTTGTTGCAAAAACTATTTTTACTAACCCTGTTTCAAACTGCTCCAAAATTTCCAACTTCTCATTATCCTGCATATCAGCATCAAAATAGTGACAGTTAAATCCCTTCGCCTTAAATGCTTCTGTCATTTCCCTTGTTCCATACTCTCTTGCTTTGATGTGGGTATAAACTATTACTTTTTCATCCTTATGCTTGTCTAAAATTTCGATAAGCTGTTCCTTCTTTTGATCGTTATTTTCTACCTGTTCCAGAATGTTCAAGTGTAGATTGCTTCTTATAAGAGATTTACTGATAAAGATATTTTTCTCTGAAATACTCAGGTCTGTACATATTTCATGTTTATCATGTGGATTTAATGTTGCTGTGAGGCAAAGTACCGGAAGTATTTTGCTTTCTCCATAAATATTACGGATAAAAAGCGGGATGGTCTTATAAGCAGGTCTGAAAGTATGCCCCCATTGTGAAATACAATGAGCTTCATCTATAACAATTAGGCCAATTTTTGAACGATGCTTTTTCAACAAATATTCAAGGTAGCCATCAGATAATATTTTCTCCGGTGAAACAAAAATGAATTGAGGTAAGTTTTTATCCAGAAATGCTTTTCGCAATCTGTTGAACTGTGTTTTCAAATCACCAATGCTGCTATTATAGGATAGAACATTTATGCCTTGTTCTACTAATCTTTTATTTTGTTGCTTCATTAACGCAAGCAAGGGAGAAATAACAATAGTGGTTTTACCCGTTTGCAAGCCTGCAACCTGATAAATTATTGACTTGCCTCCACCTGTCGGCATAAGGCATAACGAATTCGAACCCCAAGAAGATTATCTATTACTTCTTCTTGAATGTCTTTGAAAGAATCAAAGCCAAAGTGCTTTTTAAGAATTTCTCTATTTGTCATCTTGCATCTTCCTGGTCTCCGCCAGTCATAGTATTTATTATATCAATTTTCATGTCCCAGATATGTGACATAAAGGTATTGAGGTGAACAAAACGATACTCTTCTGATAACTTGTATTTATACTTCAAACAAAGCTGTTCTAACAACCTATAGGATCGCAAGCCATATAAAATAAATAAATCATAAGGATACCAGTAGTTTTGATCAATAAGCATGTTTCTATTATTCCTTTTGTTGCTTTCCTCTCTCATGTCGTTAATCATAATAAATTCGTTACTGCCACTGGGTAATCGAAAATGTTCACAATCAGAAAGAAAATAAAAACTGTATAGAGTATTCTTATTGGCACAGAGAAAAAATTGAGGATTTAGAAAGTACAGCACAGATGATTTTATACCCATGCCAATTACACCAGGAACATTGTAATCATCATCATCGTTTAAGACCACAAGGCTATTTAATTCATTAACATCATCAAAAGCTGCAAATTCTTTATCATCAGTCTCCTCAATAAAATCATTCATGAATGTAATGAGGTTAAAGAAAATTGCATACACATCCGCAGCCTTTGATATGGCAAATCTTGTTTGCCATTCATGCATCATTTCTCGTTTTGAATTTCTCGCTTTTAAGATTACCGGAACTTTTGTACTTAAAGCTGATTTAAATGCCTTGGGATCATCTTCATCTTCAAATTCCTGCATACTATCAACATCAAAAAACTTTTTATATTTAGCATCTTCCTTTTGATAATAATATAAGCCGTCCTCAAATATTTCAGAAAGCCTTTTCCTTATGTCAGGAGCAGCGGACTTTACTTTAAATGAACCACTTTCTTTAAGGGCTGATAATTCGTCATCGCCCTCAATCATTTTCTGAAAGTAAATTGGAATATTCTTTTCAATTGATTGCCAAACCTTTTCGATGTGGTCAACATCTTTGACTTTATTAAAGTCAGACCTTTCTGTGTTAATGTTTGAACGTAGCATTTTAATATTTTATAGTTCGAGTTCTGTGACGGCAAGTTTTTGATAAAAATTAATACGGTTCTTTTTGATTTTCTTCTTACTCTCTATTGCCTCCATTGCGGTAGCAAAATCATCCTCAGCCGGATTATTCAAAAGCATAAATAAGCCTTGCTTTGCTCTCGAACACCCAATGTATAGCCTATTCCTATAATGGCTATTATCGTACTTCGCCACTTCTACATCCACCAGTATTAGATACCCTGCTTCAAGGCCCTTAAAATCATCTACAGTATTAAAACAAATGCTACCCTTTTTCAGGAACTTTGATAATGATTGATTACAGATTCTATTTTTGCCTTTTAGGATTGATTTTTCAAAATCAGACATAGTCAGAATTACTATGTCTTCGGCATTAGCATTTTTTTCTTTCAGAAGGTATTTGACAATTTTTTCAACTAAGGCAAAGCCTTCGTTGCCTGACTTGTATTCAGAAATAAAAGACTGTTCGCCTTTTACAGGTGAGTTTATAAATGTTTTGCTATCCAAACCAATATTCCTTGCCGAGGTTCTGGCGATCTCCTTAGTGTTGCGGCAATTAGTGTGTAGCGTTAATTTACATTCCGCATTGTTAGCCCAAACTAATTCCTCTTGCTGATAAATGCTTTGATTTTTTATCATAAAAGGCATAGAAACAACCAGGTGTAATCTCTTTAAGTATTTCAATAAAGAAAGTATTAAAATCCTGAGCTTCATCAATAATAACGTTAAAATAGGGCCACTTCTTTTTGTTATCAAATAGATTACCAGCCAGTGTGTCTGTGAGTTCATTCAACACAACATCTTCTTCATATTTAATAAATTCATCTGCTAATTCATAAATTGTTTTAAAGTGAACAAATTTTATAGGGTTGTTTTCTTCTAAGTGTGTTCTCAGAGCTTCATTGAAACATAAGAATAATGTTTCTTCATTTTTTACTCCTAAGCGATTTGCTTTTTCCAATGCCAACATGGTTTTTCCAGTACCGGCACTCCCTGAAATAACCGCCACTCTCTGCTCATCCAAGAAATCCATTATTCTGGATTGATCTTTAGTTAAAGTAATAAATTGCCTTTCCCTGCTTTCAAAATTTGCCCTTACAGACGGGACGGCTGAAAATTCAGGAGCTATAATGAATTTTAGCTGCTCAAATGTTGCTTTATTGTAGTTTGATTTAAACAACGATTTGCTCCAATAGGCGAAAGCTGCTTCTATTGCTGATTGAGGGTCTTCAATTGTTTCTGCATCAAATAATATTTCGCTACTGTAATGGAGTGGTAATGGAAACGTCCAGTTAATAGATGGATACCACACAGCATGACAGACAAGACAATCCTTTATGATTGGATTTGCTTCTTTTAATAATTCGATGAACTTAAATTTACTGTTGTCAGCCTGACTCATTGGATCTTGTATTTCCTTCTCTACATGTGTTGTGCGGTTTTGTTGAAACCATTTTCTGCCTTCGCATCTTATATATCCAGCTTTAACCTCCAAAACCATAATGCCCAAACTCCTGTGAAGAATTAAGAAATCTGCTTCGCCTTGTGATTTCTTTCAAGATGTAATCCATCTCACCGAATGAAATACTATAAGATTATCATCCAACCCGGATTCTAATGCAGAAAAAACAGCCAATTCCCCCTCACTGTGGGTATCAAATGGTTTGTAAGGAATCATTAATGCCATGAACGAACTGCTTTTAAAATGCTATACTTAATTGTTACTAATTTTTACTTTCTCTGTTAATCAAAGCTGCGGTTCAATTCCTTTTCAACCTTCGTTAATGGAACTTCATCAGAACCCTGCAAATCTTCGTTGTTAATGCCACCAGCTTGTTTTGCTCTGCTTTTTGCCCATTTGCGTAAAAACTCAATCTGATCTTTCATTGTCTTTGAAAGTGGAACGGTGGCTTTGATAGCATTAAGCAGGTGTATTATTTGCAATCTTGGTTCATTACGATTTTCAGTGTAGGCTTTAAATTTTGCTTCCTTAACACACTCTTCGATTTCTGCACCATTAAAGCCCTTTGATTCCTTTGCCAATTTATCGAGGCCGAAGTCTTCTGATTTTTGACTGGTATCTTTTAAAGCATTTGCCAAATGAATGGAGAATATGCTTTTTCTATCCGTTTCTGAAGGAAGGTCAACAAAGAAGATTTCATCAAACCTGCCTTTGCGAAGTAGTTCAGGTGGCAGCATTGAAATATCATTTGCAGTGGCAACTACAAACACCGGCTGCACTTTTTCCTGCATCCACGTTAGTATGGTAGAAAATATTCTTGATGTTGTACCGCCATCAGTAGAACCACTGCTTTGAACACCTGAAAGCCCTTTCTCAATTTCATCAATCCAAAGAACGCAAGGGGCAACAGCTTCCGCTGTTGCAATGGCTCTTCGGATGTTGCTCTCACTGCTGCCAACTGTGCCTTCAAAAACTCTTCCTATGTCCAGTCTAAGCAATGGCATATTCCATAATGAGGCAATACACTTCGCTGTTAAACTTTTTCCGCAACCCGGAACACCTAAAAGCAACAAACCTTTTGGCTCAGCCAAACCCCAAGTTTGTGCTTTAAAGTCAAATGCCTGTTTACGTTCTTCCAACCACTCCTTTAAAAGCTCCATTCCGCCTACATTTTTCAAACTTTCATTTACCTGAAAGTAATCGAGTAAACCACTCTTCTTTATGATCTGCTCTTTTTCAAACGCTACTGTCCTGGGAGAATTTATTCCCATTTTATCTTTCACCGCTGCAAGGCAATACGCTAAATCTGCTTCCATAACCGTCATACCTAAAGCAGAATCAATCAACTTCTTTTTAAGGTCATTATCAACTTCAGTATTAGCATTCTTTACAACTCTATTCAAAACACTTTCCAAATCAACCCTGCCCGGCAATGGCAATTCAAGAACAGTTATATACTTCTCTAATTCGATGGGTAAACTAAGCACTGATGAAACGATGATAATATGCTTGCGGTAAAACCGCAATTTCTCCGCCAATTGCCTTAGTTGTATTTTTATATTCCGTTCTGAAATAAAATCGTGAAAATCTTCCAGCACATATATTTCAGCATCATCCTTTTCTGTTTGGGAAGCAATATGTTTTAAAAGCTGTTCGGGTTCTTCAATATTCTCAAGGAATGTAATGCTACCATCATTCAAATCTCTTTGACCTAAGCCATCAACACAATTCCATTCATAGAACTGGAAGTTCTTATTTAGATTTTTGGCTATACCTATCAGCTTTTGCTTTGTACGGTCGTATTCAAAAGTTGTCAAGTATAAAACAGGGTAATATGCTTTAAGCATGTCCTGTATTTGACCGTAATGGTCAGCATTGCTTTTGGTTATTTGTGCCATTTATTTCTTATTTAATGATATTGTTTTTTTGTTCTCACAAAATGTTTTGTGTTTGTATTTCAAAGGGATTTCCTTGCCGATTATCTCTCTCTTTGAACCCATGATGCTTTCCAATTCCAGCATAGCTTTATCTGCTAATTCATGAATATCTCTCGGAATATAATCACTGTCCGTTTTTACAGACCCGTCCTTTAGAATTGTAAATTTGATTTGAGCAACCTTTTCCGATTCCTCTTGTAATTTGCTTCTACCCACCATATAGAAGCTAACCTTCTCTTCAACATTTGCTTTGAACTTGTCGTTACTCTTAAAAGACCAGCCTTGTTTCTTAAACTCCTGATAATGGATTCCTCTGCATACTTTACATTCAATTCGTAGAAAACCGACTGCAACTCATTAACCTTGCTCTGGCATTCTTTAAAAATATGTGTTGTAAGTAACTTTGTTGCCTACAATCTTCATTGCATATTCACCACGCAAATTCTCATTTTCATTTAATTGAAATATGGTAAGTTCATTGGCAGTCTTTGTAAATTTCCATCCCAGCTTAGTGCAAGCCTGAACAAGAACTTCCTGATTCATTACATCAGGATTTTTAGCAAACGTGGATGTTTCAAAACATGACATAGTTATCTTCTTTTTGGATTATTTCTTTGTTGTGCTGAAAAATTAAAGGTTCTCAGACTTGCAAGCATTTCGGCCACTTCCTTCGCACTGGACATTTGTAATTCAAGAAAATCCATGAACTCGTCCCTTAACTTTTCAAACTCACTTTCTAAACTCTTTTTCCTATCTGGCGAAATGGATTGTTTTGAAAGTTCTTCCGCCTGTTTTTTATAATCAGCAATCTTAGCCTCAAAGTATTTTTTCCTGTAATAATTCAGATTCTCCAACTTATTTTCTTCGAGTGCATCATAAGCTGTATCAAACTGCTCTATGCCCTGATTAATGAAAGGTTTCAATTTGCTGTAATCAACTGTTTTCAGCTTTTGCAGATATGACCTATCAATTTTTGCAGGTGGATTTTGACAAAGTGTATTAAAATCCTCAATAGCTTTATTGGCATACTTTAAACCGAACTGCCTAATCACATCTGCAAACTCTTCCTGAACTTCTTCATTCCAATCCATACGTGTCATTTTCTCCTGTCTAACCTTCTGCAATCCCTGACTAACAAAGAATGAAAGAATATTGTAACTGCCGGTATAGTATAAATTGCTACCATCTTCCTTTCGGAGCCATACATTCTTGTAATGGAAAGCCAGTAGTTGATGCAGGTAAAAATTCTGATACCTTTTTCTAAATCCAAGAGCTTGTTTAGTGGTTCATCATAAGCCATTACCTGCCCAGGTTCTTCGGGTTCTGAATAGGCAATAAATATTCTGCCTCCTTTTTTCAGGTATTTTTCAAAGAAAGGAATCCGTTTGAAAGTGGCATTCTTAATCCACGGACTAATAATCCATAGGTCATTTGCAGTATCATCGAACAATCGTTTAAGTTCTATTTCAAATTCAAGTGAATTGAAATGCCGCTTTATGGCTTCAACCTCTTTCTGTAATTCTTTTATTTTACCGACATCCTGATTATCTATTGCTTCATCTATTTCAATCTGCTTTTGAATAAGCTCAGTTTCGATTTCGATTTGGTCATTCTGCTTTTCTTCTTCTGTAAATTCAATAGCATCATCAACCTTCACCAATTTATCAAGCAATTCTGTTTTGATGTGCTCCTGCTTATCCAATGCTTCTGACAATGAATCAATGATAATGTTTTGCTTTTCGTCATAAACTAATGCCCTTAATGTATTCTCCTAAAGTTTTCCAATAGGATAACCCAAACCTTAGCTTTGAAACTATCGGCAGATATAAACTCTGCGGATTGTAAAAGATAGTTCTTCTCAGGGTAGTGAATTTCTTGTGCCTGATGCTCAGCCAACCGTCTTATTTCCTGCAAACTGTCGGGAAGATTTGAAACCTGAGATTGTGTCTTTTCACTCTTCAGTTTGCTAAAAACACTTTTCACATTTGCTGCTGTGCTGCCAACTAAATCAAAGTACAACTCAAAGTTTCTTGTAAAGGTTGAGAATTTAACGCCATTTTAGCGTAGTCTATTCCGGTATCAGAAAGCCACATGATACTTTCATCTCCTTCAAGCATTTTATCATCCTTTAAATCCTGTATTGCTTTTAGCAGAATCTCTTTTTCGGCAGGGTCTTTTTGAATATCAAGACCAAGGACATCACCTATTTTATTTGCAGACATCTGCTCAGTCAACAATAAGTCGCAAAGTACTTCCATCAAACAAGTTGAACTCAACAGGCTGGGAGCATTCGCCTCTATATTTTGCAACAGTGAAATTCCAATCAAACTCTGTGAAGCCAATAATTCTTTCAATCAGCTTTTTTTCTTTGCTACCAGCTTCAATGATTCGTAATTCTAAGGGGACCTGATCGGATAAAGGTATTTCTTCTTTCTTTGCTTTATTGGATTTCGGAGACTGCTTTTGATATTCTTTCCTTTTTTCAGCAATGAATGCCGGGAAATTATTTTCAATTACCTCAACAATCTCATCTGAGAATGATTCATTAGGATCTTCGTCACAATCATAACCGTTTGTACGGAGAAACTCCGCCACATCTGATATGTTAGCGTTTAAATCCCGGGCTATTTTTGATAATCTTTTTTTCACGGTGTAATTAAATTTTGAATTTGCATTAAATCAACCCGGTGCATTTTCTGTATTGCCGCTGCATACTCTGGTTTACTGAGAAAATGCTTTTCGTTACCAACTACAATTAACAATCTCTTAGCCCTTGAAAACCAACATTGATACGTTGATGTTCCTTGCAAAACCCAAGCGAATGGGTATTTATTATTATCACGATTCTTCCTTTTCTTCTTTGAATTGTTTATTGCTCCTAACTGTTGAAATAATTATGATGTTCTTCTCCATCCCCTGAAAACTGATCAACCGTATTTATCCTGAATGGAATCTGAAATTCATTTTCATATTTATGCTTCTCAAATTCTTCCAATCTTTTTGAAATGTGGATATAACTTCTTCTAATTTTTTGCATCTGTGGCCTATAAATGTAATAATACCAATCTCTTTATCCTCCTCCTTATGAAAATGTGTTGATATTCCTTAAACCCCCTGGTCTGCTAAAAGCACCTTCAAAACAGTTTTAGATAGCATTGATTTCACCTTCATTCTCATAAGATGTTCTCCTTTGCCTTCGGGTTTCTACATTTACCCAAATTGCATGGTCTTTTTTATAAAACAAACGACTTAAATCTATCATGCCAACCGGCTTGCCTTTACATTAAAATCATCAATATTCATTTCATTTTGATACCGCAAATCAAACCGTTTTCTAGTTCCTCCTGATCCGTATAGAATTGAGAAATACAGTTCATTATCTGTTCATGCATCCGAAACTGAGTATCAAAACTGGCAACAAAATTTTTTGGAGCATTTTTAAAAATTTTTCAAATTGAGAGATTTTATAGTCCGAACTCGTCCAATGCTTCAATTAATTCTTTTGCACCTACTGCTTCCAACGCTTCTTCAAAATCCCTTTCATCAATCATTGGAGGCAATTGCTTGTGGTCACCAATAATAACTACCTTTTGCCTAAAGTAAGTGGCAAAACCAATTCAGGAGGGTGGCTTTACTTGCCTCATCCATTATTACTAAATCAAATTCAGGCTCTCTTGGGCTTTCGGAGTTTTTCTGAAAAGTAGATTGATAGGTTTCACTAAAATTTTTACTGCCACACTCACTACATGTAGCAGCAAATACATTTACATACTTATAATAGGCATTTGCGAAAGTTGTTTTTATCAGCAGGTCTTTCTTATGTAAGCCAGTTTTCCATTTTTCAACCGCTTTGGCATATTTCTCTTCTGTGTTACATTTTGCCTGAACATTTTCTATCCATTGGCAAACTGCATTTTCTGCATACAGATCTTCCTCATTGGAATTTGTTTTTGCCTGTAGCCATTTCTTTATCCTGTCATTTGAATAAACCTTTCCTTCGTCCTCGAACTTATCAATGTTACCAATGCGTATTGGGCGAACTAATTTTTTCCTTTAATCCGTTCCAATGCATTATCAACAGCAAGGTTGGTTTGGAAGTTATCAGCAATTTAGCCGTGGGTCACGGAGCAGTGTTTGCCAGATGATCTCAGCAATTACAGTTGTTTTACCAGTGCCGGGAGGACCTTGAATTAATGCCAGGTCTTTTGCAATAAGTGTCTTTGCAACCGCTTCAAGCTGCTTTTGTTGCTCTTTCAACAGAGGTTCATTCAAGTCAGCAATTACTTTTAATTTTTCTTCTTCAATGTCAGTTGCTGATTGTCTTGCCTCATTCGGATCAAATAAGAAGTTGGATAGATTCCTGTTCACAGGATAACCAACCTACCACCCGGTTCAGTAACTTTTTCATTGCCCTTATCATCCGGCCAATGTTTGTTAATTCTCTTGGAAAAATCGGTTTGATATAACCTTGCCTTATTTCGTTAAGTCAATTCTGTCTTCCTCTCTTGCATTAATTCTTTCATCAAATTCATCAGTAATGCGAAACTTTAGTCGATCCTTTTCTTTTCTTATCAATTTCCCTATTTGAATACCTCCTCTGAAAAAGGCCTCATGCCCTTAAAAAAGTTCAATCGCTACCAAGTTGCTTTTTTTTTCGGGAGTTAAATAAATGAAAGTCGCTTGCCTAACATTTCCGGCAACCTCTTTTTCTTTTTCAATTTCAAGTGTTTCATTTTTGTGCAGTTCATAAATTGTTCTGCCTAACTCACTCTCGAATGAAAATGAAACTATATCCTGATTTGGAGTACAAGCCTCTGAAACAGCCTGTCTTAATTTATCTCTTTCCTCGTCAGAAGTAAAGCGATATGAAAACAAATCTCTTGTATGATTTTTTATAAAGTCAAATTCAACCTTGCCAGTTACTGCATTTCTAATTTCGTTCTGAAGTTTATTTATTAAGCTCTGTCTGTTTGTTTCAACATCAGTCCTAAATTGTATTTGGTAGGTAGGCTTAAAGGGTTTGGTTTGCAATGTTGCTTCAGGAAACGCTTCTTTTATCCTTCTTATTTGTTTGTTGTAATCTTCTGCATTGTCAGCAATTACATTTAATATAGAATGGGCAAAAACAAATTCGGATTTGCCATGTAAATCTGTGCCTGTTTTGAAATTGCGAAGTACTTCAGGGTTTACCCTACTGCCAGGCTTAAAAAGTACAATGTAGGCTTCCGGAAAAACTGAACACCAGGAAAGTTCTTTGCAGGTTAGCAAGTGAATTGTCAATGTCTTCTTTACTGGCATTCGTTATTTGGTAAAAATTACCAGCTATCTCTAATCCTTCTACCGGCTTTTAGCCTGATTTGCCTGTTTGCTGAGAAACGAGAAACTGATTCTATAAATTCTAAATTGTCTGTACTGAATTTTCTTGGTGGAATAAAGGCTCCGACCTCAATCATGATACTCTTACCATCCTGAGTAATTGAAACTGTGCTTCTTGTTAAGCCTTCCGCATCAAGGATACTCTTGACCTTACTCTTCAGCTGCACTAAATCTTTAACGGAATTAAACTCAACTTTTAGCTGAACAAGATTGTCCTTGTGTAAGGGATATTAAGTTGCTGTAATTATCTGCAAGTATTTTTTGTAAATGCGGTATGGCATTATCATTGAGATCAATGTATCCGTCTTTGTTAATTTCAGTTCCGAGTTGGTAGTCAGAGCTAAGTTTTGCTTTTATTGCAGTGTAAATTTCTTCTTTTGAAGCAGTATCAGTGTACTTGAATTGATCTCTCCCGAAATGTAGTGAATGGGGATGAGGCAGATAGTTCATAAAATAACTCTTCACCTAATTCCTTCAGTTGGTTTAATTCCCCCTGACTTAACTCTCGATAATTTTTGAACTCAATAAATGCCTTTTCATCACTAACTCCATAATCTTCTAATTCATCAGGCTTGAAAAGGCCTTCAATGTCTTCTATTAGCTGGTCAATCAGTTCTTTTTCATTGATGTAAACATCAATATAATTAGCTCGTTCTTCATCTTTTCCTTGTATTTCAGAATAGGGAGGGCTAATTTTTTGAATCTTCCATACCTGTTCCTTTTGCTTCACTAACTTTTTCATGGCCACAACGTAGTTGTGCCAAATTTGCTTGTCCTTTTCCTTGTTAATGTCAACTACAGGGATTACGCTTGCCTCTACCAAAGAATAAAGTTCTTTGAAATTTTCTGAACCTGAACCATTCTTATCCTCAATTGGAAATATGCGAAAGTTGCAATTTCTTCTTATAGGATTTTAGGTTCATTTGTAAATGTTGTTTCTTTAAATTTTCCTACGCGGTAAGAGTACAGTTGAGTAAATGTATTTATCCTGTCCTCCATAAAGAAACTAATTATCTCAAATGATTTGTCTCTTCCTAAAGGGATAATAATTTTATGATTTCCTTGTAAATTCTGCCATAGCGTATTTTTATTTTACAAAAACCACAGGCTCTCCTTGCCGTGGTCGGGTAGTTTGTCGTGGGTGAAGTATGGGAATATCTCGGCCACCATTTCGGGGTATTTGATTGTTACCGGAAGGTTCTGCTGGCTTACGCTTTTCCAATACATTCTGCTGAACTGATATACCTGGTCAATGAGTTGGTTTATCAATGCAGGGTCATCTAATAATTCTGCTTTGTCGCTGAAGAATGAAATCTTTACCGGGAAGTGGTGCTCCCTGTCTGTTGGTGCAGATGCTTCGGTATCAAATGCCAATAGTTCTTTGCTCTCTGTTTTATTGATGGTTACTACAATTACCGGAATAGGTAAGCCCAACGCATGGAGTGTGTCAATGATGGGTTTGAGTTCCTTTTTACTAAGGTCTTTGTAGAAATGGATAATCAGCCTTGTGGCTTTGTAATTGAGGCAATAAATTTACCTACAGCCTCCCTGATTGAACCTGCGATGCTATCCGTATCATTTGCACCGAAACAATCAAAGCCTTTGAAAATACCTTCGTTGTTGAAACAGAAAGCTGATCCTACATATTTTGATTTACGGGTAATGGAGTAGAAAGCACCAACGCCAACAATCAATTCATTGGTGGTATCTCTTTTCAGCCTCCAGGGAACACCGCCCAGCTTGGCTAAAATGGCTGTTTCAATGTTAGGCAGGAATAAGTTGAATGCTGGTTTGGATATGTTCTCTTTCCAAATTACCTGTGAGGTTATGCCTTCGTACAACAATATTTCTTTCATACGGTGGTAAATGCTGTTCCTCTTGGGTCTTTCTCCCACTTAGGAAACCGGACTGATGTACACCGCAAAATATTTCGTATCGGGCAACCTGTCTTCATTCTTGATGGCTTTTTGAACTACTGAAACTGCATCATCAATATTATCAAATGAAATGCTGCCGTTCTCTTCCAATTCAAAGGGCTGGCTGATGTACTCTTCCATTTTTGGAAATGGATATTGACCGTTGTAGCCATCTTTAAAGTACTGCCAAATATTCTTTACTGCATGTTCTCTGTCTGGCTTATGGTAAATGAAAAAGAACTTGACATTGCTTGGCTTGGGAACGGGCTTGTATGGCTTCAAACGTTTTAAATCTCTCTTGGTTCAACACCTACACCATTGCCAAACTGCAATTCATTGGATGTACCGTTGATGTTGCACAGACAAACCGTTAGGTTTGAAAAATCCGTCCGCTGAAAGCGGCAGGATTGCTGTGAAAGCATCTGTGTTGAGATAGTTATTATAAAAGTCGTTGAGCGGGGTAAAATACCCGGGATAACGGTTTTGAAATCAGGCACATCAAAAGCAATATCGAAGTGAGGCTTTAATGTGTTGCTCACTACCGGATAGTTTTTTTCGTGGTTCAGCTTTTTGTTCATCGGTGAGGTATTTCCATCGGTTCAATTCACCGTTGCAGTTTATCCAGTTTATAACTCTGTTTTGAAGTTGTGAATCTCGGCAATGCTTTTATTCAGCACTTTGGTTTGTACCATCAAAAAAACAACCAATTCGGGACCTTCGGTAACTCTGTTGTGCTGTACTTTCAGTGTAAACTGATTGTACACTTTGAATTTTATTGCTTGCTTGTTTTTGTATTGTGAAACCAACTTATTTCATTGGTGAAGTTCTTCCATAATGTCTGCAACTCCTTTGAAGTGAGTCGGATTAAATGCCTATAATAGTGCTGGGCAAAGTATTTTACATTCATTGAGGTTTACCGAAAATGATAATGGCGTTTTCTTTTTGCAGGTGCAAAATCGGTTTAAGCCAGTTTCCATAATGCAGTTCGCTTTCATCAACTAAACCTTCAATTGCCCCGTTTAAATCGTCTTTGTGTATGGGCAATAGCCATCTTGCTTTGCCGTGTAAAAAGTAAATTCAGCTTCCTCAACAGGG
>JADJZY010000034.1 GCA_016715505.1 Bacteroidota bacterium
AGTGCTAAAAATAAGTAGCAATTTAATTTCATATTTATTTGGTTTAAAATTAGAACCGTAAAAGTAATTGTTTAGTCTGACAATATTTAATACTTAGAAAAGTGCTCCCTTTTTTTTTCAAGGGTTCCACTTTGGGCCTTTCCAAAGACCTGACGAGAATTTGAAATTCGGTTTTAATGCATCATCCATTTGACAGAAGGCTTTTAAATTTTAGAAAGAATCGAAAATTTGTTGATTTTGAAGAAACCATTCTAAATGTCGGATCGGAATCATTTGAATTCAGGAATGGTCAAAAAATCTCGAGTATTTTGTAACCTTTTCTCTTTAACTGAACTCTATACTTCCAAACCATTAAAAAATGAATATGTTACTAAATCTCGATGTTGCATCTTTTATCCCATTTTTTGCCATTTTCTTCGTTTTTATTATTCCGATTATGGCCATTTATTTCCATTATCAGCAAAAAAAGCGTCAAATGGATGAACGAAAATTGATGATAGAAAAAGGCCTCACCCCTCCTCCACTGCCTGTTCATGAAAACAACTATCAATGGACAGGACAAAAAAATCAAAATTTAGGCAAGGGACTTAATATGATTGCTATTGCTCTAGGCTTATTGGTTGGGTATCTTTTGTCGAAATACCTGTCCATTCGCGGGCCATTCTGCATCATTGGAGGTATTTTATTTTTCCTTGGATTAGCCAATGTCATCAACGCGATGATCACCAAAAAGGAATCATCCAACGAAAACAACGATGAAACAAATATTCGCCAATCTCAAATCGAAAATCATGACACGATCTAAATTACTTTTCGGTATCGCTCTAATGATACTAGCCGGCGTTGTTTTGTTCATCGGTTGGAATGTACAAAAAAGAAGAAGCGCTCAACGAAAAATGCAGAAACATTCACAATCTGCAACGACACAATCCATCAACGGGGTCATTTCAGTATCATCCCAATGTGTAGGTGATATTACCTTTTACCCGTCTGATCGTAATGAAGTCGTGTACAGCTACGATCCTGAAAATTTTATCAATGAAAGCCACATTGAAGGTCAGGAGTTGATCATTGATTTTAGCAACGACGACTTCGGGTTCATCCAGATCATGGATGACCATAAGCTGGAAGTAAAAATTTACAGCAACCAAATCGAACAAATTATTCAGCAAGGCGTTGGTCATATCAGTTCTGAAGGAACATTAAAATCAGAGAAAATGAAATTGGTGAATGATGGAACAGGCAGCATGCATATTGCGCTAAACTGCCTGCAATTAGATGTTACCAATTCCGGAGTGGGCAGTATTCACATGGAAGGTGCTGCAGATGATGCCAAAATCATCAACGAAGGTACAGGTTCAATCAAAGCTGGAAAACTGATGACCAAAATACTCAACGCCGAAAATACCGGTGTTGGTTCCATGGATATTTATGCTTCCGACACCTTGTCGATGATTAACGATGGCGTTGGAAGTATTCATTATTCCGGGAATGCTTTTATTAAAACCAAAGTGGAAGAAGGTGTTGGCTCGATCCAAAAGGATTGATTATTATTGATTTCTATTGCTCATTCTTGGACGACCAATTACTCATTCGACGAATTTTAAACGGTGATGCAGAAGCATTTCGCGGACTGTATCGCAATTATGCCTCTTTAGCCTGGCATGTGGCCATTTCAGTTTGTAAGAATCATTTGTGGGCCGAGGAAGCCGTGCAATCCGCCTTTATCAATGCCTATCAAAACTTGTCTCATTTTCGTTCAGATAGTTCATTCAAAACCTGGCTGCTAAAAATTGTTTTTCACCAGGCATTAAAACAGTTAAAATCCGAACAAAAACGACGATGGCAAGAAATTGAAACAAGCCACGAGCAGGTTGAGACTGACTTGGATTCATCAAAACCCTTTTCAATGATTCAGGAAAAAAGAGAAGCCGTTCAATTTGCGCTTCAACAATTATCTGAAAAAGAAAACCTCATCTTAAGTTTATTCTATTTGCATGAATTAAGCTTAAAAAAAGAAACCGCCCAGGTCACTGGTTTTTCCTAAGCCAATGTCAAAGTACTTTTACACAGAGCGAGAAAAAATTTTCGGAATCAATATGATAAATTGTAATTTAGCATGGTGAGCACATCTGATCAAAATTGGAAAGATTTATTACAAACGCAAAGTTTGCCTGAACCGCCTGCTCATCTCGAAGCAAAGATTATGCAAATGGTTCATGCGTCACCTGCATATACCCCTGCAATCAGAGGTATCAGTCTAAATCAATGGCTCATCCAATCCCTATTACTCAGTGCATGTGTCCTTTTTGTGATATTGAATAAGTTTTATCCGGGCCTGCCGTTTATTCAGGAAATAAGTATGAGTACATTTATTGCACTTTTTGTTCATTTTGTGTATTGTATGCTTGATCCAATCCAAAGTTTCCTGATTGAAAAATTAGTTTCCCGGAGAAAACTCAGTCATTAACCGGATAGAAAGGCAAATTGTGTCGGCATTGACCTAACTTTACCTTCTAATATTTTAATTTTTGGATTTTAACGCATTCGGATTCGATGAAGGTTTGCTTGAGGGCATTCTGAGTAGTGGCTATAAAACACCTACCCCCATTCAAGAACAAGTCATTCCTCTCATCATGCAGGGGAAAGACCTCATTGCATCTGCACAAACCGGTACAGGCAAAACGGCAGCCTTTTTGTTGCCGCTCATTCATTTACTCATTTCCAACAAGCAGGACAAACACATCAGTGGTTTGATCATTGTCCCAACCCGGGAGCTGGCCATACAGATTGCCCAGCATATGGAAGGACTTTCCTATTTCACCGATGTTAGTTTTATTAGTATCTATGGCGGTGGAGATGGAAATGCTTTTGTTGAAGAAAAAAGAGCCTTGATCAATGGTGTAGATTTAATTATTTGCACGCCCGGTAAAATGATTTCACACCTGAATATGGGTTATGTGAAATTACAACACCTGAAATACCTGGTTTTGGACGAAGCAGATCGTATGCTGGATATGGGCTTTTATGATGATATCATGAAAATTATCACAGCAACCTCACCCGCACGGCAATCACTTCTTTTTTCAGCCACCATGCCAGACCGTATTCGTATGTTGGCCAGAAAAATTTTGCGAGAACCCGCCGAAATAAATATTGCCCTCTCAAAACCAGCCGAAAAAATCACCCAACAAGCTTATGTGGTTTATGAACCTCAAAAGCAGGGCCTCATCTTTCATTTGCTCAAACAATTTCAGTTTCGAAGTGTGATTGTCTTTTGTTCGCGCAAACAGGTTGTCAAACAACTGACCCGTGACCTCAAGAAGGCTGGATTCAAAGCCGATGAGATGCATTCGGATCTCGAACAGGCGCAACGAGAGGATGTCATGACACAATTTAAGGCACGAACTTTACCTGTACTGATTGCTACCGATATCGTTTCCAGGGGAATTGATATTGAAGATATTGATCTGGTTATTAATTATGATGTGCCACATGATGGCGAAGATTATGTGCACCGAATCGGACGTACTGCCAGAGCTTCTGCATCAGGTATGGCCATTACCCTGATCAGCGACTCTGAACAAGGTCGTTTCGGAAAAATCGAAAGTTTGATTCAATACGAGGTTCAAAAAATGCCAATTCCCGAATCGCTCGGCGCCGGACCGGAGTATGCACCCCATCGTAAAAGGAGTTCGGGATCAAAACCACATTCGGGCAAAAAACCTCCTTTTAAAAGAAATCCGAACAAAAAAGGACCATCGCATCCCAAAAATCCAGCTCCAAAATCGTCTTAAGCCTCATTTTTGCATCAAAAATCAGCTAAAACGGAGAATTTCAGCGGTAAATGGAAATATATGGGAATTTTATATTTAACATTATTGAAACAATCTGAATAGCCGTAAACTGGGCATTTTAGGATACTTTTGCGCAAACCCAAAATCTGACATCATGCAAGTACTAAAGATTATTGGCCTCACAGCACTACTATTCACTTCAGCCACCAACCTGACTTTAGCCCAAAATCAGGAAAAATGTGAGCAAGAAGTCAAAAAAAACGTCGTTAAAAAAGACCCTATAGACTTTGTTCAGAATTATCTCCTGAATCCTAAAGCGCAGCGTGCACAATTGGAGAAAAATTTTGTTCCAGCTGGTCAAAATAATCTCCCTGCAACGCCTAAAGTTGTAAAGAAACCGGTCGTAGTTAAAGAAGGAAATTTCGGAACCCAAATGTTAAGCTGGGTTCAGCAAAAATATTCATCGATGCTTGAGGTCATGCCTGACCAAATTTCAAATGTGATGTTATATCGTTTCATTGATGAATGGTATGGTGTTCGTTACAGAATGGGCGGCACTACCAAAAGTGGTGTTGACTGTAGTGCTTTTGTTCAACATCTGTATCAATATGTATTTGGATTGAACATTTTACGCACGGCCTGTCTACAATTTCAATCATCACAATACATAAAAAATCCGGCAGACCTGAAGGAAGGAGATTTGGTTTTTCTTCCGGATTAATACTTCACGAATTTCTCATGTAGGTGTTTACCTCAAAAACAATTTTTTTGTTCACTCTGCTAGTAGCAAGGGTGTTTCAATCGCTAATTTAACCCAAGCTTATTGGGCACGATATTTCGCCGGTGGTGGAAGAATTGTCGAGTAAATATTGAAAAATCATTTTTATAAGAGACTCACAAGGGTCTCTTTTTTCTTTGTAGTTCTTTAAATTTGCTTCATCCTCAAATATCAATAAGATCCTGATGCAAACAAACAAATAGGAATCATTCCATCTATAGATTTAATTACACTATCTTACATTCAAAGCATTCATCATGAAATACAATTTTCTTAAACCCATTCTGATACTAACAAGCATTTTTGCGCTGCTTCAGTTACCGCTTCAGGCGCAAGAGCAAATCAATGAAAGAGATGTAAAAAAATTGTATCAAATGATGCAGGGATTTTATTCCAGTGAGATACAATCCTTGGAGGATAGTTCCTATTACGACATTCGATTAAAAATGGTTCCGATGTGGACTGATTTTGAAGGATATTGGTTATACGTTGAACAGGCCATGTCCGATTCGGAAGCAAAACCTTATCGTCAGCGGGTATATCAATTAATGCTTGCCGATGACAGCACCATCGAAAGCAGGGTTTATACCATTAAAAATGGAGAACAATACTATGGTGATTGGAAATACGATAATCCCTTGGAAGGACTAACCCTGGATTCTTTAACTGAACGCACAGGTTGTTCAATATGGCTGCATAAAAACCCGGATGGCACATTTTATGGCAGCACCAACCAAAACGATTGTGAAAGCAATTTAAGAGGTGCTACCTATGCCACTTCGAAAGTGATGATTACTCGTCAGCAATTGGATTCCTGGGACCAGGGATTTAATGATTCCGGCAAACAAGTTTGGGGTGCAGTAAAAGGTCCTTATCAATTTCGAAAAATATCGCGGTTTTAATCGTTATTCAAAGTCAGGATAAAGCAAATATTTTTTGCGAATCTTTTTGAATTGTTTTAAGCCGGGCAGCCATGATTTTCTGATTTCCTGCTCCTTCATCCCCTGAATAATTTGCTTTTTTAGTTTTTCTGTGCCGGAAAGCTTGATAAAAAAATCATTAAAAAAAGTAGACTTGTTTTTACACAACGAATAGGCATTCAGTATAAAACTAAGATTCAACTTTCCATCCACTATTTTTAAAATATCGGATGGTGGCAATTGCAAATTAGCTCCGAAGCATGTTTGATTTTCATACAAAGGATTTTTAGCCCCTTCCACACTTTTGGGTGTAAACGAAAAACCATTGTTTTTAAAAGAAGGATGCCCCCAAACCTCAAATGGACGAGGTGTTCCACGTCCGACACTCACTATGGTACCTTCAAACAAACACAATGAAGGATATAACCAAATGGCAGACATACTTTTTAAATTCGGAGATGGGGGAATTGTTACCTGATACAAGGTTCGATGATCGTAATTCAAACAAGTGATCACTTTGAGTGAACAAGATTGTGTTGTGTTCAACCATTTTTCACCTTTCAACATATTCGCATACTCACCTACCGTCATACCATGTACAATTGGAATCATTTGCATGCCCACAAAAGACCGGTGTTTTTTCTCTAAAACCGGACCATCTACATAATGTCCATTCGGGTTCGGACGATCCAATACAATCATGAACGCTCCGGAAGCAGCACAGGCTTCCATCATATATTGCAAAGATGAAATGTACGTGTAAAATCTTGCGCCAACATCTTGTATATCAAATATAACCACATCAATACCGGCCATACTTTCTTTGGATGGCTTTTTACTCGCTCCGTACATGGAGGCAATTGGCAAACCTGTTCGGGTATCGAGGCCACTTTTCACCTTCTCCCCGGCATCTGCTGTCCCCCTGAATCCATGTTCAGGCGCAAATATTTTACAATTTCTATCCCGGCCGAAAGCAAAGTATCTACCAAATGGGTATCGCCAACAACCGATGTTTGATTCACCAACAAAGCCACTTTCTTATTTTGAAGGAGTGGCAGATAGGCATCCATTTGTGCTGCTCCGGTAATCACCTTTCGCGAAAATGGCTGCGCACCCATTTGAAAACTGGCCAATAAAAGAAAGAGAAAAATATTTTTCATTCGGCAAAAGTAAAGTTTGTAGATTATCTTCAAACTTTCCATGAAGAATAAAGCTTCATTCATCGCTTTTTGTCTCATCGCCATCATTTATATGGCAACCCGTTTCATCTATTTCAATGGTGATTTCCAGAAGCAAAGTACCTGGGATGCCTTGGGCTATTATTTTTATCTTCCTGCTTCACAAATTTATCAGGCAGAAAATAGCAAAACCTGGCTCGACTCACTCGATAAAACCTATCACCTTTCTGGAGGCGATATTTATCAAGTTCAAAAACATCCTTCCGGCAATGATGTTGGAAAATACCTCAGAGGAGTGTCCATCATGCAATGGCCGTTTTTTCAAGCGGCTCACTGGTATGCTCGTTATTCGGGGCAGGCACCTGCCGATGGATTTTCATGGCCTTATCAGCGGGCCATTGCGCTATCTTGTCTGTTTTATGGTTTACTCGGCCTCTTTCTATTACGATTATTTTTATTAAAGTTTTTTTCAGACCAAATTGTAGCAGCTTGTATGCTATTGTTGATGTTAGCCACAAATGCCATTCAATATATTGCAATCGAAGGTGGACAAAGTCATGGATACATTTTTGCACTATATGCAATCATGCTGACCCTCACATACCGTTGGCATCAATCACCGAATACCTTGCTTTCATTTCTCATGGGTGGCATTTTTGGATTGGCATGTATATCCCGCCCCACCGAAGCTGTGATGTTGTTTATCCCTTTGTTATGGAACGTGCAAAACAAATCAGACTGGAAACAAAAATGGCAAATGGTCATTCAAAATCCCCGCTTTGTTATTGCACTTTGTATGGGTGTTTTAATGGCCATTTCGCCTCAATTACTTTATTGGAAAAAAGTAACAGGTTCATGGATTTATGATGTTGGAAGCAAATGGGATTTCCTCAATCCTCATTGGCGCGTGCTTTTTGGGCCTGAAACAGGATTGTTTGTTTATACGCCCATTACGATATGCATGGTATTGGGGTTATGGTTCATTCGCGAAAAAAAAATCCGATATGCTTTCATGACTTTTTGTTTGCTCAATATTTATATCATCATAGCATGGCATACCTGGCGATATGGTGGTTCATACTCTACCCGGGCCCTTGTTCAAAGTTATCCTGTTTTTGCCATCCCACTTTGTGCGTTCATCGAACGTGTTTATTCTTCAAACAAAAAAATAATCATTGCAATGCTGATGTTGTATTTAATGGGCCTTAACCTTTTTCAAATACATCAGTATAATCAAACCATTTTGCATTACGATGATATGAATTGGGCTTATTATCGTGCGATATACCTGAATCCAAATCCTACACCACAAACATTTAGTTTAATGGATGATGGCGTTCAAGTTCCTTCACACAAACTACAGCCTCCCATTTCTTTGTGGCATAAAGATTCATTATTCATTGATCATGACCAAAAATTGATTTCTTTAAACAATGAAAAATTAAACATCGAATCTGCAGGTTATTTACATTTGAAATTTGATCTAAAAAGTCCTGAGTCCTTATGGGGTAAGTATGCCGTTTTAAGCGACTCGGTTTCCAATACATCCTTCCGTATCCGTTTATTCAGACCTTTGATTCAGGAAAAAAAATGGAATCGATATGAAGCCTGGTTCTTTTGCCGGCATCCTCTTCGTTCCTTAAATTTCTCCATACAGGAAACATTATCCTCATTTGAAATCAAGCAAGCAAACATCGATTTCTATCCGCTTAAGCATTGACGGAAGCCCGATTACGAAGTTTACTATGCCTTTGTCCGTAAAGGAAATACACCACCAATCCGGCTACCAACCAAATCAAGAATCGCAACCAGTTGGTGTGGCTTTCCTGTGCCATTAAGTAAAAACAACTCACGAATCCTAAAACCGGTATCAACGAGAAGTTTCTGATAAAAGTATAAATTGCTGTTACGATTGCAACCAACCAAAAAAGTATCATAGGCACCCCTTCCGGCTTTAATAAACTGGTAAAATAGCCCGGCACATATACCGCAATCAATAAAATTGCTCCCACCAGCATCGTAGCAATGATCCATTTCCCATTTACGTAGGGCACTTTAAATTGACTTTTAATTTCACCACGTAATTCGTGCAATACCAAAACACCTGCACAAACCAATACAAATGCAAATAAAGTACCTATGCTGGTCAGCGAAATCACCACATCCAAATTCATAAACATTGCAGGTATGCCCACAATCAATCCTGTAAGAATTGTAGAAAAAGAAGGGGTTTTATACTTTTTATGAATTTTAGAAAACACGGCAGGCAACAAACCATCCCGGCTCATACTCATCCAAATGCGGGGTTGGCCTAACTGAAAAACCAATAATACCGAAGCCGTTGCTATGATGGCACTAAATGCCACAATACCCGACACCCAATGCAGTCCGCGCTCTTCAAAAATCATCGCCAAAGGATCACCTACATTTAAATGGGTATAAGATACCATTCCGGTCAGCACCAATGCCAAAACCACATAAAGGACCGTACAAATGAGTAATGCATATATCATAGCTCGAGGCAAATCTCGTTGTGGATTTTTACATTCCTCAGCGGTCGTAGAAATCGCATCAAATCCGATATATGCAAAAAATACGGCCGATACCCCTTTCATAATTCCTTTAAATCCATTGGGTGCAAATGGGCTCCAGTTTTCGGGTTGTACATAATACGCGCCTAAAACAACCACCATAAAAATGACCAGCAACTTAAGTATGACCAACAAATTGCTCATCCCTCGGCTTTCTTTCATCCCAACAAAAACAACTGCCGTAATCAATACCACAATCATGAATGCAGGCAAATCAATAATGAGCCTCAAATCTCCAATGGCTGGCGCATTCATCCAGGCCAAATATTTACTGCGCACGCCTGCATCTAAAGCCCCCAAAGCTGTTCCGTCAGTCAGTGCAGCGCTTGCCTCCAAATAACCACTCTTCGCACTCCAGTAATCCATCGTCAGCCAATCACTGATATGTAATCCGGCACCATCCAGCAATCGTGTAAAATAATCACTCCATGAAATCGCCACAGCAATATTGCCAATGGCATATTCCATCAACAAATCCCAACCAATAATCCAGGCAAATAACTCACCAAATGCAACATAGGCATAGGTATAAGCACTTCCGGAAACAGGCACCGTTGATGCGAATTCGGCATAACACAATGCGGCAAAACCACAGGCCATTGCCGTAAAAATGTATAAAAAAATCACCGCAGGACCTCCATCAAAACAAGCCTTACCGATACTGCTAAAAATACCGGCACCAATCACTGCAGCAATACCAAAGAAGGTCAAATCTCTTACCCCCAAAACCTTATGCAGCCCGGATTGCTCATGATCGCTCAACCCTTTTTGGGCATCGTCTAATATTTGCTGAATCTCTTTTTTTCTGAATAATGATTTTATCATGTTTACCTGAACTTGAAGAGTTGAAAGTAATACAATTTGTAATTCTAATATAGTATCTGCTATTTTTCACTTTTAGAGTGGTCATGTCATTATAATTTCTATCAGCACATTGAAAATTAATTCTAGTTATACTCTTATCGCAAAATAATCGATATCAATATGAGGTTTTAAGATTCAAAACAATCACCACTTTCATGCCAATCCCTTAATTTTGTGCGTGTTCTCCTATGAATAAATCCTCTCTTTTTTTGCAAACCAGCCAACGGAACAATCAAACGTATATTTTTGATCCGGTCCGTAAAAAGGCAGTTATTCTTACACCGGAGGAATGGATTCGTCAGCAGATTCTACAATATATGACCGAGCAACTCGGGTATCCCTTATCACTCATTTCCGTTGAAAAACAAATCCGAATAGGCTCCTTAAGGAAATGATATGATATCGTTGTTTATCAAAATGCCCAACCTTGGCTCATTATCGAATGTAAAAACGAAACCGAAAAATTAAGCCCTTCTGTTTTAAGTCAATTGCTGTCTTATGTCAGTGTACTGCCTGTGAAGTATCTCGCCTTGAGCAATGGCCCTGAAATGTTTACTTATCATGTATCTTCAAAAAAATGGCAGGCAGGTCTTCCGGCGTATAACTCCATTTCCGAATAATATCTATTAAAACATTTTTGCTACAATAACACCCCTTTCAGGAAAAGTATGGCGAAAGAAAAATAAATCAGCAGACCGGTCACATCAACCAGGGTTGCGACAAATGGCGTGGATGATGCCGCAGGATCCGCGCCCAAACGTTTCAGCAGCAACGGCAACATGGAACCCATCAAAGTTCCCCATAACACCACCCCTATTAGGGAAAATCCTACTACAGCCGCAATTCGCAAATAATGAATGCCAAAAGCAGGCGAAAACCAATGCCAACAAGTAATCACCACAAAAGATATCGTGCATAAGGTCAATCCCAAAGTGAGTCCGGAAATAATTTCACGACGCATAATTCGCCACCAATCCCTGACCGAAATTTCATCCAATGCCATCGCCTGAATGATCAAGGTGGCTGCCTGTGATCCGCTATTCCCTCCACTTGAAATAATTAAAGGAATAAAGGTTGCCAGCATAACCACTTTCGCAATTTGATCTTCAAAATTCGACATGGCCGTGATGGTCAGCAACTCCCCAAAAAACAATACAATGAGCCACACAATCCGTCTTTTGTAAAGATGAAAAATCGATACCTCCAGATATGAATCATCCAAGGCTTCTGTACCACCAATCATTTGGATATCCTCGGTATATTCTTCTTCGGCCACCCACAATACATCATCAATCGTAACAATACCTAACAAAATATTTTTATCATCCACCACCGGCAAAGCCACCCTGTTGTTCATCTGAAACACCTGCATTGTCTCCTTTTGATCATCATTCACGTGCAGAGAAATAAAACGGCCATCAATCAAATCCGATACCCGGGTAGTTTTCGGATCTACCAACAAAAAATCACGAATACGCACGTCATCAATCAAAGCCCCATTGGCATCCGTAACATAAATCACATCAATCGTTTCAGAACTCTTCCCATAATCACGAATATAGGTTAATACCTGCTCCACGGTCCAATCCTGCTCCACATCAATATAATCCGGTGTCATCAATCGCCCCACACTCTCTTCCGGATAACCCAGCAAGGATAAAGTTACTTTGCGTTCCTCCGGGTTCAATTGTTTTATCAAATCTTTCACCACATTACTTGGCAATTCACTCAATAAGGAGGTCCGATCATCCGGAGGCAAATCGTTCAGTATCTGAATGAGTTGGTGAGGAGGTAATTGTTTAATCAAATCTTCCTGGATGCCTACATCCAAAATCCTGAACACCGCCAAGGCCCGCTGAAAATCCAAAATTTGAAAAAGGACATACAATCCTCCGGATACTCATTAATCAACTCTGCAACATCCGAAATGTTGAGGTTGTTGATGAATTCCCTAAGCTCGAATCTGCATCCAATTCGCGCAAAGTCTGGATTCGTTCCAATATCAATTCTGTATCTTCCATGCCGTGGTCACAAAAGTAATTCGCTTTCAGCCTACTTCTTACAATTTGAATTATAATTTAGTACAATGGTTATGGCCCATTCTAATTTGCGCCGACTAATCAGTAAAATCGGAATTCGGCCATCTTATCACTTTTCAAGATGATCCAACTTATTTTGTGCAATTATAACCAGGATTTGGCTCTCCCTGGTGTTTCCAAAATTTATGGGGCGCCTTCGGGCTTTCCATTTCAAGTCCTCGCAGCTTGGGGCTGCTCCGGGCTTTTCATTACAATCCCTGGCGCTTTTAACCGCATCTTTCCGCTAAAAAGGATCGAAAAATCGGCCATTTGCACTATTTTTAACAGAATCACACTTTTTAAGCAATTTCTTTTTTGCTTACAAATTAATTCCCTACTTTTGCGTTCCGAAAATTTTAAGCCATGGCGCGTATTTGTCAAGTTACAGGAAAAACACCCCTCAAAGGAAACAAGGTTTCCTTCTCCAATAAAAAGAGTATTCGTCGCTTTATGCCGAATCTCCAGGTCAAGAAATTCTTTCTTGCTGAAGAGGATAAATGGGTTACTTTAAAATTAACAACAAACGCCATGCGCACAATCAACAAACGTGGGTTGTACAACGTGGTTAAAGAATTAAGAGCCGCAGGCCAACACATCTAATCCCTTAAAAACACATTATCATGGCAAAGAAAGGAAACAGGGTTCAAGTCATCCTCGAATGTACCGAGCATAAAGATTCAAATATGCCTGGAACAAGTCGTTATATCACTCAGAAAAATAAAAAGAATACTCCAGAGCGTATTGAACTGAAGAAATATAACCCGATTCTGAAAAAATATACCGTTCACAAAGAAATTAAATAATTTAACCCATGGCAAAAGCAGCAAAAACGGCGATTAAAAAAGACTTAAAAGCGTCTGCCGAATCCAAAAACTGGACCAAGGTGATTCGTGCCATTCGTAGCCCGAAGACTGGAGCTTATACCTTTAAAGAACAAATCGTTCATAAGGATAAAGTCAAAGATCATCTCGCCGGTAAATAATTCCAATAAAACATTTTACAAAGCTGCCCTATGAGGCAGCTTTTTTGTTACCCTGAAGCAACTTTTTCATGAAACCTGTTATCAACATAATGATTACAGCGCCACAAAATGCCATAAACATATCTTTCTGGGCATCCCAAATATCACCCTGTGTTCCAAGATAGGCTATCCCCTGCTCCGGAAAAAACACATCCGCCACTGCCCACTCAACAAGCTCATATAAACAACTAAACGATAAAGTAATTTCAACGGGCAATACCCAGCCCACCCAATTCGGGAATCGCATCCGGTTAAGAAAAAAGTCACGCATCGGATAAGCCAGCATAAATCCAAAACTGAAATGGACAATCCTGTCATAATGATTTCGCTCAAAATGAAAAGTATCCTTGAGCCAAAATCCAAATGGGTTCTCGGCATAGGTGTACATCGCTCCATAAATATGTAAACTCAGATACACAAAAATGAAGAGGTATGATAAATCGGAGAACTTAAACCATCGGTAAGTCCATATCAAGCAAGCCAGAAATATAAATACCAGCGTATTTTCCAACAGCCAGTTGGCTAAATCAGAAGTGCCGATTAATGTTGAAAGCCAAAACACGACAAATAGAATCAACATCGCGATAAGCATCTTATTCGCCCTGAACCCTTTTCGGTCGATATGGTTTGTTGTACTAATCATAAGCGTAAATGTAATACCAAATGAATACAAAAATGCCTTTGCGGCAAGAGCTCTGTTTCGGATTTATTTTATTGGCTCGCATATTTCAAAATCACCAATTGGGGATGCACTAGTCGCACAACTTCGTGTTTTTTAATATTCAAATCAAAGGTATAGCAGGTGTTTTCATTCATTCATCATGATTTACTTTCCCAATATCTACAAAGAATAAAGTAAAAAAAGCCCATTGGTACCTAGGGTTGTTTACTATAGGCCTTAAAAGAAGTACAAAGGAAAAAAAAAATAGAAAATGCATTTAAATGAAGGAAATTCACTCCATCACGTAATGAAATAAACTATTTTCACGTTAATCAGCAAGCCCTATCTAAAAATAAAAAGTGGATACTCCTTTGAATCATTCAAGGAATATCCACTTTCATTTAATCGCCTAAGACTTGGGGTTGAATAATCTGTAAATAGCGTTCCAAAGAGGCTTTTTCCACTTCTGCCACAAAAAGATGAAAAACAGGTTTCCGGCCTTCATCCCGACATTGATCCAAAGCCTCATAATATTTCATTCTATTTTGGTGATCCCCTTTGATATTCGCAATAACATATCCACTTCGCATTAAAATCAAATTCATGAGTAACCTTGAGGTACGTCCATTTCCGTCGATAAATGGATGTACATTTCTGTATTTTCCAGCCCACGCCTTATCAATCCCTCTTAATACCAAATGATGTAATTGAAGAATATCACGCTCACGAATATCTGTTTTTTTTTGAGCCAGTTCCTTTAAATAGGCAACTGCATCCTGATGATTAATAGCCTCCAAATGCTCACGAATACTTTTGCCGGAAATGGTCATCCCCTCGCGAATTACTAAATCCGTTTCTCGAAGGCTGAGTGTGTTCCCTTCAATACGGTTGCTTTCATAGGTATATTCCAACTCAAGAGCATCTTTTACCCGATTACTATCTATATTTCTCGCCTCATCTAACTTAAATTTCAGTTGATCAATTTCTTCTAAAATTCCTTGCAAACCCTGATCCAAAGTTTGAATTCGACTTTTCCGATACAGTTTCATTTTATCCTGTACCATTTTTAATGCATCCATACCCCACTCTTCATCTTTAATTTCATAGAGGACTACTTCACTCATCCATTCAATCAACAGTTTGCGATAATCCAATGATAGTACCTCCGCCAGTTTTCGCAATTGCTGACGGGTTGGTTTACGGCTACCTTTTTCCCAATGTGAAATAAGTGCTGCATCCACCTGGATGGCTGCGGCCACCTCTCTCATTTTAAGTTTTTGGGCTAAGCGGGCATTTTTAATGAGTGTTTTCATAAATGACCTTTTTTTACATGACAAATATAGTCATTTTTTTAATGCCTTCTTTCGTTCTCCTAAAGTTTTTTCTCTTTCTACAACCCAAAAGCTTGAAACAATACAGAATCCACTCTGAGTCTCTGCTCAAGGAAATACAATCTAACTTTAGCATTAGCAAAAAGTGATATACTAACATGGTCATTTGGCCTTTGTTGGCGGGCGGTAAAAAATTTTAAACCCCGGGGTTGCCTCCCGCCGGCTGTCGCCGACCCCCCCGAAAGAAAAGAGGATTTGGGAAACCCGGCCCCCCGATTAAAATTTTTATTTCAATTCCCACCAAAAAAATTCGGAAAAATTTTTTTGGTTTGGGGGGGGTTTTTGCCGGGGAGTTTTGTTTTTGTTCAAAAAAAATTTTTTTTTAAAAAAAGGAATCGGTGTTTTCCCCAGAAAACACCCCCCCTTCTTTTTTCCCCCCCTTTTTTTTTATTAAAAAAAAGGGGAAAAAAAAACCTTTTCCATTTTGGCCTCCAGGGATTGTTTTTTTTTTTTTTTTTTTTTTAAATTACAAACGAGAGCCCAAAAAAAATTCACTTTCCCTTTTTTTTCCGGTTTTTAAAAGAAGTTAAAAATAATTATCCAAATTTTTTTTATAATAAACCAATGATCATATTATTGAGCCGCATCCCTTTCCGGCACAGATTAAAATGTCTTTTCCATCGAAGATTAAAAAATTTATGCGTGGATTTTTTTGACATATAAATACTCGGCAAACCCCAATAAATCCCAAAAGTGATTTCCTTGAAGTTTTCCATTTTTCAAAAACCCGAATAGGATTCTCAAGGGCATAGCCAGGATATAATACCAGTTCCTCCTCGTTCCACATGACAATACCTGACAGCCATTCTCTTCAAAAATCTTTCGTAATTCAGCGACGCTATAGACTCGAACATGTGTTGAATCATCCTTAAAATTTAATGTTCCATGCATCGAGGGTAAGCGGGTACTTCTCTCACCGGGATATTCAATATACATGTACCCACCCGGTTTAAGCTTTGTAAGTAGCAAAGGCAATACCTGATCTCCGTTATACAAATGTTCAATCACGTGAGCCATATTGATATAATCAAAATGTTGATCCGGAATTTGACGATAATCCAATTTAGTCAAATCCATTTCATAAAAGGCCGTCATTTGCTCAAAATCGGCTGCTGCGTAATTGGTACTTCGGTCTAAATCCAAACCGTGATAGATGATATCAGGAAAAACATTTTTGGTCTTACTTGCTGAACGATTCCCGGCGCCAACATCCAATAATGTAAATTTTCGACCTGCAAATGACTGTTGCATGTAACGAAATTTAACATTCACCATTTTGCGTAATTGGTTCATCAATCCCATAAGGCGCAATATAATACGCATTCGATTGAATTGAAGCATACACCTGAATTTAGTTCTTCATGAGGATTCTTGTACATTCGCAACATGAAGTTTGAACAGTACCCTTTTGATGACCGGATTAAAACCAATCTGCTTAATCTGGGGTTTAAACGCCCAACCGACATTCAGTTTAAGGCCATCCCCTCTGTGTTAAAAGGAGAAGATGTACTCGCCATTGCGCAAACTGGCACTGGAAAAACGGCAGCATTCGCAATTCCTGTTTTACAACGCATTCTTTCGGAACAACGAAACAATTCGGTTAAAGGGGTCTACTGTGTGGTGATGGTACCTACCCGTGAATTGGCCATACAGATCACCAAAGTTTTTCGTGAGCTTGGCGCACATACCCGTGTCGAGACAGCCTGCCTGATTGGTGGCGTCGAAGATAAAATACAAATCGAAGCCATCGAAAGAGGTGCTAGAATTTTAATTACCACACCCGGCCGCATGTTTGATCTTCATCATCGAGGAATCCTAACATTTCAGGATACAAAGATATTGGTATTGGATGAGGCTGATCAAATGCTCGCCTTGGGTTTTTATAAAGATATCAAAGATGTGGTTCGATTGCTTCCGCGAAAACATCAGACCTTATTTTTTTCTGCCACCATCAACGAAGAAATTAAAGAACTGGCCTATAGTTTGGTTTTTAATCCGATTCGAATTCAAATTTCGCCCAAAGACCCTGTCTCGAAAAATGTCGACCATTATATTGCTTTTATTGCTATGGACGATAAACGTTTTTTCCTCGAACGACTGATCAGGGAAAATGAAGAAAAAAAGATACTCATTTTTGTGAGAACGAAAGTGAGGGCCGAAAGAGTTCATCAGGCAATGAATCGGGTAGGCTTAAAAACACTCACCATCCATGGCGATAAAACCCAGGATGAGCGCAACGATGTCATGCAACAATTCCGCGAGGGAACTACGAATATATTAATTGCCACCGACCTAAGTGCAAGAGGAATAGACATTGAAGGCGTCAATTTAGTGGTGAATTACGATTTGCCTGATGTGCCGGAAAATTACGTGCATCGCGTTGGTCGAACCGGAAGAGGAACTCAAAAAGGTCTTGCCTATGCATTTTGCGCTGAAGAGGAAAAACCACTGCTTCAGGAAATTGAAAAATACACTACCAAAGAAATCAAAGTATTGGATATCGACAAATCAGATTATCGTTTAACCATTGCCCTAACCTCTGAAGGTGAAAACAATTGGACGAAATTGATTCAGGAATCCGAAAAATTGCAGTCGCAACGAAAAAGAAAACCTTTCAAGAAAAAATAAAACAACTTCCCTATTTTCGTAATCACAAATTTTCCATTATGCAGTCCAAAGCCTCATCCGTAGAAGCCTATTTAAAGGAAATGCCCGAAGACCGCAGGGCAGCCATTGAAAAACTGAGAACGGTTATTACGAGTAATCTGCCCAAAGGATTTCAGGAAGTCATGAACTATGGAATGATTGGCTATGTTGTTCCGCACGAGTTATATCCAGCAGGTTACCACTGTAATCCCAAAGACCCTCTTCCTTTTGCTGGCTTGGCCAATCAAAAAAATTCAATCTCCTTTTATCATATGGGCATATACATCATGCCGGAGTTGTTAGATTGGTTTCAATCCACTTACCCACAGCATGCAAAATCAAAACTGGATATGGGCAAAAGTTGTATTCGGTTTAAAAAAATAGATGATATCCCCTATCAATTGATTGGACAACTGATGAAAAAAATGAAAGTAAAAGATTGGATTCAGGTATATGAAGACAAACTAAAAAGCAGATAGCCTCGGTTTAATATCGCCAATCCAGGATCACTCTTTATCGCGGAAGGGTTATTTCTTCTTAAAAATAAATCGAGTGATAAAAATTCCTTTCCCATCTTTTTCACCGGCATCACTTTCTACACCGCTAGTTACAAAAACCAATTCATAACCTTGTTTGGCCATATCGTTTAGTTTAGATGTGATGATAGCATCGTTTGAAGCGATATTCTGAAAATTAATCCCCATCAAGCTATAAAAATTGAGCAGCTTGGTTTCTTCCAATGTTTCAATCTTGGCATCGCTTCGATCAATTTTACGTTGATCTTTACCATCATTACCCTCTTCACGACTTGTCGTGAGTGATTTATAATCAACCACTTCTTTACTATCAATGATTCTGGAGCGCCCCATACCACCTGGAACAATAGACTCAACTACCGTAATGACTTTGTACTCTTGGGCAATACTCATGGTGAATGAGCCGATGATCAATGCCATTGATAAAAAAACTTTTTTCATGTTTGTGTTTTATAATTTTTAAATGAATGATTAGAATAAAATAGATCTCTGATTATATCGTCAATTTTAAGGCCTTGTATTTAAGCACGCATGCCTTTGCGCAATGACCATTTATTGGTTTCAGTGGCAACAGGTTTAGGTAAAGTTGTTTTGAGTTTATAAATTCCCAATGCCATGAGCGATGCGATTTTTTGTTGCTCCTCGCTCATTTCCATCAACAATTCCGGTTTATAATAGTTGGCAATAAAATGTGTGTCAAATTCACCTCTTAAAAATGCAGGATGATTGATGGCCCATTTCCCGAAAGGCAAGGTAGTCTCAATCCCATTGATTCGGAACTGCTCAATCGCATGGGTCAAACGTTCAACGGCGGCCATTCGATTAGGTCCCCAGGCGATGAGTTTGCCAATCATCGGATCATAATAAATCGGAATATCCATCCCTTCCTCGTAACCATCATCTACGCGAATGCCTTCACCAACAGGCCGCTTATATACTTCTAATTTTCCGATATCCGGAAGAAACTGATTGAGCGGATCTTCCGCACAAATACGCAATTCAATGGCATGACCGTGAATGGATAATTCCTCTTGAGTAAAGCTCAACTTTTCACCTCGAGCCACTTTTATTTGTTCCTCCACTAAATCTATTCCGGTAATCATCTCAGTCACACAATGTTCAACCTGAAGCCGGGTATTCATTTCCAGAAAATAAAAATTCAAATTCGCATCAACTAAAAACTCAACAGTTCCTGCTCCATGATATTGACAAGAGCGGGCAACATTCACCGCACACTCTCCCATGGCTTTACGGATTTGAGGTGTGAGGCATGACGAAGGGGCCTCTTCGACCAATTTCTGATGCCGGCGTTGTATGGAACACTCTCTTTCAAATAAGTAAACATAATTACCATGTTTATCGCCTAAAACCTGTATTTCAATATGTTTCGGCGATGCCACATATTTTTCAATAAATACACTATCATCATTGAATGAATTCAGCGCTTCACTTCGGGCGGTATTAAACTGTTCTTCAAGTTCAGAAGCCTGATGCACAATTCGCATTCCTTTACCACCTCCGCCAGCACTTGCTTTAATGAGCAAAGGATAACCGGTTTCATTCGCAATTTTCAGCGCTTCTTCTACATTCAAAATAGGTTGATCGGTACCGGGCACCATCGGAACATCATACTTTTTGGCGGCTTGTTTTGCACCAATTTTACTTCCCATTGTCTCGATGGAATGTGGGTCAGGACCGATAAAAATGATCCCATTTTTCTGGCATAATTCCGAGAAAGCGGCATTTTCACTTAAAAATCCATATCCCGGATGTATGGCATCCGCACCACATTTTTTAGCCGTTTCTATGATCAAATCCGCCTTGAGATAAGATTGCGATGATGGAGCAGGTCCGATGCAAAAAGACTCATCGGCAAATCGAACAAAAGGCATTTTGGCATCCGCTTCACTATACACAGCAACCGTTTTAATGCCCATACTTTTGGCTGTTCTCATCACTCTCAGGGCAATCTCTCCACGATTAGCGATCAAAATTTTTTCCATATTCTAAAATATTTAAATGACACCCGGTTCTACCAAGGCAGGGCGAAGATAAATCAGAGTGTTTAAATGTGAAGATAGTAATCCAGAACGGCCCATTAGAAAATGAGATTTATCAGATTGATGAAAAAATGAAGGAACTCTGCTACTTTTGCGTCGAATTTGTTCGCCCTATCAGCGTCCTAAAATTTAATGTATGGCAGTACTACATAATCGAGTCTCTCACGAAGAGTTGCGTCAGCGTTTGTTGCAGGAAACAGAACCCCGCATCACCATTTCTTTTTATAAATATTTTCGAATTCCCGACCCCCAATTGTTCAGAGATGAATTGTATTCTTCATTGGATACACTCAGGGTATTTGGGCGAATCTATGTCGCACAGGAAGGCATCAATGCCCAAATCAGTGTTCCGGAATCAAATTTTGAAGCTTTCAAGTCAACTTTGTTTTCTTATCCGGCATTGAACCAAGTTCGACTGAACATTGCGGTAGATGATGATGGCAAATCATTTTTTGTGCTCAAAATTAAAGTTCGGGAAAAAATTGTGGCGGATGGCCTCAACGATTTGGATTTCGATCCGGCAAAAACGGGTCAATATCTCCATGCAGAAGCATTTAATAAACTCAGTGAAAATCCGGATGCCATTATTGTAGATATGCGCAACCATTATGAATATGAAGTAGGACACTTTAAAAATGCCATTGAAATTCCTTCGGATACATTCAGAGAGCAATTACCAATGGCTGCAGATATGCTCAAGGACAATAAAGATAAACCTATTATCATGTATTGTACCGGAGGTATTCGATGTGAGAAAGCCAGCGCCTATATGTGACAGCATGGCTTCCAAAATGTGTACCATATCGAAGGAGGAATCATTCATTATGCTAAAACTGCCCTTGAAAAAGGCATAGAAAATAAATTCATCGGAAAGAACTTTGTTTTCGACGAACGTTTGGGAGAGCGCATTTCTGACGACATCATTGCAAATTGTCATCAATGTGGCAAACCAGCTGATCATCACACAAATTGTAAAAACGAAGCCTGTCATTTGTTGTTCATTCAGTGCGACGAATGTGCCGACAAAATGAAAGGCTGCTGCAGTCCTGAATGTGTGACTGTCTATGAATTACCAGAAGAAGAACAAGCCAAAATCCGAAAAGGAATTGACAAAGGTCAAATGATATTCAACAAATCAAAGCAAGGTCGATTAAGACCGCGACTCAACGAGATACTGAACACGGATTCTTAGCGCTTGGATTTTGCGATCATATCAACCTTCTTCTTTGCCCTTCAACATAGGTACGAATTGAAAATCATCAAACGTTTCAGTAAGCAATTCGCCGCTGCTCGTTTTGGTAATTCTAGTCATCACTTGTTTATCATCGGACCCCAATGGCAAAACCATGATTCCCCCGGCATCTAATTGTTGGATCAATAGTTCTGGGATTTCCGGTGCTGCAGCGGTGATTAAAATACGTTGAAAAGGTCCAAATGTAGGTAAGCCTTTGTATCCATCCCCATAGAAGAATTTGATGTTTCGATATTTGGCTTTGAATGGATAATAGAGCTGATTCTTATCGAATAATTTTTTCTGGCGTTCAATGGTATAAACCCAGGCGCCCAATTCGGCCAGAATACTCGCCTGATAAACACTACCAGTGCCGATTTCTAATACCTTATCCAGTTTATTTACCTGAAGTAATTGGGTTTGATAAGCCACCGTGTAAGGTTGTGAAATAGTTTGTCCTTCTCCGATTGGAAATGCACGGTCCTCATAAGCAATCTTATCAAAGGCAGGATCTAAAAAAAAATGTCTGGGTATCTGATCAATCGCATGGAGTATCGATTCATTGGAGATTCCCTTTTCCCGGATTTGTTGAACTAATTTTTTTCGGAGCCCTTTGTGCCTGTACGTATCCTCTTGTTTTCGAATCATAAATGCCCTATTCCTTTATCCTATAAAATTTTACCATATCTCTGTTGGTGCTCAAACTATTTCTAACGGCCAAGGTATCTTCACCGATAAACGTATACTCTAAATAATAACTTTGACTTTGCTGATCGGTATACATGGTTAATCGATGTACATCCGGGTCGCTGGTATATTTAAATTGCCTCACCATGGTAACAACCGATTTGCCGGCATCATAGGTTTTATCGGCCCGATACAAAAACCAATCCTGTTCATTTTGCCATTTACCTAAAATTTTTTTTTCATCCTTTTTTGAACATGAAATCGTTCCTAATATCAAGGATATACAGAAAAAACGAACAGCCATTTTAATACACATTCTCTTGCTCACAATCCCGGTTGACTTATTCACTCATCATTTCTTTGATCACATCCGCAATTTGTTCGGCATTGGGCTTAGAAAAATAATCTCCGTCACTCCCGTAAGCCGGACGATGTGCTTTGGCAGAAATCGTTCTTGGAGCAACATCGAGCCATCTAAATCCTCCTTGAAGTTCCATGACTTGCTGATACATATAAGCCGTAGCTCCTCCCGGAACATCCTCATCAACAAAGACGATTCGATTGGTTTTTTTCAAGGATTCAATGATTCGATGATTGATATCAAAAGGAAGTAAAGTTTGCACATCAATCAATTCGCAACTGATTCCAGCGGGTTCCAGATATTCAGAAATCGCATCTTGTATAATTCGCAACGTGGATCCGTAGGACACAATCGTAATATCATCACCTTCGCGAATCACCTCGGGTAAACCTAATGGCAAAGTATAGTCAAATAAATTTGAAGGAACCCTTTCCTTTAAACGATAACCATTTAAACATTCAATCAAAATGGCCGGCTCATCCGATTTAAGTAAAGTATTGTACATTCCCACGGCCTGCACCATATCTCGGGGTACACAAACATGTATTCCACGAACGGCATGAATGATCATCCCCATCGGAGATCCACTATGCCAAACTCCTTCCAGACGATGACCGCGTGTGCGGACTATCAATGGACATTTTTGCCCACCTTTTGTACGATATTGCAATGTTGCAACATCATCACTCAGCGGTTGCAACCCGTATAAAAGATAATCTAAATATTGTATTTCGGCGATAGGTCTTAAGCCTCGCATGGCAAGCCCCATTCCTTGTCCCATGATGGTGGCCTCACGAATTCCGGCGTCAAATACACGCCATTTTCCATGCTTTTCCTGTAATCCGGCGAAGCCCTGATTTACATCACCAATGTTTCCTACATCCTCACCAAAAGCAACTACTTTGGGATTGGTACTGAGGGTATGATCAAAAAATCGGTTGAGGATTTCAAAACCATTTTGAAACACCTCTTCACCTTCATATTTCGCTGGAATGGCTTCAACTCGTTGAATACTTTCATTTGAAACGGAATGCAGAACGGAACTGTATTTTTCATCAGCTTCGCTCTTCAGGGCCAAATAATATTGTCGTAATTGATCGCTTGCCGGTGAAGCTTGTGCCAATTGCAAAACCTTATGTATGGTCTTCATGACATCACGCCTCAAGGGTTCTCTGATAGCGCCCAGCGATTGAGACATGGCTGCAATTTGTTCGCCATTCGTTTGCCCTTCAAAAACAATCTGCTGAATCAAATGTCGGGTGTGCTCAATTTGAGCTTGAATCGGTGTAATGAACTTTTCCCAGGCTGTTTTTTTTGCTTGTTGAACATAGGCCTTGGCTGCGTCTTCAATTTCCAGGAGTTGCTCTTCTGTGGCAAAGGCATTCTCCAAAATATATTGTCGCATTTTACGAATACAATCCGTTTCTTTTTCCCATTCTAACCTTTCCTTCGTTTTATATCGTTCATGTGAACCAGAAGTTGAATGTCCTTGAGGCTGAGTAATTTCCTGAACATGAAATATTGCCGGAATATGATTTTCACGAACCTTGGCGATTCCTTTGGTGAAGGTTTCTACCATTCCTGCATAATCCCATCCTTTTACACGGTAAATTTCAATGCCTCCATTTTCTTCATCATATTGAAAGCCGGAGAGCACTTCGGAAATCGAATTTTTTGTTGTTTGAAAATGCCGAGGCACTGAAATACCATATCCATCATCCCAACAAAAAATGGCCATCGGTACGCGTAACACACCGGCAGCATTTACGGTTTCCCAAAATAACCCTTCACTGGTCGAGGCGTCCCCAATTGTGGTAAAGCATACTTCATTCCCATTGTTCGAAAAATCCTTCATATCCTTCAAACCATCCAGCTTGCGGTAAAGTTTAGAAGCGAATGCCAAACCTAAACCCCGCACCATTTGCCCGGCTGTTGGAGAAATATCTGAACTTGAATTTTTCGACTGGCTGAGTGCTGTCCAATTTCCCTGAGCATCCAAAAAACGTGTTGAATAGTGGCCATTCATTTGCCTGCCTGCACTGCTCGGTTCTGCTTCTAAATCAGGATTGGCATAGAGCTGGGCAAAAAATGCTTCCACCTGACTCAACCCACTGGCAAACATGAATGTTTGATCGCGGTAATAACCTGAACGAAAATCGCCGGCCTGGAACACCTTGGCCATCGCAATTTGAGCAACTTCTTTCCCATCTCCGAATATCCCGAACTTTGCTTTACCGGTTAACTTCTTTGCGCCCCAGCAAACTGGCTTCACGACTTTCTACAGCGATCCGATAATCCTGTAAGACCTCTGAAACAAAGTCCTGAAAAGAAATTTTGCCTGCCTGAATATCCTTGTCTGTCGCGTTCATTTTACCAAAATTAAAAATTGAGAGATGGACAAAAATAAGATTCTTTGATCCTATTCACGAATTATTTGCCTTTAAAAATTCAATGTTAATCATGGTCGACTTAACTACGACTTAACTTCCTGAAAAATTGTACCTTATAACTTTGGATTACAAACTTAAAATTTACAGACATGAAAAAATCATTAATCGTTTTTAGCGCTGCCATGCTGATTGCCGGTGCTTCTTTTGCCCAAACTGCAACCAAACCAACTGCGGCTCCAGCCCCTGCTGCTAAACCAGCTGCAGCTCCAACACCTGCTCAAAATCCGGATGCCAACATGAAGTTTACGAATGAAGAACACAACTTCGGAAACATTCCTGAAGGTCCTGCCGTAAGTTTTGATTTCGAATTTAAAAATGTTGGACGTGAACCAATCGTTTTAAGTGGTGTTCAAGCTTCTTGCGGATGTACAACCCCTACTTGGACGAAAGATCCTGTATTACCTGGCAAAACCGGTAAAATCACTGCCACTTATAATACCCAAGGCCGTCCGGGTAACTTTGTAAAAACCATCACTGTTAACTCAAACGTTGGTACCAAAGTTTTGAAAATTTCAGGAGTTGTTGAAAAAGCCCCAGATTCATCTGTTCCGGCTAACAACAACAGCATGATGAAACATTAATCCAAACAATACTTTCAGACCGTTTAAAATCCACATTCATGAAAAGCATCGTGTTTCTTTTTCTCGCCTTCTTTGCTGTTAACTCGGCAATTGCTCAAGGTAACAAATCACCCAATGCCCCTGTTTTCAAGTTTGTTGAGGAAACCCATGATTTTGGAACTTTGAAAGAAGGACCTCAGGCTGTTTACGAATTCGTATTTACGAATACCGGCAAAGAGCCATTGATCATTCAAAGTTGCTCCGCATCATGTGGTTGTACAACTCCTGATTGGAGCAAAGACCCTATCTTACCCGGCCAAAAAGGTAAAATTACTGTGAAGTACAATACCGAAGGTCGTGTAGGTACTTTTAATAAAACGGTTTATATCGCTTCAAACGCCAAATCGGATAAAGAACGGTACGAAATTTATATTAAAGGCAATGTTGTCGCTAAATAAAGACAAGCAACAAATATTAAAAAAACCGCCTAGTGCGGTTTTTTTATTGCCTGAAAGTTCCGTTTGTTGATCATTCAATTTTACACTTTTCAGATATTCCATGAACTGAATTTAAAAAACATACTTCCATTTACTTGGCTAATTTGTTAATTCTGTCGAATAAATGATATCCCTTGGTTTGTACAACAAATTAGTTTGAATTGAAATTTTCGGTCTTACTTTTATAGCGGAATGAATTTACCTTTTTTTGTTGCTAGAAGATTGTCTTTATACAGCCAAAAAAGTTTTTCTGCATTCATCATTCGTATTGCGCTCATTGCAGTATCACTCAGTGTCTGTGTCATGATTATTGGCACAGCCATTACAAGAGGATATCAGGAAGTGATCACTGAAAAATTTTACGCATGCTGGGGACAAATCCATGTCACCAATTTTATGCCCGACCCGGGAAATTTGCTGAATGACGAAAAAATCAGTTATGATTCCAATCTTCATCAACAGCTGAAACAAATTCCCGGTGTTCGTTCTGTAATTCCTTATCGTATTCAATCGGCGCTGATAAAAACACCCTCGGAAATCGAAGGCATCGTCTTGAAAGGTTATCACCCTGAAGAAATAAAACAGCAAATGGGCCCTTTTCTGAAATCGGGCCAACTCATTCAAAGTGGAGAATCTGCCTACTCTGATCAGGTGATGATTTCGTCCACTTTAAGCCGTTTGTTAAACCTGAAAGTAGGAGATCAAATTTTTCTTTATTTTGTAAAAACAGATGCCATACAACCTAAAATAAGGAAAATTCGGGTTCAGGGAATCTATGCAACCGGGTTGGAGGATTTTGATAAAACCATGGTGATTTGTGATGGTGCCTTAATTCGAGCGGTGAACGACGAAACGGAAGAACTGATTCAAGGTTATGAAATCAATATTCAAGACAAAAAACTCGTTCAACCCATTCGGGATTATATCTATGAAAATATAGCCAAAGCGCCATTACAGACTTATACCATACAAGAGCGATTCAGCAATGTGTTTTCCTGGCTGGATATGATGAAAATGAATGAGAAAATTATTCTTATTATCATGATGATCATTGCCATCATCAATATGATTACGGCTATTCTCATTCTTATCATGGAACGAACACGAATGGTAGGTGTATTTAAAGCAATGGGAATGCCACATTTTGACATACAGCGTATTTTCATTTATGCTTGTATGTATATCGTATTCATGGGAATCTTTATCGGATCGGTGATGGGCGTGAGCATTTGTTTATTGCAGCAAAAATTTGGATTATTCACCTTGGATGAATCTACTTATTACGTTAAAACAGTTCCGGTATCAATTCATCCCGGCAACTTATTGTTTATTGCCGGATTAACGGCATCGGTTTGCTTTGTGCTTTTGTTAATCCCTAGTTTCATCATCCGACATATTAGTCCGGTAAAAGCGATTCGTTTTGACTGATACAAAATCCATATACCGATCCTTTTGTCAAAACCATCAGGTTCCGCTTTTCCATGAAGCATATTGGTGGGATGCCGTTACTGACGATTGGGATGTAGCCATGGGTAGAGTGGATAATGATTATGTATTTTTCCCTTTTTCCGTCGAACGCAAATTACATTTTCGGCTAATTAGAAACCCACACCTGACACCTTATTCCGGTTTCATTTTTTCCAATCATTTTACGCCTCAATTGGAGGATGTTCTATTACTCGACCTTTTTAACCATTTCCCTGAGTGCGACTACTTAAACATGGATTTAAGGCCGGAATACCAGAATAATTTCCCTTTACCCTTTAATATCCATCAAAAAAGAACCAATCTTTTAACCTTACGTGAGCCTCTTGAGATATTCAAAGATTTTAAGCCCTCATTACAACGACAAATTCGCAAAGCTGAACGAAATGCATTAAAATGCCGTCCCGCGAAACACATTGATGAATTCTATCAATTGTATGAAAAAACATTTCTCAAACAACAGCGTAAGCCACCGGTAGAAAAGCTGATTTTTGAAAAAGTGGGCAAACTCATTCAGGAAAAAAGATGCGGACAAATACTCGTCATTGAAGATCAGCATCTACAACTACATGCCGCCATGATTTTAGTTTATGATCATGAGCGAGCTTATTATCTGAGCGGAGGAAGCGATCCACAGTTTTACACACAGGGCGGGATGAGCTTCTTGCTTTGGGAAGCCATTCAGATCAGCTGCAGACTTGAAAAAAAATATTTCGATTTTGAAGGGAGTATGATTCCTCAAATTGATCGATTTTTTAAAAACTTCAAGGGAGAAGAAATTTGGTATCGCTCCATTGAAAAAATGAACTCCGGCTTATTTCAAACTTTACAGAAAATAAAAAACTGGATACCCAATTTGTAATACCTGGGTGAATCAACAGGCATACCAGTTACTTCATTGAAAACCATGTTGGATAGTTGTTTAGCCAAAATTATCGGTTAAATACAAATACATCCTCGGTATAAAACTTTATAATCTTACAAAAATCATCATTTCCAAACTACCCATCTGAAAAATCAAGCTATCATTTCGAACACTCCATTGATTGATTTTTTTGAGTGTCTCCATAAACAATGCCTCCCCACCACCTTTACAGGCCATTTTGGTACTCAAAAGTGGTTGAAAAAAATCGATACGATGCCCTTGGTAAGAGAACCTTCCGCGATACGTATTACAGCCATTATTGCCACTGATTAAACTATCTTTAAAACGCAAATTCAATTCAGGTTTTTGAACGGGATACAAGGCGTCCATACTTTTTGATGGGCCACTGACATAAACTAAATTCCAAAAACCTTCAGGATAAATAATCTGTCCATGATTAGACGCCGACGATAAGTTCTTTCGGCTTTTACAGGCTGTTAAACTGACGATTAGCAGAAGTAACAAACATAAAATACGAAAAATCATACCAACAATTAAACGGCTTCGGTTTGCATTTGCTTTTGAAACTTTTTACGATCATCTTCATTGAGATGTATTTTTCGCATACGAATAAAATTCGGCGTTACCTCAATACACTCATCCTGTTCGATATACTCCATACACTCTTCAAGCGTCATCAGTTTCTTAGGCGCAATTTTATTGGCATCGTCACTTCCACTGGCGCGGTGATTGGTCAATTTTTTTCCTTCAATCGCATTTACCAGTAAATCACCCGGCTTGATATTTTCAGCCAAAACCATTCCTGCATAAACCTCTTCTCCGGGATCTACAAAAAATGTACCTCTGTCCTGTAATTTATCAATGGAATAGCCCGTTGTTGTACCATTAAATTTAGAAATAAGCACCCCATTGTTTCTTCCGGGTATCATACCCTTCCATGGTTTGTATTCACTAAATCGGTGCGCCATCACAGCTTCACCTGCTGTTCCGGTGAGCATTTGAGTTCTTAAACCAATCAATCCGCGTGAAGGAATTTCAAATTCAAGATGTTGCATATCTCCTTTGGTTTCCATGACCAATAATTCCCCTTTGCGTCGGGTAACTAAATCAATGGCTTTGCTAGAATAATCCATCGGAACATCGATCACTAAAATCTCATAGGGTTCACATTTTACGCCGTCAATTTGTTTGGTGATAACCTGTGGCTGACCAACAGTTAATTCATACCCTTCACGACGCATCGTTTCAATTAAAATCCCTAAATGCAAAATACCACGACCATACACCAAAAAGCTATCCCCACTGTCTGTATCTTCTACACGTAAGGCCAGATTTTTTTCAGTTTCTTTCATCAATCGATCACGAACATGTCTGCTGGTCACAAACTTTCCATCCTTTCCGAAAAAAGGTGAATTATTGATACTAAACAACATATTCATGGTCGGCTCATCCACTTTAATAAATGGAAGTGCTTCCGGATTTTCAGCATCTGAGATGGTATCTCCAATATTAAAATCTTCAATTCCCACTACTGCACAAATATCTCCTGCTTCAACCTCTGTGGCTTTCTTTTTACCCAAAGATTCAAAAGTGTACAATTCTCTCACCTTAATTTTACGACTGCTCAGATCTTCGGCAATTAATACCACTTGCTGACCTTCAACAATTTTACCGCGAGCAACACGGCCTACGGCAATACGTCCGAGAAATGAAGAATAATCCAATGAAGTTATCTGCATTTGGAGCGGACCTTCACTTATTTTTGGTGGAGGTACATGCTCAATGATGCCATCTAAAAGTGGGGTAATATCGTCGCTTTGTGAGTTTTCAAAATTGAACCAGCCATTTTTACCCGAGCCATAGTAAGTTGGGAAATTTAATTGTTCTTCAGAGGCATCCAGATTAAAAAACAAATCAAATACTGCATCATGCACCTCATCAGGTCGGCAATTCGGCTTGTCCACTTTATTAATGACCACAATAGGTTTCAAATTCAATTGTAGGGCCTTATGTAACACGAATCGGGTTTGAGGCATGGGTCCTTCAAAAGCATCTACCAACAAAATCACCCCATCAGCCATTTTTAATACCCTTTCCACTTCACCTCCAAAGTCAGCATGCCCGGGAGTATCAATCACGTTGATTTTAACGCCTTTATATACTACTGAAGCATTTTTAGAGAAGATGGTGATCCCTCTTTCACGTTCCAGGTCGTTATTGTCCATGATTAATTCACCAGATTCCTGATTGGAGCGGAATACATTGGTTTGATGCAAAATGCGATCGACCAAAGTGGTTTTTCCATGGTCAACGTGGGCGATGATAGCGATGTTTCTGATTTCCATACGTATTTACAAAGTTTGCAAAGGTAGCTGATATATATGGAGAATCGAATTGTGAGCGGTTAAGAAATGACTAATACTTGAATTGGAACGGCTTTTTCGCCATAGGGAATGAATGATTCTGTAATTTGTCTTCACACGCCTTATTTTCGTCGGAATAAATCAGGTTAAAATGAAATTCTGCTCACTTTTTTGGGTTTTACTCGTTTGTATTTTTTGTTGGTTGCCATTATCAAGCTGTGCACAACAATCCACAAAAAGCCCGCTTATTGTTGGTAAATACAAGATAAGCGCCATGCTCCAAAATCAAAAGATGCGTAAGAAGGCATTCAAAAACAGTTTCATCGAATTTAAAAAAGCGGATGATTTTCGGGCTTTTGTGGGGTGTAATCAAATTGGCGGACATTGGGCAATAAAAAATCGACAGCTGACTATTCATGACCTTGTGCGCACGGAAATGTATTGCGAACAATGGATGACAGATGAAGATTTATTACTCCAGTTACTTTCAAAAGTCAATACCTGGAAATGGGTAAGTGGCAAACTCGTTCTTTGTCAGGGTAAAAAAGCACTGATTACTTTGATTCAGGATGAATAATCTCTGAATGCATGGCTTCTCTCAATTGTTTGGAGGTTTTGGTACTGCCATCAGCCGACCATCCGGGCGGCATGAGCAATATTTTCAGGCGATTGAACCAAGATTGTGGTTTTGACAAGGCTTTGCCTAAATCAATCCATTCATGAAAAATAATCCACAGCGGATGATGTCGATGTTCAGGATTTTTTGTCAAGCCATATACCGGTACAACCGTATCGAGTTCCTCTTGAAATGTACCGAACAGACGATCCCAAATGATGAGTACCATCCCCATATTTTTATCCAAATAAATCACATTGCTTGCATGATGTACCCGATGATGCGATGGACTCACAAAAACATATTCGAACCAAGCCGGCATTTTTTTTACAAAACGTGTATGAACGATGATTCCATAAATCTGACAGATGGCATCCATCAATAAAATATGCATTGGATGAAACCCCAAAAAGACCAGAGGAATAAAAAAGATAAACGAAATGAATGGCCTGAAAACGGAGGATCGGAAACCTGTGGTCAAATTAAATTCAACGGAAGAATGATGGGTCACATGAACAGCCCACAAAATGCGGGAATAATGTTCGCATCGATGTTCAATATAAAAACACAAATCCAGGCCTAAAAATAGCAATGCCCAATAGAGCAAGCCCTCCTGCCATGGTATGAGGTGATATTGATAAATGAGGCCCATCAACAACAGGACGGCACCTTTTATGGCTAAGCCCAACATGGTATGCGCAATATTGAGCCAAAAATTAATGAGGGTTTCGCGGAATGAATAGAAGTTTAATCGACGCGATTGACTGAGAAATACCTCCAATACAATGAGAACCGTATAAATCGGGGTTGAAATGGCCAAGAGCCAATTCCCTTCGAGATATTGCCGAAGCGCTTCAAACATTAAACAGTCATTAATTCCTTTTCTTTGGCCGAACAATGATTGTCAATTTCTATCATTTTTTTATCGGTCATGGCCTGTACACGTGCCTCAGCCACTTTTGCTTCATCTTCACTCAATCCATCCTTCTGAAGTTTTTTAATCCCTTCCATCGCATCCCGACGAATATTCCGAACCGCAACTTTGGCATGTTCACCTTCGGCCATTACCTTTTTCACAAATTCCTTCCGGCGTTCTTCGGTGAGAGGCGGTAAAAATAATTTAATCATCACCCCGTCATTCTGCGGAGTCACTCCAATATTCGCAGCCATAATGCTCCGTTCAATGGGAGCCAGCATATTTTTTTCCCAAGGTTGAATGGTGAGGGTTCGCGCATCTACTGAAGTGATATTGGCGACCTGTGCAATGGGTGTTGGAGAACCGTAATATTCCACCACCAAACCATCTAGCATTTGTGGCGTTGCTTTACCGGCGCGAATCTTTAAAACTTCCGCCTCGAGATGTACAATTGCCTTTGACATGTGGTCGGCCGAATGATCCATTATTTCTTCAAGCGTGCTTGCAGTCATGATATATTTTTTTGCGGCCCAAATTTACATTGAATCTATCAAAGTTGTCTTTCAATTCCGAATTCTCTTTTCATTCATTTATTCCAAAAAAAAAGGACCGGTAGCCCGATCCTTCTTTAGATTTCATTTCTTGATTATTGTTTGCTAAAAGATTTCATCGCGATGTCCGTACCTTGACTAATCATGAGGATGTATTGTCCAGAAGCCAAGCCATCCAATGAAATGGCTGTTTGGGCAGATGCACTTTGGTGAGTACGTACCACCCGACCAAATAAATCCATGATTCGATAATTATTCATGCCCTTAAACCCATTCTGGATTTGTACCTGTAAATCATTCACCGCAGGATTCGGAAACAATTGTACTGCATTTTTCAAATCAGCAGATTCTTGAATGCTTGCCGGTGTTACTTTTTGTTGTAATGAAAGGGAACCCGTGTAAATCACATCACCTGTAGAATTCATATCATTATTGGCTGAATTACAAGAAGCATAAATATTCACTGTTGCTGTAGTCGTTAAAGGTGCGGTCCAATTATAACTCCATTTGTAAGTTGAGCTGCTCACTGTGGCACTTGTTTTTGAAGTATGTGTGGCAAAACTTCCCTGAATTTTCGATCCGGTATTGGCCGTCAAAGTACCCGGATGGGCAGAAGATGCACCGGTATATAATGTTGACTGAAACCCTGTAGCAACCGGATTGGATGCGTCAGACAAGATAATATCAATCGTATAGGTTTGTCCCAATTCGTATTGAGATACCGGAACACCTGTGGCAAAATCCTTCACCATGATAATCACACTGGAGTTAGAAGCCGTTCCTGTATGACATTGAGTACAATTGGCACTTCCTCCTTGTGGGCTGCCTGTTAAATCAGGACTAGTAACCCCGCCACTACTGGAGTTTAATGTGATGTAACCGGCAATTAATGCAAAAGACAGGATTGTAAAATTTTTTAATTTCATGTTTTTTTATTCGTTTAAAGTTTAAAATACAAGCATTGCCCTTTTTTCAAAGAGGACATTGTTTGTTGGAACAAATATATATGCAATCAGCATACCTTGAATATATCTGTTCGAATTTCTGCAAAAATGTACTTTTGCGCGATGAAGGCGAAGAAATTATTCCGTTTTGCGGCAATTAGCCAATTTGAACACGTTTTCGAATTCCCGGAAGGCATGGCCGACAAGTGGGAAACATTTTTTGGAAATCAACAGGACCTGATTCTGGAATTGGCCTGTGGCAAAGGTGAATATTCTGTAAACCTCGCCAAAGCCTTTCCTCAAAAGAATTTTATTGGTGTGGATATCAAAGGAAACAGAATGTATGTTGGCGCGAAAAAAGCCCTGGATGAGCAGGTTAAAAATGTGGCTTTTTTACGTACCCGCATCGAAAATATCACCACTTATTTCCACCCCCATGCTGTTTCCGAAATTTGGATCACTTTTCCTGACCCATTCCTGAGAGATTCAAAAGCAAAAAATAGGCTGACCCACCATAAGTTTTTAGCGATGTATCAGCAAATCCTCAAACCGGATGGTTGCATCCATTTAAAAACAGACTCAAAAGAACTTTTTGAATTCACCCTGGAAATGGTGGCGCATCATCAATGTGAAGTCCTGGAACTCAATCCCGATGTCTATGCACACGGCACGCCGGCTTTTCCGCTCAATATCCAAACTTTCTACGAAGGCATGCATTTAGCGGATGGGAAGAACCATTCAATATATTCGTTTCAAACTTCCGGCAACTAAAATCGTGATTCCCCCTAAAAAGCAAATCCATGAAGAAACCCCTGTTTGATGAAGATGAAATGTATTTTAACGATTCAGGATTGGTGGTATTCACTGCCGACTATTTATTAAAACGCGGATATTGTTGTGGCAATGGTTGTTTGCATTGCCCTTACGAATATAAAAATGTGGTAGACCTTCGAAAAAAAGCCCAACTGCTTGACCAACGAAAAATCAATGAAAAAAACGCCTCAGAAATCAACCGACAAAAAAACGGTGGAGTGGATGGACAGGATTTATGAGATTGTCCGTAAAATCCCCAAAGGTCGCGTAAGCACGTATGGTGCTATTGCCGATTGTATTGGTATGCGAACCACTTCGCGAATGGTTGGTTGGGCCATGAATGCATCCCATCGCATCACTCCAAAAATACCCGCTCATCGGGTGGTAAACCGAAATGGCGTACTCACCGGTAAATTACATTTCGAAACACCTACTTTAATGCAAGAATTACTAGAATCTGAAGGCATTACCATCATAGATGATCAGATTCAACATTTTGATCAATTGTTCTGGCACCCAAAGAGTTTGCATTCCATCTGATGAATACGCTTTACGACAATGGCTAAATCAAAAAAATTAATCCTCGACAATCAATTACTCGAAAATGAGTTCTTCGAGGATGTGCATCTCATCGGTATTGTTTGCCCTGAAGCGCCGCATTATCTCGCATGGCAAATTGGCGATAGCAGCCCTTACCCTTTTATCCGGCAAATGGAATCGGATATTTTTGTGGATGATATCTTTTATCCGGTTTACTTCTTTTTAGATCAAAAACAAATGCTCGAACATTATCTGATAGCAAACCGCACGAGCACCCATTTTATGTTGCCCGAACTCAAGAACATTGATTTTATATGGATGTCCAAAGGTGTACAATTCCCGGATATCGAAAAACAAGGCATATTGTCGCTGCTGCGTCAACTCCCCACTGTGACGGCTTTTTTTGAATTACCCAATCAGCAAATAAAACAACGTCAACATCTGATTATTTGAGCAAATACCTTGGTTTTGCTAATCTGAAAAAAATAGCTACTTTTAAACTTTCAAAATGAATTATATGATGCGTTTTTTCGCGGCAATCCTGGTTTTTGGTTTTATTCTGACTAACATTTCTTGTACCAAAGAAACCGGCCCTAAAGAAGTTTGTTTTTACTTCTCAAAATCTTCTGTAAAAGTGGGCGAAGCAGTTTATATGTTCAATTGCTCCAAAAATTTCCAAAACCAATTGTGGATACTGCCGGATGGATCTCAGCAAAATACACGACATGCCACTTTTACCCCCACAAGCACCGGCGATTACCATGTTTGGCTGCGAATTGGCGATTACAACTTGGTAGATACCATCGGGAAATCACAAAGTTTCACGGTTACTCCTTAATACTGCACAATATCCCTTGAACAACGCAGGACATTCCCTCGTTCAAAAACTCCCCCTTTTACTCGCAGGTACCCTCGTACTTGGTATGTTTTTGGGCACAAAATTCAGTAAGCATTTCCCTTCGTCACCAAGTAGTCAAGCCCATGCCAGTCTCGACCAACTCATTCAGTTGATTGACCGGGAGTATGCCGACTCCATACAAACTGAAACGCTTTACCAAAATGGCATTGAAGGAATCATCTCCCAACTCGATCCGCATACCGTTTATATCCCCAAAGAAGAACTCCCCCGCACCAATGAAGAATTGGAAGGTCATTTTTATGGAATCGGGATACAGTTTTTTGTTTATCAAGACACGGTAATTATTTCATCTGTTTTAAAAGACGGCCCTGCTTTTGGAAAAGGATTATTTGCCGGCGATAAAGTCATTCAAATCGACGATAGCCTCATTGCCGGGCAATCACTCGACGACGAAGCCATTATTCAGCGAATCCGCGGAAAACAAAATACCCAAATCAAACTCGTGGTGATTCACCCGGATGGACAAAAAGCAAATATTCAACTCACCCGGAATACCTTCCCTTTGCACAGTGTTCATGCTGTAATGATGCCCGAACCCGGTACTGGTTATCTCGCCATCAGAATGTTTAGCGAAAATACCCATGCTGAGTTTTGCGAAGCCTTAAGTACTTTGAAAAAATCAGGTTTAAAACGCTTAATCATTGATGTGCGCGACAACCCCGGTGGATACATGACGGCAGTGGCTGATATTGTGGATGAGTTGGTAGCCGGCGAGCATATTGTGGTAAAGACCAAAGGAAAAAATGCAGAAGAAGTCCTCAAAACAAGTAAAATAGGCCTTTTTGAGCAGGGCGAACTTGCTATTTTAATCAATGAAAATGCAGCTTCGGCCAGTGAAATCCTCGCAGGATCCATCCAGGATCTCGACCGTGGCATCGTCATCGGACGAAGAAGTTACGGCAAAGGATTGGTGCAGGAACAGTTTGAACTACCCGACGAATCAGCCATCCGAATCACCGTTGCCCGATATTATTTGCCCAGCGGGCGTTGTATTCAAAAGCCTTATCAGCAAGGCCGCAATGCTTACCACGAAGAATTAATGGAACGTTTCGAAAAGGGCGAATACATGCATGCCGATACTGAAAACACGGCCAGTAAGAAACAATATTTCACCTTAAAAAAACGCGTGGTTTACGGCGATGAAGGCATTCGTCCGGATATTTTTGTCGGTGCCGATACCCTGCGCATGCGTTCAAAATCACCCTTGTTACAATCTCGTATTGCGGAGCGAATTGCTTTTTTATTGGTTGTATCAAAACCAAGATCAACAGAAAGCCTATCAAAATATTGAGCAATTCGAATCTGCTTTTCAACCCGGCCAGGCCATTGTGGAATTGGCCAAAAACAAGTTAGGCATTGCCATTCAGCCATCCTTAAATCAGGTATTCTTATTGGACTTCAAATCTGAAATCGCCGGGCTACTTTTCGGAGAGTCCGGATCTGCAAAAATCAATAGCCCCAATGACGCGTTTATTCAGGCAGCCCTCAAACACTGGAAGACTTCCAAATAGTCCATTCATTAAAATCATTTAATTTTTGGCAGCACATCTAACCTGCCTTGAAGAAACTGATACCCGCTTTTCGCGCTGCACGGCAGCCGGCTACAATCGGGGCTGACCGCATCGTTTGCCCTTTGAAAAATCACCTATTGAATGAAGTGCTATGTAGGGGCTGCTGGTTATCTCACAGGCGCTTCAAATTTAAGGAAGCGTTCAAGGGATAGCCCCGCACGTGCGGGACAGCCCTTGGACGGTGACGCCAAAGTTGAAGATGCCGGTGAGGCCTGTTAAGAGAGATGGCGGCTTCGATGTTACGGGGACCATACCGTAAGTTTGATGATTCATGTGTTTGTTTCGAGATTTGGTAACGGTATGAGAAGTGAAAATCAAGAAATGAACTGCAAGCATATTGAAGTGAAATGAGAAATTACCGTGCATCTGAAAAATCGAAATTCACACTTGAATGTAATGATATCAACTACTTTCGTTAAACAGCAGCCCCTATGTAAAAGTTTAGAACTATGCCATCACTTGTAAAGGATCTGCATAATGGGCAACCCGAAATTGCTTTTTTGTGATTCTTCAGGATGCGTTACATGCCACTCAAATTCGTCTCTAAAATGACGAATAGCAGCAGCAACCGGCCAGGCAGCGGCATCACCCAATGGACAAATGGTATTTCCTTCGATGCGTCTTTGAATATCCCATAATAAATCAATATCGGCCATCTTGCCTTTACCGTATTCAATATTCTTCAATATCTTATACATCCATCCGGTACCTTCTCGACAAGGTGAACATTGTCCGCAGCTTTCATGGTTATAAAAACGAGCGAGGGTCATAGTATGTCGCACAATGCACTGATCTTCATCAAAAACAATAAATCCTCCTGAACCCATCATGGTACCTGATTCAAAACCACCATCTGAGAGTGATTCGTAATTCATATAACGCGTTTCTCCTTTGGCCGTTTTTAATAATAAATTAGCCGGAACAATAGGCACCGATGAGCCACCCGGAATACAAGCTTTCAAACGTTTTCCATTCGGTATTCCACCACAATATTCTTCACTATAAATAAACTCTTCAACACTGCAGGTCATATCTATTTCATACACACCGGGTTTATTGATATTTCCGCAAGCTGAAATTAATTTGGTGCCTGTACTTCGGCCAACACCGATTCCGGCATAGGCTTCACCGCCCATCATCATAATGGGCACAACGGCTGCAATAGTTTCTACATTATTTACAACGGTGGGACAACCCCAAACGCCTTTCACCGCCGGGAATGGTGGTTTAATTCTGGGATTCCCCCGTTTACCTTCAAGAGATTCAATCAGCGCTGTTTCCTCACCACAGATATATGCGCCTGCTCCTCGCTGCACATAAATTTCAAGATCGTAACCCTTCCCTAAAATATTTTTACCCAACCAGCCATTTTGTTTGGCTTCGGCAATGGCTTGTTCCAGGATATCTACAATCCAGGCATATTCACCCCGGATATAAATATAAGAAGCCTTAGCCCCAAGTGCATAAGAAGACACAATCATGCCTTCAATCAACAAATGAGGAATAAATTCCATGAGGTAACGATCTTTGAAGGTCCCTGGTTCACTTTCATCCGCATTCACCACCAAATAGCGTGGTACACCTTCCGGCTTAGCCAAAAAACTCCACTTCATTCCAGTGGGAAAACCAGCACCGCCGCGCCCGCGTAATCCACTTTTTTTCACTTCTTCTGTCACCTCATCCGGCGTGAGGGCACCTAGTACCTTTTCAACGGATTGATAGCCTCCCTGCTTGCGGTAGACTTCATAAGTGCGTATACCTTCAACATGTGCGTTTGCGAGTAAGAGTTTAATACTTGCCATAGCTTGCAAAAATCGTTTTTATGGAGTGATTTATCAAATTAAAGAATGGACTTTTTCATCTGTCTTTCCATTATTATCGGAGTCGATCCACACTTCTGACCAATTCCTCATCCTTTTTAATACCATTGTACGCCATTACACTTAAAATGATGACGATAACCGGGATAAAAATGCCTATTACAATATGCTTATCATATAATCCTATGACCAATTTATTTTGCTGATTAGCGAACTGGGTCTGATAAATCTGATATCCCAAAGTAAGCACTGCCAAAATGATGGGAAGCAGGCATAGTTTCATTTGCTTTTTGCGGTCCTTGTACAGAAAGAGCACAATCAGGCTATCCACAGCCATTAAAACAGCCAGGACTGCCAGAGGCATATCATTTCTTGCATTTAAAAAAACCTCAGCACCGCCCGGTTCTGCCACCTGTCCGGACAAGGCATAGGGTAAATAAAACAACAAGAGGGAAGCCAGGGCTCCTAAAAATAACCAGATACTTTGTTTACGTTGAATCATTGATCTTTTTTGGGGCAAGTTATATCAAATCACACAAATTCGGGTAGTGTGATTCGAAATGTATGACCCAACAAGAGCAATCCTGCCTCAGTCATTGTTCAGGACTTGGTTAGAATCTAAAAATAGATGAAAAAATCAATCGGTTCTCATCTTTCACCAAATCTGCCTGATAGGTTTTCGGGTCACCAATCGGGGCATTCCATCCATTGGCTGAAGTAACGCCACCACGACCTGAAAAATAGGGTGTATTGGTATGTCGACTAGCAAATTCAATCCCAATGGTCATAAAGTCGTTCGGCATATATTGGATGGATGTTGAAGCATCCCAACCATCAAAAGGATCGCCGGGATTCTGAGAAATACTCCCCTGCCCTGCTGTTAATAATATGAGATATCTGCCCGGATTCCGAATAAGCCCTCCACCAATGGTCCAGCCCCATTGCTGCTTTTTACCCAACCACAATCGATGATAAATCATAGCGCTTAAAAAATGTTGTGCCTGCTTTTTCGAATCATTTCCGAATGCCTGCACACCGCCTCCTTGCTCAAAACCTAGATCGGCAGTCAGGGGGAAAATGCAGCTTTGCGGAACAACCCTTGCATTGGATTTTTCCAATATCTGCATACCAGGCTGTTATCTGTGTGAAACCTCATACGATCTTTTTGATTGGGGGTATCCCATCCTATATATGAACTGGATAAAATGGAGATATATTCATGAGGTCGCCATTGAATTTGATAACCAATACCCGGACGTTCATTGAACATGCCATAAGTTTGCCAACCATTGACCAACCATAGTTCTAACTTAAGTTTTCGATTGGGGAAATATTGTAAGCGGGCTCCTGAAAAAAACCAGGGCGTATTATCGCTTGTAAAGGATGGTTGATAATTCCAATTTTCGAAATTATTATATGACAACAACCCAACATAGGATTTAAAAATACCCACATCAATATTGAGGCCATAACGTTTTTTGAGATGAATGCCCGCATAGGCCTCTGTAACATATCGAAGGGCATTATACAAATCAAATTGACCACGTAAAGGGGTATTGTCATTTCTGGGAATGCCTGTAGCTCTTGTTCCAAATTGCAGCATCAATTTTGCCCTTGCCCCGGACTTTGGTTCATACACTTCACCACCTGCTTCGATATAAGAAATATTAAATTCATTGCTTCGGAATGTTGCAGTACTACCACTATTTGTATGATCAATGGGTTGATTGAAAGAGTAATTATAATTACAATCAATCGTAAGCCCCCCTGTGAAATAATGCCCTTTTAACAAGGCCTCAGATTGACGATTATTCCCTTGTACCCAGCTAAAGTCGCCCCAAGAAAAGGGATCCTCCCCATGAACCCAATTTTTATTTCCGCTCATGAGTGAATCGTTGGGTGGATAATGTTGCTCAACAGATGGTTTCACCAAGGAGGCTTGCACCGATGTGGAATCCGAATGAATGTCTGGTAAAGAATTTAAAATTAATTGTCGGGCATAGGTTGCCCCCTGACATGCTAAAAGCATGATTATAATTAGACTGCGCATGATATGACTATTTTAAAATTGAAAAGATTTATTCGAGTATTTAAAGACAATCTGTGCTATTTCTTTTTGATCAATAAGCATTCCAATGGGATTCCCAAAGATGTCATTTTGAACAAGGCCGTCCTCATTTCTGTTACAAAAATGCCATCGATGAATGAAAGGCTTTTTCTCTCTTTCATTTTTAAAAAACCCGAAAATACTTGTGGGTATTTGCTGTCCATTTTTTAAATACACCAGCACTTCCGTTTCAGCGGAATCCAATAAATATTGATACAAATATTTAGTATGATCCATTGGAATGACTTGAAAAAGGATGTGCCTCCTCTCTTGTCAGTTCTATTTTACTAATCGGTTGATATACCAGCGGATATTCTTCAATCAGTACATCACTTTTATCCAATCCAAATGCCCGTTCATCACTCAAGCTATATTTTTTGATTAAAAAATAAGTATTGAGCAACACACCTTCAGTCAGGGTAAACTCATTTTCAACAGAAAGAAATTTTTCAATGACCACGAATTTAAAATCCGGTTCATTGTTATATTTTGTAGAACCATCAGGTCGGATATGTAAATTCAACTCCCGGTTAGCAATCAGCTCTTGTACGATTTTTTTAAAATACAACTCTGTTCGTGGCTGAATCCTAAACCCAACATGAATGTTGACTTTAATCACTTTATCATCGATGAGTTCTGTAACATTATAAGTGAGTGTATAGGGTTCACTGGTTCGATGAATATGTAAAAACCAATAAACATCTGCCCGTTTAGGCTTTTTCGCAAATATGGATTTTATAATTTTTTCCTCAATTTCCTGACGCTGATTTGCTTTCGTCAGATAAATCAGATGTGTCGATAATTTTGGAATTTGTTCATCCTGACTGAGTTCAGATAAACGATTTGCATGTTGACCAAGATCAACAAATTTGGTAAAGCGATTACTGATTTTACGTCCTGAATAAATGGTATACATCAGGAAAATAAAAAATGATGAAATAAAGATGGTGATATATCCTCCATCAGGAAACTTGTGAGCGTTAGCGATAAAAAATGAAATCTCAATACTCGCGAACAAAATCAAAATCAATCCCACCAAGACCTTATTCCAACGCAAACGATAAATCAAAAAGAACGACAACAAATAAGTAGTGACCATCATTGTAATTGTAATCGCCAATCCATAGGCGGCTTCCATATTGGCTGAATGCCGGAAATACAAAACCATGAGTACACATCCAACCCAGAGCATGATATTGACACTGGGTATATAAATTTGCCCCTTCACCTCTGATGGCTGACGAACAGCTACTCGCGGCCAGAAGTTCAGGTTCATGGCTTCATTGACCAGGGTGTAACTACCACTGATCATCGCCTGAGAAGCAATGATGGCTGCCATGGTGGCAATGACAATCCCAAAAATCAGAAACCAGGAAGGCATGATTTCGAAAAAAGGATTTTGTCCATGTAACAAAGCACCTTCGCCTTGATTCATGAGCCAGGCCGCTTGTCCCATATAATTCAACATCAGACAAACTTTTACAACCACCCAGGTTAATCGAACATTTTTTTTACCGCAATGCCCCAAGTCTGAATATAAAGCCTCCGCTCCGGTTGTCGCTAAAAATACGGCCCCCAATAGTAAAAAACCTTCTGTATACTCTGTGAGAAAACGAAAGGCATAGATAGGACTAAATGCCTTTAAAATGGTTGGATGCTCTATGATTTGAAAAGTGCCAAGAACTGCCAACATACCAAACCATAATAACATAGCAGGCCCGAAGGCACTACCTACTTTGTGCGTTCCAAATCGTTGAAAGAAAAACAACCCGGAAATGATGAGGATAACAATAGGAACCGTTGGGATAGATTTTAAGGCGGGAATATTGGACAAACCTTCCACTGCGGAGGCAACGGAAATGGGTGGAGTAATAATTCCGTCAGCCAGTAAGGTAGAGGCCCCGATCATCGTAGGAAAAATGAGGTACTTGCTGTATCGTCGCACCAGAGCATATAAGGAAAATATTCCCCCTTCGCCTTTATTGTCAGCCTGAAGGGTTAAATAAATATATTTGAAAGTCGTTTGGAAAACAATGGTCCAGAAAACACAAGATATGCCCCCATAAACCAAAAGTTCGGTAATGGGTCGTTCTCCTATCACCGCTTTTAATACATAGAGGGGACTTGTTCCAATGTCGCCATAAATGATACCAAATGCGATCAATAAAGTGGCTGCTGTAACTTTTCCTTTTGACTTTTCCATCTTTTAAAATCAGGATACAAAGTTGCACAACCGGATATCAGTAAATCATAAAATGAATAGGACCTGAGATAAAGAAATTATAAAGAAGTAGAACGATATGGATATTTTGAAGCGAATAAATTGCCGGAAGAGAGCGGATTGCTTCCAGGTAAAATCCTTTAAAATGGCCTTTAATGAAACCGATAGCCAACACCACTTTCCGTTAAAATCAACTGAGGCTGATTGTGATTATCTTCTATTTTCTTTCGCAATGTCCCTACGAATACCCTTAAATATTGGGTTTCATTTTGAAAGCCGACACCCCAAATTTCTTTGAGGATAAACTGATGGGTTAATACCCGGCCTTCATTACGGGCAAAGAGCGCCAAGAGTTTAAATTCGGTAGAAGTCAGCTTGAGCACTTCCTGGTTCTTTTTGACTGTTCTAGCCAATAAATCAATACACACATTTCCGAAAACAAGGGGTTGATCCAAATTATGCTGTTCATTTCTTCGAATCGCAGAACGGATTCGTGCAAGCAGTTCTGCAGAACGGAATGGCTTACTGAGATAATCAGTAGCACCATGATCAAGGGCATAAACAATATCCGTTTCACTATTGATCACCGAAAGCATGATGATGGCTTTATTATACCAGGTGCGCAACTCTTTGAGCACATCATGACCACTTTGATCGGGCAATCCGATATCAAGCAGAATGAGTTCAGGCGGATGATTAGCGGCCATCAGAATACCTTCTCTACCGTTACAAGCCTGATACACCTGATAACCATTGCTAGACAGCGTAATTTCGAGCAACTTACGAATTTGTGGTTCGTCATCAATAATGAGGATATCCGCTTTATTCATTTTTCAAATTTGTGATGTATGATTTTTCGGCAGGAATATACACTTTAAAATAAGCCCCGCCCTGAGGAGCATCCTGCAATTCAATTCGTCCCTGGTGGGCTTCAACAAAACCTTTCACAATGGACAGTCCCAAACCACTCCCTCCTGCTTTATTACCCGGCAAACGAAAAAACTTTTCGAACACCTGAAATTTATCTTCTTGAGGTATACCCGGACCATTATCAGAAATATGGAATACACAAGCATTTTGGGCATTTTCAACCTGAATGGAGACAATGGACTTTTCGGGAGTATACAAAATAGCATTATGGATTAAATTATGCAACACATGTTCCATGATACCGGCATCCAACTTAAACAATGGCAATTGTTCATCCGGGAAAAATTGGATCAGATGGGTATTGGAAAGATTATTTTTTCGGATCACTGTATGAACCAACTCATTCACATCGCACCAATCCATACGAAGTTTTAAGATTCCACTTTCGAGCCGGCTCATGTTGAGCAAATTCTCCACTTGTTGATTTAATCGGGCAGCTGCTTTATCAACTTCTTCCATTAAAGCAGCTTGAGATGCGGCGGTTAATTTTTCCGGATGATCGCGTAAGGTATCGACAGCGCCAATAATGGTTGCAAGCGGTGTGCGTAATTCGTGTGATAAAGAATTCAACAAGGTATTGTATAATAAAATGGTTTTTTCTTTTTCTTCCTGATCACGTGCTTTTTTTTCAGCAGCCCGGATATTAAAGGTCAACACCGCATTCACCAGTGCAACAACGAAATAAAGCAGGAACATCACCACATCTTCGGCGTTGTCAATATGAAAAGTATATAAGGGAGGAATAAAAAGAAATTCCAAATAACTGCACTCAGTATGGCTGCAAGTAAAACAGGAATAATTTCGAATAACATGGCAACGATGGAGGTGGTCATCAATAAGACCATGGCTACTAAGCGATAACCAATTAAATCGGCCGTGGAAAAACAAATCAATGAAACGACCAAAACCGATACCATACTCAACACATACTGAATGGGCAATGGTAATTTACGGGTTCTGAATCGCATCAAAGCAAATGGATGAAAATTAAAATTACAGCATATGATATAAAGATTTTGTAAAAAAGCTTAAATGAAAACTTGCATGGGGAGATGCTGATGAAAATAGCACAGACATTCGCGCCCGCGATTGCAGCGGATAGCTCCCGCGTCGCTTTGGCGCGCGGGACTATGAGCGGAAAGCGCGATGAGGCGCCCAAAAAAATCAAAGAATGACCTTACATTTGTTGATGATGAACAAGCTTGAAATCATATTGGAAAAACAGCCGGAACTCGTGACGGAGCGTATGCAATTAGTAGCCTTGAGCTCTGAACATGTAGGTCCTATGTTTCGGATGCGATCGGATGCGGAAGTGATGCGTTACATTCCCCGAACATTAGCAAAAACGAATGCGGATGTTGAAGCCTTGATTCAAATGATTCATGAAAGATTTCAACAAAAGATGGCGATCAATTGGGCGATGATACAAACCTCAGACAAACAAATGATCGGTTATATCGGGCTCGTGAATATTGATGCAGAAAACGACCATGCTGAAATCGGTTACATTTTATTACCTGAATTTCAAGGCAAAGGATTTATGCACGAAGCCATGCAGGCAGTGATTGATTTTAGTTTTGAAAAGTTAGGCGTACATCGGCTATCGGGCACCGTTGACCCGGAAAACACGGCGTCCAGTAAAGTTTTGGAAAAATGTGGCTTCAAACTGGAAGGACATCTTCGCGAGCATGAAATTTTTGAAGGAAGATATTTGGACTCCCTCATTTACGGTTTATTAAACAGAGAATATCGCAGCAAATAACAAGCACTATAGAAAGGGTTAAAATCATACATTTGAAACAATAAAGCACTAAAAATATGGCCAAACAAAAAGAAACGAAAGTGAGTAAAACAAAGAAAAAAGAATTCTTCAGTGAATCGTCGATGCAATTTATCAAACGCTATTTGGACAATGCGGCCCCAACGGGACATGAAAGTAGTGGTCAAAAAATATGGTTAGAATATTTAAAACCATATATCGACCAACATCTTGTAGACCCTTACGGAACTGTTGTTGGCATTATTAATCCGGAAGCGCCTTTTAAAGTGGTGATTGAAGCGCATGCCGATGAAATTAGCTGGTTTGTTAAATACATTACCAACGATGGGTTTATCCATGTTTGTCGCAATGGCGGCAGCGATCATCAGATAGCACCATCTATGCGCGTGAATATTCATACCAAGAAAGGAATCGTGAGAGGCGTATTTGGATGGCCTGCTATTCACGTCAGAACACCACAAACAGAAAAGAAACCTGAACCTGAAACAATTTGGATTGATGTAAACTGCAAAAACAAAAAAGAAGTTGAAGAATTGGGGATTGAAATTGGAACAGTATGCACCTTCACGGATGGATTTGAAGAAGGCAATCACGGTTATTGGATAGCAAGAGCGCATGATAACAGAATGGGCGGTGTGATTATTGCCGAAGTTGCCAGATTGCTGAAAGAAAATAAAAAGAAACTTCCGTTCGGATTATACATCGTGAATTCGGTGCAGGAAGAAGTGGGCCTTAATGGTGCAACCATGATCACACAGCGCCTCAAGCCGAATATTGCAATTTGTACAGATGTGACTCACGATACAGCGACCCCTATGATGAATAAAGCCGCACAGGGTGAAGCCACCTGTCGACAAGGGCCTGTGATTTGTGTTGGTCCTGCTGTACATAATATTTTGCGTGAGATTATTGTAGATACTGCGAAAAAAAATAAGTTCCCTTATCAATTGCAGGCAGTGAGCCGATTTACCGGAACTGATACAGATGCTTTTGCGTTTAGCAATGGTGGTGTACCGAGTGCGCTTATTTCACTCCCGCTGCGATACATGCACACTACAGTTGAAACGGTGCACAAAGAAGATGTTGAACATTGTATTAAACTGATGTATGAAGTCTTATTGAAGTTAACGCCTCAAACAAATTTTCAGTATTTATAAAAAATACGATTTAAAAAGAAGCCGTCTCAGAAGCAAATATCTTGAGACGTTAACCCACTTTTGATTTTCATTAAATACTTTTTGTATGAAGCACACACTACTATGCTTAATTGCATTATTGGCAATGGCGTTGAATACCTATTCACAAGCCCCTTATTTATTTAATTACCAGGGCATTGCCCGTCAATCGGATGGAACACCACTGGCAGAGCAAAATATTCAATTAAAAATTGGCATTTTTGAAAAACCTGATGCACAGCAAGCAAGTTATCTGGAACATCATGTGGTGCGCACAAATGCATTTGGATTGTATGTGCTTCAAATCGGCGCTGGAGATTCATTGTCGGGTAGTATGAAATCGGTGAATTGGGAAAGCGGAACAACTTATATCAAAATTTGGTTAGACCCCTTGATGCAGGGCAATTACGCCGAAACTGGCACTGCGCAACTTTTGAGTGTACCTTATGCCTTATATGCTAATCGGGCTGGTGAAGCAAAAATGCAAACAGGAATAATCGTTCCGGAAATGTAGTCACACCTGCAGCAGGAACCGGAACCATCAATTTTTTAACCAAATTCACTGCTCCGAATACGATATATAATTCGCAAGTATTTGATAATGGAACGAACATTGGAATTGGAACCGTTTCTCCGGCAGCTAAACTCCATATTCAACAAAATAGCAACACGGTTTTAGAACACATACGTATGCAAAATGTTCATGCCAATGGAGCAGGAAGATTTACCATGTATAATGACCAGCCGAGTAACTATGCAACATTTACAAAATATGGTTCTACCTATGTAGGTGGATATGCAGGTATAGCAGGTGCTTTCCCCTATGCCAATTTGTTGGCGTTTGGCAATAACGGAGGCGGTTTTTTGGTGAGTAATTCAGGAAATATCGGATTGAGTTTATTCAAGAATGGTAGTTCACAATTGAAGTTCTTTGCAGATTATACTACCGGAAATATTTCATTGGGCGGGAATATGACTCCCTTTGCGCCATTGCACATTATGCAATCAAGTGCGGGCGACACGATTAAAATCACCAACAATACTAGCGGACATTTAAGCAATGATGGATTGCATCTTGAACTCAATGGGAATCATGCCCGAATACTTAATCTAGAAAATGGCCTTTTGCAAATAGGCACCAATGGCAGTCAAATGATGACCCTGAATAACAATGGCAATATCGGTATTGGTGTAAGCAATCCGCAAGCCAAATTGGATATTCTTGGCGACATTAAAATAAGTGGTGGAAATCCGGGTGTTGGCAAAGTGCTAACCTCTGATGCGAGTGGATTGGCAAGTTGGCAATTACCTGGAACTGGTAATGGAGGAACCTTGGATCAGGCTTATGATTTTGGTGGTTCGGGTGCAGGACGTGTGATTGATGCAAATGCAGGAGCAGTATTGATACAAGGCAATGATGGTTTGTATGTTACCGGCAATTTGGGTCAGGGAAACTCCCTGGGATTATCAGGGTCCGGAACAAAAATGTTTTTTTATCCGAAAAAAAGTGCCTTCAGAGTTGGTTCGGTCAATGCCAATTACTGGGATGAAGATAGCCTGGGCATTTACTCCTTTTCTGCAGGATTTGATACAAAAGCATTCGGATCGGCCAGTGCTGCCATTGGCGTTGGTAATACGGCCAAAGGGAATGCGAGCATTGCTTTGGGCGCATATAGTGAAGCCATTGGTGACAACTCGATTTCTATTGGTGACAATACCATATCACAAGCTTTTTCATCGGCAGTTTTTGGGATGAACAATGATCCGGTGAATATTTCAAGCACAAATAGTTTTATACCCACCGACCCCGTATTTATTGTGGGAAATGGTATGGATGCCTTAAATCGTTCGAATGCTATGACCATTTTAAAAAATGGGAATATGGGAATTGGAACCAATACACCAACTGAAAAATTGGAAATTAATGGACAAATTAAAATAACAGGAGGCACCCCGGGTTCAGGTAAAGTATTAACCAGTGACGCCTCAGGCATTGCGAGTTGGCAACCAATTCCGGCACCAAGTTTGGGTGGAGCAACGACCTTGGATTCTGCATATAATTTTAATGGCCCTGGACTGGGAAGAATTATCAATGCCAATGATGGTGCTGTTTTAATTCAGGGCAATGATGGGTTACATGTGATGGACAGTGTAGGTATTGGTACACAAACACCGGGAGCAAATTTAGATGTTGCCGGACAAGTCAAAATCAGCGGCGGAAACCCGGGTGTTGGAAAAGTGCTGACCTCAGATGTGAATGGATTGGCGAGCTGGCAAAATAGCGTGGTTGGTCCGCAGGGGCCAGCTGGAATGAATGGAAGCACTATTTTAAATGGAATTGGTATCCCCAGCCCCACCGATGGCAATGATGGAGATTTTTATATCGACCTCAGCACATATGAGTTTTACGGGCCAAAGATTGGAGGTGCTTGGGGAAGTGGGACTTCCATTTTGGGACCTCAAGGTATTCAAGGCGCCCAGGGACCGCAGGGAATAACAGGTGCGACTGGACCACAAGGACCAATTGGATTAACCGGACCTACAGGAACGCAAGGGCCTATTGGCTTAACCGGACCTGCTGGACCAACAGGTTCAACGGGACCGCAAGGACCAATTGGTTTGACGGGTGCAACTGGACCGCAAGGGCCAATCGGTTTAACGGGTGCAACAGGACCACAAGGACCGATCGGTTTAACAGGTTCAACAGGACCGCAAGGACCAATTGGACTAACCGGACCTGCTGGACCAACTGGTGCTACGGGACCGCAAGGACCAATTGGTTTGACGGGTGCAACTGGACCGCAAGGGCCAATCGGATTAACAGGCGCAACAGGACTGCAGGGACCTATTGGGTTAACTGGTGCTACTGGACCACAAGGACCTATTGGATACAGGGGCGACCGGACCGCAAGGACCTACTGGTTTAACTGGTGCTACAGGACCCCAAGGACCAATTGGATTAACAGGGGCAACCGGCCGACAAGGCCCCATTGGATTAACCGGACCTACAGGACCACAAGGACCAATTGGATTAACCGGACCTGCTGGACCAACGGGTGCTACAGGAGCTACCGGACCACAAGGACCATCAGGCACGAATGGCACAAACGGAATCAATGGCCTGGATGGAAAAACAGTCCTCAATGGATCAATTAATCCAACAACCGGAATTGGAAACGATGGTGATTTTTATATTAACACAACTAGTAATGAAATTTTTGGACCTAAAACTGCAGGTGTTTGGGGAAGCGGAACTTCACTTGTTGGACCGCAAGGTATTGCTGGTGCAACTGGTACCTTCAAGGTGCAATCTGGGCCACAAGGTCCTATTGGGTTATCAGGGCCTGCTGGACCAACGGGTGCTGCAGGACCGCAAGGACCTATTGGCTTAACCGGACCTACAGGACCGCAAGGGCCGATTGGCTTAACCGGACCTGCTGGACCAACTGGTGCTACGGGACCACAAGGACCAATTGGATTAACAGGCGCAACAGGACCACAAGGACCGATCGGATTAACAGGTGCAACTGGGCCACAAGGACCTATTGGCTTAACTGGTGCTACAGGACCTCAAGGACCAATTGGATTAACAGGGGCGACCGGACCGCAAGGACCTATTGGGTTAACTGGTGCTACAGGACCTCAAGGACCAATTGGATTAACAGGGGCGACCGGACCGCAAGGACCTATTGGCTTAACCGGACCTGCTGGACCAACTGGTGCTACGGGACCGCAAGGACCAATTGGTTTGACGGGTGCAACTGGACCGCAAGGGCCAATCGGATTAACAGGGGCAACCGGACCGCAAGGACCCTGGTTTGACAGGGGCAACTGACCACAAGGGCCTATTGGATTAACCGGACAACGGGTGCTACAGGACCACAAGGACCATCAGGCACGAACGGCACAAATGGAATCAATGGCCTGGATGGAAAAACCGTACTCAATGGATTAATTAATCCAACAACCGGAATTGGAAACGATGGTGATTTTTATATCAACACAACAAGCAACGAAATTTTTGGACCAAAAACTGCAGGCCTTTGGGGAAGCGGAACTTCACTCGTTGGACCGCAAGGTATTGTGCTGGTGTCAACTGGTGCAACTGGGCCACAAGGACCTATTGGCTTAACCAGGGCCTGCTGGACCAACAGGTGCAGCAGGACCTGCAAGGACCAATTGGATTAACCGGCGCAACTGGACCGCAAGGGCCAATCGGATTAACAGGCGCAACAGGACTGCAAGGACCTATTGGGTTAACCGGACCTACTGGACCAGGTTCAACGGGACCGCAAGGACCGTGGATTGGACTGGTGCAACTGGACCGCAAGGACCAATCGGATTAACAGGGCGCAACTGGGCCGCAAGGACCTATTGGCTTAACCGGACCTGCTGGACCAACAGGTTCAACGGGACCGCAAGGACCAATTGGTTTGACGGGTGCAACTGGACCGCAAGGGCCAATCGGATTAACAGGTGCAACTGGGCCACAAGGACCTATTGGGTTAACTGGTGCTACAGGACCTCAAGGACCAATTGGATTAACAGGGGCAACAGGACCGCAAGGGCCTATTGGCTTAACCGGACCAACTGGACCAATTGGTTAACTGGCGCTACCGGACCGCAAGGACCAATCGGTTTAACGGGTGCAACAGGACCGCAAGGACCAATCGGATTAACAGGGGCAACCCCATATGGACCGCAAGGACCCATCGGATTAACCGACTTACAGGACCGCAAGGCCTATTGGCTTAACCGGACCTGCTGGACCAACTGGTGCTACGGGACCACAAGGACCAAAGGATTAACAGGGGCGACTGGACCACAAGGACCTATTGGCTTAACCGGACCTACTGGACCAAGGTGCAACTGGGACCGCAAGGACCAATTGAGTTTGACGGGTGCAACTGGACCGCAAGGGCCAATTGGATTAACAGGCGCAACAGGACCGCAGGCGCCATTGGATTAACAGGTGCTACTGGACCGCAAGGGCCTATTGGGTTAACCGGACCTGCTGGACCAACAGGAGCTACAGGAGCTACCGGACCGCAGGGACCTTCAGGCACGAACGGCACAAAATGGAATCAATGGCCTGGATGGAAAAACTGTCCTCAATGGAACAATCAATCACAACCGGAATAGGAAACGATGGTGACTTTTATATTAACACTACAAGCAATGAAATTTTTGGACCTAAAACTGCAGGCCTTTGGGGAAGCGGAACTTCGCTCGTTGGACCGCAAGGTATTGCCGGTGCAATTGGTGCTCAAGGCCCCATTGGATTAACTGGACTTACAGGACCGCAAGGACCAATGGATTAACCGGAGCAACAGGACCAATCGGATTACGGAACAGGACCGCAGGACCAACTGGTTTTACAGGAGCTACTGGACCGCAAGGACCTATCAGGCACGAATGGCGCAACAGGACCTCAGGGCCTGATGGAAACCAGTCCTCAATGGAACAATCAATCCAATTGGAACGGCAAGTGGGCTGGTGCCTTTTATATTAACACCAGGCAACGAAATTTTGGACCTAAAACTGGTTTGGGGAACCGGAACTTCACTCGTTGGACCGCACAGGTTAACGGGAGCAACAGGTGCTCAGGTCCCATTGGTTTAACTGGTGTTACAGGACCGCAAGGGCCAATCGGATTAACAGGGGCAACTGGGCCGCAAGGACCAATTGGATTAACCGGACCTGCTGGACCAACGGGTGCTACAGGAGCTACCGGACCGCAAGGACCATCAGGCACAAATGGTACAAATGGAATCAATGGACTGGATGGAAAAACAGTCCTCAATGGAACAATTAATCCAACAACCGGAATTGGAAACGATGGTGACTTTTATATCAACACAACAAGCAATGAAATTTTTGGTCCGAAAACAGCAGGTGTTTGGGGAAGCGGAACTTCGCTCGTTGGACCGCAAGGTATTGCTGGTGTAACAGGTGCAACTGGGCCACAAGGACCTATCGGTTTAACAGGTGCAACAGGACCACAAGGGCCTATTGGTTAACAGGCGCAACAGGACCTCAAGGACCATCTGGAACGACCGGACCCAAAGGACCGCAAGGGCCGGACTGGATGGAAAAACAGACCGCAGGGACCTATTGGATTAACTGGTCCGACTGGACCGCAAGGGACTATGTGGCTTTAACCGGACCTGCTGGACCAACTGGTGCTACGGGACCGCAAGGACCAATTGGTTTGACGGCTGCAACTTGGACCGCAAGGGTAATCGGATTAACAGGCGCAACAGGACTGCAGGACCTATTAGGTTAACTGGTGCTACTGGACCGCAAAGGGCCCCATTGGGTTAAACCGGACCTGCTGGACCAACTGCAGGTTACAGGAGCTACCGGACCACAAGGACCATCTGGCACAAATGGTACAAATGGAATCAATGGACTGGATGGAAAAACAGTCCTCAATGGAACAATTAATCCAACAACCGGAATTGGAAACGATGGTGACTTTTATATCAACACAACAAGCAATGAAATTTTTGGACCGAAAACTGCAGGTGTTTGGGGAAGCGGAACTTCACTCGTTGGACCGCAAGGTATTGCTGGTGTAACAGACGCAACAGGACTACAAGGCCCCATTGGGTTAACAGGTGCAACCGGGCCACAAGGACCAATTGGATTAACAGGGGCAACCGGACCGCAAGGACCCATTGGATTAACCGGACCAACAGGACCGCAAGGACCAATCGGATTAACAGGAGCTACCGGACCGCAAGGACCTATTGGGTTAACCGGTGCTACTGGACCGCAAGGACCTATTGGCTTAACCGGACCAACTGGACCAACTGGTGCTACGGGACCACAAGGACCCGTGGATTAACCGGACCAAGGCTGCAGGACCAACGGGAGCTACCGGACCGCAAGGACCATCAGGCACGAATGCCGTGCAACAGGACCTCAAGGGCCTATTGGCTTAACCAGTCCTCCTGGACCACTGGATCCAAAGGACCCGGACCATTGGAAACGATGGTGACTTTTAGATTAACACTACAAGCTATTAGGTTAACTGGTGCTACAGGACCAAGGACCAATTGCAGGGGCAACAGGGGAAGGGGAACTTAACTCGTTGGACCAACTGGACCAGCTGGTGCAACTGGTGCTCAAGGCCCCATAGGATTAACCGGACCTGCTGGACCAACGGGCGCAACAGGACCGCAAGGACCATCATGGAGTATTACCTCAGCGAACTTTGCAAATTCAGGAAATTTAAATATCGTAACAACCGCCCCCAAACTGTTGTTTCGCTGCAGAGGGTTTGGCTCGCTGGCGGAAATAATTTTAGCACAAGCGGAACCGGCTATTCTTTTGGCACAATTTCCAACGACCATATTGATGTACGCACCAATAATGTGATTCGAGGAAGATTTACCAACCTCGGCGAATTTTATTGGGGCGCTTTAGCTACTGCCATAAGTCGGAGATATGATTGAGTCACAAGTAATGCTACGATGCCATGGGCCATTAATGCATATTCAAATTTTAATGGCTCTGGGGTATTCGGTCAAATCCCGAGTGGAACCACCAACTTTGCGGCAATTCAAGGTGAAAGTAATAGCTCAAGCACCAGCGCTGCAGGCGTTCGTGGTATCGCTTTAAACTCATCACTCAATGGGGTAAATGGCAGCAAAGTAGGTTTCGGTTTGGGCTGGGGAGGTTTATTTCAAAATGATTTAGGTTACACCGGGTTCTTCGGTTTGGCTTCTGATGCACGCATCAAAAAAATGTGGTTACTATTCCCAATGCAATGGACATTCTGATGAATTTGAGAAGTGTGCGATATGAACATAAGCTGGACGAAGCACAGTACGCAGATCTTGGGTTGAAGTCAGGACTCAACTACGGCTTCATCTCAGGAAATTGAAAGTATTCTTCCTGATTTGGTCAAGGAGAAAGCAATCCCGCATTTAAATGCAACCAAAAGACCCAATGCTGATCAGATAAATGAATCAAGAGAAGCTGAAGTACTTAAAACAGTAAGTTACATTGAAATCATCCCTATTTTGGTTGAAGCTGTCAAATCGCAACAAATAGAACTTGAAAGCAAAAATTACTAATCGAAGAACTCAGTAAAAAATTGGAAGCTTCAACCGGCAAATAAGTGAACACGAACTTTGCCTTTGCTCAAAAAGGAATCATGTCCTTCAACCAAAGTTGATGATCGTATGATTGAATTCGGAATGACTTCCTTTCTGTAACAAAACCATGGCGATGCCGCTTTGTAGGTTTTAGCAAGAAGCTTATGCGACTTTAATTTATGGCGTCCTCACACCCATCAAACTAGTAAACATTCGTCCATGATGTAATTCATGTATGATTCCATCTGCTAATCCAATTTGAGGCACAAAAATATCCTGAATTCCAGCCCAGCGCATCACCGATAAATAAATATGTAATGCCGGCACAATCACATCTGCACGGTCTTCCCGAAATCCATACTTGTGCATCCGATCGGATAAGTTTAAGGAAGACATTTCCTTCCAATATTCTTTTAAAATATCCAGAGGCAATGGCTTACCCGGCTTCTTCTTCGACATGGAAAAAATCTTATTGATATTGCCTCCAGAACCAATCGCAACAATCGGCAGAACTGATTTGATTTTCTGGCGAATAAAATTTTTCATCTCATCCCAACTTTCTTCAGACACCTGATTTTTCAACAAACGAATGGTTCCTATATTAAATGACTGTTTAACGACTTCTTGTTGCTTATTGTAAAAAGTTAATTCAGTACTCCCCCACCTACATCCACATACAAATAGGCAAAAGCGGCATCCAGCGTTTCAGCCATATGGGTTTGATACAAAATCTGGGCTTCTTCACTGCCGGAAATAACTTCTATCCGAATTCCGGTTTCCGCCATCACCCGATCTACAATGAACTTAGAATTACCGGCATCGCGCATGGCAGAAGTCGCACAGGCCCGATAATCTCTCACTTCATACACATTCATCAAATGTTTATAGGCCTGCATCGTTTCAACCAATTGCTGTATTTTTTTGTCGGAAATGATGCCCATTTCAAATACATCGAACCCTAGTCGCAAAGGAACCCTAACCAAATTCACCTTGGTATAATCAAAACTACCATCCTTATAGGTGCTGATATCGTTAATCAGTAAACGGGCCGCATTGGACCCAATATCAATCGCAGCTAGTCTCATTATTTATTTAATGAAACAAACTTAGTATTTTTTATTTTTCAGATACTCGTAAATTTCCACTTGAGAGCGAATTTTATCGGATTTGCCAGCAACTGCCTGATATCCATTGCGCTGTTCATTGTCAATCAAACGAGCTTTTACATTCTCCCTTAACTGAATATCCAGAATATCTTTGAGCTCTGCTTTGATATCTTCCTGCAAAACTGGCACACTGGCTTCCACCCGATGGTCGATATTACGAACCATCCAATCCGCACTGGAAATAAAAACCAAATCCTGGGCTTTAAAATGAATCACACGGGCATGCTCTAAATATTCATCCACAATGCTGATAGCATGAATATTTTTTTTCCAATCCGGATGTGATGAATGCGCACAACAAATACCACGAATTATCAATTCTGTATTCATGCCCATCTGTGCACATTTGTATATCGTACGAATCAAGGCCTCATCTGCCAAACTATTTAATTTAATTTGCAAACCTGCTTCCTTTCCTTCTTTAAACAATTTTTGTTCCTGCAAAATAAACTGCTGAAATACACTTCTGGTTTGTACCGGCGATACAATGAGGGTTTTACAAACTTTTAATTTTTCAGGATGCACGGGTTTTTCGATAAAATGAAAAACCTTAGATACATCGGCCATTACTTTTTTATTGGACGTCAACAAACAATGATCGCCGTAAACCTTTGCGGTATTTTCATTTAAATTTCCGGTGCTTACGAATCCATAGCTTTTCAAAACCTTACCTACCTTCTTCGTTATTAAACACAATTTGGCATGCACTTTCATAGTTGGCAATCCATGAATCACCCGCACCCCTTCATCTTCTAAAACTCTCTTCCAGCGCAAGTTCGCCTCTTCATCGAATCGCGCACGTAACTCTAAAACCACCAATACCTTTTTCCCATTACGAACGGCATTCACCAAGGCATTCACCACCTTCGATTCCTTCGCCAATCGGTAACAGGTAATTTTAATGGTTTCCACAAAGGGATCAATCGCAGCTTCGCGCAATAAATCAATGATTGAATCAAATGAGTGATAAGGAAAATGCAACATCACATCTCTTTGATCCAGCACATTTAAAATACGAATCGGCTGATGTAAAAGAGGATGTACAAATGGTTTTTTACGAGCTACTTTTTCATGAAAGACATCGCCCGGAAAATCCATAAAATCTTTAAAATTATGAATTCGTCCGCCAGGTATTAAATGATCCCGTTTGGTTAAGTTCAATAATTTACATAAATATGCCAGTAAGTTTTTCTGGATCGTTTTGTCATAAACCAAACGCACAGCTTTCCCCTTCTTCCTGTTTTTTAATCCCTTTTCGATCCGTTCGATAACATTGGTCTGTAAATCGTCATCAATATCCAATTCTGCATCCCGGGTAACTTTAATGATATACCCTTCAAATAAATCAAAACCAAATTGAGTAAACAATTCAGGCAAACAACAACGAATAATATCTTCCAATAAAATCACATGACGGTATCCCTTATGGCCCGGAATCACAAAAAATCGAGGCACACGATCTGTTGGTACCTCAATGAGGGCATAACTATTCATGAAAGAATTTTGGGTATTGCCCAGCATACAAGCCATATAGATTGACTTATCATGTAAATTAGGTAATTCCGGAATACTCTCTATCATCAACGGGAAAATATTGGTCCTTACTTTTTCATTAAAATAAGTTTGAACCAAATTCCTTTGTTGGGCATTTAATTGGGTGTCATTTAAAAAAGAAACCTTTTGTTCCTTCATGGCCACCAAAATCTCCTGAAAAGTTTTTTCGAATGATCGTTGCTGCTCCATTACAATGTCCTGAATTCGTTTCAGGATTTGCTCCGGATTTTCTTCAAGGTGCATTTTGGCATTCTTACCCAACATCATCATCCGATTCAGGGCCGCTACCCGAACCCGAAAGAACTCATCGAGATTATTGGAGAATATCCCCAAAAATTTCAAACGCTCCGCAATGGGCATTTCGGTGTCACCGGCTTCTTGTAATACCCTGGCGTTAAAGGCCAGCCAACTTATATCTCTGGTAAATAATTCCTGATTTTCAGAACGCTTCATCTCAATCGCCAAAGATAATTGCCTGAGCGCTCATTTCATGTTAAGTTTTTTAACATTTGTTGTCGATTAGAACAGCACACATGCCATTGTTTCTAAGCGGTATTTTAATCCATCCAACTCCATAATATGCCTATATCATCAGCTATCCTAAAAGCATTTTGAAAAACAAACCCTTGTTTAATTCCATGTCAACTTTTTGGTGGAGTTGACTGATTCTTTAAATATTAAAGTTTCAAACATTCCTATTTACCGCAAACGCATCCTATTATCATTATTCTTTCATTTAGTATGGCCCCATTTTATATCCCTAAGCTTTTTAGGAAATATCCGAATTATCCTACCTGAATGCTTTACTTTTGAACGATATTCTTCATCATGAGCGTACACAACGAAAAAAAAGAATTTAAAAAAATCACGACCCATGCCTTGCTGGCGATGAAACAAAGGGGTGAAAAAATATCCATGCTCACGGCCTACGATTTTTCGATGGCCACGATCCTTGACGATGCCGGTGTAGATATTCTGCTTGTTGGCGATAGTGCCAGTAACGTGATGGCTGGACATGAAACTACCTTACCTATCACGCTCGAGCAAATGATTTATCATGCATCTTCCGTCATTCGTGCAGTAAAAAGGAGCTTGGTAGTCGTAGATTTGCCTTTTGGCTCTTATCAGGGCAACTCCAGAGAAGCTTTAAATAAGTGCCATTCGTATCATGAAAGAGGCCGGCGCTCACTCGATCAAAATGGAAGGCGGTGAAGGAAATCATCGAATCCGTAAAACGAATCATTTCTGCCGGCGTGCCAATCATGGGCCACTTAGGACTTACACCTCAAAGCATTTATAAATTTGGTACGTACAATGTTCTTGCGCGCGAAGAAGCCGAGGCTGATGAACTCATGAATCATGCGCATCTTTTGCAGGAAGCCGGTTGTTTTGCTTTAGTGTTGGAAAAAATCCCGGCGACTTTGGGTCAAAAAGTAGCTGCATCCCTCAAAATTCCGGTCATTGGAATTGGAGCAGGTATGCATGTCGATGGACAGGTTTTGGTGATGCATGATATGCTGGGTATCAATAAAGAATTTAATCCTCGTTTCCTTCGCCGTTATCTAAACCTGTACGATCAGATTTTTGAGGCAACCAAACATTATATCGATGATGTGAAGTCTGGAGATTTCCCCAATGAAACGGAACAATATTAGTACCTGCTAAAAACTTCAACCCCAATTTAGTCTTTTTTCGTTTCTTCAACTATCGGCAGAAGATTCGCACTAAGGATAAGCGACCGCCAATACCACTTGATTACTGACTATACGAATGGAGTCATTCACGTTTTGTTGATTGTATAAGTAGGTATCCAATGACCCACTAATTTTCACGGTTTTATAGCCTTTCTCATTCGGGGCATAAGGTGTAAATCCGGTCAGGTTAAATACAACATTGCTACTTTGATTTACCCCTTTAATATTTTTGTAAGATTTATATTCCACCCCATTTTTACGATAAGTAATGATACAGGCCGAAGCATTGATTCGGGGCATTACAGCAGTTAAGGTATTTACAGAAGTTGAATAGGAATAATTGGCCAGGAAGGTGCTGGGCCCTATCCCAAATGCCACCTTTTTCGTGAAAGCTTTTGCTGTTCCGCAACTACCTCCATTTCCGGTCAATGTAATTGGATAGATGCCACTACTTTGATATAAATGCGTGTTGGATGGCCCGGTGCCAGTTGTTCCATCGCCAAAACTCCAAATATAGGAAGGGAAGGCGGCAATACTGGAAACATAAACATTCACCATATAAGTATTCGTATCTGGAGTCATATCAAATTGTGGCCGGCAAATCGATTCGGGTGTCACATCAATCCAATTCGACAAGGTATCTGTTTGCCCCTGATACTGATGAATCAAACTCACATTACGCATGCCACCACCTGTAAATACATGCACCGGAATGGGCAAGCTGGATGTCGTACCATCTCCAAAATCCCAATGGAAAGTCCGAGAGAGGTATATGGGATAAACTGAAAAGTTTCAACTACAGTGGTATGAACAACCGAATCCAACGAAAACGAATGAAGTGCATTTGTGCCTAACAATTGATCCAGACTTGCCACCATGGTATTGCCTGAACTCATATCTACATCCTTGAGTTCAAATGACAGATAAGGTTCGCAGGTATCACAATTTTGTGGCGCCAGATAACTTTTAAGGCTCATCAGGTTTTGATCATCGCGGTAATAATCACTAAACATGTATAAGCCGTTCACGCCGGCTTGTAGTTTGGTGGATTCGCCATCAATTTGCCCGTCAAAATAAAACACCGGCTCTCCATTGCTCGAAGAGGGTATTTCTTTTTTGCTACACCCCAGCAATAAACTGAGAAGAGCCAAGAAAAAATAGTGTCGTTTCATATTCAAATTATATTTTTTAACCTTCATGATCTTCATCTGTGTGAATCCAATCATATCCGGTATTTTATTTACATGAATCATTTTTGCCCATTTCTACTAAAACTATATTTAATACCAAGCCCAAATCGTGTTTGTCGATCCGTTGCATTATTCCCAAAATAAGCATTGCGCGTAGCATCCAGTAAGCCTTGTTGATACCATAATGCAAAACTAATTTGATCATTGAGTTTGAATTGATAGCCGGCTTGCAGAAATAAATCCAAAGGATTAAATCCACTGCGGTATCCATACACCGATTTTGTATTCACTTGATTGTCCTGAACGGTTCCACTCACATCCAACGAATACGAAGCGCCAAATCCGGCTAATACATAATGGTTTTTCACCCACTCATAAAGGACACTCACCGGTAAATACATTTGCATCATTTTTTTATGTTCCACACTAAATACCGAACTATCCAATCCAAACGAATAAACCTGAGTACTCCCTTGTTTTTGGGTATTTAATCCATTAAAATAGGTAAATCCAACATGGGCAGACATCGTCAATTTCTCGGCGATTTGTTTTTCCAGACCTGCTCCGACCAATGGGGCAAATCCATGGCTGTTCGACGGTTTAAAGTTCCCTGCATACCCATATTGGCATGGCATCCGGCCGTAATGAAGAATTTCATTGGCTGACCTTCAAAAGCCGGGCGAACTGGTTTAATTTCTTCCGAGGCAGAAGTATTGGCAACAGGAGCGTCATGAACTGGTTCATATTTGATAACTTTCACACTTTCCGCATATTCGGGTAGGTAGTTCTCCAATGCCGCAATATATCTTGGATTCGATTGACTCGGGTCAACGTTCTGACGTCGGGAATAAGTGAATGAATCTTTCGCCTGCACCGTTTTACCATTTATCACGCGTGTATTTGGTGCCGGTTTTTCTGCTTCAGTTTTTTGAAGTTCTTTGTTGGCGGCTACCTCTGCGCTGTTTTCGTTGGATGGATTGGACTGATTCACCGGAGCATTTTCCAGCTTACCTAATTCCTGTTCTTTTAACTGCCCACTTTGTGAAGAAGAAGCTTTTTTGGGATTGGAATTTTTGGTTGAATTTTTCGTAGTTGCAGCCTCCGGAATCTGAGACATTTTCGTGCTTTTTTCTTTCTGATCCTTTGGCGCTTTTTGGGTAGTTTCAGGAATCTTCACATCCGATTGAATCCCGCTTTTGGAATTGGCCGGCTTCGCCATGTCAACTGCAGCATTCTGAGCCTTATCATCGATTTGTTGCTGAGAAACTGACTTTTCAGCTTTGGGTAATCTAGCCGACTGAGATGGAGAAGGTGTTGATGAATTTCCATCGGCATTTTCTGCATCCGGCACCTGAGACACCTGAGTAGAAAGAGCAGTTTCTTTTTGTGATGTTTCTGTTGGGTTTTGACTTTCAGCGATAGATGTATTTTGTTTGGAATATCCTCAGCCTGTGAATTTTGCAATGTATCCAAGCCGGAATCCAGATTTTGACCTTGAGCCACGGCAATGGCTTGCTCCTGAGAATTGGGTTGAGTCGCTTTTTTATATACCAGGGCCGAAGTCCCAATAGCCAATAAGGCCAGAACAATGCCCAAGCCTTTACGCCACCAGGGCGAAGATTTTTTACCTTCTTCCTGATCGAGCAATGACTCCATTTTTTGCCAATACTCCTCTTTGAAAGTGACCTCAGCCTCTTCCACCTGCCCTTTCAGGAAGTCGTCGAATAAGTGATTATTTTGTTTCATACCTGCTCGTATTTAACACATAGTGATTTTCTTCTAGTTTTTGCGCCATTAGCTTTCGGGCTTTATGCAAATGCCAGCGGGAAGCTTCCTCGCTGATATCTAACATTTCGGCCACCTCCTTGTGGCTATAGCCGTCAATGGCAAATAAATTCAATACCTCCCGGGTTGTTTCAGGCAATTCCTGAATCAATTTAAAAATCTGCCCAGAATCCATTTTACTTTCAACAAAGTCAAAGTTGAAATGAGTATTCTGTACATTCGAATACTCAGTATCTATTGTAAATCGATTCCGCTCATTATACTTCTTCTTACTTCGGTAAAAGTCGATACTGGTATTAACGGTTACCTGTTTCACCCAGGCCGGCAAGGTTTGCAGATCGCGCAATCCGCTTAAATTTTTCAATATTTTCAAAAAACTGGCATTCATAGCTTCCACGGCTTCGTCTTCATTGATGGTATATCGTTTGCACACTTTCATCATAATGGGAAAACAAAATTCATACAGCAAGCGTTGACTCTTGCGGTCATTCTGTTTACAGCCCTCTATGATTTGTTCACTTATCAAATGCCAGGTTTTGGGTAAAAATACCATTTTGCTTGTTTTTCCTGTCTTCTGTCCCCTTAATTATTCTATACGAAACTCAAAACGTATTCGTTAGTGCCTAAAATCAGGTTTAGCTATAGGCGATAAGGTCCTCAAATTGTGGCGGACGAACGGGCTATTTGCTCCAAGTCCTCACCCGCTTTTGGCGGGTTCCGGGCTTTCCGCGTCTATCCCTGCCGCAAGGTATGCTTACCGAATGTCTGTATTTTAAAAAATGATTAAATCCTCCTTCACACCTATTGGGTTCTGATTCTATAACATTCGGTAAGGGTTTAAAAAAGTAAACTTAAATTCACCCCATTCACCAATGTTCAAAAGAGTTAATCAGGTTTTAGTTCCGATTCAAACGATTCCTAAATGATTCCAATCAGCAACAAAACCGCATTCCCCACATTGTTCCGAAGTTCAAACCTTTTCATGTACTTTTGCAACCATTTCTCAAATTTTTATGATGCAAAAAATCCTCAAACAACTCAAAATAGCGAAAATCAACCCGGCCACTTCTACCGGCGAAAAATGGATGGAAAGTAAATCCGATTTAATTCATAGTATTTCTCCAGTTGATGGTTCCAAGATTGCTGCTGTTCGCACCACCACTCGCAGCGAATACGACAAGGTCGTTCAGTCTGCCAGTAAAGCGTTTGAATCCTGGCGCTTAATGCCAGCCCCAAAACGTGGTGAAATCGTTCGTCAAATTGGTGATGAATTACGAAAATTCAAAGCCCCTTTGGGCCAGTTGGTTTCCTACGAAATGGGTAAAAGCCTCCAGGAGGGTTTGGGTGAAGTGCAGGAAATGATTGATATCTGCGATTTTGCTGTGGGCCTTAGCCGCCAGTTGTATGGCTTAACCATGCACAGCGAGCGCCCCGGCCACAGAATGTATGAACAATATCATCCACTGGGTATCGTAGGCATCATTTCTGCTTTCAACTTCCCGGTAGCCGTTTGGAGTTGGAATACTATGCTCGCCTGGGTTTGTGGTGATGTTTGTATCTGGAAGCCTTCCGAAAAAGCACCTTTGTGTGGTATTGCCTGCCAACAAATTATTAGCAACGTGTTTAAACGCAATCAGGTTCCTGAAGGCGTAAGTTGTTTGATCAATGGCGGTCGTGAAGTAGGCGAATGGCTCAGTCATGATCCACGAATCCCATTGTTATCAGCAACAGGAAGCACCCGTATGGGTAAGGCCATTGGAGCTGCTGTGGGCGAACGCCTCGGACGTAGTTTATTGGAATTAGGGGGCAACAATGCCATCATTATTTCTGAACATGCCGATTTGGATATGTCCTTGATTGGTTGTGTGTTTGGCGCTGTCGGTACAGCCGGACAACGTTGTACATCTACACGTCGACTCATCATTCATGAAAAAGTATACAAAAAATTTACTGAAAAATTGGTCAATGCCTACAAACAATTAAAAATTGGCAACCCACTAGACCAGGAAAATCATGTTGGCCCCTTGATTGATAAAGATGCAGTCGCTGCCTACTTACAAGCCATTGAAGCAGCCAAGGCTGAGGGTGGTAAGGTTCTGGTTGAAGGTGGCGTATTAAAAGGCAAAGGATATGAAAGCGGATGCTACGTAAAACCTGCTGTGATTGAGGCGAAAAACAGTTTTAAAATCGTTCAACACGAAACTTTTGCGCCTATTCTGTACCTCATGAAGTACAAAAACCTCGACGAAGCCATTGCCATGCAAAATGACGTACCACAAGGTTTAAGCAGCGCCATCATGACCCTGAACATGCGTGAATCAGAGCAGTTTTTGTCGCATGCTGGTAGTGACTGTGGAATTGCCAATGTAAATATTGGAACAAGCGGTGCCGAAATTGGTGGAGCATTTGGAGGAGAAAAAGAAACAGGCGGAGGCCGCGAAAGTGGTTCAGATGCCTGGAAAGTATATATGCGTCGCCAAACCAATACCATCAATTTTACCAACAAACTTCCTCTTGCCCAAGGGATCAAATTCGATTTATAGTCTTTCTCTGTAATTCTCTTACTCCCGTAGTAATCTCTTTCATCAGGCCTGAAACAAACTCAGGCCTGATTTAGTTTGGGCAATCTTTTTTTTTGCATTTTATTATCACTTGGGCTTCAAAAGCCTTCCCTGTTTTTCATGCCGAAAACCTTATTTTTGCCAACGTGAATTTTTTATTCCCTTTTTTCCTGATCGCAGGGATCAGTATTGCGATTCCCATTCTGATTCATTTATTCAATTTCAGGAAGTACAAAAAGGTACGATTCCCGGATATTCGCTTTCTGAAAGAATTACAGGAACAAACCCATAAACAATCCAAACTTAAAAACTTACTCATTCTTCTTTCGCGAATCGCGGCATTGTTTGCTTTGGTTTTCGCATTTGCACAACCTTTTTGGAACAGCGACCGCGACGCTATGCAAAAAGGCCCTCTGGCGCTAAGTATCTATATCGATAATTCTTTCAGTATGGGCAGCCTCAAAGGAAATTTATCCTTATTGGATATTGCGAAAGGAAAAGCAGCTGATATCATCGAAAAATCCGGCCCAAATGATCAGATTCAGGTATTAAGCAATGATTTTGGCTTAAACGAAAATAAGTTTATGGGGCGTGATGAAGCCCTTCAACAGTTAAATCAAATCCGGATCAGTGCAAGAACTCGAAACGTGGGTAGTATCCTGGATAAACAAAAAAAACTATTGAGCACCCTACCCGGCAGAAGACAGGAAATCATTTATATCTCTGATTTTCAAAAAAGTCAGTTCGCCCTGAATGCGCCTCAAACGGATTCAATTCGTAAATATTTTGTAAGTGTTCAGCCCGCTAAAACAAATAATCTTTCGCTAGATACTGCCTATTTCGAAAACCCCTCTCTTTTACTCAACGAACCTAACCCGCTTGCGGTTCGACTTAAAAACAATAGTGATGAGGCCATCCAAAGCTCATTGACTTTGCTCGTAAACGGGCAACTAAAAAGTGTACTGAATGTGGAGCTGAAACCCAATGAATTAAAAACCACTTCTTTATCACTGAATACCTCTGTAGCCGGCGATCAGCGTATCACACTTTTTACCAACGATTACCCGGTTAGTTTTGATGACACTTTTTACATGGCCGGCAAAGTGAGTGCAAACTATCAGGTATTGGTGCTGAATCAGAGCAATGCCAATGCTTTCCTGAGTTCTGTTTTTAAACCAGGTTCTCAATTCCGTATGGATAATCATCAGGTTGCTGCGGTATCCACAGATATTTTTAAAAATTATTCGCTCATCATTCTCAATGGCACAACCAATATTCCCGATCCTACCTTTAAAGCACTTAGCCAATATGTGAGTGAAGGCGGCAATTTGTTTGTTTTACCTCCGGCCAATTCCAATACGGGAAATCTCAATGGTCTTTTATCCGTTTTAACCGGATCTTCCTTATCATTTTACGATACTTCCAAAACCTTTGTAACAGGGTATAATAAGTCGCATGAACTTTTCCGCGATTTGTTTGTTAAAACCCCTGAAAACATTGAATTGCCAGTGGTTTATAAGCATCATGTTATTCGGAATGCCGCCATGAGTAGTGAACAAAAATTATTTACCTTCTCCAATGGGGATGCATTCCTGACAAGTTACCGTGCCGGAAATGGCAAAGTATTTGTTTGCGCGTCATCAGCAGATATTCAGTCCAGTTCATTTCCAAAATCCTATTGGTTTTTGCCGGTATTGTATAAAATGGCTTTTTCCGGGCGTCAACATGCGATTCATGCACTCACATTGGGTAAAAACACCGGAATCCTGCTCGAAAACAATAAGCAGAATAATCAGAATGTTTATCATAGCCGATTAAAAAATTGGGATGCCATCCCTGAACAAAGAGCGGTAGGCAAACAAGTTTGGGTCAATCTGAATCAGGCAGCGAAAGAAGCCGGAATTTATAGCGTTTATCTGCCGGGTAATGCGGATTCATTGTTTACAGGCGTAAACTACGATCGCTCGGAGTCGGATATGCAATACTGGGATTTTGAGACCTTGAAAAATCAAAGCAAAATGCGCAACGCTAAATGGCTGAACGACGAAGATGACTTGAGTCTGGGTAGCGGTGCATTATCCGGTAATATGCCTTTATGGAAAGTTTGTATTATTTTAGCGCTTATATTCATCCTCATTGAAATTGCCCTGATACGTTGGATGAAATAACCCGCGTTCGAAATGAACCTCTAAAGCAGACCGATGCCCATGCTCATAAAAAAAGCCACCATTTTATCACCTGGTTCTAAATTTCATTTAAAGAAAAAAGACCTTCTTATTAGCAATGGGATGATTCAGCAAATTGCTGACAAAATTGAAACAAAATCGAAAATCGTCATTGAAGAGAAAAATCTATTTGTGAGCAATGGTTGGGTGGATGTGTTTGCTGATTTTTGTGATCCGGGACATGAACATCGCGAAACATTAGAAAGCGGAATGCGAGCTGCAGCATCAGGCGGATATACCGATGTCTTATTATTACCAAATACCAAACCGGGCATCAGCAATAAAGCTATGGTGGAGGCCATCAGGCAACAAAGTCAGCTGGTTAATCTGCATCCCATCGGGGCATTATCCAAAAATCTGGAAGGCAAAGATTTGGCAGAAATGTACGACATGCATTTTGCAGGTGCTAAGGCATTTTCAGATGGGCACCTACCGGTTCAAAATGCCGGACTGATGTTAAAAGCTTTGCAGTACGTTAAAACTTTTAATGGAGTCATTGTTCAAGTGCCGGAAGAAAAAACTCTCAGTAGTCATGGATTGATGAATGAAGGTTATCATGCGGTTCGATTGGGCGTGGCCGGCAAACCCGATATTGCAGAAAGTATTCTGATTCAACGCGACCTGGATTTACTTGAATATACCAACTCCCAATTGCATTTTACCGGAGTTAGCACAAAAAGAGGAATCGAACTCATTCGTCAGGCAAAGAAAAAAGGATTCAATGTCACTTGTTCAGTCAACCCGGTACATTTAATTTATACCGAAGAGCATGTTGGTGAGTACAATAGTTTGTTTAAAATCAATCCCCCACTACGAACAGAATCGGATAGAAAGGCTCTGCTCAAAGCTTTGAACGATGGCGTCATCGATTGTTTTGCGTCTCATCATTTACCCCAGGATTGGGATGCCAAAGAGGTAGAATTTGAATATGCAGCACCGGGCATGATTGGTTTGCAAACAATGCTGAATATGATTCTGATGCTTGAATCAAATTTGACTATTGAACAAGCGGTGGAAATGCTTAGTGCTTCGCCGAGAAAAATATTTAATTTGCCGGAAAGTTCCATCTCCGAAGGGCAAGTAGCTTGTTTGAATGTTTTCAGTACAGATCAGGTTTGGTTGTATGACAAGCAAGCGAATCAAAGCAAGAGTGCGAATTCACCACTCATGAACCAGCAGCTGAAGGGGCAGGTTTTGGCAGTCTTGAATAATCATCAAACTTATCTCTTAGCCAAAACAAGTATCCAAAAAGAATCCAATCTTCATCTTAAAACAGTCACGAAATAATACATGGAGAAGAATCGAAAAATATCCAATGGAGTCGGATTGATAACCGGACTTTCTATATTATGTCTAGTTTTGGTTTTACATAAAATGGGTGTCAGCCCGCTATCTCCGGTCGCTTTGATTCAGTTTGCCGTGCTCATGCTAGGCGTCTTGATTTCGTCCGCTCTGTTATACAAATTTTATACAGGCATCCAATTTGGCGAGGCTTTTTCGCACAACGCCAAAACAGTAGCAACCACTACTTTGGTGGTTATAGTCGGTAACATTCTGTTGCATTTTATACTCAACCGAAGCGCTGGTTTTGACCGTAGTATGACCTTTATGATTATGAAAACTATTTTTGCCTATACATTTAGCGGACTCCTTTCGGCATTTTTCAGCACCTACATTTTTTATACATTTACAAAAAAATAAACCTTGGATTTAAGCATCATCATCCCATTTCTGAATGAGGAAGAATCATTACCTGAACTCATCGAGTGGATTGAACGTGTCGTGCAAAAAAATGGATATCAATACGAAGTGATATTGATAGATGATGGAAGCACAGATGACAGCTGGAAAAAAGTTTGCGAAGCACGACAAAAAAATCCGCATATCAAAGGCATCAAACTTCAACGCAATTATGGTAAGTCTGCCGCATTGAATGAAGGGTTTAAAGCCGAACAAGGCGATTATGTGATGACGATGGATGCTGACCTACAGGATTCACCAGAGGAAATTCCTGAACTGATGCAAATGATTCAGGATGGCCAATATGATATTGTGAGCGGTTGGAAAAAGAAACGTTACGACAATGCCCTCACCAAGAACCTGCCTTCCAAATTATACAATTATGTAACCGGTCGTATGAGTGGTGTGAAATTGCATGACATGAATTGCGGCCTTAAAATTTACCGTAAAAAAGTCATCAAAAGCATAGAGGTTTATAGCGAAATGCATCGTTATATTCCCGTATTAGCCAAGTGGGCCGGTTTCAAAAAAATTACTGAAAAACCAGTTGCACATCAGGCCAGAAAATATGGAGTTAGTAAATTTGGTTGGGAACGTTTCGTAAATGGATTTCTTGATTTAGGATCTATTTTGTTCGTCGGGAAATATGGAAAAAAACCCATGCATATTTTTGGTCTTTGGGGAACCATTGTTTTTCTGATAGGTGCCGGTATTTGGATTTATTTAGCCATCATGAAATTTGCTTTTATGCAATATAAAATGACTGAACGCCCTCTTTTCTTTTTAGGGATTATTTCATTGGTGATAGGTACTCAGTTGTTCTTAGCCGGATTTTTAGGCGAACTCATTGTACGAAATGCCAATGACCGCAATAACTATCTGATTGATGAAAAATTAGGGATGGAATAAGCACCGTATAAATTACGGCACAATCAAATGGCTTTCTTTTGGGCTTCTTTCTCAAACGATAAAATCTGAGGTGTTTCTTTACTCAAAGATTGCATTTTAGTTTTTGTGCAAGCAATCACAATCGTATCGATAAAATCGAGGACCTGTAAAACAGAAACCTCAGGCTCTTTCTCTAATTTTTTGAGCACGGATTTTAAACAACCTTGTTGGATATTCAATAAAAAATGCATTCCTCCACAAATTTAATCTTCCCACGAAAATGAACCTAAATCAAACACCTATTTGGCGGTACGCTTGACTGTCTTCTTCGTTACTTTCTTCGAATACGGCGCCTGCACCAAACCTGCTCCTACCGAAGTAACGGATTGATTCAGCGGTAAAGCAGAGGTAATCAATTTTTGCCAAAGGGCCTCTCCCCTATTCTTCTTGCTCTTCTGTGCATATAAGGCGGCAATTCCAGCAACATGCGGTGTGGCCATGCTGGTGCCATTTAGATGTCCGTATTTTTCAGTTGCACCAATACCTGACAAACCCGTATGCGGCTTAGATGCAGCAGATAGAACCTTGACTCCCGGTCCGGCGATATCGATTTTTCCGGCTGGCGGAAATTTACCGATACATGAAAACGACGCTTTGATGAGTTTTTCATCCAAGGCTGCAACCGCCATGATACTAGGACAATTGGCAGGATGATTTACTGCAGGCGATGAAGGATAAGAATTTCCTGCTGCGGCAATGATAATACTCCCTTGTTGTAAGGCTTTAATAGCAGCATTTTCATAAATCGAACTATAGGCATCATCATCCGTATCACCACCAATAGACATAGAAATAACTTCACACTTTTGAGACAAGGCCCAATTGATTCCAGCCAAGATCCATCCATCCGCTCCACTTCCTGCATTATTTAGAACCTTTCCAACAAAAAGTTTCGATTCATGGGCTATCCCGTAACGAGGAATTTTTTATCCTTGGGCATTAAAATTCCGGCAGCCGTTCCTGCGCAGTGTGTTCCATGACCGTGACGATCATGAACTTCCTGTCCCGGGATAAAACTTTTTGAAATAATTTCGCGGCCTACAAAATCAGGATGTGTGGCATCAATACCGGTATCCAAAACACAGAGTTTAATATTTTTTCCGGTATAACGTTGTTGATGAGAGGGCCCTGTAACAACTCGTGTTTTTAATAAACCCCATGTATGCGTTTTAAAGAGGTTTTTATAATCTTCAAAATCAGGCTGTTCAACATCCATGGAAGTCAAGGCCAATTTATTTTTTATACTTTTCAGGGCATCCTGAAACCCTTTGTTATAAGCCTCTTCACTGATGGCATGTAATACCCTTTCACGCTCTGAATGTACTCCGGATTGTGCACCAATACTTCGCGTTGACATCATTTTTCGCATCAGAGCTTCATCTCCATGAGGATCCAAAATGGCTATTCCAAGATGATCGAGTATGATGCCATCACCCACTTCATTTTCCTGAAAGCTTTGATTTTTAAAATCACGACTGGATGCCACATTCAGGCCCATCGACTTTTTAAATGAACGAATACCCGAACTTGTTCCCACGGCATCTGGCATAGACATCAATACCCTTCCGGTATATTTACCACTGAGATCAAGTCCACCATTGTTTGAATTTGTTGTTTTTGATTTTGACATAGGTTTTGGTTTTAGAAATGAGGGGCCATATTTTCCATGATCATACAAACATCGGCAGTGCTCACCATAAGACTTAAACTACGGGTTAGCTGTTGCATACCGTTATTTACCGACATCATGGTTTGCCAGATAGCAGCACATTTTACCTGATTATCTGCCTGATGAATCAATTCCGGTGTAAGTATTTGTAATTGAATACCGCCCAATAAAATTTGTTTTAATAGCGTTTCAGCTTCTTGTTGGGTTTGTTGCAATTTTTGCATTTGAGCCAGAAACTTATCATTGATATTTTGAATAATTTTATAGCAGGTTGTCATCAACAATTCGTGTCGACGCGTGTTAATACGCTCCAATGAAAATGGATGAATCCCTTTTTTAGCAGTCAGGAATTCTGACAATAATCCTTGCGCCCAGGTAACAGATGATTCAATGTGTTGGTCTTTATAATATTGAATCAACTCGTTCAGAAAAATTTGAAGCGCAGATTCCAGACCGAAATCCTTTTGGATATACAAATCATAAATCCGGATTAGTTTTTGCTGCCAATCCCTGACTTCGTTGATTTCTTTGTGTAAAAATTTTACAAACATGTGGCGTGCATTTAATCAAAATCAACTTCCGCAGAAATGACTTTGTTGCTTGTTTTATCCCGGACAGTTTTTACAAAAATGCCCTCCTCAGTGATTTTGGCTTTGATATTAAAAACGGATAAATCACTGGCTTCTTCCCGAATTACATTGGTTTCTGGATTCACCAACAAATTGTCAATTTTATTCCTTTGAACAATTGTTTTTGATTCAACGTATTTATTGACATTTTGAAGACTCTCCTGCATCAACTCATTTTTCGGATAAAGCTCATTGTAATCCTTCCCCATTTTTTTCTCTTCCAATAGTTTAGTAAATAAATTGGAATAATGAATCGTGACTATTTCATCATGACGGTCAGGGCTGGGATTCGTTTTGAGCGCCTGATAAAATTCTACAAAATCCACATCCTCCGTATTGTCCTGTGCCTTGATGCGACCCTTTTGCGATTCACTCAATGGTTTAAAAATGATAGGATCTTTAAACTCCTTCAACGAGAATTGCAGTTTTCGTTTAATCATCAATTTTTTAATGGAAATGGATAATTCGTTTTTGATTTGTTGAATAAAGCCTTCTTTATTTTCTGTAAATTCAAGCGTACTGCTATACTTGGCCCCTGAAATAACGACCGGAATACTCAGTTCCATTTCCGGTATTTTAAATCGAGGCACCGAAAATTTTTCGAATAAAGGATTCTGAGAATACATTTCAGCGATGCGCGCGGATTCTTTATCAGCCATCACCCTGGCATTGGTTATCTCAATAAAAATAAAACCAAGGTATTCAGATAAGGTAATCATGTTACATTTAATTTAAATAGTCAAGAAGGCCACCTTTGAAATGGCAAGAACACCACAAGTTCAAAAGTGGCCTATCCGTTTAAAATAGTCTTTGATTTAGGACTGACCCAATAAGTTCAGAATCTTTTCCAAACCTGCCGGAATTTCATCTTGTACGGCTTTAACCCGAACATTGAGGGTAAACTCTTTTTCTACCTTGTAACCAGTCGTGCTTGAACGCTGATAAGAAGCAGTTACTTTAAAACTCACCGGTCCCCAGCCTGCTTTTGCTTCAACGCCTACTTTCAGTTCGTCTTTCACTTCCGTGGTTTGGACAGAATTCAATTTAGCATTAAAATTGATATCCACTGAATCAATACGCAAACTTGGAATAGGCAGCATACTTAACAGAGGTACATCAATCGTTGCATCCTCGGTAGAACCGTCTGACTTGGTTTTTTTGTATTTAAATTCAACCGTACGAATTTCACCGTCTTCATCAAAACCTACTTGTTTGATAAAATTGATGGTAGCCATAGAAGATGCAACTTGTGCATCAATCGCTGCTTGTAATGGGCCACCAATCATCATTCGAAAATCAATATTGTTTAATTGATCGACGAGGTCGCCGGCTGCCTGTACGCCAATACTACGTGCGGCCGGACGCGCGGCTTTTGAAATAACACGGGTTGCGCTTGCTGCAACGGTTTGAGGAGTAGCGGTTTCTGATGCCGGACGGGCAGGTTTTCTGCTTGCGGCTTTTTTAATTGCTTTTGCCATAGGATTAGTTTTTAATTGATTGAAGACTTAAAGCTATGTCAAAAATTCAGAAATAAAAAAAAGTAATTTCAAATTCATACATATTTAATCTTCAACTAAGTACCGCTTTCATGTTCAGGCACAAACTATGGCAAATTCAGAAAAAGTCATTTGTAGTTTTTTTAACTTTTGTATATTTATTCGGTCAGAGGCGCATCGTTGCAAAGCATAAGCGGTATTCACCAAATCATTTTTATATGAACAAACTCAACATTCTTTTAGCAATCCTTTTTCTGGGTTTCTCTTCAGACAGCATGGCAGCGAATGGGGATTCCATTTTTAATATGACCTATATCCATCAGCTTCATATTACCTTCCCCTATTCCAATTTTTACGATTCATTGATTTGGTCACATGCAAATGATACCTATTTAAGTGTAGATATTGACTTCAATGGTCAAATCTATCATCAGGTTGGAATCAAAGCAAAGGGCAATTCATCGTTCAATGGGCCAGGTCAAAAAAAATCTTTCAAACTGGATATCAACCGATTTGTTTCAGGACAAGATATGCATGGACTTAAAAAAATCAATTTCAACAATTCATTTAAAGATCCCTCTTTCATGCGCGAAAAACTCTGTAATGATTTCCTGATTGAGCATCAATTGCCAGCTCCCAGAACAACCTATTGTAATGTTTACATGAACAATCAATTATGGGGCCTGTATGTTGTGGTTGAGGAAGTAGATGACGAATTTTGTGAACGTTGGTTTGGCAATAAAGATGGAAATTTATTTAAAGGTGACCCGCATGGTGATCTTCGATGGAAGGGAAGTTCTGCACAAAACCTATACGAAGCTGACTACGAATTAAAAAACAATAGTAGCCTGAACAACTGGAGCGACCTCATCAACCTCATTGATATCATCAATAATACACCGGCCAACACCCTTGAACAAACGCTGGAATCTGCTTTCAATACAAATAACTTTTTGAAACAATGGGCTGCGATGAATTTGTTTTCCAGTTTGGATAGCTATTTAGGAAGTGGTCATAATTATTACGTTTACCATAATATCCTGAATAACCGGTTCGAATGGATTGCCTGGGACAACAATGAAGCTTTTGGTAGTTTCAAACAAAATTTGAGTACCACACAACTCAAAAACCTGGATATGTATTACGTGTCGCAGCCCGCCTCCAATCGTCCACTGATCCAACAAATGCTCAATAGTTCATATTATCATTCATTGTACGATGAGGCATTTTGTATGCTCAAACAAGATTTTGACAATCAATATTTCGACCAACGAATCGATTCTATTCGTCAGGTGATTCAAGCTAGTGTTTATGCCGATCCGAAAAAACAGTATAGCAATGGCAAATTCGATTCCAGCTTTCAATATGATCTCATCCTCAATGGCCCGGGTGGTATAACCGTTTTTGGGCTGAAAAATTTTGTCAACAACAAACAAACAGCTGTTACCAGCCAATTACTGAATAATAATATTCAATGCTCACCATTATTAAGTAACGATTGGACACCAAACGACTTCAATATTTATCCGCAACCTTTTCAGGATGGTTTCATTCTTGAAAACAATCGACCACTGGAACGTATACAAATCTTCGACATCATGGGACGGGCCATTTATGAAAAACAAACATCTGGTGTTATGAATTCCATCACTATCGGAACAGCACACTGGCCCTCAGGTATCTATCTGCTTCAAGTTAATGGAAAATATGTTTCCAAATTATCTAAACAATAGCGTCGCCCACCCATTTTAGGCTATTATAGGGGCTCCTGAATAACTCAGAAATGCTGTAGATTCAAGGCGCGGGTAAGGAGGCTGTATTGTTGTACAGCTATTTGCCAGCAACGAAGTAGATGCAGTATTTCTGGGTAGCGAAAAATTTTGAATCCCAAGTGAATGCTTTTGGGAAATATGCCTTACAAATGGATGCATGAACGGTTATAAAATTTCGATTGTATGACTATCACCACTCATTTTGAGCGAAATTCAGGAGCCCCTATCATTGGCCAAAACAGATGAGGGCCAAACAGATTAACAGATTGTTGCAAAAGTCCGGCGGCCAGATTCCTTATTTTTGAAACTTATGTTCAGACTTTTTTTCACCCTTTTTCTTTTTATTTCATTTCCAGCTTTAGCGCAAAGTGGGCAACTGAGCGGTATAGTTACAGACGCTACTGACCAATCACCTATCGACTTCGCAACGGTGGTTGTAAAACCGGCAAATGGAACTAAAGTTTATGGAGGTAAATCCAACCAGCAAGGCGTTTTTACGATCAGTAATTTACCAGACGGAATTTATAGAGTGAGTATTTCATCGATTGGTTATACCACCCAAAATCTGAACAATATCTCCATTGCAGGAAATACCAAAAACTTAGGCACCATTGCCCTCGAAAACAACAATAAGAAATTGAAAGATGTGGTTGTGAAAGGAGAGAAACCTGCTATGGAAATTGGGATTGATAAAAAAACGTTTAATGTCGATAAAAACATCACTTCTGCAGGAGGAACGGCTGCAGATATCCTGAATAATGTTCCTTCGGTGAATGTGGATATGGATGGCAATCTAAGTGTAAGAGGCAAATCGAATGTAACCTTACTGGTTGATGGCAAACCCTCATCGATGTTTGGGAATGACCCGCAAACAGCCCTGCAAACCATTCCTGCATCCAGCATCGAAAGCATAGAAGTGATTACGAATCCATCTTCAAAATATGAAGCACAAGGGATGAACGGCATCGTGAATATTATCCTTAAAAAAGATCGCAAACCGGGTTATAATGGCATGTTGACGTTAGGGGGAGCGATTCCATTCCGATTCAATGCAGGGGTAAACCTGAACGCCAATGTCGGTAAATGGAATTTATTCCTGAATGCCAATGGACGAACTTCTAAAACATGGGAAGAAACCACGAATGAACGGGATAATTACGATGATCCACTCACTTATTCTTCATTCACACATAACGACCGTCGTCCTTTAAGCGGATTCATCAATTTAGGTGCCGAATACAATATCGACAAACGCAACAAAATTACTTTGAGTGAAAACATTTTTGCCGCCAAGATGAAAGGAAATAGTTTAAACACCATTCGAAATGAAAATAACTATGAAACCCTCATTAATGCTCAGCAACGAAGAAATATTTATACCGGTAACCCTTTAAGTTCTACAACCAATTTGCAGTATAAGCACACCTTTAAGGATCCCAAAGAAGATTTAAATATTGAATTGAACTATAGCAAAACCCGCTATATACGATCAAGTACTTTTTGAAACCATTTTATTCGATTCAAATATGGTGATGACCAATGGTTTTAATCAAAATAACCCTGTTAGAGGCGGTAACTGGAACGGAACTTTTCAGATTGATTATACCAAACCTATCGGAAAAAATGGGCGCATTGATATTGGTGAGAGAACCTATTTTATCCAATTCAAATCAGAAAATCAGCCAACTATTCAATATTTTAATCAGGACGAACAACCGGAAACGATTTTGAAAAATAAATTCAGATTTACCCAACAAGTTCATGGCCTTTATGCGAATTATGCGAACCAATGGAAAAAAACAGGCATCCAGGTTGGATTGAGGGGTGAATATTTTGGATATGAAGGTTTTGTTTACCAATATAATGCCGGCGTAAATAATGGTTATTTTAATTTGTTTCCCACCCTTTTTGTGAGTCAAAAAATCAGCACCCACGAAGACCTCAATTTTAATTACTCACGACGGGTAAATCGCCCCAATTTCTTCCAACTTATCCCATTCATAGATGTTACCAATCCGCTTGATACCAGTATGGGCAATCCGGGATTAAAACCCGAGTTTATACATGCCACTGAGATCACGTATAGCAATCAATTTGGGAATCAAAACACCTTCATGGGGAGTGTTTATTATCAATACACCAATAATTTAATTCAGCGTTTCAGGCGTTTTAATCCTGATGGCACCACCTTTTCACAAAACCGAAATTTAGCAACCGGTCAAACTTATGGAATGGAATTAACCACAAAAATGAATTTGTTGAAATGGTGGGATGCCACAATCAACTTGAATGTATTCAGAAATATCATTGATGGAAGTAATGTGGAGGGAAATTTGGGCACAAGAGGATTTGGTGGTTTTGCAAAATTGGTCACCAATGCCAAATTACCTTCCGGATGGCATGCACAATTAACCGGAAACTATTATCCCCGCGCTGCCGTAGCACAGGGTAGCATTGCGCCCTATGGGAATATCGATATCGCTTTGAAGAAGTCCTTCATGAAAAATCTGGTGAATTTAACGGTCAATGCCACCGATATTTTTAATACACTCCAAACTGAAACACAATACAATCTTTACCCGTTTTATAATCAAAATGTACTACGGAAAAATTTAACCAGAACAATTGGTATAAACCTTCAAATTCGTTTTGCCAGTAAGAGTATGCGCAATGCAGAAGCCCCGAAAAGAATGCAAACCAAAAAGGAAAAGGAAAAAGAATCGAAGAACCGGGATGAAAATTTAAAGAAAGATGATGGTGGTGGGGATGATAATTCAGGCGGTGGAAATGGCCGTTAATCCCAATAAGCATCTGAATAAAATAGACTTCCTCAAATCATTTTTGAATAAGGCCTGCAGTTTACCGTGAAAGTAATTGATATCATTACATGACGGAGTGAATGATGCTTATATTGATACACTGTAATTTTGCATTTCTGCTCCAATAACATGCATACTTTTTTTGTCCGTTTCACTTATTACCGGCTTCTTCAATTTATACATTGTGATCTATGGGCTGAACAAAGTACAATCCTATAGACGTTTCCTGAAATTTGAAGAGACAGTAAGTTAATCATGAGCCCTTAAGTAGATGCAAATAGACAATTGCAAAAGCATTGTTGAAGGGCACAAAAAAAAGCCACTCAAAGAATGGCTTTTATATTTTTATAGAAATGCTTTTAAGCTAAGGGCTCTTCCTTTTGATCTTCAGAAGGAGTTTCAGTCGCTGTTGTATCTTCTGCTACAGGAGCATCTGCTACAACATCTTCAGCAACTGCTGGCATTTCAGCAATAACATCCTCAACAACAGGTGCTTCTTCAACGGCAACCGGAGCTGGTGCTTCAGATTTCACCTCAGTTTTCGCTTCAGCTACTTTCTTCGGACGACCACGACGGGTTTTTTTCTTCTCTTCACCAACTGTTTCTTTCGCGTTATAAATATCGTTTAAATCAACCAATTCAATCATGGCCATATCAGCAGCATCACCCACACGTTTTTCAAGCTTGATGATTCGGCAATAACCACCGGGGCGATTGGCAATTTTGGTATTAACAGTACTGAATAATTCTTTCAATGCTTCTTTATCTTGCAGGTAAGAGAATACAACACGACGTTGGTGGGTTGTATCTTCTTTTGATTTAGTCAGTAATGGTTCAACGAAAACCCGGAGCGCTTTTGCTTTGGCTAATGTTGTTACAATACGTTTATGTTGAATCAACTGACAGGCCAGATTGCGCATCAGGGCCTTTCTATGAGGGGTTTTACGTCCTAAGTGGTTTATTTTTGCACCGTGTCTCATGATACTAAATTTTTACGGATGATTCCGGGTTTAAAGGTCTTCTAAATTAATTTTTGACAGGTCCATTCCGAAGCCCAATCCACGATCGATCAATACTTGTTCGATCTCAGAAAGAGATTTTTGACCAAAGTTTCTGAATTTCATCAATTCATCTTGTTCGTATTGAACCAATTCACTCAAGCTGTTGATTTTTGCAGCTTTTAAGCAATTGAAGGCACGTACGGATAAATCGAGGTCTTCTAATGGCGTTTTTAACACCTGACGCAGTTTTAAGGTCTGCTCGTCCACAACATCATGTTTCTCAGATACGCCGGTATCGAAGGTAATGTTCTCATCCGTGATCAACATCAAATGCTGAATCAGGATACGTGATGCTTGTTTAACCGCATCTTCTGGATGAATTGTTCCATCTGTACTCACTTCCAAAATCAGTTTCTCGAAATCCGTACGTTGTTCTACACGGGTATTTTCGATCGTATATTTTACGTTTTTGATTGGAGTGAAGATACTATCTGTAGCGATCCAGCCAGCTGCTAATTCTCTGGATTTGTTTTCATCAGCAGGAATATAACCCCGGCCTTTTATCACACTCAATTCAACTTTGAGATTGGTTGAGGTATTCATATTACAAATCACTAAATCCGGGTTGGTGATTTCGAAGCTATTCGTTGCTTCTCCAATCATGCCGGCGGTGAATTGTTCTTTTCCTTTAATTAAAACTTCAAATTTTTCGCTGGAGATTTCTGTATCCAGTTTTTTCTTGAAGCGTACTTGTTTAAGATTGAGGATGATTTCAGTAACATCTTCGGTAACGCCTTTGATGGTCGTGAACTCATGGTCAACTCCTTCGATGCGGATACCGCTGATGGCGTATCCTTCCAGTGAACTCAGCAAAACACGTCGGAGTGAGTTACCAACGGTGACACCGAAACCTGGTTCAAGTGGTCGGAATTCAAATACACCTTCGAATTCGTTGGCTTTCTGGAGAACTATTTTGTCTGGTTTTTGGAAATTTAAAATTGCCATTAACTTATGTGGTTTAAAATTTGAAATAAAAAAGTCAGGACCGAACAGATTATTTGGAATACAATTCCACAATCAATTGTTCTTTGATATTTTCAGGTACACTTTCGCGCTCAGGATGAGCCACATAAGTTCCTTTCATATCTTTTTCGTTCCAGTCAAGCCAATTGATTTTTGGATCTTTACCGCGGAATCGTGAAACCAGAGCGGTATTGGCTGCACTTTTTTCTTTCACTCCTATCACATCACCTGGTTTCAGCAAAGCAGAAGGAATATTACAAACTTCACCGTTAACGGTAATATGTTTGTGTGAAACCAACTGACGAGCAGCAGGACGTGATTCTGCTAAACCCATACGATAAACGGTGTTATCGAGGCGGGCTTCCAATAAACGAATCAGGTTTTCACCTGTTACGCCTTTTAATCGGGCAGCTTCTTCAAATGTATTTCGGAAACGACGCTCCAACACACCATAGGTGTATTTAGCTTTTTGTTTTTCACGCAACTGAAGAGCGTATTCACCCAGTTGCTTTCTCTTACGAGCCTGCCCGTGTTGTCCGGGAGGGTTGCTGTTTTTGCTCAGATATTTTCCGTTACCGAGGATAGGCTCGCCGAAAATTCTGCAAATCTTTGTTTTTGGACCTGTATATCTTGCCATAATAATTTATTGGATTTTAGTGAATAATACACCCTGACTCATATCAAAATCCTAAAGTTCGATTCAGGGTAAATATTTGAAGTATATTATACTCTTCTTTTCTTTGGAGGGCGACATCCATTATGTGGAAGCGGTGTTACATCAAAAATGGATGTCACTTCGATTCCTGAACCGGATACGGCACGAATGGCACTTTCACGTCCGGAACCTGGCCCTTTTACAAATACATCGGCTTTTTTCATACCCGCATCAAATGCTACTTTACCGGCATCCTGAGATGCTAATTGAGCTGCATACGGTGTATTCTTTTTACTTCCACGGAAGCCCATTTTACCGGCACTGCTCCATGAAATCACCTGACCTTTTTTATTGGTATAGACCACAATGATATTGTTGAAACTTGCGGTTACATGCACATCTCCGTGTGCATCCACCTTCACGATTCTCTTTTTGGCGGCGGCTTTTGCGCTGGTTTGTTGATTTCCTTTTGCCATTTTATATCAATTCTTTACTTTAATTATTTGTTTTAACTTTATGACTATCAATAATTTGAGAGCCAAGAGTATTTTATTTCTTCGGTGCTTTTTTCTTACCCGCAACTGTTTTACGACGACCTTTACGAGTTCTAGAGTTCGTACGAGTACGTTGTCCACGTAGTGGCAACCCTTTACGGTGACGTAAACCACGATAACAAACGATATCTAATAAACGCTTGATGCTGGTTTGAACTTCAGAACGCAATTGACCTTCTACTTTATATTCAGAAGTAATGATATTACGAATTGTTGTTTGTTCGTCATCATTCCAATCCTTTACTTTTTTATCAAAATCGATGCTTGCTTTGCTCAAAATATTCTGAGCAGTTGAGCGACCAATACCATAGATATAAGTCAATCCGATTTCTCCTCTCTTGTTTTTTGGTAAGTCAATACCTGCTATACGAGCCATATTACGTTTGAATAAGTTTTTTATGTAATGAATTAACCCTGACGTTGTTTGAATCGGGGATTCTTTTTGTTAATAATTCTAAGTACTCCTTTTCGGCGTACGATTTTGCAGTCTGCACTGCGTTTTTTGATAGATGCTCTTACTTTCATCTCGGTTTATTTATATCTTAAAATAATACGTCCTCTTGTCAGGTCATACGGGCTCATTTCAATCCCTACCTTGTCACCGGGAAGAATACGAATATAGTGCATACGCATTTTTCCGGATATGGTAGCTATCACCTCGTGACCGTTTTCCAATCTTACCCTGAACATCGCATTGCTCAAGGCTTCAATGATGACACCATCCTGTTTGATCAGAGGTTGTTTACCCATATTTGCTTAAAGAGGTGCAAAGGTAGGGATATTTTTTCAATTATAAAATCATTTTTTCAGTATTTCCTTGATTTTTCAGGGTCTTTTTCGTTAAGGAGTTTTTAATACGGAAGATATCAGAGCCTATCACTTCACTACCAGGGTTTAAATTCAGAATAGCCGTTAATTTCTCCTCCTTTTATTCGAATAACGCTCACTTTCTGCCATTTTCTGAGAATAGAATGTTTTTCAATCTAAATTTTGCAGTTGCACACAGACAACTACAAAATATGGGTTCAAGGACCTGCCATTTTCAGTGACCGATATGCAACAAAAAAGAGCACCTAAGATGCTCTTTTTATCACATATGATCGATTCAATTATTTTGTATTCAATAATTTTTGCAATGCAGAGGCTTTTTCAGTTTGATTGGTCAGATTATAAGACTGCACCAGACCCGAAACAGACTGCTTGTATACTTCCTTATTTGAATCACTAACACCTTCCGCATCTATGAGGGTTTTTGACTTTTCTAAAAACGGAATAGCTTTGTTAATTAAATTATCGCGCTCAGGTTTCATCGCATTGTATTTTTTATCATCTGCTTTGTTCATTTCATCGGTCATTTCTTTGGCCTTATTGTAATACAGCAGTCCTAAATAATATTGAGGATAATAATTATTGCCATTCAATTCAAGGGCTTTATTGTAATTGGCTATCGCATCTTTCTCCAAGTCGGCGCTATTCGCAGGTTTAGTCAGGAATTTACCACTCTTATCTGTAGGATTCGCCATATTATACAATAACTGTCCGAGGTTAATATATAGATACTCATTTTTCGGATCAGCGGCAATACCTTCTTTTAACTTCTTAATCGACTCCTCAGCTTTTCCGGACTTCAAATAGTAATTAATCTCAGAATTGAGAATTCGTTTGTCGTTCGGGAATTTGGCTTTTGCTGCGCCCAATACCTCCAACAATTTCGTTTCATTGCCTTTGCCTTCATATATTTCTGCAGCCATCATATAAACATCCGCTTTTTGCGTAATAGGGTTGGCTAAACAGCTTTCGATAATCGGCAAGGCCTCATCCAATTGATTCATTTGATAGGCACAATTACCCTGATACATTTTAGCAATGGCGAATAAGGTATCCATAATTTTCTGATCTTTAAAAACCTTTCCATTGTCCAATGAAGCAATTTGATTCATCGCTAAAAAACTATTTTTAGCTTCCGCAAATTTGCTTTCATTCATTTTTGATGCCCCGTTATTAAATTGACCATAAGCCATACTTTGTAATAAGAAAAAATATTCTTCCTTATCATATTTAGGATTAAACTCCATGGCTTTGCGATAGGCTTCCAGGGCCAGATCGATTGCATCGGGATGCTGTGCTGCAAATTTATTCGCACCTTCCAGTATGACCGGAATACCCGCTTCATCGCCCATGGCAGTCGTTGATTTAAATTGAATAAAAGGCATTTGATCCGAAGCGGGTGTTCCGATGGCCTGGTAAATAACACCTTTCAGAAACCATGCTTTGGCATTGCTCTTTGTTGATTCGCTTTTTGTAGCCTCATCAATCATCTTTTTGGCATTCTCAAAGTCGTTGTCTTTTAAGTAGCTGATAGCGCTTTGGATATTTGCTTTTTGCGCTTGTGCCTGGAATAAGCCACAGAATATGGCAGTGACCAAAATGATCTTTTTCATATATGCTTGTTTATTGTTTGACAGTTTAAAAGTCTCTTTAAAATTAAAACTATTCCTTATCGTCTGTTTCGTTTGTTATTGAATCATTATTGGTTTCATCCGATTCCGCTGAATTTGAAGGATTGCTTTCAGGGTTCGGGCTATTATCCTCTTGAACATTTCCTGATTCTTCTGAAATGGTCGCTGATTCATCGACTATTTCAGACACCTCTTCTTCGTCTTGTTCATCGATTCTGGCGATAGCCGCAATTTGATCCCCTTCGTCTAAATTAATCAATTTTACCCCTTGAGTAGCACGACCTGCTTCACGTATCGACTTCACATGGGTTCTGATTGTAACTCCCGAAACACAGGTGATGAAGAGATCATCGCTTTCATTTACTGCAAGGAATCCAACCAATTTACCGGTTTTCTCAGTAACATTTAAGGTCTTCACCCCTTTACCTCCACGATTGGTGATTCGATAAACTTCTTCCCATTCGCCGGTTTCTTCATTTTGTTCATCCAAGCGGGTGCGTTTTCCAATTCCATTTTCACTGACCACCAATATGGTTTTAGTTTTATCTTCTTTATTGACACAAAGCATACCTACGACTTCATCTTCCTGGTCATCCACCTCAATACCATAAACACCTATTGCACCTCTTCCGGTTGGTCTAACTTTTTCTTCCGGAAAACGAATGGCTCTACCCGATTTCACAGCCATCATAATATAACTATTTCCATCGGTGAGAGAAGCTTCCAAAAGAGTATCGCCCTCAGAAATGGTAATGGCATTTACGCCGGTTTGTCTAGGACGTGAAAAGTCTTTTAATTTCGTTTTCTTGATAACACCTTTCTTGGTACACAAAACAATATTGTGTTTTTCGACATATTCCTCATTCGACAAATCGGCCACATTAATAATGGTTTTGACTTTTTCATCCTGCGGCAGTTGTAATAGATTCTGAATAGCACGTCCTTTACCACTCTTTCTCCTTCAGGAATCTCATACACTTTTAACCAGTAACAACGACCTTTATCGGTAAAAATCAAGAGCGTTGCATGGGTAGAGGCAATAAACAATTGATCGATATAATCTTCTTCCCTGGTTTTGCCGCCCATAGCTCCCCGACCACCTCTTTTTTGGGTGCGATATTCGGTGGCAGAAGTACGTTTAATATAACCTAAATGAGAAACAGTAATAACGACATCCTCTTCTTCGATTAAATCCTCGATACTGATTTCATTGGCCAAATATTCGATGTCGGTTTTACGTTCGTCTCCAAATTTCTTTTTAACTTCCAACATCTCTTCCTTGATGAGATCAAAACGCATTTGTTCATTACTCAGCAATTCTTTCAAATGAGCAATGGTTTTCATTACTTCATTATATTCTTCCTGAATTTTTTCTCTTTCCAGCCCGGTCAAACGTTGTAAACGCATTTCAAGAATTGCCTTCGCCTGAATTTCACTCAGTGCAAATGACTGTATCAAACCTTCCTTGGCATCATCCGGCGTTCTTGACCCTCGAATCAGTTTAATCACTTCATCTAGGTGATCCAGTGCAATTAAATATCCTTCGAGGATATGGGCTCGTTCTTCGGCTTTGCGCAACTCATACATGGCCCGTCGAACAACTACTTCATGTCGAAATTTTACAAACTCAACAATCAAGTCTTTCATGTTCAATAATCGCGGACGGCCATTAACCAAGGCAACATTATTGACGCCGTAAGAGGTTTGTAATTCTGTATATTTATACAACTGATTGATGATCACATTTGCAATCGCATCTTTTTTCAAATCAACGACCAAACGCATGCCATCCCGATCACTTTCATCACGCACATCACTGATGCCGTCAATGATTTTATCACCCATTAATTGAGCACCTCTTTGATGGAGGACCGCTTTATTTACCTGATAAGGCAATTCATGAATGATAATACTTTCCTTGTTGTTTTTGCCCGTTTCCACCATCACTTTACCACGGACCACTACCCTACCACGACCCGTTTCAAAGGCCTGACGCACGCCTTCCATGCCATAGATGATTCCTCCAGTTGGAAAATCGGGCGCTTTAATGTATTTCATAATGCCTTCGATACCAATTTCCCGATCATCGATATAGGCACATATGGCATCTACTGTTTCACTTAAATTATGAGGCACCATATTGGTGGCCATACCAACCGCGATACCCGACGCACCATTCACAATCAACTGTGGAATTTTGGTGGGCATCACTGTGGGCTCCTGCAAGGTATCATCAAAGTTATTTTGAAAGTCAACCGTCTCTTTGTCAAGATCTTCCAAAATGGCCTCTGCGATACGTTGTAATCGAACCTCCGTATAACGCATGGCTGCCGGACTATCTCCATCCACTGAACCGAAATTCCCCTGCCCGTCAATGAGCATATACCTCAAACTCCAGGGCTGAGCCATACGAACCATGGTATCATACACACTGCTATCACCATGCGGGTGATATTTACCCAAAACCTCCCCAACGATACGGGCAGATTTTTTGTACGGCTTGTTAAAGGTATTTCCCAATTCATTCATCCCAAACAACACCCTTCGATGCACGGGTTTTAACCCATCCCTGACATCCGGCAAAGCCCTTCCTACAATCACCGACATCGAATAGTCGATATAGCAGGATTTCATTTGCTCTTCAATATTTACTTGAATGATTTTATCTCTCGATTCGCCATTTGGCTGATTTTCTAATGCTTCGTTTTCCATGAAAAAAGATGAATGGCGAAGGTACGATTTTAAGCCTGTTTCCGAAAGCTAAAAAGGCATTAATCGTGTAATTGTGGAAAACTATCTGTGTAAGCTCAAATCCTTGCTGTGAGCGAATTATAAGGCATTTTCCATCCGACATTTTAACCCTGAAATGTTTAATTTTTATCGAAATTCTAAATACCCCTTTTTTCAAATTTAAAATCGCATTCAGAACACTTGATGTAATTTGCAACCCAATGAGAATTCAAGGAGAAACCAAGATTAGAGTCCGCTATGGGGAAACAGACCAAATGGGTTTTTTATATTATGGATATTACGCACTTTATTACGAGGTTGCCCGGGCCGAATTAATTCGTGAACTCGGTTATCCTTACAGCGACATGGAAAAGGACGGAACTGTGATGCCAGTGGTTAAAGTGCAGGCCAAGTACCTTCGACCCGCCCGATATGATGATTTAATTCGTATCCATACAGAAATGGAAGTCCATCCAAAACATCCCTTTGTGGTTTTCTATCACAAATTTTATAACGCTGCAGATGATCTGATTCACAAAGCAGAAGTCACCCTCACTTTTTTTGACCCCATTTCTCAAAAACGAGTCTCCATGCCATTGCGTTTAATGGAAATTATCGCCCAACAAAACAACCCATGAAAAAACTCAATAAATGTGCCATCCTGACGATCGGTGATGAATTGTTGATCGGACAAACCATTGACACGAACTCAGCCTGGATTGCTCAACAATTAAATCCTCTTGGACTTGAAATGATTCAGCGAATTGCCGTGGGTGATTCTAAGTCTGCCATCCGGGATGGACTCAATTATATCCGTCAATCGGCCGACCTCATATTTATTACCGGAGGATTAGGCCCCACGAGTGATGATATTACCAAACCTTTTTTATGCGAATATTTTGGCGGAAAACTCGTTTGCAATGAGGCTGTATTGGAACACGTCCGGCATTATTTCGAAAGCAGAAAAAGAGTCATTCTGGAAAGTAACCTTCGACAAGCATGGGTTCCGGATTGTTGTGAAGTACTATTTAATCAAGTAGGAACGGCACCTGGTATGTGGTTCGAAAACAATGGCCAGATATTTATTTCCCTACCGGGTGTGCCTTTTGAAATGCAACATATTGTTGGAGAAATTGTTTTGCCGAAATTAAAACCTCTATGCGGACTTCAAAACATTCAACACCGGACCATCATTACTTGTGGTGAAGGGGAAAGTTTCATTGCCGAACGTTTAAAAACATTTGAAAAAGAATTACCCCGTCATATCAAATTAGCTTATTTACCTCAATTAAATTTGGTGAAGCTGCGTTTGAGTTCTTCCAATGACCATGAGGAAATTGATCGCTATTTTCAAAAACTACAGCAAATCCTTGCACACATTCTCGTTGCCACTGAAGATATAGAATTAGAAAGGCTACTTTCCCGAATTCTTACCGAACGAAACCAAACCCTCAGCATTGCCGAAAGCTGCACGGGAGGACATTTGGCCGCAAAACTCACATCCCTCAAAGGAGCATCTTCTATTTTTAAAGGTGGTATGGTTCCATATAGCATCGAAAGTAAAATAAACGTATTGGGCGTGCCTGAAGTGTTGATTGAGCAACATTCTGTAGTGAGTCAGGAAGTTGTTGAATCCATGGCTTTCAGATGCCGATCCTTGTATAAAACCGATTATGCTATTGCAATCAGTGGCTATCTCGAAAAAGGAGATCATGATAATGAAGTTTGGATTGGTCTTTCTTCTTCCACTATGCTGGAATCCTTTAAAATCCATGTTCGTTTCGATCGGGCAAGAAACACGATCGTCACTTTAACGGTGGCCATGGATGCCTTGCGTAAGTTTATTATCAAGCATTAAAAAAGGGAGCAAATAGCTCCCTTTTCCGTTTTATAAAAGTCTACTTATTCTTTGATCAATTTAATAATTTGTTTTTTACCCGACATATTGATCTCCAGGAAGTACATCCCTTTTGCTTCATCAGTGATATCCAAACTCAAATTATTTTGTCCATATTGTACCGGGTGTTCAAATGACCGAATAACCTGACCGGATAAATTCATGACCGTAAACTGAGCGATATCCGATTCTTTCGCCAATAAAGAAAGGGTATAAAGCCCACTAGATGGATTCGGATAAACAGCAGTATACTGTACTTCATCTGCCGGTATACCTAATGGCCATGCATCCTTGAGTTGTATATTGACATTATCCACCAACACTGTATTACCCTGATTATTAACTCCTTTGAATCGTACAAATAATTTCTGCCCTTGATATGCAGTTAAATCAATGCGTTCGTTTCTCCATTGACTCGGTAGTGTCGGACTAAACACATTGGTCATGGCTCCTGCTGTCGCTAAACCAGCACCCCATTTTTTAAAACTTGTTTGCTGATAGGATTGTGTACAATCCGTTGACAGCAATACACTTAAAGTATCCATCTCATTGAGAGAGTATGCATACGCTACATCAAAAGTCAGGAAAACGCTATCAGCACTTGCATTGCTTAAATCGAGTTGTGCTGTTTCCATTTCGTCGATAGCACCTATATTACCATAGTTAAAATGATCGATATATGCTGCATGGGTATTACCGCCATTTGCACCGGATAAACAAAAGGTTTTCTGCCATTTCACTGAGGTATCATAATCTAACACCTTCCAACCATTTGGCGGAAATACAGGACCTTCAAATGTTTCGGCAACAGGAGCCGGTAAATTCACAGGGAGAATAACGGTCAGATTATTCATCGAAGTATCATTCAACTTATTCACATCAGAATATATGGATGACCAGGTTTTCACAGTATAGTTACCGATACTACTAAAATTGGCCAGCGTATTAAATGTGTAAATCATTGAATCACCAATATTCAGCGGCCCCGGAATAACCTCACTCACAACAGGATTCGCATTGACTTGGTAATAAATTGGAATGCCGTAGAGATTGCGGGCACCGATATTAAATATTTTTACCCGAACCGGTAAAGTCGAACTCACTGCACAATTATAATTCAGTTCAAAAGGCAGAATGGTTTCGGCATTATAAATATCATCCAAACAATTGATTTCACCGGGCAATTTCATGTAGGCTATACTGCGTCTTCCTTTGGCACCATTCAATGAATTCAACGCCGTTACCGCAAAATAAAATGTATCCGTCATATTTACACCAGAAGTCAGATAAATATCATTGGTTGAAGTGGTCGCAATTGAATCCATGTATTTCGGTCCAAGCATATAAACAATATAACTATCTGCATTGGCTACAGGATTCCAATAAAGATGGAACACATCTCCACAAGCTGTATCGCAAACTAAACCGGTTGGAACTCCAATTACGGTAAAGAGCGCATCACTGGTGTCGGCAAATCCGTTGCGAGAAACTTGCATTAAAACTTGTCCACTATTAATATTAGATGGAGGAGTCCAATCATAATAACGTTGATTTCCGGGAATGTTCGTCGCTATATTATTCCATGTTCCTCCGGCATCAGTTGAATAGCTCAAGGTGAAATTTCCGGTTTGATCAAAAGCATCCCAACGAATTCTTTCCTGATCACCATTTGCAAAATGTTCTCCACCCATAGGATAGGTTAAGGTAATGGTATCGGTGATGTAATCATAAACGATAACATATTTCTGAGGCCCGAAAGGAACACTAAATCCTTTTACATTCACGACATAATTCCCAGCAGCTGCCGAATCTATTGTTACCTGTTCAACATTATTGAGGTTATCTTTTTGACGGGTAGCTGGAGATGAAAGTGCAGCTACATTGGCGGAATTATCCAACACCCAAGGATTGTAAAGATTCGCTGAAGGATCAAACACACGCATATTCAGATTATTCACAAGTACCACTGAATTTCCGGGATTACCTTCCTTATCATTCCAATAAATCATCACTTTTAACTGACGTACGCCCGGAGGTACAGGAATGTTATAGTTACGATTTCCATTGGTATTAATCGAATCGATAAAAATTGGTTTTTACTAAGGATATCCAAGGCTCTTCGCGCATTGATACGGCCGAAACCATATTGAAAATCAGGTCCGGGATTTCCCAAATCATCCGCAGTATTCAACAAAATACCTTTCATGACATAACTATCGGGATCATTCCCACCATTCAAATCACGATAGGCCTGCCATAAACTAGCCAAAGTTCCTGCAACACCCGGACAAGCCATAGACGTCCCAGTAAAAGAGTCATAAGTATTATCAGGTTGAGTGGAATAAACATTGGTACCAACTGCACAAATATCTGGTTTGATACGACCATCTTCGGAAGGACCTCTGCTGGAACTGTTCGCCAAATCATCATCCTTCTGCAGATTTCCGACCGCTAAAACGTTTTTACCTGCTTTGTATCCACCGGTGATGGTAAAATATCCGCCACCAACACCACCGCATGAAGTACCTCCGCTATTACCCGACGAGTGAACACTCATGATAGATGGCTTGGACAAAATCAACATATCCGCATCTTGTGCATCGCTATCATAACCATCGTTACAACCTTGTCCCAATGAGTTGGAGGTGATACGCACACCTAGAGCGGAATAATCCGTTGGTGCATTGCTGAGATTTTGATAATATGAATAAACATGTAAATCTGCACCGGTAGCATTTCCTGCTGCAACGGGCTCAAAATTTCCCGCACCGGCAATGATTCCTCCCACATGATCACCATGGGTACCATTGTCATTTCCGGTTTGGTTAAAAATTCTTCCTTTAAAATCAATATGTGGACCTACAATACCATCATCTCCTTCCGCTACGCTAACGCCGGTTCCATCATAATTAATCCCGTTCAAGACATTATTTAAGGTATTTACTCGGTGATTGGTTCGTGATGATAAATTTTCAAGCACTGTTGGTGCTGAAGGCAAAGACAAAAATTGCACAAAGGGCAAATCTGCAACTGCAGAGATCGCTTGTTCATCAATATGCACCACAGCGATGCTTTCTGATTTCCAGTTTATTAAAGTGATGTTGTTCTGAGCCATTAAAGTCTCACTCAGGTTTTTGTCAATTCCTGCGTGAACAAATAAATTTAATGCAATGGTTGTTGCACCTTGAATGACATAAGCCGGGAAAGGCCGTTCGTTGAGTTTTGGATGAATTTTGTAATCCGATAAATATGGCACTACTGAACGTACGCCAAACGCAGTTAATTGGCTTGTATTAAAAGACACCGGAACTCGCGCTACAAATGCAAAATCAGGTACATAATAAAGAAATTCTATGCCTGTTTGAGATTCTATTTGTTCCCTGTACTGCAAATCCGGAGTCTCATAGAATTGAACAATTGCGTAGGCTTTGTTTTGCATGATCTGCCAATTTTGAAGATTCTGTGGAATGCCCACATTCTCTACTGGCGTAAATGCGCCTGTTTTCAGATGTAACTGCTGCGCAGAAGAAACAAAACCCATTAAAACGAAAAGCAAGGGTAAAAGATACCTCATATAGATGATTTTATTATTTGTCAAATTTAATGCAGATTCGACCATTTTGAACCAATTTCAAGTCCTTTTCAATGGTAGAAGGTTTAAAAATAGGTCATTCAGTACAAATTGCGAAATAAAGACAGAAAATAGGCTATAAGCGTTGGGGCTCTGTCGGTAAATAGTATCCAATAAGTCCAAACTCGACCATAAACACACCACAACACGATGGTAAATTCATTCAAGTACATTTAGGCCGTGAGGAAAGCGGATTACTTTTGTTTAAACAACTTGGAGCCAAATTGTTTTTTACCTGATTCATCCAAACGAAGGATATAAACACCTTCAGGCAAATCACTGAGATTGAGAGGAATGTTTATTTCGCCGCTTTCAATTTGCATCACTTTCTCATAAACAAGAGCGCCTTTAATATCGGTTACATTCAGCGAAATTCGACTTTTCTGATCGGCATAATATTGCAAATTAAATTGTCCGGAAGAAGGGTTGGGATGTACTGAAACCAATTCTGAACCTTTGGTCGCCGGCCGTAATTCAACTACTTCCGAATAAGTAAATTGACCATCTATGTCCACTTGTTTAAGTCTGTAATAGTTCACACCATTAGAACGGGCAAAATCTTCTTATCGATAATTTGTTTTGCAATTGAGTGGTTCCTGCGCCTGAATTTTGGTAATGCCTATAAAATGTTGAGCATCATCTGACCTTTGTAATTCGAAATAATCATTGTTTTCTTCAGAAGATGTTTGCCATTTCAGTTCATTGAATTCATCCTTCATTTGTCCTTCAAATTGAGTCAGAACAACCGGTGTGGCAAAGTTTTGAATCATTTTATGGATAAACATTCCGTAAGTAGTTGCGGATTGGGTTGAAAGATTGTTTATTCCGGCAGTATGATTAAAATCAACGGTCCCTTGAAAACGTCCAACAGTGTAAATAAAACCACTTGCATCAACCGCAATTTGGCGCGCCCCATCAAAATTCACATCTCCCATACGAAAAGCCCAAACATAAACGCCGTTCGCATTGTATCGAGCAATAAAAATATCACCGCTTCCTGCGGAACTTAAATTGCTAACACCGGCGTTTGGATCGAAATCTATTGTCCCCGAAAAGCCACCTACTGTTGTAATAAACCCTGCCCCGTTGACATGCATTGCACTGATATTATCGCCCAGGTTGCCTCCAATTGCTTTGGCATACTGATAAGCACCGGTAGAATTTAGTTTCCAAATAAATTGGTCTGTAGATCCGGCTGAAGTGAGGTAAGCCGTTGCCGCTGCAGGATCAAAATCAGCAGTACCGACAAAATTCCCGCCCACATACACATTGTTACTGTTATCGACACCAACGGATGTTCCCACGCAAGCATCAAAACCAGCCACTGATCTAGCCCAAACCAGGGCCCCTGAGCCATCCCATCTGCACACAAAGGCATTTGCAGGGCCTGCAGAAACCAGGTTATTGGTGGCAGCAGTTGGATTAAAATCAGCGGTACCATTGAATGAGCCTGTAAATAATAAGTCTCCATTTGGTGCTAATTCCAAATCATTCATCAGTTCAGCCCCGGTTCCGCCTGCTTTATTCGCCCAAACATAATAACCAGCAGGGGTATATTTTGCCACATACACATCGGTTCCTCCCGTTGATGCCACATTTGCAGTAGCTGTGGTGAAATCAAAGTCAATCGTTCCGCTTAACTCACCGCAAAAGAAGATCTCATTATTTGCATTAATGACGATGTTTTTTACACTTTCATTCGCACCTGAATTACCTATTCTGCGTACCCATTTAAAATTTCCACTACTATCATATTTAGCAATAAACGCATCGTTGGTATTGGAAGTTGAAGTGAGGCTGTTGACACCTGCCCCAGGATTAAAATCACATGCTCCGAAAAAATATCCTCCTACAACTACATTTCCTGAATCATCCACAGCCACTGAAATAGCAGCATCATCAAAATTTCCACCAAATGATTTCGCCCAAATAAAGTTGCCATTCGGGTCCATTTTGGTGATAAAAATATCCGTATAAAAAGCCGTAGCTGGGGTTAAATTAAATATACCCGCCCCTGGGTCAAAATCATTCACTTGCTTAAAATTCCCTACGGTATATACATTGCCTAAAGGATCTACACTCACTGACGCTGCTTCAACAGTACCTGTACCGGAAAATTGCTTTGCCCAATTGAAGGTGGTCTGAGCTTGTGAAATCGAGATGATAAATAACAAACAACAGAATGAATAGATTTTTTTCATTATTTTATTATATGTGTTGTCAAATTTAAGTAGAAAATTTAAAACGGCAGACTTAAAAGGCTACAACCACGCATTTCAGTATGATCGATGCGACCATGTACTCGAAAACCACCAGTTGGAAGTACTTCGCCTAAGTCGTCGGTGGCTATAAAAGAACATGCATGTACATTGGCGAGATCGGCAACCTGAATCCCCTCCTTCCGGCAGTTTTGGATATCCAAAGGGTCATTCAAATCACGAATAAAGACCGACATCCAGGAAGGTGTATAAAAAATTTCATCATTGGTTGAGTAAGCCTGGCTTAAAAGTTCAGTCATGCCATACTCAGCATAAATGTGTTGACATTCAAACTGCTGTTTCAGGTAAGCATGTAATTCCGGTTTGAGCATTTCCTCCCCTCTGCCCTTCATACCTCCAGTTTCAATAACTCGAGTAGCGCTTAAATGCATCGGAAAATCCCGGGCAAAGTCTAACAATGCAAAAGTAACCCCGAACAAAAGCGTGGGCTGAGCAAGGGATTCCATCTCATTCAAGACTTCAAACAATTGCTGCGTATTGGATAAAAAGAAACCACTTTGGGGATGTTTACTCTGTTCGATCAAATGTTTGACCATATAGACCAATGACGAATTGGGACGTTCGAGATAAGATGGCAATAAACCCAATATACAATATTGTTCGGGCTCCCCAAAAAACTGCCGAAAGCCCCCTATGAAAGAGGTTTCATAGAGATTGAGATCGTGTACATAATGTTTACTTCGTATTTGCGATCCGGTACCACTACTTTCAAAAACCACTTCAAATGAACTATGACTAGGTGTTAAAATGGAATGTTGTTTGTAGCATGAAATGGGCAAAAATGGAATTTGAAGCATGGAATGCACCGTTTCCGGAGTGCGATTTAATCGCTTGCAAAAAGCCTGATAAATGAGATTCTCCCGAAATTGGTATCGAAAAACATGAAGGGCTTTCTCTTCAAAAGTTAGATTGGAATAAAATATCTGCTCCTTAAGTTCCGTTAGGTTCATTGAATCATGTAAATTTGAAGATGCGTTATATCGTTCTGCTGCTCACTTTTTTCGTTTTGCTGCAAACATCCTGCAACAAAGAAACGAAATACTCCAATATCCCCAAACTAACCTATCGGGGGATGGACCGATTTCAGATAAAAGCAGGTGACACCGGAATGGTTCGCATTTTTATTGAATTTGAAGATGGGGATGGAAATATTGGCTTTGGTACGGAAAATTTATTTTAAAAGATTCCAGAGACACCGTTTTTGTGCCGTTTGAAATTCCGAAATCGATGAACGTTACGAACCGGAAAATGGCTTAAAAGGAATCATTCAGGTAGATTATGAATCTGCTTTTTTGTTACTTACGATCTGATTCAGCACATGCCGAAAGAGATACATTATTTTGGGAAATTTACATGAAAGATGAAGCTAAAAATGAAAGCAATCGAATTTTAACCGACTTCCTGATTCTTACCAAGTAAGTATTGGATGGCCATATCATAGCCTCTCATTCCCATACCACAAATCACCGCCTGCGAAACCGCACTAATGAAGGATTGTTTGCGAAAATTTTCACGTGCAAACACATTGGATAAATGAACTTCAATGATCAGCAGTTTGGGAAAACATTTTAAAGCATCGGCAATGGCAATGGATGTATGGCTATATGCCCCAGCGTTGATGATAATTGCATCTGCAAGTTTTCCTTGTTGATGTATTTCGTCGATTATGGCTCCTTCGGAATTACTCTGGAAATATGAAATTTCCTGATTCGCATATTTATCTCTACAGGCCGTCATGAACTGATCAAAACTGATTTTTCCATAAATATCTTGTTCTCTTTGGCCCGTTAAATTTAAATTGGGTCCGTTGATGATCGCGATTCGCATTTTTCAAAGATAGATTTTGCCGTTTAAATTTTACAAGAAGAAAATACTTTTGAATTAAAACAAAAAATCCGGAGCGATGAACTCCGGATTCCTTTTAATGCATAACAATTATTTGTTTGCCTTAATGTTTAAAGAAATTTTCACTTCAGGGTAGATAAATTTATCACCTAAAGATTTGTCGTTACCATAGAACATACCCCATTTAGTGCGGTCGATTACGAATTCAGCATTTGCAGTCAAATCGTTTTCTCCCAAAGTAACTTTCGCCGGGAATGTTACATTCTGAGTGCTATCTTTTAAAGTCAGATTACCACTGATTTTGTGCGTTCCTGTGGTATCATTGCTCATAGCTTCACATGCAGTGATTTCAAATTTTGCAGTTGGGTATTGTGTTGTTTTAAAGAAATCTTCACTCAATAAGTGTCCGGTTAACTTTCCAGTAAATGCTGTATCCTTATCGGTAATTTTCAAGCTGTTGACGTCAATGACAAATGAACCTGCAGTGATATTTCCATTTTCCACACTGATTTCACCAGAACTTAATTTGAATTCTCCAGTGTGCGTACCTACTGGCTTTGTTCCGACAAATCCGACCATACTTCCGGCTAAATCAGCCTTGTAAGTTGCACCGGTTGCAGCTGCAACTTCTTTGGTTTCAGATGTTTCTGCTTTTTCTCCTTCAGGAGATGATTGACAAGCCGCGAATAACAAAGCGACAGATAAAGTGACGAATAATTTCTTCATGTTTAATATTTTTTACAAAGATAGTCAAATTATTATATGTTTAAACACATAATTGTTATCGAAGTATTAATCCCCCCTTCAGGCAAACGGAAAAATGGATCTCCCTTTAGACCTTTATTTGCAGGGCACATTTTATGAATGAGCCGCTGGACTTGAGAAGACCGTCTGAAGTTATCTTGTAACTTTTGGAATTGGACGACAATATTTGGGGTTTATGCTCTAGGTGCAGTGGTCTGGAATTCAGCAATCATGGGGGTTTAGCGTATTTGAAGGGCCATTATAACTTTACTTCATGTCCTAGAAACGAGATGGAAAATAAGCCCTCAACTGCGTAAATTCAAAAATCGTTTTTAACCAAAGCAAGGTTTTCATTTACCCTCTTCTTGATCGATCAACCATATGACTCCATAGAATGGCGAATTCTCTGATGCTGTTGCGCAAATCATGTTAAGAAAATATGACGAATATCCTATTAAGATTTACATTGTCGGGCTACATTTGCAGCCTAAAATTAAAATGATGCAAGAAAACGGAACCAAAAATCCTAATGCCCAGGTGAGCAGTCTGGGTTTTACTCCTTCTACAATCCATTGGAATTTAAGCCCAGCGGAATTGTCGGATCAAACTGTAAAATTAGGCCAGGGAACAATTACCGATATGGGTGCTCTCGCAGTCAATACCGGCAAGTTCACAGGACGTTCACCCAAAGATAAATTCACCGTTAAAGACGCCACCACTGAAAATAGTGTCGACTGGAGTGACATCAATATTGCCATTTCTCCCGAACATTTTGAATTGATATACAACGACTTAACTAAACATTTGAATGGTAAAGAAATGTGGGCTCGTGATGCTTACGCTTGTGCCGATCCAAAACATCGTTTAAATATTCGGGTGTATAACGAAACACCATGGGCTAATTTGTTTTGTTACGACCTGTTTCTTCGTCCGTCAGAAGACGAATTGATGACACAAACACCGGATTGGACCATTCTTCAGGCACCCAGTTTCCAGGCGGATCCTACAGTGCACGGAACACGTCAGGGAAATTTCACCATCGTAAATTTCAGCAAAAAAATCATTCTGATTGGCGGAAGTGCGTATACTGGTGAAATGAAAAAAGGAATTTTTGGTGTCCTCAACTATATTCTTCCTCATGAAAAAGGTGTATTAAGTATGCACTGTTCAGCCAATGAGGGCAAGGATGGTGATGTTGCATTATTCTTTGGATTAAGTGGAACAGGAAAAACAACCTTGAGCGCTGATCCAAACCGCCAATTGATTGGTGACGACGAACACGGATGGGACGCAGGTTCTGTATTTAATTTCGAAGGTGGCTGTTATGCAAAATGCATCGATTTGACTGAAGAGAAAGAACCACAAATCTATGCCGCCATCAAACCCAACGCACTGGTTGAAAATACAACTTATTTAGAAGGTACTCAAACAGTAAACTTTGCCGATGGCAGCATCACAGAGAACACGCGTGTAGCCTACCCTATTTTCCATATCAACAATGCCAAAGAGCCAAGTGTTGGTGGAAATCCCAAAAATATATTCTTCCTGACCTGTGATGCTTACGGCATTTTACCTCCCATTTCACGATTGGACAAAGGACAAGCCATGTATAGCTTCATTAGCGGTTATACGGCAAAAGTAGCTGGAACTGAAGTGGGTGTTACAGAACCACAAGCTACATTTTCTGCTTGCTTTGGAAGAGCTTTCTTACCATTGCACCCAACAAAATATGCCGAATTATTGGGTAAGAAGTTGGATGAAAACCCGGATGTAAAAGTTTGGCTGGTGAACACAGGTTGGAGCGGCGGCCCTTATGGAATCGGGCAACGTATGAAATTGAGTTATACCCGTGCCATGATTACAGCCGCTATGAACGGAACCCTGAACGATGTTTCTTACGAAAAACACCCGGTATTTGGTTTTGAAATGCCAACATCTTGCCCGGATGTTCCTGCAGAATTATTAATTCCGGTAAATACCTGGGAAAATAAAGAGGAATATCTAAAAAAATCATATGACCTGGCAGCGATGTTCGTGAAAAATTTCGAAAAATATGCATCACAGGCCAATGATGAAATTTTAGCGGCAGCACCTAAAGTGATGCAAAACGCCTAAAATAGAATCATTTACTAAAATATGAAGAGCCGGCCAAATGGCCGGCTCTTGTATGCATAAATAAATCGAATTGACAGTTATCAAATTTGCTTATACATTTGCGCGACGATTGATAGACATCATGTATAATGTACATTTTAAATTTGAGCAAAAAGGTTTGGCAGATCAAATCATTGCAAACTGCGAACCAGAGGATAGCATTCTTGAAGTAGCCCTGAAAAATAATATTCAACTTCATCATAATTGTGGTGGCGTATGCGCTTGTAGTACTTGTCATATTTACCTCGAACAAGGTGAAAATTTTGTAGAAGAACTCAGTGACCGGGAAGAAGATTTTATTGACCGGGCAAGAAACCCCAAACTCAATTCAAGACTCAGTTGCCAGTGTGTTTTATTGCAGGGCCAAGGAGATATTATTGTCACAATTCCCGATCAAAGTTTGATTCACGGGGAATAAAACTAATTATATGAATTTCGAACCGCCTATTCACTGGAACGATTACGAGGATATTGCCCTTAAACTCTACGAACGATTTGGTGATGATTTCACCGAAAGTAAAATTTATCGCATCCGATTTACAGAACTATTGGAATGGGTTTTGGAAATTGAAGGCTTTGTTGGGAAACGCGAAGATTGCAATGAAGGTCATCTTGAAATGATCCAAAGCTCATGGGTTTACGAATGGAGAGACAACCAAAAATAATGCGTTTGAAAATTTCCCGATTTTTTTAATCGTTCCATTTCTTCTTTCGTCTCGCATTTATATCTTTATACCAAACTCTCCGCCCGATGTATAGCATTCTGATTATTGACGATGAAAAAAGTGTTCGTAAAGCCCTTTTGGAAATTCTAATCTCTGAAGGCTACAAGGTAACAGAGGCTACAGACGGCCTGGAAGGATATAATCTCATTAAATCTAAAAAATTTGATTGTGTACTGAGCGATATTAAAATGCCTAAGTTGGATGGTCTGGAAATGCTGAACAAACTGAAGAATGAAGGTTTGGAAGTACCGATCATTATGATATCTGGTCATAGTACGACAGAAGATGCAGTGGAAGCCGTTAAAAATGGTGCGTTTGATTATATCGCGAAACCACCGGATTTAAATCGATTGCTCATTACCATCCGAAATGCAATCGACAAAGGCACTCTACAGCAAGAAACAAATACGCTCAAACGTCATGTGTCGGGTATTCAGGAAATCATTGGAGTGAGTCAAATCATCCAAGATATTCAAAAAACCATCGACCGGGTCGCACCTACCGAAGCCCGCGTGCTCATCACAGGCGATAATGGTTCCGGGAAAGAACTGGTTGCCAAATGGTTGCATGAAAAAAGCAAACGAGCAGGCATGCCATTTATAGAAGTGAACTGCGCAGCAATTCCCTCGGAGTTAATAGATAGTGAGATGTTTGGTCATGAAAAAGGCTCATTCACTTCAGCAGTGAAACAACGAATTGGAAAATTTGAATTGGCGGATGGTGGCACCCTTTTCCTTGATGAAATTGGAGATATGAGTTTGGATGCCCAAGCCAAAGTTCTGCGCGCCCTGCAAGAAGGAAAAATCACCCGTGTTGGTGGCGAAAAGGATATTAACGTAAATGTGCGAGTTCTTGCGGCTACTAATAAAGACCTTCAAAAGGAGATCGAAAAAGGTCTCTTCCGGATGGACTTATATCATCGGTTGAATGTCATCAATATCGTCGTACCTCCATTGAATGAACGTCGAGATGACATTCCTGTATTAGCGATGTATTTCCTCAAACAAATTTGCGATGAATATAAAATGAAGCCGCCTGCTGTGGATGATGATGCTTTGGAGGAATTAAAGAAACACAATTGGACCGGCAATATTCGTGAGCTCCGAAATGTGATGGAACGCCTGATTATCTTAAGTGAAAAAATCATCACCAAAGCTGATATCGAAAAATTTGTGATCACCTGATTAATTCAATAACATGGCCGAATACTCGATGGGAGAAGCCATCAAACGAATGCTTGAAGAAAGCAACTGGAAAGAGCGTTATCAGGTCACTAAACTCAAACAAGACTGGGAACAACTCATGGGCAAAACAGTAGCTCGTTATACCGACGAGATGTATGTTCAGGATAAAAAATTATTTATAAGAACAAATGTGGCGGCCCTCAAAAAGGAACTCAGTTTTAGTAAACATTTACTCGTTGCAAAAATCAATCAATACTTCGAAGAAGAAGTGATTCAAGAGGTTATAATACTCTGAAAAAGTAAGCTGTTGTTCTTACCTTAGGTAAAATCAGGTCGGGTAATTTCTTCCTTTCCATCATCTGCCATTTCAGAAGGCGTGGTAAAAGCTTTATAAAAAAAATAAAACGTGACGATGCTCACGATACTTAAAGTACCAATCATCATGATTAAAGATGTGCTGTTCATTTCGTTCGATTTAAAATTTTAACTCTTGATTTAAATACCGGCCTTCTCTTTTTCTTTTATAATATGCTGTACGCACTAACCAGGCAATGGCTAACCAAAGTGCTAACAACAATAAACGTGCAACGACTTTAGGTGTTGAGCTGAAGTCACTCAGGTTCTTCCATAAATCAGGTAAACTCATGACGAAAATGAAACCTATAATCAACGGAGAAATAAATTGAATGATCAATTTCATGAATGAAGGAATTTTTATATCTGCGCCTTCGTTCATCTCATCCCATCCCCTCTTCATACCAAATACCCAGGCGAATAAGATAATTTCAAAAAGGGCAAAAATCACCAATGAAACATCTCCTGCCCAATAATCATATTCATCAAAAACACCTTCATTAAAATAAAGCACTGTTGGTAAACCCAGAATTAAAATCGTTGCCCCAAAAGCCCATGCTGCTTTTTGTCGACTCCATCCAAACTCATCTTGCATAAAGCCCATACAGGGTGTGCACATGGCTAAAGATGAGGTGATCCCAGCAAAAAACAGCAAGCCAAAAAAGAAGACTCCTGCAATAATTGAGAACACGCCTCCCCATTGTTGAAAAAGATAAGGCATGGTTTGGAACCCAAAACCCAGACCACCTGTTTTGGTCATTTCCACCACTTTGTCAATTCCCAAATATCCAATACCGATTGGAATTAAAATACAACTTCCAATAACCACCTCTACAAACTCATTCATCCAGCCTGCACTCATGGCATTTAAGGCAATATCTTTTTTGCGTTTGACATAAGAAGCATAACACTGAATACTACCCATGCCTACAGAGAGTGTAAAAAAGATTTGACCTGCTGCGGCTAACCAAACTTTAGGACTCCAAATTGTTGAAAAGTCGGGATTCCACAGAAAATTTAAGCCAAAGGTTCCATCATGAAGAGCGCCATTTTCGCCGGCCTTTAAGGTCACCCCTTTGATGGCCAGAATGGCGCCAAATAAAATCAACAGAGGCATCCCTATTTTAGCTACTTTTTCGACGCCACCACTCAACCCTTTACTTAAAATCCAGGTATTCAATAAAAGACAAATCACCCATGTAATAATTGCCATCGGGCCATCTAATGAAACATAAGATTTAAAAACACCGGTTACTTCCTCCTGCGATTTACCACTAAATACGCCACTGAATGAATTCCATACCCATGACAAGGTCCAGGATTCGAGATAACAGTAATATGCAGCAACAGCGAGGTTCGTAAAAATTCCAAATACTCCTATATACTTCCAAATTCGTCCGGCATGCATACTCCCTAATATAAAGGGCGTGGAATGATGACCATGCTTTCCTCCAAAACGACCACTGGCCCATTCGACATACAACAAAGGAATCCCCATTAATAAAAAGCAAACCAAATAAGGAATGGTAAAGGCTCCCCCCCCATTTTGCATGGCTTTGACCGGAAAGCGTAAAAAGTTACCAAAACCTACCGCATTACCAGCCATCGCTAAAATGAGGCCGATTCGCGACCCCCAGGAATCGTTGTTTGTAGACATTCTTTGTGTTTTTAAAAATTTATTCAGCGGTTAATGCAATCAAAAATAGATTACATACTCTTTAGTTCAGACACCAGATCTTGTAATACTTTTTTAGCATCCCCAAATAGCATAGATGTCTTCGGTTGAAAGAACAAGGCGTTTTCGATACCTGCATATCCGGGTTTCATACTTCGTTTATTTACAATCACATGTTGGGCATTCTCAACTTCCAAAATAGGCATTCCATAAATAGGCGATGCTGGATCATTTTTGGCCGCCGGATTAACCACATCATTTGCGCCCAATATTAAAACAACATCGGTTTGTGCAAATTCGGGATTGATTTCCTCCATTTCTTTTAATTTTTCATAAGGCACATCTGCTTCTGCCAATAAAACATTCATATGCCCTGGCATACGGCCTGCTACGGGATGTATCGCGTAAACGAGTTCAACCCCCTTTTCTTCCAATACTTTTTCTAACTCATGGCAAGTATGCTGTGCCTGTGCAACAGCTAATCCGTAACCCGGAACGATAACCACTTTCTTTGAATATGCCATCAATACGGCTGTATCTGACATCGAAATTTCTTTATAAGCTCCTCCGGTTTCTTGTGCTGCTCCTCCGGCTTTATTACCTCCAAAAGCACCAACAATCACATTGGTTAATGATCGATTCATGGCTTTGCACATCAATATGGTTAAAATCGTACCAGCACTTCCTACTAAAATTCCTCCGGTTAACATCACCGGATTATCATACAGGAATCCTCCACATGCAGCAGCCACACCCGTGAATGAATTTAAAAGCGATATCACCACAGGCATATCGGCACCACCGATAGGCATCACGAATAAAATGCCATACAAGGCTGAAATACCAAACAGTGACCAAAATAAAATATTGATATCAACACCGGTCCATGAACCCAACATGGCTACCAATAGACCAACAATAACCAGCAATAATCCAATATTAATTACTTGCTGTCCCGGTAAAGTTTTGTCGTTGATATTGCCATTGAGTTTTCCAAATGCGATCATAGAACCAAAAAACGAAACCGTACCAATCACTAATCCAGACAGAATCGTTAATACTTTTAATGGCTCCGTGCTAAGGTCACTCAACTCGTTTTGTAAATGCCCAAACTCAACAATAGAAATAATTGCTGCACAAGCGCCCCCCATTCCATTAAACAAACTCACCATCTGCGGCATGGCTGTCATTTGAACTTTTTGGCCATTACCGTACCGATGACAGTTCCTATGAGTAAACCACCGAATATCCATAAGTAATTGCCTAAATGATTTCCACTTCCATCTACATAAAGGAATATCGTCGCTAAAATGGCAATGGTCATTCCTATGGCAGCCACTCCATTTCCTTTCCGGGCGGTATCGGGATGTGATAACATTTTAAGTCCGACTATAAAAGTGATGCTACCGATTAAGTAACTGAGAAGTAAAATAAAGTTCTGCATAGTATTTTAGTTTCTATTTATAACTCCTTTCAGAGCCATTCAGGCTGTTCAGGAATAATTATTCGATATTTTTAAATTAAACGCATTGTTTTGGTACCCCCGAATACTGATGACTGAATAAAAACTATCATCAGATGAAGGGGCATCTTATTTTTTCTTTTTCTTTGAAAACATTTCAAGCATGCGGTCAGTAACCACAAATCCTCCGACCACATTGAGCGTCCCTAAAATAACCGCGAGGAAACCCAATACCAATGCCAGATAATTGTCACTTTCTGCTTGCCCCATCACAATGATGGCACCAATAATCACCACACCATGTATCGCGTTGGCGCCACTCATTAAAGGAGTATGCAACACGGAAGGCACGCGGGAAATCACCTCAATCCCTAAAAAGATGGATAAAATAACAATTGTGATCATGTCATAATTGTCAGAAAAAAATTGAACCAGACTTTCCATTTGTTTTTGTTTTTATATAGAATTTATGCCAATAATTGTTTCACACGTTCGTTGCTTACCTGCCCGTCATGCGCTACACAGGTTTCTTTCACCAGATCGTCTTCAAAATTGAAATGAATCTGACCTTCTGCGTTGATAATCAGCTTGAGGAAGTTTAAAATATTTTTGCCGTACATTTTACTGGCATCTGAAGGCATGGTAGAGGCCAAATTTGAATTACCAATAATTTGAACACCACCTACCATCACACTTTCATTGTTTTTGGTAAAGTTGGTATTCCCACCGGTGGCTGCAGCTAAATCAATAATCACAGAACCATTGCGCATACTTTGTACCATGGCATCTGTTAATAGAATGGGCGCTTTTTTACCCGGAATTTGTGCAGTTGTAATGATGATATCCGCCTTAGCCACGCTTTCAGCAATGCGTTGTTGTTGTCGTTGTTTATACTCTTCAGATTGCTCAACTGCATATCCACCTGCCTGACTTGCATCTGCTGCGCCTTCTACTTCTACAAACTTTGCACCGAGACTTTGGACTTCTTCTTTTACAGCAGGTCGGGTATCAAAAACTTCAACTACCGCACCCAAACGTTTGGCTGTGGCAATTGCCTGTAAGCCTGCAACACCTGCACCCAATATGAGCATTTTTGCGGGTGCTATACTTCCGGCAGCAGTCATAAACATCGGGAAATACCTTGAGTAGCTGGCAGCGGCAAGAAGTACCGCCTTATATCCGGCAATATTGGCCTGACTACTTAATACATCCATCGCTTGCGCACGTGTCGTTCGTGGAATAATATCGATGCTAAACACTGCGTTGCCTGCTTTAGCCCATTGCGCTATTTGCTGATAATTAAACAAAGGTTGATAAACCCCTAACAACATTTTATTGGACAATTGTTCAGTGGGTTGGTTGATTGAAAGTAGCATATCCGAGGTGCTAATCACCTGATTCCTGTCGGCAACTTGTGCGCCAACACTGATATAATCTGCATCAGAAGCAAAAGCCCGGGCTCCTGCGCTTTGTTCAACGAGCACATGGGCTTTTAATTTGATGAACTGAGCCACTATTTCAGGCAGCGCCGATACCCTGTTTTCACCTTCCGGTTCTCTCAAAATTCCTATGGTCATAGAAAAAATTTAATGCACTAACATAATGCATATTTGTTGAAATATAAAATTGCAGGCTTTTTCTCTGCATTTTTAAGGACCAAGCGGGCTATTCTTCCGGGTAATTTTATGGATGTCCAATTATACATTCATTTTCATTTCACCACTTATCCCCTGTATTGAGGCCATTCTAGTTCGTTAAAGAAATTATAAATGAATGACAATTTTGTGACAATATAAAATACCGGTGCTCGTTTTAATTTCAAATGATCTTTACAAATACGCTCAATTAAAATCAGAAATCATGAATTGAAGATTACATTAATTCAACATCTATGCACTGAAATTTCCATCACTTTTAAATTCAATAAAAATGGAAATCAACAAAATCCTGAAAGCTGATGCCTTAGACATCATTTTCGAACAGAGAAACAAATCGTACGGCGCCTACGAATTGAGAAAAAATTATCACCGAAGGGCCCGAAGATCGGTGAGTATTGTAGGTCTATTGTTTATGCTTACTGCCTCCGCTCCATTAGTCGCATCCTGGATTTGGGACAAACCGACCATCGTTCATTTGCCCAAAAATCCAACCACAACCGTCATTCGTGAAATTAAACCCATCGATCCTGTAATTCCAAAACCCAAGGTGCAAGTAGTAAAACAAGTCATGCCTAGCGCAACTGTTTCTCACACCATCCCTAAAATTATCCGCAGCGAAGAGGTGAAAGATGAGGAGATCATGAAACCACAGCAAGAACTCGTTGGAAAAACAATTGGCGTGACTGATATGGAAGGCCCTACTAACGAAGATCCAATCGGTTCAGCCCCGGTAGGGGGTAGTCCTGAAGGAAAAGGCATCATCGAGTCCCCGGTCATGACTGAGGAGCCTGAAACCGTTATTTTTTCTGAAGTAATGCCCGAATATCCGGGAGGAGAGGATGCCTTAAATGAATTTCTGAAATCCAATATGAAATATCCCAAATCAGCATTAAACAATGATCAGGAAGGCCGGGTGATAGTCGGTTTTACTGTAAATAGCCAGGGAAAAATTCAAGATGTGCATATTAAAAAGGGGCTTGGCTATGGCTGTGATGAGGAAGCTCAAAGGGTTATTCAATTGATGCCAAAATGGACTCCAGGCAGCAACAACGGCAAAAGGGTGAATGTTCAGTACGAACTACCCATTGAATTCGAATTGGAATAAAACGATCCGAAAATTCAAATTTTTAAAAACGTATTATCCTGGTGGTAATACGTTTTTCTTGTGTATCATCTATATTTCCTATCCATCTGCATAGAATTTATCTTTAATTTTGCCCCATGTTAAAAAAACTCAACTGGTTGTTTATTGCTCTCCTAGCATTTATTTGGGTATCCTGCGAAAAAGAAATCGATATTGATTTGAGTTCCGGCGAAAAATTGATAGTGGTTGAAGGATCCATTGAAACTGACCAACAACCTTATGTTTCGATTACGAATAGTATTGGCTTTTTTGACAAAATTGATTTATCGAATATTGGTTATATCAAAGGAGCTGATGTTCAGGTGACTGACCTGACAGCGGGTAAAACCATCAAACTCATCGAATATAACATTGATACGACGATTGGTAATCAAACTTTTTCATTTAGTATTTATGGACCCGATATCAATGATCCACAGGCCTTAAATTTTAAAGGCCAAATTGGACATACTTACTTATTAAATATTTTATCGGAAGGCAAAAACTATACAGCTGTTGCTCAAATTCCAAGCACTACAGGTCTTGACTCTATTTGGACAGAGCCGGTTCCCGGACGAGAAGATACCTTTTCAGTTTTAAAAGCCCTGTACAATGACCCGGATACTTTTGGTAATTCAGTGCGTGTTCAAACCTTAAATAGAAAATATGTCAAAGATGGAAGTTTTGAAACCTTTCAAACTTCTTTCAATTCGGTATATAATGATGATATTATTAATGGCGCCCGATTTCCGCTAACCTTAGACCTCGGGTATGATAAATCAAAACAATATTCCAACGAAGAATTTCAAACAATTGGATATCTCCGAAAAGGCGATACTGTCACAGTTAAATGGGGTGCCATTGATCGTGGTGTATTTAAATTCTGGGAAACACTCGCCTTTTCTGCAGGAAGTGTAGGGAATCCGTTTGCTTCTCCCACTAAAATCCAAAGTAATGTAAGTGGAGCGTTGGGTGTTTGGGGTGCTTATAACAGTTTATTTTATACCATTACAGATACGCTTAAATAAAAGAATTATGTCGAATGAAAATGAAAAAGTCCAGGTCCTGATCATCGGCTCTGGCCCTGCAGGCTATACGGCCGCTATTTATGCCGCAAGAGCAAATCTCAAACCTGTTTTATATCAGGGATTACAACCTGGTGGACAGCTCACGATTACAACCGAAGTAGAAAATTATCCGGGATATGCAGATGGTGTGATGGGGCCCAAAATGATGATGGACTTCGAGGAACAGGCCAAGCGGATGGGTGCTGATATTCGCTGGGGTATGGCTACCAAAGTGGATTTGTCTTCACAGCCATTTAAAGTTGAAATAGACGAAGAAAAATGGATTGAAGCCAATGCCATCATCATTTCAACGGGTGCTTCGGCCAAATGGCTAGGGATTCCTAAAGAAGAACAATTAGCAACAACCGGAGGTGGTGTTAGTGCCTGTGCTGTTTGCGATGGGGCCTTTTTTAAAGGAAAAGAAGTTGCCATCGTCGGTGCAGGGGATACTGCATGCGAGGAGGCCATTTATCTAAGCAAAATGTGCTCCACGGTTCATATGCTGATTCGCAGCGAAAAAATGCGCGCAAGCAAAATCATGCAGGATCGTGTTTTAGCTACATCGAATATTAAAGTGTATTGGAATACCGTCATCGATGAAATTGTCGCTGAGGAGCGTATTCAGTCATTGAATGTTAAAAACAATGGCAGTGGAAATATCGAAAACATTCCAGTGAGCGCTTTGTTTGTGGCTATTGGACACCAACCCAATAGTGACATCTTCAAACCTTTGATCAATATGGACGAAACGGGTTACATCCTGACCCAGCCCGGCACTTCAAAAACCAATATAGAAGGCGTTTTTGCTGCAGGAGATGTTCAGGATAAAACTTATCGTCAGGCGGTAACAGCAGCCGGAAGTGGATGTATGGCTGCTTTGGATGCTGAACGATATTTAAGTGAAAAAGGTCTACACTAAGAAATTTGACTTTCAAACAAAAAATCCCGGATTACTCCGGGATTTTTTTATGTTTATTTGCTTACAAAATAGTTTATACCGCTGTTAACTGAGCATAGCCATAACTAAAACGGGCGCTCTCGGGAACCATTACAATGATGACATCCCCTTTTTTGATCCGATTTTGATTAAACAATTCTTCCAACATCAAATATGGAGATGCACTACCTATATTTCCTACAGAAGTTAAATTGGTAAACCATTTTTCAGGTGGAATCGGATAACCTATTTTTTGTAATTCCTCCATGATTTTGGGTCTGAAATATTCAGATGATAAGTGTGGTAAGAAATAGGTTAATTTTTCTAAATCAATTTGATGTTTTTCACAAACCTTCTTCCACATTAAACCGCCCCACTTCACAATATTCTCCCCCAATAAACGGGTATCTTGTTTGAAAGCGAAAATACTTTTTGCCCCCCATTCATGCGGCGTCATTTCTGCCCAACCGGTTAAACTGCCATCGTCGTTTTTTTCACAACCTGCATACATGCAGGATTCAATTTGATTGGCATAGGATATGACATCCACCCAATCTACTCGCAATGAAATTCCTTCAGTATTTGGTTTGTTCTCCATCAACACCGCACCTGCCCCATCACTCAACATCCAACGCAAAAAATCTTTTTCAAAGGCAATAATCGGGTTTTCTTCCAAATGTTTTAAATCTTCTGCTTCTGCATTGAATTTATCACTTTTCAACCAACCTGAAACCTTCTCCGAGCCCACAGCAACAGCATTTGAACTGTTGCCACTTTTTACACTCATGAAAGCATATTTAAAGGCCTGAATACCTGCGCAACAAGCTGTAGAAATCGAGACGATTTCTGTAGGCCGGCAATTTAGTTCACCATGAACCATAGCTGCATGACTGGGTAATAGTTGATCTGGTGCGACACAACCACATGCCAGCAACTCGATATCGTCCTTTCCAAAGGAATCATCCAAAAGACCTTCGATGGCTCTGGCAGCCAATTGATAATTGGTATGGGTACTCTTACCGGTTCGCTTGTCAATGGCGTAATACCGGGTTTTAATTTGATTATTCCGTAAAATAATGCTTCTGGCCTTAGAAGGCCTGCCATCAATCTTTCCCAAATACTCCTCCATCTGATCGTTGGAAACAGGTTCATTCGGTAGGAATTTAGCAATACGATTAATGTAAACCTCACTCATCAAGTCAGAAATTTCGGGTGCAAAATAACAAAGTTTAGGCTAAAAAACGAAAAGGCTAAAGTGCATTTTCACGATATCTTAAATTTTTAAAATATTCCGCCTCCTCTTCCAGCTTGCGTCGATTCAATACCAGCTGTACTTTGGCGCTTAACTGGCTGATAGGCGACAAAATAAAAACCCCTACCAATAACAATCTTTTAAAAAGCAAAACCCTCGACTTACGACTCAAATCGCCACGTTTGCCTCTTTCTAAAATGAACATGGAGAACTTTCTGAAATTTTTTATAGCTCTTTTTTCAAGAACGATCAAGCCAGGTTTTAACTCGATTCCCTGTTGATCTAATAATTTTTGTTGCAGGATATCCCATTGACCAGATTGAAGGATATCCAAAATCGGCTTCCCAAATCGGGTTGCAGCAGCGATATCGTTTTTTTGAACCCCTGCCTCAGGCAACCAGGATGAAGCTTCCTTTTGGCCCTTGAATGTCCACCGTATAACAGTTAGCACAGAAGTTAAATTCGGGTTTCGATCAAAGAATACCAGATGTCCGCAATGCTTCGCTTCCAATTGAAGGAGTTGATTTTTAATTTGTTCATGGGCATTTAACCACATGTTGCGGCTACCACAAACGGTCAAAACCCGTTTACCTTTCAAAATATTTGCATAGCTGCTTTTAAGAAAACTGGTCATTGGAATGGAGGGCGATAAAAACCAGGGCTGCCATCCCAAAATGACCAGATCATAATCATCCCGATCGGTGCGAATCGGATGAATCGGCTCTGGTATTAATTGTACACTTTCGGGCATACAATCAAAAAAATCGTAGGCATTCCAGGGAAAAGAAAAAGGTTTTTCCGGTTCAATTTGCTTGAATTCTATCACACATTGCGCCCCCATTTCCAGTAATATCCTGTCAATAATATCGCGTAATTGTCCGGTTTGACTATAGTATAAAACAAGTATATGGTATTTCATGGAAGTGCTTCATTTTTATTGGATGACGAGGAATCCTGCTCGGTTGTAGGTGTTTCATTTTCGTAGGCCTCCAGTAACTCACCGATACGAAAAGGATCTAATACAGGAGGCTTGCTCACATAAAGCCAATTTGGCCATTCTTTCATTTCTGCGATCATCAGCATCAAACAAATCAGTACGCAGGCCAGGTATCCATAATTAAACCATTCCGTCAACCACCACAAAGCATCGATAAAAGGATTACATTTAGTCAGACTAAATAAAATAATCACGGCCATTTTAAAATGGTCGAGCGGTTTTTTGATGGGCTTCCGAATATAATGAAGGGAATATATCAATAAGAAAACCAATACAGGAATAATAATGAGCCATTTTGCCTGAGGTCGTGCCTGCGCCATTTGCGATAAGCCCCCAAAAAACATAATGAATACCAATATGAGCATAGGCTTGGCCCGACTATATCGAAAGGTCCCGAATTGATACAACCAAAGTAATGATAATAGCAATGCGACATTCACAAGCAGAATGCCCCGATAGATTTCAAAACCAAAATGCAAAAGCAAACCGGCCACAAAAGCCAATGGAATCAATACGATGTAATAAATATTCTTCATGTCGTTTAATGCCCTATCTGCTGAACAGGAATTTCATCATAGGCATTGTTCAGCACATCAGCACTGTTCATCTTTTTTTCGTCCAATTCATTTTCCCATCTGGCAACTACTGCACTGGCTAAACAATTTCCCAAAACATTTACGCTGGTGCGGGCCATATCCATAAGCGCATCAATTCCTAAAATAATATAGAGTGGCCATTCTTTCATACCAAAAGAAGCGACTGTACCCAGTAAAATTACAAAGGATGCCCTTGGCACACCTGCCACCCCTTTACTTGTAATCATTAAGGTGAAAACAATAAACAACTGCTGTCCAAAACCCAGATCCATACCACATGCCTGTGCTACAAAAATACTTGCTAAGGAAAGATACAAAGTTGTTCCGTCTAAATTAAAACTATACCCCAGGGGCATGACAAATGAAACGATTTTTCGGGGCACTCCAAATTGTTCCATATTCTTTAATGCTTTGGGTAAAGCACTTTCGGAAGAAGCGGTTGCAAAAGCTAAGGTAAAGGGCTCAGACACTGCCTTCCACAAATTTTTTAAATTGAGCTTCGCAAAAAATGCAATAGGCAACAATACCAAAAGAATAAAAGCTAGTAATGCACCATATAGCGTTAAAACGAGATAAATGCCATGCAATAAAACACCAATGCCCATTTTACCTACTGTATAAGCTATGGCACCACCAACACCTATCGGCGCGAAGTACATCACGATATTGGTGAATTTAAACATCGTTTCGGCCAGACTTTCTGAAAATTCCAACATCGGTCTTTTCATCCGTTCATTCAGCATGGCCAGTGCTATTCCGAAAATGATACTAAAAATGACTACTTGTAATACCTGACCTTCAGCAATAGATTTAGCAATGTTTTCCGGAAAAATATGCAGAATCATTTCCTGCCAACTTTGTTTAGGAACACTGGGCATTTCCTGGTTAATATCAGCCGGCAATGTGATACCTGAACCCGCATGCGTGAGGTTAATGGCGGCTAAACCAATGAACAATGCGGCAGTGGTGGCTGCATAAAAATAAAGTATAGATTTCCAAGCAATGCGCCCTACCTGTTTTAAATTCGAATGACCGGCAATACCCACTACCAATGTTGCAAAAATGAGCGGCGCTATAATGGTTTTGATGAGTTTCAAAAATACTTTGCTCAGTACATCCAATTTCACCGCCAATTCAGGTAAATCATATCCAATTTCAATACCAATCAACATGGATACTAAAATCCAAGTTGGTAGCTTTTTGCTTTGCCAGGCATAATAAACAAAATATGCAATCCCAACAATTCGAATCATTTGCATGACCCATTCCGGGGCAAAAGATGTTTTGACTTGCAATACATGCAAACCCAAAATCACGCCTAAGACCGACAAAGCAATTATGATCGATTTTTGATTTTTCATTCCATTTTATTTTAACCCAAATTCCGTTCCGACCCATTCATCAGAAATGCCGAAATCATCAGCAAGCAAGATAGAAAAAAATCAAAGAAAATAAAGGATGCGTGTTAGGAAGTTCATGAGATTATCCTAAAAATGAATCCTGAGGCCTATTTTTGAATCTCTATGCAGAAAGACTCAGGCATTCAAATTAATAAGTATATCAGTAACGCTGGATATTGTTCGCGACGTGAGGCTGATAAACTCATCGATCAATGTCGGGTGATGATTAATGACAGCATTGCTTTACCCACTTCCAAAGTACAGACCGGTGATAAAGTTTTTGTAGACGATGAATGGTTAAAAGTAAAAAAAAACAAACAAGCTACCTATCTCGCATTTTTTAAACCGGCAGGAATTACTACAACCACCGACCCCAAGGATCCGAGCAATGTGATTCGCTTTATAAATTATCCGAAACGAATATTCCCCATTGGGCGTTTGGACAAGGACTCCGAGGGCTTGCTGCTATTGACCGATGATGGTGATATTGTCAATAAAATTCTAAGAGCCGGCAATGAACATGAAAAAGAGTATATCGTTACGGTAGACAAAACACTTCAGCCGGATTTTGCTGAAAAAATGTCGAACGGAATACCCATTCTGGATACCATCACGATGAAATGTAAAGTACGAAAAGAAGGGAATAAAAAATTCAGGATTGTTTTAACCCAAGGGCTCAATCGACAAATCCGAAGGATGTGTTCATATCTGGGATACGAAGTGCAAACCCTCACACGGGTTCGAATTATGCATATCCCGTTAGAAGGCCTTAAACCCGGGAAATGGCGCCATTTAACTGCGGCAGAAATGGATAAACTTCAGCAAATGGTATCTGCTTCGAGTAAAACCTGATGATCAATTGGATTCATTAAAACTCCAGTCGATATTGTACCACCGGAAAAATCCTATCTGATAACTATAACCTACTTTGTTTTTGGTGCGATCATATTCCAACGCTTGAATATTATCCCGGTCAATAAAATTGTTGATATTCAAGGCCCATTCCTGAGAAATCTTTTCCAGTTGAGTCGATATGCAATTCGGATATCCGGACGAAAATAAGCAGGATGTTGTTGGCTAAAGGCCAAAGAATCCACAAAGACTGCATCCTGAGCAAGTTGAGAAAGATTTTCATCAATGGGTGTATACCTTCGACCGCCTAAAAAAGTAGCCTTGGCATTCAAACTTAGCAGTCCTTTTTTACCCAGTCGATAGTCATAACCAAAAAGGATATTTGCGGCATAGGTTCCATCAAATGCCGTATGCCTGAGAACACCATCACTGCCTTTATATTTGGATTCATACAAGGAAGCCGTGACCAAAAAATAGTATTGTTTACTAAAAAATTTCTCTAAGGTTAATTCGACACCCTGATTATATCCCTTTCCCGCATTTTGCAAAAAAGGTTTATTGATAAAATAGTAAAAGGCTCCTTCGTTCAATAAAGAATATGAGGATGAAATTCGTTCGATGGGTACACCTGAAATGGATTGATAATAAGCTTCAAACTTTAAACGAATATCTTTAAACGGAAGCCAATCCACACCTGCAACAATTTGAGCACTTTTGCTAAATCCTAAGTTTTTGTTGGTTGCAGTATCTATACCATTGCTTAAACGAATACGATGAAAGTAAGTAATCATTGGTTGTTGCTGATGATGAATTCCAGCACCCGCATTCAACCAAACATTCGAACGCATTTGATATCGAATACCCAGTCGCGGTTCGAGTACCGTTTGTCGATTGTATAAAAAAGATAAGCTATGTAACCCTGCAATGATTGAAAGTTTATCATGTGGTCTGTACTGATGTTGTACAAAAATACGCATCAGATCGGCAGCTCCTTTTTCATCCAGAATACGTCGGTAGGTTTGCAGAGCAGTTAAATAAATACTATCCTTCATGACGAACCAGGATCGGTTATAGTACATACCTAATTGTGTATTATGCTTAGCATTCCACTTGGCATGAAGGACATATTGTGCAGATAATTTGTCCTCACGATAAACACGATTTAACCAGTCGATCGACTTACGTTCCTGATCAAACAAACTATCCACTTTTGTAAAATTTCCATTCAATGAATAGGTCAGCACACCACGACCATATATTTTATTTGAAAAGCGATAGGTATTACTCACACCGGCAACACCCATAAAATTGTCAAAACTGGTATTGAATCCTTTCGGAAGTGGATTTAATTTTCGGCCACTGGTATCATAATCCTTGGAGTAAAATGAAGAGGTATTATATCCACCCAAACCAAATACATCCCAAACACCCATTTTGCGAGAGGGTAAATGAATTTTAAATACGCCATCCTGATATCTGGGAACGGAAGCTGCCCCGAAATTAATCCCCAAGGCATCAAATACGCCTAAAGTGGAATAACGATAGTTGACAATAAATGATGACCCTTGTTTATGATTGATGGGCCCTTCTACCCCGGCCTCCAGTCCATTCATTCCAAACATCACAGTATACTCCCGTTTTTTATCATTGCCATTTCTCAACCTCAAATCAAAAATACCTGCCATGGCGTTGCCATATTGTGCGGGAAATGCACCGGTTAAAAAATCTGAATTGCTCAGATTGTTGTTGTTTAAAATGGATATTGCGCCACCAGAAGTGCCAATTCCAGAAAAATGATTGGGATTCGGAATTTCAATTCCTTCGATTCTCCATTGTACACCCAAGGGACTATTCCCACGTATAATGATATCGTTCCTGGTATCTCCATTGGCTTGCACACCGGCAAAATTTTGTGCCATTCTTGCAGGATCATTCAGCGAACCTGCGTAACGATTTGTTTCATCCACACTAAACATTCTTGCACTCACAACGGCCATTTCATTCATCGGTCGATCCTTATCGCGTTTATTTCGGATAACCACCGTTTTGCCGGACACCACCCTTTCTTCCATTTCAATATGAAGAATCAATTCTTTACCCGTATTGAGCATAACCTCATTCAAAATGACGGTGCCATAGCCCAATAAACTAAACTGCAATTGAATACGACCAACCGGAACTTTATTTAATTCATAGCGACCTTGCTCATCTGTTTTTGTTCCTCCATTCAAGGCCCCTTGCTGCCACATCACTGTAACATCCGATAATGCCTGCTTGCTCACCTTATCAACAACCACACCACGAACCGACTGGGTAAGTGTTTGTGCATTTGCCGATAGAGAATTGAATAAGACACAGAAACAAAAAACAGATAGGTCAATCCATTATTCAGTTTCATCATGGCAACAAAAGTACTTGAATGGAAGTTGGCTTTATGTTGTCTATATATTTTTTTTCTTTCTGAGGGTATTATAGTCGAGAAAAAAGATCACCCTTGCATTGAATTCAAAAGCCTTGGGTTGCCGAATAATTTGTGAAACATTTCGATAATAGGAATTGTCTCTTTGTTCATTTAAAATATATGCATCATTCAACCATTGTTTATAACTCAAAACAATCCGACTGCCCGGCCTGAACATCCAATTAAAAAACACATCCACATTTTGTAGATTATAATTCTCATCCAAACCGCCCATACTATTTTGAATATTGTTTTTCCAGGAGCCATCTTCCGATAAAGTGTGTAATGAAATATAACGAATGCGGGAATGGTAATGTCTGAAACGGCCTGTAAAATTCATCAAAGGACTCAGGTTCAATTTCAAACTGAGTTCTCCGGAATTTTCTTTCACATCCCTGCGGCCGGCAAGTGGTTCATTGATTACCGAATTATAAGTGGCATATCCAAGATTACTCTGATCGTTTTTGTACCACATGGTCAGATTCACTTCCAGCTTTTGACCAAAACGATAACGCAATCCTTGTTCCGTATAAATGTACCCTGTATGTGGCTCGCCGGCATGACCGTAGCCAAAATAATAACTCCAGAATAATTTTTTTCGACTATCTGAGCTCCCACTATATGATCCAAACAGGTAAGGAAATAATTTTAGTTTTTTACCAAAGCTCCGAAATTGGTAATAGTCAATGGGTGCATAAGGTTTGCTTTCCAACGAAAAAGTCATATCCCAAAAGTTCTTAAACAATAAAAAAGTACTTAATTCGGCCTGATAAAATTTGAAGGAATAAGGTTGGGTATTCCAATGCCACTGATGGGTAGTATTTATTTCATACAATTGTAAGCGAGGTGATTTGGGTTTGTTTTCTCTCCAGGCTAATTGCAAAAACTGTTTACTATTGTTATAATCAAATTGAATACCGAGATCACTCTGATCATATTGGGGTGATAAGTAATCAACTCCGATGGTATATCTGAACCGGCCGGAAATTTTTGATTGTTCAATGCCTACCGCACTTCCCGTAAACCATTTTTTTGACAAATTTTGGATCGCACTGATTCGAGGAAATACACTTAAAACCATGGTTTCGGAACGAAAAAAATGATTCCATTTGATGGCGCTCACATTGGCCATTGTCTGACTATTATTTCGATAAACATTGGTATTGGTCAAATTCACAAACGATTGCCCCTTGAGGGTTTGATCCAAAACAAATACATTAAAATTATTGAGTCCTTCGGTTTGTTTTAAAAATCTTTGTCCACTTTGTTTATCCCGAATTCTTGCATATGAAGGCGCTCCTAAAGCATTAAAAATACCGATACCTGTTTTTTGTTTCGTTCGCCCTGAAATTTTAAAGGCATTATACAGGGAAGTAATATTGGGGTTTCGTTCGATTTCAAATTGAGAGGTATCTCCATATGTGGATCGAATCTGATGATAGCCCTCCGGTTGAGCTCCTATTCTACGACTGTACAAAAGACCGAGTTTATTAAAAAGTTCAGTACCTTCTGTAAAAAATGGTCGATTCTCGGTGAGTTGTTGTTCGAAAGGCGACAAATTACGGATAACATTATCAGAAATAACCTGCGAGAAATCGGGAATCAGCGTCAGGTCGAGGGTGAAAGATTCATTGATTCCGTATTTAACATCTAATCCTCCACTTCTTAACCATCGATGTTCTCTTTGGCCTTGAAAGGGTTGACTAAAATATCCGGTTGACAGATATGGAAATAAAAACAAACGCAAAGGTGGCTGAATATTGTCGAGCCCATCTAAAACACCTGATTGCGCCAGAAAACCCTGTTTCTGGGGATTTACCGGATTCCAATAACTGCTTTCATTTTTAGCACGCACCATTCTTAAAAAATTAATGCCCCATGATTGAATTTTTTGATCAGAAAAGCGCAGGGCTGAAAAAGGAATTTCAATTTCCACCGTCCAGGCATCCTTCTGAATTTGGGTTGCTGAATTCCAAACGGCATCCCAGCTGATATCACCATACTCATCGCCTTCAAACAAACGTTCTTCCTGCTGAACACCCTTGCTGCTGACCCGAAAGGCAAAACCATTTTGATGATCATTATAAGTATCTAAAAAAACACTAAATACATCCGCATTGATCCGATTTAATCCATCTCTCGGAGAAAGTTGTAAACTATGCAAAGCCGAAGGCTGATACAATTTTGCGGCAATAAAAATCGATTGATTGGTATAACCCATTCTTACTTCAGAACGATATTCCGAAGGTTGGTCAGGACTTGGAACTGTTTGGGTAAACCCTTCACTAGGTTCAATACCTTGCCAAACCGCATCATTGATTTGCCCGTCAATTTTAGGATCCTGCGTCAAACGCACAATATTTAAATGCCTTTGTGCAAGGACAGGACAGGCAGCCAAAATGAGGACCAATAAATAAACAATGAATCGATTCACAATCATCAACTTAAAGAAAGATATCTTTTAAAAAGGTTCGTAAAATGAAACAACCACTCATTCACAAAAGGCCACCTCAAGGGTGGCCTTTCTAATGCTACTGGAGCAATTATTTTTTCCAAAGTCCACGTCCGAAATACCAAACGATAGACAAGTTGTATGGATTACGCCAAACATTGAAACCAGCGTTTGTTGTATTCACAGTGTTATTAGCACCATCATAATCTGTTTTCATTGAGCTAACGCCTAAACCAGCGATATCAGCTTGTAATGCCAATGCATTGTAAGGAGTGAAAGAGAAACCGAAATTAGCGGCTCCACCAACACCATTACGAATACCAGACTGAGCCAAAACCGGTGTAGTTACAGCACCATTTACAGCATCTGTTTCGAAAGAACCAGTAGATAAACCCAAGTTAGCAGATGTATAGAACGCGAACCAGTTGTTTAATGGGAAATATTTCTGAACATAAACACCGAAATTAACGTCTGTAGCTCTCATATCTGTTTTTGTCAAAACTGGAGACTGAGTCATTACATCTTCGATGGTAGTATTAGAGATACCAAAATTTACACCTAATTCCAGGTTGTCAACAACCATATAACCTACTGTAGGATTAAATGAAATTCTTGTTTCTCTGTAAACCGGATCTAAATCTGGATCAACTTTTTCTGAATTTACGCCCATGCCCAAACGAACAACCACATTACCTTGTGAAGTAGCAGTACGCGTTCTTTTTCTTTGAGCATCCACTGAAAGCGCTGATACTATCATCAACGAGAAAATAATCAATTTTTTCATATATACTTTTTTTTGTTTTACGTGCCAAAAGTATTATAACATTTTTACATTTAAAAGCATTTTTTTGATTTTCTTTGTTTGGTCATTTGACACAACAAAAACCTTAAACGAACTTAAAAATGAAAAAAGGATTATTAGCCCTACTGATTATTGTCGGCGTATTGGCCATTTGGGCCTGGAGAGCCTATAACGGACTGGTTCCAATGGATGAAAATGTAAAGGAAAAATGGGCCAAAGTGCAATCACAGTATCAAAGAAGAGCCGATTTGATACCCAATTTGGTGAATACCGTGAAAGGTGCCGCCAATTTCGAGCAAAAAACCCTTACCGATGTGATCGAAGCCCGCGCCAAAGCCACTCAAATGAAAGTGGATGCGAATGACTTAAGCCCTGAAAAATTGCAAGAGTTTCAGGCCGCACAAGGTCAATTGAGTCAAGCATTGGGGCGATTGATGATGATTACTGAAAATTACCCTGAACTCAAGGCCACCGAACAATTTCGAGATTTGAGTGTTCAACTGGAAGGGACTGAAAACCGAATTACCACTGCCCGCAACGATTTCAATGAGTCGGTGAAAGAATACAACACAAAAGCCCGCCGTTTTCCTTTGAACTTATTTGCGTCTCTTTTTGGCATGAAGGCTAAATCAATGTTTGAAGCAGACCCGAACGCACAAAAAGCACCGACCGTTCAATTCTAAAGCATGTGGTTTCGCAAAAGCACTCCGCTGTTTTCACAATCCGAAATTCAGACCATACAACAAAAGGTCAAAGTCAGTGAAGCGAACACTTCGGGAGAAATTCGCATATATATAGAAATGCATTGCACATGGATGGAACCGGTTCGAAGAGCCGCAGAAATTTTTCATGAATTGAAAATGTTCCACACGGTGAACCGAAATGCAGTGCTGATTTATCTGGCCTGTGCCGATCATGATTTTGCGATGTATGCAGACAAAGGCATTTATGAAAACGCAGACCCCGGATTTTGGGAATTGGAAGCAAAAAAGTTAGCGCAAAACTTTCATCAAAAAGCTTACATGGATGGGCTTATTGGAGCTGTAGATGCAGTTGGAAAGCTGCTTACACAGCACTATCCTTTGCATGGCGAAAATAAAAATGAACTACCAGATGAAATTATTTTCGGCAAATAGTTGGGGAAAACACGTGTTGTTGTTTATCGCCTTTCTGATCACCAATTCGAATGGGTTCAGTCAGGTGGATGCCAATGGATTTCATACATTCATACCCGATCCACCCAATCCCCCGATGTTGGTGAATGACTTTGGAGACATGCTCAGCCCTGAACAGGAATTTAGCCTGGAAAGTAAGCTCTTAAAGTATGAACAAACCACCAGTAACGAAATCGTATTGGTCACTGTTTCCACCTTAAATGATATGGAAGTCAGTGAATATGCTTTGGAAACCGGCCGAAAATGGGATATTGGAAAAGCCAAGAAAAAAAATGGCGTTCTGATGCTGGCTTCTTCCGGTGATCGAAAAATTTGGATTGCGCCGGGTAGCGGTTTATCAGGTGTTTTGCCCGATATTGTTGTTGGTCGAATTGTTCGAAACTCTATCATTCCGCGCTTTAAGGAAGGCAATTATTATGGCGGCTTTGATGCCGGAATTGAAGAAATCATGGCTGCTGCGAGGGGTGAGTTTACCAGCGATGAAACCATAAGGGCCAAGCCAATACCTGTATGGATGGGGGTGTTTTTAATAATCATGTTTGGAATACTCTTCTTCGTTGTTTTCTACCTCATGAGTAAAGCCAAAGGCGTATATGTAAGTCGACGTGGGTACAAATATGATGATGCCGGCTGGGGAGGCGGTGGTTGGTTCGGAGGTGGTTCCGGCGGTGGAAGTTGGGGCGGCGGAAGCAGTTCTGGTGGCGGTGGTGGATTTGGCGGATTTGGTGGCGGCGGTGGTGGATTTGATGGCGGTGGCGCAGGAGGAAGTTGGTAATACAAACACTGCGTAAAGACTATCCCAACTAGATCTTTTAGGACATCTCCTCTTTCACCCGGATGATGACATTCCCGGTTTTTTGGCCGGATTGAACATAAGTATAAGCCTCTACCAATTGACTTAATTGAAAGTAACGATCTATTACCGGCCTAAATACACCCAATTCAGCCAATTTCTTCAAAAACAAAACATCTTGCTGATTGATACTCGGCAAAGGAAACAATAGTTTTTTTCCGCCCCATAAAGGTGTCGTTAAAGCCAGTAAAACGTTGACACCATATTTGCCCAATTCCGTAGAAATGTAGATGCCCTTCTCGGTTAATAGAGGTTTGCATTGGGCAAAGGAATTTTTACCAACTGCATCGAAAATAAATTCAAATCGCTGATCTGTTTTTGTAAAATCCTGTGTTTGATAATCGATAACTACATCGGCGCCGAGATTCTTTACTAAGTCCAGATTTTGGGTATTGGAAACAGCTGTAACATGTGCCCCAAAATATTTGAGCAATTGAACGGCTGCAGAACCAATAGCTCCTGTAGCACCGTAAACCATCACCTGATGACCTGCCTGCACCTTGGCTGCACGAATATCAGCAAGTGCATAATGTGCTCCTTCCGTTAAGGCCGCTGCCTGATCAAATCCTAAATTATCGGGCATGGTGGCAATCGCATCCGTTTCAGCAATGGCTATAAACTCTGCGTGAGCCCCAAAGGTTTTGTCGTTATAACCAAATACGCGATCACCCATTTGAAACGATGTTACTTCTGCACCAACTTCAACAACCACTCCTGCAAATTCGCAACCCAAGATGGGGAATTTAGGGCGAAAGAGTCCGCTCCAGAAACGGGAAATAAAATATTCAGCACTACGAAATCCGCTGTCAGTGCGGTTTACGGTAGCTGCATAAATTTCAACCAATACTTCATTTGCTTTTGGTTGAGGTTTTTTCCAATCTACATATTGTGCGACTTCGGGAGGGCCATACTTTTTATGAATAACTGCTTTCATTCATTAATATTTTGTTTGATTAAATGATTCTTTGCAAGCCTTTTTCCGAAAAACAAGTAAATATGTTTTGCGAAAAATGGAAATTAATCAGGGGATTAACTGCAATGAACATCCACAAAATCAAAAGTAAATTGGATTCCGTTTGGAATAGTCCAGAGATGGATGAACGGCAAAACAAGTGCTTTGAAAACCATCCAATTAATAATTATTCGTCATCATAAATTTTCATGCGGAAAACAAAGAGACAACCAAAAAGGGCTGGTATGATTAAATTAATGAGCCACAATAAAATGGTGGCAGTTACAATGCCCACATGATTTTGACTAAGAGGTGCCAGAAAATATAAAGCAGTTTCGCCACGAATACCGATTTCGGCAATGGCGATGGTTGGCACGATGGCCATCGCCCAAAAAATTAACCAAATCGTCAAAACCATATCAACGAGAGGAACATCCACCCAAAGCAATTTCAGGAGCAACACAAATTGGGTCGTATAAATGCCATAACGAAGAAAAGACAAGAATAAAATTCTCAATAATTGCGAAGCATGAAAACGTCGAACAATTAATAAGTAGGTTTTGACTTTTCGGAGGAAGGGAATGGCCGATAATTTTTCGACGAAAGTGGGCAAGTTAAAATAAAAATAGCCCAGCACAATACATAAAACCAAACTACCCGCCAGTAACCAATAAATCCATTGCGTGCTTTTTACCTGATTGATGTAATAAATTAAACCAATGAGTCCCAAAAACCCCGTCACAATTAATTGGGCAAAACTACCTACAATGGTTACCGTGATACCTTGCAGTTTATGGACATTCCTTAAAAATAAAATTCGGCCCATGTATTCACCAATTCGATTGGGTGTAATCACCGAAACTGCCAAACCTGTAAGCACCGATTGTAAAGATGTCCACAACGAAAATCGCTCTGTACCTAACAAAAGATATCGCCATTTTTGGGCCTCTATGGTCCAATTCAGCACCATGAGAAAAACAACAGACACCAATAGATAAATTCTTCGGGCATCCCATTCCAAAAACATTTGATGCAAAATTTCCTGAAGGTCCTCTTGTCGTCGTAATTGGTTGTAAAGCGCATAGGCCATCCAAAAAAACAAAACAAGACCAATCGAGGTCTTGAAAATTAATTTAATACTTTTGTTCCTCACGCCCTGTAAAAATACTGCGCTTGCATCGGAAAACTGAGATAATTTTAGGCATTGATCCGGGTACCCTCATTCTGGGTTATGGTTTAATAGAAATCAAAAACCGCAAACCGGCCTTGATTGAAATGGGCGTACTAAAATTGGGCGCTTACAAGGATACCTATCAGCGATTACAAATGATTTATCAGAAGATTTTGGAATTGCATAAAAATTTTCAACCACAGCAATTTGCCATTGAGGCCCCTTTCTTCGGGAAAAATGTGCAGAGTATGCTCAAATTAGGCCGAGCACAGGGTGTTGCGATTGCTGCTGCCATGCAGGTTGGTTTGAGTGTGGAAGAATATTCTCCCAAAAAAATTAAACAATCGGTGACGGGAAATGGCAATGCCAGCAAAGAACAGGTTTGGAAGATGTTGCAGCAAACTTTAAATTTTGAAGGGCGGCCTGAATTTTTGGATGCTACCGATGCGGTCGCGGTTGCACTTTGCCATCATTATCAAACAAGCATACCGGGATTGGGCAAACAAAAAGAACAAGGTTGGGATGCCTTTTAAAGAACAATGCCCATCGAATTAAAAAATAGTTGTGGCTTATACATTGGGTGGGATTCGAGAATCATTTTAACAAGAGACTTCATTTTTTCGGTTGTGTTTCGGGCCAGGGATGGCAGCAATTACCCCGCAGCGACGAAGGAGCGAGGCGTAATGCGAACAGCCCGGTGCCGCCTGAAGTGAGACACGAAAAAGTGACTGCTCATGTTATGAGGCGGCAGGCCCCATCCTGAAAGACCATTCTAAACCAGAAAGCCAGATGATCAATTTTCAAAAAGCCTCATCCGTCATTTACAGCCACATAACAAGCTGAACAGGCAAATAGCATGGATGCTTTAAAAAAAACACTATTTTTACTTGGTATGAGTAATCGGGCACTTCGAATTATTTTTTTACTAGCTGTGGTGAGCACGGTATTGATGTTTGCCACCCAATATTTTTGGGTGAAGAATGCTTATAATTTGGAGAAAAAACTTTTTAGTTCACAAGTGACGATTGCGTTAAAAAATGTGGCCGTTCAATTGTTGCGGATGAATAACAACAATAGTCCAGTTGATAGTATCGTGAATAAAGTTTCGGATCGATATTATACTGTGCAGGTGAATGACAAAATTGACTCGACTGTATTGGAACCCCTGCTAAAACGCGAACTCCTGGCTCAGCAAATCAAAACGGATTTTGAGTATAGCGTATATGATTGTGAAAGCGAGAATATGAAATACGGGCGGTATGTCAGTTTTTCGAATAATGACAAACCGGATGATATTGTGCCCACGGAGTTTCCGAAAAATAAAAAGGAGAACAACTATTTTGGGGTGCATTTTCCGCAGCTATCTACCTTCCTGACCAAGGAAATGAGCAGTTGGTTTGCTTCCACTTTTGTGTTGATTCTATTCATGATCATTCTGGCGTATGCGATTTTTATCATCTTCCGACAAAAAAGACTGAGTGAGATCCAGAAGGACTTTGTGAACAACATGACCCATGAATTTAAAACACCGCTGGCAACGATTAAAATTTCCTCAGAGGTATTAAAGAATCCGAATATCATTAATAATCCGGAACGATTACTCAACTATGCAACCATCATTAATAACGAAACCTTGCATTTAACCAATCAGGTAGAAAGGGTATTACAGATGGCTAAAAGTGGTAAGGATACCATTTCGTTGAACAAAGAGGATTTTGAACTGGCGCCCAATTTGGAAGAAATTATTGATAAAACCTATAAACCCCTGATTCGTTCTAGAGGAGGAGATATTCAACTGGAAGTTGAAGATGGGTTGATGATATTTGCCGACAAGCTTCACTTCAAGAATGTGGTTGTTAATTTACTGGATAATGCTATTAAATATTGCCGCGAAGTACCACAAATCATGATCAAAGCTGGTCGGGATCAAGATCAGATTAAAATAACCATTCGGGACAATGGAATTGGCATGAGCCCTGAAAACGTCAAACATATCTTCTACAAGTTTTATCGGATTCCAACCGGTAATCTGCATGATGTGAAGGGCTTTGGACTTGGTTTGAACTATGTAAAACTGATTATTAAACAACATGGTGGAAATATAAAAGTTCATAGTGAACTTGATAAAGGTTCAGAATTTTGTATATTTATCCCACTAAAATCATAAACGCTGACGATATGCCTCAAAAAACCAAAATTTTACTTGTGGAAGATGATGCTTCCCTGGGTTATGTGATTAAAGATAGTCTCGAAGAGAAGGGATTTGAAGTAACCCATGCTACCGATGGTAATATGGGCTGGCAACAGTTTTCGAAAAATTTTTATGACCTCTGTTTACTAGATGTGATGATGCCCCAAAAGGACGGATTCACATTAGCCAATCAGATTCGTCGCAAAAACACACATATACCAATCTTGTTTATCACGGCCAAAAGTATGCAGGAAGATCGTATTGCAGGCTTTAAGGCGGGAGGCGATGATTATATCACGAAGCCCTTTAGTATGGAGGAATTGATGCTTCGTATCGATGTATTTTTAAAACGCACGAAGGGAACGGATCCGGATGAATTGATTTTTAAAATTGGGCAAACCACTTTTGATTTTCCGAATTTAACCGTTAAAGGTCCGAATACAGATGTTCGATTGACTCAAAAAGAAGCCGATTTATTGCGCTTCTTTTGTATGAATCCGAACCGTGTTGTGAAACGCGATGAAGTATTGACGAAGGTTTGGGGTAAAGATGATTACTTCCTTGGAAGAAGTATGGATGTATTTATCACCAAAATCAGGAAATACCTCAAGGAAGAAACTGAAATTGAAATCCAAACCATTCACGGAGTGGGATTTCGGTTTATTAATCCGAGTGCACCAAGTGAAGGAGAATAAGTCTTTGCGATTCTTCCAGTTCTGTTGCTGTTGGCTTTAATTTTTCTCTTGTAAAATTGATATCATCTGCCTGATTGATTGGCAACAAGTGCATGTGTGCATGTGGCACTTCGAGTCCGATTACACTCAGCCCTACCCGATTACATGGAAATGCCTTTTGGATAGCTTGCGCAATTGGTTTAGCGAATAACAACCATTCCTTTAACAGTTCGTCGGGCGCATCGAAGATAAAATCTATCTCAATTTTAGGTACTACCAGCACATGTCCGGGGACTAATGGAAACACATCTAGAAATGCGTAAAAATGTTCATTTTCAGCAATTTTGTAAGAGGGGATTTCAGCGGCAATGATACGTGAAAATATGGATGCCATTAGATGGTAATTTCTTCAACTTTAAACTTCATCAAACCACCCGGAGTTTGTACTTCTGCCACCTCTCCTACTTTTTTACCCAGTAAGCCCTTTCCGATAGGAGAAGAAACAGAAATTTTACCGGCTTTGAGGTCGGCTTCGTTTTCTGATACGATTTGATACTGTATACTTTTTTTAGTTCCCATGTTCAACATCTTCACTTTCGATAAGATTGTCACTTTACTGGTATCGATATCATTGACATCAATGATTCTGGCATTGGCTACGGCGTTTTCGAGAATAGCAATTTTCGCCTCATGATGACCTTGTGCTTCTTTGGCTGCATCATATTCGGCATTTTCTTTTAAGTCGCCTTTTTCACGGGCTTCGGCAATGGCTTTGGCAATTTCAGAACGTCCTTCTGATTTGAGTTTATTCAATTCTTCAATCATTTGATCGAAGGTTTCCTTGGTCACGTAGGATATACTCATATTCTTGTTAGTTATTGATAAAAAAGAATCAACGCCTTCCTTCTGGAAAGCGTTGATGTGCAAAGATAATTAAAATTATAATGAAAGTTTATTCTTCATCTTCTTCTACCGGAGAAAGATTGATTCGTAACCCAAGGGTATGAACGCCAGTAGAGAAACGAGTTGGACGGAAGGCATAGTCAAACGCAATCGCCTGTTCGCGTTTACTACTTTTAATCAAAGCTTGCAAACTAGCACCAAAACTCAAGCCGGTAAAAAAAGTTGTTGTATTTTCTTTATCAGCTACATTATTTTCGTAACGATAAGCGGCACGAAGCATAAACTTTTCTTTGTAGGCATACTCTGCAGCAAAACCTGTCCAGTCGTTATTAAATGAATTGGAGATAAAGCTGAACATTGGAGTTAAACGATGTTTTGGCATTTTTTTACTGGCCTCATCACCGCCTGCGGAAGCTGATTTTTCATCGAGATAAAAATCATAGGCAACCGCAATGTTTAACTGCGAAGGCAGAGAGAATTTCTCAGAACGGGATTGAACGGTTAATTCTTTCGCGAAATCAGGACTGGAACCGTTAAAGCTAAATCCATCACCTGAGAAACGTAAATTGGTACCTACATTTCGCAACGTAATTCCCAAATGTAAATTATCGCGTTTACCACTGGTATATTGCACGCCGGCATCAAAACCTAAGGCACTTGCGCGGATATTACTGATGGCCTCGTTGACATAGGTCACATTTAAACCAGCAGACATATTCTTGGAAAAGGTATGACCTAAGCCGACAGACATATTGAGGAAAGAAGGCTTGTAATTACCGATTCCACCTTCTGGTGAATTTTCGGTGGTGATAGGAATATCGCCAAAACCAAAACTCATGATATTCACACCAAGCACACCAATATCTCCCCAAATTTTGGGCGATGCCCAGGTTACTGATTGACATTCCTGTACCGGCTAGGTATCGGGTATGAGCAAGACCTATTTCTGTCTTTTTGGTTTTTGACAATCCTGCAATATTACATTTCATGGCTTCGATACCAGTAACATTAGCGGCATTTAATCCAAACAAACCGCTGGAACGAGCCCATGGATTTAACAATAATTCTCCTGCTCCGGCCTGTCCTGAACGATCTCTATTTCCTGCGAATACACTACCTGCTATGAACAGGGCGAGTGCACTCATTTTTAATTTTCTGTTTAACATTTTAAATAAATTATTGTGAGAGATTGGATTCATTTTAGAAGCTGATTAGATCAATCGGACGCATTGCACCGAACCATTTAAGGACGGTTTCTCCGACGCCCGGTATCGATACGTGTACCAAATACATACCACTCGCGATAGGAATGCCTTTGTCGTTTTTGATATCCCAGTCGATATAAGTTGTTTTGTTATCATTTTTCACCAAAGACTTAATCAAGGCACCATCTAAAGTATAGATTTTGATGTTGGCTTTATCTGGCAGATTAATGATTCTAACCTTAGTTTCAACACGTGTTCCTTCGTATTCGCTGTATGCATAATATGGATTTGGAACTACATGGATACGTTTGAAAATTTCGTCTTTGTTGTTGGTGTAGTTATTAGCAGCATCACCCAATTTAGCTGGTGCTAAATCTTTGGTACTGAATTCATACAAAGGCCAGCCTCCATTACGCAATTGTTGGTTAGGATCAGGTTGATACCATGAGTATGGACGAGTAACACGCATTTTCACACGAGTGGTGGTTGGAATAATACCATCTTTAATACTGGCTAATTTACTTCCCGGAGCCAACATTGGAACACCTACCCACATCATAGAACGATAAGCTTGACGTAAATCATTATCAGCTGCACTGTTTGAATTTTTCTTGATAGCATTTGCAAATGCAGCACCTTGATCGTATTTGGTACGGTGAATATAAATGATATGTTTACCACCCCATTTCAAGTCGAAGTTAACCGGATCAAATGAGCGTGAAGTAGGATTCCAAAGCAAATCACGTCCATTGTCCTGACCATTGAAGGATTCTTCACCGAAAGAAATATTTAATCTTTCACCTGTTTCCAGGTTAATAGCATAACCAGGGAACCAGCTCATGCCAGTATCTGCAGCATTGGTAGAATAGATTGGATTACCGTTGGCATCGACATCTTTAGTCCAACCTGCATGTTTGCGCAAGTTATACTTATATGCTCCATTTTCAGAGAAAACAGCCGATGCTGAAATATGGTCTGTCATTTCAATTACTGCACAGCGAGTCCATTTACTACGATCAGGTGTAAACACCAAGTCAACTGAGTAAATATCTTGCAGACGATTAAAACCACGATCAGAACCTAAGCCGTACTGTACACCATGTCCACATTCATCTAAATTTTGATTGTTGGCCAAATTGTAAGGAGAGAAGGTACCAGAAATGACATCTTCAAAAGTTCCTAACTGATCTTTATTATTTAAAGATGGTAAATTATCCTGACCAATTCCATTGTCCCAATCTTTCATGGAGCAATTATTGATTGAGGCATCTGTATTGTCATCAAATTCAATACCGGCACGAATCCAGTTGTTAAAAGACTTACCATCCTGGTCACGAATACCTGATAACCAAGTATCATTGATATCTTCAAAAATTACTTCTGTTTCAATGTTTATCAAACCGTTTTCTTCACTGGTTGGATTATCTCCCGGACGTGTTTGTTGCTGAGCAGCACCTGCTATTCCCCAATCAAATCCACGAATTAAAGAACCATTTGCTGCAATTGAATCGTATTTACGCAAATACTTCTCGCTATAGTCTGCTAAAGTCACATCACTCCAAACCACTTCGTTGGTTCCTTTACGTTTAACGTACCAACGGGCAGAATCTTTCTTGGCACCCAAAGATGAATCCGCTAATGCTGTATGATATCCTTTAACATCAAACCAAACTTCAAAATCACCGGCAACGATACTATCAGGATTCACAACTTTCATCATCATAGGACCAAAGTTTCCTTTATAAACAGGATTATAAACCTGACCAGCGTTTAAGGCTTCCATTTCAGAGGCTTCTGTCATTTCTAAGGGGTTGCCGCCATTTCCTTTACCTTCAATTCTTTTTAATTGGATCCCTGTACCATAATCAGCATAGGTTTGAATATATAAGCTATCTGTTGCAGGGTGTGGCATCGCCTTGATTACTTTGATTGGTTGTTCACGACCATCCGTACGACTTTCGATATAGGCTTTATCCTGCGTAGAATCAGCACGTGAAGGATCGAATTTTTTGAAATTGTTATAACCATAGGCAATTACCAAATAGTAATAAGTTTTGTAATTCACCAAGGCTTTGGAAGTTCCTGAAGCAAAGGCATCCTGATCAATTTGGAATGAGTGTCTGATTCCATTATCTGTACCATTCACCATTAATTTAGGTACATAATAATCAGAAGAGATTGCAGGGTCTACTTCAAAATTGATGATATCTTTCACACCATTCTTCTTATCGCATTGGAAAACAAGACGGGCTTTATCGGTATTGATCGAACCATCTTTTGAGCGGATATCTGACAAGGCGACTAATTCATTTCTTAACTGGAATACCAAATAACCTTCAAACTTATACAAGCTATCAGCCGAACCAGCTTTTACAGCTTTTTTAGAAACCTCACGCATGTAAGCCTTATCGAGGTTAGTACCATAACCCTCACCGAAGTTATTTGAGCTGGCAAAATTATCCAGATCAAATACGAGTTTGCGATCTAAAGGCTGAACAACAGCATTCGGCGCTTGTGGACCGAAAGGTAATTTAAATGCATTGTCGAAAAGATCTTGGGCTTTATCATCACAAATCTGAATTTTTGAGAAACATGCAGAAGCACCACCACCGGTATTCGGAACCCAAACAGCACCAATGGTGATATTATTTGGTTCAGCGCCCGGCAATAATGGGAAAGGACCAGAAGAGTGAATAAATCGACGATCGGCAGGAACATTGTTACATGTTGCTTCAGTCCAACCACCTTTACAAGGATCGCCGTAGAAAATGAATTTTGTACAAGGGCCTACATCTCTTGCATTACAAGCAGTTGTAAAACATTGGCCATCCTTCCATGAACCGGTAATGAATTGATAATAATCATCCAATACATCCGGATTACCGGTAACACCCGAAACGTTGTTGTAATAGGTAAATACCGTCATTTTTAATTCGGTATCTTTTTGGGTTGCCTGGTTAAAATATTTAGGGCCCTGGAAGTAGTCAACAGCTACCATCGGAATTTCAAATCCATATCCCTGAGCACCTTCATCGTAACTATCTCCATTATAAAGGATACCCAATCCACGAGCTGTATCGCAACCCACATAGTCATCGAATGCATAACCTAAATCTGCATCACACCAGGTAGCCATATAGGTGCTATCCAATGGATTGGTACTAAAGTTATAAATCTTGTAATTGTAAAAAGTGGCTTCATTCAAACAGTCGTTTGTTGCGAAGGCAAAAGCACCTGCATGAATTTCGAGACCGATAGATTCAGAAGTTGTTTCTGTTTTCGCATCTCCTCGGTCGTTAAATACCCACCAGATGTATTGATCTCCTAAGATGCTTGGATAGTCTCCACCTCTCCAGTTATATCCTGGTTGGCCGTCCACATTCACATATTCGGCCATCTCACGATTTGGAGCAGGAATACTCCCATTGCTTGAGCTTTTGATATCCGGATTTCCTTCTGCCGGCCATTCTTTAATGATGTCCGGAATATCCGAAATTTTTGAACTCAAAGCATTTGCAATCTGTCCGGGATCTGATAATCCCTGGTAGAATCCTTTGAATTTATTGACATCGGATGCATTGATTTTTCAGAATCGGTCCCAGTCGGCACAAGTTTGGAAAGTGATGCTATATCCATTATTCTCATCCAGGGGTCCTGACCAAAAATCATTCCCTGTTTGGCGATAAGTTTGAGCCGCAACCTTTAATACACCCGTTGCACGATCGTAACCTCCAATCCAAATGGAACCACTAAAGAGGGAGTTTTTGTTACTTCCTTTAGGCACCTCATAATAGGCAGTACCTGTTGGAATGTCCCACCACATATCACCCCCATTCATCAAGTGGGCTCTGACATTATTGATATCCAAGTCAATCACGGCTGTAGTGGCATTACATCCGGCTGCTGTTTTGTTCAAGCCTTTGCTTTTTCCACCTACGTTCGGCGTTGCGTTTATTGTATACACTGAAGCAAGTGTGATACAAAGTATAATCAACTTTTTCATATGCTATGAATCTTGTTTTAGTTATTAATTAAAATCAAAGGTGAATCCGATAAAAATTCTGCGTGGGTTATTAAAGTTACCAGGACTTGCTAAACGCATGGTATACAAGTCGCGATATGATTGCTGAAACTGGAAATTAGTTACCGCTTGTTGTCCTTGTGGTGAATTGAGGAATCCATCATCATCACCTACACCTGTATAACCATAAACGCTCAAGGTATTTCTAGTATTCAACAAGTTGGTGATATAGGTGTAAACATCAAACATCAATGGCCCACGTGTTTTCACTACATTGCCCTCGTTGTCCTTTTTGGCTTTACGCATAATAACGAATTGTTTGTTGATACGTGTGCTCACTTCATACTGCCATGGTAAACGTGAACCGTTCACTGTTCCAATGATAGGGGTACTTTGGAAGTCGCCTCCAACCAATGGGGTGGCAAGGGCCGCTCGGGTGTATGGTTCACCACTACGGGTACGGAACAATAAGTTAATACCTGCATTTTCCAGAGGATATTTATTGCCGATTTTTGGTCCGCGATTTCCACCTTTACCATCATTGATGTAACGATAATCAATGGTCACATTCAACATATGTCGTGAATCCACATTCAATGGAAATACGGTTCTTAAGTTCGGCTGACCAGTTGCCAATAAAGAGGACTGAGATGTTGTATTCGAACCAGTACCTTCAGCAAATTGTAAGGTATAATCCACATTCATACGTAAAGGACCTGATCTTCTGAAGTCCAATTTCACGGTCATTCCTTTTGTAGAAGAGAAATCACGATTACCAAATGAAGTATAGGTAATTGGATAAGCCAGGATATAACGTTGAATTTGGATTTGATCTTTACGCTCACGATAATAAGCTTCGATGGTGATGGCAGATCGTTTTGATAAACGTTGCTGATAACCTAATGAATAGTTGATTGCTCTTTCCATGCGCATGTTGGCGTTTCCGATGGCTGCCTGACGTTCAGCCAGGAAATAATAGTCATCCGGTGTTACAAAGTTGCTTGAACTTGGTGTTTGGGAAATCACATCGTAGTTACCGTAGAATAAGGCCTGTTCTGAAATTGGGAATGTGAACTGAATACGAGGAGATAAAGTAACTTGAGGTCGATAATCTTCGAATGAATTATTTGGATTAAACGTAGTACTCTTAATACTGTCTTTATTGTTTTGTAACCATGGTTGAATGGGCAAACCACCTGCGTATAATCCCGACAAGATCGTAGGATCCGCGATTTCTTTACCGAATGGATCGTACCAAATATCTCCTTTACGATAACCTACAATCGTTGGTTTATTACTCTGATTGTTGTCTACATACATGACATAGTCTTTATCGAACGATGTAGGTGCCGGTGCTTTTTTGTCATTGTCATTTTTATCGGTAGCTACATTGTAATTATACCAGGTAGAACCTTTACTTAAATCATCCACGGTTAATACCCCGTATAAAGAATATGGATCTTTTAATACTTTTTGATTTGCATCATATCGGTCAACACGAAGTCCGACATTGAAATTCAAATCTTTGTAAGAGAAACGATCCAGAATGTATCCAAACATATAAATCGGACGGAATGCTCCAACAGGACGGGCAAAATCTCCACGGGCATCTTTTTTGGTCCAGAAATCATTGAAACTAGGTTGTTTCTTTACTTTATTTCCGAGATAATCATATCCAAAATAAGAAACCACATCGTTTCCATCGTTCAACAAATCATCGGCAGAAAACATATCCAAGGAGAATGTTTTAGGATTCTAATTATCTACATCAATTAAATTCAGATTGGTCACACTACCATACAATTTTTTACGCAATTCTGCATCAAAACGGCTTTGATCAGATGCTATGTATTTACGATCATATTTAACGGTATCAAATTGACTGACAATAACCTGACCATTTTGAACCTGATCCAAGGTATAGCTTTGTCCTCCAATGATAAACTGAGGATTATCCAAATCTAAATTGGCAATATGTCGATTTGAAATATTACGCATTAATTGCCACAAACTTGAAGCGCCCAAGGAATAAGAACGACTCGTACGTTGATCATAACCTAATCCAAATTGGATATTGTGGGTAATACGATCTTTACGTTTGGTATTTCGGAAACCTTGTTCAATATCCAAAGAGGCATCCAGGTTTAATGAAACCTGATCGGCTTCTGAATAGCCATAACTGCCGATTTGTGCACCCGGACCAGTCCATAAACTATATGCACTGCTCGGACCATCACCATTTCTTAAACCACCATAACCTTGTAATTGGGTTAAATTTCTAATTTGAAAACGTTCATCTGCATATACTGCTTTCGTGTAGTTTTCAAGAAGTGGATTGATTCCACCAGGATTAAAGGTTACCGAATCAATAAAATCTCCTACATATTTCAGTGCTTGAAAACCGCCTTTAACCGTATCCAACACATAAAATGGACTACGATGATTGGTGAATTGCCCTACATAGCCATAATCAAAAATATTTTTGTCATGTACCGGATTAGCTCCATATGAATAATCTTTTTGATAGGTAAACTGCAAAGTATAATACGCATTAGAAATTGCGGATCTCTTCGCATCTTGTTTTTCCTGATCCATGCGTTTACCCAAACGCTGGGTTAAACGGGCAAAACCACGTGCAGAATATTGATTACCCACAGAATTCGCTTCTGGTGCAAACAATGAATTGGTGAAACTAAATCCGCGTGAATTGCCGTACACAAAATAAGTTCCTAATGTAAATTGAATTTGTTCAGTTGGCTGGAATTCCAATTTACCCAAATAGTTAATCCCTGTAGATTGTCCATTAGAACGGGCTTTAACCCGGTTAAAATCGTTGATTGTTACTTGTTCAGATGCTTCTACAAAGTTCCCGGTACCATTCGGATTCGCAACCAAAGGTTGTTCCTGAATACGTTTTAAAACATCCGGCTTTAACTCATAGTATTTGTAGAAGTATGGATCCGGATCCTTATCATAAGTAACAGCGGCATTCAAAACAAATCCGATTACAGGGCGTTTGTTGCCATTTTTCTTTACGCTGTATAAAGGCCCTGACAAATCCAATGAAACCAAGTTGTTATTGTATCCTTCTATTGAATGTTGAGCTTGTAAATTACCATTAAATTTTTGCTCAATACCACGGGTAGTAATACCCACGATACCTCCGGTGGCATTTCCATATTTGGCGCTCATCCCGTTACTAATCAATTCTAAAGTACTAATCGAACCAACAGGTAAATTCACATTTCTTCCACCACGTATCATCATCCCATCAATCATGTATAAGGTTGACGAACCGCGGTCTCCACCAATATTTAAGCCTGCGTCCCCTGCTTTTCTTTGATAAACCCCACCTTGCATCGCAGCAAAGTCACCAGTTGCAATGGTAGGAAGCGTTTTGATTTGCTCCTTGGTCATAGATTTTTTCCCTGGATCAGATGCATCTACCAATTTAATTTTAAACTCCTTGATGGTAACACCAGGTCCGGAAACAGGTTTTTTCTCCATCTGGATATCTACCTGAACACGCTTGTCAACCCCTACGTTAATGTTTTGAATTTCCTGTGTTGAATATCCGGCAAAAGTTACTTTGATCGTATACTTACCGGGCTGCAAAGGTTTTATCTTATAGTTACCAAACTGATCGGTTTTATTACCCCCACGAACCAATCCGCCTTCCAAAGCCTGGACGGAAGCATAATCCAATGGTTGTCCTTTTTCGTCAACTACCCGACCGTAAATTTCTCCTGAGATGGATTGTCCAAAACTGACATTGGCCAGTAAAATCAACGCCATCAGAAGTCGTAATGTCTTGTTCATGTGAATCATTTTTTAAAAGCTTGTAAATATATAGTTATCTTTTTGAAGTTGTTAATTTCAAGGTAAAATTAATTCAAGAATTTGTTAACGCAACAGGCCTCAGCTTGATTAGCGGTCAATAAAAAGGATGTGTGGTCTAATACAAGTATAGTGCGACGAATGCAGCAAATGATGTCCTCATCCGAGCCTCGTTTATCGAGCAATATTTACCGCCCGTTTTTCACGAATAACGGTCACCTTAATTTGCCCGGGATACTGCATTTCTTTTTGGATTTTATCGGCCATTTCAAAGGATAGTTTTTCGCTCTCAGCATCTGAAACTTTTTCGGCCTCAACGATTACCCGTAGTTCCCTGCCCGCCTGAATCGCATAGGCTTTCTCAACGCCGTTATAACTTAAAGCCAAGGTTTCGAGGTCCTTGATTCTTTCAAGATAACTCGCCATGATTTCGCGACGCGCACCAGGACGAGCACCACTAATCGCATCACATGCCTGAATAATCGGAGAAATCACGAATTTCATTTCCATTTCATCATGGTGAGCGCCAATGGCATTGACGACTGACGGATGTTCACCATATTTTTCAGCCAATTTAGCCCCTAGCAAGGCATGGCTCAATTCTGTTTCTTCGTCCGGCACTTTACCGATATCATGCAACAATCCGGCTCGTTTGGCCAATTTAGAATTCAAACCTAATTCGGCTGACATGATGGCACATAAATTGGCTGTTTCGCGTGAGTACATCAACAGGTTTTGCCCATATGATGAACGGAAACGCATTCTACCAACCATTCTCACCAACTCTTTGTGTAATCCGTGAACGCCCAATTCTATCACTGTTCGCTCACCAATTTCCATCACCTGTTCTTCAATCTGCTTTTTGGTTTTTTCCACCACTTCTTCAATTCGTGCCGGATGCATTCTACCATCCTGAACCAATCGTTGTAAGGACAATCGGGCAATTTCACGACGCAATGGATCGAAACTACTTAAAATGATAGCTTCAGGGGTATCGTCTACTACTAAATCAACACCGGTTGCGGCCTCCAAGGCACGAATATTGCGCCCCTCTCTTCCAATAATCTGCCCTTTAATATCATCGCTTTCCAAGTTAAATACCGTGATGGCATTTTCAATGGCTTGTTCGGCCGCAGTGCGCTGTATGGTTTGAATAATGATTTTTTTGGCTTCTTTGTTGGCTTTTACCTTAGCCTCTTCCATGATTTCCTGCACATGAGCCATAGCAGCCGTCTTCGCTTCATTCTTCATCGCTTCAATCAATTCGGCTTTGGCATCTTCAGCCTTCAAATTGCTTACTTTTTCTAAGCGGCGAATGTGTTCTTCATGCTGTTTGTTCAGCTCTTCCTGCTTTTTGGAAACGACTTCTAACTGACGGTCTAGATTGAGCTTTTTCTGATCGTATTCCTGAATTTGTTTTTGGGCCTGTTGGGTTTTATCATTCAGGTCCTTTTCTTTTTGTTTCAGTCGATTTTCACCATCAGTCAGCTTCTGATTTCGTTGCATGACATTTTTTTCATGCTCCGATTTTTGCTGTAAATAGTATTCCTTGGCTTCTAACTTCTTTTTTTCTTTAATTGTTTCGGCCTGTGTTTCAGCTTCTTTTACGATTCTTTCGGCTTGTTGCTGTGCATCATCGATGAATTTTTGGGTATTTTTATTAAATATGAATTTGCCGGCAATAATGCCTATGAGTAGGGCGACAATTGCTGCCACCACCGTGATAATCATGTCCATTGTTTCGTTTATTTTGCATTGATATTCAGTTTACTGCTATCTGCCCAACAGTTATAACTTTCTTTTATATTAATTTTTGAAATGTTAATCATTTCTAACGGGCGAAGTTAATCAAAAAATCAAATAATTGAACAGTTCCGTTTCTTAGCTTTGTAGCTTCCCATGAACAAAGCCCAGCTTCCCATCGGTATTTTTGATTCAGGAATTGGCGGATTAACTGTTGCCAAAGCCATTGAAGAAGCTCTCCCTCATGAACATTTTATCTATTTTGGAGACACGCTTCACATGCCATATGGCGACCGAAGCCCCGAAGTGATTCGAGGCTATTGTCGTCAAATTGTTGAATTCCTGATCCAACAACCCGTCAAATTGATCATTATTGCCTGTAACTCGGCTTCTGCTCTTGCAGCTGGCTATCTGAGGCAATTATATTGGCAAGAGGTTGAAATCATGGGGGTGATTCGGCCGGTGATTCAGGAAATGATCAACCAACATGTAAAAAAACTCGGGATCATTGGCACGCATGCCACCATTCAGAGTGGCATCTATCCTTTGCTGGCACAAGAATATCATTCCGAAATGGATATTTTTCAAATGGCCACCCCGCTCCTGGCTCCCATGATTGAAGAAGGTTTGTTTGATTCCGAAGTATCCAAAGCACTTTTACATCAATACCTCAGCAATCCCGGTTTCAGCGATCGCGATGCCATTTTGTTGGCTTGTACCCACTATCCGCTCATCAAGAACGAAATTGATGCTTTTTTTAATGGGAGGAAGTTGATTTTTGACAATGCAGGCCCCTTAGCCAAATCGGCCAAAAAATATTTATCTGAAAACGGACTTCTTGCCGAGAAACGAATGGGCGAAAACCGTTTTTACGTGAGTGCTCAAACCCCTCATTTTGCAAAAACAGCCAGTATGTTTTATGGCGGCCCTGTTGAGATTGAAACCATTCTATTAAATGATTAGGATTGATTTGAATTGTTCGGCCTTTTGTTCGTAGACTGAAGAATGGAGCCTTCATTGGAACCAATCACTATGAAATGAACGAGTTTTTTTCGATTTCCCCTGATTATCTTTGTCACTACATTATGCAAACCACTCCCCTCAAGCCACGCATTGGCATTACAACCGGCGACATCAACGGTATTGGCATTGAACTCATCATCAAAGCTTTTTCTGAACACCGTTTACTGGATTTTGTAACGCCCATCATTTTTGCCAGCAACAAAGTGGTCAATTATTACAAAAATCTCATTGCCGACAGCCAAATGCAATATTCAGGCACCAAGGATTTAAATAACCTGAACCCAAAAGGCATCAATATTTTTACTTGTTGGGATGATGAGGTTTCGGTTACTCCCGGAGTTATGAATGATATCGGAGGTAAATACGGGGTGCGTTCACTCATGGTGGCCACACAATGTTTAAAGGATGGACAACTGGATGGCTTGCTGACCAACCCTATTCATAAAAAAAATGCACAAACGCTCGATTTTAATTATAGCGGTCATACCCCATTCCTGAAGGATAAGTTTGGTGCAAAGGATGTTGTGATGATGATGTGCAGCGATCATTTGCGGGTAGCATTGTTAACTGAACATGTTCCGGTCAGTGAAATTGCAAAACATGTGACCCAAGATCAAATCATTAGTAAATTACGAATCATCAACGAAAGCCTGATTAAAGATTTTGGTATTGACCGCCCCAAAATGGCCGTGCTCGGATTAAATCCACATGCAGGTGATAGTGGCCTGATAGGAAAAGAAGAAGAAACAATTATTTTACCGGCTATCGAAAAATTAAAGAACGAAGGTATGCTGGTTTATGGCCCTTATAGTGCCGATGCTTTTTTTGCACGTCAACACGATTTGCAATTTGATTGCACCCTGGCCATGTATCACGATCAAGGATTGATTCCTTTTAAAAGTTTTGATAAAGGAATGGGCGTGAACTATACAGCAGGGACTTCAAATAGTGCGCACTTCACCTGACCACGGAACCGCTTTCGATATCGCCGGAAAACATGGCCGATCATAGTTCTTTTTTAGAAGCATTATATCTGTGCATCGATATCATCCACCGACGTAAAGGATATGCAGAAGCCACCAGTAACAAGTTAAGAAAAAGTGCCAGCACCCAATTAAAAAGAAGTAAGGAAGATATTGTGGAATAGGTCGGAAAGCTCAGTTATTATCTCTCAACAATTATAGGCTCATTTAGGCTATTAATAATTTATTTGATTATGAAACCTGTTCCAATTCATACTGTGTATCAATTAAATACGGCCCCTGATCGGCAGCCATGGTAGCCAACTCATCGCAACGATTATTTTGAGGATGATTCGCATGCCCTTTTACCCAATGAAATCGGATTTGATGTTTGCGATAGTTATCTAAAAAACGAAGCCACAAATCTTTATTTTTTTTGTCTTTGAAATTTTTTTTCACCCAGCCAAAAACCCATTTTTTTTCAACGGCATCCACCACATATTTACTATCCGTAAAAATATCAATATTCAAACCCAGACGTGTTAAACTTTCCAAGGCAACGATCACGGCCATAAGCTCCATGCGGTTGTTGGTAGTTAAGCGGTAAGCCGCACTCATTTCCTTTTGTGTATTCTTCCAATGTAATATCACCCCATATCCACCCGGCCCGGGATTCCCGCGCGATGATCCATCGGTGTATATACAAAGTGTATCTTTCAAACTGATCCGTGGTGATTCAAAGATGGTTAACGCATTCCGGGCATACGCATACCCATGCCACCCATTTTATTCATCATCTTCATCATTTCCTTCATTTGTTCAAATTGTTTCATGAAGGCGTTCACTTCATTGATATCTTTTCCACTTCCTCCTGCAATTCTTTTGCGACGGTTGGCATCAATGATGTCCGGATCTTTTCGTTCGGCAGGTGTCATAGAATTAATCATTGCTTCAATGCCTTTAAAGGCATCATCACTAATATCAATGTCTTTGATGGCTTTCCCAACGCCCGGAATCATCCCCAACAAATCCTTCAGGTTACCCATTTTTTTGATCTGATTCAATTGCGTTTTGAAATCGTCAAAATCAAATTTATTGGCCCTGATTTTTTTCTCTAATTTTTTCGATTGCTCTTCATCAAATTGTTGCTGAGCGCGCTCCACCAAGGTTGTGATATCGCCCATTCCCAATATCCTTTGTGCCATCCTTTCAGGATAAAACACATCCAGGGTATCGAGTTTTTCACCCATGCTTACAAATTTGATGGGTTTTTGTACGGTGTACTTAATCGTCAGAGCAGCTCCACCTCTAGTGTCTCCATCCAATTTGGTTAATACCACACCGGTAAAATACAATCGTTCATTAAAGGCCTTGGCTGTGTTTACCGCATCTTGTCCGGTCATCGAATCCACCACAAATAAAATCTCCTGTGGTTTCACTTCATTTCGGATATTGGCAACCTCTGTCATCATTTCCTCATCAATCGCCAATCGCCCTGCCGTATCAATGATGACCACATTATGCTGATTTTCTTTCGCATAAGCAACGGCATTTCGGGCAATGGAAACAGCATCTTTATTTTCACGTTCAATATGAATGGGCACTTTAATTTGCTCAGCCAATACCGACAATTGATCCATGGCCGCAGGACGATATATATCGGCTGCCACCAACAAAGGTTTTTTGTTCTTTTGGGTTTTTAAAAAATTGGCCAACTTACCACTAAAGGTTGTTTTTCCCGACCCCTGCAAACCAGCGATGAGAATAACCGTCGGATTGCCTTGAATGTTTAATTCTGCTTCAATCCCGCCCATCAATTCAACCAGTTCATCCTTCACAATTTTCACCATCAATTGCCCCGGTGTTACCGATGTGAGTACTTTTTCTCCCATCGCCTTTTCCTTCACCTTATCGGTAAATTCCTTGGCAATGGCATAGTTCACATCCGCATCAACCAAAGCCCTGCGTATTTCTTTGACGGTACTAGCCACGTTGATTTCCGATATCTTGCCTTCTCCTTTGAGTTGTTTGAAGGCTCCTTCTAGTCTCTCCGTTAAATTATTGAACATGGTCTTTTTTTTAGGACTGCAAATGTAATACCAATTTGAGACCGTTGCAAAAGTCATTTGGCATAAAAGTACATGGTATTTTATGGAGAAATTTGAAACCTAATGACTATTCCCTGCATTCCAGGAGGTTTGGCAACAATCTTAAAATGAGGGATAAAATAGCCCTTTTCACGAAGTCATGGCGAGTTTTCATTCATTTCATTCACACACACTCTTAAAGCCGATCAACAGTCGTATTCTGACTCTAATTACACTTTTCTTTTAAAATCCAATCAGCCTGAATCGAGACCGTTGCAAAAGTCATTTGGCAAAAAAGTTCAAGGCTTTTTAAATTTTTGATTTGCGATTTATCTTGCTGATAATGAGCGGATTAAAAATTTAAAGTAACGCAGAAATTTGAAGCCAAATGACTTTTTAGTTGATTTACAGTGGTTTTGCAACGGTCTCGAATCAACTATCTCATCATGCACGAAGCCAACCGTAAATCCGAAATTTGTTGTTTTAGTAGCTTCGATTCATCTTCGCATCTATGCTTACTCCACCCTTGGTGAATTTAATGACACCTCGATTAATTTTAAGAGGACTCCATCCCGAAGAATACCAAATTCGTATGCAGGGTTCTGAATCCGAAAAATGGAGCTATTTTGGTTTTCGGAATGAAGAACAAGCCAAACTGGAAGAAGAAAAATTCAAGTCAGGCATGCACGGCTACAACCGAAGTTTTTATCATTTCTATCTCATTCACCGCAGCTCTTTAAACGTAATTGGTGCATGCGGTTTTCATTATTGGTTTACCCGACATCATCGCGCAGAAATAGGATATGGTATTTACGATTTATCTGATCGTCACCAAGGATATATGTCCGAAGCGATTCCACCGATTCTTCAATTTGGCTTCGAACAAATGGGCCTGCATCGCATCGAAGCAACGCTATCACCCGAAAATCTGCCTTCTTTAAAGCTCTTACAAAAAAATTATTTTCAAGAAGAAGGTTTACTCAAAGGCCATTATTACAATGGAACCGAATTCCTCGATTCTTTGATGATGTCTCGTATCCGTAAAGGTTAGGATCAGGAAATGACAGCCTCTTCGTGCGCATAAAACAAATGCGGATTGGCTTTTTCATTTTTTTCGATTTCCACAAAACTGGATAAAATATTGGCTTGTTGTTTGCGCACTGCAATGGAATGTTCAAAATGAGCTGAAGGTTTTCCGTCTGTTGTTACAATCGTCCACTCATCATCGGCACAAAACACATCTTTACGCCCCAAGTTAATCATCGGTTCAATAGCGATCACCAAACCTTCCTGTAGTTTTAAGCCATTCCCGCGACGGCCATAATTGGGCACTTCAGGCTCTTCGTGTAATCGTTTTCCAACACCATGACCAGTCAATTCACGTACCACCCCATATCCGTGTTTTATTTCAGTATATTCTTGTACGGCCCAGGATATATCTCCCAACCTGTTTCCAACCACGGCTTTTTCTATCCCTTTGTACAAAGATTCTTTGGTGACCCGAAGCAATTTGGCAATGGATTCATCTATTTGCCCTAAGGCAAAAGTATATGCACTATCGCCCACATAATTATTTAATACCACCCCCACATCTACACTCACCACATCTCCTTCCAGCAATTCATCGTCCATTGGTATACCATGCACCACTTCTTCATTCACACTGATACAGCAGGTCGCCGGAAATCCTTTATATCCTTTAAATGCCGGTACCCCGCCATGATCACGAATAAAAGTTTCCGCTTGCTGATCTAGATAAAGCGTCGAAATGCCGGGTTTAATTAATGTGGCTACATGGGCCAATGTGGCTGAAACCAACAAATTCGCTTTTCGAATCAGTTCAATTTCTTCGGTATTTTTATAATGTATCAAATCCTTGTTTTGAGTTGGCAAAGTTAACCTGTTTTTTTCAGCAGCAAAATTCCACTTCCTAGGGACCTTTTTCGTCAAATTTCCTGTTGATTCTGTTGTCCAAGTCACATTCAATGGATGTTTTTTGAGGGGAGCACATGCTCTATCTTTCTATTATTCCTCCCTCCCGCTATTCGCCTGTGCACGGCACTTGGCTACTATCGGGGCTATAAATGATCTTTCCTGCCATGAACGTAATTTCATTCTAATTGCTTTGTTTGCGGTAGCTACATACCTTGCTGCTGAAAATTCTATATCTACAACATTCTTACGCATAATCCGCTGACTCTTCATAAAAAAACACCCCGTAAGGAGTGTTCTATATTTTGGAAACGATGAAGCGCTTGCTTCTTAAGGCATCGCAGAGAGCGTTCTGTAATTATTGATTAGCGGGAGGCGGTGTAGCAGGCGCACTTGCAGGTGCAGGAGCAGCTGCAGGTTGTGCATTTGCTGGCGCTGAAGCTGGGGCAGAAGCCGGTGCTGGAGCTTGTTGTGCAGGAACCGGTGTATTTACTTTTTCAGAACGGGTTTTTTCAGAAGCTGAGTTATTCACTTTTGGAGCCAACACAAATGAGGCCAAAACCAAAATCAACAAAGCTGCAGAAGCATACCATGTACCCTTTTCCACCACATCTGTACTTTGTTTTGCACCCATCATTTGATTCCCTAAACCGCCAAAAGAGCCGGCCAAACCGCCACCCTTAGGATTTTGAATCAGGACAAAAAATGCTAAAACCGCACAGGTTAACACAATCAGAATGATAAATAAACTCACCATATAAATACTATTGTTTGATTCGTAAATTTTGAATAAGAGCGGCAAAGTAAGCGCTTTTTTCGGGATTTCGCAAACTTAATTTGCGGTACATTTCAATGGCCTTATCGGTTTTACCCTGCTTGGCCAATACCAAAGCGAGCGATTCGCTAATCACCCCTGTTTCGTTGGAAATCGATTCCATGGCCTGTTTAAAGATGGGTTCCGGAATATCGTCTGTTTCTTCTTCAATGGCCGCCGTTAATTTTTCCTTTTGCCAGGCGGTTCTTAAGGCCCTGCGCCCTTCTTCTTCCTCGCGGTCCTTCTCTTTTTTGTTTTTAAAATATTTCAACCAATCCTGAAAACTCATCATCACCATGAGTGAACGGTCTTCATCTTCCGGATCAGCCTCAGCAGAAGCTTGTATTTCTTCTACCTCATTTTCTTCTGTTTTTGGCATAATGCCCTCTAAATCACCCGCAAGTGGTATCGCATTGGGTAAATCATGAATGAGGGCTAAAATGTCCTCCTCGCCCTTTCCATCCAAAACTTCTGGCTTTAAGGCAATTTCCTCTTTGTCCGTTTGGGTCTCTTCACTTAATTCCGTGGACTCCTGCATTTCCACAATCATTTCTATCGGTTCTTCATGGATGGCTTGAGTATTTAAATTCTCCGGGCTTTTCATTTCTTCTTCCCGGATTGGCTCAACCTGCATTTCATCCTGAATGAGCATCTCATTGACTTCTGGCAAATGTTGCAACTCAACAGCTTCTTGTTTATCTAAGCTTATTTCATCCACAGATTCCTTTTCAATCTCTGGCTTGGTTTCCAATTCCTCTGTGAGCACCTCTGGCATTGGTATCTCGGAAACTGCTTGAGGCGAAGTTTCAAACCATTGTGCGAACAATAAAGGGTCCGTTTTGTAGAGAATTGCTTTTTGAGGATGAGGTCCTTGATCAAATTTGGCCAAAACCCAATGCAGGGTTTGCATGTAAGGAAATTCCTCTGACCATTTTCTGATTTCAACCAACTCTTTTTCAGTCGGACGATAATCCTCCAGAAAAATTTTATTGAGTTGAGTGATTTCCATCGGGTAAAAATAATCAATCTCCCAAATTTTCCGATACGAAAGTTTAGGCCCTGCAACCTTCAACCGATACGCTGAACATTTTCCTTCAACCCTTTCTTGACTGCTTATTCATACATTTCCTGAAAGTCAACCTACATAAATACCATTTACCGAATTCTTTCCGATATATAAAGCGTTCCGGTTTTCCATGATATCAGCGTCATTGAAAACATTAAAAATGTAGTCCTGTTGATCTCAACCTAAATTTTGCAGTTGCACACAGCCAATGGCAAAAACGAATAAGTAAATCACATACTTCGGCGAATTGGAGTAAGTATGATTTTCTTATTCGGGGTTACCGAGCAAATCCTTTACAGGCTTTGTTTAAAATATCTTCCTGACTTACTACTGCAAATTCTCGGTGAATAGTCAATTCCATTTTTCGTATGTTCAGAGTAGGTTTTGGCACGGTCTCCATTTTTTATTCGGGAATTAAAGTATTATTACAGCCTCAAGTTGGCAACTTATGGTATTAAATTATGTTTGGATTTTCTTTTTCGTTTGCGGTTTCCTGATCGCCTTGTATAAACTGATTTTCCTGGGCGATGTGGAAATATTTAAGACACTGGTCGACGGCTTATTTAAACGCGCCGGAGGATCGGTAATGGAAGTGGGCTTACCCTTGGCAGGTACCATGATTTTTTTTCTGGGAATTATGAAAATCGCCGAAAAAGCCGGAGGAATACAATGGCTTGCCAAAATACTCAACCCTTTCATGAAACGATTATTTCCCGGTGTGCCTGATCAGCATCCAGCCATGGGTGAAATGGTCATGAATTTTTCAGCCAACATGCTGGGCCTGGATAATGCAGCCACCCCATTTGGTTTAAAGGCCATGAAAAGTCTTGAAGAGTTAAATCCTCAAAAAGGTACGGCCACCAACGCCCAAATCATGTTCCTGGTTTTGCATACCAGCGGCCTTACCCTTATACCTCTTTCTATTATCGCACTTCGCAGCACCGGCGGTGAGCTCTATCAATCTCTTGAACCTGCCTCCATTTTTATTCCTTGTGTTTTGGCTACTGTTAGCGCTACCATAGCCAGCATCCTGGTGGTGGGCCTGAAACAAAAATTAAAATTTGATCGGGTACTCATTCTATCATTATTGTCGGCCATTGTATTTGTTTCAGGAATTTTGTGGTTGATTCATAGTCTGCCGGACGATCAGAAACAACAGGTATCAAAAATTTACGGCAACCTGATTTTACTCGGCATTATCGTCGCCATCATTGCCGGAGGAATCTGGAAAAAAATCAATTGTTTTGATGCTTTCATCGAAGGTGCCAAAGAGGGCTTTGAGGTGATTTTAAAAATACTCCCCTATTTGGTCGGCATGTTGGTTTCTATTCAAATATTCAGAGACAGCGGAGCTTTTGAATATATCATTGCTGGCGCTAAAGGTTTATTTATTTGGTTGGGTGTGAATACCGACTTTGTAGATGCACTGCCCGTTGCTATCATGAAACCATTTAGTGGCAGTGGCGCACGCGGCCTCCTGGTAGATGTGTATTCCAATCCGGCTCTGGGACCAGATTCATTTGCAGGCAAGTTGGCCAGCATTTTCCAAGGCAGCGCGGATACCACTTTTTATATCATCGCCCTTTATTTTGGAAGTGTGGGCATCAAAAATATCCGTTATAGTATCTGGGCTGGTCTTTTGGCAGATTTCCTGGGTGTTATTGCAGCGATCATCATCGGGTATATTTTCTTCCATTAACCGATTTTCGCTTCAGGCACTTCATGATTTGGTAACATTTCCATAATATTGGGGATGCGAATATTTCTTTCCTCCTCATTGATCCGATTTTGTTTATTTTTTTTAGGACTTGCTCCACTATCACTTTCCGCACAGGATACTTTTTACCAGAAGGATTCCGTACAACTCATTGAAATATTTTTCAGTTTCAGTAACTGGGATGCGAAACTGGATTCCGCGGCTGCCACGGAAAGTTATATCATTGCTGATTCTGTGCGCATCAATGGGGAATCTTTCGATAGCGTTGGTGTAAAATATAAAGGCAATAGCACCTATAGTGCGAGCAACAAAAAGAATCCTTTTCACATCGAATTAAACCACATCAAAGGCAATCAGGATTACCAGGATTACACCGATATTAAACTGAGTAACTGCTGGTCTGATCCTTCCTTTTTACGTGAACCCCTCGGCTATGCCTTGTTGACTCCTTATATGCACTGCCCCAAAGCGAATTTTGCCAGAGTATATGTCAATAATGTTTATCGTGGTGTTTACTCCAATGCAGAAACCATCAATAAAGATTTTATCAGTCGACATTATTATGCCAGTGAAAGACCTTTCTTTAAATGCAATAAACCGAATTTCCAGTCATCAGGCAATCCGAATCTTGTACCAAGTGGATGGGATAGTGTCAACTATTACGCACAACGTTACGAAATGAAAAGTGATGAAGGATGGACCCGCTTTATCACCATGATGTATGCCCTTCAAAATGATACGGCTTCGGTGGATACCATCCTGGATGTTGACCGGGCACTTTGGATGCATGCCTTTAATAATCTCACAGTGAATTTGGATAGTTATACCGGTGGTTTTATACAGAATTATTACATGTCTGAAGATAATAACCGTCGATTTAGTCCAACCGTATGGGACCTCAATATGTGTTTTGGTAGTTTCACCAGTCTGAGTTCAGGCGCTCCCCTGACTATTACTCAAATGCAACAGATGAGTCCAACAGCCCAAAGTACCAGTACAAGCAGACCTCTCATTTCAAAATTACTGGCCAAACCTCGCTACAAAAAACAATACATCGCCCACCTCCGTACAATGTTGAACGAAATGATTGTGAGCAATGATTATTATACCGAAGCCCAAGCTTTACAGAACACCATTGCTCCTTATGTGTTAACTGATACCTGCCAATTTTATACTTATCAGAAATTTCTCACCAATTTGGATACAGCAGTTGTTACTGCCGGAACCTCAACAAAAATCGGGTTGAAACAACTCATGAATAATCGTAAAAATTATTTGCTCAGTCATGCTGAATTTCAAAATGCACCACCAAGCTTAAATACTCCCGTATTAAACAACGCAAACCCCTCACTCAATTCAACCGTTACATGTGACGACTCAAACAACCAATGCAACGAGTGTGTATCTTGGACTTCGGAACGAAAACTGGAAAAAATTTGACCGACTGCCCATGTATGACGATGGCAATCATAATGATGGTGCAGCAGGCGACGGCAATTACGGCACTTCATTTGTAGTGAGTTCAGGAAAAATGGAATACTATGTGTACGCCGAAAACAATTTAGCCGGTATCTTTTCACCAGCAAGGGCCGAACATGAGTTTTATACCCCTCATCGCAGATATCCTCAAATTTCTGCCGGCTCAATTCGAATCAATGAATTCATGGCCAGCAATGTTTCTGCGCTAGCCGACCCCAGCGGAGCACATGCCGATTGGGTAGAAATTTATAATACCACCAATAACACCCTTAGCCTGAGCGGACTTTATTTAAGCGACGATTTAGGGAATGTCGGTAAATGGTCCTTTCCTGTTACTTCTAGCATAGCTCCTTTGTCTTATCTTCTGATATGGTGCGATCAGGACACTTTACAATCGGGCTATCATGCCAACTTTAAGTTAAGTGCCGGAGGTGATCGTATTATTCTGGCTTATGCCAATGGGAACATGATTGATTCTGTTTCATTCGGTCCGCAGATTTCAGACATTTCTACTGGCCGATGTATCAATGGAACAGGAAGTTTTGTAACCCAATTCAGTTACACCCCTTTAGCAGCGAATAATTGCCCGACAGGACTCGGCGAATACCACAACTCGAAACAGATCCTGTTGGTTCCCAATCCGGCCTCCAATATGGTGCGGGTCATGAGCGCTGAAAGATTAGGTGCATTTATTGTTCGTAATATTAGCGGACAACAAGTCTATTCGTTTGAGAATGCCCAAAGCACGCATGCCGATTTCAATGTTAAAATTGGCCGAGTGGTATGTATTTTGTTCATTTCCAAAGTGGCAAAGTCATCAAATTTATTGTTGAATAAAAGCGTTAGATTTCAATGCCTTTTTTGGAGTCTGAAGATGTCTGTTTGATAAATTGAATGATACCATGATGTATTAAAAATGCAAATTGTCTGAAAGATCCATTCTTTCTAGTTTCGTTAAAGGCTTGGCGATTTCAGGGCATTTGAGCACTACAGCGGATGGTAAAATCACGTGTCAAATATCATGAAAAAGATGAATTAATTTCATGTGCGCTGCTTGCGCCATATCACTGTTATGCGCGGTCATTATTGTCTAAATCTATTCCGTTTATTATTTGTTGAAGTAATTTATCATCTACATGATCATATTCTGAGTTGTCACAGATCAACAAAAGATAAACTTCTTCACTTTCAGTTTCCAAAAAAGTATAGAATTTGGCGCGAACACGACAAATTTCACATCCGGTATACGCTCCAAATCACCTATCTTAGCAGCAAGGTGATTGGATGGGAAGCGTATATAAAAGGGTTTAAATTTTTTCTGCAATTAGAAAAATCCCCTGAGCGAAAACTCAGTAGAAGCCTACATCCGGGATGTACAAATGCTTTCTTCATTTTTAAACCATGTGCATCCTGAACTTGCCTTAAAGGATATTTCACAAAATCATTTAAGACAATTTATCGAAAATATCCATTCCATCGGCATGAGTGTGGCTTCACAGGCTCGGATTATTTCAGGCATTCGGAGTTTTTTCAAATATCTTTTACTGGAAGATGAAATAACACATAATCCTTCTGAATTGCTTGAAAGTCCGAAAGCCTTGCGAAAATTACCGGATACCCTGTCTATTGAAGAACTGGAAAAACTTCTGCTACAAATTGACCTAAGCACCCCCGAAGGAACCAGAAACAGAGCCATCCTCGAAACCATGTACAGCTGCGGATTGCGCGTGAGTGAAGTGATACAATTAAAGATGTCAAATATTTATCCGGATGTTGGGTTTATTCGGGTCATAGGAAAAGGGAACAAAGAAAGACTGGTACCAATCGGCCAAATTGCCTTGAAATATATTTTAATATATCAGACACATATTCGATGTCATCTTCTGCCTTCCAAAAATTGCGAGGATATTCTTTTTCTGAATAAACGTGGCGGGCAATTATCGCGTGTCATGATTTTTTATATCATCAAAGATCTTTGTTTAAAAACAGGTATTCAAAAAAACATCCACCCACATACCCTGAGGCATTCCTTTGCCACTCACCTCGTGGAAGGAGGCGCAGACTTAAGGGCAGTGCAGGAAATGCTTGGACACGAGAGCATCACAACCACCGAAATTTACACCCACCTCGATCGTGATTTCCTGCGCGATACTTTGAATCGTTTTCACCCCCGTCATCGAAATAACAACCCTTAAAACAATTTAGTTTATGATACCAGTTTACACGGCGCAAGATATTCGGGATGCAGATGCCTTTACCATGCTGCATCAACCTATTCCATCCATTGATTTAATGGAACAAGCTGCCATTGCCTGTGTAGAATGGCTGACTCATCACACCAATCTAGACCTTCCATATATCTTATTTTGCGGCCCTGGAAATAATGGAGGTGATGGTCTTGCAATAGCCAGGCTGTTCCTTGAAAAGGCAAGAAGCTTCAAGTTGTTTTAAGTCCGTCTGAAAATATTTCCCCAGATCATCAGATTAATCTGGAACGTTTAAAAGAAATTTTACCTACCTCCGTGCATACCTGATCGATGGTTTCGAATTGAACAACCAATGTATCATTATCGATGCCTTACTTGGCACGGGCTTAAATCGTCAACCTGAAGGTATTCTGTCGCAAATGATTCAAGAAATTAACCACTGCCCTGCCTTGACCATTGCCATTGACATCCCTTCAGGTTTGTATTGTGATGAAAACAGCAATCATGATGGCATTGTAAAAGCCGATTATACTTTGTCGTTTGAATACTATAAAAAAAGTTTTTTATTCCCTCAAAGTGGTCCCTATTGTGGATCAATACAAATATTATCCATTGGACTATTGCCATCGTTTCAGCAACATCGCAAACCATGGGCAATGGTTACAGAAACATCCGATTTAAGAACCTGGATTCCTGAGCGCTCTGCTTTTTCGCACAAGGGTGATTATGGAAAAGCCCTATTAGGTTGTGGTGAAAAAGGCAAGATGGGCGCATGCGTTTTGGCTGCTAAAGCCGCACTGCGATCAGGTCTGGGATTACTAACCGCCTTGATTCCGGAGAGCGAAAAAGATATATTACAAACTGCTGTCCCTGAAGCCATGTTAAGTTTTCAAACATCCAAAATCCTCTGGACAGAAGTGGACGCTATCGGTTGTGGAAGTGGGATCGGCACCAGTCAGGAAGCCATTGATAAACTTGAACAGATTCTCAAACATACCCGTAAACCCCTGGTACTGGATGCAGATGGCATTAACCTCATTGCTTCAAATAAAATGCTACTCAAACAATTACCAGCAAGAAGCATCTTAACCCCTCATCCTAAAGAATTTCAGCGACTAAGTGGGATAGATACAGACCGAGAGCTTCAAATAGAGGAACAGTTAAACTGGTCCGTAAGGCATAAATTTACATCGTTTTAAAAGGCCGTTTTACAAGTATTTCAACTCCTGAAGGCGAATTATTTTTTAATAATACCGGAAATGCCGGAATGGCAAAAGGTGGCAGTGGAGATGTCCTGACAGGAATCATTACAGCGCTTTTGGCGAGATTACAGGATCCTTTTAAAGCAGCAATATACGGAACGCATTTACATGGATTAGCCGGCGACTTCGCCCAAAAAAAATACGGATCAGAAAGTATGCTCGCCACCGATCTCATTGAATCATTGCCTCAGGCCTGGAAGCATATTCAATCCAATCAGAATTAATCATTTGTGTGATACTTCTTCAAAATGGCCAGACAAGCTTTCTCAATCACCTCATACACTTCGTCATACCCACTGGGTGGTCCATACCAGGGATCTTTTACAGATTGGCCTTTGGTTTCAGGTTCCACATCTAAAAAAAGTTGAATTTTATCTTCCTCCCAGTATTTGCCGGCAATGAGTTTCATTTCAGACAAAACATCGGTCGACATCGCATAAATCCGATCAAATTGGGCACAATCTGAATGAATAAATTTCCGGGCATGCAAATGACTGATATCGATGCCGTTCTCCTTGCAGACACGTTGAGATTCGATATGCGGTTTTTCACCAATATGGTAGGATTCTGTACCCGCGCTGTCAATCTCCCAATCGAGGTTGGCTGCTTTACACAGATGTCGCATAATGCCATCTGCAATAGGCGAACGGCAAATATTTCCAAGACAAACAAACAAGATTTTCATCCTTCAAAGGTAGGCAGCTGAATCGTAAGCAAAAACTTCGTTTGAGAAGATTTTTTAGCTGTATGATCTTTCATGTAGAGAAAGCTGCAAACAAATAAAATGTCCGGAAATTCGGATTCGAAAGCATTATCTTTGGGGCTCAAAAATTCATCAAACAAATGCAATACCTGGATTTTGAAAAACCACTGGAAGCCCTTCAGGAAGAAATAGAGAAGATGCATGAGGTGGCACAAAAAACCAAAGTCGATGTCAGTTCAGCTGTCAAAGAATTGGAAAAAAAACTCAAAGAAACCAAAAAGGAAATCTATAGCAATCTGAACGATTGGCAGAAAGTTCAATTGAGCCGACATCCGGAAAGACCTTATACCAACTTTTATATTAGTCGAATTTTTTCGAAATATCAGGAACTTCATGGCGACCGGAATGTTCGGGATGACAAAGCTATTGTAGGCGGATTTGCGATGTTGAATGATACGGAATCAGTGATGGTGATTGGGCATCAAAAAGGCGTCAATACCAAAATGCGTCAATTACGCAATTTCGGAATGGCCAATCCTGAAGGATATCGAAAGGCATTGCGATTGATGAAAATGGCTGAAAAATTTAATAAACCCATCATCACATTTATTGACACACCGGGTGCCTTCCCGGCCTTGAAGCCGAAGAGAGAGGACAAGGTGAAGCCATTGCGCGCAATCTCTTTGAAATGATTAATCTGAAAGTGCCTGTTATCTGTATCATCATTGGCGAAGGTGCTAGCGGTGGTGCTTTAGGTATTGGCATTGGAGATCGTGTGATGATGTTGGAAAATACTTGGTATACGGTCATATCTCCTGAAAGTTGTTCATCGATACTATGGCGTACCTGGGACTTCAAAGAGAAAGCGGCAGAAGAACTTAAACTGACCAGTAAACACATGAAAGATTTTGGTTTGGTAGATGGTGTGATTCAAGAACCTTTAGGAGGTGCTCATGCCGAACCGGAAGAAATGGCTATCATCCTGAAAAAGTTTATCGAAAAAACATTGATTGAATTAAAAAGTATCGATCCCGAAGAACGAATTAATCAACGAATTGCCAAGTTTTCGAACATGGGTTTTTATGAAATCAATTAAACATTGAATCCTCATTGCCCTTGTCATTCTTTCAGAAAATAAAAGAAAAAATTTTGCCGCAGGCCGCTCCGGTTCCTGTTGCACCTTTGTTCACGCCTCAGGATCAAATCAAACATGAATTTGTCAACTTCTCGGCTTCTTACAGGGTTTGTATTTTGAGTGAATATGAAGATGAAGCGCAAGTTGAAACAATCATTGCTTATCAAAAAAAACTGGAGAAGATGGGTTATGATGCAGATGTTCTTTTTTTTATAGACAATATCGAAAAAGAAAAGGCCTTCTATCATCAAAAATTCACCCCTGAAGATTTGGATAAAAAAACCTTGCTGCCACATAGTCCAAAAACAGATCGGGTGATTGTAAAAAAATATGATCTCTTACTGAACTTATACTTTCGCGAATGTTTGCCCTTACAATATGTATCGCACATGTCGTACGCAAAATGCAGAGTGGCCCCTTTTATCAGCACCTTTACAAAATGTGCCGACCTGCTGATACCTTGTACTGCCGGACAGCTTGAAGAACTCATTCAGCAGATCAATGAAACTTTAAATCTTAAACCCCATGAACGCAAAACGTTTTAGAGGAACCGGGGTAGCCCTGGTCACCCCTTTTGACTCCGAAGGAAAAATTGATTTCGAATCATTACGCAAACTCATCGAACATGTGATTGCAGGTGGTGTTGAATTTTTGGTCGCATTAGGTACCACAGCCGAAACACCCACATTGAGTGATGAAGAAAAAAAAGAAGTGTTGCGTTTTGTAGCAGCAGTAAATCAAAAACGATTGCCCTTGGTATGTGGAATTGGCGGAAACAATACACGTGAAGTTTTAAATCAGTTTGAAAACTATCCATTGGATGATGTCGATGCTATTCTGAGCGTTTCTCCTTATTATAATAAACCAACACAACAAGGTATTTATGCTCATTTTAAACTCCTCAATGATCATGCACCGAAACCCATCATTTTGTACAACGTTCCAGGCCGCACAGGAAGTAATATGGGCAGCGAACTGACGATTCGTTTGGCCCATGAATGCGAACAAATCATTGGAATTAAAGAGGCTTGCGGACAAATGGGACAGAGTATGGAATTGGTAAAAAATTGCCCGGCTGATTTTACGATTCTCAGTGGAGATGATGACTTAAGCATGGCACAAATTGCTTGTGGATTTGATGGCGTTATTTCGGTGGCAGCAAATTGTTTTACCCGCACGTTTACCGACATGGTTCGATTAAGTTTGAATCAACAATTTGTAGAAGCCAGAAAATTACAATATCAATTACTAGATGGAATAGCCTTGCTTTTTGCAGAAGGGAATCCGGCAGGTGTCAAAGCTTTCCTAAACAAAAAAGGAATCTGCCAAAATCAGTTTCGGTTGCCGGTTGTTCCGGTCAGTGAAAAAACAGCACAGTCCATTCATGCTTTCGCGGATTTAGCATAAGTCATGCAATTGATTCTGTTTGACGGACATTGTATGCTTTGTAACAAAAGTATTTTATGGATCATTCGAAATGACCGTGCTGGCATATTCGAATTCGCACCTTTACAAAGTGAATACGCGAAAATAAAATTATCTGAGCGGGGATATTCACTTCAATCAATCCCAGACTCGGTTTGTTTATTAAATGACAAAGGCGTTTATTTTGAGTCAAATGCTTTGCTGCAGATCGTTTCAAAAATTCCTCGATATCGTTTCCTAACCCTGTTTCGGATTCTGCCCAATTGGTTTAGAAATATATTCTATCGATTTATTGCCAGAAATCGAAATCGAATTTGGGGTAAAACAGAACAATGTTTAATTCCGGATTCTAAACTCAAAGATAGAATTCACAGCTAAGAACATCAAGTTCAGAAGCGACCTGAAAACAACTTTATTCAATGATGTATTCGTATTTCAGTGTTTCAATTTTCGCATACTGATTGAGTGTCAGCGTTTCCAAAATCACCACATCCGAACCAATGATTTTATTAACGGTTGTAATCACTTTATCTTCTTTTTGGATACTGATTTGATTGACTTCATAACCGCCGGTAATATTCCGCAATTTGATCCAATACATCCTGACTTCCTCTCTACCCTGAATCATCATTTCCTCATTTTCCGGATACACTTTTTTAACCATAGGTGAATATAATCGCACCTGCTCAGTCATCATCGAACATAATTTATTGATATCCCACTGATTCCAATGTTGGGTAAATTCGTTTGCGACCTTTTCTAAAACTTCATGAAATCTCATGTACTTAGTGCTTTGTACGGTTCTGAGGCCATCTCGAAAGGAAAACAAAGTTAATAGATTAAATAAATTTTCATACTTAGTTTGGTAATAAATAAATATATAAACATTTAACATATTATATTTTATACATGTTTTAAATTTGGCCCATGAAATGGATTCATGGTCTTGTCATCTTGATTTTATTGCCCTATTTATTGGACGCGCAAACGCATCGCAGAGCGCATTATTATGAATCTTTTCTGGAAGTAAACAATCCAATTGATAGCATTGTTGTATACAAGGCAAAAAGAGAAATGCTCACTTTCCACAAAGGGCAAAAGGTAAAAAAGTATATCATTTCACTTGGATTGGAGCCCATCGGAAAAAACAATTTGAAGGCGACCTTAAAACTCCTGAAGGTCTATATTGGATCAACGACCGGGATACCATCAGTGCCTATCATACCAATTTAGGCATTTCCTATCCCAATACAGAGGACTCAACTTTTGCGGCGTTACAAGAAAAAAAGGCAGGCGGGGAAATTAAAATTCATGGATTTCCCAACAACCACAGAAAAGATCAGGAGAAAGAGTTTTTAGATACTGATTGGACGGTTGGTTGTATTGCTGTCAGCGATTTTGAAATAGACGAACTGTACAAATGGGTGATCGAGAATTGTCCCATTCTGATTCTGCCTTAAGTTATGCATGACCAAATAATTCTAAAGTCGCTATTTATTCTGTTGCAAATAGGTGTATTAAATGTCAAATGTTGTTCCCTCCAAAGCCAGTTCGGTATTGGCAAAAATTGTCTGAGCCTCTTCTAAAAAAGGACTCAAATCTTTATACTTCGATGAAAAATGACCAATCAACAGTTTTTTAACCCCTGAGTTCAAAGCCATTTCTGCAGCTTCCACCGTTGTGGCATGCATGCGTAAATGTGCTTTTGCAGTATCCGATTGCAAGTAGGTCGTTTCGTGATACAATACATCGGCATCCAAAAAATATTGTTTCAATTCCGGAAGAAACTGAGTATCTGCTGCATACACATATTTCTTAGGCACCGAACCGGGCAGAGTCAAGGTTTCATTGGCTATGATTGTTCCGTCTGCTTTGATATAATCAGCGCCCTCCGTGAGTTTTGAATAAAAATATTTAGGAATTTCAAATTCTCTGACTTTCTCCGGCAACAAAATTCGTTTTCGTTTACGTTCAATAAACTGAAAACCACAAGTGGGAATACTGTGTTTCACGGGAAAGGAAATTACCTCCACTGCTTTATGTTCCACAATCGAAATGGATTCCTGAAAATTTAAGGCATGGAAATTCAGCGGGTAACCCAACTCCCAAACGAGTTGAATCTCGATAATTTGTTTTAGTTCTTGAGGACCAAATAAATCAAGTTCCTGTGTTCTCCCTAACAAGGATAAACTACTGAGCAAACCGACCAATCCAAAATAATGATCCCCATGCAAATGACTGATATAAATACATCGAATTTTAAAAGGACTTAAACCATATAACTGCAATTGCATTTGGGTACCCTCGCCACAATCGATGAGATGAAATTGTTGATTGACTTCCAATAATTGAGCGGTAGGATGTCGGCTATAAGCCGGAAGCGCTGAGTTATTTCCAAGAATGGTTAACTTCATGATGCCCTCATTTCACTCTTACCTGCCGATTTCACTTTAAAGGAAAAATATTGTTGTGTGAAGTAACTATACACAGCAACGATAACGGTTGTAAGCATTTTGCTCGGTGTTGCAAACCAATGAAATCCTTCGACGAAAACCTTCAAAAACAAATAATTTAATCCAACACAACTCGTAACCGTTAGTCCATATCGAAAGAGTTGAACCCGGCCGCGTAAAGCAGAATTCGTAAAAACAATAAATTTATTCAAGATGAAACCCAAGGGGAAACTGACCATAAATGCCACAATGAAAGCGGCAATGTGAGCCCCAATGGTCATATCACCAATAAGCACCGGCTGCTTTTTGAATACAAACTGATAGGATAAAAAATACACCAGAATGTCCACCACGACCGTCGTGCCTCCACAAGCTAAATACCTGAAAGTCTGATAGGGGATAAATTTTAAAAAATCAAAATAAAAGAACCCAATGAAGGCATTAATCAATTTTCTCAAAACCGAAGAATCAATTTATTCAAAAGGCACCAAATGTAATTCAACCGAATTATCCAGCTTACGAATCCAAAATTGTTTGTTGTAAAGCTTCAAGATGCTATAGTCGTTGGTACTATCAATATTTCCGGAGAAATTTTTAGTAGTCAAAGCAATTTTGCGATCATCATCATACAATTTCTAGGTTCCTTGTACATTGCGCGCTTCAAGTGTAACAGGATCAATGATGGTAACGATATACTTGCCATCACTGTACATATAATGTTTTTGTTTTGCCCAATATGGATCAAATGACTTTTCAATGCCATCTACCTGTGCACTTTCAATTTTCCAGTTATTCGTAACCCGGGCTCTTTTTGTCCGCAAGCTGATATTAGGCCCTTCTTCATATTTTCTACATGAAGTCATGGAACCTGAGACGATTAAAACCAATAATAAAACGAGAAGTGATTTATTCATACCATCTGGTGTATAAGGCCACTAAGATAATCAAATTGGCCAAATTAAAAAAAATACGCATGCATGAAGTCAAAAATCGGCATTTTCGCCCCTTTAGTTCAAACCACTCGTCTTTAAATCACGGGCATCCCAATTATATACGTCTTTTAGAAACATGACATTTCCGGCACTATCGACAGAAGTGGTTAAATAAACAAAATGCACATTCACCTGACGTTTCATCGGCACGAATATCGTCTTACGCTTTTTGCAGATTGAATCAATCATGGAATAGGAATACTTCAGACTATCCCGTAATAAAAAAGCCGCAAATTCCTTGGGTTTGTGCACCCTGACACAGCCACTGCTATATGCCCGGTTAAACTTTACAAAATCCTCACGATGGGGCGTATCATGCATATAAATGCTCCATGGATTCGGCATATTAAACTTTACTTCACCCAGAGAACTTCGGTAACCGGGTGCCTGACCAATTGAAAAACTTCGAAAGTTTTTGGAATTAATCATAGATGCATTCACCACACGACCTCTGCGATCATAAGCTTTTAAACCTCTGCGAGCCAGGTAACTACCTCCCCTGCGCGCAATACCAGGCACCACTTCTTCACGCATAATCGTTGGCGGTACAATCCATGGTGGACTGAATACAATATTTTCAATTTTTGAATCCAACGAAGGTGTAGGACGGCCGGGGCGGCCAATAACAACCCGCATCGCAAACTGAATGGAATCTTTTTCGACATATTCCATATCCATTTTGGGAATGTTCACCCAAATGAAAGGTTGTTGAAAATCGTGGCACAACCATCGCATTCTTTCCATATTCAAAGCCAATTTCCTGAGTTTTTCATCGAGATTCGTATTTAATCGTCGAATGGTTGCCGTATCCATTTTAACTGATTCACGAATTTGATGACGATACTGGAAAAACTTAAGAGCTTCCAATAAATCAGGCGTCCAGGATTGATTGGAAGTATCTGTTGGCAAAGCAATTTCCGCATATAATCTTTTACGCACGGATACAATTTCAGGCGAAACAAATCCCATTGGTATACTATCCTTCAAAGCAGTAACCTGTAAGGTTTGAAAGCCTGACCGTAGTGTATCCAGCCGAATAAATTCATTGCGTAAAGCCCGATACCATCTGTGGTTGGGGCGCATTTGATTAAAAACTTCTTTAAAATCACCGGCAGTTGTACTGCTTTGAAATATTTTTTTCCAGTTTATCATGGAATCATTGCGATTCTTCCATTCCTTATTTTGTTTTTGATAAAAATATCTTCCGGATAACAGATCATGAGAAGCCTGAATGAATGTTTTGCTCATTTCAATTTCCCAGTTCGCAATTGAAGCGGCATTGCCCGGATCCAGCGATTGTTGCATGGATTTTAAGGTGCTCGCATTGTAAAAAGAATCCGAAAGACCATCATAACGCAAATCGGCTAATTGCGCAACCATATCCGTGGCATAATGAGGCACCCCTTCTGTTTTGATCCAAAATGGTTGAAATTCAACCTGATCATATAATCGCAAAAGTTCCTGCTCAACGACAAAGGTATCTTCTGGGTTATATGAAGAGTCTTTAGGCCATTCCATTACTTTTTCCCGAATGGATTGACTGAGTGCTTCAGGTTTCCAATTTAACTCCTGGACAATGGTTTCCGGGTCTTTTTCGCCATTTTTGTCTCCATTACTGAATCCGGCATCACAGGCGGATAGGAACAAGATTAAAAATGAACCCAAAAAACCGGGATAAAGATTTTTTTTCAGAGGTAGGCAGGTGACAGTCATGCCCGACAAACCTATGCTTTTTTTTAAAATCAATAATCAGGGAATATCCACAAATTTTGAAGCATTAAACCATATATTTACGCACAAGTCAAAGCGCCGCCATGCCCGAATATCAACAAATCGTTGAAGACCAGGACATACTGGATCTGTTCCGTAAAGAAGAAACAAAAGAAAAAGCATTTTCCATGCTGGTTAAAAAATACCAGGAACGCTTGTATTGGCATATTCGACGCATGTTGATTCATCATGAAGATACCAATGATGTCCTTCAAAATATGTTTGTAAAAGTGTGGCGAAGTCTGGATCAATTCAGGCAGGACGCCGCTTTGTATACATGGTTGTACCGGATTGCCACCAATGAGAGCCTGACTCATATCGAACAAGCCAAAAAACGGCAATCAAGAAGTCTTTCTGACCATGAAGATTATATTGGAAACACCCTGAAAGCTGAAAAAGGCTTTGATGCGAACCAATTGGAGTGGAAACTTCAAATGGCGATTCAGTCATTGCCCGAAAAACAAAGGGTGGTATTTAACCTGCGTTATTATGATGAAATGCCTTACGAAAAAATGTCGGAAGTCCTCGAAACATCAGTTGGTTCACTGAAAGCATCCTATCATCATGCCGCAAAAAAAGTTGAAGAATTTATCAGAACCCATTAAACTTTGAATGTTAAAATTTGTCACATGGCCCCAATGAACAAAAATCCACAAATAATGAAGGAGTTACAGGAATTAGAACTGGAACTGCCCATGGTGGATACGCCGTTTTTGACTCCCGAGCATTATTTCAACAATCTCAGTGAAGAAATTCTGACATTTGTCCAATCAGAAACCCGTTTGGATCATTTGTCGAAAAAAATGCCCGGGGATATTCCAAACAACTATTTTGAAAGTTTCCACCAAACCCTGATAGAAGAAATCAAGCAGGAAACCATTTTAGATACACTGCCTAAAACAATGCCATTTTCAGTCCCAAATGGCTATTTTGAACAATTGCCTCTGGAAGTCTCAAAGCGCATTGCCCCCACCCAAAAGCTCAAACCACTTTATTTTGTAAACCGGACTTTTTCAAATTGGTCGATGGCAACTGCATTAATAGCCTTTGTATTGAGTGCCTTTTTGCTGGTCAATCGGACTAGTCATGTTCCGGTTGAAAATCAATTATCACAACTTTCTGATATCGAAATTGAAACTTATCTGAACGAACACCAGACTGAGTTTGAAATGGCTAATTTGAATGAAGTTCCTGACCCCCAAAAAATAGATCTCCGACAATTGGAAAAAGATATTTTTGACCAACAGCTCAACAATCTGACGGAAGAGGAGATTATTGATTACCTCTAAGAACGAAACGACTATGAAATACACCTTACTTTTTTTACTCTTCTCTCTTTGCTTTTTAAACTTAGCAGCTCAAGATGGCAAGGGGCAACGCGTTGAAAGTTTGAAAATCGCCTATTTATCCGGCGAACTCAATCTGGACCCGGCTACCGCTGAAAAATTCTGGCCGGTTTATCATCAATATGAAGATGAATTACAAGCCATCATTCGTGAAAAAAGACGAGACAATCAAGATGGGCGCTCCGTAGAGGAAATGTTGGACCAGGAACAGAAGGTTTTGGATTTAAAGAAAAAATACTCCGCCATGTTTGCCCGGATTTTAAACCCGGAACAAGTCAATCGTCTTTATAAAGCTGAAAAAGAATTTCGTCAAATGTTGATACGACGTTCACAACGCAACGAAGCCAAAATGAATCGTGGTACTGAACGACCCGTTCCTGCCCGCGGCGAAAGAATGCAAAATCCGAATATGCGAGGAAATGGCGTACGTCCTGAACGCACTGCCCCTGCACCTGAACAAGCACCTTCGCGTCGACCACTCAGGCAATCCTAAGAAATTACTTCCGGCCGCATTTGCGGGAAGAACAATACATCCTGAATACTCGGTTGACCAGTCATCAACATACATAATCGGTCAATACCAATACCGATCCCTGAAGTGGGTGGCATACCATACTCAAGTGCTCTCAGGAAGTCGTGATCAATAAACATGGCTTCATCATCACCTCGTTCCATCAATTTCACCTGATCTTCAAATCGTTCGCGCTGATCAATCGGATCATTTAACTCGGAATAGGCATTGGCAATTTCCTTTCCATTGATGATTAATTCGAATCGTTCCACCAGGCCGGGTTTGCTCCTGTGTTTTTTGGTAAGCGGACTCATATCCACCGGATAATCAATAATAAATGTTGGCTGAATAAAATCGGCTTCACATTTTTCTCCGAATAATTCATCAATGAGTTTTCCCCTTCCCATAGAAGCTTCTACCGGTATATGCAACTGTTGACAAACATGACGAATTCCATCTTCATCCATTTCACTGATATCAATCCCCGTCTTTTCCTGAATGGCATCGTAAATACTGATTCTGCGGTATGGCGCCTTAAAACTGATTTCGTGATCGCCCATACGAACCGTAGACTGACCATTGGTTGCCAGGGCTACTTTTTCGAGCAAAGATTCAGTAGTTTCCATCATCCATAAATAATCTTTGTAAGCCACATAAAATTCCAGAATGGTAAATTCAGGATTATGGGTTCTGTCCATGCCCTCGTTTCGAAAATTACGACTGAATTCATACACAAAATCAAAGCCTCCAACGATTAATCTTTTTAAATACAATTCATTTGCAATGCGCAAATACAATGGCATATCAAGGGCATTATGATGGGTAATAAAAGGTCGGGCTGCTGCACCACCGGGTATACTTTGCAAAACCGGCGTATCCACCTCCAATCCATTCTGTTGATTTAAAAAATCACGTATGGCATTCATCATTTTAGTCCTTTTGATAAAAGCCTCCTTCACATGCGGGTTGATGATCAGATCTGCATAACGTTGTCTGTATCTAAACTCCGGATCCGTTACTTCATCAAAAACATGGCCTTGCTCATCTCTTTTCACCACCGGCAAAGGCTTCACAGATTTCGACAAAAGGGTAATTTCTGTGGAATGCACGGAAATCTCACCGGTCTTAGTCGTAAACATAAAACCTTTCACACCAATAATATCCCCTAAATCAAAGCGCTTAATGACCTCATCAAAAAAAGTTTTGTCTTCATTCGGACAAAGTTCATCTCGTTTACAATAGAGTTGAATGAGGCCTTGCATATCCTGAATTTTCAGAAACAACACCTTTCCTTTATCATTGATGGACAAGATTCGGCCTGCCAAACAAACTTCTAATTTTTCGTCGGGTTTTGCTTCATACGATGTTTTGGCATCTGCACTGCTATGTGATACGGGATATAATGCAGCAGGATAAGGGTCCACGCCGGCATTCCGAATGGCCTGCAACTTTTCTCTACGAATAATTTCCTGTTCTGATAATGACATACCTTGATTTTATTTAAGCTTCAAAATTGGTTTGCAAAACTAAGGATATTCATTGATATCCCTCTTTCTACAATATAACTATTCAAAACGCTTGGTTCTGAAAGGCACCTTACAATCTTTACATATTCGAATGGCTACATCACGAGCCATATTGATGGCAACAGGTACTCCCCCACCCGGTCTGCTCCAATGACTGGCATAATAAAAATTTTTCAAGCCAGGCAATGTGAATTTGATGGGTGTGGATGCAAATACATTTTCGCCGGGCAACCATCCTTGTGCACTTCCTTCCCAATTATTGGTATACCGAAGTACCGTGGCCGGTGTCGCAAAATCAACCATTTCAATTTGATCTTTCATGCCGGGATAACGTTCTTCCAATAATGCAATGATTGCATCGATGAATTTTGTTTTTTCCTCCCGATATTTTTTTCGATCATTTTTTCGAAGGTCTATCCAGAACTTACCATTTTCTGTATAAAAACTACAGGCCATAACGGTTTTGCCTTCGGGCGCCAAAGTCGGATCGTAATGATAAAAATGGGTTTCCAGTCGATCCCATTTAGTACCACAGGGCGATTCGAGAATATGATTAATCGGGAATCGGCTAAAGTGAACCTCTTCTTTATAATCTTTTTTAAACCGAACGTCACCAGCAAAATGGAATAATAAATTTTAAGAAGTTGTTTTTCCTTGAGTTTGAGAATAGTATCACTCACATATTTGCCTTCCAAATATTCAAATACCGTTCTGTTCCAATCTGCTGCAGACAAGATAATATCTGCTTCATGGATTCGGTCGTTTCGCACCAAAAGACCTGTAGCCTGATTGTTTTGTGTCAGTATTTTTTTCACCGGCGTATTATAATGAATCACCCCTCCAAGTGCTTCAAATCGATCGGCAAAACGTTGCGCCCAAGCCAGAGAGCCTCCAATCGGATATCCGGCACTTTTCCGATCGAATGCGGCCATAGGGAAATTAAACACCAGCATATTCACTTCATTGTCATCAAACAACAAACGGAAGGCCTCTCGTACGAAAGGATTTTTAAATTTTCGGGAAAGTGAAAAATTGGTTTTTTTGTTTTAATAAGATATATAAGAATCGCAGATACCTTGACATCTTAATCCCCCTGACGATGGAAGGCCATAAGGGTAAGGGGTCCAAAACAGGTGGTAGTTCGAAGTCCTGCAAGTCACGTATATCCTGAATAAATCGTCGTATAACTTTTTCATCTTCCGGAGCCAAATCCAGGAGATAATTTTGAAAGGCCTCCAAATTTGTGTAAACACGAAAAATTTTTGACCCGTATTTATTGATATTCTCTTTGACTTCCAACTCCATTCGAACCTCATGGTTGTAGAATGAAACTTGTTTCAGGTCGATAATTTCTGACCACATTTTATAGAACCCGCTTCCTTTGTCGGAACCTAAAATCCAATGAATGCTTCCATCAACGGTATAATCACCTTTTTTCCAGCTAGTACACAATCCGCCCGGAATGCTATGTTTTTCGAACAACTCCACCTGAAATCCATTCATTTGTAAATAACAGGCGGCGCTCAGTCCTGATATGCCGGCACCAATAATCAGTACTTTTTTAGGTTGGGTATTTGTCATTATTCCGGCTATTGATTGGTTTTGCAGATTGCCATTAATTACGCATGCTGGCACCTACTTTTTCCTGAAGTGATTTCAACAAGACTGACATTTCGGATTCAATTTCTGCATCCGTTAATGTTTTTTGCTGATCATAAAATGAAAAGTTCAAGGCATAGGAAATTTTATCTTTTCCTAATTTTTCACTCTCAAAAATATCAAACAAATTTACTTCCCGTAACAATTTTGACTTAGCCTGACGCACGGCCTTTTGAATATCTGCATAAGCCACCTTCTTGTCAACGACCAGTGATAAATCGCGCCATACAACCGGGAATTTAGGGATATCCTGAAACACGACTTTGGTTTGTTCGAGGGCTTTTTTTAAGGTCGTCCAATTCAGTTCAGCATACCATACCTCTTGTTTGACATCCATTTGTTTCAGACGTTCGGGAGATACCTGTAAAATCTGACCTATGGGTTGATTGCGGTATAATATGCTCAATCCGGAATTCATTTCTTCAAAAACAAAAACCAATTGAGGAAACAGTGCTTCAATGAGACCTCTGAGGTAGTAAATATCTGCCTGACGAACGCTCAAACTCCAATGCGGTAACTGAACAGAAGCCGAAACAAATAAAGCCAACATTTCGGTTTCCTGAAATTTTTCATCCTGACGGGTATAAACTTTTCCAAATTCAAAAAATTTCAAATGTTGATTTCGTCGATTAAAATTATAGGCCATACTTTCCAAACCGGTTTCAAGCATGGAAGGTCGCATCACATCTAAATTGGCAGACAAACTATTCATCATTTTTACCAGGTCATTTCTTTCCGGATAATATGCGGCATTGGTAATAGAATTGGTGAACATTTCATAAAATCCTTTTGCCACCAACAGTGCTGAAACCTGTCGTTTGATATTTGAGCGAAACGCATGTTCAGGATCGGGCATGGTGTAGGACAATTTACCGGGAAAAGCAATCTGATCCAAACCATCCACACGCATAATTTCTTCTACAATATCGGCAGGAAGAGAAATATCTGATTTAAATGAAGGCACTCCAACGCGGATCCCTTCTGAATCTGTGTGAAGAATTTCGAAGCGCAAAGACTTCAATATCTGAAGAATCGTTTGTTCTGAATATTTTTTTCCGGAAAGATGATGAATTTGACTGTAAGAAATCTGCACCTCAGGTGTTGGTCTGGGATGAGGATATACATCAATGAACCCTCCGGATATCTCACCGCCGGCCATTTCAAGAATCATGCCTGCAGCACGTTTGAGGGCATAAATGACTTGATTGATATCAGCCCCTTTTTCGAATCGGGTTGCAGCATCCGTTCTCAATTGATGTCGCATGGAGGTTTTTCGGATGGATTCGGGTTGAAACCAGGCGCTTTCGAGAAATATATTTTGGGTATTTGTCTGAACGCCGGAATGAAGACCTCCGTACACTCCTGCGATACACATTCCACCTTCAGAATCACAAATCATCAAATCCTCATTTGACAGTTGAATGGTTTGTCCGTCGAGGGCAACAAATGAAGTATCATGGGCCAGGGTTTTTACCTGAATCTTTCCGCCGCGAATTTTATCGAAATCAAATGCATGAAGAGGTTGTCCGCATTCATGTAAAACAAAATTGGTAATATCTACAATTTGGTTGATGGGCCTTAAGCCAATGGATTTGAGCTGTTGTTTTAACCATTCGGACGATTCACCAACCTGTATATTTTTAATCAGCAATCCACTATAACGTGCGCATCGGGTAGTATCCTGTATTTCTACTGAAATATCTGCAGCATTTGTGTTATCTGTTGCTATTTCAACATTTGGAATAATTGCTTCAAATGATTGCTGACGGTGATGAGATAAATACGCACAAACATCCCGGGCGACACCTAAATGACTCATGGCATCCATGCGATTGGGTGTTAATCCAATTTCATAAATATAATCGGGTTCAGGAATTTGGAAATAGGCACGGGCTTCTGTTCCTGCCTGTAAATGGTCAGGGAGGATCAGTATTCCATCATGGCTTTCTCCCAAACCAATTTCATCTTCGGCGCAAATCATACCTTGACTTTCCTCACCCCTTATTTTCGCTTTTCGTATTTCAAAAGCATCGCCTTTGAGTGGATGAATCACACAACCTACCGGAGCAACTACCACAGTTTGTCCGGCAGCTACATTTGGTGCACCACAAACAATAGATAATAAGTCCTGCTGCCCAACATCTACCTTGGTCAAACTTAATTTATCGGCATTGGGATGGGTTTCGCAATGAATCACCTTACCGATCAGTAAACCTTGCAATCCGCCTTTCACGGTCTCCTGTAATGCCATATGCTCCACTTCCAGTCCGAGAGAAGTTAAAATCTCCGATAATTCCTGCGGCTCTAATTGAACCGGCAGATATTGTGAAAGCCATTTGTACGATATCGTCATTTCAATAAATTGGTCGGCAAATATAACCCAAACCGCGCAGTGAATCACCCCGATTTTGAAGAGAATGACAAAGAAAAACAGCGCAGAAGAAAGGAGTCGTATTTGCTTTAAAATTGTCTCAAAAATCCCGAAAAGGGATTGACTGGATGCAGATTCTAAAATTACCGGGTTAAAAGAGCTATTGTCAAAACCGCTAAAAAATCAACCAAAGCAGAAAGAATATTTTTGCACCACAAATGTGAACACTGTCGATTATTGAAGGAAAAAAAATGATGATTGTGCATAAAGTCGCTTTTTCGTCCAGTTATTTGTGAATAACTTTGTGGACATTCACTGAATTTACCTGCATAAAAATTGAATCATGTAGATTACGGAAATGGAACGTCAGTCATCTACATTCGTTGTCTACGTTAAAAAAAAGGAGAAAGAATCATTCATGGCTGTTACGAACAAAATATCTACCCGCACTAAAAAACCCGACCTCTCACCACTCTATATGGCAAAATGCCTCCTCAGGCATCCGATCTTGAAAATGCGGTTTTAGGAGCCGTCATGCTTGAACCTCAAAAATTAGCTGAAGTATTAGAAATCATCCAATCCGAAGATTGTTTTTATGCCGATGCCAATCAACGAATCTATGCGGCCATCCGCCGTTTGTTTGACAAAGGATCTCGCATCGACTTCATGACTGTTTGTGAAGAATTGCGAAAAAACAATGAACTGGAAATGGTTGGCGGTAGTTATTATGTAACCAGTCTGACCAGAGATATTGTAAGCAGTGCCAATATCGAAGAACATGCCCGTATCGTGATGCAGAAATACATCATGCGCGAATTAATCCGCATGAGTGGAGAAGTCATTGGTGATGCTTATGAGGATACTACCGATGTATTTGATTTATTGGATAAAGCCGAAACCAATCTCTACGAAATCACCGATAAACATCTTCGTAAAAACTTTTCGGGCATCAATTCTATTCTCGCAAAAACAATTCATGAAATTGAAACCCAGGCCAATAAAAAAGATGATTTAACCGGAACAACTTCCGGCTTCAGGGATTTAGATAAAATAACATCGGGATGGCAAAAAACAGATTTGATCATTCTTGCCGCCCGACCTGCCGTGGGTAAAACAGCCTTTGCATTAAATCTGGTGATGAATGCCGCTCTGGACAAAAACAATCCAACCGGTGTGGCGTTTTTCTCTTTGGAGATGAGCGCCGGACAATTGGTCAAAAGGATGCTATCGGCTGTTACAGAAGTACAATTAGGTAAAATTACCAAAGGGCAATTAGCTGATCATGAAATCGTGCAAATCCATCAACGCATGGGCCGATTAGGAAGTGCGTCTATTTTTATCGACGATCAGGCAGCATTAAATATATTTGAACTCCGTGCCAAATGTCGACGTTTAAAACAAAAACACAATATTGGTTTAGTCATCATCGACTATTTGCAACTGATGCAAGGCTCCATTGCGAATGGCGGAAACCGTGAACAGGAAATTTCAAAAATCTCTCGTGACCTTAAAGGACTTGCCAAAGAATTAGAAATCCCAATCATCGCACTATCGCAATTAAACCGGGGTGTTGAAAACCGAAAAGAATCCAAATTACCTCAATTGAGCGATTTAAGGGAATCGGGTGCGATTGAGCAAGATGCTGATATGGTTATGTTCTTGTATCGCCCTGAATACCATGGATTGGATAAAAACCCTGAAGGCGATGTGATTCCGGGTGAAACATGGGTCAACATTGCCAAACATCGTAATGGCAAAACAGATATCATTAAAGTAGTTGCTAAACTGGAATATCAGCGATTTGAAGATATGCCTGAAATGAATGAATTTGGCATTCCTGCGGCAGCGCCTGACCCACGGAGCGGCATTAAAGGCAGTTACACTGAAATCCCGAAGGTTTCAATTGATCAGGAATACCAAATCAGAGGTAGCAAAGTCAACAAGCTGGATATGCAGGATGATGAATTTACGCCTGGAGCAGATGATGGGGATGTCCCATTTTAATTGACTGAATTGCTCACAGCACTTTCAACATGTAAACGATTCAAACCCGTGACTACATATTTGAATCCTCCCGAATTGGGTGGAAGGATAAATTGATTACCGCGAACGATATCTATCAAATGTTTGCCCTCAGAAATATCAACCTGTTCATTTTTTTCGAATCGATAGATGGCAAATTGTAAATCATTGATGGCTCCTTCAATTGTCCAACTCAGCATCTCACGCCCATCCTGATTTCGTTGCAATTTTAATACTGGTGTTGGAGGCTTTGAAGATTGAATCCAAGGCATTAATGGCAAGAGGGCTTTTCGGGGATAAATGCTATGTTGAAATGAGTAATTCAATCCGCATAAATCCTTTTTAAATGCATTTGCGCTATAAAAAGAACTGCCTTGTACATTTTTTGTGGTTCGTGTTCCTTCCACCTGATATTCCACCTCATTCATACTTTTCCAGCAAACTTTAGAGGAAGTGCCTACCTGATAAATCCCATGTCCAATATATAAGTGGCGCCCATAAGCATGATTACTCCACCAACGAATAAGCTCGTCATAGTCGGCTGCTTTATGGCCTTTTTCCCAATATAACTGCGGTAAAATATAATCGATCCAGCCTTTTTTCAGCCATAACAAAACATCAGCAAACAAATCGTCGTAGTTCGTTTGACCGGCATTGGTTAAACTTCCTTCGGGATCTTTTTTTGCATTGCGCCAAACCCCAAAAGGACTGATCCCAAATTTTACCCAAGCCTTTTCTTTTTTAATTTTTTCAGCCAGGGTTTCAATCAATACATTCACATTTTCACGACGCCAGTCTTCACGATTCATCCATGTTTTACCTGCAACTGCAAAGGATCGGTGGTCTGGAAATTCTTGTCCGGCAATCCGATATGGATAAAAATAATCATCAAAATGAATGGCATCAACATCATAACGTTTTACGATATCCAACACAATTTTGATGAAGTAGGCCCTGACCTCAGGTATACCCGGATCGAAATATAATTTGCCTCCGTATCGTAAAACCAGGAAGGTTGCTGATAGGTAATGTGAGAAGGGGTATGAAGGTTTTGGAGGCATCAACCAAAGCTCTGAAAGGATTTAACCATGCATGAAACTCGATACATTGTTTATGACACTCATCAATCATAAATTGAAGTGGGTCGTAGTACGGTGATGGAGGTTGTCCCTGCTTGCCACTCAAATACCGACTCCAATTTTCGTAGGGAGAATCATACAATGCATCCGCAGCAGGACGAATTTGCACGATCACAGCGTTCAAACCATTTGCTTTGGTACGTTTTAATATATCCAGAAATTCCTGTTTCTGAATATCTGCACTCAAACCTTGTTTACTGGGCCAGTCAATATTTCCAACTGTGGCAATCCAAACAGCCCGGAATTCACGTTTAGGAATGGGGGCAGCCCATAACTGGATAGATAAAAATACACTCAGAATAAATAAGAGGAACTTACGCATCCTGCAAAGATAGAAGCCTCGAAGAAAGTTCATTCACTATTATTTCATTTAAGATGATTCATAAAAAGTGGGCCGAGGCGATAATGTAACCTACACCTTTCATGAATGATTCCTCCTACTTAAATTAGTTCCCATGAGGACCATGCCCGATTAACTTGTAAAATCAGTTTTAGAAGTTATTTTTGAAGCAATGCGTTTGATATTCAGCATAGCCATTCTCTGTTTGACCGTGTCATTAAAATGTATGGCACAAGTTTCGTTCGGAGCCAATTACTTAGGTGGTAAGGTGATGTTGCATACCTCAAAAATTTATATCCAGGCTCCCAATTACAGCCAGGCGCTCGAATTGAGTTATCAGCGTCAGAGTCGAGGGTATCAGTATTGGCATAAACGCTACGGTTATCCTGAAACATCATTCAACATGGCCCTGGTGCATTATGGCGGATCGGAGTTAGGGACAGCGATTGGGATTTATCCTGCTATTCAATTTAGTTTTTTGAAGACCCCAAAAATGAATTTCTTTTTTCGGATAGGCGGCGGACTTGCTTATGCGACACAGCGATGGAATCGCCTCCCTTATTCCGATTCAATGAACAATATCCTGGGAAGTCGAATCAACAATTTTACGATGATTCAATTGGGGGGAAAGATGAACATCACGACACATTGGTCGATCCGAACAGGCCTGCATTTTTTTCATATCTCCAATGCTGCTGCCCGACAGCCCAACTACGGCATCAATACTTCCGGATTTTTTATCGGCGGTGCTTATTGTCCGCAACACCATTCAACACCTATTGCGAGCAGTTCAAAAGGAAGTTCACCTTATAAAAAATTCACGCTAGGTGCAACAGCAAGCATCTCATTTGCGGAAGACAAAGTAGCGGATGGACCAATCTATCCCAACTATACTTTTGGCATCCTAAGTGGTTTACATTGGCGCGAAAAATTCAGAAGTAGTATTGGTTTGGATGCGGCCTTCAGCGAAAAAATGCGTTCTTTTTATAAGAACAACTATTTATTTCCAGGTAAAGAAAAAAGGCAAGCGTGGCGATACTCTGTTTTTCTGGCCCATGAATTTCTATGGGGACGTGTAGGATTGCCGCTACAATTGGGATACTATTTAAACAGGCCTTTGGGTGGTGAACCGATCTATCAAAAAGTTGGACTGAACTATCACTTTATCCGCAATTTACGCAAGTATAAACTGGGCGATGCGTATTTCATGTTACAACTAAAAACACACTATGCAAGTGCCGAATATGTGGAAATGGGATTAGGTATTCTTTTTTAATGAGGGTCTGCTGGCCACGGCTCAGAAGATGACGCCGATTTTGGAGATGAAAGTGAGTAGTAAATTATCGTGTTCGAAGTGCAAAATTTTCATGTCTGAATTGTCGAAAAACTGAAATTTGACCTTGCACTGAATACAAGTTTTATGAGGCTGAAAACCTAGTCCGCAGAGGATATTTACGATATTCTGGAGACCAATTATCGGCTAAATTCATCATAGTACTTATCGGCATGTTTTTCATACCGTTTAATTAATTCAATGTTTTGTTTTTCAATCGCCGTTAATTTATGCCTGACATCCACTGATACCGGCATATACCATTTCACAAAATTATCGAACAGATAACGCATACGTCGATTGCGAAATGAATAACCATGTCGGGCATAAATGGTATTTCGAATCACTTCCAAATCGCCCTGATACATATTTTCGATATCCTTTTCTTCCAATTCATCGGTAGAAGCATTCACCGTTAATACATCTGCAGTAACTGCTTCATATTTTTCGGTTTGATTGGAAGGATCATAGAATTCGGCCCCAACTATATCTTCCGTCAACATATATTCAGCCACATATTTAAAATCTCTTTTTTTCAGGGAATAGCTTCGAACTGGGACTGCCACACCGGGGTCATTACAATACCATTTTCCGGTCATCACATATTCCAAGGTATCAAGGGTAAAATCAAAACGTCCATCATGCTTATCATCACCCGGCTCAGTAACTTTTATGATGTAATTGCTGCCATCTTCGGTGTAAGTCCCGAAAAAAGGGCGATCATTTCCAGCGACTATACTTTGACCTTTTACTTTACCATCACGAAATTCATGGATGGTAATATTGATGAGATTTGTAGCACTTGGATTTTTTCATCCAATTCACATTCTCATCCCTGTTCGGTTTGACAAGCGAATAAACATGTTAAACACCATCCTAACAAGAGTAGCTTTTTCATGAAGATGCAATCTTAGATAAAATAAATGATAATTGTGTCGACAAGATAAGGCGTTCCAATTACTTTTTTATTATTTTTTCACGACTATGAATTTGAAAGATGAGGTATTCTGCAATAATCAGATTGAGCCCCCAACCCAGCCAAGCGATCCAACGATAAACATCCATGGGGTGAGGATGAAACAAAGCTACCAAAATCCATTTCCATAAACGAAGTGTAATAGCCGATAACATGAGCGCAAAACTCCTGATCATCCAGTCGCGGTGTTCCAACCATCTTCGTTGCATCGCACATTTCATGGCAAACCATGTGCTAAAAAACCAAAGCAAGCCCAGCATACAAAACGCTAATTGCGCCGACCATCCACCGTTGGCAAACAAGCCCATGATGATTCCCGTGGGTGCAACAAAAATCAGGACGAGCCAAACATAGCTTTTCCCAAACAGTCGATGCCAATGTGGCCATCTCTTCCGAACGTATGGACTAAATTGTACCAATCCGGGAGGCAAAAGCAGGATACTGCTAAATACATGAATAAAAAAAACGGGTTCGTAAAATGACCATTTTAATGCTTGCTGTTTGATATTCAGGAAAGCAACATCATTCCGCCATGGTATATATTGAAGCATGATTTTTAACATCAAGTAGCAAAACCAAAGGTAACAAAGCACCAAAAGTACATTTCGAATGATTTGAATGCGGCTTGACATCGACACAAACATACAAACTCAGCACAGTTATTCTTTGTGAACCTTACTATAAAAATAGTTTTGGTCAAACCATCGGAAAGAAAAATATCCGTTCATCCAATGCAATCAGAAATCTTTGAAGTGAGCGCCGTGGACTTCCTGAATTATGAATACAAGAAGCTACCTTTACTGCTCAACATACAATATCACATGTCGAATATTCAAAGAATCGGATTGATGACCTCGGGCGGCGATTCTCCCGGAATGAATGCTGCTATTCGAGCCATCGTGCGAACCGCTATTTACGAAGGGTTGCAGCCTTTTGGAATTTACCGCGGTTATCAGGGAATGATAGAAGGGCAAATCAAGGCCTTGCAAACCACCGATGTATCTAACACCATACATCGCGGTGGAACCATCCTTAAAACAGCACGCAGCAAGGAATTTATGACAGAAGAGGGCATGAAAAAAGCCTATGAACAATTAAAGAAACATGATATTGACGCCTTGGTTATGATTGGTGGTGATGGTACTTTTAGAGGTGCGGTTGAATTTTTTAAACGTTTCGACATACCAGCCATTGGTTTACCCGGAACAATCGACAACGATTTAAACGGAACAGATTTTACCATCGGCTTCGACACGGCAGTGAATACCGCCATTCAGGCCATTGACAAAATAAGAGACACGGCAGATTCACATGACCGTGTATTTATTGTGGAAGTGATGGGTCGAGATGCGGGCTACATTGCTCTTTACAGCGGAATAGCCTGCGGTGCGGAACATATATTTATTCCTGAAAAGGCCGAATCATTGGACATGATCATTGATCATATACAAGATGATCAGTTGCGCAAAAAATTAACCAACATCATTGTGGTGGCCGAGGGCGATGAATTCGGTGGCGCACAGGAATTGAGCCGACTTTTGTTGACCAAAATTCCGGGATTGGAAACCCGGGTTACGATACTAGGTCACGTACAACGTGGCGGTGCACCCACTTGCAACGACCGTTTATTATCCAGTCGATTAGGCTATGCTGCTGTTCAGGCCCTTCTGGCGGGCAAAAAAAATGAAATGGCCGGATTGATCAACGGAGAAATATGCTTTACGCCTTTTGATCAATGCGTCAAGACCCGAAAACCATTTCCGGATGATATGATGAAAATCGTGGATGTGCTGACAAAATAAATTTTCAATGAATCAAAACAAGGTCACGGTTTTCCCTATTTTCATTCACCCTGACTTGTCAATTCAGACTCGCTTTATTTTTTAGATTGTGATCACCTTGAGGGCAGAAGGAATGCTTAGGGTGAGGTTTCGTTTGTTTTACCCCTGTATATTCCTGTTCTTAGATGAGGTTCAAATGATTGGCGAAAAGCATCCGATCCTAAAACGCCTTGTGACTATTCATGAGCAATCTCTCATTAGAATGAATGATTTGTTGTCGGTAAGTGTTTACAATAAAATCTGTTACATTTGCGTTTTCACCAATCATGCGATTCATTAGTATTTGCTGCCTGTTTATTCTTTTTGTCCAAAATATGGACGCTCAGGTTTTTTATCGGCGTTCTGAGTTCGGTATTGGGGTCGGTAGTTCGAACTACTTTGGCGATTTGAATACAAATTATGGATTTCAGGAGGCCCGTTATTCCGGCAGCTTGTTTTATAAGTTTAATTTCTCGCATTATATCGCCCTGCGATTAGGTGCTGCGTATGCGCATGTTAGCTATAACGATAAGTATTCTTCCAATATTTATCAGCAATTAAGAAACCTCAATTTTAAATCAAATATTTTTGAAGGAAGTATCCAGGCAGACTTCCATTTTTTTGAATACAATGTGGGCGACTTTGATCATCGTTTCACGCCTTATGTCACACTTGGATTTGGCATGTTCACTTACAATCCTTACACCACCCTCGATAACAAAAAATACTTTTTGCGACCAATGGGAACCGAAGGACAAAATCTGGAGATTTATAAAAATCGGAAATATGGAACAACCGCTTTCTCTTTCCCGATCGGCGCGGGCATAAAATTTTGGCTTGACAAGGGTATCACGATTCATTTGGAAGTAGTGAACCGAAGTACGACAACAGATTACCTCGATGATGTGAGTCGAACTTATGTTGGCCGCGATAAATTCATCGACCAAACACCTTCTCCGTATCCTTTACCTGCAGAATTATTGCAAGACCGTTCTTACGAAAAAACAGATAACCCGATTGGCATTGAAGGCAGACAGCGTGGAGTGAGTACCACCCGCGATAAATTTATGACCATGCAAATCGGCCTATCATTCCGATTACCGACTTATAAATGCCCCGATTTCCGTTAAGCAAATATTGGGCGATTTCGTTTGTCCTCGAGCATGCCTCAATCACAATTTTTTAGTTGATAAATACCCAGTGAAAACCAAAGCGCAGATTAAAATTCTGGGCCGGATAAAAAGGATAGTTCATCGCATTCCGAATAAATATTTGTTGTACCTGATCGGCGGCAATGGTCGCACGAAAACGTTTAACTTTAAAATTGAAGAAGGCTGTCCATTGGGGCCAATTCGAAATTTGTTGCGAGTATTGCGAAACAAATGAAAATACAACCGGGCTGTAAGCATCGGCGAAATAAGGTGTATGAAAACGCAACTCTAAACCGGTAGCTACTTTTAATTTTCTTTTTAAGATTTTTGATTCATAAGCAAGACGGTGCCTGCTTGCCCATAAGGGAAGATGAATTGGGCTGCTTTGCGGGCTCCATTGCAAAATGGCATCGTTTTCGTTGACCCAATTTCGCCAATAAAATATTTTCCGGAATGAACTTCCCCAAACCGGAAGCGCTTGCTGATATTGTTTTGCCTGTAAAGTTGTATCCCGATAAATGAACCCATTATAGACTGTGAAATGCAGTTTGGCTTGTCCATTTAATTCAGGAATATCAATGAGAGCGGAAACGCCAGTACTTAAAGTAGGATTGAGATTTTGTTGCAGCGAAAAATAATTGCTCTGCAAAAAACGAAACATAAATGCAGGTTTATTCAACTGTTGAAAGAATCCCAATTTGAGGTTTAATCCCTTATCAGAAGTACGACCGGCTGATGCCTGCAATAAATAAGCTCCAGCATTTTCACCAGCAACGAATAGTTTCAAATCTGCCTGATAAAACCATTTCATTTCAGCAGAAATATTCTTGTTCATTTCAGCATACAAATAAGGCTGTGTAAACCCTTCCTGATTCCAATCGTTTGAATACATATTGTATTCCAAACCCAAACCGGCTTCTGCCGAAACAGGCTTTTCCCGAATGCGCAAAATGGCCTGTAAACCCAAACTACTTCCCCAGCTTCGCCAGGCATATCGGGTTTTCAACGAATCTCCAAATACAATATTCTGAACATTGAGTGGCCCATAAAACAAAGAGTCGGGAACTTTATCTGTTAACTTATAATAGTTTGTTTCGGCGTACACCTGATGTCGAAGCCCGGCATAAGCTTTGAAACGGGAAACATTTTTTTGTGCTTTATCGTTCCAAACACTGTCGACACGCCCCAGAAAATAAATATGATCGAAGCGTAAGCCGGCACGCCGAAAGTAATTTTTGACCGAGGAGAGATTTCCTGAACCATAAGATTCAGCCACAACTGGCAGTACTCGCCGATCATTATAAATGGGATTATCTAAAAAATCTTCATTGACAATTCCACCATTTTCATCTAATTGAAATTTCTGATAATTGGATACAAAAGTCGCCTGATACTTTTGGTTTTCTGAACGGTAAACAGAATTTATGGAAAGCAAATCATGATTGCTACGTTGTAATTTATAGAATCCAGGAGATCCGATTTTTCGGTACCGCACACTGACATTCCAGGATGGTTTGATATTTTGGGTATGTAATAAGTCCAAGACCTGCTCTTGCTGGGAGGCCATGTGATAATACACATCGGTATACGGCCTGGTTGTATTATAAAATACCGGATTGCTCTCATCAGAACGGTAAGCATCTAAAGTACTTAATCCACCCTGCAGAGAAGGATTCAACATAGGTTGATGGTACATCGACTTAGATGCTGTTCCCAAATTACCCAAATCCACAAACCAAATGCCCTGCAAAGGATTGCGATGCAGATGCTGAATACCGGAGTCCAGGGACATCCTCAAGGTATCTTTGATATTAAAACAATAAATCTGTGCTTTGTCTTCCCGCCATTTGGATGACTGCCGGCTGGTATCGGATTGGATGCGCTGATCGCTGCTGATATTATTGTTATTATTCCGATTGGAAAACAACTGCGCTTTTAAAGTGAAGGTCCCGGCGAATGGCATGAGACTCAACACCATCAAAAATTTAAAAATATTACCGGGATTCATTCGCTGCTTAATCACCTTCGTTTTTCAGGACATTAAAGTGTTGCGATCAATTCTTTCACAATCAATGCCATTTTAGGAGCCGCAGCCTGAGCAGCTTCGAGCACTTCTTCATGGGTGATTACATTCATTTCATCGCGAATACCCAAATCAGTAACCACACTCATTCCAAATACATCCATCCCCATATGTTTGGCAACGATAACCTCAGGAACGGTACTCATCCCGACAGTATCTCCGCCAATCACTCTTAAATATTTATATTCTGCTTTGGTTTCAAAAGTGGGGCCCTGAAGTCCAATATATATGCCTTCATGAACATGGATTTGTTGTGATTCAGCAATTTTTTTTGCTGATTGGATGAGTTTGTGGGAATAAGGTTCTGTCATATCAGGGAAACGAGGCCCCATTTGTTCATCATTTTTGCCACGCAAAGGATGCTCAGGAAATAAATTAATATGATCGTTGATGATCATCAAATCACCTACTTTAAAATCGGGGTTCATTCCTCCGGCTGCGTTTGATACAAAAAGAACCGAGGCGCCTAATTGTTTCATCACCCGAACCGGATAGGTCACTTCCTGCATGTTATACCCTTCATAATAATGAAAACGGCCACTTAGCATGACAACAGGTTGTTGGTTGAGCTTTCCAAAAAGTAACTTCCCACCATGACCTTTTACAGTACTTACCGGAAAATGGGGTATTTCTTCGTAAGGCAAACTGAGTTCAATGTCCAAATCATTGACCAAACCACCCAGTCCACTTCCTAATATTATACCCGCGATGGGTTGGAGGCTGGTACGGGATTGAATAAACGCGACGGTTTCATTCAATTGATGCATATCCAAATTCTGTAACATGCGGCAAAGATAACCAAAGAGCTGATGAACCTTTTCGTTAAATTATTTCTCGCATAAAATGCCCCTTTTATCAGTAAAATGACGGCTTTAACAGATATTATGAAATAAACTAATCGGTTACAATTTCATAAGTCGTTGATAATCAATAAAAATAATTTTCATTACACAAAGGAGGTATTTTATATGTTGATAAATTCCATATTTTTGTTGAAAACTTACACTATATGAATCTGGAAGTCAGTAAACGACAAATCATCTACGACATCATCTTGTGTCAGGAGGAATGGATCATCAGAGCAATTAATCAATTGTTGCAGCGAAGTATTGCCTCTCCTGCCAGTGGACATATAGAATACCGAGCCATTGAATCCAAACGGGTTGAAGAAGAAAAGGAAAAAGAAATCACCAAATATGATTTTATGTCAGTGGATGAATTTATGGACATGATGCGTCGCGAAAGCAAAAACTCTTAAACCCTGCGGACCGTGTACCCGGGTCTTTCATTCGCAGGACATCAATATTAAAGTTTAAAAACAGAGATTATCCTGAAACAAAAACAAGTTCTCGCTCCAATTATCACCGCTTTCTGAACTTCGACTTTATTTTTCAAAAGACAGCACCGTTTATTCAACTCCGTTTGCTATTTTTACGGCCTTAAATTTATTGCATGTCTACGATTGATTTGGTTATGCCCAAAATGGGCGAAAGTATCATGGAAGCCACCATTTTGAAATGGCACAAGAAGCCGGGCGATTTTGTAAAAATGGATGAAACCGTTCTTGAAATTGCAACCGACAAGGTAGATAGTGAGGTTCCTTCCACTGGCGAAGGAGTGATTACAGAAATTTTATTCAAAGAAAACGATGTTGTTGCTGTCGGTAAAGTGATCGCTCGGATTAGCGCTGATGCCCAAGTGGGAGCTGCTCCGGCCAGTGCACCCAGCCCTGCACCAACACCTATGCCTGCATCGGCCCCAGCACCAGTAGCGGCTGCTCCTGTAGCTTCTTATCAAACAGCCAATGGTGGTGGAAATAAATTTTACTCTCCTTTAGTATTAAATATTGCTTCTTCTGAGGGCATTGCCATGTCGGAATTAGAGAATATTCAAGGAACCGGAAACGAAGGCCGTGTAACCAAAAAAGATATTTTACAATACGTTGCTGCTAAAAAATCGGGTGTGGTTTCTACCCCTGCAGTTTCGCCTGCTCCTACTCCTGAACAGACTTCTGCGCCTGCAGCAGCCCCTGCGCAAGTTGTGGTTGAAAGTCCGGCTCCTGCTATTGCCAATTCTTACGCCGGATCTAATGTAGAAATCATTGAAATGGATCGTATGCGTAAACTGATTGCCGACCACATGGTAAAAAGTAAAGCGACCTCTCCGCATGTGACCAGCTTTACCGAGGCGGATGTAACAACCATCGTAAATTGGCGCAACAAAGTCAAAAACGCTTTTGAAAAAAAATACGGTGAAAAAATCACCTTCACACCTATTTTTATTGAAGCCATCGTGAATGCCATTAAAAAATATCCGATGATTAATTGCAGCCTGGACGGGAATCAAATCATCTTAAAAAAGGATTTGAATATTGGCATGGCTGCGGCCCTACCCTCGGGAAATTTAATTGTACCAGTCATTAAAAATGCAGATACCAAAAACTTATATGGACTAACGAAAGAGGTGAATGCGTTGGCGAATAATGCGCGAAACAATAAACTCAAACCTGATGATACACAGGGAGGTACCTTTACCTTGACCAATGTTGGCACATTTGGAAGTCTGATGGGCACGCCAATTATCAATCAACCTCAGGTAGCCATTCTTGCAGTAGGCGCCATTAAAAAGCGTCCTATGGTACTTGAAACGCCGCAAGGTGATGTGATTGCCATTCGTCATATGATGTATTTATCCTTGAGTTATGACCATCGTATTGTTGATGGTTCATTAGGGGCTAGTTTTTTAACCGAAGTGGCCAATGAATTAGAACGTTTTGACGGCAGTCGAGAAATTTAATGGATCCTACGTGCATATTTGGACAGAAGATGAATTAATCAAGCAAATGGCGCTATTTCCGGGTTGGGAATTGAGAGATGCGGCATTGGAACGACAATTTTTATTTAAAGATTTTTCCGAATCCCTCGCTTTTATTGTTCAAGTGGGCATTTTAGCTGAAAAAGCAGACCATCATCCTGTCATCCACAACGTGTATAATCAGGTCAGTTTGCGACTCAACACCCATTCAGCAGGAGCCATCACGAACAAGGATACAGAAATGGCCTTACAAATCAATGCCATCCTGACTTCTTCAGATCCGGCATAGGCTTAAATTTTTACTTCCATTGGGGATTGATTTTTTTGATGAAAATATCCTCCGAAAGCACCCTAAATATTCCCTGCTTGCCTTACTTTTGTTGGATTAATTTCAGAATACATGTTTGCACTGGCTATTACGTTTTCCCTCATACTTGAAAAGGTTATTCTTATTTCGGTCATTTTGGGCGGATCATTGGGAATAGCCATGTATAGCACCTGGGCTGAACGTAAAGTTGCTGCCATCATGCAGGATCGTCGAGGCCCGAATCGTGCAGGACCATTCGGACTTTTTCAACCCCTCGCAGATGGTTTGAAGTTATTCATGAAAGAAGAAATCATACCTGCATTTTCATCAAAGTTTTTATTTATTCTGGGGCCATCCTTGGCTATGCTCACAGCCCTGATGACAAGTGCTGTTATTCCTTGGGGGCCGGATATTAAAGATCAAGCCGGGAACATTTTAATCAATTTACAAGTTGCCGACATCAATATCGGTATTCTGTTTGTATTTGGAGTAGTGAGTTTAGGTGTTTATGGGATCATGCTCGGAGCCTGGGCCTCCAATAATAAATACTCGTTGTTAAGTGGTTTGCGTGCAGCCTCACAGGCCATTTCCTATGAATTAGCTATGGGCATTAGTTTGATTGCCCTGGTTATGATGACCGGTTCTTTAAGTTTGAAGGAAATCGTAGAACAACAACATGGTTTTTGGGACGGCAATTATTTTAGCTGGAATGTTTTTAAACAACCATTGGCATTTATCATTTTCCTGGTCTGTTCGTTTGCTGAATTGAACCGCGCCCCTTTTGATCTTTCAGAATGTGAAAGTGAATTAATTGGAGGATATCATACCGAATTTAGTTCCATGAAACTTGGCTTCTATCTATTTGCCGAGTATATCAACATGTTTATCACCTCCATCATTTTGAGTACTTTATTTTTTGGAGGTTATAATTTCCCGTTCATGGATCAGGTTCAGGCTGCAGTTCCTCCTCTATTATTTACAATCATTGGAATTGCTGTTTTGCTCGGCAAAGCTGTTATGTTTATCCTTTTCATCATGTTTGTTCGATGGACGATTCCAAGATTCCGTTATGATCAATTGATGAATTTGGGCTGGAAAAGCTTGATTCCATTGGCTTTAATCAATATGTTGGTTACGGGTGCTGTTATTTTAGGTTTTCAATTTTAAAGCGTAAATAAAAATATGTCTATCACAATTACTGACAGGGCTAAAAAGGTTGATCGTCGACCACTTTCATTTACGGAGCGTTTATACCTTCCGGGTATCATGAAGGGTCTGAAAATCACCCTGGGTCATATGTTTCATAAAACGGCCACCATCAATTACCCGGAAGAAACACGACCATTCAGTGAAAATTTTCGCGGTTTGCATATTTTAAATCGTGACGAACAGGGTCGGGAGCGTTGCACAGCTTGTGGACTTTGTGCATTATCCTGTCCGGCAGAAGCCATTACCATGGAATCTGCAGAACGCCAAAAAGGAGAGGAACATCTTTATCGGGAAGAAAAATATGCAGCTAAATATGAAATCAATATGCTACGCTGTATTTTTTGTGGTCTTTGCGAAGAGGCTTGTCCTAAGGATGCCATTTATTTAACGCAGACATTTGCGCCAGCCAATTATCAGCGCAAGGGATTTATCTACAAAAAAGAAGACTTACTGATTCCACAAAAAGCCCAATAAACAACCGATTTACCCACATGGATATTCAACAAATTATTTTCTGGACATTAAGTATTTTGACTTTAGGATTAGCCATCGGTGTAATCATGAGTCGAAATCCAATTAATAGTGTACTCTTTTTGATTCTTACTTTTTTCTGCATTTCCGCACACTATGTATTGATGAACGCCCAATTTTTAGCCATTGTGAACATCATCGTTTATGCCGGCGCTATCATGGTACTCTTTTTATTTGTGATCATGTTAATGAACCTCAATTCAGACACTGAACCGCAAAAGAATTTTCTGGTTCAATTTGCCGGTGTGATATCCGGCGGGGTATTATTATTGGTTTTAGTTGCGGCTTTAAAAACTACATTAACCGGATTAGAAGGTAAAAATATTGATCTTACTCAATCAACAGATATCGGCTTGATTAAGAATTTAGGCAAAGTACTTTTCACGGATTATGTTTTTCCATTTGAAATTGCTTCGGTACTTTTTCTCAGTGCAATGGTTGGCGCTGTGGTATTAGGCAAACGCGATAAGGATTTAAAAGTGATTAATCAATAACCTAAACTCCGCATAATCATCTCTAAATCTCTTTCTTTTTCAGCGTTGTAATTTTCGTTCAGGTCGATGCCATTTAAACGGGCCCATGATTGATAATAGGCCGCAGTAATCGGATTTTTCAACTCTCTGACGATTGAATAACAATTTTTTCGAAGTTGTCGGTTGATGATTTTTATGAGTAAACGCCCTTGCGTGATATTCAATTTTTTGAGCTGATCTTCAAAGTTGATTTTAATTTCATCTTCTCTGGTTCGTATATATTTACGTTTAGCTCTCTTGTTCATTCCGGAAGTGGCCGTTTCAATTTCACTAAACATTTTCACTGCTGCATTCGCATAAGGCATAACCATTTTTACATAATGTTTAGTTTGATTATAATGATAGCGCAAAGTATCATTGGCGAATATTCGGGTATCCACAACCACTGCTTCATTCAATTGAACCCGCCCGTCCTGATCACTGCTATTGATGGTTGGAAAAACCTGCTGAGCTTGGAGTGAACCAAAAACAGATACCAGGCAAAAAACAAATAAGTACTTCATAATTGTCATTCTGTTTCGTAAAATTAAGTAGCGCGGAATCGTGTACTCGTTAATTAAAACAAAAAGGGGCCTCAAGACAAATTGCTGGATATGTAAACAGATATTATGAGGATCATAATGAACCCTGTTTGTGATGAATCCGAAATATCAATCAAAAAGGTCTAAGTTTGCCGCCCACATGAAAGTTCCCGAACAAAAATACATTCGCCTGCAAAACGATATTGAAATCGCTTATTTAGATCAAGGCCCGGAAAATGGAGAAATGATTGTGTTTATTCATGGTCTTGCGAATGCCTCTATGGTATGGCAATGGAATACCCTTGTATTGAGTGAAACCCTGAGATGTATCAGTATTGATTTACCGGGAAATGGCCTTTCCTCTCGTGGGGATTATAACTATGGCATGTCTTTTTATCAGGATAGTGTATTGGAGTTTCTACAAGCATTAAAGATTAGAAAAGTAACCCTTTCAGGCCATTCGATGGGTGGACAAATAGCGATTGGCTGCGCATTAACAGCACCAAATCTTGTAAAAGATTTATTGTTATTCGCACCTGCTGGTTTTGAATATTACACCCCTGAAGAAGCGATCTTATTTGAAAGCGCTATTCGCTTTCAGAATTTTTTGAACATGGATGAGTTACATATTGCCCAATCCATCAATGCTTCCTTTTTTCAGACTTCGTAAGATTCAAAAAAAATCATTGAAACACTCAATCAGTATATCCAAAAAAATAACCGGAACAGTTACCGACGAATGTTGGATATGACTATTTCTTCCATGTTGAAAGAACAAATATTTTACGCCTTAAAAAATATCCAACAACCTGTTTTGGTCTTTTTTGGCGAAGAAGACATGCTCATTCCGAATCGTTTTTTGCATCCTGTTTCCACTTCGGAAATAGCCCGTAAGGCTTGCAAAGAAATCAAACAGTCATTTCTTTTCACCTATCCGCAAACAGGTCATTTTGTTCAAATAGAACGAGCTGTTGAAGTCAATCATGCCATTCAACAATACTTTAAAGGACAAAATCCCGTCACATAATTCAGGTTATCGACGGTGATTTTTAGACACATTAATTGTTGATTTAATGTCCGATGGTACCAATGCTACCATCATTATTATATACAAAAATCTTAGCTCTTTATATAACGGAATAACCTTTGCTCAAAAGCAACACTTCGCCTTTAGTGGCAACAATCAAATTTGGGTTTCAGGATAAAATAAAAAATACCGATTCTGTAAGTATAAAGAAAAGCACCCTTTTAAAGTTCAATAGATCTAAGATCAAATACTTTCATATTAAAATGTAGGCCTAACGAATCATCATCGGTCAATTATGATCTCCATTCCAGGAGGTCATAAAAATGAAATTAAATGGACGACTATTTTTTTGACGAAGCTTGTTCGGAATTATAAAGGATCAATAATTTATCGAGGCTGGCCTGCATGCGATTCAATTTTTCATCAAGGGCGGCATTTTGTTTATCCGCTTCCATGACGCTGGATTTAAGTGTAAGATTTTCTTGTTGTAATTCTTGGATCATTTCTTGTTGCTCCTGAATGGCCTTAACCAATACCGGGATGACGCCGATATAATTGACAAGCAAGGTGTTCATACTGTCCTTTGATTCCATGACCACTTCCGGAAGAATTTCCTGAAGTTCCTGAGCAACAAAACCAATATCTTTTCTTTGGTTAAATTCCTTCCAGGTAAAATTGACGGGACGCATTTTTATCACTTCTGATAAACCATAATTTGTGTTGACGATATCATTTTTTAATCTACGATCGGATCCGTTAAAAACGCCGGCTGTGCAATAGACCTGACTCCACCTTAACGCCGAACTACCAAGAGCATAAGTATTGTTTGTTAATGGCAATAAATTTGACGCCACATTACCAGCCACAATTAAATCTCCGTTGGCTATTCTTACATCACCCAAAAAGTATCCGGCATATCCACCATTTTTCTGCACATCCGAATAAACCCCATAATGATTTCCACCGGCTACATTAGAAATAAAAACCCGATAACCATACTTTGCGCCTGCACCAACTGCCAGGTTACTAATGTCGGTATATACCCCATATTGAAATCCACTGCCGCTCACATCCATATCATTTCTTAAACCATAAATTCCACCATCAGCACTCCCTGTGAAGGAATTACTTACACCATACCGTACGCCTGTAGAAGTATTTGTGATGTCGTTCCTTACCCCATATTGAAGACCTGTACCGACACCTGATAAGGTTGTGTATAATCCTGTGTGCTCACCATTTCCGCTATTGGAAATAACATTCCTGGTACCGTAAATATCACCAATACCTGTACTCCCGATAGAATTATAAACGCCATAATGAACGCCTTGTCCGGGACCTAAATCTTGATTATAAAGCCCATAGTGAATGCCAGCTCCAGTACCTGTTGGTAAATGATAAACATACAATCCATTTTGAGCACCGCTTCCGGTATTCGACAAGGTGGCATAATAACCTGAACTTGCACCAATTCCGCTGTTGGACACCAATACATTGTTTCCAAACTGTTGGCTTGAATTGAATGCATTGGTATTGGTAATATTTGCCGAAAGTCCATAATTGGCGCCTGTACCGCTACTTGTGATGTTATTGATGGTGCCATAATGGGGCCCGTCTCCACTGCTCGTTTCAACATTAAAAGTGCCCACATGCATAGAATCATTATTGTTATAAATAAAATTATAGGACCCGTATTGCGAACCATTTCCTGTACCCCCTAAGGCATTATAAGCCCCATAATGGGGGCCATTGCCAGCACTAAAATTATCAACATAGGTTCCATACTGCGGTCCGGTTCCGGTTGCTCCGGATTGAAACCAAGTATACAAACCAGCTTGCACACCATTTCCTGCTGCGAAGTAATTATTAAATACGCCAATATGATTCCCAATACCAATCGATCCGGAAAATTCATTCCAGGTACCTGTGAGGTTACCGCTCCCGTTTGATATACGATTCAACACCCCGGTATGAGCGCCTGTACCTGAACCAGACAGCGTATTGTCAACTCCGATATGTTCATTATTACCGGTATTCCACATGAGGTTTCTGATCCAAAATTGTTTGCCCGACCCTGTACCTGCAATTTCATTATCCACCCCAAAATGATCTCCTGTGCCGCTTCCATCTACACGGTTGCGAACAGCATAATGAACTGCATTACCTGAAGCTGACATTTCATTAAATGTACCATAATGATTTCCGGACCCTGACCCAGAAAACTGATGAACCGTTCCATAATGTTCACCTGTTCCTCCTCCGGTAATAAAACTTCTACTTGCAAAATGTTTTCCATCACCTGAATTATTTAAGGATGTATATGCACCATATTGTTCACCGCTTCCTGGTCCGCCAATCGAATTGTATACCCCGTAATGCTGGCCATTTCCAGTATTCAACATGAAATTTTGTACGCCGTATTGACTTCCGTTATAAGCGCCCAATGCGACATTCTGAATACCTGCCCCCAGCCTTGCTGTAATATTCGTCAAAATACCCAATGATGACCCTGAAATGGTGTCTTCATTGTCGACAATAGCGCACGAACCAATCGTTGAACTATTTGAAGTTTTGGTATTATAAACCATTGTTGAATATGTATTCACAGAATTCGTGACATGAAGTGGGTAGTTTGGCTCGGCTGTACCTATTCCCACTTCACCCAGAGAATTAATGGTCATTCGTATGCTATCATTTGTACCGAAAGACAGCGAACTATTCTCTCTATTCATAATCGATGCTTTTAAAGTATCCAACGTGATATCCAAACCATCTGTAGAACTCATTCCACTATTTGAATTGCTTAGTTTTAAAGTATCATTATGGAGAACGTTATGAATATGAAGATCTCCCTTTGGATTATTTGTCGCTATACCGATATGTGTACTATCATCAAATATTCTGGAATTTCCCGCGTTGCTGGCATTCGTAAACTTCATGACATAATTGGTAGTACCATTGAGATTCGATGAACCAGCTGGTCCTGTTAAACCAATTGGCCCCTGTGGACCAACCAATGAAACACCACTTCCCCATGTTCCGGCTGTCTTAGGTCCAAAAATTTGATTCGTCATTATGTTAATATAAAAATCCCCATCCGTACCAATACCGGAAAGTGGATTCATGGTTCCATTTAAAACTGTTTTACCATTTGTTCCTGCAGCGCCTGCAGGGCCAGTTGCACCGGCGGGACCTGTTGACCCTACTGGCCCTTGTGGACCTGTTGGCCCGGTAGCACCTATTGGACCTGTTAATCCAATGGGGCCTTGAGGACCTGTTGCTCCAGTTGCACCGCTAGGTCCGGCAGGTCCTGTTAAACCAATTGGCCCTTGAGGACCTGTTGCTCCGCCCGCACCAGCAGGCCCCGTCAATCCAATCGGTCCTTGAGGACCTGTTGCTCCTGTTGCTCCTGCAGGACCAGCAGCTCCCGCAACACCTTGCGGACCAACCAATGAAACACCACTGCCCCATACACCTGCTGTCTTTGGTCCGAAAATTTGATTCGTACTTGTGTTGATATAAAAATCACCATTGGTGCCTGTACCGGATGCCGGATTAATGGTGCCACTTAAAACAGTTTTACCATTTACACCAGCTGCACCGGCAGGGCCTGTAGCACCAGTTGCTCCTGTTGCTCCCGCAGGACCTGTTAATCCAATGGGGCCTTGAGGACCTGTGGCTCCGACTGCACCAGCAGGCCCCTGTTCAATCCAATCGGACCTTGAGGACCTGTGGCTCCTGTTGCTCCTGCAGGACCAGCAGCTCCCGCAACACCTTGCGGACCAACCAATGAAACACCTAAGCCCCATACACCTGATGTCTTAGGTCCGAAAATTTGATTCGTACTTGTATTGATATAAAAATCGCCATTGGTACCTGTGCCGGATGCCGGATTGATGGTGCCACTTAAAACAGTTTTACCATTTACACCAGCAGCACCTGCGGGGCCTGTTGCTCCTGTTGCTCCTGCAGGACCTGTTGCTCCGACTGCACCAACAGGCCCAGTCAATCCAATCGGACCTTGAGGACCTGTTGCCCCCGTGGCTCCTGCAGGACCAGCAGCTCCCGCAACACCTTGCGGACCAACCAATGAAACACCACTGCCCCATACACCTGCTGTCTTTGGTCCGAAAATTTGATTTGTACTTGTGTTGATATAAAAATCACCATTGGTACCTGTACCGGATGCCGGATTAATGGTGCCACTTAAAACAGTTTTACCATTTACACCAGCAGCACCTGCAGGGCCTGTCGCTCCTGTGGCTCCTGCAGGACCTGTTAAACCAATGGGGCCTTGAGGACCAGTTGCCCCCGTGGCTCCTGCTGGACCAGCAGCCCCCGCAACACCTTGTGGGCCAACCAATGAAACACCAATGCCCCATACACCTGCTGTTTTTTGGTCCGAAAATTTGATTTGTATTTGTGTTGATATAAAAGTCGCCATTGGTGCCTGTACCGGATGCAGGATTAATGGTCCCACTTAACCAGCGGGCCTGTTTACCCTGTTGCTCCAGCAGGCGACTGCACCACAGGGCCTGTCGCACCTGGCTCCTGCAGGACCAGCGGCTCCCGCAACACCTTGCGGACCAACCAATGAAACACCACTGCCCCATACACCTGATGTCTTTGGTCCGAAAATTTGATTTGTATTTGTGTTGATATAAAAATCGCCATTGGTGCCTGTACCTGATGCCGGATTAATGGTCCCACTTAATACAGTTTTACCATTTACACCGGCAGGGCCTGTTGCACCTGTTGCTCCTGCAGGACCAGCAGATCCAACAACACCTTGCGGACCAACCAATGAAACTCCACTGCCCCAGACACCTGATGTCTTTGGTCCGAAAATTTGATTTGTATTTGTGTTGATATAAAAATCACCATCAGTACCAATGCCGACATTCGGATTTGTATTTCCATTCAGAACAGATTTGCCATTTACACCTCCACCTCCTTTTTGCCAGCTTGCTAAACCGTTGGCATCGGAGGTTAATACTTTTCCAGCTCCGGGATTCCCACCGCTAATTTTAACTTGTCCGGCCACATCCAATTTTGCACCCGGTGTTTGTGTGCCGATACCCACGCTGTCCATCACATGCAAACCATCATTTCCTTGAATCAAAACAGCACCATTATTGGCATTAATGATTCTGCCCAATCCAGGGCCATTAAAATTGTAGGACGAATCCAAGGTCGTTGCCCCTCCTAAACTTGGAGCAGGAATCGGTTGCCAACTAGCAATCCCGGAAGCATCGCTGGTTAGAACTTTTCCCGCACCGGGAGTGCCACCTGTAATTTTTACCTGACCATTTACTTCCAATCTTTCCGATGGAGTATTGGTTCCGATTCCAATGTTCCCATTTTTTAAAATGGTTAGTGCGTTGGAACGATTCACAGCATCAATACCATTTCCAACAACGAATACCGGATCGGTTCCTACATAACTGCTTGGACTGGATAGGCTAATCGGATCATTATTCATACCAAAAGCCGCCGAAGAATATGCTTTCGAAATGGTATTGTCACCAATGGAAATGGAGTTATCACCGAGCGCTTCACTATATGCACCGAAAGCCATACTTGCATTGCCCTTGGCCGTATTTCCAACACCTATAGCCGCGCTGGCAGAACCGAATGCTTTGGTATCGAAACCGGCTGAAAAGGAATAGATTCCAAGACTATCTTCATCCCAAAAATTAGCATTAACAGACCCAACCCGAAAGGCACTTTTTTTCGGATGAAAAAACATTTTTGTTCCAGAACCGGAAAGCCCCAAAGCATTTCCTTGCCCAAGAATACCTGTGACAAACAAACCGTCGGTACCTTGAATCCAAACTGCTCCTGCATCTGCCTGAATGTTACGTCCCAATCCTGATCCACCAAAATCATAAGCCTGGTCCAATGTCCCTCCACTACCTGCACCAGGTGTTTGCCAACTGGCTAAACCAGTAGCATCAGAAACCAATACTTTACCAAGCCCGGGACTTCCACCCTGAATACGAATTTGTCCATTCACATCCAATTTGGCAGAGGGCGAATTCGTGCCAATACCCAATTGGCCAGCAGGACTGATACGCATCTGTTCAACATTGTTGGTTGAGAAACGCAAAGCCGCATTTTCTTTTTGAAGTAGATGAGCATCCTTGCCATTTTGTACAATAGCGAAACCATCGGTGCTACTATGTCCCGAAGAATTGTTACTCAAATTCAAATCCATGATATTGCCATCCGTATTGTTTAGATGAACACGAGATACTGGAACAGACGATCCACCTATGCCCACATTTTCAGAGGCAAAATCAGCATGAAATTTTAACTTACTCAAACCGGATTTAAATAAACTAATGCCAATATTTCCACTGGTGCTGATGAGGAAACGTCCGAGTCCATCACCTGCTACTAATCCATTGTTTCCAAAGGCAAGCAAATTGGCGTAAGGGTAAAGCGATGTAATACCAGCATACCCACCGGCATAAGTACTCCCGTATTTGGTGAAGGTGGCATAATTAGATGCTCCATCGCTGTATAAGGTAAAACGTCCGGCACCGGTTGCACTCAGATTTTGCATTCGCATATGCTCCAGAACAGAAGCCGAATTTTGAGAAATATGTAATTTGGCGGTCGCCGCAGGAGTGATTGTGCCGATACCGATATTGCTGCCATTATCAAAAATTTGAGAATTAATTTCTGCACTTGAACTTCCTGATGCATCAAACTTGGAGAGATAATGTTGATTGCCGGCCCTTTGCGTATTGCCGGATGATTTGGCCTCACCGGCACGATCGGCATAAATGGCATAAGGAACACTGAGCAATTGAGTAGTACCCGCATTGATATAATTTGTGCCACCAGAAGGATCAATAGCCACACGAATATATTTATTGCCGGTCTCCCATTTCACCATTTTCATTTGCCCGGCCACTGGAGTACCTCCCCCAATTTGCAAGGAGTACAATCCGAATTCATTGGTTTTTACAACTTGAGTTTCTTCATACTCAGGTACAGTCGCATCAATAGTTGGCAACACAGTCAACTTCAAACTCAGTTGCTGTTTTGCAATGGGATTGCCTTGTGCATCCCGAGCGATACCTTGGTAATTAAATTTTTGTGGTGCTTGGGCGTAAATCTCCCTGACAGCCAAAAGAAGTAAGCACAAAATGAAAGTAATAATTTGTTTCATAGGAAGAATATTATATGTGATAAAGATAAATTGAAGGCATCATTCAATGTCCCCATAAATGAGCAATCCGACCTTTTCAGTTAGAATTTGGCCATTTAAATAAGAAAATTGGAGCAGACTAATCTCGAATGGCAATGACGATCCAGCGACTATCGGCTGAACTGTATTGCAAAGTCACTGTTCCTTGACCTGTCGTAGATATATCTGCACCAGTCAGTGTCAATATGCGATTAGCGACTAAAGAGCCGATATTGGCATTAGCAATAGTCAAGTTGAAAGCGGTTTGATTAAACAAGGTTATGATTTCACCATCCGTACCATCTGCCAATCCTGTTATGCTAAAGGCTGCTGTTGGTCCGGTAATCCGTATGAAACTATACTCACCGGTATTCAAATTATGATTAGCGCCATTGACCAAGCTAGTCCCATTCTGACGAACAGCAATATTACCATTGATATCTATTCTCGTATTGGGAGAAGTTGTATTGATTCCTACTTCCTGCCCGTTAGTAATTCGCATGACTTCGGTCGGGGTAGACGCACCTACGGTTGTGGTGCTGAATGTAATCCGACCGGGAATACTTCCCAAGGCAGGGTTGCCATCAACACTGACTAAAATTTGTGCATTCTTCTGATAATCAGAACCATCATATCCATAAAAATCAAAACGCTGAACATGAGAACCATTGTTGACAATTGTCGGCGTTGTTAGATTGCCCAAACTACGGAGATAATTCGTCGTTGAAATATTTGTCCCGCTATAACGGTATGTCAAATTTTGTTCGTTCCCTCAGCAGCGATTTCCGAATTTCGAATTGGCAATATACTGACCGGTCGACCTCAATCCGATACCTACAGATGAGCGAAAGGTCGAAGAGTCGGAACCTATTATAATATTATTGGATGCGCTAACTTTAGATCGATAACCGATCGCCACAGAATTATTAATCCCGTAAATATTTGCGGGAACGTCGGCATTGTTTCCTAAAAATACATTGCGGTTGCCATCACAACTATACCCGGAATAATGCCCGATAGCGGTATTCTCGTTCCCTAGATTACTCGCATTCAAAGAACGAAACCAACAGCCGTATTTTCGAAAGTAGAATCAGAAAATTGCATAGCTGATACACCTATAGCAACATTTTCTGAACCAAACACATTTTGCAACATCGCTGCTGTACCGATTGAGGTATTATCATCTCCCGATTCATTGTAGTAAAGCGAACCATGACCAATAGCAATATTCCAATCACCGGTCTCATTTTTATTAAGCGTATTTACTCCAATGGAAATATTATATTCCGTATTGGCCGCACTATATTGAGAGTAATCTCCGATCGCAATATTATTTGCACTTCCGCCTGTTGAATTTTTAAGAGCACTGTGACCGATTCCAATATTGTGTGCATTGGTAGTTGAAGTCGCATTCGAATACAAGGCGGAATCGCCAATGGCAATGTTAAAATTAGAACTTGTACTTTGAAGAGCATTTGCGCCCATAGCGATATTGTGATTTCTATTTTTCACCTGAGCTCCTGCTTTAAACCAACAAATGTGTTAACAGTCCCGGTTGTTATTGAATCACCTGATCGGTAACCTAAATAAGTACTAAAAGATGAACTATCAATTCTACCGGCCTTTTGATTATTCACACGAAAATTTAAAGGAGCATTATTGGTAGAGCCTAAAAAGTGAGTGGCATCGACTACATTATTATTGCCGGAGAGATTCCATTGCTGATTCACAGTATTTTTGAAATCACCATGACTATAGCTGTTCACTGTCCACGTTGATAGGGTAACATTGTATTGAAGGGTCAGAGATGAATATCCTTGTAACACTAAGGTATCTCCTGATGTACCGATATAAATTTGATTGTTCGCTGCAGATGCTGAACTTAAATGTGGAATTGACATTGTGAATGATGTATTATTATACAATGTAACTATCCTTCCATTGACTCCGCCATTTAATCCCGATATAAAAAAATTACCGTTAGGTCCAGTAATATGATAAAAAGATTTAGGATTGGTCGTAATAGATACATTGTTATTATTACCCGAAACCAAAACCAGACTTCCAATACGAAGTGCTAAATCGCCATTCAAATCCAAAATGGATTGAGGGAAAGTTGTAAATGCTCCTACCTTGGTTCCATCGTCATATAATATTCCATTCACTAAGTTACTTGTACTCCATTTGGGTATATAATTGTTGGAGAGGGTTCCAACTTTAGGATCAGTTTTTGAAATTAAGGAAGAAGTATTTACCCAACTGACATTACCTGTTCCATCCGTTTGCATAATTTGCCCATTTGTACCGCGACTAAGGGGAAGTATATAATTATTCAAAACATTGCTACCAATCGAAACCCTGCCCAGAAAATATCCGGCATATGAATTTGATTTAGTAACATTGGAATATATGCCATAATGATTTCCACCGGTGGATAAAGGAATATTTGCATAAAAGCATACTTTTCGGAAGAACCGCGCGGACATATTGACGTATTCTCCATAATGCGTTCCACTACCCGATGCAGAAATTTCTGTATTAACGCCATAGAATGTAGCATTTCCGGTTCCTGAATATTCATTATGAACACCATATCTTGTACCGCTTCCTGTTCCGGTAAATCTATTCACTAAGCCATTTTGTTCTGTATTGTTGTCATTGTTATCAAAATCATTAATAACCCCAAAAAAGGTAACCTGTATGTGAGCTACCACTTTGAAACCAGTTTCTTATTCCATAAATGCTTCCTGAGGAAGAAGTGCTGGCAAAAGTATTGTAAATCGCAAAATGGTTCGCACTTCCTATGGCTTCGATTCGGTTGCTAATTCCCACATTGATTCCGAAACATTTGTACCTTGAATAAGATTATAAATACCGGTTTTATTTTGATTGGAATTGAGCGTTGTGTGAATTCCATATTGAGGCGATACCCCGGCAGGACTATAAGTTTGATTTAGTTCAATCATTGGATCATTATAAGTAGAAGAAGTAAATCGACCTGTTCCGGCTACATCCAATTTTGTTGCTGGAACAGAAATCCCTAAACCAAGTCGTCCATTACTCATTAATCTAAATAGTTGAGTACCTCCACCATATGCTTCGATGACTCCTACATTCGTGGAATTCGCCACTCTCACTTCCAAGCCATGTCCTGTTGCAGATGTATTTTCTAAACTACTCACAAAGAGCCCATTCGCCGATTTATAAACATGAAAAGGGTAGGAAGGAGTTGCCGTACCTATACCAATATTACCGCCATTGTTAAATATGTTATTGCTATTGACTACCCATGAAGTTCCGTTCCAATAAGGGGTATTACCGGCCAAGGTTCCGGATGATAGTAATCCGGTCGGTCCTTGAGGCCCTGTGGCACCGGTTAAACCAATAGGACCTTGTGGACCAGTTGCTCCGGTCGCACCTGCAGGTCCAACTAATGAAGTCCCACTTCCCCAAGCACCTGCAGTCTTAGGTCCGAAAATTTGATTCGTGGCCGTATTAATATAGAAGTCGCCATTCACACCCGTTCCTGCTGCCGGATTGACATTTCCATTTAAAACTGTTTTGCCATTAGTTCCCGCAGCTCCGGTTGCTCCTGCCGGACCTGTGGCCCCTGTAGCACCGGTTAATCCTATCGGTCCTTGAGGGCCTGTGGCTCCGGTTAAACCAATTGACCTTGTAATCCTGTCGCACCCGTCAATCCAATCGGGCCCTGAGGGCCAGTAGCACCTGTTGCGCCAGCTGGTCCTGTAGCACCGACTGCTCCCGCAGGTCCTACCAAAGATGTTCCGCTTCCCCATGCTCCTGCCGTCTTAGGTCCGAAAATTTGATTCGTCACTGTATTGATATAAAAGTCTCCGTTCACACCGGTACCCGCTGCCGGATTTACATTTCCGTTTAAGACAGTTTTGCCTGCTGCACCGGTGGCTCCTGCGGGTCCTGTAGCTCCTGTTGCACCCGTTAATCCGATTGGTCCTTGTGGCCCTGTCGCACCCGTCAATCCAATCGGGCCCTGAGGGCCAGTAGCACCTGTTGCGCCAGCTGGGATGCCGGATTAATGCTACCACTTAAAACAGTTTTACCATTTACACCAGCTGCACCTGCAGGGCCTGTTGCACCAGTTGCTCCGGCGGCTCCTGCTGGACCCGTAGCTCCTGCTAAACCTTGTGGACCAACCAATGAAACGCCTGTCCCCCAGACACCAGATGTCTTGGGTCCGAAAATTTGATTTGTACTTGTATTGATATAAAAATCGCCATCAGTTCCGATTCCAGAAGTCGGATTCGCATTCCCGTTTAATACTGATTTACCATTGACACCGGAACCACCTGTTTGCCAGGAAGCCAGACCATTGGCATCACTGGTTAAGACCTTACCGACTCCAGGATTTCCTCCGGATATTTTTACTTGACCGTTTACATCCAGCGCAGCAGCAGGTGAAGTTGTGCCAATGCCGACACTATCGCTCACATGTAATCCATCGGGGCCATTTATCCAAACAGCACCGTGGGTGGTTTGAATCATCCGACCCGCACCTAAGCCACCGTAATCGTAGGCTGAATCCAAAGTCGTTGCGCCCAATAAAGTAGAAGGAATAAATTGCCAACTGGCTGTACCGCCTGCATCACTGGTTAACACTTTACCTGCACCTGGTGTTCCACCTGTAATTTTCACCTGACCATTCACTTCCAATTTCTCGGAAGGTGTGTTGGTTCCCAATCCTAAATTTCCATTTTTAAGTAAGGTGAATGCATTACTTCGGTTGAGCGAATTGCTTCCATTCCCAATCAGAAATAAAGGATCCGTGCTGATAAATGTATTGGCATTTGAACTTGAAATGGGATCATTATAAACCCCCATCGCAATAGAAGAATACGATTTGGCAATGGCTCCTGACCAATGGCCGAGGCTCCATCTGCACCTTGTGCTTCACTGTATGCCCCCAAAGCTACAGCACCTTGCCCGGTGGCATAAGACGCTATCCCAAATGCTGTGGATGCCGCACCTGAAGCTTTGTATCATAACCGGAAGAGGTTGAATAAATACCTACGCTATCTTCATCCCAATTGCTATTATTAACCGTTCCGGAACGAAATGCTCCTTTGCGTGGATAATAAAACATCCTTGACCCCGGACCACTCAAACCTAATAAATCTCCGGTACCGAAATTCCCTATTACCTGAAATCCATCCTCACCATTGATGAGCACAGCGCCTTGATCGGCGGTAATGATTCGCCCCAAACCGGGTCCTCCAAAATTATACGATTGATTCAATGTGCCTCCACCCGAAGAAGGAAGTGTTTGCCAACTGGCTAAACCAATAGCATCAGAAACCAATACTTTACCAAGCCCGGGACTTCCACCCTGAATACGAATTTGTCCATTCACATCCAATTTGGCAGAGGGTGAATTCGTGCCAATACCCAATTGACCAGCAGGACTGATACGCATTTGTTCGACATTGTTGGTTGAGAAACGCAAAGCCGCATTTTCTTTTTGAAGCAAATGAGCATCATTGCCATTTTGTACAATAGCGAAACCATCGGTGGCACTATGTCCCGAAGTATTATTACTCAAATTCAAATCCATGATATTGCCATCCGTATTGTTTAGATGTACACGAGATACCGGAACAGACGAACCACCTATACCCACATTTTCAGAGGCAAAATCAGCATGAAATTTTAACTTACTCAAACCGGATTTAAATAAACTAATGCCGATATTTCCACCGGTGCTGATGAGGAAACGCCCGAGACCATCACCTGCTAGTAATCCATTGTTTCCAAAGGCAAGCAAATTGGCGTAAGGATAAAGCGATGTAATACCAGCATACCCACCGGCATAGGTACTCCCGTATTTGGTGAAAGTGGCATAATTAGATGCTCCGTCGCTGTATAAAGTAAAACGCCCGGCACCTGTAGCACTCAGATTTTGCATGCGCACATGCTCCAGAACAGAAGCCGAATTTTGAGAAATATGTAATTTGGCGGTAGCCGCAGGAGTGATTGTGCCGATACCGATATTGCTGCCATTATCAAAAATTTGCGAATTGATTTCAGCACTTGAACTTCCGGATGCATCAAACTTGAGAGATAATGTTGATTGCCCGCCCTTTGCGTATTTCCGGATAATTTGGCCTCACCGGCCCGATCGGCATAAATGGCATAAGGAACACTGAGCAATTGAGTCGTACCCGCTTCGATATAATTTGTGCCACCAGAAGGATCAATAGCGACTTGAATATATTGATTTCCGCTTTCCCACTGTACAGATTGCATACTCCCCGCAATGGCCTGTCCTTTGCCGATCTGCAAAGTATACAACCCAAATTCGTTGGTTTTTACCTGATGAATTTCTTCAAACGATGGCTGTGCCACAGGGCTTGCCAGAATCCCAATTTTAATGCTGAGATTTTGAAAACCCAAAGGATTACCGGTATTATCGCGTGCAATACCTTGATAATTAAACTGATAGGGGACTTGTGCTTTGACGAAAAAGGGAAGACTGCCAATGATAAAAACGAGCAGGGTGCATAAACGCAAAGACATGGAGCCAGCCATTTTGAGGCTGCTTTGGAAGCGAATGTTCATAGGTTAAATTTTGGATTAGAAAAATAATACGCGCATCCGGATAATTAAAAGCCTTTAACAAGTTTCATGTTGACAAGGCCTGACCTTGAGGCCCATTAAAAGCAAGGTAGCTCAACTCAGCCCGGATGGCAGCGATATCACCGACAGCGAATTCATGGCCTTTTTGGTGAGAAAAATGTTTCAGGCTGGCGGTATACAAGCGAACAGCCGGACGATAGCCCCAAAGAAATTTGGCGTATGATGCTGCCAAAAATGGAATCTAAATATGATGCCCGAAACTTAAAAATGCCAGATGCGAAAAATTTGAAGACAGGGCTTGAAAATGCAGTTATCACAAGGTTTTCCACAAAAGCCAAAAAAAGTATAAAAGTGTGTTGTTGAATTTTCATTTGTAAAATAAAGCCTCTAACTTCGCCCACGTTTTCATACAGGGATTCACACCAGATTTATGGGATTATTTAATTTTTTTACACAAGATATTGCGATTGACCTCGGCACGGCCAATACGCTCATCATACATAATGATCAGGTAGTGGTTGATGAACCATCTATCGTTGCCGTTGACCGAACCACCAACAAAATTATTGCCGTTGGAAAACGTGCGATGATGATGGACGGAAAAGTGCATGAAAATTTAAAAACAATTCGCCCCTTAAAAGATGGTGTAATTGCCGATTTTAATGCCGCCGAAGGGATGATTCGGGAAATGATTAAATTGATTTATCCCAAAAAGCCTTTGTTTGCACCAAGCTGGCGTATGGTCATTTGTATTCCATCTTCGATCACCGAAGTTGAAAAACGTGCGGTGCGTGATAGTGCGGAGCAGGCGGGTGCCAAGGAAGTGTATATGATCCACGAACCAATGGCTGCCGCTTTGGGGATTGGCATTGATGTTGAAGAACCTACCGGAAATATGGTGATTGATATCGGCGGTGGTACAACCGGAATTTCCATCATATCCTTGTCGGGCATTGTGTGCGACGAGAGTATCCGTATTGCCGGTGATGAATTTACTGCAGATATCATTGAAGCGATGCGTCGATATCATAGTTTATTGATTGGTGACCGCACCGCTGAACAAATAAAAATCCAGGTTGGTAGCGCTTTGAAGGAATTGGACAACCCACCCGATGATGTAGCCGTGAATGGCCGGGATTTGGTGACCGGTATTCCTAAACAAATTATGGTGAGTTATCAGGAAGTAGCCGACGCCCTGGATAAATCAATTTTTAAAATTGAAGAGGCCGTATTAAAAGCCCTTGAAAAAACACCCCCTGAACTGGCCGCAGATATTTTTCGCCGGGGTTTGTATTTAACGGGTGGAGGCGCTTTACTTCGAGGATTAGACAAACGTATTTCGCACAAAATTAAATTGCCTGTACATGTAGCGGACGATCCATTACGTAGTGTGGTTCGCGGTACCGGAATGGCTTTGAAACATGTGCACAAATATCCGTTTTTGATGCAATAATTTTTTCACACAACCCTTGAATTCAATTTGCAGTGAGGAATCTGATATTTATCCTGAAGCGTTATTATAACTTCTTCATTTTCCTCCTCCTTGAAATTATCTGCCTCAGTATTTTTTTACGGAACAATCGCTATCAACAAAGTTCATGGGTTAATTCGTCACGAAGTATATCAGGCGCTTTGTTTACCCAAAAACAACAATTGTTTGGTTTTTTTAGCTTGAGAGCTGTCAACGATAGTTTGGTGCGTGAAAATGCGCGGCTCAAACAACAATTGGGAATTCCGCAAATTCCCAATCATCTGAAGGACACTTCCTACACGAGTACAACTGTTCGGGACAGTGTAAAACAAACGACACATTACCGTTACATCCCATGTAAAGTTTTGAATAACAGCGTTGACCTGAAATACAATTTCCTGACGCTTAATGCCGGTTACAAACAAGGGATCCGTAAAAATTTTGCAGTCATTTGCGATAAAGGCATTGTTGGACGCATCACCCATGTGAGCGAAAATTATAGTGTGGCGGCCTCTTTGTTGTCAGACAAATTTGTAGTGAGTGCTATGGTGGGTGATGGCACAGTGGGTAAATTGTATTGGGATGGTGACAATCCAAATTTGGTTACATTGAGTGGCATTCCACAAAGTGTGAAGGTGAAACAAAAGGACTCAGTGCTCACCAGCGGTTTTGGTATTTTTCCGGAAAACATCCTGATTGGTCGTGCTGCTGAAAAATCCAAAAACGGAACTACATACAAAGTATGGTTAAGTCATGATTTCCGAAAATTACATTATGTCTATGTCATCGAAGATATAACCCAGATTGAACGCATTCTACTGGAAGATTCAACCCAAAGCGAATAACATGAGTTTACCTGTTCGAATTATTTTTACGTTTATTGTCGTGATCCTGATTCAGGTCGTGCTGCTCAACCATATTGCTATTCGATCTTCAATAAACATTTTGGGCATTCCGGTATTTACGCCTTTAATTTATCCATTGGGGCTTCTTTTACTTCCGGTCAATATTCCTCATTGGTTATTGATGCTTTTTGGTTTTATCACCGGCCTCGTGATGGATATGTTTTGTAATACACCGGGCATGCATGCCGCAGCATGTGTTTTATTGTGTTTTATCCGCCCCTATTTACTGGCTTTGTTTTTTCAGCAAAGTATTAAAGAGCTGGGAGCACCACACCCAATTTATTTAAAATGGGTTTCAACTCATTCATTCTGTATGTATCCATGGCGATTTTGGTTCATCATTTTTCGTATTATTTATTACAAATTTGGAGCCTCAAAAATATCCTGATCATTCTGTTTAAAACCATTTTATCAGGTGTATTGAGTTTGTTATTGATCCTACTTGGACAACTATTATTTGGACAGCGCGAAATACATCGCTCATGATTTCAGAATCTCTTTTTACAGCCCTCACTGAACGAAAAGGATGGGGTGTTTTTTCCCGCGACCCTATTCCGGCAGGAACCTGCATCGAAGTTTCTCCGGTTGTGGTGATGTCAGCTGCCGATCGGTTGCTACTTGATCAAACCACTTTATACCACTATATTTTCGAATGGGAAAACGAACAATGCTGCATGGCCATGGGTCTGGTGCCTGTTTACAATCATCATTATCAAGCCAATGCCGAGTACTTTCAGGATTATGAGGCTGGAGTAATCATGATTGAAACAGTGAGAGATATCGAAGCCGGCGAAGAAATTACCATCAATTATAATGGCGATTGGAATGACCCAAAACCTGTTTGGTTCGAAGTGGTTGATGAATGACCCAATGCGTGACATCGGTATTTTTTTTGTAGCACATCCACACTTTCTTGCTTCATCCTCGCTCCTGCTGTCTGCTTGTATCCCGGCGCGCCGGGGATATCGCTTCCATCAGGGCTAAAATCATATTCAGCATTTCTTTCATCCTCTCTTCTGATGCTATCGATATTCAAGGATTCTATGTTCTTCATGGCTTACTCTGTTCATCCATGCAATAAAAAAAGGTGAGCTGTGTAATCAACTCACCTTATATGCTTTAAGTATTCGGCCTTTAATTCTTACGAATCATCTGGCTATAATTCAGACCTTTGTCGTTGCTTAATCGCAACAAATAAACCCCATCAGCCAGTCCTTCCATACTCACTTCAGTTTCATTCAGGCCCTCACTCAGGTTCATCACTACGGTACGTACTACCCGTCCTGTTGCATCCATGATACGAAGTTCTGCCGTAGTTGCTTTCGGAGTATTCACTTCAACCGTCAATTGGTTTTGTACCGGATTCGGATACATATTCACCAATGTTTCATTGCCAAAGTAAACATCCACGATCTGACTATAATTGTTCTTACCATCTAAATCAACCTGCAACAAACGATAGTAGTTATGACCATTCATCGGTTGTTGATCAGTGTAGGTATAATCCAGTTTTTCCTCACTATTGCCATTCAATGCTTGTGATGGAATTGCTGCACTAATCGCGCTGAATGTTTTTCCATCCCGACTGCGTTCCAATATAAAATGGCTGTTGTTTCTTTCACGAACGGTACTCCAGCTCAATACAGAAGTCTGATCCTGTTTGCGACCTTTAAAGTAACTCAGCATCACAGGTAATGGCGCATTGCCCGGGTTGCAGGTATGACAATAGAATGATGAAAAACTTCCAACCGGAAAACAAACCGTCCACACCGTTGTATTCGGATCATAACTTGCCGTGATATCACTGTTCGGAATGGTTGTCGCTGTGCTGCCGGGATTATTGATCGGACCATTATCCACTTTCGTGATACAGATATTTCCTATCAATGACATATTCGTTGATGTCGGCAATAATGGCCATCCGGTTAAGGAGGCATCTCCATTGTACAATGCAAAATCATCATCCAGATAATACAAACAAACATAAGCTGTATCACTGGTGGTTGGCGTAATCGTATATTCACGATTCACATAAGGTTGTCCATTGTGGAATGGTGTCTGACAAGCAATATCCTCATTCACAAAAATGGAGCCCAAATCTGTTCCATTCGCAATATCCTGTATGGCTACCACCTTTTACAATCTGTTGCGGTGCGCAGTGTATCTGCGTTACCATCTGTTAAGGTAAATATATTATTGCCCACATTACCACAGTTCGAGAAATTAAAAGTTATGTCCTGACTGGCAATGTGATTCGTTCCACCTTGTACATCGATATATGCAATCGCTGTATCACTACATACCGGATTAGTGGTCGTTGCAATCACCATATAAACCGTATCAGGCTGCCCAATGGTGTGAGGTTCGGATGTAATACACTAAAGGCAGGATCTTCGTAATACAAAGGTATCACTGCCTGCTGGTATAGTAGCAAATGGATTAATCAAGGAAGCCACATCTATCGAAGCAGGCGCACATGCAAAACCGGTTAAAAAGCCTGCTGTAAAATCAGGTAAGGTATTCACCACCAAATACACGCTATCGGATGAATAACATCCTGTGCTGGCATAATACACTTTCGAATAAATGAAGTTGGTGCTTGAAGTATCATTCGTTGGGAATGGAACCGGTAAAGTAATAAACTGGTCATTAAAGAAATCGACACTCGTTCCAACCTGGCCACCGGATACAGTAGAAACCGCATTCGTTAAATCAAAAATTCCTCCATTCGAACTCGGTGCAAACTCACAAGCATACAAAGTATCCTGGAAAGCCTGTGGAGTTGGATTGATATTTAAATCAACCGGAACCCGACAATTTGAACTTCCTGTACAGGCTGCATAAAAAGTAAATGTACCCGTACTGTTTGAATTGGTAATACCGGAACCCGCTGTCGTTAATGGATCAAAGGGCGAGAAAGCATACAAACTGCTGCCTCCGGTGGGTACATTATACCACTCATAACTCGCAGGTACATATGTATATCTTATCTTAATCGTTGCAACCGTGGTATTTCCACCCGCGTTAATCGCATATCCATTGGATGTAGCATTTCCACTCCAGGTACTATGGTATCCAACATTGAAAGAACCTCCAGCACCTACTGCAGTGTATAAATTCCCAATCGAAGAAGCCGGTGGATTATTCACCCAGGTATAGTTCGTTGATGACAAGGCTGTGTTACCCGTGGTGGAAGTATAAACCACATTTGCTGCTTGTACAGGCATGGGACCATGAAATATTGGAAAACGGGTTTCATTGGCCCAGCCACCCAATTGGGTAGATAAATTAGTGACAATAAAATCGCAGTTCTGTATCAATGAACCCTGCGGCAAAGTGGGCAATACACCCGTCGCAAATAATGCAGCTCCGGTTGGTGAAGTGGCCGTCGGATTGGTTGTCGGTGCTATCGTTAGTACAATCGTTTGTGAATCCAATATCGGAGTAGCACATCCACTCACCGTTAATCCCTGACCAAACGGAATCATATCAAACTGACACAACTCATAATCAGGTCCGGCAGTAGGGCGGAAATTGGATCGGCAAACAGGTGCAAACAATGAGTCATTGGTCAAACTACCATTTCACCACCACCTGCAGATCCTATGGTCAGTGTTGTATTCAAACAATAACTGCCGCCATCAAACATGTTTACATTATTGAACGTGAGCGTTTGCGTAGTAGCACCATAGGCATTTAAAGTACCGGAACTCAAGGTTCCAAAATAATTCACAGGACCCAATGGACCATTCACTTCAAGGTACAGGTTACAGGATTGGTAGTCAGGTTGATGGTATTGGATCCATAATTGGCTACCTGTACTGTCACTGTTTCATTGGCTGTAAAACAAGTCCCTGTTGGTACATTGATGCTTTGAACAGCAGGGTCATAAGGAGATGGCGTAACAATATTCACCACATAATCTTCTGTTTCTCCATATCCATACGAGCCACAAGGCACGATTGTCGTAGCAGAACTCTGTCCCCCTTCTTGATTAATCACACGCATACGTGTGGGACCACTCAGCGCAGTAACCGGAACCGTAAAAGTAGCATTCACCGTAGTTGGTGGCACACAAGATAAACCAGCGGTACCTGAAAAATAAACCTCTTCACCCGGATCGGTAAACACAGTGTTTTGGTTGTAATCGATATAAATTTTAAAAGCGTTGATAAAATTAAATGTACCACAGGACCCCACCGTTAGGTTGGCCGTTTGTGCTAGACCTTTATATAATATCGGATAAGGCAAACAAGATGTAAAGTCTGAATACAAACTCGCCGTACCCGTGCCGGTACAAGCAGTACCGCTTAAGCTGGAGCAGGTAGTTGTATTATTCAGGGTACCGATGGTCACGTTGGTGATTTCTTCATCCGCTGTAAAAGTAGCCGCTGATGTATTACAATAACAAGGTGAGGTTGGAGAGAATGGTTGTACAATTACAGGACCTGCAACAGTAGCAGTATCCAAACCGCCACTATTTTGACAGGTTACTACACAGGTGTAATAGGTGGTAGAACCTGCTGGTGGGGTATACATAACCGAAGGTGAATTGCTTCCGGGTATTGGCACCCAAGGGCCGGTAGGAGAAGTAGAGCGCCACCATTGAAAAAATAAATTACCTGCATTCGTCAGACCAGTTAAATTCAAATTGACAGGTACACCCGGACAAGGATTGTTTGGTGTCGCATTGGCAGTGCCGGCAGTTGGAACACCCGAACACGGTGTGCTGATTAAATTTAAAGTGACTGTACCGGTGAATCCGCGTGGATTATTGATTGGAGTCGGGTAAGCCCCGCCCCAACCAGCATATTGCCCTGCGTTGGTATAATCACCAACAATTAATTCCACATTACTATTCGTAAAAATATTTGGCGTAACGCCTGCTCCAGATGTGGTATAATTCACCGTAACTGTTGGAGAGGCCAAATAAAACCGATAAGTTGCTCCGGCCGGAATGGAGAAACTCAAAGTAGGAAAAACCACACTTTGGGTACCTGATGCAACCGTTACATTGTTATTTGTCGCAATTTGTGTCCAAACAGGACCAGCACTAACCGTACCAGGTGCACCATAAATTGATGTGGCCGAATACCACAACTCAAAATTTCCGGTAGCCCCGGCTGCAAAATAATTCGAAACCGAGGTGAGTACTGCCGGGAAAGAATTGTTGTTATGTATCACGAAACAGATACTGTTAAAACTATTCGCGCCATTGTAACCAGTCCCTAAAGTTTGCGTATTAAAGGAAATTGGTTGAGCCTGAATGATGCTTTTCAGGAAAAGAAAAGCAATCAAAAAGCTTAGCTTAAGGATGTATTTTTTTCTCATATGCGTAATCTTGTGTTAAATTTATTTCCTTTTTGTCTAACCGACAAATATTTAACATTCACCCCAATTCACAGGGGGATTACTGAGAAATTAACTCCCGAACATTCTTCTAATTCTTACGAATCATCTGGCTATAATTCAGGCCTTTGTCGTTGCTTAAACGTAACAAATAAACTCCATCAGCCAGTCCTTCCATATTCACTTCAGTTTCATTCAGGCCCTCACTCAGGTTCATCACCACCGTGCGTACTACCCGACCTGTTGCATCCATGATACGAAGTTCTGCCGCAGTTGCTTTTGGCGTATTCACTTCAACCGTCAATTGGTTCTGTACCGGATTCGGATACATATTCACCAATGTTTCATTGCCAAAGTAAACATCCACGATCTGACTGTAATTATTCTTTCCATCTAAATCAACCTGCAACAAACGATAGTAGTTATGACCATTCATCGGTTGTTGATCAGTATAGCTATAATCCAGTTTTTCCTCACTATTGCCATTCAATGCTTGTGATGGAATTGCTGCACTAATCGCGCTGAATGTTTTTCCATCCCGACTGCGTTCCAATATAAAATGGCTGTTGTTTCTTTCACGAACGGTACTCCAGCTCAATACAGAAGTCTGATCCTGTTTGCGTCCTTTAAAGTAACTCAACATCACAGGTAATGGTGCATTGCCCGGATTACAGGTATGACAATAGAATGATGAAAAACTTCCAACCGGAAAACAAACCGTCCACACCGTTGTATTCGGATCATAACTTGCCGTGATATCACTATTTGGAATGGTTGTCGCTGTGCTGCCGGGATTATTGATCGGACCATTATCCACTTTCGTGATACAGATATTTCCCATCAAGGACATATTCGTTGATGTCGGCAATAATGGCCATCCGGTTAAGGAGGCATCTCCATTGTACAGTGCAAAATCATCATCCAGATAATACAAACAAACATAAGCTGTATCACTGGTGGTTGGCGTAATCGTATATTCACGATTCACATAAGGTTGTCCATTGTGGAATGGTGTCTGACAAGCAATATCCTCATTCACAAAAATGGAGCCTAAATCTGTTCCATTCGCAATATCCTGTATCGCTACCACTTTTTTACAATCTGTTGCGGTGCGCAGTGTATCTGCATTACCATCTGTTAAGGTGAATATATTATTACCCACATTACCACAGTTCGAGAAATTAAAAGTAATGTCCTGACTGGCAATGTGATTCGTTCCACCTTGTACATCGATATATGCAATCGCTGTATCACTACATACCGGATTAGTGGTCGTTGCAATCACCATATAAACCGTATCAGGCTGTCCAATGGTGTGAGGGTTCGGATGTAATACACTAAAGGCAGGATCTTCGTAATACAAGGTATCACTGCCTGCTGGTATAGTCGCAAATGGATTAATCAAGGAAGCCACATCTATCGAAGCAGGCGCACATGCAAAACCGGTTAAAAAGCCCGCTGTAAAATCAGGCAATGTATTCACCACCAAGTACACACTATCCGATGAATAACATCCGGTGCTCGCATAATACACTTTCGAATAAATGAAGTTGGTGCTTGAAGTATCATTCGTTGGGAATGGAACCGGTAAAGTAATAAACTGGTCATTAAAGAAATCGACACTCGTTCCAACCTGGCCACCGGATACAGTAGAGACCGCATTCGTTAAATCAAAAATTCCTCCATTCGAACTCGGTGCAAACTCACAGGCATACAAAGTATCCTGGAAAGCCTCTGGAGTTGGATTGATATTTAAATCAACCGGAACCCGACAATTTGAACTTCCTGTACAGGCTGCATAAAAAAGTAAATGTACCCGTACTGTTTGAATTGGTAATACCGGAACCGGCTGTCGTTAATGGATCAAAGGGCGAGAAAGCATACAAACTACTGCCTCCGGTTGGTACATTATACCACTCATAACTCGCAGGTACATATGTATATCTTATCTTAATCGTTGCAACCGTGGTATTTCCACCCGCGTTAATCGCATATCCATTGGATGTAGCATTTCCCTCCAGGTACTATGGTATCCAACATTGAAGGAACCTCCGGCACCTACTGCAGTGTATAAATTTCCAATCGATGAAGCCGGTGGATTATTCACCCAGGTATAGTTCGCAATCGTTAATGCCGTATTTCCGGTGGTAGAGGTATAAACCACATTCGCGGCTTGTACAGGCATGGGACCATGAAATATCGGGAAACGGGTTTCATTGGCCCAGCCACCCAATTGGGTAGATAAATTGGTGACAATAAAATCGCAGTTCTGTATCAATGAACCCTGTGGCAAAGTGGGCAATACACCCGTTGCAAATAATGCAGCTCCGGTTGGTGAAAGTGGCCGTCGGATTGGTTGTCGGTGCAATCGTTAGTACAATCGTTTGTGAATCCAATATCGGGGTGGCACAACCACTCACCGTTAATCCCTGACCAAACGGAATCATATCAAACTGACACAACTCATAATCAGGTCCGGCAGTAGGACGGAAATTGGATCGGCAAACAGGTGCAAACAATGAGTCATTGGTCAAACTACCATTCACCACACCACCTGCAGATCCTATGGTCAGTGTTGTATTCAAACAATAACTGCCGCCATCAAACATGTTTACATTATTGAACGTGAGCGTTTGCGTAGTAGCACCATAGGCATTTAAAGTACCGGAACTCAAGGTTCCAAAATAATTCACAGGACCCAATGGGCCATTCACTTCCAAGGTACAGGTTACAGGATTGGTACTCAGGTTGATGGTATTGGATCCATAATTGGCTACCTGTACTGTCACTGTTTCATTGGCTGTAAAACAAGTCCCTGTTGGTACATTAATGTTTTGAACTGCAGGATCATAAGGAGATGGCGTAACAATATTTACCACATAATCTTCCGTTTCGCCATATCCATAAGAGCCACAAGGCACTATTGTCGTAGCAGAACCCTGTCCACCTTCCTGATTAATCACACGCATACGCGTTGGGCCGCTCAGCGCAGTAACCGGAACCGTAAAAGTAGCGTTCACTGTTGTTGGAGGCACACAAGATAAACCAGCGGTACCTGAAAAATAAACCTCTTCACCCGGATCGGTAAACACAGTGTTTTGATTGTAATCGATATAAATTTTAAAAAGCGTTGATAAAATTAAATGTACCACAAGAGCCTACCGTTAAGTTGGCCGTTTGGGCAAGACCTTTGTATAAAATTGGATAAGGTGTACAGGAAGTGAAATTCGAATACAAACTCGCCGTACCCGTGCCGGTACAAGCAGTACCGCTTAAGCTGGAGCAGGTAGTTGTATTATTCAGGTACCGATGGTCACATTGGTGATTTCTTCATCCGCTGTAAAAGTAGCCGCTGATGTATTACAATAACAAGGTGAGGTTGGAGAGAATGGTTGTACAATTACAGGACCTGCAACAGTAGCAGTATCCAAACCGCCACTATTTTGACAGGTTACTACACACGTGTAATAGGTGGTAGAACCTGCTGGTGGAGTATACATGATAGATGTTGAATTGCTACCAGGAATAGGCACCCATGGACCATTCGGAGTTGTCGAGCGCCACCATTGGAAGAACAAATTACCAGCGGCGGTAACACCTGTCAAATTGAGTGATACGGGTACCCCCGGTCAAGGATTGGTTGGTGAAGCTGTGGCTGTTCCTGCCACCGGAACGCCTGAACAAGGAGTGGTAGAAATCACCTGAAAATTATAATCCTCACATTCCCCAAAAGAAAAACCAGTTCCGCAATAATCCGTGATAGTTGGGATCGTTGCAAATCTGCAAAGTACCCTCATTCGTTTTACACCGGGTGAGGCAGAAATAGGCACATTGATGGTGCCAGTTTGTACCGCGGTGCTTGAAGTGGTAGAAACCCAAACATCTTCACCGGGATCGGCAAAACTTTGATTATTGTTCCAATCAATCCATATTCGAAAGCCCTGCGACCAAGCAGTGCCGGATTGAATCGAAAAATTCACTCTTTGGCCCTTGCAATTGCGAAACAGTCATTCCGGAATTGTAAATGTAGTTATTGGGTAAAACACCATTACAACCCGTGTTATTGTTGGTGATGTTCGAAATACCTAAAGTCGTAGAAAAATTATTGATAAAATCATTCGAAGTACAGTCAAACGTGTAGGTAGGGAAACAATATTGCCCAAACACTTTAACATTCACCGAAAAAACAATCAATAATAATAGAGGTAGTAGTCTTTTATTCATTCTTGAATTATTTGCTTCAAATATAACAATTAATTCATTTTTATAAACAGTTGGTTAAAATATCTCAGATAAACCCTTGTTTTGAGTGGATATGCTGACCGAATTTACCCCCACGCTTACGAATCACGCTCCATTTGACAGATTAAAGGAACTGCAAGACGTTTAAATATCCAATCCCAAAAAAATAAACCAAAAAATCAGATATCGAAAACTACAGCTTATTTCTGCGAGCGCAAAGAAAGCATTCATAACAAAGACCCTGACGATTTGGGTTTTTTCTGATTATGTCTATCTTTGCACATGGCTACAAATTCAAAGATTTTAAAAGAAGGGCTAACCTTTGATGATGTTCTCTTAGTACCTGCTTACTCGGATGTTTTACCCAGAGAAGTAAACATCCAAACCAAACTTACCAAACAAATTCAAATTCACATTCCACTGGTTTCTGCGGCCATGGATACCGTTACTGAAGCTCAACTGGCGATTGCTTTGGCACGGGAAGGAGGCATTGGCATTTTGCATAAAAATATGAGTATTGAAAAGCAGGCAGAACAGGTTCGAAAGGTAAAACGCAGTGAAAGTGGCCTGATCGTAGATCCTTTAACCCTTCATCCGGAGGCAACTATCGGTGAGGCTTTGGCGATGATGCGTGAAAATAAAATAGGCGGTATTCCTATTGTAGATCATCAACGCAAACTAGTTGGCATTCTCACCAATAGAGATTTGCGTTTTGAAAAAAATCCCAAACAATTGGTTGCAGACATTATGACCAAGGATAAATTGGTGACTGCTCCTTTGGGAACCAATTTACTGAAAGCCGAAAAAATTCTTCAGGAATATAAAATTGAAAAACTACCCATTGTTGATCGAAATCGTAAACTCATCGGCCTTATCACTTACCGCGATATTTTACAATACAAAAGTCATCCCAATGCCAATAAAGACAGCATGGGCCGATTATTGGTGGGTGCAGCTGTTGGTATAACGCCGGACATTCTCAATCGAGTGGATGCTTTATTGATGTCTGGAGTGGATGTCATCACGCTGGATAGCGCGCATGGGCATTCCAAAGGCGTAATTGAAACCTTGAAGAAAGTAAAAAAACATGCCAAAAATTTACCGGTTATTGCCGGCAATGTAGCTACAGGTGAAGGTGCAAAAGCATTGGTAGCAGCAGGTGCCGATGCAGTTAAGATAAGTGTTGGACCAGGATCCATTTGTACAACTCGTATCGTGACGGGCGCAGGAGCCCCACAGTTAACGGCCATCATGGATGCTGCCGAGGCCTTGAAAAAGTCAGGGGTTCCGGTAATAGCCGATGGAGGTATCCGATATACCGGCGACATGGTGAAAGCCCTGGCAGCCGGGGCATCATCCGTCATGGCAGGTTCTGTCTTTGCAGGCGTTGAAGAAAGCCCGGGAGAAACGATCATTTTTGAAGGTCGTAAATTTAAATCTTACCGGGGTATGGGAAGCATTGAAGCGATGCAGGAAGGTAGTAAGGATCGTTACTTTCAGGATGTGGAGGATGATATCAAAAAATTAGTCCTTGAAGGTATTGTCGGTCGGGTTCCGTTTAAAGGCACTTTGAATGAAGTGGTGCATCAGTTTATTGGAGGATTACGTGCCGGAATGGGGTATTGCGGTGCGAAAGACATTCCAACCCTTCAAAAGGCCCAATTCGTGCGAATGACCAATGCGGGTATGCGTGAGAGTCATGCCCATGATGTTGTAGTCACCAAAGAATCTCCGAATTATTCACGTTAAATCATCTGCTAAAACAGGAGATTAAACTATCTTAGCCACTTATGCAGGTCCGTATTTTAACAGCCTGGAGGTGGTTATTCCTCTTTCTAATTTGTTCCGTTTCGTTGCCGGCATCCGGCAGTTTAACCGTTTATCCATGTGGTCTTCAAATCTCAATACTGACTTGTGGGCCAGGTGCAGATTTGTATTCGATATATGGACATAGTGCCATCAGAATTCTGGATAGTTGTCAACAAACCGATATAGTTTACAACTATGGAACTTTTAGTTTTAGCGATCCTGATTTTTACTTAAAATTCACCCGCGGCAAACTGGATTATTACCTGGGCACGGAAAGTTTCCCGGGCTTTATGGCACAGTATCAGGAAGAAGGTAGAAGAGTTGATGAACAAATTTTGCTTTTATCGGCAGAAGAAGCCATACAGATTAGAGATTTTTTGGTCAATAATGCTCTACCCGCGAATCGCAATTACCGCTACGACTTTTTATTCGACAATTGCTCTACACGAATCAGGGATATCTTTTCCAATTTATTCAAAGATCAATTTGTTTATGGTATTGCGATGCAGGATGATAGCATTTCATTTCGTACGCTTTTGAATCATTATGAAAGAAATTTACATTGGGAGCGGGTTGGCATCAATTTATTAATGAGCGATATTGTGGATAGGCTCATGAAATCGAATGAATCCATGTTTCTGCCCGACTATTTACAAAAAGGATTTGCGACCGCGCGCCTCAATGGTCGTTTTATTGTGGGAAGTTCAAAAAATCTCTTGCCCAATCGATGGGAGCCTCATGCATCCAAAAACGAACCCTTATTTTTCTTTCTTCTATTTGCTGCCGCATATTTTTTATTAAGCCGATTAAAGACGCTCAAATCAGGTATGATTTATTTAGATTCCGCTTTGTTTTTAATAGCGGGCTTATTAGGCCTACTCATGTTGTTTATGTGGTTTGGTACTGACCATAAAGTTTGTGCATGGAATCGAAATTTATTTTGGGCCTTCCCCTTGCACCTGATTTTTGCCGGAATGCTTACATTTAAATCTGATAAGGTAAGCACCTATGCCCGCTCTGCATCCTGGTTAATCACCCTTTCTCTGATCTATCAGTTCTTTGCCCAACAAAAATTTGATATCGAAATCCTGCCTCTCATCCTGATTATTTGGCTGCGACTCAGATATTACGCAGGAGCATTCAAATGGCAGGCTGCACAAATATTTACAAGATGAATGATTTGAAAAATAAAACAAGCCCGGATAACCTGATGTATTCGGATGAGGGTAATGGGCCAGTGGTATTCTTATTACATGGTTTTGGAGAAGATAGCCGCATATGGAAATATCTCATCCCGGAATTAGTCGGAACATATCGGGTCATATCACCTGATTGGCCGGGGTGTGGACAATCATCCACAGCCGAAACCGTCGGTTCAATTGAGCAGATGGCCGATTTTGTAAAAAATATTATGGCTGTGGAAAATATTGAAGGCGCTGCTATTTTAGGGCATTCCATGGGAGGGTATACCGCCATGGCTTTTGCAAAAAAATATCCCGAAGCCTTGAAAGCGATCGGAATGATTCATTCATCCGCTTTGGCAGATGATGAACAAAAAAAAGAAAACCGACGTAAATCCATCCGCCTTATGCTGGATGGTGGCAAGGAAATTTTTCTCAAAGCCATGATTCCCAATTTATATGCTCAAAGAGCGGTAATTGCAGGCATACCTGAACAAGAAGGGCACCTAACAATGGCGATGCAAATTTCGTCTACTCATTTAGCGGCCTATTATCAAGCAATGATAGAACGTGAAGACACGACTGAAGTATTAAAGAAATGCTTCGCGCCGGTTTTGTTTATCATCGGAAGAGAAGATCAGGCAGCGCCATTGGTGCAGGTAATGCCCCAAACGCATTTGGCAACGATTAATGATGTTCACATCCTCGAAGAAACAGGTCATACCGGTATGTTTGAAGCAAAAGATGAGATAAAGACTATAATTAATAGGTTTCTGAAATACGTTTAGCAGCCAAAATCCGTTAATTTTACAAAGTGAAAAATTTCCTGATCATATTCCTCCTCCTCTCTCCTTTCGCGATGAAGGCTTCCCACATCGTTGGCGGGGAGGTGACTTATATCTGTTTGGGAAACAATGTTTATGAATTCACTATTAATATTTATCGCGACTGCCTGCCTCCACAAGTATGGGTGGTGGAAACCCGGCTGCCCTAGACTCCGATGATCCGGCATTTATTTCCATTTATAATAATAATTTCTTTTTCTCCTTCGACTCAATATACGCTGTAAGTAGCATCAAAGTTCCGGTTAACTTTTCTAATGATTGTATCAACAATCCGCCCAATACTTGTATAAATCGACTACAGTTTAAATTAACCAAATATCTTCCTCCCAGCAATAATGCGTATCAACTAGTTTATCAACGTTGTTGCCGAAATGAAACGATCAATAATATCGTGAACCCTGGCACTACCGGAGCAACTTATTCATGCACCATTCCACCGGGAACTTGTAACAACAGTGCCTCATTCATCAATTTCCCTCCACAAATTATTTGTGTCAATAACCCTTTCATTTACGATCATGGTGCTTTTGATGCCGATGGAGATTCTCTGTCATACGAGTTTTGCCCTTCATTAAAAGGCGGTGATCCGAACGACCCTAAACCGATTTCTATTGGTGGTTTTATCCCACCTATTACTTCAGTCAATTACCGTTCACCTTTCACTGCCTTAATCCCGATGGGTGGAAATCCTATTCTTCAAATCGATCCTGTTACAGGGGTAATCACAGGAACACCAAATATTCAAGGTCGATTTGTTGTTGCGGTTTGTTGTAAGGAATGGCGAAATGGAGTTGTTATTAATACAGTTACCAGAGAATTTCAGTTTGTGGTGACTAACTGCTCCAAAGCTGTTGTCGCCAGTATTCCACAATATTCTGAGCTTCCAAATACCTATGTGGTCAATTGTAAAAACTATACCGTCAATTTCGTAAATCAGAGTACAGGTGGTTTTAAATATTTCTGGGATTTTGGGGTTGAAGGTATTACCACTGACACTTCTTCGCTTTTTCAACCAAGTTATGTTTATCCGGACACAGGCACCTATGTGGTCAAACTCATGGTCAACGCCGGAACTACTTGCCCGGATAGTATCAGCAGAATTGTAAAAGTTTATCCAATATTTGATGCTGACTTTACCTACAAAGGAAGTCTCTGCCCCAATGAACCGATTCTTTTCAATGATGAATCCAGTGCAACGTTTAACCCAATCAATTTTTGGAGTTGGAATTTCGGAGATGGCCAAATCAGTACCGAACAAAATCCAACGCATGCCTACGCCAATGTAAGTAACAACTATCAGGTCACATTGATTGCGGGCACATCTTATGGGTGCCGGGATACGGCTTCGGAAATCCTGACAATATCCGGCGTGAACATTTTTGCCGGAAATGATACGGTCATTGTTAAAGAAAATACGATTCAGTTTCAGGGAAGCGGTGCGGTGGATTATTTTTGGAACCCGTCATCTTTTCTAAGTAATGCCAATATTTCCAACCCGACGGCCTATTATCCGGATAGCGGAAGATACACATATATTTTACAAGGCACCACTGCCAATGGATGTATTGGATATGATACCATGAACGTGATTGTCGCAACCGGTCCTTATGTAAGTGTTCCCAATGCGTTCACTCCAAACAGCGATGGCAATAATGATATTTTCCGAATACTGGCAGCAGGTTATCGCAAGCTCAATAGCTTTAAAATTTTTAATCGCTGGGGACAACTCATGTATGCTAGCACCGATTTTCGTAAAGGTTGGGATGGCCGTCAAAATGGACGGGATTGTGATGTGGGAACCTATTTCTGGATTCTCAATGCCACCGATTTAAATGGAGTCAACAAGACCATCAAAGGTGATGTCACCTTATTGCGTTAAATTTACCGCATGGATAAAGTTGTTTTAATCACTGGTGCTAGTTCAGGCATTGGTAGAAGTGCGGCCTATTTGTTCGCATCCAAAGGATATCGATTAATTTTAACAGGAAGAAGGCAAGACCGTTTAATGGGCATTGCTGAAGAATTAGAAACCCAGTATCAGACGATTGTTCAAATATTGTGTCTGGATATTCGTTCTGCTGATGAGGTGAGACAAAGATTTGCTGAGATAGATTTAAATCGTTTTCCAACCATCGATGTACTCATCAACAATGCCGGATTGGCCGCAGGATTTGGCCCCATTGACGAAGGAAAATTAGATGATTGGGACTTAATGATCGATACCAATGTAAAGGGCCTTTTATATGTGACCAAAGAAATTTCTTTACGCATGAAAAATCAAGGGTTCGGTCATATCATCAATATCGGATCCACTGCCGGCAAAGAAGTGTACCCCAATGGAAATGTGTATTGCGCCACCAAGCATGCCGTGGATGCCTTGAATCAAAGCATGCGGATTGATCTTTTGCCATATGGTATCAAAGTTACCGCTATACATCCGGGAGCATGCGAAACTGAATTTGCACTCGTCCGTTTCAAAGGGGATACAGAAAAAGCAAAAGCAGTTTATGACGGGTTTACGCCACTGTATCCTGACGACATTGCTCAAACCATTTTATATGTGGCAGAATTGCCTCCAAATGTTTGCATCAACGATTTAACAATGACTTGTTTATCACAAGCCAATGCAAATCATATGCTCAGGAAAAAATCATAATTTTGCCGGATGTTTATCCAACAATTATACACCGCTTGTTTGTCGGAGGCCGCGTATTATATTGAATCAAATACGGAGGCTGCTATTATTGACCCTTTGCGTGATGTAGATCAATACATCGAATTAGCTCAATCAAGAGGCGCGACCATTAAGTATATTTTTGAAACACATTTTCATGCTGATTTTGTGAGCGGGCACTTAGACCTTGCACATAAAACCGGTGCGACAATTGTTTTCGGACCGGATGCAGTAACGGCCTTTAAAAAACATCAGGCAAAAGATGCTGAAGTATTTCCATTGGGAAACGTTACGCTCACAGCTATTCATACACCGGGACATACACTGGAATCAACCTGCTATTTATTAAAAAATGAAGAAGGAAAAGAAGAAGCGCTATTTAGTGGCGACACCTTGTTTGTGGGAGATGTGGGTCGTCCGGATTTATTTAGCGGCAATTTAAGTAAAGAAGAATTGGCCGCATTGATGTATGATTCTCTGCAAAAAATCATGGCCTTGCCGGATGAAGTAAAAGTTTATCCTGCCCATGGTCCCGGTTCGAGTTGTGGTAAAAATTTAGGGCCCAATACCCATAGCACGATTGGCGAAGAAAAACGCAGCAATTACGCATTACAGCCGATGGATAAAATTGAATTCATTGAAACAGTTACTGAAGGTTTGAGTACGCCTCCTGCCTATTTTCCGGTAAATGCAGCCATGAATAAAAAAGGATATGAAAGTATGGAAATTATCAAAAATCAGGGCCTCCAACCTTTGAATATTGAATCATTTAAACAATTGGTTTCAGAAGGGGCACTTATCCTGGATACCCGCAAAGCTACTCTATTTACACAAGGCTTTATTCCCTCTGCAATTAGTATTGGTTTGGAAGGACGCTTTGCGGAATGGGCAGGTGCATTATTACCATTTCATGCGCCAATTGTATTGGTCACTGAGCCCGGTCAGGAAGAAGAGTCCTTGATTCGGCTCACCCGGGTCGGCTTCGATCAGGTGAAAGGATTTCTTCAAGGAGGATATCCGGCATGGGTGGAAGCTGGTGAACGCATTGATTTGATTATTGATGTAGAAGCCGATGAACTCAAAATGGATTTGAATTATGACCACCACATGATTGTGTTAGATGTACGTAAAGAACTTGAATACGACAATGGACATGTAAAATCTGCCTTGAATATTCCCTTGCAAAGCATGACGGATATCGCGCAGATTGTCAATTTCGAAGATACCGATAATATTTATATCCATTGCGCAGGTGGATATCGTTCAGTTATCGCTGCTTCACTTCTGAAAAAACATGGAATCCACAATTTAAGAAATGTGCTGGGTGGGTTTGATGCGATTAAAACCATTCCCGGAATGCCACTGGTTGCAGCGCCGGAATTAATGAATTAATTCAGGTTGATCATCATTCTTCATCAACAGTGAACTTCACGGCAAATACGCTTTGCGAATGAAATAAGTGCTGTCAAAACAGGAAGTAATCATCTCCATCTTTAGGCCAAGAACGTTTCGAAAGCCTAAGCTAAGGGAGGTATTTTTATTGGATTCTTGCATCATTCCGGTCAGGATTAGGCGAAAAACTCAAATACATTTAATCAATTCATTGTTGTACCGATTTTCACTTAGTTAATAAAAGGTTATTTATTTTTACTCGATCTGTGTCTTCTGTGTTGAACGCATTTATAAGCTGCTCATATCAAATTGGCAATGAATAATTTACGACAGCCTTGTAATACCAATAAATTCTATCACAAATTTGATATTCGTTTTTCTGCTTTACCCGGTTTCCAATCGGGTACTTTGGTATAATTATTGGTTATGATCTTATAACCAAATCTTAGAAATATGAATTTTTTATCAGAAAAGTGGACTGATGATTCCGCTTTGCTTCAAGACATACTCAGAAAATACTTTTTTACGAAATAGCTGAACATTGGGTGGATGCCTGGAACAACAGCAGTCCGGAAACTTTCATTGATTTGCACAGCAATGATGTCGAACTTATTTCGAGTTTAGCACTTCGACTATTTCCTGAAAGCAATGGACGAATTCAAGGAAAAAAAACCTTGTATGATTATTGGGGCATTGTTCGGGAAAGATTGCCGAAAATTCACTTTAAAATCGATCGCATGATGATGAGTGATTTAAAAGTTGTGTTATATCTGAGTACCGAAAACAATCCAACAAAAGCGATTGCCAGAATGACCATTGATCCTGACAATTTACTTATTCGAAAAATGGAAGTGAGCTATTTATAATCTCCCTCCCAAAAGGTTCGAACTTTAAGCCAACATCGTATATGGCTGCTGTAAATAAGTTTTCAAGGTTTGTAAGAATCGAGCACCTACGGCACCATCAACAACACGATGATCGCAACTCAGCGTGAGCCTCATGATGTGCTTAATCTGAATTTGTTGATCCACAACCACCGGAGTGGGTGCTATTCTTCCTACAGCGAGTATACAGGCATCAGGCGGATTGATAATTGCAGTAAAATCATCAATATCCATCATACCCAGATTAGAGATCGTAAACGTATTGCCACTAAACTCCTGTGGTTGAATTTTTTTATTGCGCGCTTTGTCATACAAATCATTGGCATCGGTTGCAATTTGAGCAAGCGATTTTTGATCGGCAAAACGAATCACAGGTACAATCAATCCTTCCTCCAATGCAATGGCACTTCCAATATGGATATGGTGATTATGACGAATCACCTCACCCAACCAACTGCTATTTACCTCAGGATGTTTACGAAGCGCTAAAGCCACGGCCTTAATCATGATATCATTAAATGAAACCTTTACTGAGCTCACTTGATTGATTTCTTTTCGGGCTTGCATCATATTGTCCATTTCCACCGAAATTCTCAAGTAAAAATGTGGCGCCGAGAATTTACTTTCTCCCAGTCGTTGTGCAATAATTTTGCGCATTTGGGTCACTGGATAATCTGTATGCCCTTCCGTTCCACTTTGCAATTGAACCGGCATGCTAGTGCTTTTTGTAGCTTGTGTTACAGACGGCTGAGGCATTTCGTTGTAATTATCTAAATCCCTTTTCACAATCCTACCATAATCACCACTCCCCTGCACTTTCCGTAAATCAATGCCTTTGTCACGGGCAATTTGTTTGGCCAATGGGGACGCTTTAATTCGTCCATCATCGTTGGTATCATGAATCGTTGCGGAGGGCATAGGCATTTCAGGCGTTTTTGCATTTTGTGCGGGCGCTGAATCAGAAACAGGACTTGCTTCCGCTGAGGATTTAAACGAACTCAAATAAGGTGTCAAATCTGTGCCTGTTGGTCCTACTACGGCAATGACATCATTCACCTTAGCTGCTTGTCCGGCAGGTATGCCCTGATATAATAAAGTACCTTCTGCATATCCGACTACTTCCATGGTAGCCTTATCGGTTTCCACATCTGCCAACGAATCATCGGCCTTTACAAAATCACCAACATTTTTATTCCAGGCAACTATTTTACCTTCCTTCATCGTATCGCTGAGTAAGGGCATACGGATTACTATTAAATCCTTAGGTATGGAAACAGGTGCCTCTGAAACCGCCGGACTTTGAGCCACTTGCGCCATGGGTTCTTCAGCAGGAGAAGATGTTCCGTTTTGAGGTGCTTCTATTAGTGCACTGATATCTTCACCCGGTTTACCAATGATGGCAATGATATCGTTCACTTTTGCAGCTTTGCCTTTTTCAACCCCAATGTATAAAAGGGTTCCTTCTACATAAGGAATCACCTCCATGGTAGCTTTATCTGTTTCCACATCAGCAATTGCATCATCACTCTTTACAGTATCTCCAACCTGTTTATTCCAGTTGGCAATGACACCTTCTTTCATCGTATCGCTCAGCAACGGCATGCGTATTACTTCGGCCATGGTATTCAAAAATTTGGCTCAAAAGTAATATATTTTAAACAAAAGCCGACAGTGCAAATCAGCTAATCCTTAGTTCTTGAAATAGATGAAAAAAGCCCTAAAACAGCCCGAGAAGCCAATTAATCATTCCCAATAAAATTTTACCGCTATCATCTTCTCTGAAACTCTTCACAATATGCATTGTATCTTCGCAGCCAAATTTCAAAAATCGATGGATACCAAAAAAAATACCATAGAGATACGCTCATGATTCATGCCGGAATGGAGCCCGACCCCAGCACCGGAGCCATTATGACCCCTATTTATCAAACTTCCACCTATGTACAGGAAGCCCCGGGCGTGCACAAAGGTTATGAATATGCCAGAACCCAGAATCCCACACGAACTGTATTGCAAAATGCCCTTGCAGCTATTGAAAAAGGTAAATTTGGTTTGAGTTTTGGTTCAGGACTGGCTGCGACAGATGCCATTATGAAATTATTAAATCCGGGTGATGAGGTTCTTTCAACAAATGATCTTTACGGTGGCACCTATCGTATTTTCACCAAAGTTTTTGAACGATATGGGCTTAAATTTCATTTTACAGGGATGTCGGACATATCTCAACTTGAGCCTTTAATTAGTTCGAAAACGAAAATGTTATGGGTTGAAACACCTACCAATCCATTGCTGAATATCATTGATATTGAAGCCTGTGCCGCTTTGGCTAAAAAGCATCAACTCATTTTGGTCGTCGACAATACTTTTGCTTCTCCTTATTTACAAAACCCACTTGAATTGGGCGCTGATATCGTGATGCATTCAGCAACAAAATACCTTGGCGGGCATTCTGATGTTGTGCATGGAGCCGTTATCGTAAATGACGAACAATTACACGAACAATTAAAATTTATCCAAAACGCCTGTGGTGCTGTGCCCGGGCCGCATGATTGTTGGTTGGTACTCAGAGGTATAAAAACCTTACATGTACGTATGCAACGACATTGCGAAAACGGCGAAAAAATCGCTCACTTTTTAAAAGCTCATCCAAAGGTTGACAAGGTATATTGGACAGGTTTTGAAGAGCACCCCAACCATGCAGTAGCTAAAAAACAAATGAGAGGCTTTGGAGGTATGATTTCATTTACCCTAAAAGATGATAGTCTGGATGCCGCTTTAAAGGTATTAAGTGGAACCAAACTTTTTGCACTTGCTGAATCCTTGGGTGGTGTTGAAAGTTTAATTGGGCATCCTGCCAGCATGACCCATGGATCAATTCCGCGTGAAGAAAGAATTAAAAATGGTCTGGTCGATTCTTTAATTCGTTTAAGTGTGGGTATAGAAGATGCTCAAGACTTAATGGATGATTTGAATCAAGCGATAGGATAATAAATTGTAGAATTAATCTATTGTAAAATGGCTCCTTGCGGAGCCATTTTTTTTATCGTTCATATTTTGAAATCAATTTGTTAGCAAGTTGGCTGCAGATTGATGCGTTTAACGGAACAAAATTAAACCTATAGTATTCATTCAAATTTTTATCGTAAAAGTGACACATCCCCTTTGAGTAACTTAGGTTCTTTAAAACTTTCGCAATTGTATTTCAACATATAGAAATAGGTACCCACTTCACAAGGTTCATTATTAAAATTGCCATCCCATTTTTGATTTTGTTCGGTTGATTCAAAAAGTCGTTGTCCCCATCGGTTATATACCGCAAAATAGACGGAAGAAACATTTTCGAGAACCACAGGACCGAATTTATCATTCAAATTATCGCCATTCGGAGTGAAGGAGTTTGGTATAATGACCCTGGCGCAACACTTATCGATATTTACCGTTGTCATGGACTGACTCACACATCCATTTTGCCCTAATACTGTTAAAGTATAGGTTGTAGTTACCAGTGGACTTGCAGTTGGCTGAGCAATATTCGGATTATCTAAACTGGCTGCCGGCTCCCAGGTATAGGTCAAACCAGGAATAGAATCGGTACCAATTTTTACAGAAGTAGAAGCACAATCCAATACTTTGGATGGACCTGCGTTTGCAATAGGTGGTGCGATATCTACATATACGGAAACTTCCTTGGTGCATAAACCATTCACCGTTAAGGTATACACGGTGGTTGTATTCGGAAACGCAATGGGTTGTGCAATATTATTCGCCGTTAAACCACTTGGAGGAGCCCAGGCATAAGTAGAACCTGGTGTTTCGACCGGACCGATTTGTGCCGAATCAACGATACAATCTAAATACACATTATTGACCGGAATATTCGGACAAGGCATAAAACCAAAATCCCATTCATGCAGGTTTTGTCCGCTTTTGCGCGTTGTTGCCGAAATGGTTGGAATATTGCTTAACAAGATGGCATCATTATCACGAACATCCGGCTGCCCGGTTCCTCCAATATTGGAAGGAGTCAAACTTAATGACTGTAAATCATTGGTACCTGAACCACCTGCCCAATCAGCAGCTCCAATTCGAATGAGATATGTTTTACCAGGAACCGGACCAGCCTGGTTGCCTGTTGTTTGCGGATCACCGTCGGTCACATTACTTTTGTCAAAGACATAGTTACCATCTGTAGCAGTATTCGTAGTTCCCAATGCGGCTCCATCCGGTGAACCATCATTATTGAAGTCGGCAAATAATTCCACACTGACATTATTGATACCTACTTCACCCGGATCTTGAATTCCATCTCCGTCATCATCTTTCCATACACGATTTCCAATTTGCAGGGCGACCACATCCCCGGCAACTTCCAGATCGCCCAATGCATTTCCTTTACCAAATTCGTTGTTGGAAATTTCAGCATGCCCACTGGCAGAAGCATTCATGGTTGAAAATTTTCCGGTACCATTGGAGAAGGCATTGATTGGATCCATCAGGGTCACCATCACCTCATTTCTTCCTCTGAGCACTGCACAAGAACCTACGCTGGTTTCATTGTGGAAGCTACCACCCCAAACATCATTTAAAAAGAACTCTCCTCCACCAATTCCTCGCCATTTCCCACACCTCCATTTCTGACAATACCATTACTTGTAAATGACCCATTATTTTCCAAAGTGAATTGACCGGTATTACAATCAATACCGGCAATGAGAATATCTCCTCCAATATCAAAAAACGTGAAATCTATAGAATCAACAGCCAAATGTTGGCGTGTGCTAAATCCAAACTGATGTCCTGAACGATCACAAAAATCCATGATTAAATCACCGGCATCTGAAAATTCAATATCTGAAAGCATGGGCGTTGGCAATGATTCTTCACCGGTTGGCAAAATGGCCGCTGTATTGTTATTCCATGGATACCATCTATCTGAACCATTTCCCTGCCCTCCAATGACAGCTCCCTTTAAGTAATTGAGCGGAAAGGTAATGATAGGTGCCGGGTTCAAAGCCGCTGTGGGTAAAATGGGATTGGTGATTTCAAAAACATATGCATACAAATCCGTTGCTCCGTTTAAAATATTTTGTCCCCCAAACTCACCTGTTGTAACTGCACCCACAAATATTTTCCCTCGATGATAACATAAGCCGTAACATCTCAGCATTCCATTATTGGCAACTATAGTGGAAGGCAATGCAAAACTATCGACCTGAACAACGGATTGAGGGTTGAAAGCATTGTCTAGTTCTAAACGATAAACGAGGCGACTATACAAATTCGTCAGGAATAAAAATTTACCATCCTCCGAAATATCGATATCCCCCATACCTACCTTTCCAACCTGATCCATGATGGCTGCATCATACCATTGTCCATTCGTTGTACCATCAAGCCCCCTTCCTCCGGGTCCGTTTACACCAACTACTCCATGCCCCTCCGGCAATCCGCTTAGTGGGTCAATCGGGCCTAAATAAGTTGCCTGATCTCCGGTTGCATTGATGGTATAAGAACTTCCTAAACCAAATGGAACTGCACTTGCTGCGGCACGGGTGCGATGACCATTGGCATCCATATCATAAAATTGAGTGACTGTAAATGACGGTCCGGTTGGCTCAAGCATGTAAATACCTCCTGACCCCATAGGCCCCAGTCCGGCAAACCTTTTCAAAAAAGCAGTGGTAAATACTTTTCCGGATTGTTTACTATAGGCAACGCCCCAGCATGACCCTATTTGTGAATTCGAAGATTGAATGGCCGGTGCGATCGTGCCTGTAGTTGAATATGGAAATCCCATAAAAGCGTCTAAACCGGAAGACATACCCGGCACTAAGGGGTCTCCCCGATTAAATTTTGGCATAAACACCATTGGATTGCCCTGCGCAATATAATCGTCGGGATTTTGAACGGCAAAATTGACACCTGAGGTAGAGGCACTGATAAAACGAATATTCTCCCCACCCGCCATTACTGAACTAAAATCCGTATTGGAATCAACACATAAAGTTGGTGTTGAAAATTCAAATTCCAATCGAACCGGAACCGTAAAAGGAATAGTATATGTGCCATCCGCAGCTGATGTGGTAGTGGCAATGACCGTATTTGTGGCATCATAAGCGTTGATAATGACACCTCCTAAACCAAATTCATTACTGGTAGGTGGTACCTGATAAATGCCATCCAAATTATAGTCGCGGAAAACGGTACCTGTAATTTGAGCATTTACCTGGCAAAAACCAGTCAATAAAAGAAAAGAGAATAAAAATTGTTTCATATCCACAAAATTGATGTTGTTAAAAAGACGTTTACAAGTCCATTTTCGTTTGCGAATTCCTGTCACTGGTCGAAACTTTCATGAATTTGTCCTCTAAATTTAGGCAAATACAATTATTCATCCTAATCTGAGTGCCCAAATAGATCGATTTTTATTAGATACTCCATCAAAAAACAACATTCGGGCTCTTTTTGCTTCAAAAACCCTGAAAAACATGGACTTTTTTATTTTTGTTCAAATGCTCCAGTCATACTTAAAATATCCTTAATAATTTTTTTTTGGATTCCGGCATTTTCGAAAGACCGTTTCTAAAAAAAATTTCCAACAAATTTTATCTAAAAGAGAACTATTCAGTGTGGTGAATTGTATTCAATAGAAGCTTTAAATTCTTGTAAGCCGTTGAGAAAAATTTTGTTCTAATTTCACCCATTCAGCAAAACCTATGGATTTAAAAAAACGTTTTTAGATGAAAAGTTAGTCAATTTAACGATCGCAAATTCATTTTAAAAGATCCCATATTTGTACCGCATCAGTTTAGTAAAACGCAGGACATTGAAATTGCCGCTTTCTTTGCAGCTATTTTAGCCTGGGGAAATAGGACCACCATCATCCAAAATGCCTTGAAATTAATGCAATGGATGGATCAATCTCCTCATCAATTCATACTGGAACACCAGGCAAGGGATTTAAAAAAAATGCTGGCGTTTAAACATCGAACTTTCCAGGCAACGGATTTGCTATATTTTATTCATTTTCTTCAACATCATTATCAAGGTTCCAATAGTTTGCAGACTGCATTTATGCCTGAAAATCACTCTATTAAAACAACAATGGAACAGCGATTAAACCATTTTTATAATAATTTTTTTAGTTTGGAGCATCCTATACGGACCAGAAAACATATTGCTAGTCCACAACGTCATTCAGCCTGTAAACGCCTCAATATGTTTTTAAGATGGATGGTGCGTAAAGATAAAACGCAAGTGGACTTTGGAATTTGGGAGAATATTCCAATGAATTCCCTCATCATTCCTTTGGATGTTCATGTTAGCAGAGTGGCCCGCAAATTAGGATTGATTGAAAACGAAAAGGCCAATTGGCAGCAAGCCTTGCTTTTAACGGAGAAATTAAAAGTATTTGAACCGGAAGATCCGGTCAAGTATGACTTTGCCCTCTTCGGGCTTGGCATTGAAGAACGTATTTGAGCGATTTCTTAATGAGTGATGTGCGCGATCATTCATTCCTGATTCACGAGAAATTTTTTGAGTGAGAAGTTACAGAAACCTTGGTTCAAAATTCAGGGCAGATTCCACTTGCTTTTGAACGCTCCGAGACAAGCGACTCTTCGGAAGCCTTAACAACACCATCCCTCAAAAAATGCGGTATTTGCGCGAAGGTTCTTGCTGAATCCATATCAGGACTCTATTTTTGAGCAACTTTGTTTAAACATTCCTCAAACATATTACAAACGCCCATTGAGTACCTGAAAGGGGTGGGCCCACAAAGAGGGGAACTCCTTCGAAAACACCTGAGTATCTTTACCTTTGGCGATTTGTTGCAGTTTTACCCTTACCGATATGTCGATCGCAGCAGTATTCAACAAATTCGTCAAATACAACAAGATGGTCAATTTGTACAACTCATCGGTCGAATTGTATTTTTTGATATTGTAGGTCAAGGCCGTGCACGACGTTTAACGGCCACATTTAAAGACGCCAGTGGACAAATTGAATTGGTTTGGTTTCAGGGAATCAGCTGGGCAGAAAAACTGGTAGCGGAAGGCGGTAACTTTCTGGTATTTGGCAAAGTGAATTTATTCAATGGATCATGGAATATCAGTCATCCGGAATTGGAAAAACTTGAAAAAGAAAAAAACGAAACCAATCTCGGCTTGATGCCGATGTATAGCAGCAACGAAAAATTGAAGACCAGAGGCATCACACCAAAGATGATGTCAAAAATGATTCAAGGCTTATTGCCCCAGGTGAAACCAACAGACTTGCCTGATTATTTACCAGAGAGCATTTGTACAAAATATCGACTTTGTGATCGATTCAATGCCATGCAGCATATTCATTTCCCCGGCAATCAGGATGATATGCAGCAAGCCCTTTTTCGGTTAAAATTCGAGGAATTGTTCATGCATCAAATAGGCATATGTAAGCTAAAATTAAACCATCAAAAAAGCCGGGGATTCTATTTCGAAAAAGTGGGTGACTACTTTAATCAATTTTACAAGAACCATTTACCATTCGAGTTAACCGATGACCAAAAAAATGTGATACGCGAAATTCGATTGGATACGCAAAGCGGACATCAAATGAATCGTTTGTTGCAGGGAGATGTTGGTAGTGGAAAAACCATCGTTGCATTGTTATGTATGCTTCTGGCTATCGATAATGGGTTCCAGGCTTGCTTGATGGCACCTACTGAAATTTTGGCCCAACAGCACTTAGTGGGCATACAGGAATTACTGCAAGAAATGCCTGTGCGGGTTGGATTTTTAAGTGGTAGCGTCAAAGGCAAAGACCGAAAAATAATTTTGCAACAACTAGAAGCCGGTGAAATTCAAATTCTGATTGGTACGCACGCACTCATTGAATCAACAGTGGTTTTTAAAAATATAGGCCTGAGTATCATTGATGAGCAACACCGCTTTGGCGTTGCCCAACGCGCACAACTATGGAAAAAAAACGTGCTGCCTCCCCATGTGTTGGTGATGACAGCCACGCCTATTCCTCGTACTCTTGCTATGACTAGTTATGGTGATCTGGAAATATCGGTGATCAAACAACTTCCACCGGGCCGTAAACCCATCAGCACCATCCATCGAACGGAAATGCATCGAGCCCGGGTAATGGATTTTATCAAAACAGAAATTCAGCAAGGCCGTCAAGCATACATCGTTTATCCACTCATCGAAGAAAGTGAAAAATTGGATTATGAAAACCTGTACAGCGGATATGAACAGGTGAAACAATTTTTTCCGGACCACACCTATAAAATTGCAATGGTGCACGGCAAACAACCCATCGAAGAGCGTGAACAAAATATGCAAGCCTTTGTAAAAGGAAAAGCCCAGATCATGGTTGCTACTACTGTCATTGAAGTGGGCGTAAATGTGCCGAACGCTAGTGTGATGCTGATTGAAAGTGCAGAACGATTTGGCCTTTCACAATTACATCAATTAAGAGGAAGGGTTGGTCGCGGCGCCGACAAATCATATTGTATCCTTTTGACCACACCTAAGTTAAGTGTTACCGGTCGGGAACGGATGCGCACCATGGTGGAAGAAACCAGTGGGTTTGCTATTGCAGAAAAAGACCTGGAACTTCGCGGACCGGGCGATATTGAAGGAACCCGGCAAAGTGGTGCGGCTGATTTAAAACTAGCCGATATCATCAAAGATTTACCCATCATGGAGCAAAGTCGGCAAGCAGCCATTGATATTTTGCTGATGGACCCTGAACTGACCAAACCCGAGCATGCCTTATTAAAGCATCAATTATTACAAAGACCAGATCAGGAGATTTGGCGCCATATCAGCTAATACCCTAGTGTTTTCGGTTACACAGTATGCATCAATTGACTCAACACAAAGTGTCTTTCTGTAACCACTTCACAACACCAATCAGCATTGGCTACCAATTTGCCGGAAAGAAATTTCCCCACATAAAAAATCCGCGTTTCCGCGGATTTCCAATATTATTTGTGATTTCTAAAGAGCGGCCAATTGCGCACGAAGTTCAGCTAATTTATTGTTTTCGTTTTGGAGATCAGTTTTAACCTTATCCATTTCAATTTGCGCCTCCCCTATTTTTGATTCAGCTTTATTCAAATCTCCTTTGTATTCTTCACCATCCTTCATGGAGTTATTATACTTTTTTTCAGCTTTTGCTGTGGCATCTTCTTGTTTGGAGACTTCTTTTTTCAAGGCATCCATTTGATCCAAAGTTGCTGTTTTGGCTTTCACGGTTTCCAGTAATTTTTTCTGGCTTTCCCATTCAGATTTTAAAGCGCCTTGTTCAATAATATTTTGAGAAATTTTTGATTCGGCTTTGGCTTTATCTTTTTGATAAGATTCTTGATCCTTGGCAACACCCTTCATTTTTTTCTCAACATCTTTAATCACTTCCAATTGTTTTTCAATATCACGATTTAATTGAAAGGCAGTGGCATCACGCACAAACTTATCCATGAACACAATGGCATTTTGATAAATCACAGAATCAGTTTCAGGTTTCAGGAAATTATCATAACCACTGGACATTAAAAAATAAACCGTTGTATTGGGTTTGCGATCCTCCACACGATAATACAAATCAATTTTGTTGGGAGAAATTTCAGGAAAGGTGACCCCTTTAAACAAACGATAACCATCTTTGGTTTTATCGCCTGAACCAAATTTCATGTCTGCAAATTTTTTCTTGAAGGCGCCTTCAACAATTTCATAAGACATGCCATAATCTGCAGACACACAAGGCCGACTTACTTTATTCAGTTCACTGGTATTTACTTTCGCAATTTGAGCAAAGGCATTTAGCCCTAAAACGGAGCAAACGAGCACGGAGAGAAGAAACTTTTTCATGTTTTTTTGTTTAAATAATTGAATAGGATTAAATATGTTTTTCAATGGATAAAGGTACTGCATACGCCCATGAGAGCAGAGATTTTATAAATGTTTATCGTTAATGAGAAATAAAATATTCAGAATCGGATTACTTTTAGGGCCTTAAAATTTCAGCCCATTGAGTGTACGTAAACTTGCAGGACAGACGATGTGGTATGGCCTGAGCAGCATCGTCGGACGGTTTATCAATTATTTGCTTACCCCATTACTCACGGTTTTGGGAAGTACGCAATATGGCGAATACACCACTGTATACGCCTATATCACTTTCTTTAATATCATTTTCACCTATGGCATGGAAACGGCCTATTTTCGTTTTGCCCGCGACGAAGATGAATCCAAAGTCTTTAATACTTCTTCTACTTCCTTGCTACTCACCACATTACCATTAGTCGCATTGATGATTTCACTGCAAAATCCTTTGGCTGTTTTATGGTCGGTGCCAAAACATCCCGAATATGTGGTCCTCTTTGCCTTGATTGTAGGACTGGATACCCTAGCCGTAATCCCTTTTTCCAAACTCCGCTTCGAACAAAGACCGGTGCGTTTTGCCTTCATCAAACTCTGTAACATTTTGTTGAATGTGGCCCTGGTCATCTTCTTTATTTATGTTTGTCCGTGGTTGCATAAAAATCAGATTGCAGTGGGCCTGATGCAATGGTACAATCCGGAATATGGTATTGGATATGCCTTTGTTGCCAATGCCTTTGCCAGTGGACTCACCTTATTGTTGCTTTGGAAAGAAGTTCTCAAATTCCGATTTGAACTCAATCCGGAGTTATGGAAGAAAATGATGGTATATGCCCTCCCTTTAATCATTGTTGGTTTTGGTGGAATGGTGAATGAAAGTATCGACCGGGCCATGCTGCCCAAACTACTAGAAGGCTCCCTTGAATATAAAAATTCCCAAAATGGTATCTATGGTGCAAACTATAAACTGGCTATCCTGATTGTTCTTTTTATTCAGGCCTTCAGAATGGGTGCAGAACCTTTCTTTCTGAAACAGTCAGCCGAAGCAAATGCACAAATCACTTATGCCCGCATCATGAAACTTTTTGTGATTGTATGTTCATTTTGTTTTCTGGGCGTGGCCATGTTTTTAGACATCTGGAAATATTTTATGCGGGTAGATGTCAAACCGGAATATGCAGCCGGATTGGTTGTGGTGCCCATCCTCCTCATGGCAAAACTACTTTTGGGAATCTATTACAATTTATCCATTTGGTACAAAATTTCAAATAAAACCATGACAGGTGCCTGGATCACTTTGGGTGGCACTTTAATTACTTTAGGTGTCAACTTTTATTTTATACCGCAATATAGTTTTGTGGCCTGTGCATGGGCGTCTTTATTGTGTTATTTGTTTATGGTACTGAGCAGTTATTGGCTTGGACAAAAACACTATCCCGTTCCGTATGATGTAAAAAGTATTGGCTTCTATTTAATACTGATGTTAAGTGTTTATGGCATTCATGTATTCATCGGACATTATCTGGAATCCACGGCACTTCATCTTGCAAGCGGCCTGGTATTGCTACTGATTTACACCTACCTAATCGTTTTCCGTTTCGAAAGAAAAACTTTTCAGGCATTTCCAATCATCGGCAAGTGGATTCCTTAATTAAATGGATCAATAAGTAACAATCATGTGATTCGTGAAAAGAACAATCTTGCTTTAAATCAAATCAAGGTTTTTGAGGCATTCCTGAGCCGACCGATAATATGAAATGAGTGATGTATCCGGCAGATATTTCGAATAAAATTTCAACATCGCAGCTACATGTTTTTCGGGGCTAATTGTCCGGTTCCAACAAAGCTTGGCAAGACATTCATGACACATTCTATTTTCCTGCCTGTCCAATTCAAACAATGAATTGCTGCCATTCATACAGCATTCGAAATCAATACAATGTTTAATTCCAAACATATGTCCTGTTTCATGAATAGCCACATGGAGAGTTCGCATATAGCACATTTTTTCTGCTATATCTCCGGCACATTCGCATTCAAAACGGGCATAACTCGAAACACCGACCCGGTTTTTTAAACTTGCCAATCCGAAAACATAATTCCAATCGTTTCCCGGATATAAATCCCGTTCTGTGAAAGCGATCAAAGCCATGGCACTATCCGGAAAATGTTCGGGCAAAATTTCATCGATGATCCATTTTGCATCCCACTGACCATTCTCCCGAATATGTTCCTGAGGTATTGACGGATGAGGCAAATCCGATAAAATCCTTACTGGTATTTGGTAAAAAGCAGATAATCCCTTTTGAATTGTTTTTAATATTTTTAATTTTTGCTCACTGGCTTCTCCCATACCTACGATGTATAAAAATGGGCGCTCCCGAGTACTTCGAATTGGGCTGGATGAACAATAATCCTCAAAACTTTGACCAGACTCCTCGTGATCCATCAACCAATCACCTTCCATAGGTTTTTGTTTGACATAATCCAACACAATTAACGCATCGGTGTGCGAGGACTTTGTTTGGCAGGAGAAACATAAAAACCCCAAAGACATGATGACATAAAAGGGTTTAATAAACGGGTACTTCAGCATCACAAAATAACGTCACTTTGCAAAAAATATGCAGAACTTCGTCGATATCCTCTTTGAAATAAGGAGATCCAATGACAAATAGACTATTTGCCAACATAAGTTTCAAGCCGGAGTTGCAATTGGGCTGAAAAATTTAGGTTAAATTTGCGAAAACCTAAATCTGCATGGGCAATCAACTCAAAGAGGCCTTTTTAAATAAGAGCGAAATCAAAGCGATGGATGCCGAACATAAACGAAAATTATCGTTTAATATCGGTAAGTACAACGAAGTGGTGATTAAAGGAAAATGCAGTTCGCTGATTTGGACATGGCGCGCAAAAAAGCCAAAAATATCAAATGGCGGGTTATGGAAGAGTTGGATCAATACCTGATTCGCTTCGAAGAACAGTTTACCCGCAATGGCGGAAAGGTCATTTGGGCGCAAGATGCCCTGGAGGCGAATGAAGCTGTGCTTAAAATTTGTAAAGAACACCAGGCCATGCAAGTCGTGAAAAGCAAGAGCATGGTGACTGAAGAAATTCACCTCAACGATTTTTTGGCCAAAAACCAGATTGAAAGCGTAGAAACAGATTTAGGTGAGTATATCCAACAATTGGACGGTGAACCACCTTATCATATTGTAACGCCGGCTATGCATAAAAGCAAGGAAGATGTTGCCAAATTGTTTCATGAAAAATTAGGCGTTGAACCCAATCTCACACCGAGTGAACTGACCCTGATTTCCCGAAAAAACCTGCGCGAAAAATATACCTCTGCCGGAGTGGGCGTCACAGGTGGTAATTTTTTACTGGCTGATATCGGAGGAGTTTGTGTGACAGAAAATGAAGGCAATGGCCGTTTAACAACCGCATTCCCCAATGTGCATATCGCCATTGTGGGCATCGAAAAAATAATTCCAAGTATCAATGATTTGAATTTGTATTGGCCTTTATTAGCTACTTATGGAACCGGACAAAATGTTACCGTTTACAATACCATTTTCACCGGCCCGCGTAAAAAGAATGAAAACGATGGTCCAAAAGAAATGTACGTTATCTTACTCGACAATGGCCGCAGTAATTTGCTGAAAGATGTGCATATCCGTGAAAGTGCTTATTGTATCCGTTGCGGTTCATGCCTGAATGCCTGCCCTGTTTACAAAAAACATTGGAGGCCATACCTATGGCGCTACTTATAGTGGTCCGATTGGTTCGGTCATTACACCCCATCTCAAAGACTTCAATGAGTTTAAACACCTGAGTTATGCCTCTACTTTATGCGGAAATTGCACCGAAGTTTGTCCGCTAAAATCAATATCCATGGTATGTTGCATTACAACCGCACCTTGGCTGTTCAACAACATGACACGGATTTTACCGAAAACACCGCCTGGAAAATGTGGCGTCTGGCAATGACCCATCGCAAAATGATGGACATGGCCGGTTCAGGAATCAAAACTAAAGTGGTGAATACGATTTTTAAAGACAGTTGGGGTAAAAGAAGAGATGGACTTAGTTTTAAAAAATCGTTCAAGGAAATGTGGAAGGACAGACAACAATCTCATGAATCTATTTCAAAGTAATCATTGAAAGAAATTCTCGTCTATAGCAACAAAACCGGCCCACGACTGGAGTATATTCTGAATCAGATATTTCAGAATCATTTGGGTTGCAAAGTTGAAATCACCCAGGACGAGCTATACTTCGTCAGTTCGCAAAAGATCCGCATTAATTATTCCAACAAAAAATTGGAAAGCGATTTACACATTCCATGCAATGGTTTGTTATTCGAACAGGATATTTCAGAAAAGGAAATCAACTTCCTGATGTGGGGAGAGTTGCCTGCATTTTTTGGAATGCCTCATGCAGATATCCCGTTTGATTTGCTGGCTTCTGCCTTTTACCTCATCAGTCGGTATGAAGAGTATTTACCTTTTGAACCGGATGTTTTTGAACGTTTTCCACATCACCAAAGCTGTGCCTATCAGGGAAGTTTTCTTCATCTTCCCCTGGTGGATTTATGGATGGTACAAATTGCCGGCATGCTGAATATCGAATTTCATGCTGCTTCCCAATACCATTTTTTACCGACTTACGATATTGATATTGCATACAGCTATTTGGGCAAAGGAATTCGTCGGAATATTGGAGGCTTCATACGGGATTTGATGAAAGGAAAATGGAAACAATGTCGTCAAAGACTTGCGGTACTTTGGGCGGGACAAAAAGACCCTTATGATGCTTATGATTCCTTGGATGAAATGCATGAAGTCTATCAGCTTAAACCGATATATTTTTTATTGCTCAGCCAAGGTGGCCCACTAGATAAAAACCTGCATCCGGCAACAGGTGCCATGAAAAAATTGATCATAAAACTCAAAACAAAATATACCTGTGGCATCCATCCATCTTGGCAAAGCCATTCACATGATGACATACTCCGAAGTGAAATCAGGCATTTAGGCGGAAAAGTAATCCATAGCAGGCAGCATTATATTCGATTTAACTTACCGGACACTTATCGACAATTATTACTCAGCGGCATCAGGATGGAATACTCGATGGGATACGGAAGCATCAATGGATTCAGGGCATCCACTTCGCTCCCATTTCATTGGTTTGATTTAAAAAACAATGCCTCTACAGAATTAATGGTACATCCTTTTTGTTTCATGGAATGTAATGCCCGCTTCGAACAAAGACAAGATCCATTAAGCAGCCTGGCAGAAATGAGACATTATCAAAATGTCGTTCAATCGGTTGGCGGTCAGTATATCATGATTTGGCACAATTTCGCTTTAGGCAGTGAGCAAGAATGGCTGGAATGGAAAAACATTTATTTCCAATTCATCTCCGAACATCCTCTAAAAAATAATCAGACTGGCTGAATATATAGATTGCCCAGAAAGTACAAACAGACCTGTTGATAATACTAATCCTCCTTTACCAAATCATCGAATTCATACAAAGGATCTAAATGATCTTCATGCGACATTTTACAGATCGGATTGATACGGCCATCATCCAAACCATATACCCATCCATGTAGCATTGGACGATGGTTCTTTTTCCAGGCTTTTTGGATGATGCTTGTTTTTGCCAAATTTAAAACCTGCTCCCGCACATTGAGTTCGACGAGTTTATTGAGTCGCTCGGTTTCATCCATATAAATTTCAATTTCAGAGCGATGAATACGATAAACATCCTTGATATTGCGGATCCATTTATTGATGATACCAAAGTTATGACTGGTCATTGCAGCTTTTACGCCACCGCAATTATAGTGTCCGCATACAATCACATGTTCCACTTTTAAATGCACCACGGCATATTCCAACACTGCCAATAAATTTAAATCGGTATGCACCACCATATTGGCAATATTCCGATGAACGAATATTTCACCTGGTTGAGTCCCTGTAATTTTATCCGCAGGCACCCGGCTGTCGCTACATCCTATCCATAAAAATTCAGGATGTTGCACGTTTGCAAGTCGTGAAAAGAATTCAGGATCTTGTTTTATTTGCTCTCTCGACCAATCGTCGTTATTCTGTAAAAGCTGTTCGTAAGGTGTCATAAATATTTTTTTAAAGATGATTATTTAATGTGAAGAAGAAACAAAATGTGCATTATCAATTTGATAGGATTCCTTAAACCCATTTAATTGACAAGTAATTTTTTTCAAAGGTGCTTTAATATCCCGGAATTCCTTGATCAATTCCAGCACATCAAAATCAATGTATTTGGTGGCAGAGGCATCCACAATAACCGTTGAAGATTCCGGAAGTTGATCCAGGGTTTCGCGTATACTCGCTTTATTTAAAAACGAAACCTCCTCCGATAAATGAATGGTGATTTTATCTCCATCATGAAAATTCTCGCGGTGGAAATAATAAGAGTTTTTTAGATTTTGATAGAGGATTCCAAAAAATGCGCCGAATAAACCAACCACCACTCCAATTAACAAACCTTCTCCTTTTACTGCCGGAATCAATCCAAACAAATCAATGGCTAATATGGTTGCAACAGTCATAAAAAATGGAATATACTGATACTTTCCATTTCCGACCATTTGCGTAAAAATGGAAAATTTACACAATTTATATCCGGTTAATAAAAGAATTGCTGCTAGAGCGGATAATGGAATTTTATTGAGCAATCCAGGTATTGCCACCACACAAAGAAGCAACAATACCCCATGAAAAATCGCAGATAGTTTCGACTTTGCACCAGCATTGATATTGGCCGAGCTTCGCACGATGACGCTCGTTACAGGCAATCCGCCAATCAAAGCAGCTACGCTGTTACCGATACCCTGTGCCAATAACTCACGATTGGTATTGGTTACTTTTCGTTCCGGGTCAATATTATCTACTGCCTCAATACTCAACAAGGTTTCCAAAGAGGCAATCACTGCAATCATGATACCGGTAACGATCACTTTACCATTCAATAATCCACTAAAATCAGGGAATGTAAAAAATCCTAAAAATTCTGATGGGCTAGACGCTACTTTTAAAGTAACAAGATGATCAGGCTGTATCAAATAATCACTTTGAATGGCCATGAGAAGTTCATTAAGAAGGATAGAAACAACCACAGCGACCAAAGCACCAGGCACAAAGGGTAATTTGTTTTTGATAAATGGCCTTTCCCAGATTAACATAATTACAATGGATATTAAACAAATGCCTGCCACTCCCAAATCCACATGTTGAAGGGGTTGAAAAATTTCGTGCATATCTCCAAAAGGCATCAACTCTGTTAAATGACCTTCCTCATCCTTATCGTATCCAAGTGCATGAGGAATTTGTTTGGCGACAATGAGAATACCAATACTCGTCAACATTCCTTTAATCACACTGCTCGGAAAATAGTTGGCGATGCCTCCTAATTTCACAAAACCCATCAGGATTTGTAGAACTCCTGCAATTAAAACCGCACAAAGAAACAAACGAAAATCACCAATATTATGAATGGCGGCCAACACCAATGCAGCCAATCCGGCAGCTGGACCGCTTACACTCAAATTGGATGAACTCAACACCCCAATCACTACTCCACCGACAATCCCGGAAATGATTCCGCTAAAAAAAGGTGCGCCCGAAGCCAGTGCAATCCCTAAACATAAAGGCAATGCAACCAGAAACACAACAATACCTGCGGGAATATCATACCGCGCATGGGCAAACAATGATTTTTCATTTGACATAAATAGTTGAATAGAAAAAAATGAAAAATACGAAAGATCCCTGAAGGCTTAAACGATGCATTCAGGAGGCCAAATAATCCCTCCGAGATAAATATCATCTGTATCGAATGAGGACCTTTGCAAATAGTCCATGCAAGTTGAAACAAACATGCTGGAGCGGATATAAAATGTATTAAAATGTTCCGTGTAAAAAGCATCCTCGTCTAAAGACTCCTTGGCTTCTTCGGTATCCTGATCAGCCTCTTCTTCGTTTTGAGTGGAATAATCTTGCTTTTCGGATTTTTCAAAAGATTGCAAACAAAAGGCTTCCCTGATTTGTTGTACAGCCGGAACACCCAATACGTAAAACAGAGCGATGTAAACAAGTACGATATGACGGAAACATTTCAACGTATGCAATAATAGATTATCTCTATGAATATTAAAAATGTTAATACCCAAAACCTATCTTTTCGACAACAAGTTCGGATTAAAACCATTTTGTCCAATATTTTTTGGCATATTTCCGATGAATCCATTGATTGACCTTATAGGTGGCTAAAGCTGAAGCACTCCCTAATACAGCCCCTGCCAAAACATCAGAAGGGTAATGCACACCCATGTGCAACCTTGAATAAGCCACGGCACCCGCCCAAAGATGTGCAGGCACCACAACATACCATTTCTTAAACTGCAAACTCAATGAAGTTGCTGTGACGAAAGCATTCGAAGTATGCCCGGAAGGAAAGGAATAATTTCTTTCATATTCCAATGGCGAAATAAATGAATACGTTTGAGCCGGTCGGGGGCGATTAACGATGCGTTTAATAATAAAGGTTGAGGCCGTATTCAATGCCAGCGCCAAAGACATATTGACGCCCTTTTTAAATAATTCAGGATCTCGTTTCATCCAGGAAGCAGCGCATACACCAAGCGGCAAACCAAAACCTATCACATACTCAGTACTTGAAATAAAGCGCGCTGTCCCGTCCCATTGCTGATTTCTTTGCACATGAATGGATTTGAGCAATTCAATATCCGGATTTTGAGCAAGAATTCCAACCGCATTTACAAGCAACAATAAGCTTAAAAACAATCTCATTGGGTAAAATTACGATTTCCAACATACAAAAGGAGAACGACAAAAAGCCCTTCAGTAAAAATGTCCAATGCTCCCAACAATTTCCTTTTGAATGATTTATCGCGAGATCCCACAAATAGATTCGAAACTATTAAAAAATGTAGCAAAAAATTCATTTCAATATTTTTTTGGGCGGATTTAAAAAGGTCTCAAAGTATCTTTACATCATGCGTTGGATGGGAATTGTATTATTTGCATTGGTGACTAGCATCTTGCTATTAACCCAATGTAACGATGAATCAGAAAAATCGCCATATCGAAATATTGACAACCCGGCTGCCAGTTATGTGGGCATGGAAACCTGCAAAAGTTGTCATTGGCAAGTGTATGAAAGTTTTATTAAAACAGGAATGGGGCAAAGCTGGGACATTGCGAGTCGTAAAAAAAGCGCTGCGGATTTTGACCCACACAAAGCATTGGTTTATGACCAACATAAAGACTTATACTATAAACCATTTTGGGAAAACGACAGCCTCTATATCCTTGAGTTTCGTTTATCGGGCAATGATACCATACACCGGCGCTTGGAAAAAGTGAGCTATATTGTTGGCAGCGGTCAACATACCAACTCCCACATTATTGATATCAATGGATATTTATTTCAGGCACCTATCACGTATTATACACAAAAAGGAAAATGGGATTTAGCACCAGGATTTGAAAACGGTCAAAACAGCCGATTCGATCGAAAAATAGAACTCGAATGTATGAGCTGCCACAATGGTTATCCTGATTTCGTCGAAGAGAGTTTGAATCAGTATCAAACCGTTCAGCGTGGCATCGATTGCGAAAGATGCCATGGCCCCGGAAGCATTCATGTAGCTGAAAAAAAATCAGGCCAGATCATTGACACTTCTCAAGGACCTGATTACAGTATTGTTAATCCAAGACGTTTAAGCACCGAAGCTCAAAACAATCTTTGTCAAAGATGCCACTTACAAGGTGTGGCGGTATTAAACGATGGCAAAAGCTTTTTTGATTTTTTGCCTTCGCAGAAACTCAGTCATAGTATGCATGTGTTTATGCCGCAGTACAGCGGTTCTGAAAATCATATGATCATGGCCAGTCATGTGGAACGAATGAAAATGAGTGCTTGTTATCTCAATTCAGGAAAAATGAGTTGTATTACTTGCCACAATCCACATGTGAGTGTGAAAGAAACCCCCAATAGCCAATACCTGAATGCATGTAAAAATTGTCATAGCAGCAAAGATTGTTTGGCCCCGGCTGCCGACAGAAACGCCAATGAAGATAATTGTGTGCAATGCCATATGCCTAAAAATGGAAGCATTGATATCCCGCATGTAGCTGTCACCGATCATTATATACGGCGCAAACCCAATAGCGATCAAGAACTAAAAGAAACCGTAAAATTTATTGCCATGCGCTGTTACAATAGTGATGAGGTGGACGAGCGAACAAGGGCCCGATCGTTTATGGAATTTCATGAACGTTATGAGCCTGCAAAAATATTTTTGGATAGCGCAAAAAAGTATTTGCTTTCGGCCCAGGTGAAACAAACAGAAGCGGATTGGATCCGTTTATTGTTTTTACAAAAATCATTTAACGAAATCATTCAATTATCCGATTTACCCCAAGCTGAAAAAATTCAAGATGCATGGACGGCCTATCGTATAGGTGAAGCTTATTTATCTGCACAAAACTTTGCACAGGCCATTCAATATTTGTCGCGTGCTTGTGATCTCAAGCCAAAGGCCCTCGATTTCCAGAGTAAGCTTTCAACTGCTTATGGCTTATCAGGCAATCAGAACATGTCAGAAAAAGTCAGCTTGTTTATACTCAGTCAACATCCTCGTTACGCCATGGCTCTCTTTAACTTAGGTGTGATTGCGATGCAAAGGCAGAACCTGCAAAGCGCTGAAAAATATTTAAATCAAGCGATGCAGGCCAATCCCGATCATGTACAAACCTTGGTAAATTATGCGGTAGTATTGTATCAACAAAACCGAAAATCCGGAATCAAACAATTGCTGGAACGAGCTTTAAAACTGGAACCGGACAATCAACAAATTCAGATGATGCTCAAAGATTTGGGACAATCCACCACTAAGCCATTTTAACAAGGGTCGAATCAATAATTTTTAATTCCCATGCTTTGGATTCTTCAAGAATTTTCTCGGCTTCAGCAATGAGTTCTTTTGCCGTGACCTGATCTTTTAATCCGCCTGCATTGATACGAACATTCAAATAAGCCCCATATATTGCGCTGCGGGTACATAATGCTCCAACTGCCGCATCCGTGACACTATTGGGATTGCCTTCATTCACCATAGCCTCTGCGATTGGATAAATTTCCCGACAAACCTGCATCGTTTTTAATGGAATTTGCGTGGCATATAAAGTTGCGGCCTGAATAGCAGCCGAACGTTCCGCCTTTTCAGCATCACTGCCTTTTGGTAAGGAAAAAGCATTCATGATTTTATTAAAGGCCTGGGTATCTTCATCAACAAGATGTAATAATTCATCTTTGAGTTGTTGACCTTTTTCCGCAAACTCACTGAAATAATTCCAACGATCGTCCCAGCCTTTTTTATGGCTGCTTAAATTAGCCACCATACTTGCCAGGCTGGCACCCAAAGCACCCATATAGGCACTAATACTACCTCCACCGGGTGCAGCACTTTCACTGGCTGTTTCATTGGCAAAAGCCACCAAATTCATATCTACCAAGCGTTTTACGCCTTTTTCGCGCATCACATATTCGATAATTTTTTTATCAGGATCAAAAGGACCTAATTCATCCAATCCCATACTCTTGATAGCAATCCGTATAATTTCATCTTCCGAAATTCCGCAACTACGTCGTTGTTTGGCTAAGAAGTACTTTCCGGCATCCAGCATCGCTTTTAAAGGAACCAAACCCACCAACTCACTCCCTGTTACCCGCATGCCTCTGGCGTGGGCACGTTCTACAGCCTGATCAAAGGCAATATGCAATGGCGTGATTTGAATATTGGTCAGATTCATACTGATTTGAGCAATGCCATATTCCTCAATAAACCAACCAATCGCCTTGACACTTTTCAAAAGTCCGGGTTCCCTAACTTCTTGTCCATTTTCATCCAACACTTTTTTACCATTGACCTCCTTCACGCGACCATTTTCACGCAAATCAAAAGCAACACTATTCGCTCTTCGGGTAGAAGTGGTATTGAGATTAACATTATAAGCCACTAAAAAATCGCGGGCACCAATAACGGTAGCACCACTTTGAGGATTAAAGGTGGCCTCTCCAAAATCTGGTTTCCATTCTGCTTGTGCCAGTTTTTCCTTGAGCCCTTCGTATTCACCGGCCCGAATATTCGCCAGATTGGTTCTTTCTGGTTTGGTAGCAGCTGCTTCGTAGAGGTATACCGGGATATTCAATTCCTCACCCACCCTTTTGGCCAATTTTCGCGCATAGGCCACGGTTTCCTCCATACTTATTCCACTGATAGGGATAAAAGGACAAACATCTGTAGCCCCCATGCGAGGATGCTCACCCCGATGTTGACGCATATCTATTAATTCAGCAGCTTTTGAATAGCCCGAAATGCTGCCTCAACCACTGGATCCGGCTCACCCACGAAAGTGACCACCGTGCGATTGGTCGCCTTTCCGGGATCCACGTCCAACAAGGTAACGCCTTCTACTTGTTCGATTTCAGCCGTAATTTGTCGGATGATATCCATATTCACGCCTTCACTAAAATTCGGCACACATTCAATTAATGCTTTGCTCATGAGATTGGTTTAAGGCTGCGAAATTAGTAGAATTCCAATTAAGTCAATTCAAAAGTGTCGAGTTGCAAGAATGAATCATTCAACCCACTCTCCTTCAAATGCATCATACAATGATGAGAAGCCTAAATCTGCTTTCAATTTCAGGCATTGCAGCGCACATCCAATGACTCCGAGTATCTTTGCACGAAGCTTCCATGTACTAACACCCCAATTCGAAGGAGAAAAGAAAAAATATACCCGGTCACAAAGTATTCATTTGGGTGTAATCCTGAATTGACTGAACTTCGCAAGATGTTTGAACGTAAAATACAAAAAACCAAAATCATCGCAACGGTAGGTCCGGCTTGCAATACATACGACAAAATCATGCAATTGGTACACGCCGGCGTGGATGTTTTCAGGCTGAATTTTTCACATGGCACACATGAGGATCATGCACAGGTCATCCGTATCATAGAAAAGATCAATGAAGAATACCCTTTCAATATTGCCGTATTAGCCGATTTGCAAGGACCCAAACTCAGAATTGGACAGGTTGAAAACAATGGGGTGATGCTGGAAGAAGGACAAACCCTCATTTTTACCGGAGAGCCTTGTATCGGTACAAAGGAGAAAGTGTATATCTCTTATCCGGATTTTCATAAGGATGTGAAACCGGGTGAAAAGATTTTAATTGATGATGGCAAAATTGAAGTTCAAATTTTATCCATCCATGAAAACCATGATGTGAGTGCCATTGTTACTACGCCTGGTTTACTCAGTTCAAAAAAAGGAATTAATCTGCCCCAGACAAAAATTTCATTACCTGCACTCACTGAAAAAGATTTGAAGGACATGGAGTTTTTGATTAGTCAGAATATCGATTGGGTAGCACTATCTTTTGTCCGACAGGCCAGAGATATAGAAGATCTTCGGAATCGTTTAAAATCCAAAGGAAGTAATGCCAAAATCATCGCTAAAATTGAAAAGCCGGAAGCATTGGATCATTTGAGAGAAATCATTTTGGCCAGCGATGCCATCATGGTTGCCCGGGGCGATTTGGGCGTTGAACTCCCAGTTGAGCAAATACCCATGATACAAAAAACCATCATCCGTAAATGTATTCATCGGGCAAAACCAGTCATCATTGCCACCCAAATGATGGAGAGTATGATTGATCGGGTTAAACCGAACCGAAGTGAAATAACCGATGTGGCCAATGCTGTATTGGAAGGTGCGGATGCTGTCATGCTCAGTGGAGAAACAGCGATGGGCGATCATCCGGCCTTAGTGGTTGAAACCATGAGTCGCATTATCGCAGAGGTGGAAAAAGAAGAAATCATTTACAACCGAAATTTAATTCCCCAAAGTCATTCACCCTCTTTTCTATCAGATGCACTTTGTTACAATGCCTGTAAAATTGCAGATGATGTAAATGCTGCTGCCATTCTTGGTATGACCCAAAGTGGATATACCGGTTTTATGCTGTCCAGTTTCCGCCCTAAATCGAGTTTATTTATTTTTACTAAAACGAAGTCACTGGTGAATCAGCTCAGTTTAAGTTGGGGCGTACAGGCCTTTTATTACGATAAAGAACAAAGCCTGGATGATATCATCGAAGATCAAATTGTTTTTTTAAAGGAAAAACAACTACTCAAAGAAGGAGATGTTATTATCAATACCGGTAGCACTCCGGTGCAGGAACATTTACCGACCAACCTGATAAAAATTACGCAAATTCAATAGGGTGGATTTAAGGGAAACAGCGCAACATATTGATCAGGGTAAACATTGGTATTATCAAAGTAAAAAAATACCCTTACATCAGTATTTTTCAGCGCTTTCAAAAAATGGTATTCAAAACATCATTGACATAGGTGCGGGTACCGGTTTCTTTTCTAAAGATCTGTTCCAATATTTCCCCAATCAGATTCATCAAATACAATGTGTGGACACGGGTTATGATGAACCTTATTGTATTGAACATTCCAATGCAAGCATCAAGTATACAAATACTTTAAATGAATCTTTTGATCATTCGCTAGTTGTGCTCATGGATGTATTGGAACATATAGAAGATGAAGATGCCTTTCTAAAAAGTATTTTATCTAAAGAAAATGGACACAATTTTTTCTTTTTGACTGTTCCTGCCTTTCAGGTACTTTGGAGTGGGCATGATGATTATCTACTCCACTATCGGCGTTACACCATTGCCAGTTTGAAAAAAGTATTAATCCGCAATGGTTTCAAAATCGACCGGATGTATTATATGTATGGGAGCCTATTCCCCTTGGTTTGGTTGCGGAGAAAACTTTTCGCACAAAACAAAAACGTCCAACATTCTGATTTAAAACCATTGCCCAATTGGCTGAATTTTTTATTGTTGAAATATGCTTCCTTTGAAAATCGTTTTGCGCGATTCAATCGATTATTTGGAATTACCTGTGTGGCTGAGGGCAAATTATCAATTATTTAGGACTATTCCTGTTGTTCTCTTTTTTCATCATGTGCTGAATCTGCAAAACTTCTTTGAACATTCGAAAACTATCCTTCCAAACCACCACCTTACTCCCTTCAACAGCCTGCCAATGCAGAGGCATTTCTTTTACCTTCATTTGCATTTTTTTTGCCCGACATAAAACCTCCACATCATGTGCCCAACCCATGGTTTTAAGTTGGGTGAAAATTTCCTGGGCTAGTTTATTCGGGTAAAGTTTAAATCCGCATTGGGTATCTTTAAAATGCAAACCGGTTATCCATCGAATGATGCGGTTAAACCAGTTTCCAATCCATTTCCTGAGTGGGAATTCGCGGATGATCGATTCTTTTAACTCCCTCGAACCAATTAAAATTTCATCCTGTTTAAATCCGGTATTTAAAACCCACCATCGGTTTAATTCTTCAGGCGAAGTAGACATATCCGCATCGAGTGTTAAAATAAAATCGCCTTTGCAATGAGGGATCCCTCTTTGAATTGCACCGCCTTTACCGGTATTCTGCTGAGTAATTATTTGTATCTGCCAGGAAGCTCCACATTGGTCTTTCCAATTTTCAAGTATGGGCAATGTATCATCCTTGCTTCCGTCATTCACTATCACTACTTCAAACGGTCCTTTCCATTCACGCTTAAATTGTGTTATTCCCTCTATCAATAAATGACAACGGGAAGACTCATTATAACAAGGAATGAGTAGAGAAATAAAAGGAAAAACCATGAACGACAAATGTAGTATTTAAGCAATGAAAATGGAAGGATCGGATATTCGTAAAGGGTATTCAACTTTCGCGGAAATAAGGGCAAGTACCAGGAAGGGCCGCCTATTCTCTGAGGCCGAAAGCCCACTTTGTCAGACCGGCATTTTTTCCAAAAAAATATTTTTTAAGTTATACACAACGTTATACAATGCGGTTTTATTGGGATATGCCAAAATCCACCTGAATATACACAAACTGTGAATAAAGAATACGTCGCCAAGCCGTGTCTGAAAATATCTTCGTACCAGAATCCGAAAGGGTTCGCTTTTTCTTTCACCACACGATTCAAACAAAGACCCATTCGCTTAATCCATTGAAAATCAGTGGCATGAAAGGAGAAACCGACCACAAACCCAATAAAGTGCAACATATATGAGCAAAAAACACATCTCCCAAAGGCCTTCAATTTAGCCGATATTATACCAGCGATCAAAGCAACGTTTACGATCAATTCACCTATGATTACCGTACTTCGGTCATTCGTAATCCAAATGGTGAAGTTGTATTTGAAATGAAAAATGTAGAAGTCCCTTCGCATTGGAGTCAGATTGCAACTGATATCCTGGCACAGAAATATTTTCGTAAAGCGGGTGTTCCGCAGGCCGATGGTTCATTGGGAAGAGAAACCTCCATCAAACAAGTTGCACATCGTATGGCAGATTGCTGGAGACAGTGGGGTGAAAAGTACAACTACTTTAATAGTACAGAAGATGCTCAGGTATTTTATGATGAATTGGTCTATACCATTTTAAATCAAAGTTGTGCGCCAAATTCCCCACAATGGTTTAATACCGGTTTACATTCTGCATATGGGATTACCGGTAAACCTCAGGGCCATTATTATGTGGATCCGGAGACGGGTGAATTGTGTAAATCTAAAAATGCGTATGAACGCCCTCAGCCTCATGCTTGCTTTATCCTGAGCGTAGATGATGACTTAGTGAATGAAGGAGGGATTATGGACCTCTGGGTTCGCGAAGCACGTATCTTTAAATACGGAAGCGGTGTTGGAACGAATTTTTCAAGCATACGCGGAGAAGGTGAAAAATTAAGTGGTGGTGGAACATCCAGCGGCTTGATGAGTTTTCTGAAAATTGGTGATCGTGCTGCAGGTGCCATCAAAAGTGGCGGCACAACACGCCGGGCCGCCAAAATGGTTTGTTTAGATATGGACCATCCTGAAATTGAAAAATTCATCAGCTGGAAAGTTGAAGAAGAGAAAAAAGTAGCTGCGCTGATTGCAGCTGGATATAGTCATGATTATGAAGGAGAAGCTTATCGTACTGTAAGTGGACAAAATTCAAACAACTCCGTCAGGGTACCGAATGAATTTTTCCATGCCCTCAAAAATGGCGAAGATTGGGAAATGAAAGGCCGCAGTGATGGTAAAGTCATGAAAAAAGTACCTGCCAAAGATTTATGGGATCAGATTGCCTATGCCGCCTGGCGTTGTGCAGATCCGGGTACTCAATACGATACCACGATCAATGAATGGCATACCTGTCCGGAAGGTGGAAAAATTCGTGCATCAAACCCATGCTCCGAATATATGTTCCTGGATAATACTGCCTGTAATCTGGCATCCATGAACCTGCGCCGTTTTTATAACGAAGAAACCAATCAATTTGATGTTGCCGGTTACGAATATGTCACCCGACTTTGGACTGTCGTATTGGAAGTCTCCGTTTTGATGGCTCAATTTCCATCCAAAGAAGTTGCACAATTGAGTTATGATTATAGAACACTTGGTTTGGGTTACGCCAACCTCGGTTCATTGCTAATGGTTCAGGGTATTCCTTATGATAGTGAACAAGCACGTGGCATTGCAGGTGCACTCACCGCTATTATGACAGGTGTTTCTTATAAAACATCTGCAGAAATGGCCCAGCATCTTGGAACCTTTGCCCGTTATGAAGATAACAAAACACATATGTTGCGTGTCATGCGTAATCATCGTGCGGCAGCTTATGATGCTCAAGATGCATTTGACAATATCGAAATCAAACCACAAGGTATCAAAGCACAATATTGCCCGGATTATTTATTAAAAGCCGCGACCAAAGCCTGGGATGATGCCGTTCAGTTAGGCGAAAAATATGGTTATCGCAACGCGCAGGCAACCGTGATTGCTCCTACCGGCACCATCGGTTTGGTGATGGATTGCGACACCACCGGCGTTGAACCTGACTTTGCTTTGGTTAAATTTAAAAAATTAAGTGGTGGTGGATATTTCAAAATTATCAATCAAAGTATCCCAACCGCATTACATAATTTAGGATATTCCGAAAAAGAAAACGACGCCATTGTTAAATATGCCAAGGGACATGGCACTTTTGCCGGCGCTCCTTTCATCAATCATCAATCACTGAGTGAAAAAGGATTTATCGCCGATGAATTAAAAAAACTGGATCATTCCGTCGAAAGCGCGTTCGATATTGCCTTTGTATTTAACCATTTCAATTTAGGCGAAGAGTGTTTGCAACGTATTGGTTTCAAACCGGAGCAATACATGAATCCAACTTTCAATTTACTGGAAGAATTAGGCTTCAAACCGGAAGAAATCGAAATGGCTAACGACTATGTTTGCGGTACCATGATGCTTGAAGGAGCCCCTTATCTGAAGGATGAACATTTGCCAGTATTTGATTGTGCCAATAAATGTGGACGCAAAGGCGAAAGATATATTCACCACAGTGGACATATTCGTATGATGGGAGCAACACAACCTTTTATCAGTGGTGCAATTTCTAAAACGATTAATCTGCCTAATGAAGCCAATGTAGAAGATATTAAGGAATGTTATATGCTGAGTTGGGAATTAGGCCTCAAAGCAAATGCCTTATATCGCGATGGAAGTAAATTATCGCAACCACTCTCCAACAAAAGCGATAAAAAAGAAAGTACCAAAGAAGACGCTGCCCAAGCCATTGCTGATATCGCCGAAAATGTGATGCATGATTTAGGCAAACTCACCATTGATGAATTGCTCGAAGAAGTTAACAAACGTGTTCAGGCTAGTCCGGATACCAAATTAAAACGTCAGCTTTCCAGAATTGTAGAACGAAAAACATTACCGGCAAAAAGACGTGGTTATACCATTAAGTCAAAAGTTGGCGGTCAGGCAGTATTTCTGAGAACCGGCGAATACGGAGATGGAACTTTGGGCGAAATATTCATCGACATGAGTAAAGAAGGTGCAACGATGCGTAGTTTGTTAAATTGCTTCGCGATCGCCGTCAGCATTGGCCTTCAATATGGTGTGCCGCTCGAAGAATTCGTTGATAAATTTATTTTCACCCGATTCGAACCTGCAGGTATGGTGGATCATCCGAATATTAAAAACGCGACCTCCATCGTCGATTATATTTTCCGTGCTTTAGGGTATGAATATTTGGGTCGTACGGAATTGGTTCACGTACAAACACCTATCGGCAATACCGGTCAGGACGAATGGGATATTCCGGTGGAAGGTAAAGAAGAACTTTCTAACGTTCGTGTAACTGCATTATCAGCGCGCCCGGATACAAAACCGATGGTGACTGAAGTAGCTCCACAAAAAGTTTCAGTGGCGCAAATGAATGAAAGCGACAAGAAAAAACTCATGGGTTCAACATCTGATGCGCCTTTCTGTCGCAGCTGTGGAAATATCACCATGCGTAACGGCACTTGCTATATGTGTCCGAATTGCGGAACTACTACAGGTTGTAGCTAACTTATTCCTTAACAGTATTCAGGGTCGTTTCAAAAAAGAATCGACCCTTTTTTTATATCTTCACCTTTTGAAAATTTAAACAAATGAGCGATATCATTTCCACCCAAAAAGCTCCTGCCCCTGTAGGTGCCTACCCCCATGCACGCAAAGCGGGACAATTACTTTTTCTTTCCGGCATTGGCCCCCGAAAACCAGGTACCGATGAAATCCCAGGATTAAAATTGGATAAATATGGAAACTATCTGGAATTTGATTTTGAAGCACAATGCCGCAGTGTTTTTGATAATGTCAGAATCGTATTAGAAGAAAGCGGTGGAAAGTGGGAACAGTTATTGGATGTGACTGTTTTTTTGGTCAATATGAAACGAGATTTCCAAACGTATAACAAATTATATGCTGAGTATTTCCAAACGGCACAGCCATGTAGAACAACCGTTGAAATTAACAGCCTGCCAAGCCCTATTGCCATCGAATTAAAATGCATTGCCTTATTGGATCAATAAATAGGGGCTCCTGAATAACGCTCAAAATGAGTTGTGACAGTCATTCAAGGGAGAATTTATAACCATTGATGCATACTTTTAAGGCATATTGCCAAAAAGCGTTTACCTGAGATTCAGAATCTCTGACGCTCTTAAATCTGCATCTCCTGAGTTATTCAGTAACCCCTAAATGGCTACAAAAAAATGGGACTTTGAAGGTCCCATTTTTTTATCATTCAATTGAAAGCTTCAGTCAAAGTTGATATCCATTTTCAATTACATACCTGCTTTAATCAATTGTATTTGACCAATAGATTCTTGACCGGAATAGATGTTAAGCATAAAATTAGACGCCGGTAAATGATTCATTGGTATGGAAATAAGATTCATCCCTTCATTTAATTGCACCTTACGATTCAACATGATTTGCCCCTGCATATTCATCAAAAGGAGTTGAACCTGAGCGGCCTTTTGAGCAACCATTTCAATTTGTGCACTATTTACAACCGGATTAGGGAAACATCTTACTGATTGAATTGAACTACGCTCCAAACGAATCACCTGAGAAACAATTGCTGCAGAACCATCGATATCCACCTGACGTAAACGGTAATAAGTGGTGCCTTGTTGGATCGCCGTATTTTCATAAACATATTCTAGCGACAAATCACTATTCCCTTCATGCGCCTTGCTATTCACACGGGCTACAGTTTGGAAATTCAAGCCATCTAAAGAACTTTCCAGTTCAAACCATGCGTTATTTCTTTCTGAGAAAGTAGTCCAACTTAAAACATCCGCCAATGAGGTCGTATGCCCTTTAAATTGACTTAAACTAACCGGTAGCGTATTACTCAGAACCGGATTGCCATTCACACTATGACCGGCTTGGATAACCAAACCACTTGGAATGGTAGAAGTATTGACATAAGCACTGATACGTGACCTTGTTGTTGTAGCAGAAGTTGGCGTAAAACTCCATGCCAAATTAGGCGTAGATCCTGCCGTGAAAGAAACGGTATTGGTAATGCGTAAAGTAGCAATTCGAATACCCGGAGCTCCCGGTATCAAAAGTGCAGAGGTATTTGGAGATATTGAAGGAGTTGAAAATCGAAACTGAAGACTCGTTGCATTGATTTCACACAAATTAGGGACCTGCTGTGCTGCAGGCAAACTGGGATCTGCAGAGCCGGGCACAAAGGATCCGCTCAATGTTCCACCATTGGCAATTCCAGCATAGTTGAAATTAACCCCTGCTTCCAATTGTGCGAGATAAGCGGTATTGGTGCCTGTCCATTCAAGCCATATATCAAAATCCAATTCTGTATTGGATACTTGATTTACATTTTTGATGACACAGTTGTAGTTATTGGCCTGGGCCATGGCGCCTTGAACGCCAAAGAAAAGCGCAGCGAGAAATAGGATTGAATAGTAACGTTTTTTCATTTTTAATATTTAAAAGTTTGTAAATACAGGTGTTTGAAGATCAAAATCAACGTAAAACAGACCCTCTCAGGCCATTTTCGGGATGTTTAAACAATTTCAGCCACAAAGTTACTCGATTAATCCTTTTAAAAATCAAGCACTGGCACCAATGCGACCAAGCAAGAAAAACCATCGAAAGGATGTTTGAATGACAATCTTGTCCACAAACCAATCTTTCGATTATTTTAACGCACAACAAACCCTTAACCTTTGATGCATTTTTCTATATTTGTCCCTTAATCAGAATGTATGAGTTATAACAAAATCAATAATATCATAGGATGGATCGTTGGCATCATTGCCACAACGGTGTATATGATGACCAAAGAAGCCACAGTCAGTTTCTGGGATTGTGGAGAATTTATCTCAGGAGCGGCTAAACTCGAGGTTGTGCATTCACCCGGTGCTCCCCTATTTTTAATGATTGGTCGGTTTTTTGTGATGTTGTTTGGGATCAAAAACGCTGCCTTGGCGGTAAATACCCTCTCAGCTGTTTCCAGTGGTGCTACCATTTTGTTTTTATTCTGGACCATCACCCACTTTGCCAAAAGGATATTGGTCAATACCAGGCAGAAATTGACCAAAGTAATTTAATCAAAATCATGGGTGCCGGTATTGTTGGCGCTCTGGCTTATACCTTTTCTGATACTTTCTGGTTTTCGGCTGTGGAAGGTGAAGTTTATGCGATGTCTTCCTTCTTAACTGCCCTCGTTTTCTGGGCAATTCTGAAATGGGAGGATAAACTTAGCAACGATAATGATACTTATGCCGACCGTTGGGTCGTGTTTATTGCCTTTTTGATGGGCTTATCCATCGGGGTCCACTTACTCAACCTCTTAACCATCCCGGCCATCGTAATGGTTTATTACTTCAAAAAATATCCTTATAGCCGAATGGGAACGCTCTGGGCATTTTTAATTGGTTGTATCATCACCGAGCGGTACAATATGGCGTTATTCAGGCTGTACCGATTATTGCCAAAGAAATGGACATCCTTTTTGTGAATAATTTTGGCTTGCCATTTAACAGTGGCGTCTTTTTCACGATTATCTTATTGGGTGTTGCTGCCTTTTTTATCCTGCGATTTGCCAAAAGTAAAGGTCATTATTTCCTTCACCTCGGAACCTTAAGCTTTGTATTTATCCTGATTGGTTACTCAACATTTTTTCAAACCATTATCCGTTCCAATGCAGATGTGCCGATTGATATGACAAATCCGGACAATGCCATTACCTTAATCAAATACCTGCAACGCGAACAATATGGAAAGGTGCCTTTACTCACTGGTCCTGATTATAATTCCAAACCAAACGGCATGAAAGATGGTCATATGGAATACTGGAAAGGGCCTAAAAACTATGTTGAACTGGGTGAGAAAAAAGATGAGTATACCTATGAGTCGGGTGATGTTCGATTCTTCCCACGTATCTGGGACGGCAATGACCCTAGCCATGCCAGTTATTACCGCAATTATTTAGGCTTGAGCGAAAGCGATGATCCAAGCAGCAGCGATAATATCAAATTTTTCCTGGGCTATCAGGTCAATCAAATGTGGTGGCGTTATTTCTGTTGGAACTATATTGGTCGTCAGAATGATTTCCAAAATATCATGGGTGAACCTCATACCGGAAATTGGGTTTCAGGGATCAAATTTTTAGATAAAAATCGTGTAGGTGATTTAGACAAAATGCCTGAAGGATTCCGAAACAATAGAGCCCGGAATGAATTGTACTTCCTGCCATTTATACTCGGACTCCTTGGATTGATTTTCCATTTCCAAAACGACAAACGCAATGCCTTCATTGTTACCTTACTCTTCTTCTTTACCGGTTTGGCCATTGTGATTTACTTAAATAACACTCCGCTTCAACCTCGTGAAAGAGATTATGCTTATGCAGGAGCCACCTATGCCTTTGCGATTTGGATTGGCTTAGGGGTTATGATGGTGAGTGATTGGTTTAAGAAATTAAAATTGGGCAATATGTCACCGGCCATTGCAACAGTGTTGTGTTTGTTGGCAGTGCCTGTTCTGATGGCCAGTAAGGAATGGGACGACCATGATCGCTCGCGAAAAACACTTGCCTTAGCCAGTGCAAAAAATTATCTGAATAGCTGTGAACCAAACGCCATTCTTTTTACCGAAGGAGATAATGACACATATCCGCTATGGTATGCGCAGGAGGTAGAAGGAATTCGAACGGATGTTCGACTGATCAACATTAGTTTGCTAGGAATTGATTGGTATATCGACCAATTAAGTTATAAAGTGAATGATGCCGCTCCGGTGCCCTTAATCTGGAAACCAGAACAATATCGCGGTGAAAAACGAAACTATATTCAATACCTGGATAACAAATCTATAGCTCAGGACAAAGCCGTTAATCTGAAAGAAATTTTGGAATTTATTGGTAGTGATGCCGGTGGTGCAACCCTCCCAACCATGGATGGTAGCGTATCTAATTATTTCCCGACTAAAAATTTCTTTATCCCGGTTGATAAAAACCTGATTGCACAAAACAAAGTACTTCCGGCTAACGACACATCTGCCATTGCCGATATTGTACAGTTTACCCTGCCGAATAATGTGGCCTATAAAAATGATTTAGCTATTTTAAATATCCTTGCCGCCAACGCCTGGAAACGTCCGATTTATTTTGCCAACTCCATTGATCCCGATCATTACGAAGGCTTGCAAGAGTATTTACAATTAGAAGGGCTAGCCTTTAAACTTGTTCCTGTTCGCACCCCCGGTTCCACACCCAATACACCATTGCGTGTGAATACGGAAAAATGTATGGACCTCATCATGAACAAATTTGAATTTGGCAATGCGGATCAACAAGGAATCCATTATGATCAAACAAATCGCCGAATGTTAAATACCCCACGTATTCTTGCTGTTCAATTGGCAGACAATTTAGTGCGGTTAAATCGCAAGGCAGATGCCATTAAAGTGATTGAAAAAGTTTTAAAATCAATTTCAGAAAGTTCATATCCGGTCATGATTACACAAGAAGACCGTACCATGATTTTGATGGCCGATGCTGCAATCAAAGCAGGCAGCGCAGAAATCTCCAAGAAAATCACTGACAAGTTATTAAAATTTGTCAAAGAAGATATTCAATACGTTGCCACCTTGAAAGCAGACCATAAAAGTTTCAAACAAGATGATTTACAATTCAGTCTCACAGCCCTGAACTTTTTAGCCAATGAAGCTAAAATGAATGGCATGCCTGAATTAGCTGCCAGCTTGGAAAAAGAAGTACAGACTTTGGCTAAAGGCGTGATGTTTTAAATTCAAGAAATATGCATCGGACTATTATAGGAGAACACTCGTTTGACCTTCAGGTGAAGGATGGAAAATATCAGTTGAATGGCCATGAAGGACATTTAGATCTTTTGGAAAAACAAATCGGAAGTTTTCATTGTGAAATTGATGGCGTATCTCATGAAGCGGACCTGGTTAAACTGGATACCGAAAACAAACAAATTACGCTCAGAATTAAAGGCCAGAAAGTTCAGGTTCAAATTCAGGAACCCGTTGATTTGCTGCTGGAGAAAGTTGGCCTGAAGATTGAAAAACATAAAAAAGTCAATCAACTAAAAGCACCTATGCCCGGCCTGGTGTTACGAATTTTAGTTGAACCAGGGCAAGCGGTTAGCGCTGGAGAGCCCCTACTTATTTTAGAAGCGATGAAAATGGAAAATGTATTTAAGGCCCATACCGATGTCGTGATTAAATCTATCCCCGTTACCGAAAAACAAGCCGTTGAGAAGGGACAAGATTTAATGTTATTCCAATAAACATGCAGATCAAGTATTTATTTTTATTCTGTTTCTTTTCAATCACCCAAACACTGTTTGCACAAGAAAGTTATGTGTACATTGAAGGCATGAAGGGAATCCCTTTTTATTTGATTCATAACGGCAAAACCGTTCCGTCCATGGGTAAAAACTATGTGCTTTGCCCCATCCCGCAAAGTGGTGAACAACAAATTGATATCGCCTTTAATGGCGATTTGTTTCCCAAACAGCAATTTGTATTGGACGCAGTTCCCGGATCGGCATTTGCATTTAAACTCGCCAAAACAGCTGAAGATAAATTCTACCTCATTGACTTGGTGAATACCGGCAAAATTGTAGAAACCAACACTGCCGTGAATATGGCGCTGAGTACTTCCATCAACCAAATTAAATTTGCGCAGATTATACCGGATGAAACTAAGGTAGAAAAAGAAATAGAAAGTACAGAAAGTAACAAAGAAAAAAGACGGAGAAGAAAACAGGAACTTGCAGAGCAACAAGAAACATTGGTTCAAAATTCAGAGCAGAAAACACCTGATTCAAATGGTGTTGTTCAAATTATCACCGCACAGCCTGCCGAAGCTCCTCAAAAAATAGAAACGCCTGCTCCGGTTAAACCCGTGAAGCAGGAACCGGTCTGCAAAAGACAAGCTTCTGAATCGGAAATCAGTAATACGATTGATAAACTGAAACAAAAAAATGATGATGATACCAAACTCCTCATTTTAAAACGGAGAGATTTTACAGGTTGTGTAAATGTCGAACAGGTCAACCTCATCGCCGGTGTTTTTGATACTCAATATGGTCGATATGGTGCCATTAAATTTTTGCGGAATTTTACCAGCAACCCTGAAAAACTTTCCGACCTGGATTATTTGTTCAAATCCAACAGCTACAAAGAAAAATTGAAAACCTTATTTTAGGAGAAAACTAATTCTGCTCCGGAAGCGGAATAATGATATCCTCGGGACGGTCATCATTCCATTCAAGAATAAAATTATTACGCCCTTCACCGACCATAATGCTCAGGTATTTTTGTTGTACCAACTCCAACAAAGCCAGGAAATTAAAAATGGCGTGAATCCGTGTTTCGCAAGATTGAAAAATTCGTTCAAAAGCAATTTTTTTCTCTCTGAGCGCCCAATCTAACAGGAAGGATCGCTGACCTTCCATCGAGTAATTATATTTAACCACTACGTGCTGAGGCTTAATTAGGCGATCCTGCATGCGCTTCATTACTTTTTCGTAATTCTGAAAAAGTTTAAACAAGGTAACCGATTGAATTTCGGTGCCTTCGCTCATAGTTTCACCAATATCGGCCAACTCCTTGAGCATGTTCCCCCGTTTGAATTGCAGCAAGCGCTCTGCTTCCATCATCTTCATATCCTCAGCAGATTCTTTGAAACGCTTGTATTCCAGAATCTTATCAATCAATTCCTTACGCGGATCAATTTCATTTCCAAACTCATCTACCTCTTTTCTGGGCAGAAGCATTTTGGCTTTAATCCGCATCAATGTTGAGGCAAATAAGATAAACTCACTCGCCATTTCAATATTTAGCTCATCCAACTTTTGAATGTAGTCGAGAAACTCGTTGGTGATCGAAAAAATGGGAATATTATAGATGTCTATTTCATCGCGCTCAATAAAAAAACAGCAATAGATCAAAAGGACCTTCAAACTGATCAATTTTAATATTGTATGAAACGGACGTAGACATCGGATTTGTGGAGCCCAAATGTAACGTGCCGGACTCAAGAAACCTTGAATTGAGTGGGTTTTTTTTTGTTCAAATTCATCGTAATATTACAGCCCCCGATGTTTTAGGGCCTAACAAGCATGATGCAAACCGAGACATTTTTTGACCTTTTTTTGACGGAACTCAAGGAACTTCCCGAGTTGTATCATTATTACAAATTCCACGACGATCCCGGTAAATTGGAGTTCCGTAAAAGCTATTTTATTCAGCGCCTCAATTATATCGAACATCAAGTTCGCCAACAAATTGCATCTGGCATCAAACATCCCAAAATATGGGACTGTGGTTGTGGGTACGGAACCACCTGTCTTTTTCTGGCAATGAATGGGATTGCCAGCTATGGAACCACCTTGGAGTTTTACTGGCCCTTTATCGAACAACGTAAAAAATATTGGTCGGCATATGGCAACAGTGAATTGTTTCAGGCCGGCTACGAAAATGTCATGGACCAAAGTCCTGAAAAAGATTCCATCGATATCATCATCCTGCAGGACACCTTACATCATCTGGAACCCATTGATCAGGCCCTGAATACTTTTCGTCAAGTTCTACGACACCATGGCATTTTAATAGGCGTTGAAGAAAATGGATCCAATATCGTGCAAAACCTTAAACTTTATAAACAAAGGGGCAATCGCCGGATCATTACCTTTTGGGATGAAACCCTTCAAAAGGAAATCACGATGGGGAATGAAAACATTCGAAGTATCGAAAAATGGACTGAGCTATTATTGAAGCACCAGTTAAAAATCATTCCTGAAAGCACCGAATACATCCGGATATTCCCGCCCGCAATGTATAAGGAGCGAAATGCTGCACAAATGGCCCTGCGCGAATCACAAATCCAATCCACTTTCTTAAAAAAGTATTTCTTTTTTGGAATCAATTTTATTGCCCGTAAAATGGATGTGTGAAAATCGATCAAGGTTCAGACCACCATAAAAATTGATCCCTGACCCCTTATTTAAGGGTCGATAAAATACTTTGATAAAATTGTTCGGCACTACGATCCCAATCAAATTTAGCCGCTTGAGCATCACAGGCATGAATGAGTTGATTCCGACGATGTTCATCTTTGTAAAACAAACACATTTTTTCGGCAATATCCTGCACATCTCTTGGATTGGCGTACAAAGCAGCTTCACCGGCTACTTCAGGAATCGAAGTGGCGTCCGATGCAATCACAGGAATTCGACACTTTAAAGCTTCTAAAACCGGAATTCCAAAGCCTTCAAAGAGTGAAACAAAAACCAATCCGTATGCAGCACCAATCACCTTACTGAGTTCTTCTACCTGCATATAATCGTATCGAATCACATCTTCTTTAAAAGGATGATTGGCGATTTTGGCTTCTATTTCTCCGGCATTCCAGGCATACCTTCCGATAATCAGCAACTTCATATTGCTGCGTTGTTTCTTTTTAAAAATGGTAAATGCCTCCAGTAAATTGACCACATTCTTACGGGGATGCAAGGCACCTGCAAAAACAAAATATTCAGCCCCTTCGGCATACTTTGCCCGAATTTGCGTTTTTCGTCAAAGTTTAAAGGTTTGTAATGGGCATTGGCACCGTTAAAAATCACATCAACTTTGGAGGGCTCTATGCCGTATGTGGAAACTATATCGTTCCGCGTATATTCCGAAACAGCTACAATTCGGTTGGCTCGTTTGGCGAACTTCGGTGAAAATCGCCTCAAATACCATCGAAATTTAAGCGGCAAATGCTCTGGAAAATGTTCAAATGCCAAATCGTGCATCACCAACAAGGTAGGTGTTTGGGTTCTTAAACTCAAAAAACCATCCGTTGAAATAAAAATATCTGCCTGATGTTTTTTGAGGGCACGGGGAATGGCCCACTCGAACCACATCCACCATAAAAAAGGATGGCGAGCCGGTGGATTCAGAACTACCGCTTCTACATTCTTTGCATATAAAAACGAAGGATCAAAAGGCCGGTCAAAGAAAAAAATAAACTGATGTTCAGGATGCATATTCACTACCCTGCGCATGATTTCGTGGGTAAACCATCCAATTCCTTCCAGTTTCCCTTTGAGCAAAAACCTCGCATTGACCGCAATCTTCATGACGGCAGCAAATATAGCAGAGAATTGCACAGATTCTTGTTGCCATTGCCTGAAAATCAGCTTAATGATTGCTTTACCGGTGGTAAAATCTCGCATGCCGGATAAAAATATCCCCTTATACTAACTGAAAACAAATTTTCACTTAAAAAACGAAGCGACATAACATAAAACACTCAATCTTTGTAGGAACCGACCGATTTGGCATGAAATGGATAATTTGTGGTTTGATGATACTTTTTGGGAGTCCAATACTTTTGGCTCAAAATTGGTATCATGCCCACCTCACTAAATCCGACGGTTTACCCTCTAACGAAATTTTTAATGTTTATCAAGACCAGCGCGGTTATATCTGGATTGCATCCGAAGAAGGATTGACCAAATATGATGGGATTCATTTCAAAAACTATTCAACGCCACATATGAGCAGTAAATCCGGCTCTTATATCAAAGAGGATGGATATGGTAGAATTTGGTATGGCAATTTTGACGGACAACTTTATTATGTTGAATCGGATAGTCTCAAGCCTTTGGCAAACAAACCCTTGGCTTCCATTCCTGCTGAATTTTTTCTTCGGGGAGATACCTTGATTTATGTAGATCGGAACCATTACCTAACTGGTATCGAACTTAAAAAAGATCGTATCTATTCCAGAAAACAAATTGATAAACGTTATACCAATTTCTATCAATTCGATAATAGGTTTCAGATTACCTCGGAGAATGGCGTAACCTTTTTTAATACCCAATTAGAAATCACTTCGTTCATTCCTAAAATAAATCAGGATCATGCTTCCAAAGTGATTCCCTATAATGACAAACTCTATTCTTTGATATATAGCAATCATGAAGTCTTGATTCATGAAATGTCGGGGAATGTGATTCGTAAAATTTATCATGAAAAACAAAGCTCCCTTGTTCAGGGCTTCTTTATCGTTGACCAAAGTATTTGGGTACTCAAAAGGGATGGCGTGATAAAAATGAATCTCGATGGCACGGCAATTGTCAAAATGTTTCCGAACGAATCAGCCTCCCATATCATCAAAGATCGGAAAGGTTATCTCTGGATTACCACCAGTAACAATGGTATTTATATTTTGCCCCCCACCAATGGCAATAAAGAAATTCCTTTACCCCTTCAAACATTTGAAATGCGCTCAAGAAATGGCCATCTCTTTTTGTTTGATAAAGTTGGAAACATCTTTGCCCTCCAAAATAATTTGCTCAAACCCGTTTTGCAGTTGCCCAGTAAAAACTCATTCTATGATATCATTCAAATTGACCCAAGCAAAATAACTGCTTCTACTCTGCCTTATGACAATTTTACCTTATTCAATTATCAGGGAAGTACTTTTATGGCTATCTCTACCGGAGTCAGAGCGTTCTCAAGATTAGAAGGTCATTTAGGATTAGTTTCAGCAAGTGGTTTTGTTGGCATTTTTAATCCGAATCAATCGAACCGAAATTCAAACAGCATTTGGGATAACTTTATATGGCAAAAGAATTATGATACATCCATTATACATTCTAAAAATATTTCTTCGATTTTACTAGACGTGCGTTCGAAATGCAATTCTTATGACCAGGATAACAAGATCGCCTATTTCTCCACCAATATTGGTTTGTTTGCACTTAACCCGGATACATTAGAGGAATTGCAGTATCAACAAAAACCTTTGTTCATTTCTAAACTTATTTCAGCCAAGGGGAAAAACTTTTTTTTGTCAACGGTAGGTGAAATTTATTATCGCCCCCAAAAAGAGGCATTGATCAAATTGGATGGCCTCAACAAAATCGGGCCTTTTAAACTCATTCATCTCAAAGAAAATACTCTGATTTGTGTCTCACATAGGGAGATTCGATTTTTGGATATTCCTTCTAACCTCAATGAAACTACTTCATTTACTGGAACCTATACCAATAAACTCCCTATACATGATGTCAACAACATTGAAACCCATGAAGATCAATTATACTTAGGACTCAGCAATAAGTTAATTATATTGGATAGCCTGCAAACGAGTGAATTGGATTTATTTAATTTTGGCATCAATGAGATTTATACACCGGGGAAACATCTTCCGTATGAGCCTCAAACTAAAATATCATTTCGGGAAAACAATGTTAGTATTGGTTCTCTCTGCAAGATTATTACCATAGTATTCGCACCCTGGAATATCAGATTAATGATGAACAATGGATTGGTATAGACGTAAGATCCAACCTCATTAATCTCGCTTCGTTAGCACCTGCCAGTTACAAAGTTCGTTTTCGAATTAACGGTGCTATCCAGAAAGATTCGGCCCTATTTATCATCCAAAAACCCTGGTATCTTTCCTGGAGCTTCCTTGCAACTTTATTTCTTCTTTCCGGCATAGCCACTTATGCCTTTTATTCGAATAAACTTAAAAAGAACAAACAAAAAAGTCATTTAGAATTAGAAAAAGCGATGCTGGAAAAGAACTTAAGGCAGTCGATGTTAAGCAGTATCAAAGCCCAGATGAATCCACATTTTTTGTTCAATGCACTCAATACCATTCAATCATATATTTTAACGGAAGACAAGGACAATGCCGCAAATTATTTATCCAAATTCTCCAAACTCACCCGAAAAATTCTGGAGATGAGCGACAAGGAAAGGGTTAGCCTACAGGAAGAAATTGACGCCCTCATTTTATACATTGAATTGGAAAAAATGCGTTTCGATGACTTAAATTTCACCATTCAAATTGCGAAAGACTTAAATCCTGAAAAAGTGGGCATCCCTTCCATGATCATTCAGCCTTATGTGGAAAATGCCATTAAACATGGTCTGTTGCATAAACCTTCCGATAAAAATTTATCCATCCATATCCATCGTAAGGAACAAATCCTGATTATTGAAATTGAAGACAATGGTATTGGTCGGGTGCGCAGTGAACAAATCAACAAAAACAAACCACATCATTCTTTTGCGGCACAAGCCAATATGAAAAGAATTGAACTTTTAAATCTTGAAAAAAACAATATTGGGGTTGCCTATACCGACAAATATGATTCGGGCAATCAGGCCACCGGAACACTTGTCACCATTCAAATCCCCTTAGAAGCATAAATATGATACGAGCAATAATTATTGATGATGAAGTACAAGCCCGAAAACTATTACAAGTGCTGTTAAAAAGCCATTGCAAACAAGTTGAGGTTTTGGAAGAATGCACAGATTTACCCAATGGTGTAAAGGCGATCCGTAAACACAAACCGGATTTAATATTTCTGGATGTAGAAATGCCGGGACATAGTGGTCTGGAATTGTTGGATTTTTTTGATGAAAAGGAAATCGAATTTGGAATTATTTTTACTACCGCTTATAATGAATATGCCGTCAAAGCATTTAAATTATCTGCCATCGACTACCTGTTAAAACCCATTAGCGGCCATGATTTGGAAAAGGCCATCGAGCGTTTTGAACGTCTGCAGCATAAAAACCAGATAAACACCCCGGTTCTACCCGATAAACAGGAATCTAAAATTGCCATACCGGTAGGACAAAGTATAAAGTTTATCGACCCGGACTCGATTGTTTTTTTGAAGGCTGAAAATACCTATACCGAAATCAACTTAAAGGATGGCAGCAAATTACTGGTTAGCAGAACTTTAAAGAATTTCGAAGATACACTCAAGCACGACCCTAACTTTGTGAGATGCCATAAGAGTTACATGGTGAACCGAAATTATATCGAAAACTATGTAAAAAGTGATGGAGGATATTTGCAGTTAATCACGAAAACCGAAATCCCCATTAATACGGAATCTGTAGAAGAAATCATTCGGACCTTCAAATTGGTGAAACGAACTTAAGGTCAACGAAAATCGATAAAGATGAACGCATGCCAAAAATCTAAAAATTTGATGGCTGTGCATTAATCGACAGCGCCTGTGGAAAAAATCGAAGCAAAAAAGATGGCAATAAATTTGCATAAAAAAGTGAGGCATATATCTTTGTATCGTTTTCATAATAAAATGTTTTAGTTCAACATCTGAGACGCCCGCAAGGGCGTTTCAGTTTTTTAAGAAGTCTGGTTTTTCGGCTTCGTCAGAAAATTTCCTGCATCATCGTCTATTTTAAAAAACTTTTTTTGTCGAATTAAAAACTCAATATATCTTTACCCTGTTTTCATAATAAAATGTTTTAGTTCAACATCTGAGACGCCCGCAAGGGCGTTTCAGTTTTTCAGGAAGTCCGGCTTTCGGTATCATTCCTCCATTCAATCTCCAGATCATTTTTATAATTTTTTTTTGCTGGATTCGAAATGCCACTTATCTTTACCCTGTTTTCATAATAAAATGTTTTAGTTCAACATCTGAGACGCCCGCAAGGGCGTTTCAGTTTTTCAGGAAGTCCTGTTTTCATTTTTACCATTCAATTGGAACAGGACATTCAAATAATCCATGGCCGGAAAAAGTTTCATATCAAATATACTCCTGCTCATTCTCCTGAATGTATTGGTTAAACCGGTTTGGATTTTGCTCATCGACAGAAATGTACAGCTTATAACAGGTCACGAAACCTATGGCCTTTATAACGCGTTGATGAACCTAAGTCTCATTTTTAGCATTTTGCTGGATATGGGCATTACCAATTACAACAACAAACGCATTGCATCCAACCAAGGAGACATCGACCAGGCCCTTCCAAATTTACTCGTTGCCAAACTCATCCTGGCGCCCGTATTCATGCTTATTTTGTTGCTCGCAGGCTGGATTCTACAATACCAGAAGGCAGATTTGTACATTTTATTTCTACTATCTGTCCTCCAAATTTTATCCTCTCTTTTATTGTACCTCCGCAGCAATATCTCTGCACATCACGATTTTAAAGCAGATAGTTTTTTATCCGTTTTTGATAAAGTTCTCATGATTTTAATTTGCTGCTGGTTATTATATGGCGGCCCCCGCTTGAACTTCCGGATTGAGTGGTTCATTTATGCCCAGATCTTCTCTACCGGACTTGCCGCGGGTGTCGCTTATTTCATCATCCATAAAAGATATACCCGCCTTGAATTGAGCAGATTTCGATTTCAGGAAATGCGAACCATGTGCCTCAATAGTTTGCCATATGCTTTTTTGATTTTGCTCATGGGCATTTATTTGCGCAGCGGCTCATTAATGCTGGAACGCATGGAAGGTGCTGCGGAAAATGGACTCTATGCCGAAGCTTTTCGACTGCTGGAAGTCCTGAATATGTTGGGTTTTCTATTCGCAGGAATGCTGCTGCCCATGTTTGCCCGATTGATTGGAAAAAACGAATCGATTCAGCCACTTTTATTAACTGCTGTGCATATCCTCATGACCATCAGCCTGGGGCTTGTCGCCTTCGGATATGTCTTTGCTCAACCAACCATGCAGTTGCTTTATGAAGATGAGAGCCCATATCTGACCCATATATATCGCATCGTTTTGCTAACCTTCCCGGCCATGAGCATCATGAATATCTATTCTACACTATTAACGGCCAATGGGGATATGCGTTTGTTGATTCGGATTGCATTGGGCGGGTCTATTTTATCCATTATACTAAACTGGTTCATGATTCAGCAATGGCATGCTGCCGGGGCTGCTGTATCAGCCTGGCTGGTACAATGGATCATCGGCTTAGTATATATTCACTTCTCCAGATATCGTCTTGCCTTAAAAATACGACCTGATTTAATCTTCCGTTTTGTTATCTTCTTTGCGCTCATGATTGGCTTCAATGCCTTATTTCAATATTTCAAAATAGCATTCATTCCTGCCATGCTGATGAATCTGCCATTATGCATCGGGTTGGCATTTGCTTGTGGACTTTGGACGAAAAAATTATTTCAGGGCTCCATATCACAATTTAGTTCCTGAATCACCGTTATAAGCTGCTTTTAGAGATTATATTTGCCCACTTAATTCCGATCTATGGAACACAACGGATTTCGATTCGACTTATTTGATGTGATAAAAACTGGCCTCAAATGGAAAAAATACATTTTAGGCTTTGCAATCATTGTGGCGATCATTACTGCCATCGTTTTTTTTCTGAAAAAAAATGTGTACAAAGCTTATGGCTCCTTTTTCCCATCCTCTGCAGTCATGAGTGGACGTATCAATCTTTTTCGAGAAACTGAACAGGAATGGATAGATATGATTGGTGGCGAAAATGAAGTAGACCGAACTTTTGTTATCGCAAACTCCGCAAATGTCATTTCTTACCTCATTGACAAATATGATATGGCTCAGCATTATCAGATCGATACGAATGCCCCAAAAGCCGCTCAAAAATCTATAAACGATTCACTAAAAATTATATCGTTTCACGCACCGGATATAAACACCTTGAAATCACTTTCACCGATGAAGATCACGAATTGGCTCATCAAATTGTGAATGAAGCCATCAATCGAACTGAATTTCTCATCCGAAAACTTTACGCCAATATCAATAAACAATTGGCCGTTGCCATCGAAACACGCAAAGACTCTCTGGATCACGAATTAAACACTTATACCGATTCCCTCATTCAATGCAGGGTTAGCTATGGCATTTACGACCTGATTGGCCCAGGCAGAAAAAACAATGGTTCTTTCGTCCCAAAAGGGAGTGGTCTTGCTTATGCAGAAGGACTGGAAGTAATCCAAAATATTGAAGAAATGAAAGACCGGCTGGCGATTGACCGGGCCAGATATCATACCCTTGCCAACGAATTTAAAACGGCCACCTTTGAAGGATTTCCTATGTTGCATGTTGTGCAGTGGGCTACTCCCAATGGGCCGAAAGCTGGACCATTCAGGACGATTGGTGTAATTACAGCGTTTGCTTTAGCCCTTGTATTCGGACTCATACTTGCTGTCCTCATTGAGATCATGAAAGCCAACAAAGATCGAATCAAGCCATGATGTCGAAGTGGTTATACCGCGAATCGGTCTGGTTTACAGGCGCCTGTTTAATCTATTCGATACTGGCTTTTTGGGCTGTTTGGACCGAAAATTACCTGCTCATGCTTTTGCCCTTAGGTGCAGCTGCAGCGATCTTTTTCTTGAAAGATGTGCGCATTCCCTTTGTGTTGCTCTGTGGAAGTATTCCGTTTTCATTCAACCTCATGGGCATGACCAATATTGGTATGGACTTCCCTGATGAAGCGCTGATGTTATGGACCACGGCCATGTTTCCATTTTTTCTGTTACTCAACCCTTTCAAACTTTCTCTTCAAAAATGGATCACTCATCCATTATTGTGGTTACAATTACTGGCCTTCTTATGGATGTGTGTGAGTGTTTTGTATTCCGAAAATGTGGTTCTGTCTTCAAAATATCTGCTGAAACGAATCTGGTATTTGGTCCCCTTTTTAATCTGGCCCATATTTTTATTCCAAGATCGCAAACTGATGATTCGTTGTTATCAAGGGATGTTCCTAACCCTGTTGCTTGTCACTTGCATTGTGCTGATTCGTTTCAGCGCAGTTGGCTTTCGATTTGAAGAAGTTCATGACCCCTTGCAACCTTTCTTTATCAACCATGTGATGTATGGTTCCATGCTATCATGTTTTATTCCATTGGCAGCCGGAGCAATATTTTTATCCCGCAAATTCAGCATTCAATGGATGATTGCCATCATAGGTCTATTTGTTTTTGTTTTAGCCGTTTATCTTTCATACTCAAGGGCTGCCTGGATGGGCGTCATTTTTGCCATGGGCACCTGGCTATTTATTCGATTAAAATGGATGCATCAGGCGATGCTGGTTTTTTTTGCTTTGGTGCTCAGTGCAGTGCTTTGGTTGAGCCAGAATAATACCTACCTGAATTATAAACCCAAGTTTGAAAAAACGATCATGCATGAATCTTTAGAAGATCATATCATGGCAACCATACAAGGGACAGATATTTCTTCGGCAGAACGATATTATCGTTGGATTGCTGCCATTCGTATGAGTCAGGACAGACCCATCACAGGAGTTGGACCCAATAATTTTTACGATTATTATAAGTCATACACAATTACCTCCTTCCGAACCTGGGTGAGCCGCAATTTTGAACGCTCCACGACCCATAATTATTTCCTGTTTATGCTGGTTGAACAAGGTTACCCAGCTATGATTATTTATGCGGCCATGATCTGGTCTATTTTCTTTTTTGGCCAGCGACTTTATCATCGATTATCCGACAAAGGGAAAAGATCATAGTTATTTCCGTGATTTGTATGCTAGCCTCTTTGTTCATCAATAATTTTTTCAGTGAATTGCTGGAAACCGACAAAATAGGAAGCCTCTTTTTACTCGGTATTGCGGTTTTGGTCATTTACGATATTAAAAAAATGCCGAAATACCCTACAAGCGGTATTGCCCGAGAAGTTTAGGCGCGTAATTTCACGCCTGATTTGACCCCTTCTATTGTATGTACAGAATGAGACCATTGCAAAAGTTATTCGGCAAAAATGTTCAAGGCTTTTTAAATTATTCAACGGTGATTTATCTCTTTGATCATGAGCAGATGAAAAATTTGAAGGAACGAAGAAATTTGAAGCAAAAGGACTATTTCACTCTTTTCAACCCAAATTTTGCAGTTGGACATAGTCAAGGGCAAAAACGAATAAGAAAATCAAATACTTTACAGGCTTTGTTGACAGTAGCTTCGTGCCTTGCTACTGCAAATTCTTGGTTGAAGAGGTTTAGCAGCGGTCTCAGAATTGGTTTTGTGTTCGTTTGTATTTTTCTAATATGCGGGAAAGCAATTTCTCAACGCAGCGTAATTGATTCATTGAAAAAAGAAAATGCGAAAAAAAATCCCCCTATTCCGCATGCAGAATTAAGCACCTTAATCGCTTTCAACTATTTAAATATCAACAATGACACTGCCCTCTATTTTTCAAATCAGGCAATCCGAATAAGTGAAGAAGACCGTGTAGACACCACACTGGTGAAGGCGTATATCATTAAATGTTATGCCCTGGAAAATTTAGGCGAAATTGATGAAGCATTGGTTTGCAACGATACTGCTATTGCACAGGCAGAGAAATTTAATCGACCGCGTCAACTATTTAGTGCCTATATGATTCGAGGTACTTTAAACAGACGTAAAGCTCGTTATGCCGAAGCCCTGGACTATTATTTAAAATGTACAGAAATTGCTGAAAAAAATAATTATGAAGACCTCATGGCTAAATCATACAGCATGTTGGGTGTTTTTCATATGTCACGTCGTAATCTGGAAGAATCAGAACGTTTTCATTTAAAGGCGCTGGCCATGCGTCAGAAAATGGGCAAAGACCACGAAATTTACAACTCGTATGAAAACCTTGGCATTGTAAATCGTGAAAAAGGAGAATATCGTAAAGCGCTGGACTACTATTTTAAAGCCTTAAAAATAGTTGAGACATTGGATGATAGCCTTTCATTGTCCTTTTGTTACAATGATATTGGTGCAGCCTATTCTTTTTTAGGAGAAACCGCACCTGCCGAAAAATACTTAAAAGAGTCGATTCGTATCCGTGAGAAATTACATGCCATGGATGAAATTGCTTATACTTATAATTATTTAGGAGAGAACGAAGAACGAAAAGGCGATTTAAAAGCTGCAGCATATTGGATTCACCGGGCATTGGACAAGGCCATTGAAATTGGTAATCACAAACAACATTCAGAGGCTTTGGAAAGTCTGAGCGATTTTTTTGCCAGAAACAAAATGGCTGATTCGGCTTATTACTATTTGAAATTGCATAAATCCTACAAAGACTCTTTACAAAAAGCCGATAACGAAGAGATTATTGCCAAACTGCGGACTAAATATGAGACTTCTAAAAAAGAACAAATCATTGATGCACAGTCCTATGCTTTGAGTAAACAAAATTGGTATCTGGCAATACTCTTGAGTATTTTGATATTAGGTGGAATAGCAAGCTGGCTTTTTTTCCGAAACAGACAACATCAGCAGAAGAAAAAATTACAGCAAACCATCATGGAGCAGCAGGACCTCGCCACTAAAGCCGTGTTGCAGGCCGAGGAAAACGAACGCCAAAGAATAGCGGCTGATTTGCACGATGGCGTTGGACAAATGCTCACAGCAGTGCGATTAAACTTGCAAGGATTACAAGACCGGATACAGCTCGACAAAGAAGAAGATCGTTTGATTTACGAAAAAGTATTGTGCATGATGGATGAATCTTCAAAAGAAGTGAGAACGGTTTCTCATACCATTATGCCAAATGCATTGATTAAAACAGGCCTTGGAAACGCCATCAAAGATTTTGTAGAAAAAATAGAAAACAACCAAATTCTGATACAACTGCATACACAAGGCCTAAATGATAAGTTGGAAACGCATATTGAAATTGTAGTTTACAGAATTGTTCAGGAATGTGTAAACAATGTCATTAAACATTCAAAAGCCAATAAATTGGATATTTCCATCATCAGGGACGACGATGGGCTGCGAGTTACCGTGGAAGACAATGGTACTGGATTTAATAAAAGTGAACTGGAGAAAAAAAGTGGTATTGGCATGAAAAATATTCGGGCCCGTATAGAATATCTCAAAGGAAGTCTGGATGTGGATACGCAACCGGGCAAAGGAACCTTGGTCGCATTTTTTATTCCAACCCATTGATTTTGAGAAGATTAATTTAATTCATATCTTGTCCATCATAAAACGTTAGCATGAATATCCGCATAGCCATTTTGGACGATCATCAAATTGTCATTGATGGGTTGCGTCTACTGCTCGAAAATCAGGCCCATTTTGAAATAGTCGGACAATTTAATCGTGGACAGGAACTCCTCGATGCCCTCGCAACATTAAAAGCCGATATTGTGATCACAGATATCCTCATGCCTGAAATGGATGGATTGGAAGTTGCGATGCGCTTAAAAGATCAGTTTCCCGAAATCAAAGTCATTGCATTATCCATGAATGGAGAAGGGCCTTTGGCTGAAAAATGATTGAACAAGCACAGGTTGCAGGATATGTTTTGAAAACAACCAATAAATCAGAATTGACGGAAGCCATTGAATCGGTTTATGCGGGTGATACCTTTTATGCCAAAGAGATTCTGGATGAACTCAACAGCTTTCGAAAAATCAAACAAGAAAATGAGTCGATTAATTTAACCATTCGGGAAATTGAAATCATTCAATGTATTGCCTCCGATTTGACCAACAAACAAATTGCCGACCAACTATTTATCAGCGAAAGAACCGTGGAAACCCATCGTAAAAATATTTTCCGAAAAACGAACATCCATTCCGCCGTAGGTTTGGTTGAATTTGCGCGTAAACGAAAATTAATTTAATTTTTCCAAATTCAAATAAAAGCTCCCTCGGCATCATTCCTAAAGATTGAACTAAGCACGCTGCCTTTTAGCTGCTAGATTCCAAGAACATACTTTATACGAATGTGAATTGGTAGATAGACCATCTCGTCAGCTCTGACGGGACGAGATAAATGCCGATGTGAAGTCTTTTAGACCAATTTTGATTGGACTCTTACATAATTCCTTTCGGTATTAGAATGAGGGTTTCCTGAATAAATGAACGTATTCCGGCGCAATCATTCCTTCATGACCTTGAAATGAGTTCCGTTCACCCGAAAGAGATATAAACCGGGAGGCAGGTCTGAAACATCCAAACGAATCCGTCCCGCCTGTGCCTGAATTGCTTTTGTATAAATGCTTGTACCGGTACCCGAGATACAAGTTACCGTCCATATTTTGTCAGCCAAACTTTGTTGTTCAAAATAAATTTCCGATCCGGCGGGGTTGGGATAGACCAACATTGGTTTTTCATCCATCGTCCAATCGGGCGCACTCAAAGGGCTGCAATTTAAGGGATCAATACAACCATTGCTATCTACTTTAAGCAACCAGGCATCCTGGGTATTTTGTGGGCCTGTACTATTGGTCACCCCCGAAAACAAATAACCTCCATCACTCGTTCGAATCACATCGGAAGGGTAATGGTCGCCATCAAATCGGTGGTAATAATTGTGGGCCCATAAGAGCTGGTTCTCCGGACCAAACAAAGCCGACCAGATATAAAAATGGTTGGCAGAAAAGATAGACCTGCCAACATAAATTTACCATCCGGAAAGGATTTAAGGATCCAGGGCCCCGCCTCGGTATAAAATTTCGTTGTATCCAAATGATTCTCCAGGTTTGTTCCAGGTTGAATCCAAACCCCATACAGCAACATAGCGGTAGTGGTAACCGATTGATTGTACAGTGTATCGATTTGATTAGCCATATATAATCAGTTGGTCTTCCCGGCACTGCCGTTCAGTAAATACAGCTCCAAAATATTGTGGTGCTGTTTCATATGCAATTTCTCTTGTTTATATTCCTAAACTATCCAACACCATGTAAATTGAACGAGGAATCGAAAAACTGTGCTTGCTTCGCAGGCTAATATAATATCACCATTGGCTTCTCACTAAGTCCACTGCAAAATGATATTTCAAGAGGCATAGGATTTTTGCCAAACTATATTCCCAAGGTATCTATTTTCATCAAATGAATTTTTGGGTTGATTCCAAAATTTTGCCAGGGTCGTTCCACCCTAAAAAATAATGTGAACTGCGAGGGATTGAAATATAAAGTGGTCCCGATAAAAACACTTGGTCACCATAAATCGAATCCAATTTGTATCCATAGTGATCGGATCAAAACTAATTAACATCAGTTGTCGACGCAACAACCCTTGAACTGAACTATCGTAAAATATCGAGTTGCAGTAGTGATCACATTACCGTTATCAAAAAGGGATAGATAGCTTGGATTCAAGTTGGTATCCGGAGCCGATAAGATTAAACTATCCACCAAATCGCCCTGTAAGTTGAACTTCCCAAAGAGGTAATCGGCTCCTACACTCAATTGGGGTTGATCTTTGTAGAAAGCGGAGTAATAATACCCATTCACCTCATGGACCCAGAATCCCCATAATCCATTTATGTAATTCTTATTAAAATAAACCTGAGCGTTCGCAAATTCGGATGCCAGGAGCAGAACAAGGGTTAATACTTTTAAGCAGCGTAACATTATGGCGTTTTAATTAATTTGGAATTAAACAACACCCCTGTGCATCTTGCAGACTTATCGTATAGGCCCCACTTGGAAATTCATTTAAATCGAATTGGATGAATTTGGTTTCTTGTGTCAGATTAATTCGTTTAATCAATTTTCCCATGAGGTCATGAATCAAGATGGAGGCATTAGAAGTTATGGGCTTGCTTAAGGAATTCAGGAGCTTATATTTCTTAGTTAGGGACTGATTCCGAACTAAGAAACTACCAATTTTGGAAAATATGAAAACCATTGAGATTCATTTTAGAGCAAGACAACTTTACAATTCAGTTCCAAGACCTTAAATACTTTTACAATGTCTTCAAGCCTCATAAGCCATCTTCAGCGCCTTCGTTATGGTCAGAGTACATGCTAGTTCTGAAGAGAAAAATCACATAAACGATCCATAATATAAGATGTGCCCAGAGATTCTTAGAAACTCCTGTAACTCCTAAATTAAAGTTTTTAATTCATTTTCCCAAAAACTTTTAAGCAAGAATTTGCAGTTGCAAGGCATGTAGCTATTGTAAACATAGGCTGTAAAGGATTTGCTCGGTAACCCCGAATTATGCAATTGTGAATTGGTAGATAGACCCTCTCGTCAACTCTGACGAGACGAGATAAATGCCGATGTGAAGTCTGTTAGACCAATTTTGATTGGACCTTACATAATTCCTTTCGGTAATAGAATGAGGGTTTCCTGAATAAATGAACGTATTCGCGCAATCATTCCTTCATGACCTTGAAATGGGTGCCATTCACCCGAAACAGATATAAACCGGGAGGCAGGTCTGAAACATCCAAACGAATCCGACCCGCCTGTGCCTGAATTGCTTTTGTATAAATGCTTGTACCGGTACCCGAGATACAAGTTACCGTCCATTTTGTCAGCCAAACTTTGTTGTTCAAAATAAATTTCCGATCCGGCGGGGTTGGGATAGACCAACATTGGTTTTTCATCCATCGTCCAATCGGGCGCACTCAAAGGGCTGCAATTTAAGGGATCAATACAACCATTGCTATCTACTTTAAGCAACCAGGCATCCTGGGTTTTTGTGGGCCTGTACTATTGGTCACCCCGAAAACAAATAACCTCCATCACTCGTTCGAATCACATCGAAAGGGTAATGGTCGCCATCAAATCGGTGGTATAATTGTGGGCCCATAAGAGCTGATTCCCGGACCGAACAAAGCCGCCCAAGAAAAATTGGTTGGCAGAAAAGATAGACCTGCCAGAATAAATTTACCGTCCGGATTTAAGGATCCAGGGCCCCGACTCGGTATAAATTCGTTGTATCCAAGATATCTCCGGTTTGTTCCAAGTTAGAATCCAACCCCCATACAGCACTAGCGGTAGTGGTAACCGATTTGATTGTAAGTGTATCATTTGATTAGCCATTATATAATCGTGGCTTCCCGGAACTGTTCGTTCAGTAAATACAGCTCCAAAATATTGTGGTGCTGTTTCTATATGCAATTTCTCTTGTTTAATATTTCCTAAACTATCCAATAACCATGTAAATTGAACGAGTGAATCGAAAAACTGTGCTTGCTCTTCTCTGGCACAGGGTAATATAATATCACCATTTGGTCTCACTAAGTCCACTGCAAAAATGATATTTCGAAGAGGCATAGGATTTTTGCCAAACTATATTCCCGGTGGTATCTACTTTCATCAAATGAATTTTTGGGTTGATTCCAAAATTTTGCCAGGGTCGTTCTCCACCGACTAAAAAATAATGTGAACTTCGAACTGATTTAAATATAAAGTGGTCGTGATAAAAAACACTTGTGTCACCATAAAAACGAATCCAATTCGTATCCATAGATTGGATCAAAACTAATTAACATCAGTTGACGACGCAACACCCCTTGAACTGAACTATCGTAAAAATATCGAGTTGCAGTAGTAATCATATTACCCTGATCCAAAATGGAAAGACAGCAGGATTCAAGTTGGTATCCGGAGCCGATAAGATTAAACTATCCACCAAATCGCCCTGCAAGTTGAACTTCCCAAAGAGGTAATCGGCTCCTAAACTCAATTGGGGTTGATCTTTGTAGAAAGCGGAGTAATAATACCCATTCACCTCATGGACCCAAAATGCTCCTAAACCACTGGTATAATTCTTATTAAAATAAACCTGAGCGTATGCAAAATCAGATACCAGAAGCAGAACAAGGGTTAATATTTTAAGCAGCGTAACATTATGGGGTTTTAATTAATTTGGAATTAAACAACACCCCTGTGCATCTTGCAGACTTATCGTGTAGGCGCCACTTGGAAATTCATTTAAATCGAAGTGGATGAATTTGGTTTCTTGGTCAGATTAATTCGTTTAATCAATTTTCCCATGAGGTCATGAATCAAGATGGAGGCATTAGAAGCTATCGGCTTGCTCAAGGAATTCAGGAGCTTATATTTCTTAGTTAGGGACTGATTCCGAACTAAGAAACTACCAATTTTGGAAAATATGAAAACCATTGAGATTCATTTTAGAGCAAGACAACTTTACAATTCAGTTCCAAGACCTTTAATACTTTTACAATGTCTTCAAGCCTCATAGGCCATCTTCAGCGCCTTCGTTATGGTCACAGTACAGCTAGTTCTGAAGAGAAAAATCACATAAACGATCCATAGTATAAGATGTAACCAGAGATTCTTAGAAATTCCTGTAACTCCTAAATTAAAGTTTTTAATTCATATCCCCAAAAACTTTTTAAGCAAAAATTTGCAGTAACAAGGCATGTAGCTATTGTAAACATAGGCCGTATAGGATTTGCTCGGCAACCCCGAATTAGAAAATCATACTAAGGCCAATTAGCCGAAGTATTTGATTTCTGATTCGTATTTGCAGTTGACAGTCTCCAACTGCAAAATTTGGGTTTATCCTGAAGCCTGGTTTTACCGCTATGATATTATTGGAAAGGTGACTCATTCAAATATACCCGCTACAGGGTATTGTGGTGCATGAAGTGGCCCTCTACCTTTGTCCCATTCAATGATTTATAACAATTTTAGACACATCAATCTTATGAAAAACATTTTCAACACCCTACTGGTATTCTGTTTATCCATGTTATCTGCGCTGGCAAATAATGTACAAACCACGAACGTTTTTTTAAATGGACAAAATACCACATCGCATTTTTCCCTCATCAATTACAATATATCTTGGGAAAATTCATGGAGAACCAATACGAACGAAAACAATTATGACGGTGTTTGGATCTTTGCCAAGTTTAGAAAAGTAAATAGTGGCAATTGGCAACATGCCACCATCAATTATGTTAGTCCTGGTACAGCTGCTGCTTGTGGTCATACACAACCTGCAGGAAGCACCATTAAAACACCTGCCGATGGAAAGGGTGTTTGGATGTATCGCTCAACCATTACTTCCGGAAATAATAACTGGACTGGTGCCAAACTTCGATGGAACTATGGCGCTGATGGTGTTTTAGACAATGACAGTGTTGAAATTCGTTTGTTTGCCGTTGAAATGGTTTATTGCCCGCAAGGCGCCTACTATTTAGGAAGTGGAGGTAGCGAATCATATCACTTCAGAGATGGCGCTGTAGATACCTATTTCCCAATCAATTCTGAAAGCGCTATACAGTGTGGCACGGGTGCAGGTCAATTATATGCCGACCAAGGTGCATACATTTTATCTGGAACCTTACCAGCTGCTTATCCAAAAGGATATAATGCTTTTTGGGTGATGAAATATGAATTTTCACAACAACAATATATTGACTTCCTGAATACGATTGATTACAATAAATATCTTACTCGCAACCCATTTAATGGCGCTTACACAGTAGGTACACATCCAAATTTAACCGCTCCAAATCCTGAGCGTGCTATGGGATATATCAGTTCTTTGGATATGTTATCTTGGTTAGATTGGGCTGCCATGCGACCTATGACAGAACTCGAATATGAAAAGGCCAGTAGAGGTTCAAACCAATTACCAGTTGCCAACGAATATGTTTGGGGTAATACAACGATTTCCGATATTAATACGCCCAGCAATCAAGGTAGTATTAATGAAACATGGGCTACGGGAAATTGCGTGTATTGGAGTACCAGTAATGCTTTAATGCGTTGTGGTGCATTGGCCACATCAACATCCGACCGCGTTAGTTCGGGCGCAACCTATTACGGAATCATGGAGATGTCGGGAAATGCATGGGAATGGGCCATTTCTGTCGGAGATGCCAACGGACAATCATTTAATGGAGTACATGGTGATGGGGCACTAAGCGCAAACGGCGATTACGATGTAGCAAATTGGCCTACATTAAGTGGATTAGGTTTGTGTATTCGAGGAGGGGCATACGCATCTATGTCATCAGCCTTTTGCCGAACATCTGATCGATACTATGGGGTTTATTCTTATGTACTCAAAAGTTCTTTGAATATGGGTGGGAGAGGCGTTCGTACAGCTGAGTAAAATCAAAAATCCGGAACAATTTCTATAAACATTTGTATTCCAATGACAAGATTTTTTTTATACGCCATCCTGTTGATGCCTACCGGACTTTTCGCTCAAAACAACCCCATCTTTTATGGTGGTATTGGGGATGGACATAGCCTTATGCAAACAACTTCCATTTACAATCAGGCTGCATATCGTGGCGGTCAAGGCGATGCATGGCATATGAGTTTTAACAGCCCTACTTTTGTTAGCGTTTCTTCTAAAGGCGGTAACGGCGATGGGTGGAATCTTACGTCAAACAGCATTAATTACGCCAAATACTCATCCAGAGGTGGGCAGGGAGATGCCTGGGCTCAGGGCCAAAGTGCCGCACAAGCTCCTAGACCAAACTACTTTGGCGGACAAGGAGATGGATGGGCCAATACCTACACCCCACTCGGACCTTTACCTGTGCAAATTGTTTTGTTTGAGGCTGTTAAAAAGGGCTCTGCCGTTGAGTTGGAATGGAAAAGCAGTTTTGAAAAAAACAGCAGCCATTATATTGTTGAAAAAGTGCGGATGCCGTCAATTTTAAGGAATTCGCTCAGGTGCAAAGCCTCAATCAGGAAGAAGGTTCTGCTTATCAGTTGCTTGACAATGCCCCATATTCTGGGTACAATTACTACCGGCTTAAGATGGTTGATATCGATGGTCAATTTCAATACAGCCCGACGAGACATGTGATATTCGAAAAAAATAATCAGGCCTTGGATTATCGCATTTATCCGAATCCAAGTACCGGGTTAATCACATTTGAATTCCCGGCAACCACACAAAATGAAAATCTGGTGATTAATATTACCAATATGACCGGAAGAGTTGTACAACAATATAAATGTACCAGCGAAGACCGTTTGATTCAAATGAATTTAAGTAATCTACCAAGAAGCACTTACTTTGTTCAGATACGATGTTCTACATACGATATCATCGAAAAAATCATCCTCCACTAATCAAATCAACTCATGAAAAAAAATGCCGGTCTTTTAAGCCGGCATTTTTAGTTTGTATATCATTCATTCGATTAGATAATCAAGAGCGCATCTCCATAACTAAAGAAACGATATTTATTTTTAATAGCTTGCTTATATGCCTCCATCGTAAGTTCATATCCCATAAAAGCTGCAGACATGATCAACAAACTGGTTTTAGGCAAATGAAAATTTGTAATCAGGGAATCAGCTAATGCAAAATCATAAGGAGGATAAATAAAAATATTGGTCCAACCTTCGGAGGGTTTCAACATGCCGGTTGTGGTGATAGAAGATTCAAGGGCACGAACAGTTGTAGTACCAATTGAACAAATTCGGCGTCCTTCTTCTTTGGCCTTATTAATGACCTTACAAGCATAATCGTCGATGTTGTAATATTCTGCATCCATTTTATGTTTGGTCAGATCTTCAACTTCAATCGGTCGAAAAGTTCCGAGACCGGTATGTAAAGTAACTTCTGCAAAACGAATACCTTTGATTTCAAGTCGTTTAATCAATTCACGACTAAAATGCAAACCGGCGGTTGGAGCAGCTACTGCACCTTCGTGTTTGGCATACACCGTTTGATACCTTTCTTTGTCGGTATCATCGGGTTTGCGTTTGATATAACGTGGCAATGGGGTTTCACCCATTTGATCCAAAATATGTTTTAGTTCTTCATTGGTACCATCAAACAGGAAACGGATGGTACGTCCGCGGGAAGTGGTATTGTCAACTACTTCGGCGACCAGAGAATTATCTGCACCAAAATATAATTTATTGCCAACACGAATTTTACGGGCAGGCTCAACAATAACATCCCAAAGTCGATTTTGTTTATTCAATTCACGCAACAAAAAAACTTCGATTTTAGCCCCGGTTTTTTCCTTACGGCCATAAAGACGTGCATTAAATACTTTGGTATTGTTGGCTACCATCACATCCTTATCATCAAAATAATCCAGAACATCCTTAAAAAGTTTGTGTTCTATTTTCCCCGTGTCTTTATGAACCACCATCAACTTGCTTTCATCTCGGTTTTTAGCCGGGAATTGAGCAATGAGGTTTTGTGGCAAATCATAAACGTACTGAGATAATTTCATGAGCAAAAATTGAGGGCGCAAAAGTAATCAAAATATCCCTAATTACCATGATTGCTCCAAGATTCGCAGTCAAACATTAAATCAATTTATATATGAACGAAAATCCTACTTTCCTGCCATTCATCAAAAGTCCTTCCTATGGCCTATTATAAAATGAATCCGACTAAATGCAGAGCGATTTGTAACATTGCAAAATGCCGTTACAAATTTGTTGGATGCGCCGCGATTTAAGGCTTTTTGATCAGGCTGCCCTATCTTATTCACTCCAATCTGGAATACCAACGAGAGTCATTTTTATTTTCGACCCGGTCATTTTATCCGAACTCCCGCGTAAAGACAGGCGGGTTCAATTTATCCATCAGCAATTGAATAAAATTGCCGGGGAACTTCGTTCAATGGGTTCGGATTTATGGGTTTTTCATGCCAAGCCGGATGAGGTTTTTAATATGCTCCTAGAAAAACATCAGATTTCAGCAGTGTATACCAACCATGACTATGAGCCCTATGCGCAAAAAAGGGATCAGGAAATAGCAGAAATGTTAGAAAACAGGTCATGCCATTTTTACTCATTCAAAGATCAGGTGATATTTGAGAAATCGGAAGTCCTCAAACCGGACGGCACACCCTATACCGTGTTTACGCCTTATAGTAAAAAATGGAAAGAACATTTCCAACCTTCCCTTACCGAGCCTTTTGAATGCCATTCATTTTTTAAAAACCTTGCCCCGGGCATTGGTACATATCCACTTCCGCAGTTGGCTGATTTAGGGTTTGAATCTTGCGATATAGAATTTCCCGAACCCAAAATATCTGATCAACTCATCACAGGATATCAGGAAACACGGGATATCCCATCATTAAACGGGACCTCCAGACTTAGTATACACTTGAGATTTGGAACCATCAGCATCCGTCAATTGGTAAAACAGGCCCTTCCATTTCCCGACAAATTTTTAAACGAATTAATCTGGAGAGAATTTTATCAAAGCATTCTTTGGCATTTTCCGCAGGTTGTTCATCAAAGTTTTAAACCCGCTTACGACCGCATACAATGGCGAAATGACCCGAAAGAATTTGAAGCATGGTGTCAGGGCAAAACGGGCTACCCGATTGTCGATGCCGGCATGCGTGAATTATTGAATACCGGCTGGATGCATAACCGGGTTCGAATGATAGTGGCATCCTTTTTAACCAAGCACCTTTTGATTGACTGGCGCCGGGGTGAAGCCTTTTTTGCAGAGCACCTGAACGATTTCGAACTCGCCTCTAACAATGGAGGTTGGCAATGGGCTGCTGGCTCCGGAGTGGATGCTGCTCCCTATTTTCGAATCTTTAATCCGGCCTTACAAACCCAAAAATTTGACCCTCAGGGTAAATATATCCGACAATGGGTTCCTGAATTTGACAGCCTGAATTATGTTCAACCCATCGTTGACCATACCCTCGCCAGAAATCGATGCCTGAAAGCCTTCCAACAAGCTTTGAAATAAGGGTGCAAAAGCCCTACTTTTGTGGGCTTCCTGCATGAAATTTCTTTTTGTAAATATTTACCGCTATTTAAAAATTCGCCCCTGGTTAGCCAGAGTCATTTTTTTATTACTCATAGGTCTGTTTGTTTTTTTCGCTACGCGTTTACGATTTGAAAGTGACTTGCAGGCTATGATGCCACAGGAAAAAAAAGGGCAGGACATCAGTAGTGTGCTCTTTCGGAATAAACAACTGGATCGTATCATTTGTTCGGTTTCTTTAAAGGACAGTAATGCTTCTGACCCTGATTTGCTGATTGCTTTTACCGAAGCATTTCAAGATGAATTATTAAAGAATGATCGCGAACATCTGATTCAAAAAATTGAAGCCCAACAAGATGATGAGTCCATGATACAATTGATGGGACTCGTACAAAATTATTTGCCGGTTTTACTGGATGAGAAAGATTATTTACAAATAGATTCTTGTTTGGATGAAAATTATTTGCGCAACAAACTTCAAACCAATTACCGCATATTGATTTCACCGGGAGGTCTTGCTCTGAAGCAACTACTGCTCAATGACCCTTTGGGATGGAGTTTACCTGCGTTTAAAAAATTGAGTCGATTTCAATTGAATGAGGATGTATCGATGTATGATGGGTATTTGATCAATGAAGGAGGTAATCAACTTGCTTTTTTCCTGCATCCGAGCTGGCCTTCTTCACAAACAAAAATGAACAAAGGCCTGGAGCCCTTCATTGCTCAATCGGCGAAAAAAGTATTGGGTTCTGAATCATTTGCAGCACTACAATTCCATTATTTTGGCGGCCCCCTGGTAGCAAGTGCAAATGCCGTTCAAATGCAACAAGATACTTATTTGACCCTTGGCATAACATTGGCACTCCTGTTGATTTTATTCATTGGATTTTTCCGTAGCGCATTTGCTCCTTTACAAATCATGATTCCGGTTGTATTCGGCGGGAGTTTTGGCATGGCCATGATGTATTTGATCAAAGGCGAAGTTAGCCTGATGGCCTTAGGTGCTTCCAGTGTCATATTGGGGATTGCGGTAAATTATTCGCTGCATTTTATGTCGCATCTCAGACATAGTCCAAACAAGGAAGAGACGATTGCAGAGTTGACCCATCCAATGACCATTGGCAGTTTTACGACCATTGCCGCATTTTTGAGTTTGACTTTTATGCATGCGCCGGTTTTGAAAGAACTTGGTTTATTCACGGCATTTAACCTGATCGGATCCTCGATTTGCACATTAATTTTTTTACCCCATTTTATCCGGGATAAGAAACTTCAGGATCTACCACATCATAATTGGCTGGACCGTTTTTTTACCAAAAAAAATAAATATCAAACGTATTTTTTACTCACTATTCTGGTGGCAACCTGCATTCTGGGTTTTTATGTAAAAAAGGTAAGATTCACCGAAGATCTGATGCAGATGAATTATATGAGCCCTACGATGTCTGCTCATCAGAAAATCATTAACCAGCGCCTGAAAGTTTCACTCAATAGTTTATTTTGTGTCAGCGAAGGCAAAAATTTAAATGAGGCCTTGCAGCAAGCTGATCAATCGGAAAAACAACTCGAAACTGCGCTTCAGAAAAATGAAATTTCGGCTTATCAACCCATCGCTTCCTTCTTGTTGAGTGATCATAAAATTCAGGAGAGACAAAATCGCTGGAAGTCCTATTGGACACCTCTTAAAAAAGCCAGGCTGCAATCGCAATTACAACGCATTGGTACAGAAACCGGATTTAATAAGACCGCTTTTGATGGCATTGTTCGTTTGCTGAATGAAGCACCGAAATCGCCTGATTCCATTTATCATAATACCTTTAAAAATCTTTTTGCGGGTCTTGTTCTTGAAGATAGCCATGGTGTTCGCGTGATTAGCATGGTAAAAGCCAGTCAGGTCCAACGAACAAATTTCATTGAACATTTTACTTCCAGTTCTCATCAATATGTTACAGACAGACAGATGATTACCAGTCGCTTCGTGACATTGATTCGTGACGACTTCTACAACATTTTATTTTATACCTCCTTCATTGTTTTTTTCACGATACTGATATCATATGGTCGTATCGAAATAGCATTGATTTCATTTATCCCCATGGTACTTACATGGATTTGCATCCTTGGTTTGATGGGACTATTGGGGATAGAATTTAATATCATCAACATCATTATCTCCACATTGATTTTTGGGCTGGGAGACGATTACAGTATTTTTATTACGGATGGATTACTGGAAAAATACAAATATGGCAAACCCAAATTAAGCAGCATCCGTGTATCGATTTATTTGTCGGCAATGACCACCATCATCGGTTTGGGTGTCTTGATTTTTGCCAAACATCCTGCATTACAATCCATCGCATTGGTATCGGTTATCGGCATTTTATCGATCCTGCTTATTTCACAAAACATACAGCCTATACTCTTTAATTTTTTCATCCAAAAACGTGCCGACAAAAAATTTCATCCTTTTACATTATGGTCATTCACGAAAACCATTTTTGCATTTACCTATTATGTAACGGGTTGTTTGCTACTAACCATTGTTGGCTTCATCCTGACTAAATGTATCCCTTTTGCTAAAGATCGAATGAAGTATATCTACCATGTGATGATTTGTAAAATGATGTGGAGTCTGCTTTATATCATGGGCAATGTGAAAAAAAGATTTGAAAATAAAGAAGCCGCCCATTTCGAAAAACCCTGTGTGTTGATTGCCAATCATGCTTCCTTTTTAGACCTCCTGAGAATCATTTCTTTACATCCGAAAATTTTATTACTCACCAATAAATGGGTTTGGCGCTCTCCGGTATTTGGCGCATTGGTAAGAATGGCTGATTATTATCCGGTAGAAGAAGGCGCAGAATTTTCGGTAGATAAATTATCGTATTGGGTTGACCGGGGATATTCGATAGCCGTATTTCCCGAAGGCACACGCAGTTATGATGAAGAGGTAAAAAGATTTCATAAGGGCGCTTTTTATTTAGCACAACAACTCAAACTAGATATCCTTCCAACCATCTTTCATGGCGTAGGATATACCATGCGTAAAAGCGATTTTTTGCTAAAGGATGGAGAAATCAATGTAAAATTTCTTCCCAGGATTACACCTGAAGATTCCAATTACGGAATCACCTATAGTGAGAGAGCCCGTAAAATTGGACGAATGTTTCGGGAAGAATTTAAGGATTATTCGATGAGTCGGGAAGTTCCGGCCTATTATCGTGAACAACTGATTAAAAATTATTTATACAAGGGCCCGGTATTGGAATGGTATTGTCGGATAAAAAGTAAATTAGAAGATAATTATACCCCTATCGAAAAATGGGTACCACGAAAAGGGCAAATTTTGAATTTGGGTTGTGGCTATGGTTTTCTGGATTATATCTTACATTGGACTTCGAGTGAACGCCATATCATTGGCCTTGACTACGATGAAGAGAAAATTGCAATTGCTAATCACAATTTCGGCAAAGGCACTCAATTGAATTTCATAGCCGGAGATGTATTGGACTTCCCCAAAGAAAGCACTTACGATTGTATTTTGATAATGGATGTCTTGCATTATCTCGTGCCGGACAAGCAGAAACAACTTTGTGAATCCTGCATACAATCCTTAAATCCCGGAGGCCGTTTGATTATTCGCGATGGATTAACAGATTATGAAAAACGTCATAAGGGCACACAAATCAGCGAGATCATGTCGACGAAACTATTTGGCTTTAATAAAACCAAAAATGAATTGCATTTTATCAGTAAAGAATTTATAGAAACACTTGCTGCAGACAACCATCTCCATGTACAATGGATGGATGATTCTAAATTCACTTCTAATATCACGAGTATACTCCAGAAGTAATCATTTGATATGTCAGGCGATTTCAGATTCAAAAAATTTACCATCTTTCAGGATCGATGTGCCATGAAAGTAACAGAGATTGCCTGCATTTTCGGCGCTTGGATTCCTGTCGATAAAAATGAGCAAAGAATCCTGGATATTGGCAGCGGCACCGGACTAATTGGCCTCATGATTGCACAACGTTGTAACGCCCGGATCGACATGGTTGAAATGAATACAGCAGCGATGCAGCAGTGCCGGGAAAATGTGGAGGCCTCTCCATTTCATGAACGAATTCAAGTATATGAAGAGGACATTTGTCAATACGTTTCTTTAACACCCTATGATTTGATTGTTTGCAATCCCCATTCTTCGAGAATCAACTTGCATCCAATAAGGCCGACAAAAATTTGGCTTGGCATTCCAGCCATTTAACACTCGATGAATTGGCATTTCAAGCCAAGAGACTTTCGCATGACCAAAGTCGAATGGCTATCCTTTTGCCCATAGAGCGAATGACAGATTGGGAGAAATACATGCAGCAAGATGATTGGCATTGTGAACGGGAACTTCATATTCGGCATAGTGATCAACATCCCTTTAAATATGTTGTGGCTATTTATCAGAAACAAACAACAAGCCGAGAAATCTTTCAAATGACCATTCGACAGAATCAGGAATATAGTCAGGAAATGAAAACACTCTTTTCCGACTACTATCTCAAATTTTAATCCTCATCCAATTAATGGTCCACGCGGCGCAGGCTCAGATTGGTCACCGGCGCAACTACCAGCGGATATTTCTCGATGGTTACATAGGAAGAATCAAGGCCAAATCCTTTTTCTTCACTCAAACTGAATTTCTTGAGGAAGAAGTAGAATTTCATAATTACCCTTTCAAATAAAGGCAAGTCATTATCATGAGAAAGAAATTTCTCCATCACGATAAACTGCCAATCACCGGCTATCTTATTTTTTTGCAGAGAAACATATCGACTCGTGATATTCACCTCCTTATTGGCCACCATTTCTTCTACTACTTTGCGGAACATCAGATTAATGCGTTGTTCAACCCTGAAACCCAGTCGAAATTCGATACGGATAATTTCATTTGGAATGATTGTTTCAACCACATAATCCATACGATAAGGTTCATCAACCACATCCACATGAACGAACCAATATATATCGGCGCGTTTCGGTTTTTTGTTCAGAATAGAATACATGATTTTGTGCTCAATTTCCTTGGGGTTATTGGCACTCGTGAGGTACACCAAATGGGTCGCGTATTTGGGGATGCTCATGTCATTACTCAATTCTTGTAATTGATGGAGATATTCTTCCATTTTTACAAACTCCACATACCTGTTTTTGATTTTACGGGCTTTGAACCAAACGAACATCACGGCGAACATCAGACCGGCTACAACGAAAGTTGCATACCCTCCATGTGGGAATTTTACGATATTGGCTGCAAGGAAGGCCAATTCTATAATCAGATAAACGACCAAAAAGACATAAATCCAGGTTTGATTTATCCTTTTCACCACCAAATAATTTGCGAAAAGTATGGTGGTCATGAGCATGGTTAAAATGATCGCTAATCCATAGGCAGCTTCCATATTACTGGAACTTTGAAAATACAAAACCACCAGCACACATCCGATATACATAAAAAGGTTCATGCCCGGTATGTAAATCTGACCTTTGGCATTACTGGGGAAATTGATTTTTAATTTTGGCCAAAGGTTTAATCGGGTGGCTTCACTAATCAGTGTATAAGAGCCGGAAATCATGGCCTGACTCGCGATGATAGCGGCAAGGGTTGCAATAATTACACCCGGTATGATAAACCAGGTAGGCATCAAATCAAAAAATGCATTGACACCCAATTTCTCGATGGTGTCAGGACTTAATTCAAGATCTTTCCGATGAGCAAGCAGATATGCACCTTGCCCAAAATAATTGAGAATCAGACAGGTTTTGACATATATCCAGGACACCCGTATATTGGGCCTTCCACAGTGACCCAAATCAGAATACAATGCTTCGGCACCGGTTGTACATAAAAATACCGCACCCAATAACCAGAAGCCCCCGGGATAATTAATCAAAAAGTTGAGCGCATTTACCGGATTCAAAGCGCTGAAAATGGTCCAGTCATTGCTCAAATTGCTCACCCCTAAAATGGCCAACATGGTGAACCAAATAAACATAATTGGGCCAAATAATTTACCAATGGAAGAGGTTCCAAATTGCTGCATAAAAAAGAACAGCGAAATAATGACCAAAACCAGTGAGACGATAGTGCTTTGGGGCATATTGTGCAATACGGGCAATTCACGCAAACCTTCTATCGCTGAGGTAATGGAAATGGGTGGGGTGATAATTCCATCAGCCAGCAAACTAGCCCCTCCTATCATGGCAGGGATGACTAACCATTTTTTTCGACGACGCACCAACGCAAAAAGTGCAAATGTGCCCCCTTCTCCTTTATTGTCAGCCCGCAAAACCAGCCAAACATATTTCAAGGTTGTTTGAAGGGTGATGGTCCAAAGAATACAGGATAAACTCCCGATGATTAAATCATTGGTAATCGTTCGACCTTTGGTAATTGCGTTAAAAACGTATAGCGGAGAAGTACCGATGTCTCCGTAAATAATCCCCAGTGCAATCAGTAAACCGGCAGCACTGACTCGGGATAGGTTAGTATGTGAACTCACAAAAAGTGAAATTTAGTGGGCAAATATATGAAGGGCGCAAACAAAACAAAGCAAATACTCCTCAAAATACTCAGTCCACATTTTCTGAACGAACATATTTATGCAAAAAAAATGTACCCGCCGGTAAAAAGGATAAGAGAATTGCGATGATGAATTGTTTGAAGCCCATTAAACCCTTATTTTTTGCCTGCCATAGCATGTAAATCAGTAAAACAAACAAAATACCATGAAAAGAGCCTGTAATTCTGACTGCTTCCGGCAAATTCCAGAAGTATTTCAGGGGCATGGCTATAAAAAGCAGTATCAGAAAAGAAATTCCTTCCAGATGCCCTACCAATAAAAGGTTTTTTCGAAAATTCATGCTGCAAAATTAAGCATGTTGCGGGCATTTCCCGGTATAAACGGCAATAATCCGTGAAAGCCCGTGAAATTAGTTTTTAGAAGCACCCTATATTTGCAGCCAATTTAAAAAATCTGATGGATAAAAATACCCTGGTTGGTTTTGGTTTACTGATGCTCCTCCTGGTCGGTTATATTGTTTACAATCAAAACGCCGAAAAACAATACTTAGCCAAACGGAAAGCCGATTCTATAGCCCAAGCCAAATTAAATCCGCAACCTGTACCGGTTAAAACAATCGATAGTTCATTGCGCAGTAACGTACAGACGGATTCGTTGAAGGATACATTGCAAACCATTCAAGCTGAAACATTTTATGTAATCGAAAACAAAGATTTACAAATCACCTTCACGAACAAAGGTGGTTCAGCGAATAAAGTTTTGCTAAAACAATTTAAGACTTATGATGGCAAGCCCCTGATTTTATTTGACGGGAATAAGAACTTCATTGATTTGGGATATAAATCAACGGCTGGTATGATGATACATACCAAAGATGAGTATTTTAATGGGGAGATTCGAGCAGATAAGCGTCAAATCGTTTTAAAAGGAAATAACACCAACATCACTTATCAACTCCCGGAAACCGGATGTATGTTAGAAATGAAGGTGGATGCAAAAAATACAGACAAGTCGGCTCCTGTGAGTTTGCAGTGGAATTCGCAATCCATTATGACAGAAAAGGATGTTGAAAGTCAGCGTATGTATACCCAGGTATGTTATAACCTCGAAAAAGAAGGTTATGATTATTATACCATTAAAGAGAAGGAAGATAAAAACTTCAATGAAGCGGTGAAGTGGTTAAGCTTTAAACAACACTACTTTAATACGACCTTGATTACGGATCAGAAATTGATTACATCGGCAAAAATCAGTTCAGATTTAAGCAAGGAAGATACTGCGACACGTAAGCTTTCAGATTTTAGTGCATATATGACCCTATTACCACAAGACAATTATGGCTTTAAAATGTATCTGGGTCCGAATGATTATAAGATTCTAAAAAGTTACCAGATTGAGTTGGAAGAAATCATTCCACTGAGTTATGGCATTTTTGGATTTGTAAAGTATATCAACAAATGGATCATCCTACCCATTTTTAATATGTTGAGTCATGCATTCAGTAGCTATGGGGTCGTTATTTTATTACTCACCTTTATTATTCGTTTATTGATGTCACCATTTACATACAAGAGTTACGTGTCGAGTGCAAAAATGAAAGCATTGAAGCCTGAACTGGATGAGTTGCGTGATAAAATGGGTGAAGACAAGCAAGCCTTTGGCATGGAACAAATGAAGCTATACCGACAAGCAGGAGTCAATCCTCTTGGAGGATGCTTACCGGCTTTACTCCAGCTCCCCGTCTTTTTTGCCTTACTTTCTTTCTTCCCGCATGCGATTGAACTTCGGCAAGAAAAATTCCTATGGGCGAATGATTTATCAACCTATGATAGTATCCTCAACTTACCTTTTACGATTCCTTTTTATGGTGATCATATCAGTTTATTCACCATTTTGTTTGTGATTACCAGTTTGTTGATGGCCTTGTACAGTATGAATATGACTGCAGACCAAAACAATCCGATGATGAAATATTTACCTTTCATCATGCCGGTTATGTTTTTGGGAATTTTTAATAAACTACCTGCAGCCCTCACTTTTTATTATTTTGTTTCGAACGTCATTACATTAGGATTACAGTTTGTGATTCAACAATGGATTATTGATCCTAAAAAAATTCATGCACAAATTCAGGCAAAGAAAAATGAACCTCCGAAAGAAAATAAGTTGATGAAAAAAATGATGGAGATGCAAAAACAAAATGAGGAAAGAATGAAAAAAGGAGGCAAAAAATAGCACCGAAAAAAATTCTTTAATGATTAAATAAAGAAGGATACAGCGATGTGTCCTTTTTTTAATGGATTTTGAAGAAACAGATATAGGCCTGTATAACTTTAAATATCCATATCAAAAAAACTTGCCAGTTCAAATAATGTTTTAAATACTCATTACATACATGACTGAGATTAATGCCACCTGAATATGTATCCAAACTGTAAAATTTTGACTACGACATGGCAATCTTTCAAATGCCTCCTTATTTGTTGATATAATTAATTTTCATATGGGTTAAAGAACAATTGTTGGCACAAATGTTGGGGCTTACACAAATGTGTAAATAAAATCAAAGTTGCATGTTGCTAATTTCGTTTACTATTCTTTAAAAGGCTTGCCAAATGCGGTCTTTTTGGAAAATGATATCAACTTTATTTTCTTATCACAAAAGAATCATTACGTAAAAAGGTATTATCACAACCCTTTTACATGGAAAATATTTTATATAACTAAAAACCACATACTAAGAATAATAAATTATTGATAATCAAAATTTTAGCTTAACTTCGGGAAACATGTATTTAGCGTAGGTACTTATTACATGGGTCCATGTTATTTATTACCAGACGATCAACCAACTAACCTATGGACTGCTTTGTTTATTTAAATATTGAAATACGTCATCTTCAAAAACTGTCGGTTTGGACTACAGGAGGTATTTTAATAACCCAAAGAAACAAACATATCATTACACATCATTCAACAAGGTCTATTACCAGTGCGCATCAAACCTTGATTTTCCCAAAACGAAACAATACACTGCAACCTCCATAAAAATGTTGCTTGAGAAATATTTTTTAATGGGTGATTAAAATCCATCCTCAAAAATAAACGTGCCAGATTATATCTATCGGTATTCAAGCATTCCTCAAACAAAATCACTGAGCTCCTTTCAAGCAAAAATGACTGACAGGGACTTTCAAATAATTTTATAAAACCATTATTCACTTAAATATTAAAAAATGAACCATCAAAAACTCCACAACCACAACAGGAGAAATAGATTTTTCAGTTTGGTATTGACGGCATTGGCCCTCTTAGGATTCAATCTGTATTCCACAGACCTATCAGCCCAATGTTCAGCACCAACAGGAATCTCTGCTTCTCCAACCGGATCCAATGTCACATTCACATGGACCGCAGCCAGCAACGCCAGCTATTACCAAATCCAGTATCGTAAAAAAACACCTACTGGGCCTTGGATTAGTGGCACATCGGCAACGACGACCAAGACAAATAACGGCCTTGACCCACTAACCACTTATGAATACCAAATTCAAACTATTTGTACAGGAGGCTTCGGCACAAGTGCTTATTCAGCCATTGCCGAATTCACTACTTTACAAAAATGCCCTACCCCTGCTATCACTGGCATCAGCGGCTTAAGCTCTACTGGAGCGAGCATTAGCTGGAATGCTTCAGGTGCTTGGTATGCAACCCGTTATCGCCTGTCTCCATCCGGATCTTGGATCAATGGAAGTCAAACAACATCTATGAAGACGCTTGCAGGTTTGATACCAAATACCCTTTATGATTTTCAGGTAGCTTCTTTTTGCGCGAACGATCCAGTTCCAAGTAATTGGTCGTCTACCACTACATTCAAAACGCTTTGTTCCTCTTATAGTAATGTCACTCAAAATGAAACATCTTGCGACTCATATCTCTGGAGTGTAAACGGCATGACTTATACCCAATCTGGCTCTTACATCGATACTACCAATTGTGTCATCACTTTATTAAATCTGACCATCAACAATAGCAACACCGGATCTAGTTCTGAAACGGCCTGTGATACTTATACCTGGAATGGCAACAGTTATACTACGAGCGGTGCCTACACAGGTACGTTTACCAATGCAGCAGGTTGTGATTCAGTGCATACATTGAATTTGACCATCAATTATAGCAATACAGGCAGCAGCAATCATACGGCATGCGATGTTACAAACGTGGGCGGACAATCATACACGGCTAGTGGTTCACACAATGTGACGTATACCAATGCAGTAGGTTGTGATTCAGTACATACGTACAATGTCACCATCAATTACAGCAATACAGGCAGCAGCAATCATACGGCTTGTGATGCAACAACTGTAGGTGGACAATCATACACGGCAAGTGGTTCGCACAATGTCACTTATACCAATGCAGCAGGTTGTGATTCAGTACATACTTACAATGTCACCATCAATTACAGCAATACAGGTAGCAGCAATCATACTGCTTGTGATGCAACAACAGTAGGTGGACAATCATACACTGCAAGTGGTTCACACAATGTAACTTATACCAATGCAGCAGGTTGTGATTCAGTGCATACATACAATGTCACCATCAATTACAGCAATACAGGCAGCAGCAATCATACGGCTTGTGATGCAACAACTGTAGGTGGACAATCATACACGGCTAGTGGTTCTCACAATGTAACGTATACCAATGCAGCAGGTTGTGATTCAGTTCATACTTACAATGTTACCATCAATTACAGCAATACAGGCAGCAGCAATCATACGGCTTGTGATGCAACAACTGTAGGTGGACAATCATACACTGCAAGTGGTTCACACAATGTAACGTATACCAATGCAGCTGGTTGTGATTCAGTTCACACTTACAATGTCACAATCAATTACAGCAATACAGGCAGCAGCAATCATACGGCTTGTGATGCAACAACAGTTGGCGGACAATCATACACAGCAAGTGGTTCACACAATGTAACGTATACCAATGCGGTAGGTTGTGATTCAGTACATACTTACAATGTCACCATCAATTACAGCAATACTGGTAGCAGCAATCATACAGCTTGTGATGCAACAACGGTAGGCGGACAATCATACACTGCAAGTGGCTCACACAATGTGACGTATACCAATGCAGCTGGTTGTGATTCAGTACATACTTACAATGTAACCATCAATTACAGCAATACTGGTAGCAGCAATCATACTGCTTGTGATGCTACAACAGTAGGCGGACAATCATACACTGCAAGTGGTTCACATAATGTGACTTATACCAATGCAGCAGGTTGTGATTCAGTACATACATACAATGTCACCATCAATTACAGTAAGACGGGTAGCAGCAATCATACAGCTTGTGATGCAACAACAATAGGTGGACAATCATACACTGCAAGTGGTTCTCATAATGTAACTTATACCTATGCAGCTGGTTGTGATTCAGTACATACATACAATGTCACCATCAATTACAGCAATACAGGAAGCAGCAATCATACGGCTTGTGATGTAACAACTGTAGGTGGACAATCATACACTGCAAGTGGTTCACACAATGTGACGTATATCAATGCAGCAGGTTGTGATTCAGTGCATACATACAATGTCACCATCAATTACAGCAATACAGGCAGCAGCAATCATACGGCTTGTGATGCAACAACTGTAGGTGGACAATCATACACGGCTAGTGGTTCTCACAATGTAACGTATACCAATGCAGCAGGTTGTGATTCAGTGCATACTTATAATGTTACCATCAATTACAGCAATACCGGTAGCAGCAATCATACGGCTTGTGATGCAACAACAGTAGGTGGACAATCATACACTGCAAGTGGTTCACACAATGTAACTTATACCAATGCAGCTGGTTGTGATTCAGTTCACACTTACAATGTCACAATCAATTACAGCAATACAGGCAGCAGCAATCATACGGCTTGTGATGCAACAACGGTTGGCGGACAATCATACACTGCAAGTGGTTCACACAATGTAACGTATACCAATGCAGCAGGTTGTGATTCAGTTCATACTTACAATGTCACCATCAATTACAGCAATACAGGTAGCAGCAATCATACTGCTTGTGATGCAACAACTGTAGGTGGACAATCATACACTGCAAGTGGTTCACACAATGTGACGTATACCAATGCAGTAGGTTGTGATTCAGTTCACACTTACAATGTAACCATCAATTACAGCAATACAGGTAGTAGTAATCATACGGCTTGTGATGCAACAACAGTAGGTGGACAATCATACACAGCAAGTGGCTCACACAATGTAACTTATACCAATGCAGCTGGTTGTGATTCAGTACATACTTACAATGTCACCATCCTTTATAGCACAACAGGTTCTACATCAGAAACATCTTGTGATTCTTATACTTGGAATGGCAATACGTATACAACAAGCGGCAGCTATACAGGAACATTTACCAATGCTGTTGGTTGTGATTCAGTTCATACCCTGATCCTGACGATCAATTATAGTTCAGCATCCACTGAAAGTGTTTCAGCATGTGTAACCTATACATGGCCAGTTGATGGTATGACATATACACAAAGTGGTGTTTATACACATACTGGTTCGAATGCGTTTGGTTGTGAGCATATCACTACCTTGAATCTGACCATTAATCAGTTACCAACGGTTACTGCAACAGATTTAAGTTCATGTCCAAACAGTCCTTTAACCTTAATTGGTTCTCCGGCTGGTGGAACCTTCTCTGTAGCAAATCCATATACCGGACCATCTACAACATATACTTATACCTATACTGACGGAAACGGCTGTACCAACACTTCAGCTCCTGCAAGCATTATCGTTACTAACTCAGTGCCGGTTACCGGCGTTTTCATGAGCAACATTGGCGACAATACTGCAGTGGTTAACTGGAATGGCGTACCTGGATTAGGTTGGTATGAAGTTCGATTCCGATTAGTAGGCGATCCTGCTTGGACTGGAGGTGGTACCCAAGCCGCACCAACCACGTTCAAAAATATCATTGGTTTAACAGCTGGTGGTAGTTATGAAATTCAGGTAAGAGGATTCTGTTCATTGGGCAATCCGGGACCATGGGGTAGTTCAGCATACTTTACTACGCTTACCGGATGTCCTGCTCCAATCAACATGTATACTTCTAATGTAACAGCTACTGGCGCTAAATTGAACTGGGATGTTCAACCTGCAGCGGCATTCTACGAAACCCGATATCGTCAGGTAGGTGGTTCTTGGACCACCGGTACTACAACTCCAAACAGTAAAACAATTGCTGGTTTGGTAGCGAATACCGATTATGAGTGGCAAGTTCGATCAGTTTGTTTGCCTTTGCCTTATTCTAGAAGTTCATGGAGTATTCCAGAAAGCTTTACAACTTTGGTAAGCAAACCAGGTGATGTCGTTGAAGAAACTGCCTCTAAAAACTTAATTTCTCTTTACCCGAATCCGGCAAAAGATATCTTAAATATTGAGATAGAAGCTGAAAGTAATCAGCAAGTCATTCTTCGTATGTTTGATATCAGCGGACGTCAGGTGAAAGAAATGGAAGTTCGTGCGAATAGCGGATTGAACAAAATTCAATTAAATATCTCCGACCTAGAATCTGGTTTATACCATGTTCAGTTCTTCGTGGATCAACAATTGTCATTTAGTTCCAAAGTTAGCAAATTAGATTAATTACTCAATTTCTGAAATTTCGAAACACCCTGCATCTGCGGGGTGTTTCTTTTTAATATTCATTAGAACAGGGGTAGCCCTGTTTTTCAATGCAATGAATGCACGCGAAAAGCAATATGAGTAAAGCTTTGAAGCAAAACATTGACCTTTCAGTTTGTCACTATAGTAACCTGCCTTTTTGGGACCTCAAAAGCTTTAGATTTTTTTTAACTGAATGGTTAAGTTGTGCGTTCTATTTTTGAGCGGCTTTAAAAAAAGTAAGATGGAACAATCTACCCAGGATATCAGAGAATTGAACGAGCGAATCAATCAACGAAGTGCCTTCATTGAAATGCTCTTGCTTGAATTGAATAAGTCTATTGTCGGTCAGAAATACATGCTTGAACGTTTATTGATAGGTTTGTTGGCACAGGGACATGTTTTACTGGAAGGGGTGCCCGGTTTAGCCAAAACACTCGCCATTCGTTCTTTGTCAACAGCAATTAGTGGTAAATTCTCCCGTATTCAATTTACCCCGGATCTATTACCAGCTGACGTAGTAGGAACCATGATTTACAATCAACAACAAAACCAATTTGAGGTTCGTAAAGGTCCCGTCTTCGCCAATTTTATTCTTGCGGATGAAATCAACAGAGCTCCGGCTAAAGTACAAAGTTCATTGCTCGAAGCGATGCAAGAAAAACAAGTAACCATTGGCGATACCACTTACAAACTGGAAGAACCTTTCTTGGTACTAGCCACCCAAAACCCCATCGAGCAAGAAGGCACTTACCCCCTACCAGAAGCACAGGTGGATCGTTTTATGCTTAAAATTGTTGTAGGCTATCCTCAAAAAGAAGAGGAAAGATTGATCATGCGTCAGAATATTCACCCCAACCTCCAGTCTAAAATCAATGCCGTCGTCTCTCCTCAGGAAATCATCGAAGCACGTAACCTGGTACGCGAAGTGTATATGGACGAAAAAATTGAGAAATATATTTTGGACATCGTTTTCTCCACTCGTCAACCGGAAGAATATAAACTGAATAAATTAAAACCTTTAATTGCCTATGGCGCCTCGCCGCGTGCCAGCATCAATCTGGCCATGGCCTCTAAAGCGTATGCCTTCATAAAAAGAAGAGGGTATGTTATCCCTGAAGATGTTCGGGCCGTTTGTATGGACGTCATGCGTCATCGAATTGGATTAACCTATGAAGCGGAAGCAGAAAATATGAACAGCGAAATGATCGTGAATGAGATTTTAAATGCCGTAGAAGTTCCTTAATGGTTACACCTTACCCATGAAATGGCCCTTTTTTAATACAACCCCATCGAATTCGGAAATAGTCAGCAAGACTTCCACGAACGACCATTCAGATATGGTTACAGATGAGCAATTACCGGCATTGCTTCGAAAAGTGCGGCAAATTGAAATTAAAACCAAAGGTCTTTCCAATCATATTTTTAGTGGAGAATATCACAGCGCATTCAAAGGCCGTGGCATGAGTTTCAGCGAAGTGCGAGAATACAGTTACGGGGATGATGTGCGTTCAATTGATTGGAATGTTACCGCCCGATTTCGCTCTCCGTTTATTAAAGTTTTTGAAGAAGAAAGAGAATTGACTCTCATGTTGATTGTGGACATCAGTGCCAGTTCTTTATTTGGTACAAAAAAATTAAACAAACGTGAACTGATTACAGAAATTTGTGCAGTTCTCGCGTTCAGTGCCATTTCCAATAACGACAAAGTGGGTGTCATACTTTTTAGTGATCGAATTGAAAAATATATCCCACCAAAAAAAGGAAAATCCCATATCCTGTTTATCATTAGAGAACTTCTCAGTATTCAGGCTCATAAAAAATCATCCACCAATATTGAGGAGGCCTTAAAATTTATGAATGCTGTGATGAAAAAACGTTGCATCAGCTTTCTCTTGTCAGATTTTATTTCACCTGATTTTGACCAGGCGCTCAAACTCACCGCCAAAAAACACGACCTGATTGGCATTCAGGTATATGATGAAAGAGACACCCAGTTTCCGGATATTGGATTGATTCAGGTACAGGATGCAGAATCCGGCATGATGCAATGGATTGATAGTTCATCCGCTCAATTTCGACAAGCTTATGCGCAGTCATTTCTGAAACACGAAACTCAAACAACCAATGCCTTCCGTAAGTCGGGCTCATCTTTATTGTCCATTCGCACAGATGATGATTATATTAAAAAATTACAAGTTTTCTTTAAAGGACAATGAGCATGATTAAATCAAAATGGTCTTTCCTACTGTGTGGATTACTCTTCATGATTCATAACAGTCATGCACAAAATGTCCGGCTCAAGGCCATGCTGGATACCGCCCAAATTGAAATAGGCGAACAAATCCAGTTAAAACTTCAAGCTGCTTTTGACCCTCAGCAATATCGTATCAGCTTTCCGGCCGTTCCGGACACCGTGAATCACCTGGAGTTTATTGCTAAACAAAATGACACCATCATTGGCCGGTCGGAACATACGATCACCCAATCTTTAACCATCACTTCATTTGATTCGGGCAAATGGCAAATACCCGCATTTAGATTTGATATCCAACCCCTCAACGGAACGGCAGCCAGCACCCAATGGACGGATTCTCTCTTTGTTTCAGTAGGTATGCCCAGTGTTGATACCAGCAAGCCCTTTAAACCAATCATGGGCATTCAGGAAGCAAAAATGCCCTGGAAGGAGTTAATCTGGTATATTGTCGGAATCGTTCTGCTTTTGGGAGTACTCATCTTTTTAATCACTTATTTGGTCAAAAATGCCAAACGAAAGAAACAAATAGTGGCTACTCCTCTGGTCAGACTGAATCCGTTTGAACAAGCCATACAAGACCTTGATCAACTAGAAAAGCAAGAACTTTGGCAACAAAATCAAGCCAAAGCATACCACACCCAAATCAATGATATTATCCGCCGTTATCTTGAAACGACATTTGAATACGATTGCTTTGAAAAAACCAGCAATGAAATTATTCAAATGATTCGTAAGGATAAAGGACTGAAAGCCTATATCCCTGATCTCAAATGGATTTTTGAAACAGCAGATATGGTCAAATTCGCCAAAAGCCAACCAGGCGAAGATGAACATTTAAAAAGCATGCAACTCACCCGAACATTTATTGAACACTCCTATTCTCAGTTTATCAAGAAACAAGAAACGGCAGCCATAAAAAGCCGCCCTTAAGCCATGTATAAATATTTTGATTTCAATCATATCACCTTTGCAAACCCTGCCTTCCTCATTTTATTGGCATTGGTGCCTATGTATTATTTTTTTAGATCGAAAAAGAAATCGGCATTGGTATTATCGGGCATATCAACCAATTGGAACGCTCATGCCGGAAATAGAATCAAATGGCAATTTCTTTTGCCTGTTTTAAGATCCATTGGTTTGGTGGCACTCATCATCGCTTTGGCACGCCCACAAAACACATTTGTGAATGAAACCATCAATAGTGAAGGCATTGACATTGTTATGAGTATCGATATTTCGGGAAGTATGTTGGCCGAAGATTTTAAACCGAATCGCATTGAAGCGGCCAAAAAAGTTGCCCGGGAATTTATCGAAAGTCGTTATACCGACCGAATTGGTTTGGTCATTTTTTCAGGAGAGAGTTTTACGCAATGTCCATTAACAACCGACCAGAATATTTTGCTCGAACAATTAAAAAATATTCGTAGTGGATTATTGGAAGATGGAACCGCCATAGGCATGGGGCTGGCTACTGCAGTTGAACGCTTAAGGAATAGCAAAGCAAAATCAAAAGTAATCATCTTATTAACGGATGGTGTAAACAATGCCGGCTTGATTGACCCGATGACTGCATTGGAAATTTCAAAAGCCTATAAAATCAGGGTATATACCATTGGCGTAGGCACGAAAGGTTCGGCTCCTTATCCTGTGCAGGACCAATTTGGCAATACCAGCATGCAACAGATGCCTGTGCAAATTGATGAAATTTTGATGCGCAAAATTTCTATGGAAACCGGAGGCAAATACTTCCGAGCAACGGACAATCAATCGCTTCAAAAAGTTTACAAAGAAATTGACCGACTAGAAAAAACCAATATTGAAATCAATTCCTTTAAACGTTATACAGAATTATTTTTCCTTTACGCCCTCATCGCATTTGTAGCATTGGCCCTAGAGCAACTTTTAAAGTTGACTATTTTTAAAAGTATCACCTAGATCAAAACTTCGCTATCGCATAAGCAGCAAATCGCCTTTTTTAGTATACTGTTGTTGATCTGTCAAACAGGTATATTTAAAAATATAAAAATAGGTATTCATATCCTCATCTTTTCCCTGGTAGGTTCCATCCCATCCACTTCTAAAATCATTGGTACTCCATACCCGGTTCCCCCATCGATTATAAACAGCGAATTGAATCAGTTCAATACCCGCACTGGTGGTAACCCTGAATAAATCATTGACCCCATCTCCATTGGGAGAAAATGCATTGGGAATAAACACCTCTTCACAACAAGGTCCAGGATTGATATAAACTGTATCTTTTATTTCACATCCATTCGCGTCCACAATTTCGACAAAGTAGTAACCAAATGTCAATCCTTCAACACGCGCAGTGGTTTGCACAGGCTCAGTACTCCACGCATAAGTGAAAGGAGACTCACCACCCTGCATTTGCACTTCGGCCCAGGCTTCAAACCCGGTTCCAAAACATTTTAAATCCTGTTTGATGATATTGGAATTGATAGAGTTGGATGGACTGATAAAAATAGTTGTATCAAACTGACAACCTGCACTGTCTTTAATAATCAGTACATAATTCCCCTCATGTAGTCCTTCAAAATAACCTGATTTATTAAAATGAAGTCCGGGTTTGAGATAATAGGTATAATCTCCCCTACCTCCCTGTCCTACGACAACCACTTTTCCATTGGATGCGCCGGGACATAATACACCATTCACTTCTAATTTTGAATAGTAGACAGAATCCGGTTGAGTTAATATCAGTGTGGTATCCAATCGACATCCCAGGGCGTCTACAATAGAAAGCAAATAATTTCCAGCTATCAGATTATTAAATTGTCCAACAACAAAGGGCGAATTTCCATTGAGTTGATAGGTTAAAGGATTCACGCCTCCAATGGCATTCACCAACAAATATCCATCCCCATCACCATAACAAGTTGGCTCACCAAATGTCAGCAAATCAATTTGAATATCCGGATTTTGTTTAATCTGTGCAATGGTTGAAGTGGCACATCCACTTTGATCGGTAGCAATAATCGTATACACACCTGCCGCCAAATTGCTAAACACACCGCTTGTTTGTTGCAATCCGGACGCTGGCAAAATAGAGAATACCAAATTACCGGTTCCTCCATTGGCTGACACTGTAATCGCTCCTGAAAAATCACCAAAACATGCAATATCCTGTATACTCACATTACTATAGGTGATGGCCGCAGGTTGAGTAATGATGAGATTCGCGATGATATCCGTGCAATTATTCGCATCAGTAATTAACACCGAATAAGTACCAGCCTGAAGATTATTAAATTGTCCGTTGTTATTCGATGTCCCTCCGGGTACGATGGTAAAGGTATACGGTCCGGTTCCTCCATTGGCATTCACAGAAACAGCGCCATCATTTCCACCATAACAGGTAACCATCGTTAACTGAGGCGAGGCTCCTACTAGCGGATTGGGCTGTGTGATAAGCACTTGTGTTACTGTATTACAACCTTGCTGATCGGTAGCTGTAATGGTATAATTACCAACTGACAAACCATTAAAATAACCCGTGGTATTGTTTACCCCTGTTGGCTGAATAAGAAATTGAATAACGCCTGTTCCACCAGAATGATACGTTTGAATACTGGCATCATTTAATCCAAAACAAGAGACATTTTGTTGACTTACACTATCCAAAATCAACAGAGGCGGATTCACTAACTGTACCGTATCCAAACCAACACAACCTTTAGAATCTGTGACAGACAGCGTATAAGTTTGGGCTGCCAATCCTGTAAAAGTTGCCGCAGGGCCTTGAGTACCTGCAATGGGCGTAATGGCGTAAATGATATAAGGCGGCGTTCCTGAACTGGCTGATGTTTGAATTTGTCCATCTGAACTACCAAAACAAAGTGGATTGGTTATTGAAGTACTCAATGATGGTAAAGGCACATGATCCACTATGGCAACAGTGTCCACTTTGCAATTATTTTGGTCACTGACTTGCAAACTATAGGTAGCTGAAACCAATCCATTGAAAATCCCAGTTAGGTTTGAAAGCCCATTCGGAAATAATGTATATCCAAGCTGACCGCTTCCGCCAGTGGCATTGATCACAATACTACCATCTGCTGCGGGAACACATGACTCGTCGCTGCTTACAAGATTTGTGACAATCAATTTGGCAGGGTCAACAATTTGAATCGAGGTATCATTGACAGCTCCATTCAAATCCTGAACTTGAATGGTATAAATACCCGCAGGCAAATTGCTAAATACACCATTCGGATTTTGAATACCTAGTAATGGATTGATGGTATAAATATATGGAGGCACCCCACCAATTGCACTGGCTGTGATACTTGCCAAACTATCTCCAAAACAAGGATTAGGGTTCACATTGATCACATTGACAAAAATTTGTGCTGGTTCTGTGATGGTAAAAACAACTTGATCCGAACAACCATTCGTATCAATAACAGTTACGGTGTAGTTCCCTGATGACAAACCAGTGAACGTTCCTGGAGTTGATTGCACCCCGATATTCGGATTGATGGAATAAGTATACCCCGGAGTTCCTCCAGTTGCAGAAGTAATGGCACTCCCATTTGATTGACCAAAAACACTAACATTTTGAGTCGAGATCAAATTATTTTGTAAAACAGATGGTTCAGTTAAAGTTAGAATTGTTGAATAGGTGCATCCATTTGCATCGGTGGCAAGGATCGTATATGTTCCCGCACAAACATTTCCAAATTGCCCGACAGCTATTTGATTAGGTGTATTGGGTGTAATGGCATAAACGATAGGCTGGGTTCCATTACTAGTAAATGTAGTAATTTGCCCATTACAATCTCCAAAGCATAAAGGATTAATCCATTGCACACTATCAATTTGTGGTCCATTACTCGTGTTAATCGTTGAAACAGTGCTTACCGAACAGCCTGCTGCATCTTTTACGACAATGGTAAATGATCCGGTACAAAGTGACTGAAACTGATTTGAAAGTTGATACGAAACACCATTGTCTGATGAGTACTGATAAGCAGGTGTACCTCCTGTGACAGCAACGGTAGAATTTGCATCGCACCCCGGAACACAACTGGCATTAGTATTGGTCACTAAATTAATGATAGGAGCATTGGGGTTCTGAATATTTACCAAAGTACTCACTGTACAATCATTTGCATCTTTTACAACCACTGTATATGTACCGATACACAAACCATTTAGCGAATTGCCAGCTTGATAGGTACTTCCATTGTCAAAAGAGTAATTAAATGGACTGGTACCACCAGAAGCTAAAACTTGCATTGAACCATCGCAACCAGGAACACAAGTGGCATTTGTTGTATTCACGGAATTAATGATTGGTGTATTAGGATTGGTTAAAGTCACCGAAGATGTATCTGTACATCCATTCAAATCGGTAACAGTAACGATGTAGGTCCCGGCACTTAACCCCGTAGCTAAAGCGTTGTTCTGGACAGGCAATGTATTCCAGGTAAAATTATAGGGTGTAACACCACCATTTGCTGTTGCAGTTGCTGTACCGGGATTGGTACAAGTTGGATCGACCCATGTTAGAATGCTTGCATTCAGAATGCTCGGTTCTGTTAAGGTGATTGTGCTACTCGCAGTACAACCATTTGCATCCTGTGTACTGATGGTATATGTTCCTACTCCAACTGTAAATGTATTCCCGCTCTGATAAGCTGCTCCATTTAAACTGTATTGATAGGCCGTTGTACCTCCATTTGCTGTTGCGGTGATGGTACTTTGTCCGCCGTTACACAATATCGCCGTCGAACTTAAGTTTAATCCCAGCAATGTCGGTTCTGTAATCGTTGTTACCGTACTCGAAGTACAATTGTTCGCATCCTGAATCGTAATTGTATAAGTGCCTGCAACAACATTAAAGGTATTACTACTTTGGTAGCCTCCGCTATTCAGTTGATATTGATAAGCGCCTGTTCCTCCTGTTCCGCTTGCTGTTATTTGAGATGTTCCACCTTGACATAAGATGGCCGTTGATGATGCCGTCACGCTCAGTACAGGGGGCTCAGTAACAATAACAATACTGCTCACCGAACAGCCTGAGGCATCCGTTGCACTTAAGGTATAGGTGCCGGCTATCAGATTATTAAATTGACCGCTTGTGTTTGTTGTTCCTCCGGGTAAGATGCCATAGGTCAATTGACCGGTTCCTCCACTTGCTGTGATACTGATGCTGCCATTGTTTTGTCCATGACATAATACTGAAACTATCGCAGGAGCATTCATCGTAGGAGCATTCGGGGTGATAATTTGAATACTGCTTTGTGATGTACAGCCATTTAAATCTGTAACCGTAACCGTATATGTTCCCGCTCCTAATCCGCTAAAAATATTGGATGATTGTTGCGTACCACCATTCAAACTATATTGATACGTCGTTGTACCTCCACTCGATGTTACGGTCAGCACCGCATCATTGCCGGGCACACAAGTGGGTATCGTGCTGCTTAAATTTGTAATTTGCAAAGGAGTTGGTTGGGTGATGTTGATGACGCTACTCGCAGTACATCCATTTGCATCCTGAGTGCTGATGGTATAAGTTCCTACCCCAACTGTAAATGTATTCCCACTCTGATAAGCTGCTCCATTTAAACTATATTGATAGGCCGTTGTACCTCCATTTGCTGTTGCGGTGATGGTACTTTGTCCGCCATTACACAATATCGCCGTCGAACTTAAATTTAATCCCAATAATGTCGGTTCTGTAATCGTTGTTACGGTACTCGAAGTACAATTGTTCGCATCCTGAATCGTAATTGTATAAGTGCCTGCAACAACATTAAAGGTATTATTACTTTGGTAGCCTCCATTGTTTAGTTGATATTGATATGCGCCTGTTCCTCCTGTTCCGCTTGCTGTTATTTGAGATGTTCCACCATGACATAAGATGGCCGTTGATGATGCCGTCACGCTTATTACCGGGGGCTCTGTAACAACAACAATACTACTCACCGAACAGCCTGAGGCATCCGTTGCACTTAAGGTATAGGTACCGGCTATCAGATTATTAAATTGACCGATTGTGTTTGTTGTTCCTCCGGGTAATATGCCATAGGTCAATTGACCGGTTCCTCCACTTGCTGTGATACTGATGCTGCCATTGTTTTGTCCATGACATAATACTGAGACAATCGCGGGGGCATTCATCGTAGGGGCATTCGGGGTGATAATCTGAATACTGCTTTGTGATGTACAGCCATTTAAATCGGTAACTGTAACTGTATAGGTTCCCGCTCCTAATCCGCTAAAAATATTGGATGATTGCGGAGTGCCTCCATTCAAACTATATTGATACGTCGTTGTACCTCCACTCGCTGTTACGGTCAGCACCGCATCATTGCCGGGTACACAAGTGGGTATCGTGCTGCTTAAATTGGTGATTTGTAAGAGAGTTGGTTGGATGATGTTGATGACGCTACTCGCAGTACATCCATTTGCATCCTGAGTACTGATGGTATATGTTCCGACCCCAACAGTAAATGTATTCCCGCTCTGATAAGCTGCTCCATTCAAACTATATTGATAGGCCGTTGTACCTCCATTTGCTGTTGCGGTGATGGTACTTTGTCCGCCGTTACACAATATCGCCGTCGCACTTAAATTTAATCCCAGCAATGTCGGTTCTGTAATCGTTGTTACCGTACTCGAAGTACAATTGTTCGCATCCTGAATCGTAATTGTATAAGTGCCTGCAACAACATTAAAGGTATTACTACTTTGGTAGCCTCCATTGTTTACTTGATATTGATAAGCGCCTGTTCCTCCTGTTCCGCTTGCTGTTATTTGAGATGTTCCACCTTGACATAAGATGACCGTTGATGATGCCGTCACACTCAGTACAGGAGGCTCTGTGACGACCACAATACTGCTCACCGAACAGCCTGAGGCATCCGTTGCGCTTAAGGTATAGGTGCCGGCTATCAGATTATTAAATTGACCGCTTGTGTTTGTTGTTCCTCCGGGTAAGATGCCATAGGTCAATTGACCGGTTCCTCCACTTGCTGTCATACTGATGCTGCCATTGTTTTGTCCATGACATAATACTGAAACTATCGCAGGAGCATTCATCGTAGGAGCATTCGGAGTGATGATTTGAATACTGCTTAGTGATGTACAGCCATTTAAATCGGTAACTGTAACTGTATAGGTTCCCGCTCCTAATCCGCTAAAAATATTGGATGATTGCTGAGTGCCGCCATTCAAACTATATTGATACGTCGTTGTACCTCCACTCGCTGTTACGGTCAGCACCGCATCATTGCCGGGCACACAAGTGGGTATCGTGCTGCTTAAATTGGTGATTTGTAAGAGAGTTGGCTGGGTGATGTTGATGACGCTACTCGCAGTACATCCATTTGCATCCTGAGTACTGATGGTATATGTTCCTACTCCAACTGTAAATGTATTCCCGCTCTGATAAACTGCTCCATTCAAACTATATTGATAGGCCGTTGTACCTCCATTTGCTGTTGCGGTGATGGTACTTTGTCCGCCGTTACACAATATCGCCGTCGAACTTAAATTTAATCCCAGCAATGTCGGTTCTGTAATCGTTGTTACCATACTCGAAGTACAATTGTTCGCATCCTGAATCGTTATTGTATAAGTGCCTGCAACTACATTAAAGGTATTACTACTTTGGTAGCCTCCATTGTTTAGTTGATATTGATAAGCGCCTGTTCCTCCTGTTCCGCTTGCGGTTATTTGAGATGTTCCACCTTGACATAAGATGGCCGTTGATGATGCCGTCACGCTCAGTACAGGGGGCTCTGTAACAACCACAATACTGCTCACCGAACAGCCTGAGGCATCCGTTGCGCTTAAGGTATAGGTGCCGGCTATCAGATTATTAAATTGACCGCTTGTGTTTGTTGTTCCTCCGGGTAAGATGCCATAGGTCAATTGACCGGTTCCTCCACTTGCTGTGATACTGATGCTGCCATTGTTTTGTCCATGACATAATACCGAGACAATCGCAGGAGCATTCATCGTAGGGGCATTCGGGGTGATAATCTGAATACTGCTTTGTGATGTACAGCCATTTAAATCGGTAACTGTAACTGTATAGGTTCCCGCTCCTAATCCGCTAAAAATATTGGATGATTGCTGCGTGCCGCCATTCAAACTATATTGATACGTCGTTGTACCTCCACTCGCTGTTATGGTCAGCACTGCATCATTGCCGGGCACACAAGTGGGTATCGTGCTGTTTAAATTGGTGATTTGTAAGAGAGTTGGCTGGGTGATGTTGATGACGCTACTCGCAGTACATCCATTTGCATCCTGAGTACTGATGGTATATGTTCCGACCCCAACAGTAAAAGTATTCCCGCTCTGATAAACTGCTCCATTTAAACTATATTGATAGGCCGTTGTGCCTCCATTTGCTGTTGCGGTGATGGTACTTTGTCCGCCGTTACACAATATCGCCGTCGAACTTAAATTTAATCCCAATAATGTCGGTTCTGTAATCGTTGTTACAATACTCGAAGTACAATTGTTCGCATCCTGAATCGTAATTGTATAAGTGCCTGCAACAACATTAAAGGTATTACTACTTTGGTAGCCTCCATTATTTAGTTGATATTGATAAGCGCCTGTTCCTCCTGTTCCGCTTGCTGTTATTTGAGATGTTCCACCTTGACATAAGATGGCCGTTGATGATGCCGTCACACTCAGTACAGAGGGCTCTGTGACAACCACAATACTGCTCACCGAACAGCCTGCGGCATCCGTTGCACTTAAGGTATAGGTACCGGCTATCAGATTATTAAATTGACCGATTGTGTTTGTTGTTCCTCCGGGTAATATGCCATAGGTCAATTGACCGGTTCCTCCACTTGCTGTGATACTGATGCTGCCATTGTTTTGTCCATGACATAATACCGAGACAATCGCAGGAGCATTCATCGTAGGGGCATTCGGGGTGATGATTTGAATACTGCTTTGTGATGTACAGCCATTTAAATCAGTAACTGTAACTGTATAGGTTCCCGCTCCTAATCCGCTAAAAATATTGGATGATTGCTGCGCACCTCCATTCAAACTATATTGATACGTCGTTGTACCTCCACTCGCTGTTACGGTCAGCACCGCATCATTGCCGGGTACACAAGTGGGTATCGTGCTGCTTAAATTGGTGATTTGTAAGAGAGTTGGTTGGGTGATGTTGATGACGCTACTCGCAGTACAACCATTTGCATCCTGAGTACTGATGGTATATGTCCCTACCCCAACAGTAAATGTATTCCCGCTCTGATATGCTGCTCCATTCAAACTATATTGATAGGCCGTTGTACCTCCATTTGCTGTTGCGGTGATGGTACTTTGTCCGCCGTTACACAATATCGCCGTCGAACTTAAATTTAATCCCAATAATGTCGGTTCTGTAATCGTTGTTACCGTACTCGAAGTACAATTGTTCGCATCCTGAATCGTAATTGTATAAGTGCCTGCAACAACATTAAAGGTATTACTACTTTGGTAGCCTCCATTGTTTAGTTGATATTGATAAGCGCCTGTTCCTCCTGTTCCGCTTGCTGTTATTTGAGATGTTCCACCTTGACATAAGATGGCCGTTGATGATGCCGTCACACTCAGTACCGGGGGCTCTGTAACCAGAATAGTTGTAGAAGCCGTGCAGTTATTCGCATCCTTCGCAGTAATGGTATAGGAACCTGCAACAATATTATACGTATTCCCTGATTGGTAAGCGCCGTTGTTTAAACTATATTGAATCACTCCGGTTCCACCTATAGCACTTAATGTCAATAATGTTGAACCCGCATAACATGGAATTGGATTAAATACCGATGAAATAGTTAGAATAGGTGGCTGCGAAATAGTTATCACGCTGCTATTTGAACATGCGTATAAATCAGAAACAGTGACCGTATAAGTTCCTGCGCCTACTGTAAACACATTCGAACCTTGTAAAGGACCATTATTTAATTGGTATTGATATGCAGGGGAGCCTCCTCCTCCGGTTGCCGATATATTTGTTGTTCCATTATTACAAAGAATCGTACCGCTACTAAGCGACAAATTAATGGCCGGAGGTTCAGTAATCGTCACAACAGAATTCGTGCTACAATTATTCACATCACTTACCGTTACTGTATAGGTACCAGCGCCGAGCGAAAATGTATTTCCGGATTGTAAAGGTCCATTATTGATTCCATAAAAATAGGGGCTTGTGCCTCCGCTGCCATTCACTGTCAATGTACTTTGACCACCAAAACAACTCACAGGGGTAAAAGAAGTACTTATTCCTACCGCAGTAGGCGAGGTAATGTTCAAAACTGACGACGCCGTGCAATTATTTCCATCGGTAACTGAAACAGTATATGTACCTGCTGAAACGGAATAACTATTATTTCCCTGCAAAGGACCTCCATTCAATTGGAATTGATAGTTTAATGTCCCACCGGAAACGGATGCACTCAAAGTGGTGGTGGCTCCCAAACATGGAATCGGTGGTGCCGACAAATTCACTTGCAATGAAGCAGGCTGTGAAATAGTTACAGTGGTTGATGCGGTACAATTATTTCCATCTGTTGCTGTAACGGTATAAACTTGTGCAATCAATCCCGTGAAATTTCCTGCAAGCGTTTGCGTAGCTGCCGGAATAATTCCATAAGTAATTGGGGCAACCCCATTGGCTGAAATACTTAAACTCCCATCATTGCCACCAGAACAAGAAACAGCATTGATGACTGGAGTATTAAATGTTGTTAAAGGCGCCGGAGATAAACTTACGACGCTTGTGGCTGTACATGAACCGGCATCACTCACAGTGAGCGTATAAGCCGTTTGAGTGAGGTTGGTAAACACACCAGTACTATTGGAAGCTCCACTTGGTTGCAAGGTGTACGTTAAAGGATTGACCGTATTGGCTGTACTGACCGATGTGATTGAAGCACCTGCCGCACAAGATCCTGCGGCTGTATTTACAGTTGTAATGGATGGCACAGTGCATGTTCCAGGTATAGTAACTGCAGTGCGAGGCAAACAAGTTGTTGAACCAGCAGGACAACAAGATGCATAAAGAGTTTGACCACCTGGACAAGTTGAACCAGCAGGATCATAAATAAAAGGAGAGCCGCTACCAACCTGAGTACCACCTGTGGCAGCAGTCCACCAAGTGACCGTACCATTGTTGTTACAAGGCCCTGTCAAGGTAGAGGTATAATTTAATGAGCCTCCGGTGCATGACCGAACAGGTGCTGAAGCAGAAGGAACAACCACTGGACCACAAGGCACTACATTGATATTAAAACTAACGGTATGGCTGGTAAAATTATTGACGTCATAACAACCTGTTCCACCATCACTTTGTGCCGTCAGGGTAAAAGTCTCTGTAGTTGTCGTCAAAGTTGAATTACAAAAAGTCATGTAAAAACTTATCGAAAATGCATTGCTGCAATTCAAGGTCGACGCGCCCCAGTTATTACAAGGATTTCCATCATTCGCTGTTGCACCGGGGCAACAGGAGTTCCCAGCAGAGGCATCATAATAGAACCCGGGACCTGCCGTAATTCCTACAGGACATAAGCCGGTACATCCTGCATTATAAGTGATAAATCCAGGAGGCAGGGAAATGCCCGAAACAGTAAAACCCGCATTTGCCGGAAAAAACACAGAATGTATCCATTCCGCATTTTGTTGCTCCCATTTTAGATTAGAAATACTAACCAACAATGTGGTTGTTCCACACGGATCTGTGCAGACCAGATTACCGTTGGTAACAGAGGTGCCTGAACCACTGCTAAAAGAAGCCGTAACGATAGGCACAGAATTGCTGCATGTTGATAACAAACCTGTCCTGACAACATTGGTCACATTCAGTGTTTGTCCACTTAATCCGGCTGCCCAAAATAAACTTAACAATAATAAAAAAATCCTCATCTGCTCACTTTTTTGAGTAATACACTTAACTGTTCTTGAATCATAGATAACGGCATCAACACTTCATCTGAATATGTACGGATTAAATATTGACAAAAACGAATGCGATCAGGTTCGGAAATTTCTGAATTATAAATAACCCTGAAAACAGAGAACATCTTTCGAGCCACTCCGGTTTTCTGACCTTGAGATTCAAAATGACTGAAAAAACGAATGGAATCAGCCGATAAAACAGGGCTTTGAGCACTTGAATTAATCCATTGTTGAATGGTTTTCATGTCCTGCTCCTGCTGGCCAAATACCTGCTGTGCAGACATGCCGGTGCTTGTGGCTAATAGAAATAGCCCAAGAAATAATTGTAAAATAAACTTCATGCAAGGTGTGTTTTTTCAATAATATCTCTGTTTTCAAACAAAATGAATGAGAATCGCCCCCGTAAGGAGGCAAATAGTAGGTTTCGGGCGTGAAGATACAAAAAATTACCATGCTTAAAAGGATAGCGCACAGCAAATTCACCTACTTAAGTCAGTGAATTGTCATTTTTTTCCAGCCAATTTTGACCGTTTGATTCAATTTTCTTCTCTCTAACACAAATCGATGTTGAAGAAATCGCTTTTTTGAGGCATCTTGCACACCTGCATGTTGGCATTTTTTTTAAGTATTTCCATTTTTTTAACGTTGGCCTATGCCACCCTCATCGCTTATTATTATCGAGGTTGGCGCGACAGTGCAGAAATCTTCACTGAAAAAGAAAGATTGCCCTCTACCTTAGTGAGCATCATTATACCCGCACGAAACGAAGCACACAATTTACCCATTTTACTTAAAGCCATCCTTTCGCAATACTATCCATCTCATTTAATGGAGATTATTGTTGTGGATGACCATTCAAGGGATGAAACCGCAGAAATAGCCCGATCTTACCCCGGTGTTATTTGTATCGAACTAGCTCAACTCCCTGGCTTTGCTGTTTTAAATTCCTATAAAAAAAAGGCGATTGAAACGGGCATCCGACAAAGTAAGGGTTCAATGATACTGACCACAGATGCAGATTGCATCCCCGGCCCCTATTGGATTTTAAGCATGGTAGAATATTTCGAAAAAAAGAATGCTGTAATGATCGCTGGTCCGGTTGCTTTCACCAATCGTGGAAACTGGTTTGAGCACTTTCAATCGCTTGATTTTTTAACCATGCAAGGGATTACAGCCGCGGTATTGCATTTTAAATCCGGCACGATGTGTAATGGCGCGAATTTGGCTTATAAAAAATCGGCTTTCGAGCAGGTCGGTGGATTTCAGGGAATAGATGATATTGCCAGTGGCGATGATATGCTCCTGATGTTCAAAATTGAACAAGCCTTTCCCGGACAAATCGCTTATCTAAAAAACAAAGATGCCATCGTTCTCACAAGTCCAATGCCTGATTTTCGTTCATTCATCGAACAACGGATTCGTTGGGCTTCAAAGGCTACAAAATTCGAAGACAAACGAATTTTCGCCGTTTTGCTGATGGTGTATTTTTATAATTTCCATTTTATTTTAGGCACTCTCCTCTGTTTATTTTACCCCGTTTATGGCTTGTATATTTTGATCGCTTTGGTCATCAAAATTTTGGTGGAGAGTCTTTTGGTGAATACCCTCACCTCTTTTTTTAATAAGCGAAATGAACGTAAGTTTTTTTCTATCTTGCAACTCATTCATATTCCTTATATCGTTGTCTCAGGCCTCCTCGGACAATTCGGTTCTTATCATTGGAAAGGTCGAAAAGTTAAATAAGATGTCTGGCATTGCACATACCCGTTTTTGGAAAAGATTCCGCAAAAATAAACTCGCTTTATTGGCACTTTTTTTCATTGCTTTATTAGTCATCATTGCGCTGTTTGCTTATGTATTCAGTCCAGATAGCAGCAAAGACACCAATCGTATTACACTCGAAATTCAAGCCAAATCGCCCGGATTTTCTTGTTACTTTTTTTCAAAAAATGCCGGCATTCAAAATCCACAATCCAAATTTTCACATTATTTCAATGGTTATGAAATCAAAGACGAATGGATTCCAGTTCGCTCATGGTCATGGAAAAGCGATTCATTGATTCTCCAAAAAATCATTGATGAACAAATTACAGAAAATGTCTCCTTTCATCTGCCTGATGTAAAAAATCAAAAGTTTTACGAAGAGACCCATTTACGTCAACAAAGGTTTTTATTGGGGACAGACAATTTCGGAAGAGATGTTTTGTCACGATTGCTGATTGGCAGTCGGGTCAGCTTAAGTGTTGGACTCATTGCCGTTCTGATATCCATGAGTATCGGTATCTTTTTAGGGGCTGTAAGTGGCTATTTTGGTGGCTGGACAGACCAACTCATCACCTGGTTCATCAACGTGATTTGGGCCATCCCTACCCTTTTATTGGTATTCGCAATCACCTTTGCATTGGGCAAAGGATTTTGGCAAATTTTTATTGCTGTGGGATTAACCATGTGGGTCGGTACTGCACGCCTTATTCGGGGACAAGTTCTATCCATTAAAGAATTGGATTATGTGAAAGCGGCGCGTACCATGGGTTTTTCTTCCGCTCGTATCATTTTCCGGCATATACTGCCAAATGTTTTGGGTCCAACTTTAGTGATGGCTGCGGCCAATTTTGCAACGGCAATTTTAATAGAAGCGGGATTGAGTTTTTTAGGAATTGGGGTTCAACCTCCAACAGCATCCTGGGGGCTGATGATCAAGGAAAATTATCACTTTATTATCACCAATCGGCCTATGTTGGCTATCGTTCCCGGCTTTGCCATAATGCTTACCGTTTTGGCTTTTAATATTCTCGGCAATGCGCTGAGAGATGCATTGGATGTGAAATCGAAATAAGGTGTGAATGGAAAATTCGGTAATGGCCGTTATCAGATAGTCTCTTTGTAGCTTTTGTACCATCGGTAAGCCAAAAAGCCCATAAAAATCAAGGGCATAAAAGCTAAATAGATAATTCCGCCATTTAAACCCTTAGCCGCCTTATCGCCTAACGTTGAAGCCGTTTTTGTACAAATGGCACATTGTGAAAATCCCTGTAAGGAAATCAAAACAAGTAGCGACAAGCTAAATATTTTCCGAAGCATAAGCAAAGTTGGATTTTCCAAGCCGATTGACCAAAATTAATTCGACCAAAATTCTATAGATTTTTCAAATAGATATGGTCATCACACAATCGCTGTCAACCCTCGTTATGTAACAATAAAACTGCAATCTTGGCTAAATTCAGCGCATTGTCTAAATTTTAAATGGGGTTGTCTTTCGCTCATTTGAAGTATACTATTATACCCCTTGAACTATAAAAGGCTCCTTTTCTTAATAGCTTCAGTGGAGGCAAATCCCCTTTAATGTCCATTCGCCTATTTCGCAATAAAAGTTTTCCAATCATCAATCACCGGCTTGCATCATCCTCCAACCTGAAAAAAGATGATTTTATGAGATACTCTCTGAGAAGCTTTGAATAAAGAAGCAGAAAGTGAGGCAATTTCCTTAATTTCGCAAATTGCCCTTTTCAGAACGGGGCTGTGTTCAGGAAGTTTGTCGCACATCATCAAACATATCTATAATTATGCCTCCGACGAAGTTGTTCGACGAGGGAAACGTATCTTTTTAACACAAGGTGTAAAATTTTTGCGCAAAGATGAATTAAGTGGTCAACTTCATTTCAAAGTTCGCAACGATCAATACCACAATCATTACAATGTTGCCATCTCGAAATATCAGGATGAACAAACCCTGACCGCCCGCTGCCAATGCCCTTATAACATGGGCGAAATATGCCGTCATGAGGCAGCAGCCCTTTTTCATTTGAATGACATGCTTTTGAATCAGGAACTGGATCAGGAGCAAGCCCGGTTTAATCAGGCCCATACCATGATTCGGATGAGGAGCATTGACCTGAAGCATTTAAGGCTTTTTACTTCCAATGCCCTTTTCGAAGAAGCCGAAAAAATCCAAAGCCATCACAAGGTAGAAATTTCACATTCTGCCAATGAAAAAGTAGAAGCCTTAATAACAGTGGGACAAGAAACTTTCTCGGTGAAATTGCAACGGAATGATGACAAATCTTTCGATACTTCTTGTACCTGCGAGGAGCACCGACACCCTTTGTGTCCGCATAAGACAGCACTCTTTTTACAATTATTACATGCTTCGGGCCCAAACTTTTTTGATTCTATTCGAAACTGGGATCATCAAAAAAATAAACTACTCGGCCTTTATGGTTATTCCCTGAGCGATGACCTCAGTGGAAAATTTGATTTTTATTACCAGGATGGAAAACCCTTTCTCAAAGTATTGGACCAAAGCATTAAAAAAGTGCAGGCTCAACCTTTAGGGATGGACAAACCTGCTACGAATCAGGTGGTTGGTCCGCAGGATTACAATAAACGTTTAGGCCTCATCATTCATTTACAGGAAAAACAGTATCCTTTTTTTGGGATTGATTTGGTTGAAGGTGATCTCGCCGAACACCAATCTGCTTTCAGCGGTCAGATACAAAAACTGGATACAGGCAAATATATCAACCCTGAAAAATATCCGCTCGAAGACCGCGAACTGATTAATATGGTTCGCAAAATTCAACGTGCGGAATTTAGTAAACATATTGCGCGAAATTCGCCCTTTGGAGATATCTGGGAAAACATCATTACCCAGGATGCCGATCAACCTGATCAGGAATCCCTCAAACTGATTTTTGATTACCTCCATCCGAAACTCTTACGGATGTTTAACCAACTCAGCCCGGCAACACCCCTGTATTTTCTGCCGAATGGCCTACCCTACCGAACAAGTAGCTTAAAAGAAATTAAATACTTACATCATAATCTGTATCCGAATATTCATATACGCCGAAATCCGGATTATATGGGCGTTGACATTTCGCTAATTTATGATGATGCTTCTTTCTTACCGGAAGAAAATGCCCTCCAAAATCATTTGCTCTACTTACATGGGAATCTGCTTTTGCTCATTCACAAACCCGGCGATGCGGCTCGATTGGCAGATCTTAGTAAAAAAACAGAAATCCCCTGAATGAATGGAGTCAATATCTTCATCATCATATTGTTCCTATCAGCAAACTTTATGACATCACATTTGATGAAGGCCTGGTAGAATATCACGACGAAAGCACGCCCAAAACCGTGGTTTATATCAGCGAACAAAACAACTACTTCATAATCAAACCAATGTTTCGATATGGTCAAACTGAAGTGGAAATCAGCGCTGAAAATCATATCTTTGACGAAGATCAGGGCAAGCTGGTTTATATGAAACGCAATAAGGCCCACGAACAGGTTTTTATTGATTGGATCAATGAATTACATCCTCATTTACGCAAGCCGGAATACGAAAGTCATTTTGCCTTGCATGGCAAATATGTGTTTAGTCAAAATTGGTTTTTTCAATTTTTCGATAAAATGAAAGAAGCCGATGTAGATGTTTTTGGTTATGAAAATCTCAAAAATTTCCGCATCAACAAATCCAAACCCAATACCTCGGTTCATATTTCTTCGAATCTGGATTGGTTTGACACCGAAATTGAAGTCAACTTTGATGGGCTGGGAGTAGATGTGAGCGATATTCAAAAGGCCCTCTCTCTCAAACAAAACTATGTTGCCCTGGGTGATGGCAGTATCGGAATCCTCCCTGAAGAATGGTTGAAGAAGTTTTCACTACTCTTTAAAATGGCAGATACTCAAGGTAAAAAATTACGCGTCAGTAAATTTAACTTTAGTGTCATCGATGAAATGATGGATTTAATTTCTGATCAGGACATCATTAAAGAACTGGATGAGAAAAAGAAATTATTGTTGAACGAAAATCCTGAAAACCACAGCGACATTGCCATTCCCGAAGAAATCAATGCGGTGTTGCGCCCTTATCAGGTGGCGGGCTTTCAATGGTTGGCCTATTTGGAAAAAGTTAAATGGGGCGGTTTATTGGCCGATGATATGGGATTGGGAAAAACAGTTCAAACTTTGACTTTTTTACAATACTATAAAAGCAAAAATCAAGGTATTCATGCCCTCGTTATTTGCCCTACTTCTTTGCTTTATAACTGGGAAAATGAAATTCGCAAATTCGCACCTCAACTGAGCTATCTGATTCACCATGGATCTTCACGAACTTTAAAGTACACAGAACTTTCGGGGTATGATATCATTATTTCCACCTATGGTACACTCCGAAGCGATGCAGAATTGTTCGCAAAAAACGAAGTAGATTATATTGTTTTAGACGAATCACAAACGATCAAAAACCCGAATAGTAAAGTTGCTAAAGCAGCTCAATTTATACCAGCCCGAAACCGCATTGCATTGAGTGGTACACCCATGCAAAACAATACTTTTGACCTCTATTCACAAATGAATTTCCTGAATCCGGGTATGCTGGGAAATAAGGAATTTTTTAAGGAGCAGTTTGCCAAGCCGGTTGACAAATTTCAGGACCAGGAAACCAAAGACCATCTGCGAAAATTAGTCTACCCCTTTATGCTTCGCCGCACGAAGGAACAAGTTGCAGACGACTTACCGGATAAAACCGACATTACTTTGTATTGCGAAATGGGGCCTCAGCAAAGAGCCATTTATGAAGCGTACAAAAACATGTACCGTTCACGAATTTTAGGAAGTATCGAACAGCAAGGGATTGAAAAATCGCAGTTTGCTATTTTACAAGGCTTGATGAAATTGCGTCAGATTTGTGATTCTCCGGCCATCCTGCGCGACGAACAGAAGTTCGATAACCACAGTGCAAAACTGGATGAACTGACCCGGGAACTAGAAGAAAATACCGGCGAACACAAAGTGCTCATCTTCTCACAATTTTTGGGGATGCTTGCCTTAATCCGGGAAAAGTTAAAGCAGCATCAAATTCCTTTTCAATATTTTGATGGCAGCTATACGGCTATTCAACGAGAGCAAGCCATCAATGAGTTTCAAAATAATCAGGCATGTCGTGTGTTCCTGATATCATTAAAAGCAGGTGGCATGGGATTAAACCTCACTGCCGCCGATTATGTTTACATTGTTGACCCATGGTGGAATCCGGCAGTGGAACAACAAGCCATAGATCGTACGCACCGAATTGGTCAGACAAAAAATATCTTTGCATACCGAATGATTTGTAAGGATACCGTAGAAGAAAAAATCATGTTACTGAAAGAGAAAAAAAATAGTTTAGTAAAAGACATCATCAGCAAAGATCAACATATGATCAAACAACTGACACGCGATGATGTCAGCTATTTGTTTAGTTAAATGCCCTACCTATGCCTAATAACATTGAACGACTGATTAAACAACGAATTCCATTTCAATCAGAGACCGTTAAAGCCCTGGTCGGATTTATGTATGTTTCCTATATCCTTCAGGATGCCCAGCAACAATACTTTAAGCCTTTTGGAATCACTTTACAGCAATACAATATTTTGAGAATTCTTCGTGGACAATTTCCTAAGGCTTCCAATATCAATCTGATTAAGGAAAGGATGATTGACCGAATGAGTGATGTGTCGCGTATGATCGACCGATTGGTTAAACTGGAAATGGTTACCAAGGAAGCCAATACCCTCGACAAACGAAATGTGGATGTGGTGATTACCGAAAAAGCACTCACTCTATTGACTGAAATTGACCAATTAGATTCCATGGAAAAACTCCCCATCGGCCATTTAACCCCTGATGAAATTCGTCAGTTAAATCAAGTCATTGACCGGATTTTAGAAAATTACTAGGTGCTTATGACTGACCTGAAGAAAAAAGTTGTGTAAATTTTAATTGCTTTTTTACTTTTGAACTACCATGTCATCCCAAAACCTCGAAACCCAAATCAAATTATCGCTCCCTTTTGTCAATGAATATTACAAAGGTGTTGTTGGCGTAATTGTCCTGGAAAGTATTTTTTCACAGCATCTTGACCAGTATCTCAGTCAATTTCGTTTAACCTATCAGCAATTTAATATTTTGCGTATCCTCAAAGGTCAATATCCCAATGATACGCAATTAAATTTGTTGAAAGATCGCATGCTCCACAAACAAAGTGATGTATCCCGCTTGGTGGATCGGCTGGTTGGAATGGAGTTGGTAGACAAAAAAATCAACGAACTCAATAAAAGAAAATTATCTATCAAGTTGAGTGCCAAGGGATTAGAATTAATAAACCGCATTGACGTGAATGATCCTGCTTTTCAATCGCTCACATCTGCCTTGAACCGCAGTGAAATAGAGCAGTTCAATGATCTGGTTGGTAAAATGTTAGGAGTCAATCAAAGTTGATTGAGCGCCGATCGTTCTATGCTCCCGGATTCCATTTTCATCCATTTGATTTAAATAATTCTCGGTTGAGTGTGTATCATTGTTATTGAAAAAGATACACATGCTACCTACTTACAACAGGCAATGGATCCTGCCATCAGGAGCTAAAAAATTGCTGATTCCATTTGTGCTCACTTCTATTTTGTGCTTATTCTTCGGCAGTGGTAAAAGATCCAATGCATTGGGCAAAATCGATGAAGACCAAACTCAACGTAAAGCGACCGAACTCATTTCCGGTCATAAAAAAAGTGGGTTTGTCACGTATAAAAGTGGTCAAATTTTAGCGCGGCAAAATGAAGAATTCCCACTCTACGTTCATCTCATTGCCGGAAGATGGTATCATTTTGTAATAGTAGGAAATCCGGATGCCAAAAAAATTAGTCTTCGACTTGGTTTACCCGGACTCGGCGATTTTATTACTGATCGTTTTAAGCCCGAGCAAACCAATGAATATTGGACGGAATTTTCATTTGTTTGCCCCCAAAGTGGGCATTATTTGCTCACCTTAAATCAAAAAGGTTTGCATCCTATGGCTGCTCATATTGCGATTTTGCAAAAACCGCATCAGATTCAGGGGCAACCGATAACCTATCAAATGCATCGATAAATCTTTCTGGAATGACTAAGCGCCAAAAAATGCAAAAAAAATCCCGAACGAATCGGGACTCCCTCATAGGTTGGTTTTAAGGGTATGGTTGATTGATGTTTTATCTTATCTCCTGAGTTTATCGACTTTCTTCTTTGTAGTTGTTCCACATATCTCTCATCGAAGGCATTTGCTGAATTTCATAACCAGCAGTTGAAAACATGGCCTCCGGAGCAGTATTGCTGAAATCGGTATAAGTCATAATACTTTCTTCCATTCTGCTTTGTTTAGGAATAATATGGGTTTGAATACAAACACCTCCTTGTAATTTTTGATAATAGGCTGTGCTTGGCGCCCCTTTCGAGCCATTCAATGCATTGGCCATTGCAAAGGAAAAATCGCGGGCATTGACTGGTAAACGATCATTGGTCACCCACATAAATGCGGTGTACTGTGGATGTTCGTAAATATATTTTCGGCATTTATACCCATTGATGGTTTTGTACTCATCGGTCACTTTAATTTCGACCTTACCTTCTTCAATCATTTCATTCTCTTTATTCGCAACACCTCTCGCCATACTGGTCATGAGTTTCATATCCATCTCCATTCCGGTTTTTCGTCCTTTTCGATCGGTAGTAAGGGTTACCGCCTTTCCGGATTTAAAATTGGTGATGATGCGGGTTTCTTCTTTGGAATCCGGTTTGGCCTCCATGCGCATGGCGCAATCAAATTGTTTAAAAGCAAAATACATCGTTGTATTGTTCTTCGGCTTTTCGGGATATTCCACGGTCATCTTATATGATACCGTAGGAAACGGTTTTACACCCGCACGAAATTCTGCATCCAGTTCATCCATCCTGTCCAATCTTTCATCTACAGCTTTCTCCCCTTTTTGACGATCGTCGCTGTATTTGTCTTCCATCTTCCGCTCCACATCCTTTTCCACCTGACGACGTATCACACCGCGCTGCGACCAGGTTTGACTTTGAATCAGCAGGCTAAGGCTAAATAAAAATAAAAATCTGAGTTTCATTCCTGATGTATTGTGACACAAAAGTGCAACATTTCAAACGAGGAGAAAGAATGATTTAGAATTTGGCGGGTTTGAGTGAGTAAATGGTCAAAATTCCGAGAATTCGGTAAAAACCCATGCCTTGTATTCCTATTTATCGACAGGAGCAGACATCACCATTTGGTAAAATTGTTTCATTTCCCCACTCAAGGTTTCAATGTCCATCGTAACTGAAGGTAAAATATCAATCAACGCATTGATCCTTCCTTCCAGGGTGAGAAACTTATTAATAACCGCAATACGCCTGTCCTGCAAAATACAGTATCCGCTATGGAAATTACCTTTTTCAAAACGAATGGTATAGCCCATTTCGTCATAAAGCTCTTCAAATTTCTTCAGGGTGGCAGGGGTATATTTTATACTCATATATTTGCGTCATGAAACTTTCGTTCCAAAAAGCTAAATTAGCAATAACCCGCTTCTCCGCATGGACTCTTATTCTGAACTTATTCACAATCTGTGCGTATTCGCAGGACGACGACGACCGGACCTTTTTTGGCGGACTTACAGCTGGCGGCAATTTTACCCAGGTTGATGGAGATAATTTTGCCGGGTATAATAAGGTGGGGCTCAATGCCGGTGTGGTGGTTTTTGCAAGATTGGGAGAGCAGCTTGCTGCAGGTATGGAATTACTATATGCCCAAAAAGGAAGCCGATCCAATAAAGCCAAAGTTGCCAACGACCGGAGTACCGTATTGGTCGACTATCGTATTCGCTTAAATTATGCCGAAGTTCCGCTTACCATCAACTATTTTGACAAGAAAAAAAATCATATCGGCGGTGGATTTGCATATGGGCAACTTTTCAGAAGCCGAGAAACCTACAAAGATGGCAATGGCGCTGTTTATGAACAGGATGCCAAGTTGTTTCCTTTTCGCAAATTCGATTTAAGTCTTGTATTGCAGGGCACAGCCCACGTTTGGAAAGGATTTTACTTGAATTTGCGTTTTCAATATTCACTCCTCTCCGTTCGAAACGCCCACAATTACCTGACCGGAAGAGCTGAACAATTCAATAATCTTTGGTGCACACGCATCATGTACATTTTTTAAATGCCGGATTTGCCGATATGGATATTGTTTGTAACAGTGATGAATTAAACATCCTGCAAAAAATTGCACAAGCTGCAACTGAATTAAATTACCCAACTTACCTCATTGGAGGATTCGTGCGTGATCGCATTTTGAATCGCCCTTGCAAGGATATTGATGTAGTTTGCATTGGGGATGGGATTGAATTGGCAAAAGCCAGTGCTCAGTTATTGGGGGCTGGCAAAGTGAATTATTTTAAGAATTTCGGAACCGCGCAATTCCGGTTGGGCGATTTAGATATTGAATTTGTTGGCGCTCGAAAAGAGTCGTACCGCGAGAATAGCCGTAACCCCAGTGTGGAACCAGGCACCCTGGAAGATGATCAACGCCGCCGCGATTTAAGTATTAATGCGTTGGCAATTAGTTTAAATGAAGCCGATTTCGGTACCCTCTTGGATCCTTTTCAAGGCATGGATGATCTTCAGCATGGCATTTTACGAACTCCTCTTGAACCCGAAAAAACCTTTTCTGATGACCCCTTGAGGATGTTAAGAGCGATTCGTTTTGCTGCTCAACTCCAGTTTCAGATTGCACCATCCACTTATGAAGCCATTTGCCAGCAATCGGCGCGTATCGAAATTATTTCCAAAGAGCGCATCGCCGAAGAGCTTCATAAAATTCTTCTCAGCACAAAACCTTCGGTTGGTTTTGATTTGTTATTCAGATCGGGCTTGTTAAAAAGAATTTTCCCTCAACTGCATGATTTATCCGGTGCTGAATACATTGACGGAAAGGGCCATAAAGATAATTTTTACCATACCATTCAGGTGCTTGATCAGATTTGTCCGCATACGGATGACCTCTGGCTCCGCTGGGCAGCACTTTTGCATGATATTGGCAAACCTGCCACCAAACAATTTGAACCCGGCAATGGCTGGACTTTCCATGGCCATGAATGGGTTGGTGCTCAGATGGTTCCGGGCATTTTTAAGATGCTCAAAATGCCTCAGAATGAAAAGATGAAGTATGTGCAAAAATTGGTTTTATTACATTTACGTCCGATCAGTCTGACCAAAGAAAACATCTCAGATAGCGCTGTTCGTCGTTTATTATTCGATGCCGGCGAAGACATTGACGACCTCATGAAGTTGTGTCAGGCAGATATTACTTCAAAGAATCAGGCCAAAGTAAACCGCTTCCGCGAGAATTTTCAAATGGTGGTTGAACGTATGAAAGAAGTAGAGGAAAAAGATCATATTCGTAACTGGCAACCGCCCATTACCGGCGAATTAATTATGGAAATATTTGGTTTACCCCCTTCCAAAACTGTGGGTATGATCAAGGATGCCGTGCGAGAAGCGATATTGGATGGTGCCATTGGCAACGACTACGATTCAGCCTTTGCTTTTATGATCGCTAAAGCAAAAGAGTTAAATGTTGAACCGATTTAGTAAGTTTGTCTCTAACGTAAAACAAGTCACATGTCATTGATCAAATTCAGAATCAGTTGGGAAGAAGATGATGCCTCTTTCAGAGATATGGAAATTTTATCCTCACAGTCATTTTTTGAACTCCATGAAGGTATCAAAAAACACTTTCAGCTTCCTGCCGAGATGGAAGCTTCTATTTATGTCAGTGATGACCGATGGATACGTGGCCGCGAAATTTCTTCGACCGTCGAAAAAAATCTGCGGGATGCCCCTGCTTTAAGCATGAAGAAAACAGCAGTCGGAGCTTTAATGCTCAATCCGGATCAGAAATTTGTTTATCAGTGCGTGCATGCCAAATCCTGGGTGTTTTTACTGGACACCCTGACACTCCTGCCTGACCCAAGTATTTTGAGAGAGTACCCCATTTGTGTTAAATCCGAAGGTATTTCTCCGAGTCAGCTCGGACTCATTCCAACAGAAAAAGATAGTGTGGTTGAAATTGAAGAACGATACGATTTGGCAAGCAGGGATGGCTTTGGTGATGAAGGCGATGATGAAGACCTCGGTCTTTCGGAAGATGCAGAAGAAGGCATGGACTCTTCAGAAATCAGTGAAGATTTTTAATTTCCATTCCTTGAAAACCCTTATCGTTATTGGCGGACCAACAGGAAGCGGCAAAACGGCACTGGCCATAGAAATTGCCGCTGCACTTCAAACCGAAATCCTTTCAGCAGATAGCCGACAATGTTACCGGGAAATGAATATCGGCGTAGCTCGCCCCTCTTCAGAACAACTGGAAACCATACCACATCATTTTATTGCCAGCCATTCTATTCAGGATGAAATGAATGCCGCCTCTTTTGAAAAATATGGTCTGAATATTTTAAATCAAATTTTTGAGAAAAACGATTACGCTGTGGTATGTGGCGGTACCGGTTTATATATCAAAGCATTGTTGGAAGGATTGGACGAAATGCCGCCTATTGATCCACTGATTCGACAACAATGTCGCGATGAATATCATGAAAAAGGAATCCAATGGTTACAAGAGCAGGTAAAAGACTGCGATCCGGAAATATACGACCGCATGGATATCCACAACCACGTTCGATTATTACGGGCACTTGAATTCTATCTAAGCCATCGGCAAACCCTTTCTTCCTATCAACAAGCGACTATAAAATCACGCCCCTTTCGAGCCATTTGTTTCTATACAAATCCGGATAGAAGCACCTTGTACCAACAAATCAATCAGCGAGTTTTGCAAATGATGGATTCAGGATTGGAAGCAGAAGTTTATGCCCTGCGGAACTTTTCAAGCTTCCAGGCCCTGCAGACCGTAGGGTATAAAGAATGTTTTTCGTATTTCAACGGACTGATTACCAAAGAAGAATGCATAGCAGAAATACAACAACACACCCGAAACTATGCCAAACGACAAATTACCTGGTTTAAACAGCAAGATGCCTTTATTCCTATCCTTTCTGCTGTACAGATTCTGGAGCAGATTAAAAATCTCCTCTGAACAGGCCTGTGAAAAGAATGTGGATGTTCAGAGAAATGAAGTCTGAAATGAGAAAGCATCAAAGGAATTGTTGTATTTTTACCCGATTGCTGAACCTCATCAGAACACCCTAAATCCAATATGGAAACCAGCCCTAAAAAAGATGTTTATGAATTGATTGCGGAATTGGTGAATACTTCCGAAGAATTGCACAACAAGGATGTGGAAGTGGTTTTATCAGCACCTGAAAGCAATGAACCAGAGGTCCCGGTAATTCCAGAAGAAGCACCTGTTACAAGCCCAGCGCCCAAAGAAGAACCTCAAAAACAATCCGGAACGGGGAATATTCGGATTTTGGACAAAGGATTTGTGAACCTGACCCGCATGGTTCAGGAACAAAAAGAACTTATTTCGCAACTCACCGATAAGATTCATGAATTTGAAACTGAAGTTGAAAAAGAAGGAATTCAGAAACAAAAACAACCGATAGATATTGAGGATTTAAAAGCAGAAATACAGGAATTTGCAACCCGTCAAAATGGACAATTTCATTTACGGATAAAAACAACCGAAGACCTCATTCTCACCCAATTACAATTATTGAATAGTCGGGATCAACACCGTGAACAAGCTTATCTTCCGAATTGGCTCATGTGGGTTAATTTGGCTTTTCTGGGGCTTGTCAGTATTTTATTAAGCGTGGTTTTGTACAACCAATATCAGATTCAAAATCGACAAAATTTAATCCCGCTTCCATCTCAGGCCGAGGAAAATCAAAAACCTGCTGCCCCCGCCTTGAGTGATATGCAATTCCCAACGGAATCTTTACAGGAAGGCAGTCAGTCTGATGAGATCGTAACATCTGTAGCCGGTCCGGACGAGAAAGAGGTCGTACAGAACGTTCAAACGACTCCTATAAAAAATGTTATCGCGCAGAGCAATCAAACTGAAAAAACAAGTGTTCCTGCAGTTGCTTCGAATAATAAAATTGTTCCAGTCGTGAGCAATGAGAATAAACTCAGCCGAAACGACAGTGCCAAAAATGTGAGTGATGTGGTTTTTGATGAAGACTAACATGACATTTTCCCTCAAAGAAGAAATTGGACTGCCATCACAGTTCAGACAACGCCGTTCTCCTATAGCTTTAATATCAAATCAGATTTTTTTCCCTACAAATAATCGACTCCAAACGAAACATTTCAAAGCAGGGATTTACTGGATGCTTTTTTTCTATTCATTGGAAAAACAAGTTTGGCTCAACCTTCCAATAAAAAGGTTTTCTATCAAAAGGTATTTAAATCGGTTAATGCGCAGGCTTGTCCCAGGCAGGTTCAACGCTATGCCTATTGCCCATCAGATCAAATGACGACATTGTTCAAGGAAGTTGAAATGCCTGCCATTATTGATCAGAAAAAATATAAAAAATTCAGTAAGGCCTCTATTTTCCCGCAACATCTTTTTGAATTTAGCGAAGAAAGAAGAAAACAGGCCACACAAGTATTTCAACCCTTATTAGATAGTCTGGTTGGTAAGCAAGTCATGCGGGATACCTTAAGGGCTGAAATTCTGATTCTTGGTTATAGCGACCTCACGCCCCGCATGGAAGACATCATTGCCTATGACTATCTCTGTCGACTCTCCAGAAAATCATTTTTAGATCAAAAAAGTTTTCAGGATTGGTTTTCTTTTGTGCGAGCCCGCGAAACCGGTTCTGTTATTATGGAACTATTCGATCAGTATAAATCACTCCTGCTTAATTTCGAATTTGTCGTCTTGGATATTATCATAGAAGGACGGGGCATTGAAAAACCGGAATCAGACAGAACCTATTCGGATATTGATGACAAACGGCGAATTGCCAAAGTTTATTGGCGGGTAAATGGATAAGGCCTTTACCGACAGCCTATCTTTTAAATTACAGTTGAATGCGTTCAGGAAAAAACGATTTTACCCCAATTATTTTCAGAACCTTTTAGTGCATCTGCAACTCGATCAGGATGTGTGTCTGTCAAAAAAACCTGTGCCTCAGTTTCTAGTATCCACTCAATCAATTGAGCGCTTCTTTTTGCATCCAACTTCTCAAACAAATCATCCAGTAAAAGCATCGGAGTTTTTCCAGTTTGTTCCTGTAACCACTGATGCTGAGCCCATTTCAGCGCGAAAATCATCGACTTCTTTTGCCCTTGCGAAGCCACTTGCTTAAAAGGCCTTTGGTTTAGTTCGAAGAGCAAGTCGTCCTTATGAATCCCTACACTGGTTCGCTGTAATAAGCAATCCTTATGCCTGGCGGCGTGTAATTGCTGAAGCAATCCTTCGTGCTCCAAACTAGATTGATACTTCAAAACAACATCCTCATCAGCATTGCTAAGGGCGTCATATCTCAAGCCGGTGTATTGGCTCAGGATATGAATACTGCTTTTCTTATTTCAAAAATCTGTTGACCATATTGACTCAATTGCTCATCATATACATCCAACATATTATCCATGGATGAGGGAGAGTGGCTCATTGTTTTTAAGCACGCATTTCGTTGTTGCAGAATTTTGTTATACATCATCAGAAACTCTGTATAAGAAAAATCAATCTGACTGATGCACATGTCCAGAAATCGCCGGCGTAATTCACTTCCACCATGAATAAGTTCTGTATCATCCGGCGCAATAAACACAACCGGAAATCGTCCTAGATGATGACTGATGATGAAAATAACTTTTGGTAAAGGATAAAAAATGAATGGCATCCAAAATGCCGGTTTTGCCTGAACCGTTTTTACCCATGATGGCTGTGATGCGTTCAGGAAAATCTAAATCCACCTGAGCATGATTTCTGAATTGAAACAATTGTAAACTGCGCAGCCTGAACATCAAACAAATATAAAGCCCACTCTATGAAGTGACCGAAATTTTTTGACTATCGAAATGATGGATGATGATTTTTTTTACATCGGAACCTCCATCTCAATGGCCCCAATGCCCGGCTGAATGAATTCGGAGTATGAGATTATCTTTGTGGCATGTCGAAAAAACTGGTCGTGATTGGTGGTGGTGCAAGTGGCTTTTTTTGTGCAATTCGTGCTGCCGAAATGTATCCCGATGCCCAGATTACCATTGTAGAAAAACAACACAAAGTTTTACAGAAAGTAAAGGTTAGCGGAGGTGGCCGATGTAATGTAACCCATGCTTGTTTTAAAATTTCTGAACTGGTTAAAAATTACCCGAGGGGCGCATCCTTTTTAAAAAAATCATTCCGTCATTTTCAACCACAAGACGTGATGGAGTGGTTTGAAAGTCGGGGAGTATCGTTAAAAATAGAAAAGATGGTCGTATTCCCACAATCCGATTCATCACAAAGCATCATTGATGTTTTACTTTTGAAATAGAAAAACGACGAATTCAACTGCGTTTACAAACTGAAATTCTTCTTATAGAACGAAGCAAAAATGGCTTCGAATTAGTCACCCAACATCAGGAACGAATACACTGCGATGCCCTTTTTATTGGCAGTGGCGGCCATGCCAAAGCCGCAGGGTTTGAACCCATTCAGGCATTGGGACATCGTATTGTAGCTCCTTTACCTTCACTCTTTACATTTAATTTGCCTGCACATCCAATTACAGCCTTTAGCGGATTGAGTGTAGAACCAGTTGAAGTAAAAATAAGTGGTACCCAATTTAAACAAGTGGGCCCTTTGTTAATCACCCATTGGGGCATGAGCGGTCCGGCGATATTAAAACTTTCGGCATTTGCCGCCCGGGAATTAGCAGCCAAACAATATCATCAACCCTTTATTGTAAATTGGCTAAATATTCCTGAACATCAACTTCGCGAAAAATGGCCATTGATTCGTCAACAGAAAAGCAGTCAGACTATGGGGTCTAAAAATCCCTTTGAGTTACCTACCCGACTTTGGCAATATTTACTAGCAACCAGTGAAATCAGTGAAGATACCAAATGGAGTGAACTGCCAGCCAAAGAACAAAATAAACTCATTCATCATCTAACGAGTTCAGAATTTACGCTAAAAGGAAAAACTACTTATAAAGAAGAATTCGTTACTTGTGGCGGTGTGGATTTAAGTGATGTAAATCCTGACACCATGGAAAGCAGATTGCATAAAGGCTTGTTCTTTGGCGGAGAAATTCTGGATGTAGATGGCATCACCGGAGGCTTTAATTTTCAGCATGCCTGGACGAGTGGTTACATAGCTGGCACGCACATTTTTGCATCATAAATGTCTTGAAGGAAAAATGTTTATGCTTGAGATTGCTGATAAATTATATACCGGATTCCAGTACCTTCAAACTGCGTTTAATAATTTGAACACAAGTATCAATTTGATCTTTGGTAATCACCAATGGAGGTGCGAATCGAATTTTGTCGCCATGTGTAGGTTTAGCTAGCAAACCATTTTCCTTCAATTCCAAACAATACCTCCAGGCAGCATTCGCATCCGGATGATTGATGACAATGGCGTTTAATAAACCTTTCCCTCTTACCAAAGAAATAAAAGGACTATTCAGGGCACGAATTTCATCTCTTAAGTAGTTTCCGAGCTCATCGGCTTTTTCAGCCAGATTTTCATCAATCAACACTTGTAATGCAGCCATACTCACCTTACAAGCCATTGGATTCCCCCATAAGTTTGAACCATGTTCACCGGGTTTGATATTGAGCATGATATCATCATTACATAAGACCGCAGAAACCGGAAACACGCCTCCACTCAGGGCTTTGCCTAAAATCAACATGTCGGGTTTAACTTGCTCATGGTCACAAGCGAGCATACGACCGGTACGTGCCAGGCCTGTTTGAATTTCATCTGCAATAAAAAGGACATTTGCCGCTTTGCACATTTCGAAAGCGGTAGACAAATAACCTTCATCCGGAACAACAACACCCGCTTCACCTTGAATGGGTTCTAACAAAAATCCGCAAACATTTGGATCGCGAAGCGCCTCGCCCAAAGCAGGAATATCATTGAATGGCACTACTACGTAACCAGGGGTATAAGGACCGAAACCATCATGCGAATCCGGATCTGTACTGAAAGAAATGATATTGATGGTACGTCCATGAAAATTCTCACTGCAAACAATCACTTTAGCCTGAGCATCTGGTATTCCTTTTTTCACATACCCCCATCGGCGGGCCAATTTTAAAGCAGTTTCTACGGCCTCAGCCCCTGCATTCATCGGTAAAACCTTGTCGTAACAAAATAATCGAGTGATGTATTCAGCAAATTCACCCATCAGATTATTATGAAAAGCTCTTGAAGTGAGGGTTAACATAGAGGCCTGTTCGATCATGGCCTCAACAATTTTAGGATGGCAATGCCCTTGGTTGAGTGCAGAATACCCGCTCAAAAAATCGAAATACCTTTTACCATCAACATCCCATACGTAAACGCCCTCCCCTTTTTGGAGAACGACCGGTAAAGGATGATAATTGTGTGCATTATAGCGATCTTCTCTATCGATGTACTGTTGGGTCAGTGAGTTAATGACGGTCTGCATGCTTCAAAGGTAATATAGTGCCTGCATAAAAAATTTGTGGTCGATAGATAAATCTAATTCGAAAACACTTTTTTCAAATGGAAACCGTCCTTTCGGCCATGACTTTCTAGGAATGGAAGTTCAGTAAATCTTATGAAAATGTGCAATGGAATACAATCAGTACTTTGAGAAAATGATGCGGCAAAGCTGATTCGCAAATGACCTGAATTGCCAGAAAATTTTAATTCTTTGGATGTCGATTTATGAATTAGGATTCAAAAAGAATAATCCCATATTTCTTCGGGATTATCTATGTGAAGTACAAAGCATTATTGAACCGACTTAAGTGAGGGGTTTGAAATGATAGTCCTAAGTAATTCCCGAGCGGCGAAGGACCGTTTGGGAGCTTACACTCCACCTCATTCTCACACTGATTGTTTGCACAAAGCATTTTGAAAAGTCCAACTTATGTGAGGAGGATTTTGTGAGAATGGAACTGTATTTTTCTTGAAATGCTCATTAGTGCGAGAAGCAGAGCGGGAGCGAAAAAAAAATCAGAGTTTGAAACGCCGCTCTCGCTCTATTTCTCGCTCTGATTTTTTGTACCACGTACGGGAGTCGAACCCGTCATTCCTCCGTGAAAGGGAGGCGTCTTAACCGATTGACCAACGCGGCGTTTTGGTTAATTGGACCGCAAAAGTATTGCCTACTTCTGAATTTACAAAATTTTATCATTCAAAACTTCCAACTTCATTGTAATTCAAGCATCAGGGGTGTACTTTTGCAACTCTTAATCACTTCAAATAATATTTCAATGAGTAACATTAAAGTAGCAATCAACGGTTTTGGTCGTATCGGACGTTTGGTATATCGTCAAATTTACAACATGCAAGGTATCGATGTTGTTGCCATCAACGATTTAACCAGCCCGGCCACATTGGCCCATTTATTAAAATACGATTCGGCCCAGGGGCGATTCGAAAAACAAGTTACCGCTACGGATGATGCGATTGTTGTTGAAAATGAAAGCATCAAGGTTTATGCTCAAAAGATCCAGCCCAAATTCCATGGGGTGCTCATGAAGTTGATGTTGTGTTGGAATGTACCGGCTTTACAGATAAAGATAAAGCAATGGCGCACATCACAGCCGGCGCAAAACGTGTGGTTATTTCTGCACCTGCAACCGGAGATTTAAAAACAGTGGTTTATAATGTGAACCATGAAATTCTGGATGGAACAGAACAAGTTATTTCCTGCGCATCATGTACAACGAAACTGTTTGGCCCCAATGGCTAAAGTACTCAACGATCAGTTTGGAATTGTTACAGGTATCATGACAACCATCCATGCTTATACCAATGATCAGAATACCCTGGATGCACCACATGCCAAAACGATTTACGTCGCGGACGTGCTGCGCTGCCAATATCGTTCCTAACTCAACAGGTGCAGCCAAGGCAATTGGACTGGTATTACCAGAATTAAAAGGTAAACTGGACGGTGGTGCACAACGCGTACCAACCATTACCGGATCATTGACAGAGTTGACGAGCATCTTAAGCAAGAAGACCAGTATTGAAGAAATTAACGCTGCCATGAAAGCCGCTGCGAATGAAAGTTTCGGTTATACCGAAGATGAAATTGTTAGCACTGATGTAATAGGAACGATGTTTGGTTCGCTGTTTGATGGCACCCAAACCAAAGTGATGACTGTTGGTGATACTCAATTGGTAAAAACGGTAAGTTGGTATGATAACGAAAACAGTTATGTGAGCCAATTGGTCAGAACATTAAAATATTTTGCAGGAAAATTTCTAATTTTTTTGATAGATTCTAAAGAAGGTCGCCTTATGCGACTTTTTTTTCGGTTCCTCCTCAAATTCAATTAGAACTTATCAAACACGCCTATATTTACGAAAGAAAGAAAGTTTGAAGAATGAAAAAAATAATGCTCTTTTTATTGACACTGATTAGTTTGTCTGCGATTGCACAAAAAAAACCGGAAAAAACACCGGAAGAAAAAGCCCGAAAGAAAACCACAGAAATGGTTACTGCACTGAAATTAAATAAAGATCAGGAAAGTCGTTTATTGGATATTCATGTGAAGGCTTACCAAAGTATTGAAAAATACGAAGCAAAAAAACCTGGCAAAGCGTTGAAAAAGAAACAAAAGGACATCGTACATAAGATGCGTGATGCTGAATATAAAAAAATCCTGACGCCCGAACAGTACAATAAATATCTTCAAATGGAGAAAGAGGAAGATCGAATAAAGGCCCTGGAAAAAGCAGAGAAGAAGAAAAAAAAGGACGCTGAAAAAAAATCAGGAAAATCAAAAAAGAAATCATCTGATGATGACGGACTCTCTGAAGAGTAAGCTAGGATTATCTCAAAAGTTGTCATCTGAATGAAACTGGATCAAAATAAATCCATTCATTCATCTTTCATTTTGAAGAATGAATACACTCCCTTGAGCAAATCCTCCAAGAATCGGAACCAGGTTCAAATTTGCGGCTTGGGCTTTGTATATTCGCAACCTAAATTTTAAAACATGTCGGCTTTTTCGCAATTTAACTTCTCAGGTCACAAGGCCCTGATTCGAGTAGATTTTAATGTACCTCTCAATGCAGATTTTGTCATTACCGATGATAATCGTATGCGGGCAGCGGTACCAACCATTCAAAAAATACTGAATGATGGTGGTAGCGTTATTCTGATGTCTCATTTAGGTCGTCCGAAAGATGGACCAACCGAAAAATATTCTCTAAAACACCTTTTACCGCATTTACAACAGATGTTTGAACAGCACACTGTGCTTTTTGCCAATGATTGTATTGGTGAAGAGGCTATAGAGAAATCAAAAAGTCTAAAGGCGGGCGAAATTTTGTTGCTGGAAAATTTACGCTTCTATAAAGAGGAAGAAAAAGGAGATGATGCCTTCTGAAAAATTAGCTTCATTAGGGACTGTCTATGTAAATGATGCTTTTGGCACAGCCCATCGTGCGCATGCCTCTACTGCAGTCATTGCATCCCATTTTAGTCCAGAGCATCGTATGTTCGGTTTGTTATTGGAAGCAGAAGTAAAATGTGCTGAAAAGGTGATGCTGGATGCTGAACGTCCTTTCACAGCCATACTCGGAGGCGCTAAAGTGAGCGATAAAATATTAATCATAGAGGCGCTGCTCGAAAAAGCCAACAATATCATCATTGGTGGAGGCATGGCTTATACGTTTTTAAAGGCGCAGGGTCATCAAATTGGTTCGTCACTTTGTGAAGATGACCGATTGGAATTGGCCAATCAGTTGCTCACAAAAGCGCAGGAAAAAGGTGTTCGATTATTGATCCCTGTGGATAGTATCATTGCGGATCGTTTTGCAGCAGATGCCCAAACACAACATGCAGGCAACGATCAAATACCTGATGGTTGGATGGGCCTTGATATTGGCAAGCAATCCATCGAAGAATTCAGTCAGGTTATACTGGAATCTAAAACCATTTTATGGAATGGACCGATGGGTGTTTTTGAGATGGAAAAATTTCAGGAGGGCACCAAAGCCATCGCTTTGGCCATTGTGGAAGCCACGAAAAAGGTGCTTTTTCACTCATTGGGGGCGGTGATTCTGTGGCGGCCATCAATCAATTTGAATTAGCCGATCAGGTTTCCTATGTGAGTACAGGGGGTGGTGCCATGTTGGAGTTTTTTGAAGGAAAATCTTTACCGGGCATTCAGGCCATCAGACATTAATTTTCCAGATTATTTAGGCTGTTGATTAAGGAAATTTTTTTTGGGGGTTTTTTTTTGGGTTCCCCCCCTTTTTTTTTCTTTTCTTTTTCCCCCCCGCCCCATTAAAGAAAGGATCGCGTGGTGCTTTGCCACCCGCGATCTTTTGTATTTCACACGATATATTCCGCTGTATAAAATTGGTCTTTCCACCAATTCACTTTTGTATTAAAGCGTACGTTTTACTTCGATTTCTTCAAATCCTTCAATAACATCTCCAGCTTTGAGGTCGTTGTAATTTTTGATGCCTAATCCGCATTCAGTTCCGGAAAGTACTTCCTTGGCATCATCTTTGTAACGTTTCAAGGATGCTAACTCACCTGTGTAAATAACGATGCCGTCGCGAATGAGATTGATTTTATTTTCGCGTTTGATTTTACCTTCAAGTACCAGACATCCTGCAATGGCACCGACACCGGTAATTTTGAACACCTCACGTACTTCAATATTACAAACCATTTTCTTCTCGATTTTTGGTTCAAGTAAACCTTCCATGGCACTACGTATTTCATCGATGGCATCGTAGATAATGGAGTAGTAACGAATTTCAATATTTTCATTCTCCGCAATTTTGGCAGCCGATGGTGAAGGTCGTACCTGGAAGCCCAATATGATGGCATCCGAAGCAGTTGCCAATAAGACATCCGATTCCGTAATTTGACCAACCGCTTTGTGTACCACTGAAACAGCAATTTCGTCGGTTGATAATTTTTGTAATGAATCGCTCAAGGCCTCCACAGATCCATCCACATCACCTTTGATGATGACGTTCAATTGTTTGAAATTACCCAAAGCCAATCGACGTCCAATCTCATCCAAGGTAATATGTTTTTTCGTACGCATACCTTGTTCACGCAAGATTTGTGCACGATGTGTTGCAACTTCCTTGGCCTCATCTTCATCCTCATATACCTTGAATTTCTCACCGGATTGAGGCGCTCCGTTTAAACCCAGTATCTGAACAGGTGTTGAAGGACCTGCTTTCAATTTCTTTTTACCTCTTTCATCGGTCATGGCTTTCACACGACCAAAAATTGATCCTGCTACAATCATGTCACCAATTTCGAGCGTTCCGCTTTGTACCAAAATGGTAGACACAAAACCTCGACCTTTATCCAAAGAGGCTTCTACGATTGTTCCGTTTGCAAAACGATCCGGATTGGCTTTTAAGTCCAACATTTCCGCTTCAAGTAATATTTTATCCAGCAGGACATCCACATTTAATCCTGATTTTGCTGAAATCTCCTGCGACTGGAACTTACCGCCCCACTCTTCTACCAGGATATTCATTGCGGATAATTGTTCGCGAATTTTATCTGAATTAGCTCCTTCTTTGTCGATTTTATTGATGGCAAAAATCATCGGTACACCTGCCGCCTGGGCATGACTGATTGCTTCACGCGTTTGAGGCATCACCGAATCATCGGCAGCTACTACAATCACAGCAATATCGGTCACTTTGGCTCCACGGGCACGCATCGCCGTAAAGGCCTCATGTCCGGGTGTATCGAGGAAGGTAATTTCTTTTCCATTCGGTAATGTTACTTCATATGCTCCAATATGTTGGGTGATTCCTCCGGCTTCACCGGCAACCACACTGGCATTCCGGATATAATCCAGCAATGATGTTTTACCATGATCAACGTGCCCCATAATGGTAACGATAGGCGCACGTGGTTTCATATCCTCCGGATCATCATCCACCTCTATTTCCTGTTCAGCTTCTTGTTCCAAATTAATGAATTCAACTTCAAAACCGAATTCGCTGGATACCAATTCAATCACCTCGGCATCTAAGCGTTGGTTGATGGATACCATGATTCCCAAACTCATACATTTGCTAATCACATCTGTGAAACTCACATCCATCAGATTAGCTAATTCACTCACGGATATAAATTCTGTCAATTGAATTTTGTTATCCTCTGAACCCACATCGCGATGACGTTTTTCGGCCATTTCCTCCCGCTTGTTGCGGCGGTATTTGGCTTTCAAACTTTACCACGGGTTGTAGTTCCAAGTTTTGCAAGGGTCTGTTTGATCTTATCCTGAATTTCATTCTGGTCAACTGCCTTATCGTCGGGACGTCGATTCCGGTCACCCGGACGAGGTTGATCACGTCGAACACCACCCGGACGGTTATCGGTTGTTTTAGGGGCCTGGGTCTTGCTTTCGTCACCCGCCAGCGGAATACGCTTGCGTTTACGTTTTTCTTTCGGTTTATTATCCTTGTTTTCAACCGGCAAGCTAATATGGCCAACTACTTTAGGCCCTTCCAATTTATCTCTTTTCAGGGTATGCAATTGCACTTCCTCAACCGGTTCTACCGGCGGAGTAATGACAGGTTCTGCCGGCTGAACAGCTTCCACTGCGGGAGCTTCTTCTTTAGGCTCCTCTTTTTTTGGTTTTTTGTCTAAATCAATTCGACCCAAAATTTTTGGACCTTCCAGTTCCGGTGCATCAATTTTTACCTTTTCAGCAGGCTTGACCACTTTTTTACGCGGTGCTTCTTCTTCTGCCGCTTCCGGTTCTTTCTGTTCTTTCTTGGCTTTTGTAGATTTAACTGGTTTTTCTTCTTCGGCAACCGGTTCAACCTCTACCTTTTTTACAGGTTTGGGTTTGGGTTCGAGGTCTATTTTACCAACGATATCTACCTTAACGGCTTCTTCTTTCTTTAATGAAACGATTTCCTCTTTCTTCACTTCTTTCACTTCCTTCGCTTCTTTGGCTTCTTTGGCTTTCTTTCCTTCAGCCATTGTTTTAGCCAAAATGACGTTGTCACTTTTCTTTTTGGCAGCGCGCTCAGCGTCATACTCTGCAATCAGTGCATGGTACATTTCGGCCGACAATACCGGATCAGGTTTATTGTCGACAGAAAATCCGGATTTCGACAGGAATTCTAATATGGTTGTTTTACCCACATTAAATTCCCGGGCAGCCTTCATGAGTCTTATGGTGTTGTTCTCTGACATCTTTTGTTTTTAGTCTGACTACCTCTTTGTGGCAATCATTCTGAGTTAATTTTTTTTATATCGTCGTCTTCAGAACCGAAAATCGACTGGTATAATTGATCCGGTTGTAAAGATAGTTTTTTTATCCCTTTTAACCGGCACTTTCTTCTTCATCGAATTCACGTTTCAGAATATCTTTCACATCCTGAATGGTTTCTTCTTCAAGGTCGGTACGGCGGATCAGTTCTTCATCGGTTAAATTCAGGATACTACGGGCCGTATCGCAACCCACTTTTTTGAATTCGTCAATCACCCATGCATCGATTTCGTCGCCAAATTCATCCAGATTGATATCAAATTCGCCTTCTTCCAGATCATCTCTGAACACATCAATATTGTATTCCGTTAGCTCCTGTGCCAGTTTAATGTTGACCCCTCTTTTACCAATGGCCAATGAAACCTGATCGGCCTTCATAAATACTTCAGCATATTTGGCCGTATCATCGATATTCATCGAGGTGATTTTGGCTGGTGTCAACGAACGTTGAATCAACAATTGTATATTTTGGGTATAGTTGATGATATCGATATTCTCATTGCGCAATTCACGCACGATGCCATGAATACGACTTCCTTTCATTCCCACGCAAGCACCAACCGGATCGATACGATCATCATAACTCTCCACGGCTACTTTTGCACGCTCTCCTGGTTCACGTACAATTTTTTTAATGCTAATCAGTCCATCCATAATTTCAGGAACTTCAATCTCCAGTAATTTAGCGAGGAAAGTCGGATGGGTTCGGGATAAAATGATGATAGCTGAATTGTTTCTTAATTCCACTTTTTTAACCACTGCGCGTACACTTTCTCCTTTTTTGAAATAATCCGTAGGGATTTGTTCTGATTTAGGAAGTATCAATTCATTGCCTTCGTCATCGATGAGCATGATTTCTTTTTTCCAAACCTGATATACTTCTCCTGAAATAATTTCACCTTCGCGCTCCTTATATTTTCCAGCAAGATATTTTTCTTCAAATCACTGATACGGGAAGCCAATGTTTGTTTGGCTGCTAGGATAGCCCGGCGTCCGAATGATTCCATGGTGAGTTCTTCATAAACTTCATCGCCAACTTCGTAACTATCATCCATTTTTTTAGCTTCAGATAATTCGATTTGGGTATCATCATTCATGATGTCTTCATCGCGAACCACTTCACGTCGCTGAAAAATTTCAAGGTCACCCGTTTGGTCATTTACAATGACGTCAAAATTTTCATCGCTGTAATATTTTTTACGGAGCAATGTTTTGAATACATCTTCAATTACCTTGATCAGGGTTGGCCTGTCGATATGCTCAGCTTCTTTAAATTCCGCAAACGAATCGATTAAATTGATACTTGCCATGGCTTTTATTTGTGTGTTAAAATATACGTTGTTTTAAAATTCAATACAAACAAGGGCTTTTTGAATGTCTGTAAATAAGAGGGTTCGTTGTTCCGGTTCGAGGGCTGTTTTTTTTCCGCCCCTTTTGAGTGGAATGATTTCAACTCGAATGCCATCTTCCTCCACCGACAATAATCTGCCGAGGATACCGGGCTCATCTTCGTTGACCAATTCGATTTCCAATTTACGTCCAATGTGTTTGTGATATTGCCTGGTTTGTTTAAGGGGCATATCCACACCCGGACTGGAAACTTCAATTGAAAAATCACCTTCAGGATAAAGGGCAGCTTCCTCGATTTTACGTCGAAGGCTTCGGTTAATGCCTATACATTTCTCCAGCGTAAATCCGGCGTCGGCATCGATATACACTTTATAATTATTGGTTGGCTTTACTTTGAAGTCAACCAAAAAGCAATCGCTGCCTTCCAGGCTTTCCTGAATAAAAATGGCTATTTGTTCCTGATTTGTCATATAAAAAAATGCTCCGGTCAGACAAAAGAAGAAGGGAACCGCTACAGTTCCCTTCCGCTCAAATCTGGAGCAAATGTAGGCTTTTTAGGCTTATCTGCCAAACTGATTTTTACCCCTTCTGCTAAGAGGGGGTTAATGAAATTATTCGAAGCGGTTTAAAAGTGTTCTTCCTAAACCAACTATGCACACATAGACGAGGCTTCGCGTGAAGGATGGTAGCGAAAAGCCCGGAGCCCGCGAGGACTTGCAGCGAACAGCCTGACCGCTGAGCAATTGCCGGGCAGGACGCGCGTTTGTACATTGACTTGCTGAGCCCTTTGCACAATGGCCTTTTGTGTAGTCCACTCAGAAAGGGGCTCAGCTTATTCCGGCAATGGCTCAGCGGACACGCCAAAAAAAAATTAAAATGCAAAACGCAAACTTGCAAAAATTCCAAATTTGCGGGCGGGTGTATCGTTGAGGGTCGTTACCGATAGAAGGCGCCAAACACAGTCGATGCGGAGGACGCGAAAAATATTTTCGATTCCTGTACCGGCCTCTATGTATGGTGCAGCTCGCAGGGATTGAAAAGCATAACCTTTATCAAAATTTAATGATTTGTTTTCAGGACTCAGACTGCCATACACCCCTTTCATGTTCCAGAATGTACGCAATTTCATTTTTTTGAGATAAGGAATATATTTAAAGAACAAACTTCCCATGCTATGTTCCGTGATGAGTCCGACATATTTATCCGAAATATACTCGTATCGATACATCATATTGAAGGTTCGGGCATTGTAGTAATAGAATTCGTTGCCGGGATGAATTTCGAGCAGGGGATAAGGTAATGTCCCAAAAATCCGACCGGCAAAAACATTATAATAGAGCGAACCCAATCGACTGATTTTTTGATTATCCGATAAACTAAATCGCAATCGGGTGTATTGATACTGACCATCCGGAAAATTGCGGAGACCTAAACCAAGCGTAAAGCGTACGATGGGATATTGGGTCCCGAGTGAAGTACGCCAGTAATTGCCTTCAACAAATTGTTCCTTGTATGCAAATCGAAGATCGGCGCCAATTTCATTCACCGCAATACCTTGCGTGGAACGTCCGCGGCTATCCGTAAAAATTCCGATGGATGGCAAGGGTGAATAAGGCGTAAAATGCCTTCGTTCAGCAAACAATTGATAACTAAACCCGTTGAAAAAACTTTGCATAAACTCAAAGCGTGTTTTGGTAACAAATGCAAGCTTCCAGGGGACATTTTTTTTGCGCCCGATGGAACTAAAAATATTATCAATAGATGCAGACTGATCATATTGATTCACTGTATTGTCTACATCATGCCGATGCTCTGCATACAAATACATGCGAGGACTGCGTTTTAGCAACCACAAGGCAGAGCCTCCGTATTTCCAACGGGCATCTCGGGTACCGTAGGCCACATAGCCATTGAGATATATATTTTCGAACAATTTGGGCGTGGTGCCTATATTAAAACGGAAACGAGGGCCTTCGATGATATTGTTGCTGTACAAATTATAAATAGGTCCTATTTCAATGGGCCCGAATTCTTTAATTCCGGTGCCTAAGAGATAAAAGATATTGTAGTATTTTTTATAAACCGGCAAATGTTGTATGGTATCAATCATCCGATAAATAGCCTTTTCGTTTTTACTGAGTGAATCATGTCGAACAGAATTCCAGTAGGACTCATCACGATTCAAAGCACCTTCATCCATCTCCGTATCTGCATGGTTTTTTTTACTGAGGATAGTGGCTTCAATATCGGGTTGATTGATCCGGATATTTTTATACGTTGTGGTTTTCCGACCCAGGAAGCCCGCAACCTTATCGCCATGAGGAGGTAAAAAATCAACGTAAAATTTATCCTTTACCAGAAACCAAAGACTATCGCCAACGCAGCGAAATTCCTGCCAAAGCGTAACCTTGTTCACCCAGTTTACATTTTGATCTTTGGTCACGATCATATTGATTTTTTGGACTGCAAAATCGGTGTCATGAATCCAAAAATCTCCTTGAAAAGTATGTTCGCCCGAACGCTTAGGCGTAAATACCACCTGATAACACAAACGATGATCGATGTATTGCGTATCTACTAATTGATATTTGTAAAAAAACGGAGCGTCGTTTGCAATGGGACTGACAAAATTGACATTAAATACCGGAATCTGATTGTCGTAGATATTGATGTTCTGATACATAGACCCTAACATCTGAGATACACTTTGGTTTTTATATCCGGAAATCCTGGAGCCCCGGATATACTCTTTCATTTTTTTGGGTTTTTTCTGGTAATAATAATCCGAAATGGTCTCCGTTAGAAAGAGGGGCAAAAACGGTTTCTCCTCAGAACTGGAATCAATAAAATTTTTGACGAAATCGAATTTCTTCAGGATGGGTGATTGCTTAAAGGCCTTAGGAGGGATTTTATTAATATCCATTTCCAATTTATTATACACTTCATACGCATAATGATCGGCCTGATCAATGTTATGGGTGGATTTATTTTTTATGACTTTTTTGACCAGCTTTAGCGCAGGATCTTTATCAATACGAATAACAAAGTCTTTCATCTGCACTGAAGATCTTTCCATTTCAACCTTGTAGAACATCTCCGGTGCAGTGACATCCAGGGGAATGATTTTTTTAGAATATCCAATGCTGCTAAAGGCAAGAGAATCAAGAGGTAAGTTCTCCAATACAAATAAAAATTTACCATCAATATCGGCTTTCTTTCCTACGGATGTTCCCGGAAAAAAAACAGTGGCGAATGATATGGGTTCATTGGTGGTAAAATCCAACACCACCCCCTGTATCGTTTTTTTCCCCTTTAATAATTTAGTTTGATCGACTTTTATTTCCAAGGGCTTTAAACTGTCAGTTCGTCGCAACAAAGAATCAGACTGGGGTGTTTGAACTTCCTTGATTAAAGAATCCTGCACAGTTTGAGCCCTGACTCTTTCGGTGCAGATTCCCAACAAAACAACAAATAGGCAAACAGTAGGTAAAAGTCTAACCATGCTTTAAAAATCAGTGGCCAGCGATACATGAATCATCGGCTTTTTAGCGCCTTCTATATTCCATGCAAAATCGGTGCGAATAAAATAACCCAGAAAACGAGTTCTGAGACCGGCACCATAACCTAAGCCAAAATCGTATTTAGAATTTTCGAGATAAACTGTAACGGGACTATTTTGATTACGGATGACAATGGGGCTTTTTATATTATCACTATTGGGCAATACACCTTTCCATGCACTTCCAATATCAGCAAAAGCAACCACTTGTAAGTTTCGAATGAAGCCGGAACGTATTGGTTTTTTGAAAAATGTTTGATAGATTGGAATTCGGATTTCTTCGTTGACCACCATAAAACTATTCCCATTTCGGGCACCCTGACGATAGCCCCTGAGGTTTGTGGCCAATGATTGAAATGCATAATTTTGAGTCAGATCAATGCTCACATTCTGATCAAATTTTGGATTCAGATCATTGTCGACACCACCCACGAAATACAAAATTTTGGCATTCCCACCACTGTGAGCTCCTGCAATGCGTGAAGCGATGATGACATTTTTATAGAGGGTTGTATAGTTGCGTGCATCATATCCAAAATTGTAAAACCCTTTGGTGTCCTCATTGAATTTATATTGATATTCGGCAAAAATTTTCGCCCGGGTACCTTTCCAAATATTACGCATTGGGTTGATGGTGTTGTCAAAAACATACTCAGCCCGACTTACCGTCCAGAATTGTAAATCATCTTCAATTCCTATGCTGTATCTATCCTGTGCTTTGATTCGAATGCGGTCGTAACGCACCCCAAAACTCAAACGAATACTTTTTAAAATATCCAAAGGATAATTCAGATGAGCCTGAATATAATCGGTGCCCACTTTGCCTTTAACCGGATATGGACTCCAGTTAGGTGCGACGCCATCCCGAAAATCATAATCATTGGTACGGGCGCTGTGAAAGTAGAGAACGCCCCAATCTGTTCTTTTTCGAAAATGATCGAATTGCAAAAAATAATCCAAAGAACGAAGATCTGCGCTGAGTCGCATACCACCGGTAATTTTATAATCTTCCATGACATCGGTCAGAGAAGAAGTTAAAAATCCGGATAAAGCCTGATTTTGAAATTGCCCCCCGTTGTACCCAAAGGCCTGATATCTTGTAAATAGGAGGGTATTATCCAGAGAGGTTTGTATAAAATCCGGATTAAAACTCGTCGTATACTTTTTAGGTTTTACTGTTTGCTGAGCACCAATAAATAACTGATAACGTGATGTTCTGCTGAAGGTATTGGCAAATACAGATTCCAAAAAATCATTGCTGCTGGTATCTTCATCAAAAGGGGTTTGATACAAATACCCCATGTCTGTGTTCTGCGGTTCAGTCGAAATTGTATCTGAGGTAAGTACCGTTTGTTTCGCTATACTATCTCCATATTGATCATCTGCCTGTTGTAATAAATATTGGGGTGTTTGATAAATAATGATTTCTTTCCCATGATGTGCCACTTCCATAATACTGGCATTCTGATGCACATAATCCTGTTTGATGATATTAAAATCGAATGGCCTTGCGTCGCTGACCTGAAAGGTATCTCGCTCAGTTTGTCGCTTTTGGATTTTTACAATTTTACGTTTCAGACTACCTCCTTCGTTTTGCAGATAGGAGAAGGATTCCATCCCCCATTGAATAGGCTGTAATATTTCGGTATTGGTTTGACTGAGTTGTTGCAAATTCGTCCCTTTGGCAGGGTCGTATAAATACAAATTAAACTGCGGATTAAATGCATCGCTTTTGGCATTGTCACCCAGGAAGGGCGTTGTACGATTCGATAAAAATAAAACCCCGGTATTTACGCCGTTTTGCACCCATATTGGATTTTTATCATCAAATAAATCCTGCGTAATTGGCTCTACCCGATTGTTCTTAATCGTCAGACGAAAGAGATCGCTTTGTCCTTTTTTAATGGCGGAAATAATCAAGGTATTTTCATCTTCATTAAAACAAAAGCCTGTTATGCGCTCAACCTTGCGTGAAGGGATCACCCTGTTTTCCATTTTTCGGGAGCCATTGGTGAAGATGCGCAAATTCAGGTTATTTCGTTTTTGATAAAGCACGCCTAATTTTCTTCCGCTCGTACTCCAGGTTAAGTAAGGATAATTGGGATCCTCCAATTCCTTGGCGGCACGAATACCTCCTTCAACAATCAGGAATGCCTTGCCAAAACGTGTGTCTTGGATCCAAACGGAATACTCGCCATCTTTTTTAACGACATAAGCCAAATCCTTACCCGAAGGCGATAAAGCAAAATTTGAATAACTCGCTCCGGGTTTAACGGGTATGCGGGTTAAAATTTTACGGGCGCTATCTGTGCTCAATAAGCCTGCACTCATTTTAGGAAATACGACTTCTTGTTCCCATTCCTTGAAGACTTCCTTTGCCGGTTTTTTGAGAACAATTTCAAGAGCAGCATTGACAGACTTTCGATATCTGGTCAGATACAGTAAATTAGACACTGCATTATCGCCGTATTTCCTGGCAACAAAATCCCAAAAAGAATGCCCAACAAGAATAGGATTTTTAGTCGATAAATCTAAAAATGAGGCTTTACTCTTTCCGATGATCATGCTTTCCAATTCAGCCTGATTTTCGGGTGTCCAGTCATCACTGATATAAGATACATAACCGGTCACAAACCATTCCGGCAAATTCATCTTTACCGAATTCCTCACCATATCCTTGATATTATCCCCAAACAACATATTGTTTTTGATAACCACCGCAATTCCTTTTCTAATTTGCTTTTTAAGATGATTGTGATCACCGTTAAAATAAATGGGCAGATTATCACCTACCACATCATACTTCCCCCCATTGGCTTCATTGATCTGATCATTTTGTCGGCCAATATTGGTTTGTCGGTAATCGCCGAACGAATTATAAAGGATGATATTCAGCTTTTTGGTCATGCGCCCCCCCATAACGTACACAATATTGGTTAGTTCCGTTTCGGCTACGTTCAGGCAATACATGGCATTGGCCTTGCCTTGGTCATAATAAAAAGACCGAAAATGGGTTGAATCGTAATAACTCCAATTGAAAGTTCGGTACTGCACCCTATTCTGTCCAAATTGTTCCCAGGATGCCTGCCCCCAAATTGTTTGGTAGCAGCAACAGGCCAGGAGCATCATGCAGAAAAAGAGTTTTGTGGACTTCAGTATGATCATGAAAATTAAAGTTACGGTAAAAAATAAATACGGGCGTTTTTCGACCAAAATTGCGGTTTAAAGTTTAGTTCAGCATGCCGATTCATTCTTCCCGAACGAAGTAAACGCATGAATGTTGTTATTGGAGATAGATTTCTTCTTGTACATATTGTTGATTTCCATGTATTCAGGCTTATTTTGATTGTCATACCCCCTACTTTGACTTAGTTTTGCGTCCATGCATTTGCACTCCTTTACATTCAATCCCTTCTCCGAAAATACGTATATCCTTTACAATGATGAAAAACAAGCCATCATCATAGACCCCGGAATGTATTTTGAAAATGAATTCAGACAATTTGATCATTTTATCACGGAGCAAGGATTAGAGCCCATTTTATTGGTGAATACCCATACTCACCTGGATCATATCTTTGGAAATGCCCATGTTGTGCGCAAACATCAAATTCCAATAACCTTTCACGAGGCCGACCGACCAGTATTTAATGCCGCCGGTTCTGCTGCTGCGTTGTATGATTTGCCTTTCGAAAAATCGCCCGAGCCCAATTTTTATACCGCCGAAGGGCAACAAATACAATTAGGCGCAATTTCTTTCGAAGTTATTTTAACACCAGGCCATTCTCCGGGATCCATCTGTTTGTATCATGCTGAGAGCAATACGTTAATTTCGGGTGATGTCTTATTTCAGATGAGCGTTGGGCGATCGGACCTACCCGGCGGAAATACAAATGATTTATACCAAAGCATCACCGGTAAATTATTTTCTTTACCAGATGAAACCAAGGTTTATAGCGGACATGGTCCGGTTACAACAATTGGATTTGAAAAAATGAACAATCCTTTTGTTCGATAAATCAATCACTCATCAACGAACAAGGTATATACCATCCTCTCTGATTTCGATTTTTTTCATTTTGTATAAAATCCCAATGGAACTTTTAAACGTTTTTTTGCTCATATCCAACATCTGCTGAATTTCGTCAGGACTGCTTTTGTCATTCAATTTCAGATAAGCTTTTTTGCTAGTTTCCAAAATATCCAAAATTTTCTGGGCGCCTTCTTCTAACCTTTGTACACCCAACGGCTCCATACTTAAATCAATGCCACCATCCTCTCTGATTTGTTTGATATAAACGGTCAGTCGTTCGCCCAATTTTAAAGTTCGCCTCAGGTCAGTATGATATACCAACCCTTTATATCGATGATCCAGTATGATATTCCAACCCAATGGGGTCGATTCAAATACAAGACCTTGCATGGCCTGATTGGGCTCCAGACTCCAGGTATCTTCATCTAAAAATTTATTGAGTTTTGCCGAGGCTACCAGTCGATCGGTTTGATCATCAATATAGAGAAATACGATGTAACGGTTACCTTCCTTCATTTTTAGATTTTGTTCGCGGTACGGCACAAACAAATCTTTCTCCAATCCCCAATCTAAAAACGCCCCCTTGTCTGAAACGGCTTTAACCTTTAAAGATGCAAACTGATGCAATTGGAAATATGGGCGCAGTGTGGTGGCAATCCAACGATGCTCATAATCCTTGTATACAAATACTTCAATCGTTTTACCTACTATAAATCCCGGTTTGATATACTTATTGGGTAACAATACGTCATTTCCTTCCCCGTCGCCCAGATATAAACCCACGCTGGTAGTACGTAAAATCTCGAGGTGATTATAACATCCTAATTTTAGCATGCTGTAAAGTTATATCGAATATGTATATAGTCCAATCTTCGTTTTGGTGGATATGATTATTTTCAAGTGATACCTGCATTACGGTTGTAAAATATTAAACCCAAATTTTGGCGTGGTACAATTTGCCTCAGACGCTTCGGTCTGGGTTTACCCCCCTATCATTTCAGGACTTTGTTTAACAAACTTCGTTTCGTCGACCTTATGAACTGTTTTGCAGCCTCTCGTCCAAAAGTGGATACAAAATCTGGGGTGGCGGATTAATATGGATAAACCTAAGATTTTTAATTGATCATACTACATTAGGATTTCAACCTAAAATTCATATCGGGTCACCTACGGTGACCCGATATAAAAAATTCAATTAAGAACTAATGAGATTATGACGAATAGCCAACCTTTCTGAATACTTCATACCCGCATATCTGCTAAGGGTATAGATATAATTTGCCATTTGCAAATATTTCTAGTATCCCAAAATGCTGTTTAAGATCGGAATCGAAATTCATTGATAAATAGGTTTCCTGTCATATCAGATATTTGAATGAACGAAAGAACTATTTGGGGTTATCTACAACTGGAAAACAACGTATTCAGCTGCGGGGATTTGGGAAAACAGTGATTCCATATTCAGAACTTTGGCTAAAGAATGGATCGCTGGCGATTGAGTACCTTCAAATGCAGGCTCTTCTGCATAACAAATATTATAGAAAAAACAAAGAGGACCTCTAGCCAAACTACGAGCCAAATTAGGTTCTGGGTGATCTCCTATCGCTTTTAAAGTTTCTATTTCAGTTGGTGTTAAAACAATTTTTTGTTGTTCAACTGAGATTTTCTTGGATTGATATAAGTCTCGTATAAATTATGTCTCCAGGTGGGTTCCTTCCAAAAGGATATTGACCGGAATATCGTTCAAAATCATCTCAGCTTGAACATAGTCAGATTTTGATAATAATATTCTACGAGCTTATAAGCATTTGTTTGCGAAGGCAGTTTCTGCATCCAATATAGAATTTGAGCCTCATTATAGAAAATGTTACCTGTGCGTAATATAAACAATATTTGATTTTTAATTCTACTCAAAACCGACTTATTCATGCTTATTGCATTTTCCAAGGTTGTACGCGGTGTAATGCCCTGCCATGAATTGCGAATAATATTTGTTAAATAAGCGGGAACAGGAGTCGGTATATCATTTTCTAAAAACGTTATAAAGCGCTCACTTCTGGAGGCATCCGGATTAGCTGCAATAATTTCTATTAGTATAGAATGAGGCAATATCCCTTCTTTGCGGGATTGACCAATCTTGTTTCTGAAACATAAGGAGAACGATTCAACATTTCTTGACGTAAAATCATCACTTCGCTACTTGTGCTTTGTTCAATCATCTCTAAAGTACTTGGGGTATTCCCATTATCAATTAATAAATCAACGCAGTTTCCAATGTCTGCAGTTGGTTTCTTTATTATTATACTTGTTTTGCCAAACTATCAAACTCTCCTTGTGTTAGATTGCCTTGTTTTGCTGCTTGGGGCAAAGCATCTTGACAAACCAATTCAGTAACAAATTCAGTCCCTTGAACATTTACCACCCAGCTTGTGGAACCGGGCACGAAAGGATCGTTTATTGCTCCGGGTACCAAAACAATAATGGTCAACCGGTTCCTTCAGAACCAGGCCAATGCCGCCAATCAACCACACCGGAAGTTTTGCAAACATATTCGCGGCTGATGGAGGCGTAGTGCCAACGGAAATGTGGTGCTACACTTTGTACTTTGAACATACCATAAATATTAAAATCGTAATTCTTGTTGCTGACATTAATATTTTCAAGATAATTTAACCCTTTGTTGCCACCTGGTACTGTACCACAAGCACCTTTGGCATAATTACCAATTTCAAGTAAAGCGTAAGTGTTCATTTCGATTTCTTCATCATTTCCTCCCGTATTTTCTGCAATGGTTCCTGTACGATAGGGGGTACCTATTCCGCCAAAGCCCGGATAAGGATTTGCAATACCCTCATGCCGATTTTCACAGTAAATAAAATTGGAAGAGGCCGAAAGTTTGGCTCCATGTGTAAGAAAACTAAAATTATTCGTAAGAGGTACATCCTGAAGCTTGCCTATCGTAAATCTGTTATTTTTGATGATAAATGATTCAACACTGTTATAGTTGATACCAAATTGATTCTCGATAAAATTAGAAAGAGTAATAGTTGGGGGCATAGGTATATTTTGAATTCCCAAACCAAAAAGAGATGATTCTACACCCATGAAAAAACCTTTAAACTGACAATCAATTACATCATAAGATGCATCTAGCGTCAATAAAGCCTTTTGGTGATTATTTGTTAAATCAGCAAGGTTCTCAAATTCGCATCTTTGAATCCTAAGACCCTGACACCCCACATAGAAATGTTCGCGTAAAAAGTTTGACGTGTGGCACTATTTATTTCAAAATGACAACCATTGAAATAACTTAAATCCGGTGCCGGATTCCCAATGGCATCAATATTATAATATTGAATAAATGCGGAACTCCGGTGGTTATTAATGAATTGAGTGATATTTGCCTGAATGATACCTCCTGCGTTATTATTGCTGCTTCCACCAAAATTCGAAAAGGCTTCTTCCGCGTGTTCATGACCGCTTCATTCAGGAAAGCGATTCCAGATTGATATCGAGGTCCATTCACACCTAAATGTCTTGCCGAAATTTTGCATCGCTTTCAGCTACAATCCCATACCAGTTTCTGCATGAGTTGGTAATTTTTGCACCATTTACATGGCTTCTCCTTTTCAATATATATTGCTCCCATAAAAGGCATATTGATATTGGTGTTAGAATTAAATCCAGTGCGCACACCATTTATAGTTAAGGTATTTCCTGATTTAATACGGATACTGCCTTCTAAATATTGATTCGTATTAACTAATGGGTTAGTACTTCCCCACGTTTGGTCTGAATTAATTTCAGTAGTTACACCCATGATGGAATTGGACATATATAAATCAGTTTCCCAAATTCCTCTGCCATATGTAGCAGCAACAAGTTTGCCTCTACAATAGTCTATTTCTAAATCATTGGTAAGCATATTAGGAATAACTCCACCACCAAGTGCATCATTAAACTTCACCCAACATCCATTTACCGGTGTATTGGGCAATGTCTTGTCCCAGCGATACACCCCATCATCTGTAGCTGCATATAGAATATCATCTGAGCCTTTTTGATAAACGATACTTGCTACAGCCATTTCAGATAAACCCCTACTCATATCTGTCCAAGTTACCGTATTGGTACCATTATTAAATTGACCTTCAAGTACCCGATCCACACCCGGATTCATATAATTTAAATGACCCAAACTTAGATAAAACAAATCCTCATTCTTGTCATTCACGGCAACATCCGTTAATACAAAATTTCCCGGATAAACTTGAGGAGGTGTATGCTTTTTCCAACTTGGGTTATCATCTCTTACATAAAAACGTTCTTGATGTATTGTTGGAGGGTTATCTGTTTCATCTCCAAATCGGCGCCGTATGCCATAATATTGCCTTTTGGTGCCGGCGATACTAAAGGTTTTGCAATTGTTCATTTTTGCTAATTGATTTGCCAAATCCCCCGTTGAAGTTTGAATAATCCAGGATCGTAAGCATCGGGTTGAGATTCAAACATATTTTATTGCCTGAATACATTTTATCCCCTCTGAATTGCCGGGGTATAGGAAAGGTCTGGGATTATCGATTGGTGTGACAAAATTTGGCATATTACTGGTAAATGAAGATGTGTTCGTAACATTGCTATTGTTATGATCACTCTTATACCAACCGCCATCATCATGTGACAATAATGTTTGATTATTATAATCAGTTCGTTTGTCGTAGATTGCATCATAGGCATCTGCTGCTTGAATCAGGTCCCACGTACCTGAACTATTGGTTGCTAAAACACCGGTATGAAAAGTACCTGCCGCTTTTTTTTCACCACCTGTACTTACTCCTGCATCATACACCTCTGCTGCAATTAAGTCGCCATTCATGCCATTAAATGTGTTGCCTACAGATTTGGTAATACCTCCATCGGTAGCCCAAACAATCACATCATCAGCACCGCGATTGAGTGGATTAAGGGATGACGATACAAAGTGGAAATCTCGAATATCGGGATGCATATCTGCGGTAATCGCATAATTAGTTAAATCTGTTACTGTCCAAACCCCATTAGGCTGTTTAACTACTCGTTGCGGCACGGTATTAGCCACATATATCACATTAGGATCTGAAGGAGAAAATAAAAATTTCATCATTTGATCATTTTGGTTAAACGCAGAAAAAGAATTGCATATTTGCGAGTAGGCCCCTGTGATCAAATCATATTCGATCAAAACAAAATACGAATATTGGAAAGAAGTATAAATACCGGGATCCGAGGAGGCCATGATATAGAGTTTACCTGCGTGGTAACTTGTTTCAAAGGTTAATGCGGGTACAAAAAATAAGGGGAATCCAAAGTTTAAATTCCCCATTATTTGGGAAGTGGTAATGATATTGGTGATAATATTCCCAAAATCATCATATTCAATTTCAAGCACAAATGCTGGATTCGTAGCAGGCCTAAGAATTATAAGTTCCCACATATAACTTACCCGCATCGGTATTAAGGTCAAAGTTCGCAATGCTTTCATCCAGTCGTTTGAAGGCAAGGCGTTACTTTTCCCAAGCCCCTCCTTCAATCTTTTTGTATAAATCATTTTGGTATGTGGCAAAAACAATCGTCTTGAAGTATTGTTTCAAAATTTTTAAAAGGGCAAATTCTATTTCCTTAAATGCCGTAAAGGCATCAACGTCCCCATTTAATTCCAATGTCCAGGTATCTCCTCGATCGACGCTATGCCAAACCCCCTGTCCGTATCGCCAGGCATTTACATAATCGCGATGTCCGCCAATACCTTCCAAATAAGTGGCCAAATACATTTCATCGTTATCGAAAGGGTTAACTGCAATTTTACTCGCACCAATGGTTCCGGAAGACAAAAAAACATCACTCACACAATTCCAATGTTGTCCACCATCACGGGTTTTCCATAGTCCACTATTTTCGAAACATGCAATGATGTGGTCAACGTCATCAGGATCAACCCAAACATCCAAAGCCACTCCCTGAATCATCAGCTCTGATTTTGGGCCAATATTTTCAAATTACCATTAAAAGTTCCCGCACCAATTTATTATTACGATCCTGTATTAAATAATCCTTTGGTGGCCATTGCATATTTTTCGTTTTGGATCACTCACCCCATAGGGTATCCGTTCCTTAAAACTCATAATCTTTTTGAAGTTGATTATCCTGTTCGATTTCTTGGAAGGATAAAAGATTTAAGTTTGATATAAAAACCGAATGTATGCTTGTCCTGGATCTGTGGCATTGGGAATAGAATCGGGGTTAAAAGCAAAATGCATAAATTGAGCATTGCCAAACTGCATAGCGCATAAAAGCGCTGCTGTTAAAAGAATTGTTTTCATAATAATTGTTTTGATTTAAAAGAATTACATATTATTTCTTTTGTTAGATATACTTTTTGTCCAATAATGGAGTTTGGTTCAAGGCTTGATTTCGTTTGGACATTGCCGGTATTCCTAAGTTTTATTACTTTTTGAAGACTTTTTGTGGGCCTTTCATCATTTCCGTAATACATGCCGGGGGCCATGCTTCGGTATTGATGCGGTTTATTTGCCTTTTATGGTCCCCTTGCAAATACTATTTCCATTGACCTCAAACTTGAATCTTCGTTGAACCCATTGCCATTTGTCTGCCAATTCAATCATTTCATTTTTGGCCGGATTGGGGATAAATTTTTGCACCAATATGGTCTTTATCGGTTTTGTACTTGTAAGGTGACTCATCCAAAGTCATCATCATAAGAATATATTGCCTTGCCGCTTTTAAATTATTGTTAGAGTCGGTACTATTTACGATGCAGCCAATTTTATGGTCATTGACAAAAAGACTCCAAGGATAATCCTGTCCTTTCCCAAATTCCGTGGGAAGCGACCAAATTACAATTGCTTTGTCAACCTTACAATCGTGTGTGGGAGCCCCACAGAAATATTTTTTGTTCTACATCTCCACCTCTTCTTGTCTCCCCTATGATATACTTATGATTCTTAAAAAAATGGCGCATCCCCAATGTTACAATCATCCAAAGTCCACCAAGTTAATTGGCCCAAAGGCTGCCATAGTGGATATCCTTCCCGCTCGAATCTATTTTATATACGTACCATATTATCCCTCCTATTTTGAGGTAGATAATTCATCGAAGTCATATATACCAGTTCATTCTCGGCCGTGTCAACAAACCCACATAAATAAACAAGCTGATTTGCGGTATCGCATTGTAGTTTAATCTGATTATCCCATCGGGAGGTACCAAAACGCTTTTTTACCAAATCAACTCCGTTACTATCTACGATATGAATCATATTGTCGATTTCACCTAAGCTGCGAACCCAACATTTCCGGATTTGCCAGACAATGTTAAATAACTCCCCCATAGCCAACTTATTCGGGTTTTAGCCCATTTTTAACCGGGCCTATATTCTCTTCATCTTTCCTCTCAATACCCGTATCCATTGTTTATTAAATGCTCGGTATCATATTTATAAAACCAAACATACTGCATTTAAAAACCAAAAACTCGGATGTGTAAAATCATAACCTCTCCTTATTAGTCATTTCCTGCCTTATAAATCCATGCCATCCGGGCCCAATGTCTAAATCTGTCATACTTTCCATTCCCCCCCAAGGTCTTACCCTTGATAATCTGGCCTGTTCGTTAACTTCTACCATCCATATTTCCTGCGCCTATAGGTATGCCCGCCAAACATCCCCATCATTGCTACTGGTCTACCGGCCAGGGTAAAATTGCCATTCAGCAATTCCCGAATAAGTTGCAACTCATTCATTGTCTGTACCCCCAAAATACTTGGTCCACAGTATCCATCTGCTGATTAAACTTAATAAAGTGGCATCTATAGCCCCCTACCTGCCCTACACTTGACCTACACCACATCTCATTGCTTTTGGTAGTAATGGCCGTCGATATAACCGTCCACTTGTCGTTAGAGTATCTTTTTGGATGGCAGAATTTTTTGAAATAAAAACTATGCTTTAAATCGGGTTGGGCAAAGGCCCCAGTGCAGCCTACAAAAAACAAAAAAAGCAAATAACAAAATGGTTTCATAATCAATGTTTGTATAAAATTAAGATTAAAAATTTGCCCTTGGGCGGTAAAATTCCAGTGGCCTACAATCATCCATTAAAGTTTTATTACTTTTTGAATTACTTTTTGAGGGCCTTGAACAATTTCCACATAATACAGACCGGGGGGCCAGTTTGCGGTAGCTATGTGGCAGCTAAGATGTTTAGTACGTGAGGTATAGATCTTGGTTCCGCTGGCCTGATAAATTGTGATGGTTATTTGTTCAGACCTCCATGGCTCTTCCAATTCAATATACAATTCCTCGCTGGCAGGATTTGGATAAAGCTTTACCGAAAAGGCTTCCTTTACTGTTTGGCAAGAAAAACCAAAGGGTGTTTCTTCCAGCGTCATCATGATATAGACATAATTGTTGTTGGCGCATTTCAAATTATTATTGGTATCCACACTCTCCACTATACATCCTATTTTATTGTCATTGACAAATAGACTAAAAGGATATTGCTACCTCGCCCGTTCACAGTATAGGAGGCTACCAAATTACAATTGCTGTCTATCTTGCCAATCCAGACATTGTCGAGTCCCGGTGAAATATTTTGTTCCACATCCCCGCCACTCCCATTGATCTCACCTATGATATACATATGATTTCTAAAAAATAAGGCATCCCATAATACACAAACACCTTCAGGCCACCCTTGGTTAATTGGCCCATAGGCTTTGCCATAGTGGATATGTCCGCTTGAGTCAATTTTTGTAGGTAAACATATTGTCCATGTGGTTTTGGGGTAAATAATTCTAGAGGTCTATAGGTCAATTCGTTTTCCGCCGTATCAACATAACCGCTGATATGAAAATACCTGATTGGCCGCATCACATTGAAGTTTAACCGGTTGCATCCCAACGCGAAGTGCCGTAACGTTTCTTTACGATATCTATTCCATTACTATCAGAATTGAAACATATTATCCATTTCACCCAAAGCTTGTGAACCCAACATGTCGGTATTGGTGGAAACAGTATAATAACTCACGGCCAATTTATTGGCGCTTACCTCGAGCAAAATTTTCTTCATCATCTCCGCTCAGTACCTGATCCTGCTTATTAAATGCGGTGTCATATTTAGCAAACCAAACATCTGCATTTAAAAACCAAAACTCAGTGTAAAATCATAATCCGCCGCATTCGTCATTCCTGCCATATAAATCATGCCATCCGGGCCTATATCTAAATCCTGTATCATACTCCCATTGCCTCCCCCAAGGTCTTACCTTGATAATCTGACCTTGGGTTGTAACTACCATCCATATTTCGCGCACTATGGGTATGTCCCCACCAAACATCTCCATCATTACACTTTAGGGTTCCCGCAACGGCAATTGCCATTGGGTAATTCTCGGATAAATTCCAAATCATCAAAATCTGTCCCTCCAAAATAGGTGTCCAAGCGTATCCAGCTGTTGATTAAACTTGATAAAAAATAGCATCGCGTGCAGTGCCAACCATAAACAGACCCAAGACCGTACATCCATTGTTTTGGGTTGTAATGCGCTCGCCGATAAAATCTTCCACTTCCAGTAAGAGTGTCTTTTGGATGGCGAATTTTTTTGAAAAAAAACTATGCTTTAAATCGGGTTGGGCATAGGCCTTAATGCAGACTACAAAAAAAAAGCAAATAACAAAATGGTTTCATAATCAATGTTTGTATAAAATTAAGATTAAAAATTTGCCCTTTGGCGGTAAAATTCCAGTGGCCTACAATCATCCACTAAAGTTTTATTACTTTTTGAATGACTTTTTGTGAGCCTTTCATCATTTCCACGTAATACATGCCAGGGGGCCATGCTTCGGTATTGATGCGGTAATTATTGCCTTTTATGGTACCCTTGTAAATACTATTCCCATTGACCTCATAAACTTGAATCTTCGTTGAACCCAATGCCCATTTGTCTGCCAATTCAATCTGTATTTCATTTTTGGCCGGATTGGGATAAATTTTTGCACCAATTTGATCTTTATCGGTTTGTGTAACTTGTAAAGGTGACTCATCCAAAGTCATCATCATAAGAATATAATTGTCCTTGCCGCATTTTAAATTATTGTTGGAGTCGGTACTATTTACGATGCAGCCAATTTTATGGTCATTGACAAAAAGACTCCAAGGATAATCCTGTCCTTTGCCATTTACCGTATAGGAAGCGACCAAATTACAATTGCTGTCAACCTTACCAATCCAGGTATTGGAAACCCCCGGCGAAATATTTTGTTCTACATCTCCACCACTACTTCTTGTCTCCCCTATGATATACATATGATTCTTAAAAAATAGCGCATCCCACAATGTACAATCATCCTGAGTCCAACCTAAGTTAATTGGACCATAGGCTTTGCCATAGTGGATATGTCCGCTCGAGTCAATTTTGTAAGTAAACATATTGTCCATGCGGTTTTGGGGTAAATAATTCATAGATGTCATATAAGCCAGTTCGTTTTCTGTCGTATCAACATAACCGCTGATATAAAATACCTGATTGGCCGTATCGCATTGAAGTTTAACCGGTGTATCCCATCGCGAAGTGCCGTAACGTTTCTTTACGATATCTATTCCATTACTATCCAGAATGTGAAACATATTGTCCATTTGACTTAAAGCCTGTGACCCAACATGTCGGCATTGGTGAAGCAGTATAATAACTCATAGCCAACTTATTCGGGTTTAGCCATTTTAACTGGGCTATATTCTCTTCATCGTTTCCGCTCAATACCCGTATCCATTGTTTATTAAATGCGGTATCATATTTAGCAAACCAAACATCTGCATTTAAAAACCAAAACTCGGATGTGTAAAATCATAATCCGCCGCATTCGTCATTCCTGCCATATAGATCATCCCATCCGGGCCTATATCTAAATCCTGTATCATACTGCCATTGCCACCCCCAAATGTCTTCCCCTTTATGATTTGTCCCTGCGTCGTAACTTCTACCATCCATATTTCCTGCGCACTATAGGTATGTCCATACCAAACATCCCCATCATTGCTACTGGTCGTACCGGCCAGGAGTAAATTGCCATTCGGCAATTCCCGAATAAATTGTAACTCATCATTGTCTGTACCCCCAAAATACTTGGTCCACACAGTATCCATCTGCTGATTAAACTTAATAAAAATGGCATCTATAGCCCTACCTGCCCTAGACACTTGACCTACACCAAACATCTCATTGCTTTTGGTAGTAATGGCACGTCGATATAACCGTCCACTTGTCGTTAGAGTATCTTTTGGATGGCAGAATTTTTTTGAAATAAAAAAACTATGCTTTAAATCGGGTTGGGCAAAGGCCCCAGTGCAGACTACAAAAAACAAAAAAAGCAAATAACAAAATGGTTTCATAATCAATGTTTGTATAAAATTAAACCTAGAAATTCATATTTTCCAAAAATTTAACAAAATATATTTTGCAAGTACGAAAGAAAGCCAGTGTAAAATGGTCACTAACCACATTGGTTTTCAGAAATAAAAATCTTGCAAACCCATGCCAATATTGATGCCATATATTACCAACGGCACTATCTATCTAGGGTCTGCTGGTTAACGTGAAACTAGTTGATTTCATTACATGGAGTAGCAAATTATACTCATTTAGATGCACAATAATTATTCAAATCCCTCCAATATGCTTGCATTTTATTTTATCATTTTCACTTCTCACCGGCATCTTCAACTTCTGCGTCAACGTCCAATGGATGCCCGTACGTAAGGGGCTATCCCTTGTACGCTTCCTTGAATTTGAAGCGCCCGTGAGACAATCAGCAGCCCCTAGCTAAATGGAATGCATTTTTTTTTGCCCAGATCGAAGCCAGATGCCGAGCACGGGAGAATTGTGGGAGGGCCGGAAAAAGCCATGTAGCAAATCTCCTTCTTATGCCAAAAAGTTCTTTCAAATAAAATGGATGCTCAATTTATTGCCTCAATAACTTGATGACTTTGAAATAGGTTCATTATCGCGATTCATTTGTACGTGCAAATAATACTGCCCCGTTGACAGATAGGACAAATCAATGCTTTGCGTATTTTTTTCAGAAATTCCGGACATCAAAACCCTTCCGGATACATCTCGTATGGAATAATTCCAATAAGCATCATAACTGATTCCTATCCGGATGGTTGTTTGCCCACTGACCGGATTAGGAAATAAACTCACTGCTTCAACATCCTCAATCGTGATGGAATTACTGTTTACTTCACATCCATTTAAATCAGTTAACAAAACTGAATAAACACCATTCGAAGGAATTAACAAGGCACCTTCATTGGTTGAATCAATGAGTAAGCCATTTTGAAACCACTTATATTGAATACCTTGTTCTAACACACGTAGATAAGTGTAATCTTTCACCAATTTTGGTTGATCAGCGGCAAATGGAGGAAGATAGAGTGCGGTATCAACATTCACTACACATCCATTCGAATCTTGAATAAAGTTTAATTGATAGTAAGAAGGATCTAGCATTAAAAAGCCACTAGAATCATTAAGAATTTTTGTCTGATCCTGATTGTTTAAATTATAATTCAAGGTCCAGGGTTTTAATCCATCCAATGCAAATCGAAATATATGTTGTTTGAGTGAACAATGTGGACTTAATTCAGTAATCTGCATTTTTGGAGGTTCATTGGCAATCACCAAGGTATCATCGATGACTATGACACAGCCCACCTCATCGCTAATTTCTTTGATGATAAATTTCCCGTTTTTAAGATGGGTTATGAGATTGGCAGGCGGTAGCAATACAAATTCAGTCAGATTATTTTTAGTAATCCAAAGCCGGACTGAATCAGTAGTAAACAAATTTAAAACCAATGCTGTGGAATCCGAAACACAATCATATTGCAATGAATAACCCTGATATTGCATGGGTGTATAATTTGCTAAAAACGGAATATTTAAAATATTTCCACAACCCGTTGCATCCAACATATAATCAAAGAAATAATTCCCATTGGGTAGGGTGATGAAAAGCGTATCCGATGCGCTTATAAAAGTTTGGCTGATCCCGTTATACGTATAGTAATAGGTATAAGGTTTAATCCCACCCTGACTCACCATTTTAACCTGATACTTACCAATCACACAATTAACTTCCGGTTTTAAAATTACCGATACCGGCTTGCGATAGTTATGATGAATGGTATCGTTGATTACAATTGTGCAATAAGAATCTTGTATATACTCCATGACATAAATCGAATCTTGAAGATACATTTCAACGAGTCCACCTGCATTACTCATTGCTTGAAAACTATTTCCGGTTTGCAAACTTTTATAATGAATGGTTCGGGCTCCGGTGCCGGATGTAATATATTGTATCCATAATTTCTCAGAATCACAATCAAAGGTTTGCGTCAACTTCTGAAAGATCAAACTATCAATATTCTGATTCAAATAATGATTCAACGATTTTTGGCATAAGGTAACATCACTCACCGACTGAATGAGGTATTCACCTTTCGGAAAATACATGACCGGATTGGGTTGCATAAAAGTAACAGAGGTATTTTGCGTAACTGTTCCCAATAAATCATAATTAACTTTCCAAGGTGCATTTCCGCTTAAATTCAACTGCACTTGCATTTTATTCGAATCACAATTATAAAATTGCGAAACGACTGATGCCTGAATGGGTTGATAATTCACGGAGTAATTTAAACCGGGATTAATCGTGCAATTCGCATCACTGATTTGGGTAATGGTCCAGTTACCGTTCCCTAAAAATAGTTCAGATAAATTATTACTAAAACTGCGACTATAATTGACGATACCATCTGTATACTGAACAAGCCAAGGGGCATTCCCGTAAAATTGAAATTGAATTCGATATTGATTACTATCGCAATAGTACCCTTGCGAAAGAATAGCATAATTGAAAGGCTGGAATTGAAAATTAAAAGCCTGATTGATTGTTTGAATACAATTGGTGGCGTCTTTAACGGCATCGATGGTATATAAACCATTATTCAAATACAAATCCAAAGAATTTACTGATATGTTGATCTGATAGGGAATGCCATTGATGGTATAAAAAGTGTGTATGGGGCATTACCTTCTAGATCAATATGTAGATGGGTTTTGTTACTGTCACAATTATAAACGGGATTACTCAATTGAACCTCTATTGTATCGAAATTCAATGTGAAGTTTTGCGATAAGTTTAGTGAACATCCTGTGCCATCAATCACTTGCTGCAGTTGATATTGTCCGTTGTTTAAATACCATTGCCCGGAAGCAGCAAAAACCTGATTACCGGGAATGCCATCTTTTAAATAATTGAAGGTATATGGAGCATTTCCACCAAGCTGAAGATTCAAACTCCCTTTTAAAGAATCACAGGAATAAACAGGATTAGAAATCAATGCACTTAAAGAACTAAATTGAATATTAAAAACCTCCGCGACAAGTTCAACACACTGGGTGGCATCTGAAATTGAAATGAGCGAATACAATCCATTATCCCAATACAAATCGACCGTATCTTGATTGCTGCTTAATTGATAGAGTTGCCCGTTCCGAACATAAGTCAGGATATAAGGTGCATTACCTTGCAAAAAACAACGGATATTGGCTTTAGAGGAATCACAATTATAAATAGGTGACGTATGAGTGAAACTAAGTGTTTTAAAATTCAAAACCTCCATTTGATTGATTAACAGGTTACATCCTGTAAAATCATTTATTTGTTGAAATTGATACGTTCCATTTTCAAAATAAGTATTGACTTGATTCTGGCTCATAAGCAATGAATCATTGAATCCATTTTTTTGATAAAACAATTTATAGGGCGCATTTCCAGCGAGTTCCCATTGAATGAGTGATTTAGCCGAATCACAGACATACAAAGGCGTCGTGAAATTTACCGCGAGCGTATCAAAATTCAGTGTAAAAAATTCACTCATTGGTTTGATACATCCATTTGAATCGCTGACATTCACAAATTGATAAGTTCCATTGTTCAACCAATATTGTGTTTGAAAATTGTTGAAAGTACCCGATACCAAACTGCCATTGCGATTATAGGAAATCGTAAATGGTCGATCTCCTTCTAACTGAATCTCAAACATTGATTTTAAGGAATCACAAACAAATTGAGGCGAATTGGAGACATACTCTAATGTATCGTGTTGAATAACAAGTGGAATATTAAAAGCCTTTTTACAAAGGGTAGCGTCTTTGATGGAATCAATCTGATAATTCCCATTTCCCCATAAAAAACTGGAATTGGCACTGGGCAAAATTTGCATTTCTCCTATTCCATTTTTTCGGTAAAACAGTTGCATGGGAAATTGCCCTGTACTTGATACCTGAATCTCCTCTTTGACTGAATCACAATGAAAAGTTCGATTGATTGACAAAAGCTGAATTGGCAGATTGTTAACTTGAAATACTTGATTCAATAACAACTGACAACCTGCACTGTCGGTCATTTCAGCGATCAGAATATTTCCATTTCCTACCCACAAATTATGAGATGTATCAACAATAGCTGCGGTTTTATATTGTCCGGCTTCGTAATACACCAATGTGATAGGGAAAATACCTCTTACATGTAATTGAATTTTACTTTTCAAACTGTCGCATACATATAAAGGTGCATCCGCTGTTGCTTTCAAGGTATCATGAACAATACGAATCGTATCCTGTAAAATGCGTGTGCAGAAACTGGCATCACTGATTTGGTTGACAGGATATTTCCCTTTTGACAATGCAAGAAATATCGAATCATTTAAGCTACTGTAGTTAGCAGGATAACCCGGAATAGCCCATTGTAGTAAAAAGGGCGCTTGGCCCTCTAGGTTAATTTTCAGACTATCTTTTGATTGACACAATCACGGCTTAAATAATTCCAGGATAAATTTGGCTTAAGACTTTTTGATATTTTTTAGACTTACACAGGGGGGTGTTTTTGATATCGGTAATATTAAAAAACTGATAAGTCCCTGCCTGAAAAAGGGTCAAATCAGCGGTCGTATCATTGACCGTGATATTTTGAACAAATGTACTATCCCGAAACATCTGCATTTGAAAGGGCGGACTTCCAAATAGTCGAAGCCTGATTTTGACACTATCTGCTACACATTGCCCGGGAAGCTGTGTGATTTCGATTTTGGGGCGACGGATACATCGACTTAAAAAAGTATCTGCCGCTACAAATGGAATGGCATGATTGTAGAGGCCATAATGATATTGAATATTACAATGATTGCCCCATTTATTCTGCGAACGGTGAAAGGGGTATTCTTGCAAAAGAGAAACGACATCAGCTGAGCCCCAGGAATAAAAATAATAACCCATATTTTGAGTCATGGAATCTTTAATATTATCTGAGCTGTATACATTAAAGATACTATCCTGAATTAAACCTGAAGGACCGGATGCATAAAAAGCAGTATCCCAGGTCGTTGAATAGCCTGAGCAAACCAACGATGCATCGGGGTCTGTTTCAACAGCAGTAATCATGCTGGTTGTGCCGCCCTGCGACAGCCCATAAATAATAACTTTACGATACTTGGTTTTCAAATATTTTACAATGGCAAAACATTCAATGAATAAATTGGAAGTATAACTCGTACCGCGATTGGTTAATACCGGATACAAATTCGGCTCGGATAATTTAAAATTACCATAACGGATAGCCCGGATGTCCTCATTCGGCTTAATGTACATATACATATCGCCGTGCTTCAAACAACTTTCTGGCAACCCAAAATAAATACTATTGTAATAATTGTGGTAATTAGCAGGTACATTACTCAGGATTTGCGAACTCTGATTATTACCTGTTCCGGGAATCACAAAAATGGCGGTATTCTTCATCCCGGTATCCACTTTATAGAAATAGGCACTGCTGTTTTTATTGTTTAAACTAAAATTCAATTGAAACGCATTTCCGGCACAGGGTAAAATATTTGTGGCCGTGGAAATACTCGCATAACTGCCATAACATTCATTCGAAGTAAAAACAAATCTTTGATATGCCGAATCCAGTTGAAATAAATTATAAACGCCCTTATACAAATATTTGGAAAGGGAAGTATCTGTCGAATAAATAGGTTGATTAAAAGCCCATGCAATAGATTGTGCCTTTAAATGGACCTGAAATACAGCAACAAACCAAAAGATTAAAATCGACCTCCACATGAAGGGTCTAAAATAATCAAAATAACTGAATCATGGTGTCAGCTCTCGGATAATTTTCGCCGGACAGCCTGCAATAACCACATGAGACGGAAATGACTTGGTCACCACACTATTCGCCCCAACTGTTACATGGTCACCCAATACCACGCCTGGCAATATGCTCACATTCCCACCAATCCAACAATTTTTTCCGATCCTGATATTTGCAGTTACATATTTATTTCGATCGATGAGGTCGTGATTCGCTGTTTGCACACTCACATTCCATGCCCAAATCGTATCTTCTCCTATCGTTAAAGTTGAACCATCTGCAATCCCAAAATAACATCCACCGCTTACAGCAAAGCTTTTTAACACACTTGCACTATCATTTTCGATGATAATATTATTTGCTCCGGATACGAGGGTTGTATAGTGCACACTAAATGGCACCTCTGCATTGATTCGCCAAACCCTCTGATACCACCAATTTAAACAAAACAATGATTCCGGAATATCCACGGCATGATATTTCCCTCCGAAAGATTTCAGCAACTTCCTGAATATTTTTTGTACAATTCGTATCATTTCAACAATTGATAAAAACGCTTTCCGAAGAATGGAATTTTTTCAAAAATAACACGCATTGGTTCAATATCCATAAAACGTAATTTAATAAATAAAATAATGAGCACAGGAAGGGTGAGCGAAATGGAGCTACTCAATATGATCCATAAAGGGGCATTGAAAAATCCGAAAATGATTTTGACAGCTGCAATAAATACCGAGGAAATAAACACGATCAGGATTAACTTTTTCCAATCCACATAATCGGATAATCGAACACCTAACTGGCGAACGGTAAAATAAACCTGTATAAAAGCGAGTAAATAAACGCTCACGATGGTTCCAAGCGCACAGCCCATAACGCCATACCATTTCGACAACAAAAGATTCAACACCAGATTGGCCAATACGAAAATGATAAAACTAATCAAAACAAATTTTGATTTTCGGAGTAAGATGAGCACATCTGTATAGTTCTGCACCCTGATCAACAAAGCAGTTGTGAAAATCATAAACACCGGAATACTCTCTGCATATTTAGAAGAGTAATAAAACAGGATAAACTCTTCACTAAAAAAGATAAAATAAATAGCCACCGGAAAAAGAATCACGGCTGTTGTTGTCATGATTTTTCGTTTGATATTCGCCAGCGTCAGATGATTCCCGTCATGGATTAACATCGACATATCTCCCATAAAAACTGTTGAGATCGTTCCATACAAAGTCCCTATCACCGGAATTTCGAAACTCCCATTTTTATACACCGCATAAGCTTCTTCATTGAGATTGATACTAATTACAAAACCGGACATATAGGTGTAAGAGGCCCCTAGCAATTCCACGATATAGAGGGGAAAGGCCAAGACAGCCATTTCACGAAAAATTTGCCGATTGAATTTGCCATTTAAATGCCCCATTTTGAACAACTTCCATAACTGAATCAGGGATGATAGCAATGGCTCAAGACTATAAACAACCATCATACCAACCAGGGAATGATAATAATGCACCGCTATAAATGCCAATAACAGTTTTGTCAGATTGGTACCAACCGATAAAAACAAAATGAACTTAGATTGATTGAGCCGAATCAATGCCTGATTCAACACATTGTTTAATTTTAATCCCAACAAAAAAGGCGCAAAGAGTATGAGCAGTGGAGTAATGGCCGGATTATTAAACAAGTGCCCGGCAAATAATGAACTCAGCAACATCAACAACACGCCGGCAAGTGCCGAAACTCCGGAAAATATTAAGAGTGTTTTTAAACTATCTTCAAATGGGTAATTGGGTTTGGTAAATGCCATCATCGCAATTTGAACGACGGCGATGGAAACCAAAATACCAATAAAATCGGCTATTAAAAGTACCTGAGAATATGTTCCATATTCCTCCTGGGGCAATGCCCTGACCAAATAAGGGGTAAACAAAAATAGCAGAATGAGATTAATGGCCTGTGATAAAACCAGGAGGATGATATTCGTCGATTTGCTATTCAATCTGCTCGCTTTAGGATTGATACATTCTTTCGATGATTTCAACCACTTTTAATCCCTCCAATGCATTGGTAGTGATTTGATTTCGGCCCTTTAATACATCCACTACATTTTCGATGACAAAATGGTGATTGGCTGCACTCCCCTTGTAAGCCCCGTAGTCGTTGCCCGGGTTGGTTGGCGCCAATTCCGGCATCTGGTAATCTTTTACATGACAGTATTCAACCTTGTCCATATACTGACCGCCTATTTTCACACTTCCATTTTCGGCAATGATGGTCATGGAACTTTCCAGATTACAATCCCAAATAGACGTCGAAAAATTGACACAACCCATACCGCCATTCACAAATTCAAACTGTATCACACCGGAATCTTCTTTAAATTCAGTGAGTTTACTATGATTGAAATTATTAAAACGGGATTGAATATTTTGAATATCCCCGAAAAGCCAATACATCAAGTCGATGAAATGAGAAAATTGCGTAAATAAAGTTCCTCCATCCAATTCAAGTTTGCCATGCCAACTTTCAGGCTTATAATATCGGTTATCCCGATTCCAGTAACAATTGAGCTGCACCATGTATATCTGCCCAAGATTGTTGCTTTCAATCAACTCTTTAATCCATGCACTTGGCGGGCTATAACGATTTTGCATCACTGCAAAAACATGTTTATGCACATGCAGGGCTTTGAATATGACCTTTTCGGCATCTTGTTTATTCAAGGCCATTGGTTTCTCAATGACCACATGTTTACGAGATTCCAAACATTGCATAGCCTGTGAAGCATGAAAACCATTCGGTGAAGCGATATTAACCACATCGGTTTGCTGCGCCTCAGGTGATTTGAGAAAGTCTTCCAGGGTATTATAAAAAGGAACATCGTATTGATCAATCCCCAAATTTGCGCGGTCTTTCACGTCAATAAGAGCGAGCAAACGACTTTCCTGATTTCTCGAAATCATTTCAGCATGGCGTTTGCCAATATGACCACATCCGACGACTGCAAAATTGATGGTTGACATTATTGAATTCTTTTAACGGTATGATTGATTAATTGATAGACTTGCTGGCTTTCGGCACAGGTAGCCAGACCTTTTTCATCAAACTGAAGTCGATGGCCAAATTCACTCATCCAACCAATTTGACGAGCCGGATTACCAACCACAAGGGCATAATCCGGAACATTTTTTGTCACAACAGCACCTGCGCCTATAAATGCATATTGTCCGATGTCGTGGCCACAAACAATGGTAGCATTGGCTCCTATACTGGCACCCGTTCCAACATGGGTTTTATCGTATTGCCCCCGACGATTCACGCCAGAGCGCGGATTCGTAACATTGGTAAATACACAGGATGGCCCAAGAAATACATCGTCGCCGCAAGTAACTCCGGTGTAAATGGAGACATTATTTTGGATTTTAACATTCCGTCCAAGAATGACCTCGGGTGAAATCACCACATTTTGCCCAATATTACATTGATCGCCAATGGTACATGCCGGCATGATATGACTAAAGTGCCAAATTTTAACCCCTTTTCCAATGACGCAACCATCATCAACGACGGCTGTTGGATGTACAAAATAATCCTGCTCCATATCTTTCAGCCGCGAAATTATAAAAAATCAGGGAGCCTACAAGGATAGAATTTGAATATTCCTGACCAATCAGTGATTTAAGCCCGCAAGCCTTCTAAAAAAAATTAAAAACAGGTTCAAATGATTCGATAGTTTGAATCCGGTTGGTTCAGCCAGGCGGCTAAATGAGTCGCATCAGATAATCGCCATAACCGCTTTTGCGCAACGCCTGTGCTTCTTGTTTTAACTGCTCGGCAGTGATATAGCCCATGCGAAATGCGATTTCTTCGATGCAGCCAATTTTAGTCCCCTGTCTTTTTTCAATAACCCTGACAAATTCAGTGGCATCATGCAAACTATCAAATGTGCCTGTATCCAGCCAGGCCGTTGTACGATCTAATAAGGACACCCGTAATTTGCCCTGTTCGAGATAAATACGATTCACATCCGTAATTTCATACTCACCCCTGGCAGAGGGTTTTAAATTTGCAGCAATGTCAATCACGCTATTATCATAAAAATACAATCCCGGAACAGCGTAATTACTGCGCGGACTTTGTGGTTTCTCTTCAATAGAAATTGCCTTCATATCAGCATCAAATTCTACCACCCCATATCGTTCGGGATCTGAAACAGGGTAGGCAAAAACGTACCCACCTTCCACATCATTCAATTTTTGCAACTGCCTTCCTAAACCATGACCATAAAAAATATTGTCGCCGAGTACCAAGGCTACTTTGTCGTTTCCAACAAACTCTTTTCCAATCACAAAAGCCTGAGCAAGGCCGTTGGGCACTTCTTGTTTGGCATATTGAATTTGACAGCCTATTGATTTGCCATCTCCTAATAATCGACGAAATTGATCGTTGTCTTCAGGAGTGGTGATAATAAGTATTTCATGAATGCCCGCCATCATCAGAACAGATAACGGATAATAAATCATGGGCTTATCATAAATCGGCATTAATTGCTTCGAAATCCCTTTGGTAATGGGGTATAGTCTGGTTCCGGAACCTCCGGCTAAAATTATTCCTTTCATTGGTTGGTATCAATGGTTGTTTGCGTATTGTTTTTCGTAGTAAGCCTGATAATCTCCACTGGTCACATGATCAAGCCATTCTTTATTTTCGAGGAACCAGTCTATGGTCTGGCTCAAACCTTGTTCAAATGTTACTGAAGGTAGCCATCCCAACTCATCTTTGAGTTTACTTGCATCAATGGCATAACGCAAATCATGCCCAGCCCGATCGGTCACAAAAGTAATCAGCTGTTCAGATGTACCCGGAGCCTGTCCCAATTTCTCATCCATGAGTTTACATAACAAACGAATCAGGTCAATATTTTTCCATTCATTATGACCGCCAATATTATAAGTTTCTCCGGTAACGCCTTTATGCAAAATCACATCAATAGCATGAGCGTGATCAAGAACATACAACCAATCGCGCACGTTTTCGCCCTTACCATATACCGGTAATGGTTTTTTTTGTAGAATATTATTGATGGATAATGGAATTAATTTTTCCGGAAAATGATTTGGACCATAATTATTGGAACAATTACTAATCACCACTGGCATTTTGTAGGTATGATAAAATGCCCTCACCAAATGATCACTACCTGCCTTACTGGCCGAATAGGGACTGCGAGGATCATAAGCGGTATTTTCATAAAAGAAACCGGTTTCTCCCAAACTTCCGTAAACCTCGTCTGTTGAAACATGATAAAAACGTTTATCGGTGTAATTACCGTTCCAATATTTTTTAGCCGCATTTAATAAGGATGCCGTGCCGATCACATTGGTTTGTACAAATGCCAGAGGATCCGTGATGGATCTGTCAACATGCGACTCGGCAGCAAGGTGAACAACAGCATCAATTTGATATTGGGAAAATATTTCATCGAGATGAGACGCATCACAAATATTTCCTTTCACAAAAGTATAGTTGGTTGCATCCTGAATATCGGACAAATTCTCCAGATTTCCGGCATAGGTCAAGGCATCCAGATTAATAATCTGATATTGCGGATATTGACGTACCAATCTTCTTACTACATGCGAGCCAATAAATCCCGCACCGCCGGTTACCAAAATATTTTTCATCCCCGTAAATTTTGGTGGCAAATATACTATCCCCATCTTTTAAACACCCATTTTTGATATGAATTCATCGTAAAGGGATTTCCCAGCCGTTTCCCCTAAATCTTTTGCTTATCGGGTCATTTCAATCATCTATTTGTCAGTTTGTTCAACCCAACTTTTCCTTACGCACCCATATCATCCATTTTCCTGAAAAGCCGCATTTCAGGGTTCGTGTCATCCATCGATCTATGCGCCAAATCAATTTTCCATACCTTCTCCCCCATTCTTCCGATCGATTCGTCAATAATCGCCGATGGATGGCATAAAAACATTTACCAAAAATGAGGTAAGTCAAATATGTCCTGAAATCATAACACATTTGGGTCAGGTTAAATGCTGGCCTGGGCTTTAATGTCTGAAATGCATGAGTGGCAAATAAATCATTCCAATCCTGCATTCGACGAATTTTATTATGCATAGTATGATCAAATTCTTTGCCGGCTGTTTGTTTTCGCTGCCAACCAAAAACCTGATGCTGATAAACTGCATCTAATACTACAATACATCCACCAGGCTTCAAAACCTTTTGGAGGGTATGAATGGCTTTAAACCATTTCTCATCATCGGTGATATGTAAAAAAACCATCGCTGCAAATATAAAATCATACCCTTCGGATGATAGTTCATGCTCTTTAATCGCACTCACATCTGAACAAATAAAATGATGTTGCGGGAATTTGTTTTGTAAATTTTTGGTGGCCGTTTCAGTCAATTCTATCCCTGTATAAGTAGCAATTGGATGTTGTAAAAAGAATTGTGTCCAAAAGCCAGAACCCGGGCCAATTTCAAGAATATGTTTGTTGTTCAAACTTATGTTTTCTTCTGACATGAATTGCACCAAACCTTCAAGTTGCTGCTGATGCAACATTTGATTGTAACTGAGTGGCCATTCAGGATAACAAACCGCTTTTGCATCTGAAGTTTGTTCATAAATCTCTTTCCAATATTCCGGTGCCTGATAGGACATGCGTCAAATGTACGAACACCCTCATAATTTTATGGTGGTTTTCAACATCCATCAGCGTTTATAAAAATGATAGTAATAAAAGATGGCCGTGGAAGTATAAGATATCACCGAGGTCCATGCAGCGCCGGCTATCCCAAAGTCCGGGATTAAAATAAACCCGAACAACAAAGTCAGAACCATTCCAATCAACGACCCCATCAGATTTCGTTTCATGAGTCCTTTACCTGCAAAATATGCACTAATCGGAAGTGCTCCGGCAATAGGAATGATGCCGCCGGATAAAATGATTAAAATGTAACTTGCTTCACAAAATCCCTCGCCGTACCACCTAGGAATGATCCAAAATGACAATATGCTTCCGAAGGCACAAGCTGCAATGGCATAGTAGAGCATCTGCTTTTGTAATTTATGGACTTTGTCAAATTGAACTTCCGGATTTTTTTCAGCAGCGACAATACTATAAACCATCCCATGAATCACATTCGGCAACAACCAAACCAATTGTATCAGGGAAACAGCCAACGTATAAATACCTAATTCAGCTTGTGAATGATACCATCGAATGAGCCACACATCAGCCTTGTAATTCAGAAATTGAAGGGCATTCGCAAATAGTATCCATTTCGCGAATGGCCATAAAACCTTGAATGTTGACCAATCTGAAAACTCCCATCGTATGGTTCTGTATAGTTTACCCCACAGTAAATAAAATCCAACACCAAGTTGCAATGCTCCTGAAATAAGCACCACAAACATGGCGTAAAGAAATATCTCTGGATAGGTCCAAATGTGAGCATAATACAAAAAGACATTGCCCGATAACAAGCTTAGACTCCCCAACAAATTAATTACCGAATGTTTGGTAAACAATTGTTCTGACTGCAAAAAGGCGCCATTGATTTGAATAAGCATCTGTATCACCAGATAAATCAAAAATAGAATCAATAAAGCCTGCTGCCCCTGAATCTCACGCCCCAGAAACATTTCCAGTAAGGAGTGATTGTGGAACAGGAAAAGAAATATTGCGGGGACAAGAATAAGCACAAGACTAAGCCCTATGGAGGTCGATAAAAGTTTTGCTTTCGACCATTTTCCTCCAGCCGCTAAATAAACGATTGCTGAAGGGAAGCCCATCCCCAGAAACAATAAAAGGAATTGTGCCGAATTCAAGTATAATGCCCATCCACCTTGTCCCGTTGTTCCTAACATTCTGACTAAAAATATCGAGGCCAAAAAATTGCAGACCACTGTGATGGCCTGAATTAAATAGTTTCGGGTGATATGCGTGCGCCAGTTAAACAACTATAAACTTTATTGCTGCAAAGTAATACCAATTCCAATGAAGATATGTTCAAAGTCTGTGTGTGTTGTTTGGTATTATCTACCAACCCGGCCTGATGATAAGGATTTGCCAGAGAGATAAGAACCCTCAAAAAAAAAGTGCCCCCTAGGAGCACTTTTAAAATAGTAATTCAATCAAATCTTTACCAAACTCTTATTCGTTGTTCGGCAGGCTTAAACATTTTTTGTCCTTCTTTCACATTAAATGCCAAGTAAAACGGATCGAAATTTGACAAAGGACCATTACAACGATGCTCACCCGGCGAATGCACATCGGTCACCAAGCGCTGCTCAGCTTCTTTATCGGTGATATTCTGACGCCATACTTGTGCCCAACTTAAGAAGAACCTTTGATCGCCTGTAAATCCATCAATCTGTTCATTGCCCTTCCCTTGCTGGGTCATTTTATAAGCATCGTAGGCGATGGTCACCCCACCTAAATCTGCGATATTTTCTCCCAAAGTCAATGCCCCGTTTACATGTTTACCATCCAAAATGGTATACGCATCATATTGTTCCTGAACGGCTTTTGTTTTTGCATCAAAGCGGGTTTTATCATCCGCACTCCACCAGTTTTTCAGGTTTCCATCCGCAGCATATTGACAACCCTGATCATCAAAACCATGGGTCATTTCGTGCCCAATGACGGCCCCAATGGCTCCATATATCGGCGCATCATCCACACTTAAATCAAAAAATGGATATTGCAAGATTCCAGCAGGGAAAACGATTTCATTAAAGGCCGGATTGTAGTAGGCATTCACTGTTGGCGGCGTCATTCCCCATTCCGTTTTATCAACAGGTTTGCCCAATTTTGAAATCATGTATTTATAATCAAACAAATTGGAGTTCATGATGTTTTTCACATAGGAATCCCGAACAATTTCCAAGCCGGTATAATCGCGCCATTTATCCGGATAACCAATTTTCTTAATAAATGTATGCAATTTTTCCAGGGCTTTGGTTTTGGTACTATCACTCATCCAGTCGAGTTTTTTGATACGAGCTTCAAAGGCAACCTGCAAATTATTCACCAATTCCTCCATCCTTTTTTTCGCTTCAGCGGTGAAATATTTTTCAGTATACATTTGACCCAATTGCTCACCTACAGCGCCATCCACAACTGAAAGTACTCTTTTCCATCGTGGCTTTTGTTCTTTCTGTCCACGCAATTCCAAACCATAAAACGAAAAACTTTCCTGATCAAATCCCTTATTCAAATAAGCGGCCATGTTACTGATTGTATGCCATTTTAAATATACTTTCCAATCATCGATAGGTGTTGATTGAACCATGGCCGACATCGCTTTAAAAAATCCGGGTTGTGCTACCAATATGGTGTCCTGACCTTTGACCATGATCTGATCAAAGAACATTTTCCAATCGATTCCTTTGGCACTTTCATTCATTTGCTGAATAGCCATTTTATTATACATCAGATAAGGATCACGCATCGCCACCCGATCCATACTGGCTTCTGCCAACTTGGTTTCTAATGCCAAAATTGTTTGAGCATGCTTTGTTGCATCTTCCGGAGTTTCGCCGGCCAATTTTAACATGTTGGAAATGTGAACCAAATATTTAGCCCGAATTTCGGTTTCACGGGCGTCCTTTTTTAAATAATAATCACGATCCGGCAGACCCAATCCTCCCTGATACATATTGCAGATATTTTTGGTAACCTCCTTATCATCCGGACCAACGTACACACTAAACAGCGGATTTAAACCAACGGTGGTCATTCTAGCCAATTCGTTTGCCAATGTCGCTGCGTCCTGAATCCCATTAATACGATCCAATTCAGGTTGAATAGCGGAAATACCCGCCTTTTCGATAGCCGCGGTATCCATGCCGGATGCATACAAATCACCTACCATTTGAGCCGGACTTCCTTTTGGGCTGCCAGATTTAGCAGATGTTTCTTCCAGGATGCCCTTCAAGGCTTTTTTATTAAAGTCTTCGAGCAGATTAAAACTGCCCCAGCGTGTTTCAGTTCCGGGTATTGGATTATTTTTCATCCATGTGCCATTGGCAAACAAATAAAAATTATCGCCTGGCACCACGCTACTATCGATGTGGGCAGGGTCAATAAACTTGGTACCCGATGGAATACTGCTTGCAGCCATTTTGCTGCCTTTCTGCTCCTGACAAGCACTCAAACTGATTGCTGCAACACATGCAGCCAAAAAAATCTTTCTCATATTTTGTAGTTTTATTGCGACATAGGAAGAAATAAATCGCCTCCTTTGTCGAAAAATCGCGTGAAAATAGGGCAAACCCCTGAGTTGCACACTCAAATTAGGACAAATGGACGATTCTCGGGATAAAGGTTTCAAAACGGATATAGAATAACAACTTTTAGCCCATTTATTGGTGATTAAGGCATACCGAGCCTTTGGGTTAAACAAGGAATTGGGAATGAAAGCCCAACTGCAAAATCCGGGTTAAATTTTATCAAAATTCAAAAGCCTCTTTCGCATACTTATTTTTTTACATACATTTGAAGGCTTATGAGCAATGATACCGTCATTGAATCCACACGGGTTAAAAAAGGGAAGGTAACTTATATCTATTCGATCATAGGGGTTGCCCTCGTGCTTTTTTTATTAGGTTCATTAGGCTGGTTGGTGATTAATGCCGGGCAACTTTCTAAAACCTTTAAGGAAAACATTGAGATTTCAGTCATTCTCAATGATAATACCCGGGATGATCTGGGTATGAAAATGAAAGAAATCATCGATCAGCAGGCATTTACTAAATCATCTCAATACATTACCAAGGAAAAGGCTGCAGAACAATTCAGCAAGGATTTTGGTGAAGATTTTTTACAAGTTCTGGATTATAATCCCCTTTATACCTCTGTCAATTTTCATTTGCATTCAGATTACATGAATTCGGATAGTTTGGTGAAAATCGAACGTTTTCTCAAACAAAGCAATATAGTTCGAGAGGTTTTTTATCAAAAAATCTGGTAGACATCATGAATAGCAATGTACGCAGAATCGGTATTGTGATTGGCGTCATTTCCCTGTTCCTGATTTTTTCAGTTATCATGCTCATCGATAACACCATTCGACTGGCCATGTTTAGCAACCGTTTTCTCATCAAAACAATGCAAATGGTGGGCGCAACACGTTGGTTTATTGCCAAGCCCTTTAATATCAGAGGGGTCATTAATGGGATAATCAGTGCAGTGCTTGCTATTGCCGGCATTCTTTTACTCAAACTTTTTGCCGAAAGCTGGCTGCCTGAGTTAAAATCCCTCAGCAGCCTCAAGTGGATGTCAATACTATGTTTTAGTATATTAGCGCTCGGTATTATTATATCTTTGCTGAGTACACATCGTTCAGTGATCAAATATTTGCGTACCCATTTGGATGATCTTTATTAATTTTAAACTTATTTAAATTTATGTCAACCCCATCGAACAAAAGCACCGGAAACAACGATAAACAATTTCTTTTTGGTAAAGAAAATTATATGCTGATGGCCGTTGGTCTGGTCGTGATTATTATCGGTTACTTTTTAATGTCTGGTGGTAAAAGTGCAGATCCCAATGTGTTTAATGCGGACGAAATTTATTCACCCGTCCGAATTACCGTAGCGCCATTGCTCGTTTTACTCGGATTGGCTATTGAAGGATATGCCATTATGCGAAAACCAAAATCATAATTGCATTATTTTCGGCTGATTCATGACCATTCTTCAAGCTATTTTAATTGCCCTTATTGAGGGGCTCACCGAGTTTTTACCAATCTCATCTACGGCTCACATGGTTTTTCTGAGTGCCTTCTTTCAGATTTCCAATGATGAGTTTGTTAAGATGTTTGAAGTATCCATTCAGTTTGGGGCCATACTTGCAGTTGTATTTCTTTATTGGAAAAAATTTTTCGATTTTAAAAAAATCAACTTCTATTTAAAACTAGGTTTCGCGGTAATACCCGCACTTGTATTGGGCTATCTGCTGGATGATTACATTGAAAGTGTTTTAGAAAAACCACTCCCCATCGCCTTGGTGCTGATTGCCGGAGGGATTGTTTTATTATTTATTGATAACTATTTTAAAAATCCTCAAATCCACAGGGAGGAAGATATCAGCATTCCGGTTGCCGTTAAAATAGGTTTTTGGCAATGTTTGGCGATGATGCCGGGTACAAGTCGGGCTGCAGCTTCCATTATTGGGGGTATGCAGCAAAAATTAAGTCGTGAGGCGGCGGCTGAGTTTTCCTTCTTCCTGGCTGTTCCAACCATGTTGGCAGTCACAGCCTATTCCGTCATCGTGAAAGATTGGACGGTTCAGGGACAAAATTTAAAAGGATACGAAATGATCTTTTCAGATAATCGACATCTCTTGTTGTTTCTGCTTGGAAACGTTGTGGCATTCATTGTAGCCGTTTTAGCCATTAAATTTTTTATTGGCATGATTAAAAAATACGGGTTCCGTTTTTGGGGCTATTACCGCATCGCTGCAGGAATTCTGGTTCTGATTTTAATTTGGGCCGGACTATTACAGTCTTAATTTTTTGATCTTTACAAATAAAGCCGGTTGTATAAGTATTGCGGAGGTTTAATTCGAGTTTATGTTTCTGCATCCATTCTTCAAATTGCTTAAAAGTGCTGCCGTTTTTTTGCAACCATAGTTGATATTCCTCTGGTTGCCCTTTGCGAAATAACCAATAAACATAAGCCTCCAATAAGTTTTTTTCGGCCAATTCATTTTGTTGATCCAAAATTGCATTCGGATAGCGTTTATTGTTTTTTCGTTCAAACCATTGCAAATTGGCAGCCCGATAGAGCGTAAATATTTCCTTTAAACTGAGTTTAGATTTACTTTTAGCTTGAGTTCGATTTATTAAAATGGGCGTAAAGCCAACCATGAATCCGGCTTCATAAGATGCGGCAAAAGGTAATACCAATTTTCCTTTCTCCATGGAAGCTTCCATGATTTTGGTGAGTACCACTTCTGCAGAGGAATCTGTGAACTTGATAGCACTTTGAATGGTCATATAAAGCATCTCACTCATGTTTTCGTTTCGTTGTCCGGCCAGTTCGAGATTCATAAATATTTCTCCCATCATCAGTACATTAAAACGCTCTTCTGTCAGGGCCCAAATAGTAGCTGCTCCTCTGTAAGCACTTGCCAGTGAGGGTTCGGTTTTGATGGCCTGTTCATATCTACATAAGGCCTGTTCGTAATGATTACGTTGGGTAAACAAATGTCCTTCTTCAACCCATAAACGGCCCGACTTTGGAAATCGTCTCCGACCATCCTGATAAACCTTCATGGCCCCTGAACTATCCCCTTTCAAATCCAATGTATTACCCAACATAGCATAAGCTTCAGGGGAAGTATTGCGGTAATTGCCATTCACTGCTTTTTGAAAATAAGGCAAAGCCTTTAAATAATCCAAACGTAAGTAATACGCCATCCCCATTTCGTAAACGGGAGCCATATTGGAAGGATCGGACTTTTCGGCCTGACTCAGCAATTCCAAAGCCTGATCATATTTTCCGGATTCCATTTGCAGAATCGCTGCCTTGATTAAGGTATCTGCCTTTTGACCATATATCAAAAATGGCCCACAGAAGAATAAACAAAAAAGAATCGTTTTCATGTTACGGGATTTGGATCAAGGGTAAAAATAAAAAATCATCGGAAGGATTAAAACATAAATTTATGACGAATTAAATGTTGTTCATTCTTTCAACAAACCCACTTTTCACAAATTGAACAAGTTGTAGCCAATCAAGATTTGATCTCTATCCCACATGAATTGCATTCCACAGGCAAATCAGACCGGGAAATTAAACAGCCTAAAATGTATTTTTTGCCTCTATTGTACTTCATCCGTAGATTATTCGGCAAAGCAAGTTTTGGCACCTACCTTTGCCTGCGATGCCGAATATCCCCATTTGTAATGGCTTGAAAATAACGTTGTCACCCCATCAAAAGTGCAGCGATTTACAATTGGAAATGACTTGCTTTCTCGACGGCAGACTCGACATCCTAATTTCCGGATTTCATTCGGTTCAAAAAAAAGGTTATGAGATCCACCTAACTTTTGAATCCGGTTATTTACAGAAATATCCTGAATTGAGTTTGGTTCAAACTTTGGGTTTTAAAGTTCATCAATACCAACAAGGTTCCGCACTTTCATGCCGGATTGAACCAATCGCGGATTCCATTTTTGAATATACTGAAGCTCAACCTGTTTTAAAGGAAATGATGCTCGAAAGTTTGGCCCTTCAAATTTTATTTCATGCCCTGGAAGATCGAAAAGATTGTGATAAAACGCCTTGCTTTCATTGCCGTTTTTTGAATATCCCATCCGAAAAACAAAAAATCATGCAAGCCCGTGTACTGGCCATGATTCATTTGTCTGAACCACTTTCAATTCCTGCCCTGGCAAGAGCTGTGCACATCAATGAATGTTATTTAAAAAAGGGGTTTAAAGAATTGTTTGGCACTTCCATTTATGATTTTATTCAACAGGAAAGGGTTCGTAAAGCCAAACATTTTTTAAGTAGTTCACGCATTAGTGTGCAGCAAATTGCATTGGAATTGGGTTATTCGAATACGAGCAATTTTACCAACGCCTTTAAAAAATTGACCGGATTATCGCCCACTGAATGGCAAAAAATTTCCGACAAAGAATTTGCTTAATCCTACCCACTATTTGGGTTTACTTTCCGGCGGCGGGGCCACTGCTTTTCTTACCTTATCGAATCGTTTATCTTCCCAATTGATGAGAATAAAAAAATATTCTTTGATTCGGGCCATATTGTTCACCGAAAAATCAGCAAACTGACCATATAAATCCTGATGAAAAAGTGAAACGAAGACATAACAATCTAAGTAACCCAACTTATCCATGGCACGGGCAAATTGAAAATGTTTTCTTGAGGAATTATTCAACATTTTTTTCCAGGCATACATTTCCAAATATTTTTCCTTGGTTTTATCGTTCGGCCTGACCATTCCCAAGGTATCAAAGTAGCTGTAAACATCTTGTTTAGCTGCCTGATAATGCCACCAAGGCGATTTATCATCTACGATAATTTCTTCCCAAACATGGGCCGTTGTTAAGGGATAAACCTCTCTGGGAATCCATTGTAAATTAAAATCTGCTGCCGTTTTCTGCACAATTCGTTTGAGTATCGTAAAATAATGTTGCTGGGGATATGCAATGATGGCCTCGATGATGCTGGCAGCGGCTTCTTCGTACATCCCTCTCTGATACAACGACATCGAAAGCTTTTCCCATGCTTCAGGTCTGATTGGGTTTAACTCACTGGCTTTTTTATACAAGCGAATGGCCGCAGTATCCCGATTCATAATATAATAGGCATCACCCAACTTAAGCATCCCCATATAATGTGTTGGATAAATAGCCAAAGCCTTTTCAAAAAGTGGTGCTGCCAGGGATGGATTGGCGCCGGCTAATTCTTCCAGTCCTTGTTCATAAAAATTCTTCGCTTCGTCGGGCGCAGGATAATCCTGATCGGATGTGTCCACCATAAACTGCCGCAAATATGCCGAGGCTGAATCAACATTAAATAATTTCAAAGTGGCCAATCGACAGTTTTGAATAAAATCATGCTTGTATGGTTCATAAGGAATCATGGCCAAATCAGCCAGCTCTTTTAATCGTTTGGATAATGCCTGCACGCGCATTTTTTCCTCCTTCTGGCTCCAGGAAAGTTGTTTTTCTTCTCCATCCGGTTGTCGCAAGATACTGGAATCAATGGTTACGGTAGCATCTGTGGGTTCAGTCTCTTCAACTTCCTTTCGGCGCTTTCGGGGCTTTTCATCGGAGCTTTGATCATCACTTCTGTTCAACCCGCTCCATTTTACCGGATCCTTACCTCTGGGAATTATTGTTCCGTCATTGTGATTCACTTCTTCATCTGAAGCATCTGCCTCTGAAGTGTCTTTCATTTCTTGTTGTGGTTGCAAAGATTTTAATTCATCACTTGTTGCAGCAATGCGTTCCAAAACCTGTCGCTGCATTTGAACCAATGCTTCATGAAAATACGGATCACCTGGATTTTCGCGAACGAGTTCTTTCAAAATTTTTTCGCCCTCAAAAATGCGGTGTTCGTTGTAGAATTTTTTCGCCTTCTCTAATTTTCGACGTTGTTCATTGTTCACTACCTTATCCACTACTTTTTGCGCATGTATTTGTGCACAATTCAAACCAAGCAATACGATGAATAGCGGAAATAGGCGATAGATGAAAATCCTATCCCGCTGTTTTTTGCAGCTGATTTTTTGATCATCCATGATTGCCTTCGCCATACCTATTCTTATGCTCAAATATAAACCCAAATTTGCAGTTGGATACAGCCAACATCAAATCCAAACGATCATGGCGTATTCAGTATAAAATAAAATTCAGGATTTTATCGAAACCACGTAATTATGCAATCTGATGTTGAAGCAATTTCTCGCCTATTCTTTCCTGATTTTAACGTTCAGTGCTTGTCAAAATAAGTCTGTTGACCTTCTAGTGCATGGAGGAAAAATTTATACGGTAGATGAGGGATTTCAGGTGCATGATGTGATGTTGATCCGTGACGGAAAAATAATCGCTACAGGAGGGCGTTCCCTCATGCAGAATGTCCAGGCCAAAGACATCCTCGATTTAAAAGGTGCTAGTGTTTATCCGGGTTTCATTGATGCGCATTGCCATTTTACCGGATATGCCATGGATTATTTTAAATTAGACCTCCATGAAAGTCGCTCTTTTTTAGAGGCCGTTGATCTGATGAAAAAATTTGCTGCAGAGAATCCCCGTCAATGGATTGAAGCGCGAAATTGGGATGAACATCTTTGGACACCCCAAACTATGCCAGACAAGAAGAGTCTGGACCTTCATTTTCCAGACCGACCCGTAATCATGTTGCGAGTGGATGGACATGTGGCACTTTGTAACCAAAAAGCCCTGGATTTAGCTGGTATCCAAAAGCAAACTAAAGTTCCAGGCGGGCAATTTGAAATTAAAAATGATCAACTTACGGGATTCGTTTTTGACGCGGCTATTGCTGAGATACAAAACAAAATCCCTCCGCTGAACGATACTGAAGCCCTCTTAGGGATGCAGGATTTGGAACAAAAATGCTTTGCGTTTGGACTCACTTCGCTAACCGATTGTTGGGTAAAATCCACCGACCTGAGCCATCTTCAAAAAGCGTTTCAAAGCAAACAATTACGTATTCCTGTGACCTGTATGTTGGAAATGTCCAGAGAGAATATACAAAATTGGATGCATCAGGAACCCTATCAGGATGATCAATTGCATATTGCCGGATTTAAAATTTTCTCAGATGGTGCACTGGGATCCAGAGGTGCATGCTTACATGAGCCTTATCTGGATCAAGCCGCTCATTTCGGGCAGTTGTCTTACCCGCAGGATTCCCTGGAGCAAATGATTGCACGAATCGCGAAAAGTTCCTATCAATGTTGTGTGCATGCCATTGGAGACTCGGCAGTTTCCAGCATCTTAAAAATGTATCAGAAATACCTGCCTGCATCTAATCAACGACGATGGCGGATTGAACATGCGCAGGTGATTCTCCCCTCAGACACCACTATTTTTCGTCAATGGAACATCATTCCCTCTGTTCAACCTACACATGCCATGAGCGATATGGCCTGGGCTGAAAAACGACTTGGAGCCATGCGTTTACAGAATGCTTATTTACTCAACACCCTTAAAAATCAACTGGGATGGATGCCTCTGGGAACCGATTTCCCGGTAGAATCACCCGACCCACTAAAAACATTTGTTGCCGCCGTATTTCGAAAAAATATTTCCGGAATACCTCAAGGCGGTTTCCAAATCAAAGAGGCTTTGAGTCGTGAAGATGCTTTAAGAGGCATGACCATCTGGGCTGCCAAAGCTTCGTTTGATGAGAAATACAGAGGCAGTTTAAAACCAGGCAAATGGGCTGATTTTGTCATTTTGGATACCGACATCATGGAAGCACCTGAAAAGGATGTCATGCAAACAAAGGTTTTAGCAACCTATAGCAAAGGGCAGGTCGTATTTCGAAAGTAAATCCTTTCAGCATTGATAGTATAACTTTTCCGGTTTACACTTTCGCCGATTATATTTGTTGCCTGCATGGATTCTTCACTCTTTTTTTCAGGAAAAACCAAATTAGGCATTTTAGGAGGTGGTCAGTTAGGCAAAATGCTCCTTGAATGCACCCGCCGCTGGGATATTTATACCAAAATTTTAGACCCCGACCCTCAAGCCCCTTGCCGTATCAGTTGTAATGAATTTGTTCAAGGCAGCTTATTGGATTATGATACGGTGATGCAATTTGGGCTGGATTGTGATGTCATCACGATTGAAATTGAGCATGTGAATACTGAAGCTTTGCAGGCGCTTCAAGAAATGGGTAAAATTGTTCACCCAAATCCGAAATCTCTTGCATTGATTCAGGACAAAGGTTTACAGAAGGCCTTTTACAAGAGTTTAAATCTACCCACTTCTGATTTCGCACTCTATGAAAATAAAGCAGAAATATTATCAGCCATCCATACCGGTTTGATCAAGTTTCCATTTGTTCAAAAGAGCAGAAAAGCCGGTTACGATGGGAAAGGTGTCGCAGTGATAAAATCCGACAACGACATTGCTCTATTAATGGATACTCCATCAGTGATTGAAGACATGGTTTCCTTAAGTAATGAATTGGCCGTAATTGCGGTGCGGAATGCTTCTGGAGAAATTCGTTGTTTTGATGCTGTGAGTATGGATTTTCATCCGGATGCCAACCTGCTTGACCTTTTACTTTATCCTGCTCCTATTTCTAATATCATGCAGCAGGAAGCCGCACAAATTGCTGAGCGATTGATTGAAAAATTGAATATCTGCGGATTATTGGCGGTAGAGTTTTTAGTGGATCAACAACAACAATTGTGGATCAACGAAGTAGCGCCGCGTCCGCATAATAGCGGACATCAAACCATCGAAAGTGCGCAAAGTTCGCAGTATGAGCAACATCTCCGCGGCATTTTAAATTTGCCATTAGGCAGCACCCAACTCATCAGTCCTTCTGCCATGGCCAATCTTTTAGGCGAAGAATCCTTTCAGGGACCTGTGCATTATGAAGGATTAACGGAATGTCTTTCCAAAGAAGGTGTTTACGTACATTTGTACGGTAAAAAAACAACCAAGCCTTTCCGGAAAATGGGTCATGTGACTGTTACACATTCCTCTCTGGATGAAGCCAAAAAAATTGCACAATGGGTCAAACAAACCATCAAAGTAAAAAGCCTTTCGTAGGAATAATCATGGGTAGCGATAGTGACTGGCCCGTGATGAAACAAGCTGCTGATTTTCTCGAAGAAATGGGTATTCCTTATGAAACGAGTATCGTATCTGCGCATCGCACTCCGCGTCGAATGTTTGAGTACGCCGAAAAAGCTCATCAGCGAGGCTTGCGCATCATCATCGCCGGCGCAGGCGGAGCAGCTCATTTACCGGGCATGATTGCGAGTATCACACCTTTACCGGTCATTGGCGTTCCGGTTAAAAGCAGTAATTCTATGGATGGTTGGGATTCTGTTCTCTCCATACTTCAAATGCCGAACGGGGTTCCGGTTGCTACTGTTGCGTTGAATGCCGCCAAAAACGCCGGTATTTTAGCATTACAGATTTTGGGAACGCAGGATAAGGTTTTGCAAAAGAAAGTAATGACTTATAAAAAGAAACTGGAGAATGAAGTACTTAAAAAACTAAGCAATTTCCCACCTTCCAGGTAGTTTACGTTTTTTGAGGTTTCTTTTTAGCTGCCGGAAAAAGGACATTGTTTAAAATCAATCGATATCCCGGAGAATTGGGATGCAAACTTAAATCTGTTGGCGGATCACCCACCTGATGTTGATAATCTTCCGGATCATGGCCTCCGTAAATGTCCAGGTACCTTTTCCTAAATCCCCATGAATGTATCTGGCCTCACCGGCACCTTTATTTTCACCCATGACCAGGGTACTACTTTTTAATGCCCGATTCACGAATGAAGTGGTTTGCCCCATGAAGCCTTTAATCGTAGTTGTATGATTTTGACATAACATAGATGGTACCGGATCAAATTTGGCCGAGAAAGTAAATAAGGTAAAATAATCTGCACTAAATGGCACCTTCCTAACCGTCGTTGCATCAATATCAGAATATTCGTATTCGTAAGGATTGGTCACCAATTTAAAATCCTTGAACGCCAGGCTGCGCTCATAATTGAGTTTGGATTGTGCCTCCGGATCCTGCGGATCATAATCATACATTTTTTCGCAAATATCCGTACCCTCTGCCGCTAAAGCAATATCATAACTGTCGGTGGCGCTGCACATCGCAAAAAGATAACCACCACCAATCACAAACTCACGAATTTTTTTGGCAACGGCTAACTTCAACTGACTGACTTTCTGAAAGCCATGCTTCTTGGCCATGGCCTCGTTTTTATTCATTTCTTCAATATACCAGGCTGCCGTATGATATGCGGCATAAAACTTTCCATATTGACCGGTAAAATCTTCATGATGCAAATGCAACCAATCGTATTGAACCAATTTATCTTCCAACATTTCGGTATCATACAATTTCTCAAAAGGGATTTCTGCATAGGTCAACACCATTGTCACAGCATCATCCCAGGGTTGTTTATTATCGGGTGTATAAACGGCAATTTTGGGTAATTTTTCAAGTCGCACCAAATCCATATTCGCATCAGGATCAGCCACCTCTTCCAGTATTTTCGTGTATTTGGCCTCCGGTAACACTTCATAAGATACACCCCGAATTTTGCACTCACTTTCAAGTTCCACATAATGATCAAAAGCAAAGCTGCCTCCCTGATAATTCAACAGCCAATCTACTTTTTGATTCTTTCCAAGAACATAATATGCAATACCATAAGCCTTCAGGTGATTACTCTGATTTTCAACATCCATCGGAACAAAAATCTTGCTGGCAAAAAGTGACTGCCCAACAAGCATACACCCCAGAAGCAATAAGCACGCAGCTTTCAAATTAAACCTGCCCATTTGCATGTATTTCATTTTAGTTAAATCCAAAAATAAGCGCGTCGAGTAGCACTCGCTGTTAAGTTAATTATAAAACTCCCCGTTATAAAACATTTTAAATGCATTGAAGCCCACCTTGTATTGCAAAACATCGTAGTCCAAACGCATCTCGTATAAACTCATGGTGGTGATATCATACATCTGACCTTTACTAAACATTCGCAGTGTATTGGCTTTGTTGATATAGGCCATGGAGTTATAACCAATTTCCATTTTTTCGGGAAAGTAATTATCAACAACAGTCTGTTCCCCTTCATAAAACATTTTAAAAAATCCGTTCAGGTCCTGAAAAGCCACAACTCGGTCGGCAACCCGATAAGGCGGTTCATAATATCCGATGGTATATAAGTTCCCATTGTAAAATATTTTGAAGTACCCGTCATTACTTTGAAACGCTACAATATCGTCACCTACCTGATAGGATTTGGGAGGAAATGGGTCCATGATATAAACATGTCCTTTATGATAAATTTTAAAAATCTGATTGATATCGATATAACCCACCGTATTTCTACCTACTTTAAATTCGCGCACCGCCTGACTTTCAATCGCCTCTGATTCATTGTTGTAAAACACTTTGAACTGGTTATTAAAATTGATATAAGCCCCAATATTATCTGAAACCTTTACCGTACTATCGAAGGTAAAATCATTTTCACGGATGTTTAAGAAAGTTTCCAATTCGGTGATTTTCCCATTGTAGTATCCATTAAATGTGGATTGATTGATATCATAAAACAGCACCACACTATCCCCCATGGCAAAACGGTCGCAAAGTTTACTGAGCAGCACCACGTCCTGACCATCTATCACCGAAATCATATTGGCACTTCGGAATAGTACCAAATTGTCCGAAACACTGAACTGAGTGGTAAACAAATCATTGATGGTTGTAACGGCACCATCGCGGTACACTTTAAAATTTCGTGCATTGTCAAGATATGCTACAGCCCTGCGTCCAACTTTATAATCCACCGGTATCAATGGTTCAATCCGATTAACTGCTCCATTATCGAAAACATAGAATTCCTGACGCACATTGGTATATGCTGAAAAAGGCTGTGCTATAACTTCGGATAGCCCTATAAAGGGTATCCATAATAAGACGAGGGGCGTCCTGATTAAATCATTTTATTTCGTTTAATGAGATAGGAAAGCAGCACTTGTTCAAAGCCCTGATTGATATCTGCATCTACGATATCGATGCCAAACTGCCCACATTTCAAGGACAATTCAGACCTGAAAGCCTTCATTTTACTGGCATAGATTTCTTTCAGGCTATTGGAGTTCATCCGGATTTTTTCGCCACTTTCCATATCAATAAACTCATACGGTCGATTTTCAAAATCAAAATCCACCTCAAATTTTCCATCTTGTACATGAAAAGGATCACTTCATGTTTATTATATTTTAAGTGTTGTAGGGCATCAAAAATTTCGTTGCTGTCCGAAACCCGGTCCAACATATCACTGAAAATAATCACCAAAGAGCGTTTATGAATGTTTTCGGCAATCTGATGCAATGCATTCACAGCCTGGGTTGTTCGATTTTCAATGTTTAACTGCAAGAGTTTTTCCAATTCAGCACCCAACATTTTGTGATGCACAATATTACTTTTGCATTTACTATGAAAATAGACCGATTGGTCGAACAATGAAAGCCCAACCGCGTCCAACTGTTTACGGAGTATTTCCTTGATGCAAGCCGCCGCCAGACAAGAAAATTTCAATTTATTCAGCGCGGCATCTTCCGGAAATAACATTGAACTGGACGTATCAATCACGATCTGACATCTCAAATTGGTTTCCTCTTCGTATTTTTTCACAAAGAGCTTATCCGAGCGTCCATATACCTTCCAGTCAATATGTTTTAAATTATCTCCGGTGTTATACAGCCTGTGTTCTGCAAACTCTACCGAAAATCCATGAAATGGGCTTTTATGTAAGCCAATAATGAATCCCTCGACCACCTGACGGGCCAGAAATTCAAGGTTCTCTATTTGTCCTTCTAAAACCATTACTGAGATGGTAAATTTATTTTACTTTATGCTCCTAAAAAAATAAGATTGATTATATTTGACTCCATGTTTTTACAACTGAAACGATTGTTTCCCCTGATTATTGTCGGCCTGGTCGTATTCATGACTTCCTGCACCCGCGAATATATCTGCCAATGTGTAGTAAAATACTCCGGAAATCCTCCCGGCTTACCTGATACGGCTACCCATGAATTCCTGATTAAAGACACCAAAAAGGAAGCTGCCAAAAAGTGCGAAGCCAACTCTACCTCTGCAACTCAGGACAATATCACGATGGTAGAAACTTGCCGACTTTATTAATATGACGCCGTCCAACAGGACCTCCAATCATTAAAATCCCACTTTATGCAAAAAATTGTATTTCTATCCATGCTGATCGGAATGTTCAACGGCATTTGTCTGGCTCAATATCCCGGAGACGCTGCTTGCCGTCAAAATCCACTCTGGATTGAGATGATGAATCAGGAAGGCGTTATATTTTCGGATGCCGTTCAAGCATTTGAAATCTACTATTCGGTTCATCCAAAACCACAAACAGAAAATGAGCGCTTTCGTTCTTCCCAACCGCAACAAATAAAAGTTCAACGCGACACACTCGCCTTTGAATACAAAAAATTCATGCGCTGGCAACAAAAAATGAAAGCCTTTGTGAAGCCTGATGGGCGCGTGATGAACAGCGATGAAAGACTCGCTCTTTGGCAGGAACAACTCAAATCACGCAAATAAGCGCTTTCTATTCACCCATTTATTCATCGCATTTTTATGAAAATATTTTAATGCTGGCTTTTTTTCTTGGGGCCATTTTAGGCACCCATGCACAAAGTACCAGCTGGTTATTTACAGGACCAAAACAATTTCCAACGAATATTTCAGGTCAAATTAACGGTATCGGGCGAGTCTGTCAAATAAAATTCGATCCGAATAATACCAATACATTATATGCCTGCAGTGCATCGGGTGGATTATGGATATCTACCAATAATGCACAAAGTTGGAAACCATTGGGGACTGATTTGCTGCCACAAATGAATACCTCCAGTGTTTGCATTGATTTTACCAATTCAAATATCATTTACCTAAGTTCCGGCGATCCCAATTATTATAGCACCGATTTTGGAATTTGGAAAAGCACAGATGGTGGACAAAGCTGGAATTTGGCAAACACCGGCATCGGAAATCGAATGGCTTTGGAATTACTCATGGACCCTTTGGATCATCTTAGCTTAGTAGCCGCAACCAACAACGGTATTTGGAAAACAAGTGATGGAGGTAATACCTGGAGTGAAAAATTGGCCGGCAATAATTTTACCGATATGAAATGGATGCCTTTGGCCGGCAGTTCGATTGTTTATGCTTCAAGTACCAATAAATTTTTCAGAAGCACAGACCGTGGGAATACCTGGAGCGAAATCACCACGGGCTTCAGCAATTTATTACAACAAGGTACCCGCTTAGCAGTGAGTCCCGCCAATCCTGCTTTCGTTTATGTTGGTTCCGTTTATGATGAAGGCACTATTTTTTTAAGCACCGATTCCGGAACAACTTTCTCGATTCGTTATCATGATCCGAACCGCAGTTTAACGGGATATGATACGACTGGTGGCGGACAGGGAAATTATAATTTCTGTATCGAAGCGGATCCACTCAATCCCAATCAATTGTACCTCGCCTCGCACAATGTGTGGCGCAGTGATGACTCTGGTTTTACATGGACAAAACTCACTAACTGGTGGCAAACCGTGCATACCGATATGCATGATTGGGAATTTCACCCTTCTAACCCCAATCAACTATTTCAAGCCAATGACGGGGGCGTTTGGATGACTCAGGATTCAGGTGTAAATTGGGTACAAACCAGCGATAGCCTGAGCGCTACGGAAAACTATCATGCCGCAGCAAGTCCTTTGTTTGCAAGGCTCATCAGTACCGGAACTCAGGACAATGGCGAATTGGTTTATATGGGGAATGAATGGAAAACGAATCGTGGTGGTGACTGGACCACCAGAATGATGATGGATTATTCGCCTCAAAAATTTGTTTACTATTTTGATGATTTGGAACGTCGTCCACTGCCATCCGGGAGTGGCAATACATACAATCTTCCGATTGGGGTAACCACAACAAATATTAAGCATGCTTTTAATAGCAATCCTGAAATTGCTTTTGTAGCCGGAAATTCTGTTTGGCGTACCAACAATTTACTCGCCCAAAATCCACTCTGGACTCAAATCATCACCGGCACAACAACCATACGGGCTATAGCCAGCGCCGAAAAATATCCGCATTTACTCGCCTACAGCGCTGCGAATAAAATTTACATCAGTCATGATGCATTGAGCCCGAGCCCAACTTTTGTGAACTATACATTGCCTGTATCAGGAAATGCATCAGACATTGTTATTTCTTCCGCTGATACGATGGATATGTATATCATCATTGGCAACAAAGTTTATCGCTCCAATAATGGTGGACAAACATTCATAGACTACTCCAATCAATTGCCCAGTGTACCCCAAATGAAACTCCATTTAGACGATTACAGCACGAATCAAAGTCTTTATGTGGGCAACAGCATGGGCGTATTTCATACGGATACGACCCTGGGCGCATGGAATGCATATAACAACGGCCTTCCAACCATAGCGTCTATTGAAGACTTTATGTACTTCAATGATGGTGGCGACGATGCCCGACTTTTTATCACATATTATGGTCGTGGCACCTGGGAACAAAAGCTGGAAAATTCACATAGCTGTGCTACGCCCAACATCACATCTCACCAATGGATGGGAAATCAATATCAGATTCAGTGGAGTGGCACTGGAATGAGTTTTGATATCCAATACCGCCCAGAAGCTGAAATGAATTGGAACACTTTAAATAGCACCGGTAATATTTTTTTGTTTTCGCAATATCAAGGTTGTACACGCTATGAACTTCGGGTAAGAGCACATTGTGGCAATGACAGTAGTTTGTGGAGTCAAAGAATCTATTTTGAAACACCCAGCAATCAACTGAATAACGATTTTGACAATCATCAGGATATTGGCAATACCGGCGCTGCAGGCTCTGTGTGTTTTGACTCAATCAATCAGCGCTATACTATTTATGCCGCTGGCGATGATATTTGGGGCAGTGCCGATCAATTTCATTATTTGTATAAAAAAGTAAATGGCGACGTGAGCATCTCTGCCCGGGTGCGATATATTGGAAATATTTACAGTTGGGCTAAAGCCGGCGTTATGATGCGCGAATCATTGGATACGGATTCTAAACATACCCTCTGCGCTTTAACGCCCGGGAATGGATTTGCCAATCAGTGGCGATCATCTACTGCAGGCTCAAGCGATAACAAGGATACTTCCGGAGCCGCTCCCGGATGGGTTAAATTGGAAAGAACCGGCAACGTTTTTGAAGCATATTTCTCCACCAATGGAAGCAACTGGGAATTACTCAACTCCACGACCATTTCCATGAATGATAGTATTTATCTGGGACTCGCCAATTGTAGTCATATTGATGGCACTCTCAACGATGCCATATTTGATCAGATTATCATCAATGGAACCGTATTGCAAACAACGGATTTGAGTGTTACACAACCTTTGATTCAAGTTTCGCCGAATCCTGCCAATCATTTACTCCATGTTCAATTTAAAGAAGCCGGCAAGAGCAAAGAAATTCATTTCCGGGTCATCGATCAGCAGGGTCAGGTAAAATTAAACAGCCGTCAAAAAGGGGGACAGTTAAATTACACCCTCCAAATTGAATCCTTACCCAGCGGTGTTTATTATTTGCAAATCGAAGATGAAATGAGGCATGCCATTGCATTCATCAAACAATAGTCAATATGCATATCGAAGCCATTCGTGATTTTGTTTTATCTCTGGAAGAAGTGGAAGAAGGTTGTCCATTTGGCCCTCATGTGATTGTGTATAAAACCAAAGGCAGAATGTTTTTACTGCTTCCCTTGGATACAGAAACAGTTCGTTTTAATGTCAAATGTGATCCGGAAAAAGCCATTCAATTGCGCGAAGCATATCCCGAGCATATTTTACCGGGATATCATATGAGTAAAGTACATTGGAATACCATTATTTCCGATGGGTATTTGAATCAGCAAATCCTGAAGGAACAAATCATGCACTCCTATGAGTTGATTCGTAATGGTAAAAAACAGAAAAAATAATGTAGGACCGAACTTAACCGGAATCATCCGATTCAAAATTTGGGTTAAAAACACAATTCCAAATCATCATATTTATAAAAAGATTTTTTTACCGGACCACGTCCTGACTTGGTCTTATTGATTTGAATCAACAACTTCACATTAAAGGAATAGTAGAAATCATTTTTAGCAGGATTTTCCTCTTTGCTCTCCGGGTAAGTAGGGCATGTCCGGATTAATCAGATTGCTTTTATTATTCACCGATCGAGCTACTGATGCATCCTGAGCTTGCAGATATTTGGCGAAGAGGTTCGGGTCAATATAATTTGTACTCACATCATCCAAATAATCGGTAAATAATTTTCGTCCGCAAAATTCAAAAGCCATACTGGCTTTATTACCCAGGGCATATCTCAAACCCACGGTTAATGGCATATTCCATTGGGTGAGTTGATAGGGTTTTCGACTTGGATATTCCTGCATGCCCTGACCCTCTGTGCGCAATGGATGTAAATCAACCCATATCAGATCTTCGGCAATTTCATCATAATAAGTCCCTTGCGGATTAAAGGAAAACAATCCAATACCCATACCCATATAAGGTTGTAAGTGCCAGTGATGAATACTGTATTTTGCAGGAAAAATTTTAAATGGAAAACAAACTGCACTCAGTGATAATTCCGAAATTTTAGATTGGAAGTCCAGATTCCGACGTAAGCGGTAATACGATAAATCCCCCTTATCGCGATAGGTCACATCCTGATCACTTCCCGAAATTTTACCCCAGGTATATTCTAATCGCAGCCCCAAAACATCCCGCCGAAAATGACTCAAGCCCAGCCCGTAAAAGAAGGTTCTTTTTTTAAAATTATGGTCGTACAAAAAACCTTTACCCGACCCGACGTTTCCACCCAAATCACCTAAATAATTCGATAACCCAAAACCCAGGGAGAGAAATGTAGATTTTTTAGATGGTGCCGTTCTGTTTTTTTCGTCATTCGACGCCCCACTCAATAGTGGCTTTTGTGCATGCGCGGCACACACTGCAAAAAACATGAAGGGGACAAGTAATTTAAGCAGGTTCAAGTATCAGTTATGAAAACTAAAATTAGGAGTTTTCAACGGTATTACCTAACATCAGATAGGCTTTAATAAATCCATCCAATTCACCGTCCATCACCGGACCCACATTCCCAACCTCATAATCTGTACGGTGGTCCTTAATCATTTTATAGGGATGAAATACATAGGATCTGATTTGTGAGCCCCAACTCAATTTTTTTCTTACCGGCATTGGTTTGGTTCTTTAATTCTTCCTGCCTTTGTAACTCTTTCTCATACAATTGCGACTTCAGCATCTTTCAGGGCTTTTTCGCGGTTTTCACCTTGCGTTCTAGCCTGCTGACATTCTACAATAATCCCACTCGGAATATGTTTAAGCGGACCGCCGTTTCTACCTTGTTTACGTTCTGCCCACCTTTACCCCCTGAGCGGTAAAATTCCCATTCCAAATCAGCCGGACTCACTTCTATCTCTATGCTATCATCAACCAAAGGATATACGAATACCGAGGCAAATGAGGTATGCCTGCGGGCATTTGAATCAAAAGGCGAAATTCTCACCAATCGATGTACCCCGTTTTCTGATTGCAACAAGCCATAGGCAAAAGGGCCATCTACTTCAAGGGTAGCTTGTTTAATGCCTGCACCATCTCCCCATTGCACATCCAGTTCACTGACTTTAAACCCATTTTTCTCCCCATACATCCTGTACATCCGCATCAACATTTCGGCCCAATCCTGACTTTCTGTTCCTCCTGCTCCTGAGTTAATCGTTAGCACTGCAGGCAACTCATCTTCAGGGTCGTTCAGGGTACTTTTAAACTCCAACTCATCAATCATTTTAAAGCATGATCAAATTGTTCGCGGGCATCTTCTTCACTCGCCTCTCCCATTTTCCAAAATCAAACATCACGGCAAAATCCTCTACCGCCGTTTGAACTTTCTCAAACAGTCCCACCCAAAACTCCTGGGTTTTTATTTCCTTTAAAATCGCGGTTGCACGTTGATTATCATCCCAAAAACCAGCTGATAAACTCAACTGTCGGTCATTTTCAATCTTCATTTTATCCTCAATCGCAAGAAACTGTTTGAGTGATGACACCCTCTCCCGCATCACCTTGAGTTGTTCAATCGTCATATCGCAAATTTATACCAATGTACTTTGAATCAAGTCAATAATTCTGGCTTGTTTTCGAAACAGCGTAAAAATGTTTTGTCTTTCAATTCTTTTATTGCCGGCTTGGTTTACTATAAATATTGTTCAAACGCCGACCGGCTAATCTTACGGGCGCCTAAACTTTCAAGATGCGGAGAGTATATTTGGCAATCCACCAATGGAATTCCTCACTGTGCAGATTTTGCACCAAATGGATCAGGGCCAGCTTACTCATATTGGCCCCCGACTAAACATACTTTCTCCACAAAACATGCTTTTGAGCCGCACTCCATACAAACCTCCAGCCAAGAATCTCCCCGAAAATCTCCGCACTCTCCACGAACCTGAGACGATGTAATGACTGGTAAGCTTCAATCATCTCTTCATGAATCCAGGTTCCGGATTGCCCGGTTCGTTTTATCAGACTACATTGTCGAATCACTTCATCAAAAGCGGTATTCATCCGAAAAGTATAATTCCCTTTGCGGATAATCTGTTGCATACTTTTGGAGATTTTATTTCATCCGTAAATAAACAAAACGTGGGTCGGGCGACCACCATTGTACCGGCTCCCCCTCATTGTACCAGGGAAAAATACCGAGTTGATATGCTTTTGTATTTGTGCAGGATATAATCGGGCCGATAAACAAAGTAAGCCATCTTCATCAGCCTGCCGGGTGGGGGGAACGCATCGTTTGCACCTATAAGCTGAAACGACATGCTTAAGCCACCAATTCTTCTACCGTGGCCTGTATCCCGCGCTCCAAAATCGATTCACACACGGGCTTCAGGAGTTTCATAATCTGCCGAACGAACACTGCATTTTCCCTTAAAATGAATAATCATGGTGCATTGCTCCGCTTGCTCCGGTTCATGCCGCATACTTCCACCAGGGTTGGATTACCCAGTCAAAGGTGTTCACTTCATCGTTCCACACACAATCAAATGATTTGCCATGGATTCTTCCAAGAGGGTGTCATCATAATATGCTGTGGTTTCAGTTTGAAATTGATTTGCCATGACTCATTATAACTTTGCAAAAGTAAATAAAAATGGATGATGCCAAGTTTGAGTCAGTTCAACTGAATACGCTCTGTGGAAACACTGGGAGCGACCTCCGGCACATTGCGGTAATTGCGCCACCAAACCGGGGCTTTGTACAACAAAAATTGAACAAAAAAGGCACCATACACATCATAGGTATAATGCACGCATACTGTATCATAAAAACCATGGCTATAACAGAGATCACCATGTTTTGTTTTACCCAACGCACTTGGCCACCAAATAGTATAAAAATACACTCGCCACATGGCCGCTGAAAAATAAATCTTTGGTCAAAAGGACTCTGACGGGGATAAACCGGGATTCTCCAAAAAACATCCCTTAACACAATCAAACCTGAGGAGGTTCCAGCTAATCAACAAAATACAAACCTGTCACTACGGCAATCGAAAATGCATTTCAATAACCAAATGTTCGGATCACTTCAAATGGGTTAATACCACCAACAACAAAGAACCAATAAACAAAAAACACCCAAACCGAAAAGTCGTAACTAGGAAACCATTCCAACAAAACATCTTGCAGCAAAACTCTTTCGGGCTTCTACAAATTTCCTAAATTCTGGGTGAGTCAGAATATACAAAAAACAAACCAGGCACCAACAACAACTTCAGGGGAAATTTGATAATCGCTCATGGCCGACTTCCATGCCGGAAAATGTCATGGATATATGCTTTTTTTTTGGGCAAAGCGTTTTCTTCAAAATGTGATGAAATTAAAATTTCGGTGGGCAAAGAAAACGGAAATTTAACCATAACTTAAAGTGCCAATTGTTTATAAACCCTAAAGTTCTTAAGATTTAATGTCAGCTTCTTCTTGGTCTAATGGACGAACAAGTTACAGCAGACCATGCTTTAAACACCAATATCGTTCACGTGGGATCCCATCTTTAGGATTGGTGCTAATCAAGTTTTGACAGGAGATGACCATGAAGCTATGCATCGCAGCAGTTCCACACCCGCTTTCTCCGCGGTGCACGCACTCTGCCGCCATCGGAGCCAGAAGCCTGTTCAATCTTCGCCGGAAAGTATTGCTAGAAGTTTTAGTACAATCGGCCACCCGACGGACCACCTATTTATTCCAAAATTTGTCGTCCCGAATAAAGTCGCCAAACCTTATTTTGTGCATTAAAATTGACACTAGGGGAAATAGCCTTCAGACAAGCCCCAGAGAGAAGCCATGCAGGAAGAAATGCTAAAGACCAACGTTTTCTCAGCGGAGAAGAAGTTGCAGAATATAATGGTGCTAGAAAGTGAGCCAAGGGATGCTGGATGAATTTGGCCTTCAAAGAATCATTGATACCCCAATTGCCGAATTAGGCTTTGCCGCCATCGGTGTTGGTGCTGCTAAAGCATGGATTACGACCTATCATCGAATTCATGACCTGGAATTTTGCCGTTCTTCCGCTTAGATCAGATTTTAAACCATGCCTCCAAAATGCTGGCCATGAGTGGCGGACAATTTTAGCTGCCCCATTGTTTTTAGAGGCCCCAACGGTTCAGCCGGACAATGAGGCTCAACACTCCACCTTCGAAAGTTGGTATGCCAATATCCCCGGTCTCCAAAGTCATCTCCGTCTCAATCCGCGATGCAAAGATTTGCTCAAAAGCTATTGTGGATGACGACCCGATGGTTTTATGGAAAGTGAAGTGATGTACGGCGATATGGGACATGTGCCGGAAGAAAGATATTATATCCCTATTGGAAGGCCGACATTAAACGCGCCGGAACGGATCTTACCATGGTATCCTTCAATAAAATGATGAAGGTAGCTTTGGGCGCTGCCGAAGAACTGGCCAAGAAGGAATCAGCGCCGAAGTCATTGATTTGCGCACGATTCGCCCATTGGATTGGCCCGCCATCGTTGAATCGGTTAAAACCAATCGACTGATCATCGCTGAAGAACAATGGCCTCGCCACGTCAGCTCTAGATCACCTATAAAGTTCAACGCGTGAAGCTGATTATCTCTGACGCACCTATTCGACGTATTTGCAGCGCCGATGCCAGCATGCACTATGCACCCAATTTGGTAGCAGCCTATTTACCGAGTATCGATAAAGTCGTGAGAGGCGTAAAAGAATTGATGTACGCAGTGAAATAAAACCTCAATTTAAAAGGCAGCATTGCCATATTTTAAACCAGCAAACATGATTGTTGCTACAAATGAAAAGGTTTCCGGTGCATTTTAAGACGCGTAACTTGTGAGTAGGTTCAAGGTATTCCCCTACCTGAATATGTTGGCTTGGAATAATGCCAGGAAGATAAAATACCCGTTATAGACCTCCCGATCAGCCAACCAAACAGAATCCGGCTGTGGTCCACAATGCAAGGATATTTGATTGATTAGAGACAAAAAATGTATCCTGACGAACAAAAGCCACACCAACACGATTATATTTATTGGCACTCGTTTTCGTTCAGGTATGTTGAGCCCCAAACCGCTGTTGGCCTCCGAAATAATTGCTATTCATGGGTTCATAAACGGTATCGAGAGAATCATACCCCATGTAAATTTACAAATGTTCACTGAAGTCCATTGGGATGGGTTTCACATTGGTTCTTGTGGCAGATGTAATCGGATGGACCTGGGTATGTATATAGATTGGAGGTTACTTCAGTGGATCTTTAATTTTCCATGTACTTCAAAATCATTTCCTTTGCTTTTCGAATAATGCCCATGGGTAAATCCAAACGAAAATTGCCATCTAGTTTCAGAACCCCGTTTCCCCGATTTTAATTGGATGCCATTCTGATTCCTGAGCCGACCTTGGCATCTGCCAAGTCGCTCCTGACGGACGATATCGAAATGCAAAATTATTATCACCGAAGGAAAATGAATGTCTTGTATGGATTTAAATTCAAACCAACACCGGGGTAACCGATGCGGGTCAGTATCATCAAACCAGATTCCTGAAGTCGCGAAAATGATGATTGTCGTAACCCGGGCCGGACATCCGTTCAGAACAAACTTAACCAGATGAATCAATAGGAAAAGTTGTTGCAATGCGAACTTTCCTTTTGCCCAGCATATTTCTAACCCGGATCATGGGCCGTGACAATAGAATTACCTGCAGATTTTGATAAATATCCGATCTGTTGGGTTGAGGTACCCCTTTGCGAAATCAATACAGAGAGGATAAATTTCCGTTTGAAATTAGTTCACTCACCTGGGGCAAATAAGATTGTCAAAGATTTTTGTTTCAACAATTTCTACCACCACAATACCCGAGGCTGAAACTGGCATATCATAAACGCCAATGCGGGTGGTATTTGCACTTGTCTTAAACAAAATACTACCGGAGCTCCCATTCAAATACCGGAACCAAATTTAGATGCATCTTCCACCATGCCCAGGAACCACTGCGAATAGCCTGTTTGGATTTCATGCCACCCAGTAACTGAACCTGATAAGACGACTGACCAATTTCTGAGAATCCGGACCCATTTGTAGTCCATGGTTTACCAAAAGGAATTAAAATACCTTCATTCCCAACCGGAAGAATAATGGCTACTTCACGTGTGGCATTGTTTGCGTTTCGGGATGAGATACAAATACTCATCTGCATGAGAATAGGAGCTATCCGCAATTTCAAAAAAAGTGTCCGCTGCTTGTTGAACCACAGGCGCTTTATTTTGCCGGCATGACAATGCAGGAAACGCCTATTATAAAGATGAACAAGATTGAACAAATCTGTCGCATCGTTAAATGTACATGATTTTACCTATCAAGCTTTCGTTGAGAGAAAATAAGGGTTGACTTTTAAATTCCAATCAGACGTTCTTACCGAAATGCTCTTTGTCAGGCTCGTTCCTCGCAAATAAAGAATACAGGCCCCCGGTCTATTTAGTATGCAACTCCAGAGTCACTAAAATAGAATTTAGTTCCAATAATCCTTGGTTTCGGAATACAAAAGGCTGATCAACAAATCTTTGATGTCATTTCATAGCCTGTGTTGGCAAACGACGGAAAAGGCTTATCATTCACGTTTGTGCCAAATCAAAAGAATTCCCAATATTCATCTGCTGCTTCTTCATAAGTTTTTCATTCTTATTCAATTTCAATAACCAGTAGTGACGGTTCAAAAACTTCAAATACATCGCTTTAGTATATTTTTCATCCATCTTATACTCAGCTATTTCCTTATTTTCCTTATTTAAAATACGACCCAGACTATCTCCAATGAACTGAAGACTGCCTTGATACAGGAGTCTGTCCTTAACATAGATCGTGCCTATATGTTTCACATGATTTAGTTTTAATGTCATTCTTCTGTTTCTGAACATATCAACTTTATTAAATCTCTTAATCTTCGATCTTTTATAATAATCTTCATTGCTATCTTCATAAAGCGATTCAGTGAACTGGCTTTGACGCTAGCCCTTTTAGGATCTGGAGTAAAATCCTTAAAAGTTCTTTCATATTTAGACAGAACCATGCCCTTACAATTGAAATGTATAGAATCAAGATACCAAATTTCTTGTTTTTTTACAAAGGCGCCAATAATCGTTTTTCGATCATCTTCAAATTGTATCCGACTTTGTGAGCGAATGACTACTCCATTTGAGACAAAGCAATCTACTCTCCATAAATTTAACCCCTGTTTGTAACAAATAACTGATACACCGAATCAGTACAAAAAAACTTAAGCCCCAATTATTGTCCATTTCCTTGTTACTTAAAACGAGCGTAAAAGGATTGTGCGTGTAACCTTCCTATAAAGAAAGCAGCATAAATATATATATTAAAAACCTGGCCATGGAAAAAATTGAATGTTCATATAATTTTCATTTATTGAGATCATTGAAGTCGTTATATAACGAAATATAATAACTGATGTAAGGAATGAAGTTTATTTAAATGAGGAAAAGACTTTTTAGTAACATGCAGAAAGGCTGATTGGTTTGTGAGGACATAAAGCCAGGCTAAGATTTATAGTACCAAATTGAAATAAATACACTCCGTTTGAATTACACTTAATTGTCCTAATAAGCAGGAAAGCCCCACTTTCCCAAAACGGTCGTTCGTGTTTCGTGTTTCAATATCTCCTTTGTCTAATTTTATTTTCATCTACTACTGTAAGTGTTCTTTCAAATATTAGTTTTTCATTTCGCAAAATTTGGTCTACGATCTGTCCTGGTTCAAATGATTCATATTCTTTCAGTCGCAAGTAAACTACACCTTGGTCTGGTTTATAATTAAGTTTAAAAATCAATTCGCCATAGTCTTGGTCAAATGTCTCAATTAAACGTAACTCATAAGAGCCAGAGCCAACTCATATCAGTAATGCTTTTATTGTTTTCCTCCAATAGCGCAAACATCATAACCCAATTGTCTTAAGAATTTAACACTATCCAATGGAAAATTCTCGTTTGCTATAGTTTCTCTCAACTTAACCTACTTTTTCATTTGAAGATACAAATAACAAACCATCATGAATACATACTTTAAAATATGCAAATACAGCTTGCAAGGAAACTCATCCAATCGAGATAATTGTTTAATATTTTATCTTCATTCCAACCTTGGGCCGATAATCCAACAAATGTTCAACGTGACAAACGAGTTCCTTTTGTAGTTGGTTTCCTAACAAAATCTCTTGGTCTGATACAATATAGGCTTGCCAATCAGGTTGCAAATATGTAAATTAATGGCAAAAGAATCCAAATTGCATGACCTCTAAGCTCCATACTGATTTGAACGAAGATTTCCTATTAAAAGACCACCTCTATTTAGGTGGTCTCTTGTCCAGAACAGGGAACAAAAGAAATGACTTAAAGTATTGTTAATGCTA
>JADJZY010000035.1 GCA_016715505.1 Bacteroidota bacterium
CAAGGCCATAGCAATATTTGCGACAGTACTACCGGTCGCTTATTATTTTCCTGCAATGGCATGATATTATATGATAGTAATGGAGTGATTATGGATAAAGGGGATAGTTTGGTGCCACCCAATGCCTATAATCACAGTTTTTTCCAAATGCTTTATACACTCAGGAGTTCATTGATTTTACCCAAAGGGAGTAATGGAGAATTTTATGTTTTATTTGCACAATAACAGATCTGATGTATGACTATTGGTATACCAATCCATTGGGGAGATGGGCGTTTCCCCACACGATCTACTCCTATACAATATTGTAGACATGAACGCTAATGGCGGTTTGGGTAAGGTGGTTTGAGAAAAATAAAGTGCTGCTGCAAAATGTAGAATTACATAAAATTCGTATGCAGGCCTGTCGCCACCACAATGGGCGGGATTAGTGGTTGCTGAAACAGGGGCGCTATGGCACTAATGAAATGTACCGCTTTTAGTGAGGCCCGATACCATACTGGGCCCATTTGTTCAGACTTTTACCAAGTCCCGCATATTCCACTTTTGATTTATTTGGGCAAATGGCTTTCAGTCCTGATGGGACTAAATTGGCCATGGTACATTGCTATCATTCTGAACTTTTTATAGCCGATTTTGACCGTTGTTCGGGCGAATTGAGCAATGCTAAAATCGTAAATATCCCCTATGATAGCACTACGATTCCCAATCACTACCACAGGAAACCATTGATAGCATAGTGGCTGGTGTTTGCTTTTCTCCGAATAATCAATTTATTTATGTTTCCAAGTGGTATAATATTTACCAATACGAATGGAATGAACCTGACAGTAGTTTGGCCTGGTACCGGGTACAGCATGGTCCGGATACAACGCCTTTAAAATTTCAGTATTATAATTCTTTACACAATGGCTTGGATGGCGAATTTATATTGGTAATTGGGAGGAGGATACAAACAAATGAGCGTGTAGATCATCCAGACATCAAGGGACTAGGGAGGTTTTTGTCACAAATGCCTTCGTTTGGATGATACTACTGCAATGGCGTTTACTTCCCCCCTGGCCTCCCGGATTTTAATCTGGGTGCAGCGAGTGGGATCTGTTGGCCCTAAGCCAGAGTGAGAGCGAAGTGTGGAGTGCGGAGGTGGGTGGTATACCCGAATCCGAGTAGTACCGTTTTTATCGTTCAAAATAAACACGGCAAAAAGAAGGAGTTGTATAATGCACAGGGTGAGTTACTTTTTTCTACAAAAGAAGATGTCATTGATGCAAAACATTTTGCCAGGGGCATGTATTATCTTCGGGTAGAGCATGAGGTGAAAAAAGTAATCATAGAATAGAAATCATGCCAATCCTTAAATCCTGTATGTTACGGTTCAGACAATTGGTAGGAGCATGATTCCAAAGGCGTTGCATCCCGAAACGGAGAGGCTGCGGGGACAGAATGATAGAATACATGGAGAAAAGCGACTGAATTTAGGTAACTTTTTAGTAAACATCTTTAAATCTTCATCATCCATGATTCAGACAATAAGCAACAAGCAAATTCCAATAAGGGCAACCTATCACTCCTAAACGCAATCCATGCCAATCAGGAATCTTTACTGACCGATGAAATTCAGTACACTGGATATGAACATGGATATTCTGTGTCAGGAAAACACTCTCAATGACAGTATAATTTTTCAAAACTTAATCCAGGAGGTAACTCAGGAAAACAATACTTTACCAACAGGCCGCTTGTTTGAAAATTACGAAAAAGACCTTAACAGCATTTATTTTAAAGTCCTTACGCTAGGATGGCAAGAGTTGACCTCAGCGGATTTAGAACAACTTGAAGAATTGGCACTCAGTTGCCCTTTTGTCAATGGAAGTGCTGTTTACAAGTCTGAATCGCTATACGCCCACTTGAATCCTGGGATAAGCTATGATGATTTAGAAATTTGCAATTCGGTAGGCGTATATAGGAATGGAGTGACCCAATCTGAAAATTTGATTAATACTCCTTTCGATATACTTATTTATCCCAACCCTACAAGTGATCGACTTTATTTCAAAGCGACTGTACCGGATGGTAAGGTAGAAATTCAGATCTTTGATGTAACTGGCAAGTTGATCCTAGAAACCCATTTGAAATTTATTCAGGGTTCATCATTTCTCAATGTTTCAGAGCTTCACACCGGCATTTATCAAATTCGAGTTCATAATAACAACCAGGTTTCATTTGTTAAATTCCTAAAACTTTAAATATGAGGTGCTTAAACTTTAGTTTATATTTTGTATTCATTTATTAGTTTGTCTCAAAACAATTTTAATAAAACTTGGTATAATGGTGGTGGGAGAACCTTAGTACTCAATTTACAACGAATGGTACAATTAATTTAAAATAGATTCCACACATGCAAGATATATTGCCGATGGTGCATCGATGATATGCGATAGTAGTGGCAATATGCTGATATGTAGTGACGGCTATAATATTTATGACAAAAACCTGAATTATATAGATGGAGGGTATCGTCTTGTAGATTCAATCTTTTACGATTTCGAAGATGGGTGGAGTGGTTATTCTCAAACTTCTATCATCTTGCCAATAGATTCAGGTATTTATTATATGTTTCATGCCTCCTGTTCTGATACAACACTAAATAATGTTTGGCTTGTCCCAAGCAAAAAAAGGCACCCTTTGATAGGTTGTACTTAAGTAAAATTGATATGAAAGCAAATAATGGGGCCGGCAAAGTTATTGAGCGTATGAAACCTATCGTTCAAGGTGAATATTTGAGTAAAACCCAAATGATGGCCTGCAAGCATGCCAATGGTCAAGACTGGTGGTTACTTAAAATGATGCATGATAGTGTGAGTGTGTATACTTTTTTAATCACAAAAGATTCAGTATACAATTTTGGCAAACAAAGTTTTCCTTATCCTCGAAAAACCGGAGTGAACAATGGATATTGGGAAATTATGGGACAGATACAACTCAGCCCGGATGGTAAAAATTTGCGGCTACTTGTAATAATATGCACAATGAGTTGTTTTTGGCTGATTTTTGACCGATGTACCGGTAAGTTGAGTAATATGCAAAAAAAGAATATTCCCATTTTGCCGACTAATTTTCCTGCTTCGGCGAACGAGCCTGATGATAAATATTCCACAGGGCTGAGTTTTTCACCTAATGGCCGTTTTATTTACACAGTCAATTATACCAACATACAACAATACGATACCTGGGATCCAGATAGCAGCACAGCCTGGTTTCATGTAGCCAATATGGATACAGTATATGATTATTTATGGGGTACTCTATGTCATATATAGGCTGGGACAATAGAATATACATAGGCAATTGGGCGGGATTGGGAATTGCAATGAGCGTTATAAATAGTCCCGATAATAAAGGAACAGCATGTAACTGGTGTCAAAAATGTTTACGATTCTATCAGGATTCTGTCGGTGTTCACAATCCGCCTTGCCAGCCCAATTACGATTTGGGGAAAGATACAAATATCAACTGTTGGCCCTTGGCTGATAATACAGTCAATGAGATACCGAATCTTATGGAGGTTTATCCCAACCCTACTACAGGCAGATTACTTATCAAAAGGGTGCAAGTCAATGAGTGTTAAAGAACTTTTTACTCATAGTGGCCTTACTCCTTCGTACCAAAGAGAATGAGTTGGATTTAAGCCGCTTGCCTAAAAGGTTTTTATTTATTGCGTTGTGAGGACCAGGCAAGGAAAGTGGTGGTGGAGTAAAATTTTGGAATGATGAAAGCGCCTGATAGCATTCAAGCAATACCGGAAGTTCAGAGAACTTTTTTTATCTTTAGTTCGACATACCGCAGAGCCGAACATGTCGAACAGCGGGAATACACCGAATTAAGTGAGTGGTACGATGAACGTCAGGTGTATGAAATGGCTGCGTCGCGATTCTGTAGCAAGGGCAACCTATCCACTCCTAAACGCTTTCTATGCTAATCAGGAATCTTTATTGACCGATGAAATTCGTACACTGGATGCGAACATGGATTTTCTGTGTCAGGAAAACACCCTCAATGACAGCTCAATGTTTCAAAACCAAATCCAAGAGTTATCTCAGGATAATACAGCTTTGCCGGTTGGTCGATTGTTTGAAAACTATGAAAAGGATCTCAATCGTATTTATTTAGATGTCCTGACCCAAGGTTGGCAGGACTTGTCTACGGCGGATTTAGAACAACTTGAAGAATTGGCACTCAGTTGCCCTTTTGTGAATGGAAGTGCTGTTTACAAAGCACGTAGCTTATTTTCACACATCCAGCCGGGAATTTCGTATAATGATCTCGAAATTTGTAATGCAGTAGGTGTTTATAAAAATGGAATAGGTACAACATCCATTGTGGATAGAATAAGTGAAGATTTACAAGTATTCATTTACCTAACCCAGCAAATGAACAAATTAAAATCCATACAACCTTGAGTGATGGTGTAATAGACATACGGGTTTATGATATGTCAGCACAATTGATTCAAACAGCTAGTTTGGTTGTTACAAACGGAACCACAGTCCTGCCGTTAACTACATTAAGTGCGGGGATATATAATCTTCAAATTGAAGTAAATCAACAAGTTAAGTACTCCAAGTTCATCAAATTATAGCGCTATGAGAATTTTTCCTCTTTGTAAGCATACTTCCAAGTCGTATCAAATTTGGTTTTCACTCAAAAGCTTCAACCAAACTTGGTATACGGGTCCGGGAGGACTTTTCGTACGGAATTTAATAGTAGCGGTGCGATAAATATGAAAGTAGATTCAACACATGGGATATACTTAAGTTTAGGCTCATCATCAATTTGTGATAGTAATGGAACTTTAGTTCTCCTTTGCGACGGATACAATTTATACGGCAAGGATTTCGAATATCTGGATGGTGGATACCAATTAGCGGACAGTTCCTTCTATATTTTCGAAGATGGCTTTAGCACATACTCACAGACGTCAATTATCTTACCATTTGATTCCAATAATTTCAGCCTTATACATACCTCAAGTTCAGATTCCAACTTAAATAATGTGTGGTTAACCTCCAAACTCTAAAAGTCTCCTTTTGACAGATTGTACTTAAGTAAAATCGATATGAATGCAAACGGGGAGCAGGTAAAGTAGTAGAGCGAATGACAGCAATTGTTAAAGGTGAGTTTATGAGTAAAACCCAAATGATGGCTTGTATACATGCCAATGGCAAAAGACTGGTGGCTACTTAAAATGATGCACGATAGTGTGAGTGTTTATACTTTTTTAATCACAAAAGATTCGGTGTACAATTATGGAAAACAAAGTTTTCCATATCCACGTAAAACCGGTGCCAATAATATTTATTGGGAAAATATGGGTCAGATACAACTGAGCCCGGATGGGAAAAAGTTTGCGGCTACCTGCAACAATGGACATAATGAATTGTTCTTGGCTGATTTTGATCGTTGTACCGGACAGCTAAGTAATATGGTAAAAAGAAATATTCCTATTCTGCCAACCAACTTTCCTTCATTGGCCAACGAACCCAATGATAAGTTCTCTACCGGTCTTTGCTTTTCTCCAAACAGTCGTTTTATTTATACCGTTAATTATACCAATATTCAACAATATGATACCTGGGACCCAGATAGCTCTTCAGCCTGGTATCATGTTGCCAATATGGATACGGCCTATGATTATTTTATGGGATATGGTATGGCAAATTTGGCTTGGGACCAGAAATTATATATTGGGAACATACATGGACTTGGAAATGCTATGAGCGTTATTGATAGTCCAGATAACAAAGGTGCCGCTTGTAACTGGTGTCAAAAATGTCTGAGATTTACTCAAGATTCTGTAGGGGCCACCAATCCACCCTGCCAACCCAATTACAATTTGGGTAAAGATACGAGTATCAACTGTTGGCCGGTTGCTGTAGAGAATACCAACAAGAGTTCAGAAAGTCTCTTTGTGTATCCCAATCCGACCACAGGAAGATTGATTATCCAAGGGTGTAAGCATGAAGCTACCAAAGAATTATTTTCGCATTCCGGACAACTCCTGCTCCGAACAAAAGAAAACGAATTGGACTTAAGTCGGTTTGCCAAAGGAATTTATATACTGCGCTGCGAAGGACAAGTGCGGAAGGTGGTGGTGGAGTAATCATGCCAATCCTTAAATCCTGAAAACATGGTTCAGACAATTGGTAGGAGCATGATTCCAAAGGCGTTGCATCCCGAAACGGAGAGGCTGCGGGGACAGAATGATAGAATACATGGAGAAAAATGACTAATTTAGAACTTGGTACTAGAATCAGTGCCCATCTTTAAATCTTCATCATCCGTGATTCAGACAATAAGCACAAGCAAAATTCCAATATCGCAGAGTCCCGAAGCGGAGACTCTGCCGTTACTTTGATTTTTAAATTTTAAATGATAATTTTACAAGGAAAGCGGGGTGAACTATAGACTCTGATAAGTTTTCGACTTATTCCTCGCATTAGTCCTCTGCCTACCTCTTGTTTAGGATGGAAGTATCAAATAGAATGTTAGACATCAAGGTCTATTAACGGCTTTAATACGTCCTTCCGCTTTTTTAACTCTAAAACAAATATATGAAAAAAAGCAAACTGGTCATCGGAATTGACATCTCAAAAAGTAAATTGGATGTATTTATTCTGGGTGCTCCTACCTCAATCAGCCCCAGGCATTTTGTAGTTACCAATGCCAAAAAGGGTATTCTACAAATCCTGAGTGAAGTGAAAAGTATCGCATAGTTAATGATGATATACTTTTTGTTTTGAAAATACAGGTGTGTATGGCATGCATCTTTGTTATTTGCTTCAGGAAAACCAGCTTCGTTATAGTATGGTACCGGCTATAGAAATCAAAAGGTCCAAAGGGCTTACCCGGGGCAAAAGCGACAAATCAGATTCTGAAGATATCGCTTGGTATGCGATGACGCATGAACATAGATTATCTTTTAAAGAATTACCGGAAACAGATCTTATGAAACTTCGGTTACTATTGACTGAGAGAGATAAGCTAGTGAAGGCAATAGGGATATTTGATTCAACGAAAGAGAATGAAGATTTTTTTCCATTGGAAGTCACAAAAGAACTCATGAAGCAAAATCGTCAAATAATTAAAGGGCTACAAAGGCAACTAAAGGCGATTGAAAAATTAATAAAGGAATTGATCAAAGCGAATGATAAGATTCAAAAACAGATGGAACTAGCCAAAAGTGTTCCAGGTGTTGGAGATCAAACCGCAATCAATTTAATTGTTACAACCCGTTGCTTTACCACATTTGACAATTGGCGACAACTAGCCTGTTATGCGGGTATCGCTCCTTTTGAATATTCATCAGGGACAAGTATCCGGGGTAAGACTAAGGTCAGCGGATTGGCAAATAAGAAACTTAAAACGCTATTAAATATGGCGGCATTAACTGCAAAGAAATATGACCTTCAGATGAAGGAATACTATGAAAAGAAGACCAAAGAAGGAAAAAATGGAATGCTGGTCATGAATGCCCTTCGATGTAAAATAATCAGTCGTGTTTTGCAACAATAAGCACAGCGAAACTCCATTTAGATTTTATGAAATATTCAGCTGAACTTTGCGAGGACATAATGATGAAGAAATCAATTAAATGTCATACTTTACCCGAACCCGACTCAAACAGAGTTACTCATCAATATCCCACTAAATGAAGGCTCGGTTCAAATTCAGGTTTTTGACATGGCTTCTGTGCAGGTTTTGAACTTGCAGGAGAATTTACAAAATGGCAGTGTTCATTTACCGGTTTCAACACTGACACCTGGAATATATAGTATTCGTATTCAATATAATCAAAAAATTGAATACTCGAAGTTCATCAAACTCTAGGAATATGAAGTTTTCTCTATTGATATGGGTTCTTATTCCACTTTCTTTTTTGGGAAGTGCACAAGAGAATTTTAATAAAACCTGGTACAGCGGTGGTGGCAGAACATTTCGTTCGCAATTCACCACTTCCGGAGTAGTGAATACAAAGGTTGATTCCACACACGGACGGTATTTTAGTACCGGCTCCTCATCTATTTGCGACAGCAATGGCAATATAATACTTTGTAGTGATGGGTTCAGCGTTTATGGTGCCGATTTAGAATATTTAGACGGAGGATATCGTTTGATGGATTCGGCTATATTTGACTTTTACAATGGTTTTAGTATTCTATCCCAGTCATCTATTTTCTTGCCAATAGACGATACCACAACTTATTTTGTAAATTCAGGTACTTCGGAATTTAACTTAAATACGGTATGGTTAGCCCCAAATTCAAAGAAAGCTCCTTTTGATCTTTTGTTTTTGAACAAAATAAACATGAAAGCTAATGGTGGTGCTGGAAAGGTAGTAGAACGTATGAAGCCGATTGTTCAGGGAGAATTTATTAGCAAAACTCAAATGATGGCCTGTAAACATGCAAATGGCAAAGACTGGTGGTTGCTTAAAATGATGCACGATAGTGTGAGTGTGTATACCTTTTTAATTACCAAAGATTCGGTGTACAACTATGGCAAACAAAGTTTTCCCTATCCACGTAAAACAGGTACCAATAACGGATACTAGGAAATTATGGGTCAGATACAATTGAGCCCGGATGGAAAAATTTTGCTGCTACCTGCAACAATGGGCACAATGAATTGTTTTTGGCTGATTTTGATCGTTGCACAGGAAACTTAGTAATATGCAGAAAAAAATATACCAATTCTACCTACCAATTATACAGCACCGACCACAGAACCCAATGATATTTTTCTACAGGAATTTGCTATTCCCAAAGTGGGAGATTTATTTATACCGTTAATTATGCTAATATCCAGCAATATGATACCTGGGATCCGGATAGTTCAACCGCCTGGTATCATGTTGCCAATATGGACACGGTGTATGATTATTTTAATGGTTACAGTATGGGCTATTTGGGTTGGGATAAAAAACTTTACATTGGAAATTGGCATGGACTGGGCAAAACCATGAGTGTGATTGATAGTCCGGATAACAAAGGAATTTCATGTGGCTGGTGTCCTAAATGTTTGCGTTTTCCCGGATACACTGGGAGGTGCCACAAACCCTCCTTGTCAACCCAATTACAATTTGGGTAAAGATACAAGTATCAATTGCTGGCCGGTTGCTGGAGAATACCAACAAGAGTTCAGAAATCTCTTTGTGTATCCCAATCCAACCACAGGAAGATTGATTATCCAAGGGTGTAAGCATGAAGCTACCAAAGAATTATTTTCACATTCCGGACAACTCCTGCTCCGAACAAAAGAAAACGAATTGGACTTAAGTCGGTTTGCCAAAGGAATTTATATACTGCGCTGCGAAGGACAAGTGCGGAAGGTGGTGGTGGAGTAATCATGCCAATCCTTAAATCCTGAAAAACATGGTTCAGACAATTGGTAGGAGCATGATTCCAAAGGCGTTGCATCCCGAAACGGAGAGGCTGCGGGGACAGAAAGGTAGAATACATGGAGAAAAATGATTAATTTAGAACTTGGTACTAGAATCAGTGCCCATCTTTAAATCTTCATCATCCGTGATTCAGACAATAAGCACAAGCAAAATTCCAATATCGCAGAGTCCCGAAGCGGAGACTCTGCGAGGACAGAACGATGAGGAATCCTCAAATATTATCGTATATCCCAATCCAACGCAATCAGAGTTGCAAATTTATTTCCCCAAAGTGAAGGTACGGTTCAAATTGAGATTTTGACATGGCCTCTGTTCAAGTTTTGAATATGCAACAAAATTTACAAAATGGTAAGGCTATATTACCTGTTACTTCACTGACACCCGGAATATATAATATTCGTATTCAGCAAAATCAAAAAGTTGAATACTCTAAATTCATTAAAAATTAGGATTATGAAAGGTGAAATGTTGATGTGGATTATTTTCCAACTTTCTTTATCAGTAGGTGCCCAAGAAAATTTCAATAAAATTTGGTATACGGGAGCTGGCAGGACTTTTCGAACAGAATTTTCTTCATCCGGCACAATTAATACTAAAATTGATTCTTTAAATAACAGGTATTTTGATTCCGGTGCTTCATCTATATGCGACAGCAATGGAAATATAATACTTTGTAGTGATGGGTTCAGCGTTTATGGTGCCGATTTAGAATATTTAGACGGAGGTTATCGTTTAATGGATTCGGCTTTATTTGACTTTTATAATGGACATAGTAATTATTCACAATCATCTCTTTTTGCCAATTGACGATACGACTATTTATTTTGTTAATTCAGGTTGTTCGCGAATAACTTAAGTACTATTTTGGTTGGCCCCACTTCCAAAGAAAGCGCCTTTTGACCTTTTGTTTTTGAACAAAATAAACATGAAAGCCAATGGTGGTGCTGGAAAGTTGTAGAACGTATGAAGCCAATTGTTCAGGGTGAATTTGTGAGCAAAACGCAAATGATGGCCTGTAAACATGCCAAATGGTTTTGACTGGTGGTTGCTTAAAATGATGCACGATAGTGTAAGTGTGTACACCTTTTTAATTACCAAAGATTCCGTGTACAATTACGGTAAACAAAGTTTTCCCTACCCACGTAAAACAGGTACCAATAACGGATATTGGGAAAATATGGGACAGATACAACTCAGCCCGGATGGTAAAAAATTTGCCGCTACTTGTAATAATATGCACAACGAACTGTTTTTGGCTGATTTTGACCGATGTACCGGTATGTTGAGTAATATGCAAAAAAAGAATATTCCCATTTTGCCGACTAATTTTCCTGCTTCGGCGAACGAACCGAATGATAAATATTCCACAGGGCTGTGTTTTTCACCAAATGGTCGTTTTATTTATACTATTAATTATACCAATATACAGCAATACGATACCTGGGACTCGGATAGCAGCACGGCCTGGTATCATGTAGCTAATATGGATACGGTGTATGATTATTTTAATGGTTACAGTATGGGCTATTTAGGTTGGGATAATAAAATCTATATTGGCAATTGGCATGGTTTGGGTAAAGCCATGAGTGTGGTTGATAGCCCGGTTAACAAAGGAATTTCATGTGGCTGGTGTCCAAAATGTATGCGTTTCCCGGATACCTTAGGAGGAGCCACAAACCCGCCTTGTCAACCAAATTACAATTTGGGGAAAGGATACGAGCATCAATTGTTGGCCCTTGGCTTTGGAGAATACCAACATGAGGTCAGAAAGCCTCTTGGTGTATCCCAATCCAACCACAGGAAGATTGATTATCCAAGGGTGTAAGCATGAAGCTACCAAAGAATTATTTTCGCATTCCGGACAACTCCTGCTCCGAACAAAAGAAAACGAATTGGACTTAAGTCGGTTTGCCAAAGGAATTTATATACTGCGCTGCGAAGGACAAGTGCGGAAGGTGGTGGTGGAGTAATCATGCCAATCCTTAAATCCTGTAAATCATGGTTCAGACAATTGGCACCAAATGCGTTGCATCCCGAAACGGAGAGGCTGCGGTGACAGAAAGGTAGAATACATGGAGAAAAATGATTAATTTAGAACTTGGTACTAGAATCAGTACCCATCTTAAAATCTTCATCATCCGTGATTCAGACAATTGGCAACATTACAATTCCAAATTCCTAGCATCCTATATCAAAAAAGGCTTGGAGGACGAAAAGAAACAATCTGAATTCCCGATGAATGCGCGACTTGCATTGATTCGGCAGATGAAAGGATGAAATGTATGATTATAACTTGAAATAATTATCAACAAGAAAAAGATAGAAAACTTTACGAAAAATGACTGATTAAGAACTTGGTATGAAAATCAGTGCCCATCTTAAAATCTTCATCATCCGTGATTCAGACAATAAGCACAAGTAAAATTCCAATATCGCAGAGATTCCGAATCGGAGACTCTTTTAGGACAAAGGAGGGAGTTAGGTTTTAAACCTTAAATCATACCTAATTCAAGTATAAATCAATCTAAACTGCACAATGCGAAATACATTTGAATGATAAAATGAAATGGCAGTCATCGCAATGGACCTTGGGCCTGATCGCTTTTTGCTGGCTACCTTGTTAGGGATGCAAATGCTCTGGCAATGGCAGTGGCATGAAAAAAAACAGAAGGAGTTTGATGTTCGTATGTTATACATTTTAAATAAGGTACGTGCCAAGTTGCACAATGTGAATGATTGTGTCAATTTGTTTAGTAAGCCTGCTGTAAATCCCCAGGAGGGTTTGTACATTTTGAAACAACGTTGGAATGAAGATGGTTTTTACGGGAAGGCAGATACCGTGCGTTTGTTTTTAGATACCCAGGGCTTAAAAAAATCGGCGCAAAACATTCCAAAGTCTTTTGGTGATTATCGGTCCTCTTTACCAACTTATGCGCAAATCAGCATACAAATTTTATATAACGATGCAAATAGTGTAGAAAGCAGCTTGAATCTAAATCAAGATTTGTTGATGCAACAAAAAAGTACTGCCGTTTTTGATTCTGTTGAAGTGCGGAAATTTATTGAAGAGACCTTACAGGCCGAGCAAATAGAGGATTCGTTTGGATTCGGTTTTCAGGATTTAGAGAGCCGGAAGGTTTTGTGGATGAATGGTATCAGGGATACTTCCGATTTGTTGGAGGCTAAACACCGAATAGACCTCCTGCGCAATGATCCTTTTTTGAAACCGCAAGTACTGAGTCTGATTATTTATTCGAAGTCAGCCATATGGCTCCAATTTTCCCCTGCCATGATTTCGGCAGGAGTGTTGCTATTACTCATCATATTGATGTGGATTTTGTTTCGTTATTTTAAACAGCAAAAAAGCTTATCGGACTTGAAAACCGATTTTATGAATAATCTCAATCATGAGATGAATACACCGATAACGAATATTCAACTCGCCATTGAATCTGCTCAACGATTAAATATGGATGATCCTGACAAATTGCAACGTTTACATCATATCATATTCACTGAGTCGCAAAAGCTACAGCATCATATCGACCGTTCCTTACAAATTGGTATATTGGAATCCGGAACACTTCCTTTGCATAAGCAGCCATTGGATTTATATGCTTTACTCCTCGAAGTATGTCAGGCGCATCATCAAAAGTTGGATAAAATTTCAGCCATTTGTATCCTGGAAGATCATGCACGACCGCAGATATATGCAGATCGTTTTCATTTGTTAAATGCTTTTTCAAATCTGGTAGACAATGCCATCAAATACCGTCATGACAAACGTGTTTTAGAATTGCGCATCGAATTGGCTGAAGATAACCAAGACTGGATGATTTGTTTTGCCGATAACGGTATCGGGTTGAAACCGGAACATCGTAAAATGGTGTTCGAGAAATTTTATCGGGCGCAATCCGGTTTGGTACATGCCACCAAGGGATTTGGATTGGGACTCAGTTATACCAAAGCGGTGATCGATTTGCATCAAGGTTCTATTGATGTCTTGAGCGAATTCGGAAAAGGAAGTGTATTCATAGTTCGTTTTCCGAAAACCCCGCATAATCCGTAAATCGAAAAAAATGAATATGCACACAAAAATACCTGCTCGTATTCTAGTTGTTGAAGATGATGAAAATCTGGGCTATTTGCTCCGTGAAAATTTTGCCGGTATCGGTGTGCAGGCTATCATTTGTACAAGTGGACAAGAAGCTATGCAAACGATGCGAACTGATGAATTTGATCTTTTTATTTTGGATTTGATGTTACCCGATATGAGTGGGTTTGATTTGGCCGAACGCATTCGTAAACATTTGCCGGAAAAGCCTTTTCTTTTTCTCACTGCCGTAAAACAGGATACGCAAAAATTTACCGGGTATGAATTGGGGGCTGAAGATTATATCACCAAACCTTTTAGCTTTAAGGAACTGGAGTACAAAGTGAAAGTGATTTTACGCCGGCATCAACTGAATACAGAGCAAACAGGACTTATTGAGGTCGATGATTTGCGTTTTGATATTGAAGATCGCCTGTTGGAGATTGGAAGTCATACTTTTAAACTCACACGAAGGGAGGCCGATTTACTAAAGCTATTTTTATCACGATTACATATTTATGTTACCCGAAAGGAAGTCCTGGAAAAACTTTGGGAAAGAGATGATATTTACACAGCTCGAAGTATGGACGTTTACATTGTACGCTTACGAAAAATGATTGCCAATAGTCAATCCTTGTGTATCGAAAACTTATATGGGAGTGGTCATCGCATCACCCGTTGCAAAAACCATGAAGAAAACGACGCTCCGCCCGAAAAGCAAGAGAGCCTGATTCCATAGACCGCTCACTCAAAGGCCCTCTTGGGGAAATTGAGGAAAATACTGCTGCATAAAATTTCGCATATCCAGAGAAACGCCCTGACCATTGTATTTTTCAATGCCATGCCACTGCATATCTTTTTTATCAAAATACGAAAGACACTCCCTACCGATGTCCAACTTATACTCCAGCTGTTTATAACCGGGTACAAAATAGCCGGGGTAATACCAACGAAGTCCGTTGCCGTGACAAACCTGAATTTGTAAATAAATCATGTATTTGCCCAGGCTGCAAGTTCTGTAGGCAGGGTGATAAAAAGCGCTAATGCCCTCAGCGCTATTTGCCCCAATATCGAAATAGGAGGAAGCGATTAAGTGATTATTGTGAATGATGCTGATTTCGTAAGTATTAAATAAATCCTGCTCACCAAGACCATAACCCAATAAAAGTTGATGCACTGAGGAGGATACCAGAAAAGGAATGCCTTTTTGATATTGCCGGTATAACCATTCGTGTTCCGGAGTAATGCGGGCCTTTTGAAAACGGATTTGAAAAGCCTGATTCCGTTTACGCAATTTTTGGATGGTTTTACCTTCCCGGTATTGGTTTAAATCATTGCGTAACCAGATAGCAGGATAAATTCTTTCATCAAACAAAACATAATCGGTCGTAAATAATGACTGACCCATACGATACCATCCCTGGGCCAATAAATGATCTAATTCTTCCGGCAGAATCTGTTCGGGATAGTAGAATTCTTCTAGCATGAAATCAATTCGCAAAATAACATTATTTTGAGTCTGTTGCAAAAGCCAATTTGAAATATTGTTTAGGGATTCTGAATTAATCAAAGGGATTCATTTTTTTGATCACGTTACAAATTCATCCAGTCAACTTCTTCTGCCGCTTTGTATTGTTGGTCATGCAAGAGAGCTTCTGATAAACAAGCTTAGTAAGCAGCATTGGTATGCCATCCATTCAAATAAAAATCAGTCCGTTCCTAAATATATCGGGCTGCTTCAAAGTGCCGGAATTATATTTACCGCACAAACCGTTTTTATGAAAAAGCTCACCATCCTGATTTTGTTGTTTATTCCTTTGGTTTTTTGGGCGCAAATGGATTCACTCCGCATGAACACCTTCATTTCACGGATGGAAACCTATGATAAAATGTGGCTGACGGCTTGTTTTATGAAGAATGGTGAAATTGTTTATCAGCAAAGCTCAGGGTATATCGACTATGCCGAAAAGCGCAAAGCCAATGTTTACAGTCAGTATCGTATCGGAAGTATTTCAAAAACGTTTACGGCAGTGATGGTGCTTCAACTTATGGAGGAAGGAAAACTGAAGTCCGACTCCCGACTGAGTCAATTTTATCCCAGCTTGCCCAATAGTCAGGAAATTACGATGATGCACTTACTCAAGCATCGGAGTGGGCTGCATAATTTCACGGCCAATCCCGGTTATCCGGCCATCATGGAGAAACCTATTTCAGATGAGGCATTGATTGCGCTCTTTGAAAAAGATGCGTCGGATTTTAAACCCGGGAGCAAGATGGAGTATAGTAATACCAACTACGTATTACTGTCGATGATCATCGAAAAGGTGACCAAAAGTACCTATCAGAAGGAATTGATCAAACGCATTTGTGCCAAAGCCGGGCTTGCCGATACCCGCGTAGGAACCCCTATAGATCCTTCGTACAACCAGGCCCTGAGTTACGACTTTAACGGGAAGTGGGTACTTGCGAGTCAAACAGATCCTTCTATTCCCAAAGGGGCTGGAGCTATTGTGAGTACTGCCAAAGATTTGTGTTTGTTTGTAAGCGCCCTCATGCATGGCAAATTGATGAAAAAAGAAAGTTTGGAAATGATGCGAACCCTGGAGGATGGGATGGGTTGCGGTATTTTTGAATTACCTTTTTACGATCGGAAAGCCTTGGGGCACAATGGAAGCATTGATGGATTTCGTTCCATGATGGCCTATTTCCCCGATGATAGTGTATCGTTTTGTGTATTAAGCAATGCGGTCAACGATAAGCTGAATACGGCAGTGCTTGGTTTACTCAAACTCTACTATGGTAAACCCTTTGATATACCCACCTACGAGCAGGCAACCCGAAGTCCGGAGGTGATGCGCGCCTATGCCGGTAAATACCGTAACGAAAAGGTGGGCATGTTTATCGAAATAAAAAAGGACAATGACCAACTATTTGCACAGGCAGAAGGACAGGCCATGATTCCCTTAACGAAAATTTCCGCTGAAACATACGAATTCAAAGCGGCGGGCATCGTGATCGAATTTATGAAAGAAGGCAATGGAGATATTCCGGCATTTATTTTAAAACAAAACGGCGTTGAATTATCATTTTTGAAACAATAATATCCGTATGAAACATTTATTATTTTTTATTAGCAGTACAATCTTTTCCGTATGGATGGCAGCCTCCGCAAGTGCGGCAACCCTCAAAGGACGAATCACTGATTCCCAAGGTGAGCCTTTGCCTTTCGCATCGCTTTATTTGAAAGGGACTACCAAAGGCACCACCAGTAATATAGATGGGTATTATCAATTGGAGTTACCGGTGGGTGATGTTGTGCTGATTTGTCAATATGTGGGTTATCAAAAGCAGGAACTTAAATTAAAAATTGCAGATGGAACAAACACCAAAAATATCCAGCTTCTACCCAATGAAAAAATCCTGGATGGCGTAAAAATTAAGAGTGGTGAAAATCCCGCCATTGCGATCATTAAAAAAGCTATCAAAAAAAGATCCTTTTATAATAAACAAATCGACCATTATCGGGCCAATGCCTATATCAAAGGGAATTTTAAATTGGAGCAGGTACCCAAGGACGGCATGATTTATGCGCTCATGGGTGGTGGTGATGCCAAAGATGAAATGGACAAGGCTAAAGGCATTTTAATTTTGTCAGAAACCTTCAGTGAAATATCCTACCGACGACCCGATAAGATGAAGGTGAAGGTAATTAGCTCCAGGGTTTCCGGCAATCAGGACGACTATGGTTTTTCTGATCCTATGCAAATCAATTTGTATGAAAACAATGTACAGATTAGTGAGCAATTGAGTCCGCGTGGATTTGTATCGCCTATTGCTGATGCAGCCCTGCTCAGTTATAAATATGAGTTATTGAGTGCTTACATGGATGATGGTAAACTGGTGAACCGAATTAAAGTGATTCCCCGTCGGAAATTTGAACCCCTTTTTTCAGGCATTATTGATATCATCGAAAATGAATGGCGTTTGCACAGTGTGGACCTGACTGCCGATAAAGATCATCAACTGGATGTTGTAGATACGATGAAAATTAAACAGGTTTTTGTACCTGTTGGGGATGCCATGATGGTAAAGGATCAAAGTTTTTTTATCAAATTAAAAATCATGGGCTTTGGCATTGTCGGGAATTATGTCAATGTGTTTTCCGATTATGTGATCGATCAGGATAATCGCAAAGACTTCAACCGATTTGTGAAAGAATATGAATCCGAAGCCAACAAACGCAGTGTGGCCTATTGGGATACCATTCGACCGGTGCCTTTGAGTCAGGAAGAAAAAGAGGACTACGTTAAAAAAGATAGTATCGCTAAGGTGCAAGAAGCCAAAAAAGATAGTTTGCCGCCTATCAAAAACAGCCTGAAAAGTATAGTATTTAACGGATACACACAACGTTTAAACAGGAAGACCCGCCTCTATACTTCATCCCTGATTGGTCTGCGGAATTTTAACTGGAATACCGCCGAAGGCTTGAATTATACGTATAGTGTGGGAATCGCAAAACGGGTGGATGAAGACCATCGTTGGAATGCCAATTTAAGAATGCGTTATGGAGTGAGTAATCAGCAGTTCAATGCCCGTTTAAATACCCAATATCATTTCGGAAAAACCAATAAATCAACCCTTCGATTGAGTGGTGGCCGATATGTATTTCAATACAACAATGCCGGTCCGGTAAATCCGCTCATCAATTCGGCTTACACCCTATTTTATGGCCGAAATTATATGAAGATTTATCAGGCCTGGTTTGGAGAGTTTTCACACAGCTACCGACATATTAGCGGACTAAGTATACAAAATGCTTTATCGGTTCAGGATCGGTATGGCTTGGCGAATACCAATTTATTTTCATTCCGAAAAAATGAAGTTCAGTTCACACCCAACTATCCGGTAGAAATTCGGAACAGTTACGAAGAAAGACATCAGGCTTTATTATATCGTTTTGGTATGGAATATCAGCCTGGTCGCAAGTATATCAAATATCCTGATCGTATAGCGGCTACGCACTCGCACTATCCATTTTTGGTGCGGCATTTACGTGGGGTATGCCTTTTGCTTTCAGCGATGTGGATTATGGAAAATGGCAGCTCAGTATGCGCGACGATATGCAACTGAACTTGTGGGGAACTTTTGAATATCGAATAGCCGCCGGAGGATTTTTGTGGAACAATAGAAGTTATACCCCTGATTACACGCATTTTAATGGAAATCAAATTATTCTGGCTTCTCCATACCTCAATAGTTTTCAGGTTTCGCCCTATTATTTAAATAGTAATACCCAGGAAATTTATGGCTTGCTCCATGCGGAACATCACTTTAAAGGACTCCTCACGAACAAAATTCCTTTGTTTCGTCGTTTAAAATATTATCTCGTCGCTTCGACGAATATGTATTACGTAAATCAGGATAACAACTACATGGAGCTTTGTGTGGGACTGGAAAATATCGGATATAAAATTTTCCGGATTGTTCGCGTGGACGGGGTAGTGGGTTATAACAATTTTAAAAATCCGGTTTATGGTGTGCGTATTGGTATATCCGGAGGTGTGTTTGGTTTCGATAGTGCAGATGATTAATGAAGGAAGGGGCTTACAAAATCCCCATGCGGATTTGCAGGTTTGTTTGTAGATTTGATGACCTCTTCTATGCTTACAGATACATTTAACCGGAATCATCATTATCTGCGTATTTCGCTGACGGATGTGTGTAATTTTCGATGTTTGTATTGTATGCCCGAAGATGCACAGTTTATGCCTTCGGCCCGATTGATGTCGGCAGATGAAATTGAGCAGATCGCACGGATTTTTGTTGCACAAGGTGTAGATAAAATTCGTTTAACCGGCGGAGAACCCCTGGTCAGAAAGGACGCGGCTGATATCATGCGTCGCTTGGGGAAATTGCCCGTTGAGTTGACCATGACCACCAATGGCATGTTGTTACATCAATATGTTGAAGTGATGCAGGAAGCCGGAATGACTTCTGTAAATATCAGTTTGGATACCCTGCAGTCGCAGAAGTTTTTGCAGATCACCAAACGTGATGCTTTTTATCAGGTTCGGCAAAATATTGACCTGATGCTGGAAAAAGGTTTTCGTGTCAAAGTGAATTGCGTTGCCCTCAGAGGATGGAATGATGATGAAGTGATTGATTTTGTTTGTCTGACCAAAGAACTTCCTCTACATATTCGTTTTATAGAGTTTATGCCCTTCAAAGGCAATCAGTGGGCAGGGGCTTCGGTTTATCCTTATGAGGAATTAATACAACAAATTTCAGCGCAGTTCGATATCGTGAAATTAAAAGATGAATTGCATGATACCACCCGGAAGTTTAAGGTGATTGGTCATACCGGCACCTTCGCGGTGATTACAACCATGAGTCAACCATTTTGCAGTGGCTGTAACCGCTTACGATTAACCGCAGATGGTAAAATGAAGAACTGTTTGTTTTCGGAAAATGAATCAGATATCCTGGGCCCATTTCGCAGGGGAGAAGATATTTTGACCATCATCCAACAAAATGTTTTGGATAAAAAAAAGGAAACTGGCGGGCAACTTTTACGCAAGTACGAAGACATGGATTCGGAAAAAATTGTGAATCGGAGTATGGTTCATATTGGAGGTTAATTTAATCAGGACAACATGATTACAGTGAATGAGGCACGGATAAAGATTGAACAACACACGCTTCCCCTGTCACCTGTTCTTGTACCAATCATCGATTCTCTGGGTGCTGTATTGGCACGAGATATGGAGGCTCCTATCGATTCGCCACCTTTTGATCAATCTGCTATGGATGGCTATGCCTTTCGATGGTCGGACCTGCAGGCTGATTCCTATCTTATTTTGCAAGGGGTTGTTGCAGCTGGCGACACTTCCGCAACAACTTTACTTCCGCATCATTGTTTGCGTATTTTCACCGGTGCGGCCATTCCTGAAGGGGTCGATACCGTCATCATGCAGGAAAATTGCCGCAACGAAAATGGAAGAATTTATATGGACTTAAGTTCAACCATACAAGGCGCCAATATTCGGCCTGCTGCTTCGCAATGTAAACAAGGCACCCTCATTCCCCTACAAGGAAGCATTTTACAGGCTGGCGGGATTGGTTATTTGGCTGGATTAGGGATTGCGGAGTTGAGTATTCTGCCGAAACCAAAGGTAGGGATTATTGTCACCGGCAAAGAATTGGTTACACCAGGAACAGCATTGCAATATGGTCAGATTTATGAGAGCAATGCCTGGATGCTGATGGCGGCTTTACGCGAAGGAGGTATTCATGTCGGCCATCATACGCGGGTGGGAGATGATTTAAAGGAAACCATAGAGGCCATACGTGAAGAGTTGATGCGCTGTGATGTTATTTTACTCAGCGGTGGAATTTCGGTTGGCGACTATGATTTGGTCAGGGAAGCACTATTCAGTTGTGGCGTGGAAGAAATTTTTTATAAGGTGAAACAAAAACCGGGCAAGCCATTTTTTTTCGGTAAAAAATCCGGCACTTTGATTTTTGCTTTACCGGGAAATCCGGCTTCGGTGCTTACTTGTTTTTATCAATATGTTGTTCCGGCAATTAGAAAAATGCAAGGGCTATCATTTGATCCACCACGTGTTCAACGTTTATTGTTGCATGACTATTTTAAGAAGGGCAGCCTCACTCATTTTTTAAAGGCCAAGGTGGATGATCATTCAGTGACGATTCTCGACGGACAGGAATCGTATAAATTAAATGCTTTCATCGAAGCGAATGCGTTAGTGATGTTGGAACCTGATCAGCAACAATTTCAAAAAGGCGATTCATTAGAAGTGTTACCATTGAATACAATCTGGAGTTCATCAAATACTGAATCATTAAAATCAGCATCCTCTTGAGTCAGATACTCTTTCTTATTTTTTTGCCGATTGTAGCTTTTTATATAGTTCAGTTGGGCATGGCGGAGCAAGTGCTTATCTCGCCCTGATGGCTTTGCTGCAATTTGTACCAGAGCACATGAAACCGATTGCCTTGTTGTTGAACATCCTTGTTTCTCTGATTGCATTTTTACTCTTTTACCGCAAAATCCAGATGCCCTGGAAACTCTTCCTGACGCTTTGTGCAAGTTCTATTCCTGCTGCTTATTGGGGTGGGAGCTTGCCCATTGAACCCCATTGGTATAAATGGATCCTGGGGCTCATTTTATTCATTCCAACCTGGCGTTTATTAAAAAATCATCAGCAAGCCGAAAGGCCGGTTCGTCCTTTTAATCCATATGCCACATTGGGTATTGGGGCTGCCATTGGGTTTATTTCGGGCCTCATAGGTATAGGTGGAGGTATACTCTTATCGCCTGTGCTGATTTTTTTACGATGGGCCCATTTAAAAGAAACCGCCTGCATCAGTGCCCTCTTTATTTTTGTTAATTCTGTTTCCGGGTTGATGGGTCAGCAGAAATCATTAAAAACATTGTATGATATTTACCAAGCCGAGTGGTTTGTATGGATGATGATTCTCGCGGTATTGGGTGCCATAAGCGGAGCATATTTTGGCGCAAATAAATTAAATACTCGTATGATGAAAATATTTTTAGCTGTAGTTTTGGCAACAGCCTCAATCAAATTATTGCTCGCATGAAAATTCAATTACGCGTTTTTGGTCCTATCACCGATGTTCTTCAAAATCAGGAGATGGATTTTGCAGAGCAAACTGCTGTTTCTCAATTCAAGGAAAAGCTGTTGCTTCAGTATCCAGCCTTAAATCAGCAAACATTTGTCATTGCAGTAAATCATAAAATGGCAGAAGCCGATTTGATATTGACAAAAGGAGATGAAGTGGCCTTGCTTCCACCTTTTTCCGGAGGTTAATGAACATACAATGAATCGGTACTTAAGACAAATCATGTTGCCTGATTTTGGATTGCAAGGCCAGCAAAAATTAAAAGCATCTGCCGCATTGGTTGTAGGTGCCGGTGGATTGGGTTGTCCGGCATTACAATATTTAAATGCTGCCGGTATTGGTACAATTGGTATTGTGGATGCTGACCGGGTGAGCGAAAATAATTTACACCGACAAATTCTTTATACGCCTAAGGATATTGGAAGATATAAGGTGGAAGCAGCCCGCGAAATACTTAGCATGCAAAACCCTGAAACACAAATTCATATTTATCCAGAACATTTGAACGAACAGAATGCACTGGATATCGTTGCCGATTATGATATCATCCTGGATGGTACAGATCATCCGGCGTGCAGATACTTGATCGCAGATGCATGTGAAGTCAACAACAAACCCTGGGTTTATGCTGCCCTTTATGCGCATGAAGGACAACTAGCGGTCATGAATCATTTGCATGAGGGTATTCAATGTAATTATAGAGATGTGTTCCCCTGGTCCGAAAATCATTTGCCCCCGCCGGCTTGCCATGAAGCGGGTGTGTTAGGTGTATATACCGGCATCCTCGGGAGTATGCAGGCTGCCGAGGCCATCAAGGTGTTGACAGGATATCGGGAGGCCATGAGTAATCGTATTTTGTACATTCACTTTGGAAATTACGCATCTTACAGCATCGAAATCCGACCTGACCGCAATCGTATCCGGGTAAATGAGAAATCGTTTTACTTTCAACCCCGCGGAACACAAGATCAACTTACCTGATTATGCAAAAGAAAAAAAAGAATGTTTTTATAGAAGGACCTATCAGTTCTGAATTTATTGCACAATCCATTGCCAAACATAGCAGTCAAACAAATATTGGAGCCCATGCTATTTTTCTAGGGCAAGTACGAAACGACAAAATGGAAGACGCTGCCGTTGTGGGAATAGAGTATAGTAGTTATCCTGAAATGGCCGATGAAATTTTTGATCAAATGCGGGAAGAAACTTTCGCCAAATTTCCATTGACCTGCATGCATATTTACCACAGCCTGGGATTGGTGAAAGCAGGAGAAATTTCTTTGTTTGTTTTTACTTCTGCTATTCACCGACGAGAAGCGCTCGATGCTTGTGACTGGATTGTAGAACGCATCAAAAAAGAAGCTCCGGTTTGGGGCAAAGAAATTTTAGATAATCACACATATAGTTGGAAAACCAATTCTGTTACACCTTTGAATAAGAAGGTTCATATTTAAAAGTTATGGTAGATATTACATTTAAACAATTTTCGCTGCGCAAAGCCATTGCCAAAGCCGTGGTGGAAGTTTCGGCCCAAAGCACGATTGAGGCGCTGATCAACAATCAGGTTCCGAAGGGGCAGGTATTTGAAATGGCGAAAACTGCCGGACTATTTGCCGTAAAAAAAACCAGTGATCTCATTCCCGATTGTCATCCATTACCTGTTGAATATTGTGCTGTTCATTATGACATCAAAGATTTGGAAATTCATATTCGAATGGAAGTGCATACCATCTATAAAACCGGTGTGGAGGTTGAAGCCATGCATGGTGTTTCCGTGGTGGCTCTCACGATGTACGATATGCTCAAACCAATTGATAAGGGCATTGTCATTCGGGATATTTCTTTGCAGGAAAAGGTGGGTGGAAAAACCGATTTGAAAAAGGACCTTCAAGCTGAACTTCGTGCACAGGTTATTGTATGCTCAGATACCATTTCGGCGGGTAAAAAAGAAGATCAAGCCGGGAAAAATATCATGGGGTTACTAGAAAAATTTCAAGTGCAGGTTGCGGATTATAAGGTTATTCCGGATGAAAAAGAGATTATACAGGAACAGATTTGGCAAGCCGTTTCGAACAAAGTCAACCTGATTATTTTAACAGGAGGTACCGGTCTTTCACCGCGTGATGTTACACCTGAGGCAGTGATTCCTCTCTTAGACCGGCGACTTCCGGGTGTAGAGGAAGCCATACGGTCATATGGTCAACAACGCACAGCCTATGCAATGTTGTCGAGAAGTGTTGCAGGAATGATTGCGCAAACATTGGTATTGGCATTGCCGGGTTCCTCACGTGGCGCTCTTGAATCGATGCAAGCTATTTTTCCGGGCATCCTGCATATTTTTCAGGTGAACAAGGGGCAGCGGCACGAATAAGATTAGCTACTCCTGGGAATTTGTTGCTGGCAATTTTACGATTATCGGAAGGGAAAAGGTGCTGCGCATTTATATGAGCACCCCAAACCGTAATTCTCTCCAGAATGTAATGGTATCAACTATTTGCGCTTTAAACGGCAGGTCCTGCTTATATGCCGTTTTTTTGTCTACGGAATTGTGGTGGTTTAAGATTTTGGTTTGCTAGTTCCACAATTTCTGTTATTCTTTTTTGTCTTGTTTCTTGGCGTTTTGCAAGCGTAAGCCATTGTAAAATATTTCTTTTGTCAGACCGGCTTAAAGTGAGGAAATATTGTTTTGCGTTTGGTCTCGTCTCAAATTCCTTTTCCAAGTCGATTGGAATAATGAGTGCTTCTGCTTCATCCAAAATTGTCCAACTGCCGTTTTGTTCTGCTTTCTCAACTATTTCAAAACCAGCTTTTGTCATAAGCCCCTCATTCGTTAGTCGTTCGATTTTATCCTTATTAATTTTTGACCAAATACTCTTTTCTTTTCTTCGGCTAAAAAATTGCATAAACTTATGTTCGTCTATTGGTTTTGATTTGCTGTCTATCCAGCCAAAACAAAGTGCTTCATCAACCGCTTCGCTATAAGTTACTGTCGGAATATTCGATTTCTTTTTGTAGTAAATGAGCCAAACAGATTGTTTTTTATCGTGATTGACTTGAAGCCATTCTCGCCAGTCTTGTCGACTTTTCGGGTAAAATGTTTGAATCTCTTTTTCCATTTTATTTCCGTTTATTTCTAGGTATTGTTGGGTTGTTTATAAGTTCAATGGTTTTTGAAATTTGTTTATCAATGTCTTTTATTTTGCTGATTAGAACAATGATGGTTCTTTTCTTTCCGTCTGTCAATTGATCAAACTTATTTTTTAATTCGTTATCCTGTTCGAGTAGGATTTCAATGGTTTCAGGAAGTTGAATCCCTAAAGGGTTTGGGTCTTCAATTAATTCAAATGGAATGGTTTCTCCTAATTGTCGTCCAATTAGTTTGAAGCGTTTTGTTGAAATGATCATAAAGTAATTACCATCACCTAAATGATTTAGTCCACATTGAAATGACATTTTATCGTCCAGTTTACAAATAAATCTGGTTTTTTCTTTGTTTTCAAACTTTTCTACAATTTCTGCGTTCACTTTCAAAAAATAATAGCCTCCTTTTCTTTTTTCCAGTTGCCCAATGATTTGTTCGCTTTTGAAATTCTTCATTTCTCGGTTTGAAAATTTTCTTTGATCGTTTTGGTCGTTTAAAAAGGCATATATCAACTATTTTCATGATAATCAGCGAGCCCTGTTCATTCGCATTTTGTTAAGGCTGTATGGTGCCAATAAAAGCATTGTTGTTACTTTCCCAGAAAATGAAATCGAGTCCATCTACAATGCCGTCGCCGTTCAGGTCTGAACTGAAATAGCCTCCTGAAAATTGGTTGCTGTCATCTTCCCAATCATTATAATCCAATCCATCTATCACTTCATCCTGATTAATGTCGCCTGAATAAAAGGCAAAATGTGTTGGATCTATCATATACTGATTATTCCCATAGGCTTTCAGTATTTGATTGCTGAAATCATATGTGTTGAATAATTGCATTTGAATGGGCACACTGCTCCAGGTAGCACAATGGTTGCGATGTTTGATGCGAATGTAGTAGGAAGCACCCCACGATGTTTCCGGGAACCAAGCCTGGCAAGTGCCATTTTGAAGTAGTAAAGCCTTTGTTTGAAAAGCCAGGTTAAATGGCGACTGTGCATGATGTAAGGAAACTAAAACAGTATCGGTATGGGTGGTATTGATATTGTTTTCAATGCCTTGTTGATATAATACCTTTTGCATGAGGTTGTTGGCGATGAGATAGCCTTGTAAATAAAGTTGCAGATTTACTTTTGTGGAGCAATTTCCATACAGGAGATAATGACTTTTTGCGGGCGATTGGGTGAGAAGTCCGTATTGCGCATTATTCACCAGGTTATTTCCGTAAGCTGTCAGGTTCGAAAATTGTCCATTGCTACTCATGCAACGTTGTGGGCAAACATCATTATTCCAACCCCAGGCATACCATCCTACTTTTTTTTGTTGACAGATGTTTAATAGCGCCTGATAATTGAGGTTGTATTGGCAATTGGTGGTATTGTCCTGTTGATTGGCAATTTCACCCAATACGATGGCCACATTTTTGCTCAGGGCATAGTTGATTTTATTCAACATTTGCACCGAATCATTGCCAGCATAACTATACCAATAAGCATGTGCACTAAAGATGAGATTATGTGAAGGATCGGCTGCAAGTAAGGCAGGAGCAGCATCAGCCAGAAAATCAAGATGTTGTCCGCAATCAGGGGCATCAATCATCAAAGGAACCAGAATATTGTTGCTGCGCAGCGTATTTACGATATTGGAATAGGTAGTGATAAAAGTATTTTTTGCGGCTTGGGTATTGCCCATCCAAAGAACGTACAAGGCTTCGTTAGCAATATTCAGAATGAGACTGTGTTTGTATTTTTGAATGAGATTAAGGACTGCTGTTTGCGTAAACCAGGTTGCAAGTGTGTTGAGCGCAGCCGGACTATTGGCGCAAGTTTGATCATGTAATTCAAGCACCGGTATAAGTTTATGTTGAATACATTTTGAGAGGGCACTGTCCAATAAAACCAGATTGGCATAAGTGCTGGCCGGTGTGCCGCTGCTCCCTGTTTTATACCATACCAAACGTACGGTATTGGCGCCACTCAATGCGATTTGTGGAATGAGCAATTCTGTGGGCGACCATCCCCAGTTATACGGCGCGTAATTAACTCCCCGCAGCAATAGGGTGTCCTGGCAGGGGCCCAAAATATATTTTCCACTTGTATGAATGGTTTGTGTCGTTTGCGATTGAACTTGAATTGATAGCACAAGTAGAAAACTGAAGATAAATAAAATCGTTTTCATGGGTTGTTGGATTGGTTTTATAAAGTTAGCGTAAAACAAGAATAAAATGGAACTCGAAAGATGAGGTGCAATAAATGTTCCATTTCAACTTTATGTTTGCAGTTATGGAACCACAATTGGATCAAAATTTTTGGAACGAACGTTATCGAAGTGGAAATACTGGTTGGGATTTAGGCACAGTGAGTCCGGTGTTTTTGCCCCTCATCCAACAGTTAACAAATCATCAAATAGCCATTCTCATCCCCGGGGCCGGTAATGCTTACGAGGCTGAATATCTTGCTGATCAGGGTTTTCAGGATATTACTGTCCTGGATATTTCCGAAGAGGTTTGTGAACGACTTCGTACTAAATGGAAGAACCAGGCTTGCATAAAGGTATTGTGCACAGATTTTTTCACTCATCAGGGGCAGTATGATTTAATTTTGGAACAAACTTTTTTTTGTGCCATAGATCCGGCTTTGCGACCTCAATATGCGGCCCAGATGTTTCAACTCCTCAAACCGAATGCATTGCTGTCAGGTGTTTTGTTCAATAAGGTCTTCGAAGGCGGACCTCCATTTGGTGGAAATCCGGATGAGTACATGGCTTATTTTAAACCCTATTTCGAATTTGAAATATGGGAGCCTTGTTTAAACTCGGTAGCACCACGGGCCGGCGCAGAATGGTCTATCGGCTTACGAAAACCTGCTTAGGGGCTGCTGGTTATCTCACTGGCGCTTCAAATTTAAGGAAGCGTTCAAGGGATAGCCCCGTACGTACTGGGCAGCCCTTGGACGATGACGCCAAAGTTGAAGATGCCAGTGAGAAGTGAAAATCAAGAAATGAACTGCAAGATTATTGAAGTGATTTGACAAATTGACTTGCATTTAAATAAGTGAAATTCACCCCTGAATGTAGTGATGTCAACTACTTTCACATAAAACAGCAGCCCCTACCTAGCATCGTCAAGGTCTTTTCTTTTGATATTGATTTACCCGCCTTTCGATCACTGCAAGCAGACCCTCTCGGCATTGGTCATCCATGAGTTGCCAAAACATCATGCCCCCCAATTGCTCCTTCAGGGCATAATCTGTTTTTCGTAATACCGATTCTTCATTGTCGTATGTGGCCAATAGTCGTCTTTTTAAATGAATGGCATAAGGAGCTTGTGCAGCCGCATCCCAATATTGAATAAAGCCTTGTTGAACACCAATGGAATCTTTCGCATTTCGGTAAGAGAAGGAATGATCAAAACGGCCGGGTTGGTAGAGGCCCACAGGTGCACCTTCTTGTATCGCAAAATATCGACCATAAAAAGCGGCACCAATAATTAGTTTATCACGCGGTACTCCTTTGCGAATCAAACTTTTTACAGCATGGTCGGTTGATTCTGTTTGTTGAGCAGTACTGAATAAGGGCGTGTGATGTCCACTGCATGTACTATACCCATGTACCAAATCATAGCTCATGATATTGATGAAATCTGTATAAGTTAAGATCGAAATCCAATCGATCGAAGAATCAATGTACTTGGTAAAACCACCTGCCGCAAAACTAATTTCAAACGGAGGAGGATTGTAATGCCGAATCTCCTTGAGCAATTCAGTAAAATGTTCGCGGTCTGCAGCCTCATAATGATAGCCGGGAACACCGGCAATAGCAGGGTATTCCCAATCTAAGTCAATACCATCGGTTTGGAAATGCTGACTGATAGCTCGAACAGATTGGGCAAATTTTTTTCTGCCTGCCGCACTGGAGAAACCTGCTGAACAAAACTGGCAGCCACCCCATCCCCCGAGCGATAACATCACCTTGAGTTGAGGTTGCCTTTTTTTCATACCAATCATACGTTCAATAATGAGACTATCTTCCGCATTGCGAATCCAAAAATGACCATCCTTAAAATCACCAGGAAACAAAAAATGAGATGTGTTAATTTTTCCAACCTCTATACTATCCACCCTTTTCAGCGGTCCGGCAAAATAACCAATAATCCGAAACGGTCCTGCCTGGGAATATTCAGAATGACCTGCTACGAAAAAAAACACGAAAAGGAAAAATATCGGAAATCGCATCATGGAGCTTGAACTTGCAATGTAGCGCAAACTAAATAGAATAGAAAGAATCCTTGGTCGAATTATTACCCGTTAAAAGATTGGTACCTACTCTACAAATATGCCGACTATTTTGATTGGGTTTAGCGCCTTACTTTTGCCGCATGATTTATCATGTTATAGGTACCATGAGTGGGAGTTCCATGGATGGGTTGATATTGTGCATTGTACATTTGAAGAAATAGGCGGACAATGGTCTGTGCAAGTAAACCACGGTGAGTGCGTCCCTTTTAGTGAAACATGGATAAATGAATTGCCCAATTTGACCAATCTGAGTGGCCTCCATTTGATGCTACGGCATTGCGCTTTTGGGAGATGGATGGGTGAGGTGATTCATCAGTTTATTGAAAAAATAATTTCACCCATCGCGTACATTTGATAGCTTCTCATGGGCATACCGTTTTCACGAACCACAGCAAAACATGAGCTTTCAATTGGGCGAAGCTTCGGCCATTGCAGCGCAAACGGGTATTCCGGTGGTGAGCGATTTACGCAATATGGATGTGGCGCTTGGTGGGCAGGGAGCACCTATTGTACCAATTGCCGAAAAATATTTATGGAAGGATGAAAAACTTTTATTGAATATCGGCGGGATCTGTAATATCAGTTCGAATCAATTCAATCAGTTCATCGCCTTTGATATTTGTCCGGCTAACCGAGTCCTCAATGCCTTGGCTGCTTCCATGGGCAAAGAATATGACGACCAGGGAAACATAGCTCGAAGCGGCCAACTGAATGAGATATTATTGGCAACGCTGAATGCATTGCCGTACTACGATCTTTTGGCTCCCAAATCCCTGAACAATGAATTCGGGACTCAAACAGTAGGGCGCATTCTTTCAGAGTCCGGACTAAACATTCCGGATCAGTTAAGAACCTATACCGAACATATAGCCGTGCAAATTGCCCGTGCCATTCGCGACAATCAATTGTTGACCGACGAGGGCGGGCGAATGATGATTACCGGTGGGGGTGCCTGGAATACTTATCTGATTGAACGAATCACTGCCCATTTGAATGACTTGAAAATAGATGTATTTATTCCGGATGAAAATACCATACAATATAAAGAAGCGATTGCAATGGCATTGATTGGGGTCTTGCGCTGGCGTGAAGAAAACAATGTGCTTTGCAGTGTAAGTGGAGCTTCCCGCGACAGTATAGGCGGTGCTTTATGGATGCCTTAATGAGCAGGGGAATGTTGTTTGACAATGCCTTTTAACTCATTTAATTTCATCAATGCTTCGACGGGTGTGAGGGAATTGATTTCCACATGCTCCAGGATTTCTTTAATACGTTTAAGGTCCTCGGCCAAACCATCAAAAATATTGAGTTGAAAATTTTGAGTCGGTATTTTTTTGAGTTGTTTGGTAACCTTTCCGCTCAGGTTTTTTTCCTCTAACTGGGCTAAAATTTCATTGGCTCTTTCTACCAGCGATACAGGCATGCCAGCCATTCTGGCGACATGAACCCCAAAGCTATGGGTACTGCCGCCGCGGGCTAGTTTGCGCAGGAAAATAATTTTATTGCCGACCTCTTTATGGGTAACATGGTAATTGCAAATCCGATCAAATTTATTTTCTAACTCATTTAATTCATGATAATGTGTCGCAAACAAAGTGAGGGTTGTTGCGCATGCTGATGCAAATATTCGGCAATACTCCAGGCAATGCTGATACCATCGAATGTTGAAGTTCCGCGGCCAATTTCATCTAAAACAATTAAACTGCGCGCACTGAGATTATTCATGATGCTGGCGGTTTCATTCATTTCAACCATAAAAGTACTCTCACCACCACTTAAATTATCGGAGGCACCCACCCTGGTAAAAATTTTATCTGTGAGGGGGATAGAAGCGCTTGTTGCAGGAACAAAACTGCCTGCATGGGCCATCAGGGTAATTAAAACGGTTTGTCGCAAGAGTGCGCTTTTACCACTCATATTGGGGCCGGTAATAATGATGATTTGTTGTTCGTCTTTGTCCAGGCTCACCGAATTGGCCACATAACTTTCGCCAACGGGCAAATGACTTTCAATCACCGGATGTCGTCCATCTTCGATATGGAGTTTGTAACCATCATGCACAACAGGACGACGGTAGTGATACTTGAGCGCATTACCGGCAAAGCAAGCAATACAATCCAGGCGAGCCACCAAATTGGCATTGAGTTGAATGGCTTGAACATATTCCATCAAATCGAGTAGGAGACTTTCATAGATACGCGTTTCTATAGCCAGAATTTTCTCCTCTGCACCCATGATTTTTTGTTCGTACTCCTTGAGTTCAGGGGTGATATAACGTTCGGCATTGGCGAGGGTTTGTTTTCGAATCCAGGTTTCTGGCACCTTGTGTTTATGGGTATTGGTCACTTCCAGATAATACCCGAACACGTTATTGAAAGAAATCTTTAAAGAAGGGATGCCAGTATTTTCAATTTCACGTTGTTGAATTTGTAATAAATATTCCTTACCGTGCGAAGCCAGTTGCCGGAATTCATCCAACTCAGCATCGATACCTGCTGCAATGAGGTTTCCTTTGTTGGCCAGGGCAGGGGCTTGTTCAACGAGGGTGCGTTCAATTTTTTCACGAATACTCACACAGGGATTCAGTTGTTCGGCAGTTCTTTGCATCCAACGATCCTGAGCCAGACTCAGTTTTTGTTTGATTTCCTGCACACCCAATAAGCCTTTTGCTAATTGCTGAACTTCACGGGGTGAAACTTTTTTCATTGGAATCCGCGCCACGATGCGTTCAATATCTCCAATTTGACGAATTTGCTGTACCAGAAAGGCTTTCAGGTCAGGCTCCTTGATTAAATATTCGGTGGCATCCAGTCGCTCATTGATTTGTTGGATGTCCTGCAATGGAAACAAAATCCAGCGTTTCAGTAATCGAGCGCCCATGGGTGAAACCGTTGAATCCATCACTTTAAGTAAAGAATGGGATTGGTCGCGATTGCTGTCCAATAACTCCAGGTTTTGAATGGTGAAACGGTCCATCCATAAAAAGTCGTCACGGGTAATGCGCTGAATAGATGTAATATGAGCAAGTTGCTGATGTTCCGTATCTTTTAGATAATGAATGATGGCACCGGCAGCCACGATAGCTTTCGGGATATCGGTAATGCCAAAGCCTTTGAGTGATACAGTTTGGAAATGTTGCATCAGGGTTTCCTGGGCATATTGCTCCGAAAAAATCCATTCATCTAGGCGGTAAGTATAATAACGAGCCCCAAATTGTTCCTGAAAATAAGATTGTTTGTGTTTTTGATAAATGACTTCTGAGGGTCTGAAGCTTTGCAATAATTTATCGATGTATTCTGTATTGCCTTCGGTGCAAAAAAATTCACCGGTGCTGATATCCAAAAAGGCAATCCCATGCATTTCATCTTGCAAATAGATGGCAGCCAGAAAATTATTGGTATTGTTATCGAGTAATTTATCGTTGGTGGCAGTGCCTGGGGTTACTAATTCGGTAACACCTCTTTTCACAATGCCTTTGGCCGTTTTGGGGTCTTCCAGCTGATCACAAACCGCAACCCGATATCCGGCTTTGACCAATTTATGTAAATAAGTTTCGAGCGCATGGTGTGGAAAGCCAGCTAGTTCAGAAGACGATGCTGCACCATTGTTTCTTTTCGTGAGGGTGATGCCCAAAACAGCGGAAGCAACAATGGCATCCTGCCCAAAGGTTTCATAAAAATCGCCTACACGAAACAGCAATACCGCATCGGGGTATTTGCTTTTGATGGCATTGTGCTGCTGCATCAGGGGCGTCTCGGAAGATGTTTTTGCCATGGCTTGCGAAGTTAAGAACGAATGCGCATCCGGAATAACTCAATTTTGTTGATTAGAATGTTTGGAGCCTCTATTTCCATTCTGTAATTTAATTGACCCGGGCTTTTTGCATCGGAATAAGTTTAAACGCGGGATAAAGAAAAGACTAGAATTAAAATAACAGGAAATAGGTAAATTTCAATCAACAAGGTGACACAATCAGTGAATATATTCCTGAATTGTAACGAAATAAAATACCATGTTTTCAGTAGTTTCCTAGTAATCTTTCTTTTAGTAGCTTATGGTGAAGTAGGAAAAGGTCAACCCCAAATGCAGGTTGCTGGCTGATTTATAGATTCCGATTGGATTTGTTCTTTTTGGTTTTCTGAGATGCTATTTGGGTCTTTAAGGATGTTTTGGCATTCAATGAGCTTACAATTTTTTTACCAGTTTTGGCCTCAATTTCTTTCCGAGTATTGCCGGCAATTCGGCCTCCTTCTGCAGCTATGATTTTACTTTCTGTGAAATTTTTAGGATTCTTTTCTTTACTAATTTCTGTGGTCGTAGCTTCTGCCAGCATGTTCAGAACCAATTCAAGATTGGTCATGTTGTCTCGAAGATTTTCCTTTTTAATTTTTTTAAATTTTTGTACATTTTCACAGTCAACCCACTCCAACCTTTTGTGATTATATCGGTTAATAATGCATACTCTTGTCCTTGTTTTATTCCTTGTTTATCCCATTCGTCTGTAAGTTCTTTACGAACTTCAATACTTTTTAAGCGTTGATTTATCCACTCTTTACTATATCCTTTTTTATAATATGTTTCCATTAAACGATCTATACCCAATTCAGGATCTTCAATTTCATCAATACGTTCACGACCAACTTTTGCTAACCATAGTTTAAAATGGTTCAGCTTTTTTGAGGGTACGGATTGAATTAATCTAAAAAAGTTGTTCAGTATCAGCTACATCTGTTAAATAGAATTTTCCATCTGCGGATTTCATTTTCAGTTGACTACAATTTGTAGTCAACTGACTGCCTTCGGTCTTTAATCTGGTTTTTAAAACGCTCCAATATTTTCTGGGATTCGGACTTTCTGTGAGAATGGAAACAACATCTACAATAGAAAAGTACCATTTTTCTTGATCTTCATCCCAATGGGTCCGAACTTGTTGTTCTTCAAAAATTTTGATAGTGTTTTCTTTTGCCATATCAATTTTACAAGCTTTGTAACGAAGTTACTATAAATTAAATGCCAAAAGTGCTATTATTCAAGGTATTCGTAATAGGACTTTTTATAGATGCTTTTTAAAATGAAAGCCAATCTTTTTATTAAGCATACACCCAACCTTAGCTGGCAACCCATCATTTTTTCGAGAACAAGCGGAGTGGGATACTTTCTTTTTTGCCGGATTTATTTTCAAATTCGATGCGGTAATCTGCAGGCAATAAATAGTACTTACCATTTTCACCCGCTTTCAACTTGTCGCCAATTAAATGAGCCGATGATTCCGGAATATCCAGTTGCAGATTCATTTGATTAAAACCTTTTTCGGCTTGTAAAAGAATGGTTTTAAGTACTTTGTTTTTAGCATTCAACAAACGCATGGTTACAGTTGTTTTTTCAGCAACAAAATAGGTGATTTGAATACTGTCTTCCTGAGCAGGTTGATAAGCAGAAAATTGTTTGCCCCATGTTTCACGATAGCGGATGGAGTCAACAGTAAAGACATACAAATCTTTGTTCTTGATTTCTGGATATTTTCGAGTGTGGTTAATGAACTTTTGTACAAGGAACGGCCATGAGTACCCAAAATAATTTCGGAACTTCTTTCTTGAATACGTAAATCATGAATGGCCACTCGTGGTAATTGACCCGCCCAGGCCATAAAAGTAGTACCGCCGTCAAATGACACATATAAACCATTGTCGGTTCCTACATACAATATTTGTTCGTTTGACGGATCTTCCCGAATCACATTGACAGGTTCATGGGGTAAAGTTGCACTTAAATCTTTCCAGGTACGCCCATAGTCATCACTGCGAAATACATAAGGCCTGAAATCATCACGGCGATAACCATTTAAGGTTGTGTATACCCGCGAAATTTTGTGTTTACTGGCGATAACCCGACTCACCCACAAATCCTGTGGAAGAGTGTTGGAAATTTTTGTCCAGGTATAACCCAAATCTCTGCTCAAATGAATAAACCCATTGTCTGATCCAACATAAATCAATCCAAATTGAAGTGGACTTTCTGAAATACTACTCAAGGTGCCATAAGGAACATTTCCTTTGAGTTTGGTTGGAGCCAGATCCTGACTAAAAGATTCGGGTTTTTCTCCTTTTTGCAAAGAGCGGTGAAATTGATTGGATCCCAGATAAAAAACATCCTGTTGATGTCGACTTAAATGAATAGGGGTTTGCCAGTTAAAACGATATGCTTTTTGTCCGATTTGATGAACAGGTTTAACATCCACATACTCATTGCTGATTTTATTCATGCGCATGTAGTTACCGAACTGGTAGCCCAGATAAACGGTATTATTATCACGGGTATCGACCTCAATCTGCATGCCATCACCGCCGCCCAATTCTTTGTATGCATAGGCCCCGCTTTGGTGCCATCCGGTATTTTCCTGATGATTTGATGGTCCCACCCATGTGCCATTGTCTTGCAATCCTCCATATACCTGGTAAGGTTTGTTTTCATCGGTTTGGATGGCATAGAACTGTCCAACCGCAGGATTATTGGCTTTGTACCAAGTGCGTTCCGGCATCATAGGTGATATTGACCCCGCCATCATTTCCGGTAATCATGTGTTGATCATCGTCAGGATTGATCCAAATACGATGGTAATCCGGATGGCAATTATCGCCATCAATTTGTTTAAAAGTTTTACCGCCGTCTGTTGACTGTATGAGTGGATAACCGGCTATCAATACTTTTTCCGGATTTTGTGGTGATACGGCTACTGTTCCAAAATAGTATCCATACGTAAAGTGAACACCTTCGAGCGGTTTATCATGGGTTTTGGTCCAGGTTTTACCACCGTCCTGACTGCGATATAATTCTGCCCCATAAACAGGGGTGTCAAATAAGCTGGCATCGGCATCCGACAAATACCAATCGGCCACGTCTGAAACGGAATATTCTTTTTTGCGAATGCTTTCTTTGACGCCTTCCGCGTTGTATTGTTCGGGGTAACCTTTATCGCGTAAAAAGGTCTCCAATTTTTTATTGTCGATTTTCAGAAACGTTTCACGACTCATTTTTTGGAGTTCTCGGGCATCCAGTTTTTGTTCGCTTTCTTGGGGTTTATCCTGATGATTATTATTATCCATCACAGCATATAATTGAAGGGGATTCTTTTGGCAAATGGCCAAACCAATGCGCCTAACCCCTTCATTTTCCGGAAAACCATTTTGTCCGTTGGTAATTTTTTTCCAGTTTTCTCCGGCGTCCGTGCTCTGGTAGATGCCACTACCAAGTCCACATCCATTAAAGTGCCAGGCTTGTCGGGTACGTGTCCAGGAGGCAGCGTATAATATATCCGGTTTGCCGGGATGTATAATGAGATCAACACAGCCGGTGGTATCATTCACGAAAAGTGTTTGTTTCCATGTTTTACCTCCATCAGATGTTTTATAAATTCCTCTTTCGGAATTGGGGGTGTACAAATGGCCCAATACTGCTACCCATGCCTCGGCACTATTGCGTGGATTAAGTACAATTTTACCGATATGATGACTTTCTTCGAGCCCGAGATATTTCCAGGTTTTACCGCGGTCTGCACTTTGATACAAGCCTGTACCTGCATAAGAAGAACGGGATGAATTCACTTCGCCGGTACCTACCCAGAGTAAATTATTTTTCCAGTCCATAGCCATATCACCAATGGTTAAAGCCGCCTCCTGATCAAAAACCGGTGATAGGGTTAAGCCGTTATTATTGCTGTAAAACACACCACCACTGGCATAAGCCACAAAAAATTCATGCGGATTTTGTGGATTCACTTCCAGGTCTGTAACGCGACCACTCATCACCGTTGGACCGATATTGGTAAATGGCAAACCCTGAAGCGGTGATGGGTTAACTTTTAAAAGTTGATAAGATTCGATGCGTTGTTTGCCTGGTGTTTGTGCCAATGAAAAAAAAGAAAATAGAGTAAAAATGAAGGTGAGCAGCCTGGTATACATTTGAAAAGTTTGTTTGGCGAAAGTAATGCATTCAATGCAGGGATAAAACATTTTGAAAGGGGGTGAAATGCATCTGAGGTGCAGGATGCTTGCCTACAATTTAAGCAGCTTGCTTATATTTACATCATGAGTGCTTCTTTAAAGGACAGGATGCGGATTCGGCAAATGATGTTGGGTATCATTTTTTTATTGTTGCAGGTTTCCATGCTCCATGCCCAGAAAAAAAAGAATCCTGTTGCGGTAAAAATTCCGGACATACAAATCGTAAGTTATGAAGTATTGGAAAATGGAGATACGATCAACCGCATGGACAGTAAAAAGCAAAAGCAAGGTAAATGGTTGATCACCACCGAAGGGCGTTATGGCGAAGAAGGGTTTCACGAATTAGGGGAGTTTAAAAACAATATCCGACAAGGCAAATGGGGCAAGTACGATTTGGATGGGCATATACAGGCTGAGGAACATTATAAAAATGGATTACTGGATGGTGAAGCCAGGTATTATGCCAATGGATATTTGTATTGTGTTGGAAACTATCTGGCCCTCAGTGCGAAATATGAATATGATAGCATCATGGTTGAAGATCCAAAAACCGATGAATGGAGAATGGTTGTTTTGAGGGCTGAGCGCGGAAGTGTTCGACATGGTTTTTGGACCTATTATCAGGCACCTTCCATGAAAGTGACCAAAGTACTCGAGTATCAGGCTGATGAAATCATCTATGAAAAAGAATATGGATTGAGTCAAACCGACAGTACCTATATTCAACAACGTATGAAAGCCTGGCCACATGTCACCAATAAACCGATGCCACAGGTTTGGTATTACGACAAACGAAAGAAGCCAGTTAAGTACACGGATATTCCTGACGACACGCAATATGTGACTCCGAATGTGCGACGCAGACAACCATAGTGGGAAGGTATTAGAGGTGGTCTTGAGGAATCTAAAAAAGAGGTAAATATGAAATGTAAAAATTGTCAGGCAAAGTTTGAAGGTACTTATTGTAATGCTTGTGGTGAAAAGGTGATTCGGGAAGGTGATTTTGCATTAAAGAAAATATTTAGCCAGGCGCTGGACTCTCTGACACATCTTGATTCCAAACTGTTCAAGACAATGAAGTTGCTATTCTTTTACCCTGGCAAACTTTCTTCGCAGTATATCGAAGGGGTCCGAGTTCCATACATGAAGCCATTCCAAATTTTTATCATCTCCAATATATTTTTCTTCATTCTATTTTCCAATGAAGACTTATTCAGAATTCCTGCGGTGATTTTTTTAAGGAAAATTTTGAGGGGTTTAGAATCATGGACAAAGTTATGGAGCTCTCGAGTAAAACAGGTTTGAGTCAAACTGAAATTGCCAATCAATATGAACACTCCTCCATCAATTTAGCAAAAGGGCTTTTAATTCTTTTAATACCAATCATTGCCTGGATTGGAAAATTGCTTCATTACAAACAAAAATGGAATTTGGGAAACATCTCATATTCTCAACCCATTTTTTCACTTTCTTTTTGTTGTTCTTTGCAATAAGTGGACTGTTTCTATTTTTAACACCTGATGGTTTTAATCGAAGGTTGATTTTAATTCCTCTCGGTTTAATTATTTGTATTTATTACATAATAGCCTTAAAGAATTTTTATAAAAATTCGAATACAATGGCTCTCATCAAAGGAGTCGGTGGAATCTTCCTCATTCTCCTGTCAATTACTTTATACAAATCAATCGTTAGTTTGCTCGCATTATACACCTTGTAAGGGTTTGGATTTAAAACCAGATTCTGCCGATAGTCAGCAAAATCTGGTTTTAAGTCAACTACATTTTTTCCAATACAATCACAATCTTGTTGAAGTCGGCCGCTGCATTAATCACTTTCACATATTCTGGATAGGCCGACATGGGTGTATAATTTTCATGATAGATTTCAAAACAATTCACCGTTAAAAGATTTCCTTCCAACTTATAGGTGGATGTAAATTTGCAGGATTCTTTGCCATTGTTCATCGCCACAAAATTCATGTTGAGTTTGTCCAGATTATTCGCTTTATAACCATCCGGTATGGTGACTTTGATCACACGGGTATATTGATGTTGATTTGGGATTTCGAGATCAAATTTTCTTTCTTTTTCCTGATACATCTCTGCTTGCCGACCAATGAGTTCGCCAATTTTAAACAAATATTTATTCCCGGCTTTTTCAATATTATTGGTTGTATGCATCGTTGATCGAATTACAAGCGGTTTTTGTTGCTGTAAGCTTCGATAATCATGATTTTCGTATTTTAAGTTTTCAATTTTTTCATCTTTTTCGCTGATTCGAATCATTTCCTTCACCGCATCTTCCCTTTTTTCATTCTCTAAAAAAACCAATGCAGGCAATACTTCTACTTCATTGTGACCTGCAAAATGATTGATCATTTCAATATGAGCTGTGTCCATGTCTGGATTAAATCGAACGCTGACATCGTGGTTGTGATAGTTTTTGTCGGGCGTTGTGGAAGGTAGTTTGCGTTTTTCTGCGCTGGCGGTCGCAATGTCGCCCAGTTTAATCACTTTTACATGCATGGCCGTATTGGATTCCCAGGTTGCAGGAAACAAGGGGATGCGGTACAATGGTTGGTTTACGGCCATATAAGTTTTAATGTCCGGAAAGTACATGTAACACTCTTTGAGGTTCTCGACATTCACCATACTATAATCGAAAGGTTTTTCGAATCGGCTGGTTGTATATCCGATTTCGAAAGGAATATTTTCAATGCTGAAGAGAAGTCCGAATAAACGTTGAATACCAAATTCTTCCGTTACTTTATTTTTTAAAATAAATTCGATGGTATTGGATTTATCATCAGGCACATATTCTTGCTGAATAAAATTTGTTTTGACAAAATGTTCAATCCATTCGATTTTTTCCTGAGGAGTATTACATTTTTTATACTCTCCCTGATCCAATAATTTTTTGCCTGCGATACGCGGATACCCTTTCCTTTGTTGGCTAAATTATAGGCCAGCACGTATTCTGCTCTGGCAAAATGGGGGAAATAGGTAGCATACTTTTCTTCTTCCAGTCCTTCCAGATTTGTAGCGGAGGCCACAATACAGTTTTTTCCGTTCACTATCGTATCCTTACTCACGACAACCCCATTGTATCCTTTTATTTCAAACACCAATGCTTCCGGAGCCACCAATTCAAAACGATTCAATACGGTGGGAATGGCATCTTGTAAAGTGATGGTACCATAATCGCGGTAACGTTGGTTGACCTGAAAAACATACTCGATTTCTGATCCTTTTTCTACACCTTCCAACGCAAATATTTTTCCATGCCGCCTTCATCATTTTTTACATCTTTAAAGGCATCCGGCTTTAACTCAATCACTTTTCCTTGTGGGGTAATGGTGCGAGCTTTGACCATGAGGATGGGTGAATTAGGGTTATAGCTGATTTTTACTTTATTGTACATTTCAATCCCTTTCTCGTCATTCACCCTCACAATTTTGTGCACCCGGCGGTTGAGTGTGACATCTTCTTTGCCAATCACAACTTCCATCTGAATATCTTCTAAAATGATAATTGCACTTTCCTTTAAAAATTTTTCGTTTTCAATTTTATGAAGTTGTGGTTCCCCGGTCCAGTCCATATTTAATACCTGAGATTGCGCATAAAATGATAGGAAAGTGAGGGTAATGAAAAGGATTTGTTTCATGTGTTTTCGTTTAAATGTATGGTAGGTAAATGTTTGATCTCAAAAGTAACCAAAATGTCTAGAGAATCATCATATGGATGCTAAAGTTATTCCAAATTCAAACCATTGTATGTTGCGATTGTTCATGTTTTTTTAATAAGCATCTGTGGATTCGGATTATCGATGCCTTATGATTCAAATTGAATGAATATTTGCTCCAATCATTCTTGATATCAGATATCATGGGTTTTCTTTACGACACTAAAAATAATTTACCCTGTAAGAGGATGTATGATATCATCTATTGTTTGGTTTGGTGAGGGCTCGTACCCAAAGCCCGCCCAATAGAATAAATACGGTGAAATAATAATATCGAAAGGTCATCGGACTGAACCAGAAAAACAGAAAAATGAACAAGGTCAAAAACACCAATAAATAGTCTTCAACGGGAACACGACGTTTTGATCGAAAACCAATTAAACCAATCATCATCAACATAAGCATCACGCCCCCTTGTATGGTTCTGGTTTTTTGTACAGCTTGCAGTCCATCTTCCGGGAAAAATGCGTTAAAATAAATGATTCCACTCATCCCGTAGGTTGCATTCCATCCGGCTGGGATATGCTCACTCACGTCCATAAAATCATTCACTGCACATTGATTGTGATATTCGATTCCTTGTAAAAAGTATGATGGGTCTTCCGATAAAAAGGGCAGTATGTAAATGCATATGACCGCTGTAAGGGGGACTGAAAAAATGCGCAAGGTTTGCCGAAATCCCAGTGCCTGCCAAAGTAAAATACCCGCCAGAGGTATCCAGAATATGAGCGTAAAACGAGATAGTAATGCCAATGCAATACCTATACCGAGTAGAAAATGATTACGAACCAATAAGGCGGTAACAATAATCAGATAATATCCTCCAATGAGCATCTCCGGGCTAACACCCAAATCCTCTTTTAAGAATAGAATGTGAAACCACAAAACACCGGCCGGCATGCAAGCCATTAAATAGGGTTGAATGCCAGTACTGCTTATTTTTCGTGTTTGGTATAAATAAACCAAGGCGCAAATCACAAAAATCAAATAGGCTCCCCAACGAACATCTATTTGTAAAGAATGTCCAATGCCCATGGGTAACCAATGTAGTGGCATATAAACAGGAAATGGATGCCAGGCTAAATCCGGAAATGGATGATAAGGTGTTAGGTGATTCGAAAAGCGTTCGTACTGATAGCTCAATTGTTGAATCACATCTGAGTTCGGTGTAGGAAGCGGAAAGCTTTGCCAAATTTTACGCAGTTCTTCAACGGGACTCAACAAGGCCAAAACACCAAATAGAAATGGTAACCAGGACCTGCTTGCCACCTTAATCGTCAGGGGATAAAATGGAATCATGCGCCAAGCCATCACGCCAATGAACAAACCAACAATGAGTAAAAAATTGGTGCAAAAAACAAACCGAATACATCGGCCCCATATAAAAACAGAATCGCGAAAATTGCAACGAATTCACCGATGGCCCAAAGCCCATTGTGTTTGGCCACATCCCTTTGAGAGGTCTGGGCGCTCATTGAATTAAATTTCGATACAAACATTTTTGGCTTCAGTAAAGAATCTTAAGGCATCCCATCCTCCTTCCCGGCCTACACCGCTGTTTTTTACGCCTCCAAACGGTGTTCGTAAATCGCGAAGTAACCAGCAATTGATCCAGACAATGCCCGCTTGCAATTGTACCGCCATCCGATTGGCTTTAGAAATATCCTGGGTCCAAACGGTAGCCGCTAAACCATAATCTGTGCTGTTTGCCAATTCAAGAGCATGTGCTTCGGTATCAAAAGGTTGAAGAGTGACCACAGGTCCAAAAATTTCTTCACGATTTGTTTTGCACTGGGGCCCAAGTCCTTCAATCACCGTAGGTTCTATAAAATAACCATTTGCACAGCGGCCTTCCGGGTGAACAGCTTTGCCTCCAATCAGTATTTTGCCGCCTTCTTCTTCAGCAATACGAATACAGTTTAATATTTTTTCATAATGCAGATTGCTAACAACGGCACCTTGTTTGGAACTTTCTTCCATCGGGTCACCTACTTTGAGTTGTTGTACTTTTTCGATAAAGGCCGCTTTAAATTTTTCATAGATACTGCGTTCAATCAGAATTCGACTTCCGCATAAACAAATTTGTCCCTGATTAGAAAATGAGCTCTGTACGGTCGTGCGCAACATTTTTTCCCAATCACAATCTGCAAAAATGATATTGGGATTTTTTCCACCGAGTTCGAGGGATAATTTCTTAAACTGTGGTGCAGCAATTGATGCAATTTGCGCTCCCGCTCTGGTACTTCCGGTAAAGGAGATGGCTTTTACTTCCGGATGAGCAACAATGGCACTTCCACATTGTGGTCCGTCTCCATGGAGGATATTTAGCACGCCTGCAGGAAGTCCGGCTTCTTTACAAATTTTAGACAACAAAAATGAACTCAAGGGAGTCACCTCACTGGGTTTTGCAATTACACAATTGCCTGCAGCTAAAGCCGGCGCAATTTTCCAGGTAAATAAATACAAGGGCAAATTCCAGGGCGAAATACATCCAACAATGCCCAATGGTTGTCGCATGGTATAATTAATGGCCTTGTCTTCCATCACATGACTTTCCGTGGAGAAGTGCAGAATTGCGGTGGCATAAAATCTGAAATTGGATGATGCTCTCGGAATATCCACGCGCTTGCTGAGCCATAAAGGTTTTCCATTATCGGTGCTTTCGGCCAGAGCCAATTCCTCCAGATGTTCATCAATTAAATCGGCAATGCGGTTCAGAATTCGGAATCGTTCTTCCGGTTTACTGACGCTCCATGCGGGAAAGGCTTTTTTAGCAGCGGCCACAGCATCATTCACATCATCCTGATTGCTGTTGGGTATTTGTCCGAATTTTTCGGCTGTAGCGGGATTGATATTATCGAGATATGTTTTGGAACGAGGTTCGCAAAAGTCTCCTCCGATATAATTTTGGATATAGGCGTAATTACTCAAATTCATGGTGTCCAAAGATAGGAAATCTTGCGCAGCTGCAGGAGTCATTTGGCGGGATAGGTAAACGGAATTATCTTGTAGCATAATTTGATCGATATGCAATTACCAATCAGTGAGTTTTTGAAATCACAAAGTTTGACTTCCATTGCCTGTTTGGATGAAGAGGGGGCTCCCCATAGTTTTACGGCTTATTACTATTATGATGAATCCAAACAACGGCTTTTGTTTAAGTCGTCCGGCACAACCCGACACGAAAAGTATTTTCGAAAGAACCCAAAAGTTTCCGGAACCATTCATCCCGATCAAATTTCTAAACTCCATTTGATTGGGGCGCAATGGAGGGGAGAGGTGAACAATCCCAATGATTTTTCCTCTGTGTTTGAAGCGACTGCCATGTTTCATACAGCACATCCCGGGGCTATCATGATTCCGGGTTTGGTTTGGATCATCACTTTGGAAGAGGTAGATTTCACGGATCATCATTTAGGTATTACACCTAAATTAAGTTGGAATCGAAATGCTTCTTAAGTTTGTGAGAGGGAATGATTGCCGGGAAAAAGGATTATATTTGATAGACCAACTCCCAGCTTATGAAAAATATCATTGCCTTATTGGCCTTGCTATTCAGCAACGCTTTGCTCTATGCACAAAGTCCGATTCCTTTAGCAGATGAATGCAGCACAGCCACTCTGCTCAGCGCTGGTTCTTCCTGTAGTATGACGAGTTATACCACGGCTGGAACAACAGCAAGTTCAGGTGTGCCCAATCCCAATTGTAGTGGTTACCTGGGCATGGATGGCTGGATGAAGGTGATTGTTCCGGCTAGCGGGCATCTTCAGTTTCGGCTTAGTTCCGCCACTACAACAGGATGGAATATTTACACCTCTGATTGTAATACGTTCACTACTTTGTTTTGTAAAAATGGCAATGGTTTTTTTAACCTGCACAACCCTGCTTTAGCCGGAACTGCTTTATACATTCGGGTCTATCGATGGAACCAACAATCTGCCGTTCAATTCGATTTCTGTGTCTGGGAACCCAGTACGGTTGATCATGACTTTTGCGCCAATGCGTTGCCCATCAATGTTGATACAGCGTGTAATTTGGCTACCTATAACAATATCGGAGCTACAGCTGAGTCAATCAGCATTTCGCCAAATCCGCTGTGTGGTGGATACCAGGGTGGAGATGTTTGGTTTCAATTTGTGATGCCCGCTTCCGGTAAAATAAGGATAGAGTGTGAGGATGTCAGTAATATCTCACCCTCCTTTGAAGTACTTTCAGGCTCATGCGGCAATTTTACCAAATTGGGTTGTGTATCCATTTCCGGAGCACTCAATTTGAACCAGTTAGGTTTAGCCGGACAAACCCTATATATCCGTGTATGGGATTTTAATGCAAGCAATATCACAGGTGGCGGAATTTTTCAACTTTGTGTATGGGAGCCTCCTACGCCACCCAATGATTTTTGTGCACAGGCTATTCCTTTACCGGTGGGAACGACCTGCCAGCCAAATACCTATCAACTGGTAGGCTGTACTGCAGAACCCATTACGGTAGCGCCGAATCCGAGTTGTGGTTTTTATCAGGGCAATGATATGTGGTTTAGTGTTCAAGTACCTGCATCCGGGCAAATGCGCATCGAACACCTGGGCTCAATTAGTTTGGCCTTTGCACTATACAGCGGTACCTGCGGAAATCTTACTCAGTTAAATTGCGGACAACTCAATACAAAAGTTTTTAATATCAATAATCCGGCTTTGGCCAATCAAGTGCTTTATGTGAGGGTATGGACCTTTAATAGTTCAGAAATCATTCTCCCTTTTCAGATTTGTGCGGAAGAAACTTCACCGGCTGCCAATGATTTCTGCGCAGCAGCTATTCCTCTATCTGTGAATGCATCATGCGTTTGGACCAAAGGATATATCGAAGGTTGCACCGCAGAACCTCTAAGTGTTGCGCCTAATCCAAGTTGTGGTTCCTATCAGGGTAACGATGTATGGTATAGTTTTACAATGCCTCCAAGCGGACATTTAAAAGTTGAAAAAGTAAACGATGCGGATATTGCTTTTGCACTCTATGTAGGCTCTTGCGGCAATTTTACACAAGTGGATTGTGCGCAGCTGGGTACCAATTTTATCAATATTCACGACAACAATCTGGCCAATCAAACCATGTATATTCGCGTTTGGACTTACAGCAGCGCATCCCTCATTGACTCATTTTCTCTTTGTCTCACCGAACCGAACACGCCCGATAATGATTTTTGTAGTGCCGCATTGCCACTGACCATTACCCAAACTTGCAACCTGAACACCTATAGTTTTAAGGGTTGCACGAAGGAGTCAACTTCGGTTGCACCCAACCCGACCTGTGGTGCCTTTGTGAATGGCGACATTTGGTTCAGTTTCACCATGCCTGCCAGTGGTTTGCTCACGGTGATTACAGCCGGCGGACCGGCAGATGCCCAGGTCGCTTTGTACACAGGTAGTTGCGGCGCAATGACCCAATTTGCCTGTACACAATTTCTGAATGCCACCCAGGTCAATCAACCGGCCCTGGCAGGTCAACCCATTTTATTGCGCTTATGGGATTATTCTTCACCGGCTGATACCACTTTTCAGTTATGTGTTTACGAACCCCTTTGTTTGATTTTAATTGATAGCATTTCCGCAAACCCATCCTCTTGTAATATCGTAGCCGATGGCAGCCTTCAGGTATTTGCCAATTGCGCATCTTGTGCGGGCAGTTTGGAGTATTCAATCAATAATGGCCCTTATCAAACATCTCCGGTATTTAATAATATCAGCAGTGGTGTTTATCAAGTCAAAGTGCGCGATCAGGGCAATGCAAATTGTTTCGCAACGTTCACCGGATTTCTGCTCCCAACACAACAAGCAGCTCATTTTTATTTCGTGGATAATGACAATGATGGGTATGGCACCAATCCATTTATACAAAGTTGTAGTCCGATAGCAGGCTATGTACAAATAGGCGGCGACTGTAACGACAATAACCCCGCAGTGCATCCGGGCCAGAACGAAATACCATGTAACAGTTTGGATGAAAATTGTAATGGGATGAATGATGACACACCTTCTGAATTTTTACTCAGTGGATTATGTCGTGAAATTGTCAATGCCCAAAATGCCAGCATGGATAATGGAAGTGATTTTGTAGATCAAACACTGAATTCTACAAACGCAAAATCATTCCGCATTCATAACAATGATAATCAGCCATTGTATATCACCAATATGACGCTGTCGGGCATGCACGCTTCTGATTTTAGTTATAGTGGAATCAACCTGCCGGATACCATTTTGCCCAATCAGTTCAAAGATGTTTTGCTGCATTTCACGCCTTCAGCGCTTGGGTTGCGCGAAGCAGAATGGACGATTTATAATAACGATTGTGATGAATATGCGTTTCAGGCTTTCATTCAAGGTACAGGAGTCACAACAACCTTTATACAACTTAACCTACAAGCTCTTGTTGAAGGATACTATTCCGGTGCGGGTTCTCAAACCACTACTTTGCTCAATCAAGGCATACAAACCTGTCCCGATATTTGCGATTCCATCGTTGTGTCATTTCATGATGAGGCAACCTATCAGGAAGTACAATCTGTATCATGCATCATGCAAACCAATGGACATATACCCGTTCGAATGCCTACCCTCATTGGCAGCTATTTTATCGTTTTACGTCATCGTAACGGGGTAGAAGTCTGGAGTGCTACCGCAATGCCCATTCTGAACCAAATGACTTATTCTTTCACTACCGCTTCCAGTCAGGTATATGGCGAAAATGTACTTGAAGTGGAATCCGGAATTTGGGCTATTTACAGTGGCGATATCAATAGCGACAGTGTTGTTGATGGTCTGGATTTTAATGACTGGGAAAATGATAGCAATAATTTTATCTCTGGATTTTTTGATACCGATATCAATGGTGACGGCATCGTAGACGGTTTGGACTTTTTGTTTTGGGAAACCAACAGCAATGCCTTTGTCGGTTTAATCAGTCCATCGTTTTGAGGAACTACGTATCAGTCAGTACACATCAACAAGATTTTTTGAAAAATTCGAATAGCGTGCGGAAAATCGCTCTAATCATGCAGCAATTGCGAAAGCCTTTGCTCCAGCATGGCCCCCCGTAAATCCGTGTCAATAATCATCCCGGTTTTATCCAGCAATAAGGTTTTCGGGATGGTAGGTGTATGATACAAATCGGTAGTAGAGCCTTTTTCTCCTCTTACGTCCAAGATATGTACCCAGGGCATTTGGAATTGTTTCAAAGCAGTTCTCCACGCATCTTCTTTGGCATCAATCGAAATACTGATGATTTCAAACCCTTTATCGTGGTAGGCACTATACGCTTTTTTCATATGCGGAATTTCCGCCTTACAGGGACCGCACCAACTGGCCCAAAAATCCAGTAAAACATATTTGCCTTTGTATTTCGACAAAGTATAAGGTTTGCCGCTTGAATCTTTTAAGGTGAAATCCGGCGCCATATACCCTTTGGTGACTGCTTTAATTTTGTTCACCAACTTGTCGCATTCTTTACCATAAAAACTATTGCGGGCCTTGCCTTTTAACATACCAATCAGGGTATCGGCAAAAGCAATGTTCAGGTTACGATCATTGGCCAGGGAACTGTATACCGCAAATGCCGAAATTTCCATTTCAGCGTGTTCGCGAATAAATTGTCTGAAAGTGCGTTGTAATTCCTGACTAATCAATCCCATGATTTGCGAAAGGCTGTCCTGATTAATGCCCGGTCGTTGATAGGCCTGCTGTATCTGTTGTGCCGCCTGATGCATGGGTTCCTGCACCCCTGTTAAGCGGCGCATGGTATCGTTCGATGCAGAACCTTTGATACTGCTCACATTCATGTTTTGCATCTGAACTTCCATCTCAATTTTCGAGTTGGGATCGGCAAAAATATCTGATACCTTTTTTATCATCTGCAATCACCATCGGCGAAGCTTCAGATATAAAACCTTCGTACACAAAACTGTGATTTTTAAAACGCATCGTATCAAATTTGTTATCTGATAGCGTGCCCATCACCACAATACCCGAATCCATATCACTCACCTTTCCGGTAATCTTCAGGTTCTTTTTTTCGGCCCATGCTTGTGCCGCCATCAAGAGGGCACAACTGATTAAAACAATTTTTTTCATGTACTTGTATTTTTCAGGTTCAGTTATTGGGCGCCCAGTACCTGCTCCAGGGTTTCATGCAAAGCATTTCCCCGCAAATCTTTCGCAATAATTTTTCCTTCTTTGTCGAGTAAAAAATTAGCCGGTATAGATTGAACTCCGTAAAGCGCTGCAGCAGGAGAATTCCATCCTTGTAAGTCACTCACATGGGTCCAGCTTAAGCCGTCTTTTTCAATGGCCGACATCCATTTATCTTTTTGTTCATCCAGCGAAACCGCCAGAATTTCCAGGCCTTTGCCGTGATATTTTTCATAAGCAGCTACCACATTCGGATTTTCGCCGCGACAAGGTCCACACCAACTGGCCCAAAAATCAATGAGCACAAATTTGCCTTTATATGCCGACAATGAAATCGCTTTTCCACTCGGGTCATTCAAGGTAAAATCGGGCGCTGGTTGTCCCACTTAAGTGCCTTTTAATTGTTTCAGTAATTCGGCAATTCGTTTTCCGTAAAAAGTTTCACGGGCTTTAGGGCCTAATAAACTGAGCATGTTTTCGGCGTCCGCCGCTGTTTTATCCATTTTTTCATTCAGGTAATTCACCGCTACAAAGGTGGCCGCAACGCTTTCGTTATTGGCTTTCACAAAATTGATTTGTTTCTCTTTAATAAGAGCATCCAGTTTAAAAAATTCCGTTTGCAATTCCTGCAACAGAGCTACATTCTCTTCGTTGGCAACCGCCAGCTGCCCCAGCGAATCCATGCTGCTAAACACGGGTTTACAAGTTTTAATAAATGTATTGTACAAACCTTGTTCTTTACCTCCTTGTATGTCAATGCTATTCAGTGAGTCAGCCACATAACTGATTTTTGTCTCCCCGGATTCCAAAATCATAAAGGCCGGTTGTTGATTGGCGCCAAAATTAATCATGTACACGGTTGGTTCCTGCACCTTGGTTTTCCATTCAAATTTGCCATCTTTTACCTGAACCGTATCAATATGTTCTTCATCACTCGATCGGATAAAATAAATATCACCATCCGGCATGTTTTTAATCTGACCTTTTACCAGGGCTTCATCCGAACTTGATTTACAAGCTGCAAATCCCAATAATCCGATTAAAATGAATTTGATTTTTTTCATGTTTTTTTATTTTGGGCGCCGGGCGGGCTTTTCGTTTCAAGGCCGTTCCGCCACAGCGGATACGGGCTTTTCACTTCAATCCCTGGCGCAACATCCCCGCAGGTTCAGTAGTTCCGTTTGGGCGCGGTCAACAAAAGTAAGCGATATATCACAAGATTTTCTCCCCGTGTGTTAAAATTCGTCTAAGCCGGGTTTAGTTTGGGCCTGATTTGAGTATTATAATCAACAATGCTTTGTTCAATGATAGCATGGGCCTCAGCTTTTCCTTTCCACTCTTCCACAACTACATCGCTGTGTTCCAGCTTTTTATATTGTTCAAAAAAATGTTTGATTTCCTGAAGCAGATAGGCCGGTAATTCATCCAGTTGTTCGATCTGATTCACAGCCACATCCCCGGTACAAACGGCAATAATTTTATCATCGAGTCCTTTGTCTATCATGCGTAAAACGCCGATTGGTCGGGCTTCCACAATACTCAGGGGCTCAAAATCTATTTGCGAAAGAATTAAAATGTCAAGCGGATCACCATCGCCGGCGTAGGTCTGCGGAATAAATCCATAATTGATCGGATAATAAAAGGCAGCATGTAATACTCGGTCCAGTTTTAATAGCCCCGAACTTTTATCCACTTCATACTTGGCTTTGCTGCCCCGGCTAATTTCTACAATCGCCTGCACAGTTTCCGGCACAGCATCGCCCAATGAAATATCGTGCCAGGGGTGACTTCTTCGTGGAATATTCATCCGACGAATTTATGCCAAATGAATGATTCCCATCAACTTCTTCCAGGGTCATTTATGAAAAGTCGTTCTTATTAAAATGAGCCACAAATTCGATTTGAGTGCTCCTTAAAGAATTGAACTTAAAGCCAGCCGATCAGATTAATTAGTACAACCAGGCTTTCAATTGTTCAATAAAAGTAGTTTGCTGGTCTACATAAACACTATGCGAGCAGTTTTCCAAATACTTCAACTGATTTTCGCCAATGATTTTTTGTAAGGCCGCCATTTGTTCGGCTGAATAGAGTCCATCCTCTTGTCCATATAGTCCAAAAATTTTCATTTTTGTGTTTAACCAGCTTGCTCAATGTAGGGCTCAAATCCAGGGTGGTATAATGCTCGTTTTTCCAAAATCCCTGTGGACCTTCTATCGTCATTTTGCTGGCGTGTTTCACCAACACCGAATCGGTCCTGAAACGGGCATATATGCTTTTTGCTTCCGGACTCGGATTTTTAGGGTTGTAAAATCCATTTTGCATGGCATGGCCAAAACAATAGGTGCTGTACATGATGCTGGATGTATCCATTTTTCCAACATGCCCAGAAACTTTAGATTCATACTGTCCTTTTTTGCCTCATAGATCATTCTTGATTTGGTCAGAATATTTTTAAAACTACTTTGAAGGGATACCGGTGCACCTACCAAAATAATCGCCTGAACTTTTTCCGAATAGGCTTCAGCAAAAAGAGTGGCCAGGATGCCTCCAAAACTATGCCCTATCAGGCATGCCTGACGTATACCATGGGTTTGATACAAAGCATGAATGTCGTCAAAACTTTCCTGAAAGGTAAATGTCGCCTTGGAGTCTGTACTTCGGCCCTCTCCGCGTCGGTCGTACACAATCACAAAAAACCCTGATCGGCCAATTGCTGTGCGGTGGTGGCTTCAAAACTTGCACAATTATATCCGGGTCCACCATGAAGAAATAACAGGGCTTTATTTTTCGGATCCCCAAATGTTTTGGAATAGATATTTTGCCCCATGCTTAAAAATGATGTGCAACTGAGTAAAAGGAGGAATAAAAGGTTTTTTAACATGGGTTGATTTTTTTGAAGTTCATTTTTGTGCTATAAAGATTAGCTTCCGATGCTTTGAAAGTGGGCGGTTTTCTATTTCCATCACCAACTTTCAACCTAAAGGTTTACACTTAACCCAGAAACGGGTGATTGCTTATTCCATCTCCGGAGGTGCTGACAATGAGGCCTGGCAAGATGCTAAAGTAGATACTTCTTGCAGGAATTTATGGAAATCTTCCCGGAACTTTCGCTTTTTCATGGGAGGAACAGCCCGTTTAGAAGCTCAATAAATCATTCATTTTTTGAGCTGCTTACACTTATTGGCTAAATCCACTCATCTGATAGTTTATAAAGCCCTTTTATGCAAGTTGTGATTTCAGAAACCCACTTGTGTGGAGAAGCCCCTTAAATTGCATCTTAAACTGAAATTTCTGATGAAAAAAATCAATTTCCTGAAAAGCCTTTTCGTTTCTGCGGCTTTAGTCATCATGTCTTGCGGTCCGGATAATTTCGGCGCCTGCTTCAATGCCGACGACAATAATGTATCGGTGAATCAGGTCATCACCTTTACCAATTGCTCCTCTTTGGAATCGAAAAATCAGGATTGTCGTTGGAGTTTTGGCGATGGTCTGGATACAACAGTTCAAGGCAATATCGCTGTAAAACATGCGTATAAAACCACCGGACAATTTGAAGTCAAACTCAGTATCGGCGAAGGAAGCAATTTGAGTGTGCATACCTTAAATGTCTCTGTATTTTAAATCATGAAGAAATATCTTTTTTGTTTCCTGGCAATATTCAGCGGCATCAAATTAAGCGCTCAATGTGAGGCTATTTTGCCATTTACCCAAGAATCAATGAAGGATATTCATGATGTCTATCAGTTCACATTTCTGAACAAGACCCCAAAAAATAAGCTGGATTCTTTAGTTCATCAGGCCATGTTTCCTCCCAAAAAAATCGATAGTAATTATTACGATTGGAATAATCTGGATGCACGGGTTGTGGAAGTGATAGATCCCATCAAAATGCATGCTATTGTAGATGCAATAGGGGCTCTCCAAACACCCGAAGCATTTGTGATTCTGAATTTGTATTGGTTATTGGACATAAAAAATCAAGGCGACTTAAGTCTGTTTTCTACTTTTTGCGCCAATATTCATTATTTTGGAGGAGCAGTGGCCATCAATAAATATTATCTCTATAGTTCGGTGAGTCTTGAATTAAAATACACGCCCTTTCATTCGGAGGTGTTTGTAAAATGTCTGCCTCTGCGCGAAAAATACTTTAAGGATATTTTTTATTGTAAGCGCTTGCAGGGGGATGCAATGGTGATGTATGAAATGTCAAAAACTGATCCAAAACCGTTTGATCAAATCATTGAAAAGATTCTCCATCATTATTTGGAAACGATGAATCCCGATACGACTCAGTTATTCAGAGATTCAGTATTGATTGCATTAAACCAATGGCCTGTAATCCAGGATGCCCTTTGGGATGATTGTAATCCAAGTTCCAAAAGTGATACAAATCGTTTGGGCGTATATTTTCGTTCAAAGGAGCCTCACACGGGAGAAGAAATTTCCATTTTAAGAGTCTATACACTCGTGACGAATTCTTCAGGTCATCAAAGCTTGGTGAATATCGCTTACAGTCCGAATTTTATTTCCCAAACCCGACAAAACTGCGAACAATATGAACATTAAATTATTCATCTGTTTGCTGCTGCTATCCTGCACGGCTCAAGCCTCCAAATTTGCTACCGCCCTCATTCCCTTGAAGGACTCAAGCATTCATCAATTTACGGATATCAATGAGCTGTATTTTTTGCATCAACGCGAAAATGGTGATTTGCAGAAATGGGTAAAAAAGCTATCCGCCTGCAAAAATCAGGAAAGCGCCAATCAACTGATTATGAAACTGGCAAAAACCAGGAAGGCAGAAGCTTTGGTGATACTCAGTTTGGACTATTTTTTTAAAAACAAAGCGCCTGTTGCCGGTACAAATGTAGAAAGGGTTTTGAATTTCCTGGTCAATAGCAACGCATATGAACAAATCAATCAGTACTTCTTTCAACAAAATATAGATATTCATTTACCCAAAGCGCAATTGGTAAAAGCAATCCAGGATACCATCGGTTGGCGCTATGGTTATGGGGCTTTTTTTTATTTGTCGCCACAGGACTCCCTATACCTTCGGAAGATGAAGAAAATGAAGCATTATGATATCGATGAACGAATTATTGCGATCATCGAATATTATCTCGATCAACAAAGCAGTCCGTTTCAATATAATGTCAAAGCAATCGTGGATGAAATATTGCAGTTGCCGCAAGTGGTAGATGTTATGCATGATCATTGTTTGATAAAAACAGATCAATTACCCAATTGGGATCAGATAGGCGTTGTTATCGTAAGAAATACAGATACACTGGAACGGGTATATACCATACAGCTTGGAAAATATCAAATGTTTCGATTGGGTAAGCGGATCTCATTTCCCATTCGCAGGAATCGGGATATTTTATGGTATAAGGAGGCAAATTATGGTTTGCATTTTGTGGAGCGGACCCGCAGACAATGTGAGGAGAACCGACGACAGCACGAAAAGACCTTGGAGGAATATAAAAAAATGAAACAATGAAATACTTCTTTTCCTCCTTAGTCATTTTCTTCTTAAAAATCAGCGGAGCTTGTGCACAACGCTGCGAATATGAAAATTTCGGTGCTATCCTGATAAAAGCCATCGATCAGCAAACCGGGTTACCCATCCGTGGTTTAAACATGAAACTAGTTTATGGTAATGGAAATCAGATAGAGGAGATTGGAACCATAGATGCCGATAATCCCAAGGAGAGAATGATGTGTATCGATCCTTATGTGTTTTGGGAGAATCAGGGTGGAAAAATACCGAAACAGTATGCATTTGATACGCGAATGTTTCGGCAGGAATTTCCCAATGCCGGTGATCATTACATTTGTGTGGTGCCTATCCGAAATGGGCTCAATGCAAAAAGCCTTTTTGCTTACAGGGTGGGAAATTTTTACGCTGCCTTTCCCTGGACTCAAATGGCGCACGTCGACATGAAGAATAATGGGTATTTTGTGGAGTTAAAAATTAAGGACCTAGATGGGGCCAAGAATGGGGGTTTATATGCCAGTCAGCAATTTCGTATTCCTATAGCGGCTGTTGCCGATATCTGTAAAAATAATTTACACCAGCAAAAAGGCCAGGTGAGTGATGTTGGAAAATTAAATCCTATTGAAGTTGTGCTTCGTGCAAACGATAGCAACTTTAAGGCTATCATTCATCATTCATCTTTCGACAAATATCCGATACCATATTACAGGGCCATGCCTCCATCGGAAGAAAGTACCTCGGCCTTTGAGTGCGAAAGAATTGAACTACATGACGAAGAAACGGGTGTCATTCAACAAACTTTGTTTACTTTCAGTGAATCTAAATTCCGGACCAAAGGAGAAATCGAATATGGTGATTTTTATCGGGAGGGGATCACGCCTGTCAGGCATTTCAGGGTTCCTGCCATGGAAAGACAACCTATCAAAATATCTGAGAATTGTTTTTTGTATTACCGATGGAATGATGCGACCCAATTGTACGAAGAGGATACTCTGCTGAATAATAAACAAGAAACTTTTTTTAATCGGGAGACCAGGCAGATGTTCGCCAAAGACCTTGTAGAGCATGACACCGAGATGGTTTCCTTTCACTATGCATTAAATAACAAAAAATGGGAACTAGTAAAAATCGATCGACATCCAAAGCCGAAGCCAATTGAGCAGCCGAAAATTGTCCCAAAGGCAATTTGTTCTATCGAAATTCCACGAAGAGATTTGCCTGTACAATATTTTGATCAGGGCAATGAAAAAAATGTTGTCGATACGTTCTGGATAGTCAACCATGGTCACAAAAAGTTGCAACTAAAAACGAAAAAAGTCACGGGCTTTTATTTTATGGTACCTACCGAAATTGATGCACAGCAACGATTGCCTATTATTTATCAGAGAGTATTTCTTGGGGCAAGCCCTTTCGGAAATAATTTTCAGGAAGTGACAGGTCCGTATGAATTTATCAGTGATGCTTTGGAGATCTCTTGTGCAGGCGGTCCACCAATAGCGGCATCGATAAATTACCTGATGCTGAATCGTCAAGCGAAAATTCAAAAGTTGGAAGGCGCTGGTAAAGAGTTTACCATTCCGGTTAGTAAAGATCGTTGCAAAAAAGTGATCACCAATTCTGCCGGATATTTGTACGAATATGGTGACTATTTTTTGCCTTCATGGTCTAGAATCGGTGAATGGATACAGATAGACTCAACAGAAAAAGATCAACAAAAGGTGATTCAATATAATAAGTTATTCCGCCTTGAGCTTGCCAACGCTGATTTAAAGGAATGCTCTGTTACAGTGGTGAACAAGTGGAGTGCGGCGGATTATAAGCAGGAATTTCCGGGACTCATTTCAATATCCCCAATGATATCATTCATATCGGTTAAAAAGGATAGTGCCAGTGCGGGGTATCAAATCGACTTTAATGCCTTGAAACAAGAAGATGGAGTGACATTATATCTTCTCAAACCAAATGCTGATTTTTTTTACCAAGGACAAATTAAAGTGCCGGTCAATATGCAGCATCAGCAATATAAAGTGTTGTTTGAGCCTGCTTACCGGATCTTTCAGGAAAGACCTCAATCCATTCCGAATATGGATTGGGAGAAATATTATATGAATACTTTACGGGCAAAGTATCCAAATCTGAAATACGACAATCTGGGCAGTCAGCAAACAAATGGGGCTTCAAGCAATGCTGCTGATTTTATGGTATTGGATTTAGCAGCGTGTTCGGCAAAGGAGAGGATAAAGATTTTGAAAACCCTCGAAAATGATTCCAATATTCAATCGGTATGTAAACTGTTTAACCCGAATACCTATCAATTTTGTGATCCGAATATCTTTATCCGGGATAAAAAAAATCAACCTATAGATCCAGCTATTATGAAAAGAGCCAGGGAGTTTGGATTTGAATATACCGGTATAAAAACGCTGACTGCTCAGCAACAAAATACATTTAAGTATCAAAGTAAAATCGTCGATGAGGTTTTTTTTAAGGCCTTTAATCAATTCTGTTCGGCACTCAATCTGCTAGCTATAGATTTAAATATTTATACCTTGAATATGCCTGAATCGGAAAGCAAGCACAATTTGAAAGAAAATATCGAAATAAAATAATGTGGTCTAAATATTCTAACTAACAATGAGAACACTTCGAAGGCTATTTGGTACAGTGTTACCCTTTATGTTTTTGGCGATGCTCCTTACCGGGTGCCGTAAAAATCAGTTGGATAATTGTGATTTACAGACGCCCTTATTTTCATTTTCTTCATTTCCCATCGGCGTTGCTGTGGATGACCTCTTGCTGCAAAATGATTCAATGTATCAGCACATTTGTGTGACGCAATTTAATCGGGCTAGTCCTGAAAATCTGTTTAAACCCGCTTTTATTCAACCGGAAGAAAACCTCTTTAACTGGATTGAATCGGATCGTTTTGTGGAATTTCTGCAAAGCAAACAAATGCGTATTCATGGACATACCTTGGTTTGGCATCAACAGAATCCCGCATGGATGGATCAATTTCAAGGAGATCGAACAGGATGGGAAAGTATGCTGCGTAATCATATTTATCAAATTGTCGGGCGTTATCGATCATCTATACTTTCCTGGGATGTCGTGAATGAAGCTTTTATGGAGGATGGTAGTTTGCGACAAAACTTTTGGCTTCAACATATCGGTCCCACCTATATCGAAAAGGCCTTTCGATGGGCACATGAGGCTAATCCGGAGGCGAAATTATTTTACAATGATTATGGAATGGAAACAAATCCTACCAAACGAAATGCCGTGATTCAATTCTTTAGTAATCTACGTTTAAAAGGAGTGCCGATTGATGGTTTGGGTTTACAGATGCATGTTGATATTCATTTTACAGATATGATCATGATTGAAAAGGCCTTACAGGAGGTGGCCGCACATCATTTTTTATTGCATTTGTCAGAAGTGGATATTTCGCTAAATCCCTTGGGCAAAGACTATACCCTGAACAATAAAGACCTGAAGGATCAGGCGGATATGATGTATCGGATTTGTAAGTCCTACAAAAGTATTCAACCCAATTTGCAATTCGGCATAACATTTTGGGGAATCAGCGATCAGCATAGCTGGATTCGGAGCTATTTCAACCGATTGGATTATCCTTTATTATTTGATGAAAACTATGTACCAAAACCCATTTATTGTCAACTAAAAAAAATATGATGAAGTATTTATTGATTGGAATCCTTTTCTGTGCCAAATCGATCTCTGCACAGTTTACCTTGAGTTATTATCCCTGGCAATCCATGTTGGGGTTGACCAAAAACATTCGGAATATCGTTGCATTCGATTATAAAGTGGAAACCAATTCCTTCCTGAATCAAATGAATATGGAATTGAGTGCTCGAAGGTACAAGCCTATTATGCTTCAGGAAGGAGCTCAGGACAATCTCAGGGTTTTTCTAAAGGTCATCTATCATTATGGGATTGGATGCGCATTTAATCCTGCTCGCATCGGTTCAGGTGTGACACCTTTAAATGGCTATTTCATTGATTTGGGCATGCGATGGTATATTCCTCAGGTCAATCATCTCTCCATCATATTTGAATGCAGTCCGTATGTGAATGAAGGATTTACCAATGGTAATATCAGAACCCGGCTGGGCCTGGGATATCGTTTTGGTAAAAATTGGCCATAGTTCATGAAAAAATTATTCATCAAAAAAAAGTATATGAAACGACTTTTAATCTTATGTATCCTCTTACTCATTCAGGATATCATACAAGCACAAAGAGAATATGCCATTTGTGATTCTACAACATATATGCTCAATTCCGATACAAGCATCATTGCCGGAAGACGACATTTGTATGTTTGGGCCAATAATGTGCTCAGTCCTTTATACGATTTTACAAATGCTGATACCAACGATTATATTCGGGATTTTGATATCGTCAAATCAGATTTGTGGTATACAGTTGTCGGGAGCAGATATATCGGAGCGCCTACGACATTGTATAAAAGTACCAATCGTGGAATGAGTTGGATACCGGATACCAATCACTGGAATGCTTCCAATACACAATGGGTATCCCCACAGTTTTTGAAATCGATCAATAATCTGCAACACCTGAATGGAGACACCCTGATGATGTTTATGCATTATTATGAATCCGGAATTCTTTATTCAACCGATTTAGGACAAACCTGGACCAAGTGGTTTGATAATTTAATTAGTCATTATCAGGGGATGTTTAAATGCCATAATCGTTATTATATTTACGGATATGAGGGGGATGCATTCAGGCTTTGGATGTTTGGATTTGATCAGTCTTTACTTTTTACTTCGGATAGCGCGGGTAAATGGAACTCTGCCAGTAATAATGGTTATCATCCACGATGCTCTCTACAAAACGATACCCTGAATTGTATTTATCCACCCCCCAATGTTTCCAGATGTGGAAGCTATCAGTTTTTCAAATCTTATTTGGATGCCAACTGCTGGCCCCTGGGGATGGAGGATATCGAAACTCAACCAATAAATGTATTTCCGAATCCGGCTAATCAACAATTAATTCTGCAGGGTCGTGATTTGGAAAAGATACCAATCCATATCTGTGATTTATTTGGAAATCCTCGACCCGCGAGTGAGATAAGCTATTCCGGTGCTTCCGCCATGATTGGTATTGGTCATTTAAAGAAGGGGATATACATCTTGTCTTACTTCATCGAGGGGCGTCAGTATCGTACAAAATTTGTGAAAGAATAGTGTTTTATCGAACCTTCAATTCCATGGATATTTCAGCTCCCCGGGATATCCATTGGAAGTAGAACTTTTCAGGAATGATAAAAATTTATTCAAAAAGACGATACACTTATGAGACCAACCTGATCACTTACGAATTTGCGGGCGCAGAATTTAATGCGGAACAAACAACTGTTGTTCGCCTGTCGTCCATTTGCGTATACATGGTCTGAGGTATACATCTTAGAAAAACATTGTTCATTTCTTAAAAACAATTTTTACGTATGAAGTACTTCTTTTTACTCCTGAATATCCTTTGTTGTCAGGAATTTTTATGGGGACAATCTTATTTGATCGACTCCAGTTTTGGGATTAACGGCGTGCAGTTTATTTCCACATCCCGCGAATTAAATGCCATCGCATTGCGTTCGAATCAGGAATTGGTTTTTGCGGGTTATCAAATGATCCCCTCTTCCATCAATACCCGAATGGTTATCAATGCCTTGATGCCCGATGGTAGCCCGCTTGCTTCATTCGGATCAAATGGGACTCAAACTACGATGATCAATAACATGGATTATGCCTATGATTGCGCCGTTCAATCAGATGGTAAAATTATTGCGGTGGGTACACATTCCATTGGCAACACTTCATCAGGGCCGGCAGTTCAGTTTCCCTTCATTGCACGCTATCATTCAAATGGTGATTTGGATTCTTCTTTCGCAACCAATGGTATTCGGAAGTTCACCCTGGGCACTGAAAGCAATTTTGCCAAGGTGAAGATTCTAGCAAGTGGAAAAATATTGGCAGCCGGCAATATCTTTAACGGACTCACGCTTCAATTTCTCCTCGCGCAACTCAATGCAGACGGAACTTTTGATTTGGGATTTGGAACCAACGGCTTGGTAATTTCTGCTTTTACAAATGATGTCGGTCTTTGGGAGTTAGATATTCTTCAGGATGGGAGTATAGTTGTGGCAGGTAATGAAGGCCCTTATGATCCCTCGCCCAATCCCAATTTTGATATTCAAATGTGTTTAATGAAATTCAATAGCTTCGGCAAAGTCGATAGCAGTTTTGGTACAAATGGAATTGTATTTCATAATCCGGATTTGTTCACGGATGATATCATTTTTAACCTACACGAACAAAGTGATGGTAAATTAATAGCTAGCGGTGTGGGGAATAATGCAGGTATGATTTTACGTTTTTTATCAAATGGTATTATAGATAGTACTTATGACGGAGATGGGATTAAAACACCGGGACATGTGGTTAGAGTAAGTGCTCTTCAACAAGATGATCAACTCATTACAGCCAATGCATTTCTAAATGGTACTGGGCAGGATTTTAAACTGCTGCGTTATCGTAATGATGGAAGTTTGGATACGACATTTGGTATCAATGGAATGATTCATCACGATTTGCCCGGTATCAGTAATTATAGTCATTATATGATATTGGATAGTGTGGGGGACATCATCGTATGCGGATTTTCAGATAGTACTTCCATTGTTACTAAGTATAAAAAACAAGGGGCAGGACCCGCTTCAATTTTTAGTTCCATGAACAAGGCTAAAGATTTTTTTGTGTATCCTAACCCGGTCTTCAATGAAATATCCTTTGTGGTGCCTGAAAACGTAACCGTTTCGGATCAATTTCAAATTTTGGATGCAAGTGGTAAGCTACTTCATCGGATAAATGCTTCCTCCATCATGCCCATACAAACTCATACCTATCGTTTGCCGAATAAAGATTTAGCACCCGGCCAATATTATTTAAAATGGATTTCCAGGGGCGGTGTACAAACGACTTCATTTCTGAAATAGTATTAGAACTTGTCGGTCAAATGAGTGGTCAAAAGCACAATGTAGGTTGAGGTTAAATTCAAATAGTTCAAATATTTCGGATCAACCAATAACCCAATCCGACACAAAGCAGGCCGCCTATCACACTACCTGCAATATATAAAAGAGCCAACATCCATTGTTGATTTTGAATCATAACCAAACATTCTTTACTCAAAGCAGAGAAGGTGGTGAATCCGCCACAAAATCCGGTAGCACCAAATAACCAAAGGGCTTGGTTTTTTTCGCCCATACTGCTCCATCCAAATAAGATACCAATGATGAAGGAGCCAATGAGGTTGACCAACCAACTTGCCCAGGGCCAGGTATAAACTTCATTCCCAACCCATGTGCCAATGGCATAACGAAATACAGAACCCAGTCCACCACCGATAAAAACAATGAATATGGCTTTCACGCGTTAAAGGTAAACATTGCCATCTTAAATTTAAATCCATCATCTACAGTATAAGGTTATCTAAAAAAGAATATAAGCTTTTTGGTAACAGCAAAACTTTGTTTAAACTGCAAAAACGGGGTTAAATCTATTCTCCAACCTATTGATAAAGCCTGAATCCTTATATTTACTGCTCATGCAATGAATATTTTGTGAATTCCGACATGACCAACCTGCTTTCGGCGGGAGGAATTTGGATAGGAATGGTTTTAATCTTTGCGCTGACTTCGCACTTCTTGCGAAAATCCAGCCTCATGTATGCCAAAGATTTATCTCCTTCCGGCCATTCTGCCGAACGATATCGATTGTATTTTCTGACATTGGCTATTTATCTGCCAGTGACAGAATTTGCTTTGCATGTATTCAAGGTTCGTTCGGAGAGTCAACTAGTTTCGAATTTAATGGTTTCGGCCATTTGTTTACTGAATTTTCTGAATAGCCGACGCGAAGGTTTTTTTCGAAAATACCTTTCGATAAGTTTTATGTTGGTTTACTCAGCGGCCATGGGTTGGACCATCACGCACATGATATCGGATTCAGTGGATATCGTCAGCATTTCGGAGTTTTCTCTTTTTCTGATGTTTGCCTATTATGTGTATCCTAGCGTGTCCAAAGTACTTATGGGTAGCCGGAATTTTGGCAACAATCTTCTTCGGCGCAGCATTTTTGGGTCATATTCAGGTGCAGGAATTATTGCTGATAGAGGTCATCCTCATCATCACTACAGGGATTAATTTCTCACGCCATATCATTGATTCCCATGTGGATGATCAATTGCAACTGGCATTTAGTGCTTCGAATACCGGCTCTGTTTATAGTATTGGTTTGAAAAGCAATGGTCAAATCGTTTTTATGAGCTCCAATTGCCGCAAATTGTTCAGCATGGATCCTGATGCCGGAGATGTGAATATTGAGCAGCTTTTGCGATTAACGCCCGAACAAACAGAACGCCTGCTTAGCGAAAACAACCAGCATCATTTATATGAATATTCTCAGACCGACGATACGATGTTGAATATTCTTTGGCACAAAGGACCTCGTTCCGGTGATGTGATTTTACTGATTGGCACGGATGTTACCGAAGGAACACAATTAAGGCACCGATTACAAACCGCTAATAACCGCCTCGAAGATTTGCTCCGCCATAGTGGTGATATCGTCATGGTTCTGGATAGTCAATACCAAATTACCGAATTGTTCGATAATCAAAAAATTCTTTTTCAACAGCGGGCTTCCCACTTTATTCATAAAGGGATTGATGAATTGGTATTCTCAGATGATGCCCGCAAAATATTGGTAGATACACTGGATACAGCCTGTTTGTCGGGCAGAAACGCCGAAGCCCAGTTTAAATATCTTCGCGAAAACAAAACACTATGGTTCAATTTTCGGGTGTCCACGATGTTTAATCAAAAGGGTCATCTCGAAGAAATTGTTTGTATTTTCAGAAACATCAGCCAACAGAAAGAAGAAGAATTTAAAAAGGAAAAACGCGCCCGACAAATCGAATTGTATAATAAAATTCTTGTAAAACTTTCCAGTACCAATATCGATTCATTTGGTACTTACGAAGAGGCTTGTCGGGAAATTTGTAAATTGGCTGCCCATGCCTTGGGAATCAGTGGCGTGAGTATTTGGGAATACGATGGGGAGGCCCTCCATCAGAATCATTTATTCCAGATGCAAGCCAACCGACGCCCCACAGCCGATCCTTTACCTGAAACACTGTATCCTGTTTATTTTTCCACCATTAAAAATGGATTGTCCATTGTTGCCGACGATGCAAATAATCATCCACATACCCGGGAGTTCAGTGCATCGTATTTTAAAACGTTTGATGTACAATCCAGTTTGGATGTGCCTATTCGGGCCAATGGTCAGTTGGTGGCGGTGATCTGTTGCGAACAAGTCGGACATATTAAAAAATGGTCTCACGAAGATGAATCCTTTGTACGCATGTTGGGTGATATTTTATCAATTATTCGTGAACAACATCTGCGTCGTGAAACTCAAACGGCCCTGGATCGAACTAAATTGCTCAAACAACGTTCTATGGAAATGGCTGAATTGGGGATATGGGAAATTCAACTTTCCAATGGTCTTACCTATTGGTCGGATGTGATGTGTAAAATTTTTGAATTACCCGCCGATTATGAAACGCATGCAGAAGCTTTATTTGAATTTATTTTGAGCGATGAAAAAAGAATTCATATTCAGCATCAGTATTTACGTCTGGTGGAATTGGGAAAACCTTTTGATGAAGAATTTCAAATCCAAACTTTCGAAAACCATATCCATTGGGTGAGATGTATGGCACAGGCTGAGTTTGAGAATGGAACTTGTATGCGCACATTCGGCGTTATTCAGCAAATTGATGCGCGCATGCAACAGCATCAACAATTGATTCAAGTCGCCCAAACTTTTCAATCCCTGAGTCGTTCAATCGATGATGTGATGTGGTTGTTTAACCTCAAGTCGGAACAGTTTGAATTTGTGAGTGAATCATGTATAAAACTTTTGGATGCAAACCGGAAGATTTTTATCAGAATCCGAAACAATGGCAACAATACATTCATCCTGCCGATCGTGATAAGGTGAATATTGCCCATGAGTCGCGTACACAGGAGCATGGTTTTGAAATCAGTTACCGCATCATTGCTGAAGGTCAGGAGAAGTGGGTATTCGAGAAATGTTTTCCAGTAAAAAATGAAGCCGGTGAAATCATCCGATATTCCGGAACTATTCGGGAGATCGATGAACCCAATCCGGATTTAAACCATCAGAGCGCAGCAAAATCCCCATTCAACGAATCGGCCATCCATCCTGCATTGATCAATAAACTGATTTACGAAATTCAGGAACCCTTGTATGGAACTTTGGGCTTAACAGAAATGACCGCTCCGCTCGAACTCAATGAGCAACAAAGAACTTATATCGAAAACCTTAAAGATTCTGCCAATCGTTCTTTGCTCCTCATGAATAATGTGGAAGACTATTTGCATTTAAACAATGCAGAAATACGATTAAATGCGGTGCCCACTTTTTTAAATCGTTTATTGGATGAATTAAAAGCGAATATGCATTTTCCGGCGGGTAAAAAAAATCTGGAACTGGATTTTCGTTTAGATCCTCAATTGCCTTTTCAACCGGTAAGTATTGATACTGCCCGAATCCGACAAATATTATTCAGTATCCTCAATTATGCCATTCGCAACATGTATGATGGTCGCATCCAATTAAGCATACAAGCAGTTGACCTGAATAATCCATTGCAGAATATTCGTTTTGAAATTGTAGAATACCGGAAAGAGTTTTCCGAAGAGGATATGCAACAACTAAATGAGTTGATGCAACATGAAATCAGCGACAAACACAAAGTGAAGGATACCGGTTTGGGCTTGCATGTGAGTCACCGATTGCTCAACATGATGGGGGCCGGCCTCTTTATCGAAGGGATTAAAGACCAGGGCATTCGGTATTCCTTCGAATTAAAGCCGGAGTCTATAGGCGATGGCACAATGGAAGAGCCAGAACTGAAGGCGTCTTCTCATGAACAGCAATCAAGGCAATCAAAAAGTGTAGCATCTGCCCGGGGAATTCTTTTGGCTGAAGGCAATCCGGTTAATATGTTTTTTGCCAAATCGATACTTGCCCGACTTCGTCCTGAGTTGGAAATTTTTGAGGCCAAAAACAGCGCAGAAGTTCTACAAATACTGCAAACACAAATTCCTCAATTACTGATTTTGGATCTGGGTTTTCTGGAGAATGATCAATTGCTCAGCATGCAACAAATCAGGGATTTTGAAATGCAGCGAGGGCACCTATTCGCCCATCATTGGTACCACGGCGATGCTGCCGGATGAAGCGGCCCGATTTTGTAAACAAGCCGGAATGGACGATTTTATTTCTAAGCCAGTAAAGGCCGCCACCCTAGAAAAATTACTCAATACCTGGTTGCCCGTGTTAAATCAACAGGAAACAAAGAACAAAGAGAAGACAACAGAACCACCCATTGATTTTGTGAAACTTCAGGATAACATGAGCAGCGATGAATCCTATCCGAATGTGTTTATGCCTTTTATTCGTCAGGCTTTACAGGATTATCTCAAAGAATTATATACCCATTTTGTGAATCATGATTTGACGGCTATTCATCAGATTGCGCAAAAACTGAATGGGATGGCAAATCTTGGATGCTTCCCAAATCTACAGGCACTCAGTAGTGAACTGATGAAAAAAAATCATTTCGAAGAATCTTCGCTTGGCCAGCTACTCACTCAAATTGACAATGAAATTGAAAGGGTTTTGGCGGTGATTTAATTTGATGATGGTTGGGTGAAAAGGTTTGCGTCATGCTGTAAATCCTTACAAACAGATTCTCGCTCTGGATTGCGTTGATTTTTTATTCTTTGAGAAATCGTCCCATCAATAGTTGCCCATTGGTTGTTGTGACTTTTAAAATGTACATCCCCTTCGGCAAATGACTGATGTTACATTCGTTTTTATCAAGCAGCTTGATCAATATGTTACCATCTAAACCTATGACCAACATCGATTTAATAACTGATTCTGCAACGTTCACCCGTATCGTGTTTTGAGCGGGATTCGGATACACCTCGAGCCTCTCCATTTTTAAATGGGTACTCAAGGCCGACGGGATTTCGCATAATCCATGGGTGCCCAGCAATTTTCGATTCGGACTGTTTTGCATGGCCGTATGCGCCCTGATACGTTGCGATTCGGTAAACATATATGCAAACATACCGGCCGTATAATCCATGAAGTTCATAAACATTTCTCCATCCGGATTATTGGAGGGCGTGTTGCAACTTCCTGGTCCATGTGGATAGCTCGGATTGCCGAGGTTTTCTGATGAGGCGGGCGGTGTATCCATACAAAAGTCATTTCCACATAAAGTATCTCCCCAAATATGCCTAAGCCCCAGATAATGTCCGGTTTCATGTACTGCCACCCGGCCTCTGACATTGGGTGACGCATAAATGCCGCCGGAAAATTTTAAAGGAGAACCGATTGATTTAGGATATAACCATATTCCATCTACACTGTCGCTGGTATTCGCATTGCCTCCCGGTAAACCCGACAAAGCAGGAAACAAACCATAACCGGCATAACCAACACCACTATCCCGATCGCAAACCCATACATTCATGTATTTTACCGGATCCCAAAAGCTGCCCGGTTTTACAATCGAATCTAAATATTGACGGAATGTGGTAGGGTTGGTATAATTGAGGGGATTGGGCCAAAGCTTTTGTTGCCAATTGATGCGCTCAATGCCTGGTTCTGCCAATGTTTGTCCGTTGGGATCCATATGGGCCAAACAAAATTCAATTTGAAAATCGGCCATCTTCACCCGACCCAAGGAATCCAGGTGCGCCGCCGGTAGCCCCTGATTGATAGCCCAGTTGCTAAAGGCATTCAGTGGATAAAGGGTATGATTGAATCCTTGTGCTGAAAAATCTTCATTCAGAATATCTATTTGCGCAGCAATTTGCCCGGCCGGAATGTTCGGATAGTTACCCACAGCTTCCCCTGCATGAATGATATGAAAGATGACCGGAATCGTATACACCGCATTTCGCGATTTTACGGAACTACCTTGTGAGGATGTAATAAGGTTTTGCAAATGAAACTCCCAGCTTGCATCAGGTGTTTTCACACTTCCACACCCTTCTTCAGAATGTTGTGCCCGTAATGAGGGGCTTATCAAAAGCATCAGGAGAGAAATACGCAAAATCATGGCGCTAAGTTACGTCACTCAGCCCACCTTACCTTACTCCCTAATTGATACCCTCACCAAAGATTTAATTGTTCAACATGTTCACAAATGCTTCATGTTGATGAATAAAATATCATACTTGTTCTCAATAAAAGTAGAATGGTATTCATTCACTCAACCCACCGCGCCCATGCCCATAGCCGGTTCCACCCAAACACCATGTTCCTTTTAAGAGTCCAATCAACTCATCCACAGCCACCGCACTGTCGATATTTCGTTTCACAATTTCTTTGTTTTTGTAAAGCGTAATTTTGCCCACACCACTGCCCACATAGCCAAAATCTGCATCGGCCATTTCGCCCGGGCCATTTACAATACAACCCATGATTGCAATTTTTACACCTTTTAAATGCTGAGTTACTGCCCTGATTTTAGCAGTCGTTTCCTGTAAGTCAAATAAGGTACGTCCACAACTCGGACAGGAAATATATTCTGTTTTGGAAATACGTTTGCGTGAAGCCTGTAAGATTCCAAAAGCAATCGAATTTAATTGCCTTATTTGCGACAATGTGTCTTCGTGTTGTTCCGGAATCACGCCAAACTGATAGCCCAGGCAAATGCCGTTTAAATAATTTTCGAGCAGGAGTGCGCCGGCCTCAGCGGCATAGTGTACCATGGCTTCTTCCAAACTCGGATCGTTATTATCGGTAATAATGACTGCAGGTTGATGCAAACCGGCCTCCCGCATACGGTTCAGGCAATTTCTGATTTGTTGAATCGCATCAGGAGCTGTGCTACTCAAGCACCATACCACCCCGCGGTCCCCTTTGAGTCGGGTTTCAATTTGCGTCATCACTTCAGGGGTGTAGGCTTGCTCACCCGCATCCATCATCACAAAATTGAGGCGTTCATGTTTTACATAAGCCGATTGCAAATATTGCAAAATATCAAACAAAGGATAACAATGCGCATTGGCCGCATAAGGCAACCATTGATCGTAATAAGTTAATATTCCCAGATTACCGGGTAAACCAAAAGCAGGTACCTGATTACAAAAAATAAAATCAGCCGCCTGATCCATCAAATGCCATTTGTCGTCGTCAGAATGATACACATAACCCACTGCTGATAAATCATGGGCATTCAACACCGAAATCTTTGAGAGGTCGGCAATGACCACAGGTACTTTTTGCGGACCAATCGGTCCTGCCTGATAAATATCGACGGAGGCCAATGGTAATGCAGGTATTTTATTCATCACTTGCCCATCTGTTTGGGCAAAACGTTTTACGATATGCTTGCATACCGGCAATTCAAATTCAGGGTCTTCGGTAAGTGATACCCGAATGGTATCTCCAATGCCTTCGGCCAGAAGTGTGCCAATGCCCATAGCACTTTTAATGCGTCCATCCTCTCCATCTCCAGCTTCGGTTACGCCCAGGTGTAAGGGGTAACATTCGCCAAATTCTTCCTGCATCTGATGTGCCAACATTCGGTAAGCTTCGATCATCACCTGAGGGTTACTGCTCTTCATGCTGAGCACAATCTGATGATAATCTTCATCCCGCGCAATGCGTAAAAATTCCATCGCGCTTTCCACCATACCCATAGGGGTATCACCATATCGACTCATGATGCGGTCGCTGAGCGAACCATGATTGGTACCAATACGCATAGCGGTTCCATGTTCTTTACAAATCTTCACGAGCGGTGTAAATCGTTCTCGAATACGATCTATTTCATCCTGATAGGTGGCATCGTCATAATCAATTTGCTCAAACTTTTTTTTGTCGGCATAGTTGCCCGGATTCACCCGAACCTTTTCTACAATTCTTGCTGCAATTTCAGCGGCATTGGGGGTGAAGTGGATGTCGGCCACCAATGGTGTATCATATCCACGAGCATGCAACATCTCTTTAATCAGTTGTAAATTTTCTGCTTCTTTTTTACTGGGCGCAGTAATACGCACCAATTCAGCGCCGGCTTCAATACATCGGATGGTTTCGGCTACAGTAGCCTCCGTATCCATAGTGTCGGTGGTGGTCATGGTTTGTATCCGCACCGGATGTTGACCACCAATCCATAAATTGCCTATTTTTACTTCTCTTGTCAGGAGTCTTGCCATATCACAAAAGTAGGGATAAGGCCTAATAAAATAAGGTGTGCTTATATTTTAATATTGATAGCGCAGTGAGGTCTTTGATAAGATCAATCGTTACCTGCCCGGCATCATCAATATAGAGGCCATGAATGGGGCGCCTTATCCGGCTATCCGCTGCGAGTCCTCTCCGCCGCAGCGGTATGCGGGCTCTTCGCTACTATCCGGGGCGTGGGCGCATACTTGCTCCCATAAACTAAAATCTGTAACGCCCTTTTAAGGCCTGATTATTACTCTTCTTAAAACGGTTAAATTTATTGTTTCGGTTATTGCCATTATTATTGTTGGCATTCCGGTTGATTCCGTTGTTGTTGTTTCGGTTATTGCCGTTATTGTTCCGGTTATTATTGTTGTTCCGGTTGTTTTGGAAAAATCGTTTGAAGGGTTTTTGGTTCTGATTCGCCTGTATCGTAATGCCATCGCCTATATCTACAAATTCAGTAAATTTAGTGCTGGCATCATATACCAATTGCCCCTTGCTGATATTCAACAATTCTTCACGAATCATATCATCATGCACATTCTCTTTATGCCAGTTGTTATAGGCTATTTTCATGAATAAGGCCAATACTTGTATATAACCTTGCTTTTTTTCTTCGTCGGTTTCTACAATGGCTTTATCGTACAATTTTTCAAAGGTCTTGCCAAAGTGATTCCACTTAATTTTTTGTTTGGGATAGGGGAGTGGTTCCGGTCTTTGGGCTTTTACTTCCCGGGTGGGTATTGGATACGGACAATCCACATCCAAATCATAATCAGCAATCAAAAACAAATGGTCCCAGAGTTTATGGCGGTAATCTTCAATGGCTTTTTGTTGCGGACTCAAAATGGCCATCACTTCAATAATGGCTTCTGCATTTTTTGTCTCGTTTCACGGTCCTCAATGGTCCGCAGGTATTTCACCATATCATGTACACCTCTGCCATATTCCCTGATGGACATCAGTTCGCGTGTCGTATTATATTGCATAATCTGTAATTCTGAAAAAGAAACCGGCATCTCTATTCGGCCGATTTACCGTCTTGTTCTAATGCAAGACCCGACAAATGTAGTCAAAAAGCACATTAATTCAAGTTTTCCGTCCGAATTTATCCCTGAACAGGATGCCCTAGGCGTTCATAGGGAGGTCTATCAATAAAAGCCTGGATGCCTGCGCACATTGAATCGATATCGAATCTTCATCCCAAATCCCCATGGCATCTCTAGCGCCTAGACTTTGATCCAGTATATTTATTTCTCCTTCTATCACCATTAAAAACAAACCATACCCTTTGCCCCTTGTTCGAATATGAAGCGTTTCGGCGGTATCAAAGCGCCCGGTTTTCATATATACATCCTGATGAATCCAACTTCCTTCACCAACTGATTGAGGCGAAATGAGGGTTGTCCAGGTATTGTTTTTTTCCTTGCTGCTGTAATCCCACTGATCATATCGCGGGGTCACATTTTTTGTATCCGGGAAAATCCATATTTGAAACAAACTCAATTCATCGGTCCGGCTTGCATTAAACTCACTGTGCGTAACCCCGCTGCCTGCGCTCATCACCTGAATTTCTCCACTGCCAATAGTGCCTTCATTGCCCATGCTGTCCCGATGTCGCACGCTGCCCGACAAGGGAATAGTAATAATTTCCATATTGTCGTGCGGATGCATACCAAAACCCATGCCCGCTGCAATGCGGTCATCATTCAATACACGCAGTACACCAAAATGAATTTTTTCAGGATCATGCCAGGAGGCAAAACTAAAAGTATGTCGGGCATTCAGCCACCCATGGTCGGCTTTCCCACGAGCTGTTTCGGGATATAATTTATATGGCATATTACAAAGGTAGCTTGTATCAAAAAGAACTCAATCATCGAATTCAGTGAAGGCCTATCATCTATCACAAATGATTGATAAATTCTGATAACACTTCAGCCTCATTTTTATCCTCAAATTTTAATTCTTCACATTAACCTATTTTCGCGCCATGAATCTAAATGCAGATATCCGAAAAATTGAACGAAACTATTTTCCAAAAGATGCCGAAATTACGAACTGGCCATCGCTTGAAAAATATTTTACTGAACTGAATCAAAGGCCTGTCAAACAACTCAGCGATTTGGAACAATGGCTGCAAGACCTGAATGAATTGCAAGCAGTCATCAGTGAAGACGTTTGCTGGCGTCAAATCCGAATGACTTGCGATACCGAGAATCAGGAATTGGAAGAAGCCTTCAATTTTTTCTGTATGGAAATTGAACCCCATATCAAACCTTATATGGATGCCCTGAATAAAAAATTGCTCGCTTCGCCCTTGCTTAAATCGCTCGATCAAAAAAAATATCAAACCTATATCCGGAATATCGAAAAGGATATTCGATTATACCGTGCCGAAAATCTGCAAATCATGGCTGAGTTAAATGTATTGGCTCAACAATATGGCGCAATAACCGGTAAAATGACTGTTCAGGTTCAGGGCCAAGAATATACCCTGCAGCAAGCCGCTAAATTTTTGATGCAAAGCGACCGGACATTACGCAAACAAGTATATGAAGCCGTCAACGAAAGGCGAATGAAGGATAAAACACCACTCAACGATTTGTTTGATCAATTGCTGCAAAAGCGTCATCAGGTTGCCCTAAATGCCGGCTTTTCAAATTACCGCGATTATAAATTCCAGGAGCTCGGTCGTTTCGATTATACAGTCGAGGATTGCCAGAATTTTCATGAATCCATTCGAACATTTATCCGTCCACTCGCCGAAGAATTATATCAGCATAAACAAACGCAACTTCAATTAAACGAACTTCTGCCTTACGATATTGAAGCCGAGCCTGAAGGACAAAAACCACTGGAACCTTTTATGAACGGCGATGAGTTACTCGAAAAATCTATCGAGGTATTTCATCGACTCAATCCATATTTTGGCGATTGTTTAAAAAAGATGAAAGCACTGGGGCATTTTGATCTGGATAGCCGCAAAGGCAAAGCCCCAGGTGGTTATAATTGTCCCTTGGCCGAAACCGGTGCCCCCTTTATTTTTATGAATGCCGCCGGTACCGCCGATGATGTAGTCACCATGATGCACGAAGGCGGTCATGCCCTACATTCTTTTTTGAGTCACAACCTCGAGCTCTCTGCATTTAAGGAGTACCCCATGGAAATGGCTGAGCTGGCCAGTATGAGTATGGAATTATTCAGTATGGATCATTGGGATGTTTTTTATCCGGATCCAACTTCTTTAAAGCGAGCCAAAATTGAAGAACTGGAACGCGCATTATCTATATTTCCATGGATTGCCAGCATCGATCAGTTTCAACATTGGTTGTATACAAATCCGGGACATACGGTGGATCAACGAACTGCAGCCTGGCTCGAAATTCATGAATCCTTTGCACCGCGAAATATTCAATGGGGCCCTTATACCCATTACCGGGAAGTGCTATGGCAAAAACAATTGCATTTATTTGAGGTGCCTTTTTATTACATCGAGTACGGTATCGCTCAATTGGGGGCATTGGCCATGTGGAGAGCCTATAAAGAAAATCCAACCCAGACCCTTCAAAATTATATCAGCGCATTGAGCAAAGGAGGAACCCAAACTTTGCCTGACTTGTATCGCACTGCGGGCATTTCATTTGATTTCTCGGCTGAACATGTTGCTTCATTGAGTGCTTTTGTTCAGGAGGAATTGAAGCAAATTTTACAGGCATAGGGATGGCTTTTGGACCTCTAAGCACAGATATTATCTACCAAGGGAAATGTTGCTGAATCGATTTACAAAAGAATAATTTCTAAGGCTATATTCTGGGTTAAAACCAAATAACTAGATCTATTAAGAATATCCCATCGGGGATTACCGTAATTTTGCATCTTGATATTTGATGGATGAAACAGGCGGTGCAATGTAAAGTGGAGGGGATGACTTGTGGTAATTGCGCCATGAGTATCCAAAAATACCTCGAATCGGAAGGCGCCTCAGATGTCGTCGCAAATGCGGCTACCGGAACAGTTTCATTCGTTGGTTCAGAAGAAGTGGAATTGGATATACTTTATCAGGGTATTCAAAAACTAGGCTTCAAAGTGATTCCACCTGATCAAAAAACAAGCTCTTCATCTTCTGCCACTTTAAAAAAATATTTGATTTTTGCGGTGCTTTTATGGCTCCCTCTGATGGCGCATATGTTTGTAAGCTGGCCTATATTACATCAGGCATGGTTTCAATGTGCTTTGAGTACCCCTGTGTTGATGTTAGGCTTTTGGCATTTTGGCCGCAGTGCCTGGCGATCTTTAAAAAACGGGATTCCAAACATGGATGTATTGGTCATCATTGGGGCCTCGGCGGCTTATTTTTATAGCATGGCCGGTTGGTACATGCATCCTTTAAACGTGCATCAGTATTTGTTTTTCGAAACCTGTTCTTCCATCATTACGCTAGTACTCGCAGGTAATTTCCTCGAAGCATATACGGTTCAATCTACTTCAACAGCTATTCAGGAATTGATGAAATATCGGAAAACCAAAGCCCGTATTTTGTTCACGGATAGTATTGGAAAGGAGTCTATTCAGGAAACTGATAACGATGCAGTCCGTTTAAATGATATTCTCATCGTCAATAGCGGAGATATGGTTGCAGCAGATGGTGTGATGATTTCAGGTGAGGCATCTATCAACGAAGCAATGATGAGCGGAGAAAGCCTGCCTGTGTTAAAAAAAACAGGCGATACGGTGATTGGTGGAACCATTGTGATGGATGGTCAATTTCGGATGTCTGTCACCGCAATAGGCGATTCCACAGCCATTGCCCAAATCATCGAATTGGTGAATCGGGCACAGGCGGCCAAACCTCCTTTGCAAAAATTAGCGGACCGCATCAGCGCTATTTTTGTACCTGTTGTTTTAGGGATTTCAATGCTCACTTTATTCGTGAGTGTATGGATACTGGACATTGAATTTCAAGAGGGCATGATGCGGAGTATTGCCGTTTTAGTGATTGCTTGCCCCTGTGCCATGGGTTTGGCCACCCCGGCTGCAGTGATGGTTGGATTGGGCCGTGCCGCACGCCGTGGCATTTTGGTAAAAGGTGGTGATACGCTCGAGAAGTTGGTGAAGGTGAAACAATTTGTTTTTGATAAAACAGGAACCCTTACAACCGGTGAACTGGAAATTGATCAATTCGAATCAACATTACCTGAAACTCAATTTCGTCAAGTGATATGTAGTTTGGAATCCCATTCCTCGCATCCCATTGCCAAATCGATTCTTCGACAATGGACCGCCGAAGAAAAAATAGATTGGAAAGCAGTAGAAGAAATCAAAGGCATCGGACTTCGTGCTTCGGCTTTGGACGGAAGTATCTGGATCCTGGGCTCGTATCGAATTTTGGATAAGCAACCGGTGGATGTCAAACATGATTTATGGCTTACAAAAAATGGCGTAATCATGGGGTGGATGGATTTAAAGGATAGCCTCCGACCCGATGCCAAAGCCGTGATTGCCCAACTGCAAAAGCAAGGTATGAAATGTATTTTACTCAGCGGCGACCGCCAGGAAAAGTGCGATCAAATCGGAAAAGAACTGGGGATGGATGAGGTCTATGGCGAGCAACTACCGGCACAAAAATTGCAAAAACTGGAGGCGCTCGAAAAGAATGGACCCACCCTGATGGTTGGCGATGGAATCAATGATGCACCTGCTTTGACCAAGGCATCTGTCGGGGTTTCATTGAGCGATGCTTCACAAATAGCTATTCAAAGCGCCGGAATTATTTTACTACAAAACAAATTATCTCTTTTGCTCGAAAGTATCGCTTTGGGTAAACATACTTATCAAACCATTCGGCAGAATTTATTTTGGGCTTTCGCATATAATGTAGTTGCTATTCCCGTGGCCTTTATGGGATTACTTACGCCCAGTTGGGGAGCAGCCATCATGGGTTTGAGTGATGTGATTCTGATTTCAAATTCGTTGAAATTGCGGTTCAAAAAAATATAAGTTGCTCTTTATACTTCCCATTTTGCAATCAATCATGAATAAAATGTTGGAAGAAGGAAATGCATGATCATGCAATCCGATTTTCCAACCAATGTAACACCGTTTCTTTTTTGCGTTGAGATAATGGCACCTGATGACCATTTTCTAGAATAAGTACACCACCATTGGTTTTGTCAAATACCTCAATTTTTTCCGGGTTGGCCAAGTAGGAATGATGGGTTCGGATAAAACCTAAAGGTTCAAGAATACTTTCATATTCCTTCAGATTGCGCGATACCAGTATGGGATCATGCCCGCTGATAAAAAATCGGGTATAGGTTCTTTCAGCTTCGCAATAAAGGATGTCTTTGACTTTTATGAAATAAACGTTTTGTACATCGCGCAGCACAATTCTTTTTTCTGTATCCTGTCTGCCATTCATTTGTGTCAACAAGAATTGAATTTGTTTTTTTAAATCATGTTCCTCCATACGCACCGATGCACGTTCAATACTTCGTTGTAAATGTTCCGGATGAACGGGCTTTAGTAAAAAATCTATCGCACTGAATCGAAAAGCATCTACCGCATATTTATCATGTGCGGTTACAAAAATTAACTGGAAATGATGTTCTTCAATGCGGGCCGCTAAATCGAATCCGGTCCCATCATCCATTTCCACATCCAGCAATACGATATCCGGTTGAAAAAGGAGAATGGACTTGTAACCACTCTCCACGCCATCTGCTTCGGCAATGCTTTGTATGCCAGGACAATAGGCTTGTAACATACATTTCAGGCCTTCGCGAAGAGGTGCTTCATTGTCGATAATCAGGACTTTCATGGTCGATAAAATTAATCTTTTATTGGATGTCTCGCGAATGAATAATTGGCAAATAGATATGCACTGTTACGCCACTTCCGGGATGATTGATTACTTCAAAACGGGCGCTGGATTTTTGTTCAAGATTTAATAGATAAATACGATCGCGAATGATTTGACTGGCCCTTGAAATATGTCCGTTGTTGTTTGTTTTGGAAGGATTCATTCCTTTGCCATTGTCCCGAATTTCAATATGCAAACCTTCATGGTGCGGTTCAAATATCATCTCAATACTCCCGGAACCTTCTGCTTTATCGAAACCGTGCTCGATGCTGTTTTCAATAAATGGTTGTATAATCATCGAAGGAATCATGATGTCCTCGGGGTCTAAATCCGGGTGCGTTTGAATATCTGCCTCAAAACTTCCGGGGAAACGCAATTTTTGCAGACTCAGGTATTCCTCCAAGAACAAGATCTCTTGTTCCAGTGAAATAAAATCTTTATACGTGCTCTCCAGCGTTTCGCGCATGATATGTGCGAATCGAGCCAGACTCCTGCGAGTAAATAGTGATCTTGTTTTTGCATGGCCATCGTCTGTAAGGAAGCAAGTGTATTAAAGAAAAAATGGGGATTCATTCGGGCACGGTTCAATCGTTGTTCGGTCAGCAGAATTTGTTGTTTGTTTTTTAGCCGATATTGCCTGAAATAAAAAATCAACGTAGCGATACCAAAAAGCGCCAGAAGAATCAACAATAAATACATTCTTTTTTCTTGGGCCAATTGGCGAATGGCATGTTCATTTTTTTCCTGATGATATTTTATTTCAAGCTCATGGATTGTTTTAGATTTTTCTACATCTTTCAAACTATCCATAATCTCGTGAAACGATTCTGCATGTTGAAGCGCTAGTTCAAACTGACTTGATTCTACCGCAATCTGATACAACAATGCATGAGCGTTAGCAATTTGTTCAGGGTTCTTTTGTTTGAGCAGGATCATCATAGAGGAGTCTGCAAAACGTTGCGCTTCCGAATATTGTTTGCGCTGCCGGTAAATATCTGCTTTGTCACTAAAACAAATGGCGAGCAAACTTTGGCTCACATCCTCATTTCTAAACCTCAGCGCACTGTCGATATAAGCCATGGCCAGGTCTGTTTTTTGTTGTTCATAGTATAGGCCATTCATTTTAAGATAAGCGCGCATGATTAAGGAAGAATCCTTGATGGCCAAACTCAATTTTAAAAAACTGTGAATGTAATAAGTCGCTGAATCCAACGAAGACGTCGTCGGTTGATCCTGATACATCCATAAGTACCGCGAAGCTATTTGATGATAAACATGGGCCTTATTCACTGAATCACTTATTTGCGAAAGTTGGGGAAGGGCGGAGGAAGTATATTCTTTGCTTTTGGCAAGGTCGCCCATTCGTGCAAAACAATTGGCGAGGATCAGTCTGAAACTGGCAATCAGATAGGCGTCTTTGGTTGCCTCGGCAAATTCTAGATTGGCCAGACAAAGCTCTATAGACTTTTCGTATCGGCCAATGTTGTGTAACCATTGTGCGCGGTCCATTATGTGATACAAATGTTCGGCCGGTGGACAATCAGATAGTTTGTACAAACTATCAATCATGTCTAATTTTCGTTGGATAGAATCGTTGTCGGAGACCTGGTCTTTTTCAAAAGATTTTTCGCATATCCATTCCAGTATTTTAGCCCGGCAAACCACATTTTTTCAGTACTTAGCCTTTTCTCTAAAACTTCAAGATCCTTGATTTTCTGAAGTTCTTTTTTGCTCATGGTGGGGCATGAACACGATTGCGCCAAATGATCGATCCTGATCATCATGACTCCGCACAAAACACTAAAAAAAATCAAGTGCTTCAATTCCCTTTATTTTCATCTAAATGTAATCGATTCAAACAAAGAATGGGATGGAGTTCACTTGAATTTTTTCAAGGAAGGATTGGCCAAAATCGATTGTCCATTTATTTCAATCAATTGTTGCGCCAGCATGTTCGCGGGTTCATCCCTGGCATTCGTTCGAAGAACATGACAGCAAAGGCCCTCCTGAAAGGGCCCATGCTCAACTACGAAAGGGGTTATATTATTTGCGTTCTATTCGTTCAGTATGCTTTAAGCTCAATTATTTATCTTACAATCTAGGATAAAGGACTCTTCTGCATGGCTGAATGTCAGAATCGATTTGTTGTTTCAATACCCAAAGGTCGTTTCAAATTCAACTTTCTGTCTTGTAGATAAACCCCCGCCGAAAAGCGATGTATTCTTGTTGGTTTTGAATGAATAAGTGAAGAAAAAGATTTTAAAACGAATTATACCCTGATTTCAAAAGCCATCATTACCTTTATACGGAAGTGCAACAGTTATCTTTATTTGACCAGATTAAGATTTTGCAGGAGGAGAGCACTCCTGTTGAAGTGGACTTAAATACCCTTAAAAAGGTTTATTATACCATCACGGAGGTTGCGGAAATGTTTCAGGTGAATGCCTCCTTATTACGATTTTGGGAAAAGGAATTTCCGGCTCAGTTGGCAGGGGTGAAAAAAAACAAAAAAGGCGACCGCTACTACAATAAACAGGATCTTGAAAAATTGAAATTGATTTTCCATGTGGTCCGCGATAAAAAAATGACCCTCGAAGGCGCCCGTGATTATCTGAAAAACAATAAAAAGAAGGCCAAGGACGATAAAACCCTGATTGAAAATTTGCAAACTGTCCGGTCCTTTTTGATTGAATTAAAAAATAGCCTGAAACAAACTTCATGACACAATGGAGAGCGATTATTTTGTGGCTGCCGAATTTGAACTTATTTTAGCCCTCCAATGAAGGGCTTTCGGTGGTTGGCTTAAGATAAGACAATTATTATAACCCGGTAAAAAACGAGATAATATGAAAAAGTGGACCTTACTAATGTTTATCCTTACAATGACAACAATCATGCAAGCTCAGGATTTTGTGAGAGAGAATGATAAAAAAACAGATAAAGTGCTGCTGAGAGGTAAACTCACTTTTGCGGATGTGATGGATGAAACCGTGAATAAATGGTTGATCAAAGGTGCTGCTGCTTATCATCCCAACGAAGAAGTGATTAAAGCCTTAAAATCGGTGATGCAACATTATCGCCTCGTTATTTTTATGGGTACCTGGTGCGAAGACACCCAGGTGCTTTTACCGCAGTTGTATAAAACGCTTAAAGATGCCGGATTCGATATGAATGCCATTGAAATGTATGGTGTGAATCGCAAAAAGGAAGCTTTAAATATTGAGCATAAATTTTATAATATCGAACGAGTGCCGACTATTATCGTTATGCATCAGTACCGGGAAGTAGGCCGAATCATTGAAAGTGTTTCCGGCTCTATCGAAGAAGCCATGCTCAATATCATGTTGCCGGATGCACAAAAACTTGAAGCCAAACGTGCAGCCAAACAATAATCATTTAAGGGTTGTTATAAAGTTTGAAGAAATCAGGCTTTGATATACTGCTGATGCACGGCAGAAGCGATTTCCTGAATCAGATTCGCATCTTTTTCGATGGCATTTCCAACCACTACCACATCTGCGCCGGATTTGCAATGCAGGTAGGCTCTTTCCGGGTCTTTAATGCCTCCTCCCACAATTAAAGGAATTTGGGTGTGAGCACTGATTTTTTGAATCATACTATCCGAAACCGGCAATCGGGCTCCGCTGCCAGCATCCACATACAAGAGATGTTTGCCCTGCATTTCACCTGCAAGGGCTGTACATAAAGCAATATCATCTTTGTCACGGGGAATTGGTGCACTGCCGCTCATGTATGTATTCCGGCCCGAAATGAGCGAAAGATAAAATAAAGCATCTGCATAGGAGCTTACCTGAGAAGGGCTGCCGGGGAACAAGACCACGGGAATGTCGCTACTGGCTTTAAAATGCTGGATGCATTCGTCCAAATGCTGGCTCACCATGAGGCTACCACCCATAAAAACGAAATCAACGCCTGCCTGATTACAACGCTCGGCCAAGGAGGAAATTTGAGAAACAGATACCTTGTCCGGATCAATCAAAACCGCGAAAGCTTTCCGCTTTTCCTGGCGCAGCGACACAAAACGTTTATAAACTGGTCCCGTCATCATCAATCCGGCAAAGATATTATAATTATTGAAAAAAGAGATACTGAATCAATACCCCGAATGCGGCTCAATAGTGACCATTCAGGGTCTGTGCTTACCTTCACCGCTTCATGCGTTTATTTCAGTTGTTTTGTGTCCTATTGTTCAGTCTGATGTGTTTTTGCCATGGACACCTGGTTGCTCGTGGCTTCAACGAACCCTGGCATCGGATACAATGGATGGGTCATACTCCACGTCCGGAGGCTCAATCAGCATTTCTGATGTTGAGCAACCGCCCGATGGATTTTACGCGCAGCCATTTTGCCACTGAACGGAGCGATACCAATTGCTGGCAATATTTGTATGTCGTGGACGAAGATTCCACCTGGAAGATTTATCCTTTTTATACTTTAAGTGAGGCCTTGAAAAGCATGCCCAATAAGGATTGGGTCATTTATACCGAAGGGATGGGCAAAACCTTTTACGGTAATTTGCGTAGGGCGAGCGCAATGCGGCAAACGTATCAGGTGAATGTGCTCCTATTTGATTACGCCAGTATGGCGAGTGATTTGGGTATCATGCAGAATTTTCGGATGAGTATGAGAAATGCTGCACAGGGTTATGCGGCTTATTTCAGAATGATGGACACGATCCGGATGCAGCGCTCCACTTTTAAGGGGCAGACATTGAGTTTGTTTTTTCATAGTATGGGCAATTTGCTGCTGGAGGCCTTGGTGCAATCGGATTTAACCCAACAATGGAACGCACAGCCATTTATCGATAACCTGATTTTAAATGCGCCCTGTATCAATCGGAAGGGGCATCACCGATGTTTCAATCAGATTCGTTGGGCAAAAAGAAAGTGGGTGCATTATAATCGGGCTGATACCAAACTCAATGGTGCTGCTTTGTTATCGGGCAATCGAAAATTGGGCAGTAAACCCAAATATCCCTTCGACCGGAGTACGTATTATATCGATTTTAACCGGGCTTGTGAGCGGACGCACAATTACTTTTTAGACATTCCGGAGCGCAGTTTCAGGCGTTCGTCGCTTATCAGGGCCTATTTTGAAGTCCTCCTGCATGGCAAGGTTCCGGATGTGTCCAAGTGGCAAAAGAGTAAAGTAGTGGGATGGGAAATGCCTCGAGCCTAAGCACTCAGATTTTTATGCTCATGTGCAAAATCTGGGTTCAAATAAATTGTAGAAGAGGGCCTAATTTTACCGCATGGACATAGGTTTGTATTTCGGCAGTTTTAACCCTATTCATATTGGCCATCTGATATTGGCCAATCATGTGTTGCATCATTGTGGAGTGGAACAGGTGTGGTTTGTGGTTTCGCCGCGAAATCCTCTCAAGGAAAGTAAAAGTTTATTGCGTGAGCAGGATCGGCTGCATTTGGTGAGGACAGCGATTGACAGTGAACCACGGTTTAAAGCAAGTTCGGTTGAATTCAGTTTGCCACGACCCTCTTACACCATCGATACGATGACCCATTTACGAGAGAAATACCCACAACATCAGTTTCGGATTATAATGGGCGGAGATAGTTTTCAGAATTTAGATAAATGGAAAAATTACCAGCAGTTGTTGTCTCAATATTCGCTCATTGTATATCAAAGGCCCGGATTTGAAATCAAGGTTCCTGAAGGAGCGCAGGTTGAAATAACCGATGCACCGCTCCTGGATATTTCATCTACTTATATTCGCACATTGATTCGTGAAAAAAAATCAATTCAGTATTTAGTCACAGATGAAGTGAAAGAGGAAATTGAACGAAATCGGTATTATCTGACTTAAGGAATTCTTCATTCTACAGATTACCTGCTGCGCTGGATGTGCGGCGAAAAACCGTCAGGTAGGACAAAGGCCTTGAAATGGGGCATCGTTGAAAAAAGGACAATTCGTAATTTCCGGTTTGTGGGCATAAAAACGAAAATTCCGACCAAAATTCACCGTCTTGCTGGGGTTTGAGCCGATCATTGACAAAATCGCCTACACCTTCGAGAAAGAGGTTGACAGAAATTTTTCCGGCATGAGGATCACCCACATAAACAAAATGATACCATTGTCCCTCTTCCAAGGTAATATATACACTGCGGTCCTGACCCGCTATCAACGCAACCCGGTCTTCTTTATAAATTTCAAAGCCATTTTTGCGATGGATGGCTATTTGTTCAAGAATTTTTTCATTGTAACTCCGCTCGGCCTCCTTCATTTCATCGGTGATTTCGAGTTTTTGAGGTTTTTCCGATAAAAACTGATCAAATTCTTCCTCCTGAGCCATGCCCGAAAAAGGAATCAACAAAAAGAATGCAAACAGGGTTTTGTATAGCGATTTCACCATTTGAAGATAATAAAGGTAGATAATAACATCATCAAAAAGCAGACCAAAGTGCAGATGGGGGTGATGAAGCTTGAAAGGTAGGCCGGAGATTATCCCAGGCCTGATGCGAGCGAAAATCCTTTACGCGCTATTGGCGCTGTAAAGATTGTAGCGGGCAGCAGGTGTGAAGATAAAAAAAAATTCCCCTGATCATTCTGCCAAAAATTTGGTCTAGCTAGGGGCTGCTGGTTATCTCACTGGTGCTTCAAATTTAAGGAAGCGTTCAAGGGATAGCCCCGTACGTACGGGGCAGCCCTTGGACGATGACGCCAAAGTTGAAGATGCCAGTGAGAAGTGAAAATCAAGAAATGAAATGCAAGCTTAATTAAGAGATATGAAAAATTGCCGTGCATTAAAAAAAGCGAAATTCACCCCTGAATGTAATGATATCAACTAATTTCACGTTAAACAGCAGCCCCAGCCTAAAATTTGGGCTACACCATGATTGTTTAGTGCTGAGAGGCTTGAAGGGCATGATCCAGGTCGGCCAGAATATCTTCGACATTTTCGATTCCAACACTCATCCGAATCAGTCCATCGCTGATGCCTGATTGTGCGCGCAATTCAGCAGCAACTCCGGTGTGGGTGGTACTAGCGGGATGGGAAATGAGGGTATCACAGGTTCCAAGCGAAACGGCGCTAGTACAAAGTTGCAGATGGTTGATGAATTTTTTTCCGGCTTCAAAACCACCTTTTACTTCAAAACTCATGAGTGCTCCGGCATGTTTCATTTGCCGCTTTGCCAGGGCGTGATCGGGATGTTTGTCGAGTCCAAGATAGTTGACTGTTTCTACAGCAGGGTGTTGTGCTAAAAAAGCGGCGACGGTCATAGCATTTTCGCAATGGCGCTGCATCCGAACTTCGAGCGTTTTGATGCCATTGTTGAGTAAAAATGCATCGAATGCGCTTACGCTGGCGCCCAATAAACGAAAATGTTTGGTGGCTTTGGTTTGCATGAAATTCAAATCGCGACCGATGAGCACACCACCAACTGCCGTACCATGACCGTTAAGAAATTTGGTGGTAGAATGAATGACGAAATCAACGCCGAATCGAAAAGGCTGTTGTAAATAAGGAGTTGCAAATGTATTGTCGACCGCCACTTTGCAGCCGTATTGATGGGCCAGTTGGGTGAGTTTTTCAATGTCCACACATTGCAAAGTAGGGTTGGCGGGTGTTTCGATGTACAAGAGCGCTATCTCCTGATGGGATTGTAGCATATTTTCAACCTCATCCAGTTTTTTAAAATCGGTAATCAAGGTTTGAATGCCACAGCCAGGTAAAACCTTGTCGATATATTCCTGGGTGCCACCGTATAAGGACAGATGAGATAACACTTTTTGTCCTTGTTGTACATTCGACAGGATGAGGGTGGAGATGGCGGCCATTCCGGAAGCATGTAATATTGCTTTGAGTTGCAGGGGCTGTCCGTTTTCATCTTGTAGTCCATAAGCTTCCAAACCGGCTAATTTCTCTTCGGTTTGTGAGCCGGTGGGATGGCCGAAGCGTCCGTAAATAAAACCCTTTTCTTTACCTGTAAATAAATCTACACCTTGTTCGGCGCTGTCAAACAAATAAGTGCTTGAAGCGTAAATAGGTGTGATATGACTTCGGTGTTGTTCACTTTCAAAGCCGGCGTAAATGCAGGCAGAACCAAATCCTATGGGCTGTTTTTTTTCCATGGGTGCAAAAGTAGGTATTCAGGTTGATTTGGGGTCGTATAGGGGCAAGGTAAAACAGGGAATACAAGTGTCATCATCGCCTTTTTTGTTAATGCCCTTGCAAATGTTGTTGTAACAATGTAAGTTTAAACAGATTTTATAACCTACCCACAAAAGGATGCTTAAAAAAGTACTCTTTGTTTTTATTTGTGCGCTCATAATCAGCACCTTTCCGGCAAAGGCACAAGAGATATTTGGTAAGTGGAAATGTATTGCACACTATAAAATATCGGCTGAAGGCAAAAAAATAGATATTTGGCAGGCCCATTTAAAAAGTAGTCCCTGTGCAGCTTTCACCATTTATGATTTTAAACAGGACGGGCGGGCACTGCGAATCCTGAAAGATTGTGAAGAGTCATATACCCGCATGCAGCACAAGCTATGGAAAAACTGGCGTTTTCGGATTGTCGAGAATCAGCTGCTTACGTTTGTGTCTAATCATATCGGTGAGATGATTTATACACTGCGGTTTCAAGGAGATAAAATGATTTGGACCAGCGCAGATGAAACCCTGATTTTTCAGCGATTATAATTAAATACAAACAAAAGTTTGTAATTACGTTTGCGGATTGTAAATCAATTTTGTTTTCACATTTTTGTGATGAATCGCTGTATGCATATTTAGGATGGAAAAAATATCAGAGATATTGAAAATTTGAAAACATGGAACAAGGTGGCTTCGTTGTATGCAGAAAAGATGATGGACCTTCCCATTTATGAGGAAAGTTATACGATGTTCCGTGAGCTACTTCATTGTTCTGATGCCAAAATATTGGATATCGGTTGTGGACCAGGTGTGATCAGTGCATATTTACAGCAACAATGCCCAACCTATCAATTGAGTGGAATTGATTTTTCGGCGGAGATGATTTCTTTGGCACAATCACATTTACCACAGGGCCATTTTCAAGTGATGGATTGTCGGCAAATGAATTTTAGTGCAGGTACTTTTGATGGCGTGGTATGTGGTTTTTGTATTCCCTATTTAGATTCGGTGGAGCTCGAAAATTTCTTCAAGGATATTGCTGTGATGTTGAAAGAAGGAGGAATATTATATGTCAGTTTTGTGGAAGGAGATGCTGAAAATTCAGGATTTATTACAGGTAGTACCGGCGATCGGACTTATTTCTTTTATCATGACCTCAATTGGATCAATGAGCTCACTGAAAGCATTGGATTTAAACAAATCAAGACATTAAAAATTGAATACCACAAAGCCAATCAGGAGGTTCAATGGCACACTGTACTGATCTTGAAAAAACAAACAAAGGAGCATCATGCACGATAACATATGTTAAAACATTTATTTGATACTGATTTAAATTTGCAGGCCATTATATTTATTGTCTTAAAAACCATGAACGTCTGCAAAAGGCGCAAATTTTAAATCAACACGACCAAATCAAACACCATGAATAAAAAATTCCTTTACATCATTACGCCTTGTTTTTTGTTTGTGCTTTACATGATGCTCAGCAGTAGCAGCGGAGGCATTAATGGTCAGAGTGTGGCAGGATGTACCTGTCATGGATCTGTTTCAAACAATACCCTTGTAACCATAACGGGTTTGCCTGCAGGTGGATATACCAATGGAACAGTTTACCCGATAACCATTTCTGTGACAAATACCGCACTCGTAGGAACATCACCATTTGGTCTGCGAGATGGTTTTAATTTAACTGCTACGACAGGCGCTTTTACAGCCATCGCCGGAACAGCCTTAAATGGGGCAACGGAGATTCGGCATACCACACCAAAAGCACCGGTTTCGGGCACTGCTTCCTGGACATTTAACTGGACAGCACCTGCAAGTGGAAATGCAAGCGTCGGATTTTTTGTCTCCGGCAATGCAACAAATGGGAATGGATCAAGTGCAGGTGATCAGTGGAATCAGACCTCCGCTTTTGTGGCCAAAAATGGGGTTGCATTATCTGTATCAGCCTCTGCACCGAATATTCTTTGTAATGGTGGTAATGCAACTGTTACTGCAACGGCCATTGGTGGATCGCCGGCTTATCAGTATCGTTTAAATGCAGGTTCATTTCAGTCAGGAAATACTTTTTCATCCGTTTTAGCCGGTACCTATACCGTAACAGTAAGAGATGCGACCCTGGCTACCGCCACAACAGTGATTACCTTAAACCAACCTACGGCGATCACCGCTACACCAACTGCCGGAACGATTCTATGTAATCCCGGAACAACCTCCATTACCGTTGCTGCTTCAGGTGGAACCGGTGCATTTACCTATCGACTCAATACCGGAACATTTCAGGCATCCAATACATTTAACACCGTTGCACCAGGTACATATACCATCACTGCCAGAGATGCCAATTTATGCACGAAGACATCAACCATCGTCGTTTCTCAACCGGCCGCACTTTCATTTACCGCCCCTGTCCTGACCCAACCAAGCTGTAATGGTTCCACCGGAGCAGCCACGGTAAATGCGGTAGGGGGTACTGGAACAAAAACGTACACGATTAATCCTTTAGGCCCGCAAAGTAATACCACTGGCGTTTTTAGCGGCCTCACAGGGACTCAGGTTTATACGGCAACCTGCACAGATGCCAATAATTGCACAAAGACGATAACCTTCACAATGACACAACCATCATTGATTACGTTTGGTTCACCCACTACCGTGCAACCGCCTTGTTCAGCCAATACCGGACAAATTACCCTGACCGCCACAGGTGGTACAGGTGCTAAAACATACACGATACAACCCCTTGGGCCCCAAAGTAATACCACCGGCGTATTTACCGGATTAAGCGGACAAGTGTATACCATTACGGCAACAGATGCAAACAATTGTACCAAAACGAGTACGGTGAATCTGCCTTGCATTCCGGTTCCGGCTCTTAATTTAAAGCTATTTTCACAAGGTTATTATGCAGGCGCATCTATGATGGTTCCCACTTTGAATAATCAAGGCTTGGGAAATCCGCTGAATCAAACAGATACGTTGGAATTAAGTTTGCGCGCTATCACTTCACCTTACAATATCATTTTTCAAGCGAATCAAGTGGTGCAAACCAATGGAACCTTGCTGTGGGATTTGCCACCTGCTGCCAATGGCAATTCTTATTACGTCGTTATCCGACATCGAAACATGCTTGAAACATGGAGCCAAAATCCGATTACCATTAATGGAACTACTACCTACGATTTTAGTATTTCAGCCAATCAGGCTTATGGAGGCAATCAGATTGAAATGGAACCCGGTGTGTTTGCATTTTATACCGGAGACCTCACCCAGGATGGGGTTGTAGATGGCTTGGATTTTGGAGATTGGGAAAATGACAGCAACAATTTTGCAGGTGGTTATGTGAGTAGCGACTTCAATGGCGATGGTGTTGTTGATGGACTAGATTTCTTAATCTGGGAACCCAACAACAACAATTTTGTCGGGATTATGGCTCCATAATTATCGATCAGTAAATCGACTATCAACATGCTGAATTGAAGTTTAAAATGCGGGTGTATTCATGTATGCCGAATTATGCTTCTACAACCTTTTTGACGGCAAAAAGATCGTTCATACAGGGTTGGATTTCAGGAAATTCAAATTTGAATCCGGCATCCAGAATTTTATCTGCACGCACTGAACTACTTTTTAAAATTTCAATCGACATTTCGCCCAATGCCAGTTTGAGCAAAAATGCAGGAACCGGTATGCTTAAAATTTTCTTCCTGATGCTCGAATAGCGGATTGAATCTGCATTTTTAAAGATACCGGATTAGGAGCCACCGCGTTATAAATGCCCTCCTTGCGATGATCTGCAAGAAACAATAAAAGATGACATAAATCTTCTACATGAATCCAACTATAAATCTGATTGCCACCCGAGGGGATTCCGGCTATGCCGAAAGAGAAAGATTGGGTGAGTGCAGGGAGTGCGCCTCCTTCCTGTCCCATCACAATTCCAATACGAGCAATGGATACCGGAATATTTAATTGTGCCATGCGTGAACTGGATTGTTCCCATTGCTGGCAAACCTGTGATAAAAAGATTGATCGCCGGGGTCTGTTTCAACATGGGGTTTGTTGTCCGCTGCATAGAATCCAATAGCGGATGCACCCACAAAAGATTGAACATTGAGTTGCCCACCCCGTATAGCCTGATAAAGGGTTTCATTGCTCTGAATACGACTTAAACGAATTTCTTCTTTTCGTTGAGGTGTCCAGCGTTTATCGGCCACACCGGCACCTGCCAGGTTTATCAGGATTCCTTGTTGACATCTAAAATCCGGATCGATATAAGCAACCGTCGGATCCCAGTAAATATGATTGGATTTATTGATCTGTTTGCGGGTACTTAGGATACTCACCTGATGCCCTCTTCCCTGAAGCAGTTTTTGTAAATGTTGACCCACAAAGCCACTACCCCCTGCAATAATATAATGTGCCATAACAGCGTAAAGATACTTTTTACGCTGTGCTTAAGCCATCTTGATTCAATGATAGTGTATCGGATGAAAGAATAGGAGCTTGCCCGGAGACTGCCTGTGGAAGTTTCTACAAGCATTTTGGGGATATAGATATAACATTCAACTCAAAAAAATCGTTTACCGGTAATATTCAGATTGGATTGACTAATTTTGATTAAATTCTTCTCATTGATGCGCATATTTTGTTTCATATTCTTCATCTTCAACCTGTCTGTTTCTTATGCGCAAAAAGCCACCCTGACAGATGCTTCAGAATTCAATATTCGTCGGGATGATTTTTATATCCTGGGAAAATGGAAAAATTGGACAGCCGTTTATTTGCGCAATGGCAATGAGTATAAAATGCTTTGTTTTGATCAACAAGGCCATAAAGTCAAACAATTTGTCCTCAACGAATTGCAGGACGAATGCGAGGAAGTTAGGCTAACACCTTCAGGAGAATCCATCTCCATCAGCTGGGAAAAAATAGAACAAAAAAAGAAAACAGTCTACGTTTCCCGCCTCGATGAGAATGGACGAATGCAACCTGCAAAGGAAGTTTTTTCGGTACCCCATGGCAATTTTCGAAGAATCAATCTTGAATATGGCGTAAGTCCGGATAAAAACTATCAGGTTGTTTTTTGCGAAAGTCGTGAGGATGATATGCATGTGTTGAAAGCATGTATTTTGGATGCAGAAATGGGGGTGAAAAAGAATGTGGAACAGAAAATCAGCGAAAAGGATTTTACATTAACGGAAAAGGTATTTATTAGCAATTCGGGGCATGTGTATTTACTGGCGTCCGAAACGCCGAATCAAAAAGGAGCCCTGGAGGGATTACGTGTATTGTCCTGCAAAAATGCTGAGCAGTCTTTTATGTCATACGAGATACCATTAAACAAGCACCATGTGAGTCAGATTCAATTGTGTCAGGATCCCCAAAATGCAAATTTGTATATCTGCGGCTATTATGGGGATGGAAAATACAGTTCTCCCAAAGGCTTGTTTTTTTCTGTTTTTAATGAAGAACAGCAAGCTCCGACTATTAGCCATTTCACGCCCATAGCCATGCAGGTAACCGGATATAAAGCGGATTTGAGAGACATGAAAATCAAGCATGTTTCTATCAAGAAGGATGGTGGTATAGAACTTGCAGCAGAAAGAACCTATCAGAATATTCGAACATTGGTCAGTCAAAATCCGGCCATGACGACCTCCATGGTTCCAATGCCTGAATCAACCCGTTCGGTCAATGAATTTTATTATGATGAGATTGCCGTGTTTAATTTAAAGATGGATGGCACCCTGCTTTGGAATCAGGTTATTTTGAAAGAACAAATGACCACAGAAGATGCCGGTATATATTCTTCATTTGGTTTGATGGAATATCCCAAAGGGAAAATATTTGTGTTCAACGATTTTAGTAGTAAAAAATCACGACTCATTGCGGCTTATTTGTCAGCCAAAGGAGATCATCAAATGAAAGAACTACCTGTATCTAATGTAGATTCTGATTGGGATTTATTGCCTCGTTCGTCGATACAAACGGGCAAAACAGAAATCTGGATTCCGGCATTACAGAAAGGCTATATTTGCTTCCTTAAATTAGCTTATTAGTTTTTGCGCTGTGTTGAATGTATTTAAACGAAATGATGCCCTGTCTTTTGTGGCCTTGGTACTGTTGGCCATGGTCCTGAAAGTACATCTGTTGATGTATCCACCTGCGTGGTCATCCTTGCAGGGTTTTATGAAGGCAACTTTATTTAATTTTCCGGGAATAGAAGCTTTTTATCAATCCAATCCAATTGCCTGGATACTTTTATCAGCATTGATTCAAACCATTTTTGCGGTCTATTTGAACTTCACGCTAATCCGGCAAAAACTTTTTCAGCAAAAGACTTTAGTTCCGGCTGCGGTATTTCTGATTTATTCTGCAATGGTTCCGGCTTGTAATATTTTGAGTGTGGCGTATATCTCCGGGATGCTCATATTTATTGCTTTTTCGTTGAGTATGGATTTGTACCAAATGCAGGATGCGCGCTCACGTGTGTACAATATTGGCATTTTTGCAGCATTAGGCACTTTGTTCTATTTCCCGTCTGTGTTATTCTTTCTCTTGTTTCTGGTAATTATTTTAATTCTTCGTTCTGCCAATTTAAAGGATATGGTCGCCTTTGTACTGGGTTATCTCACCCCTGTTTATTTTGCATTCGGTATCCGGTTTTTATTACTTAAAAGAATACGCATTTCTATTTTTACAAACACCTGCAATTGCCCTTGCAAGTGAGTACCTTTTTGTATTTCGGGGTGATTACCCTTATTTCCATTCTTTTGTTGGTGTATGCAGCCTATTTAAACAATCATGCCGGTTATCGGATACCCATAGGCGTGAAGAAAAAATGGAATACGGTCTTCTGGTATTTTTTTATGGCAGCACTTGCAGGCGTTTTTGCACCTGAATTTCCGGCTTATACGTGGATAGTGGCCATCATTCCTTTTAGCATAATATTAAGCCAGTGCTTCCTGAACAATCTGGAAAAATATAATACCTTTACCTTCTATTTTTTTCTGCTTGCAGTATTTGTTATTCAGTGGTTTCTAAATAGTTAGCGCCAAAGTATATCTTTTGCTTGCCAAGTCTCTTGAAACAAACACAATATGAAATTTGGTCTAGTTGTATTTCCCGGTTCGAATTGCGATAAAGACATGGAAAACGCCCTGCGCGAAGATCTTGGCCAGGATGTTGTGATGTTATGGCACAAAGATGATCAATTACAAGGTTTTGGTCCTGAAGATTGCATCGTCTTACCGGGCGGATTTTCTTACGGAGATTATTTGCGTTGCGGCGCTCTGGCCCGTTTTAGTCCAATGATGGAACAAGTGATTGCACATGCCAATCGCGGGGGAAAAGTATTGGGCGTTTGCAATGGTTTTCAAATTTTGTGTGAAGCAGGATTGTTACCCGGTGCTTTATTGCTCAATGATCATCAGCTTTTCAATTGTAAAAATGTGTTCATTAAAAGCGAGAATAACCTGGCACCTATTTCTAAAGATTGTGTAGGTGAGCCCCTCTGTATTCCGGTAGCGCATGGAGAAGGTCGATATTATGCAGATGCCGCTACCATCGAGCAACTCGAAAAAAATAACCAGGTGATTTTTAAGTATTGCGATGCAAAGGGCATGATTGGTGAAGGAAACCCCAACGGTGCTACAAATCACATTGCTGGTATTTGTAACGAAGGCCGGAATGTATTTGGCATGATGCCTCATCCTGAACGTGCTTGTTCATCTGTATTGGGAAATACGGACGGACTCAAAATTTTTAAAAGTCTGATTTTAAATTAAACGGCCTTACCCCGTATTCGGTAACCTCGGCTTATGAAGTTTTTAATGACTATTTATTTGGTGTTGATGACAGTTGTTTTCAGTCATGCCCAATCCGAAACTTTACCCATCAAATGGTCCTTTCGGGCGGAACCGGAAAAGGAAGCCGGCGTTTATACCATTTATGCAACGGCGATGATCGAAGCCGGATGGCATGTGTTTGCACCTATTCCGGGTGGAGATGGATTGTTGATACCCACACAAATTACCCTGGATCAACCTGAATTGTTTCGTGATTTGGGAAACCTTCAGTCAGAAGGAAAAGAGATTCATCAGGAAATGGATGGCGTTGGGTTGGTTCATTTTTTTGAAAAACAAGTGACCTTAAAAATGACTGTTCATACAGACAAAACAAAATTGTTCAAAGGATTTGTCACTTTTCAGTTATGTAACGAAAAGATGTGCCTGCCTCCTTCGGATCAGTCTTTTGAAATTAAATTATAACCCAAGTTGTTAAATAGGAATTCATGAAATTAATGAAATTGTTTTTGGCGCTGATGCTACTAAGCAGCATCGGGGCGAGTGCCCAGATTATTGCTGATCCAACCACCTGGTCGTTTGAAGCCAAAAAAATCAAAGACAATGATTATGAGTTACGTATTCAGTGTAAACTCAAGCCGGAATGGCATTTGTGGAGTATTGATCCGGGGGGCGATGGTATGCTGGTTCCACCAACCTTTACCTTTGAAAAAAATCCGGATATTCAAATAGTAGGAAAAATTCAGGAGAAAGGGAAACGAATCGATCAGGATTTTCCCGGTGTGGATGGGATTACACATTTTTATGAAAATGCAGTTTCCTATACACAGCGTTTTAAAGTAAAAAAGAATACCACCCTGAAAGGGAATATAAATTATCAAACTTGTGACCATGCGCAATGTTTAGCACCTAAAGACAAATCTTTCTCCGTAAATATTACCGATGCTGTAGCTGATGCCGTGACAGATACTACGCAGAAACAAAATGATACAACGGGAATTGCACAAGCTCCTACAATCGAAAATCAGGATACGCCGATTGTTTCTGCTGCACCGGTTTCGCCCGTCAGTAAAACCGAAGCCAATCCGCCAGCACAGGAAGTCAAACCCGAGCGAAGTAACCTGATGCTTTTGCTGGAAGGTATGGGCGGCGGACTTTTAGCCATTATCACACCTTGTGTATTTGCGATGTTACCAATGACCGTCAGTTTTTTTATCAAACGTACTAAGGACCGTGCATCCGGCATTAAGGTGGCCTTGCAGTATAGTTTGAGTATCGTGATCATTTTTGCTTTGCTCGGACTTTTGCTCACTTTTGTCAACAATAAAAATATCCTTTATGAGATATCTTCTCATTGGGTAACCAATGTATTCTTCTTTGTGGTGTTTGTGATTTTCGGTGTAGCCTTTTTGGGTGCCTTTGAAATTACCCTTCCGGCAAGATGGTCCACCTTTACAGATAGTAAAGCCAATATGAACAGTTGGAGTGGCATTTTCTTCATGGCCCTCACCTTGGCCATCGTGTCATTTTCCTGCACAGCCCCTTTTATTGGCGGTTTGATTTCGGAGATTTCTAAAGGTCAAAAAATAGGACCGCTATTTGGATTTACCGGTTTTGGATTGGGTCTTGCATTGCCTTTTACCCTCTTTGCTATTTTTCCGCAGTTGCTGACGGCACTCACTAAACAAGGTGGATGGCTCAATGCCGTAAAAGTGACATTTGGATTTGTAGAACTCGCTTTGGCCTTTAAATTTTTAAGCAATGCTGATTTGCAAATGGGTTGGCGTTTATTGGATCGTGAAATATTTATTGCAATCTGGATCGTGATTGCCATTGCTCTTGCCATGTATTTGTTCGGTATGATACGTTTTAGCCACGACAGCGAAATGCCCAAAAACGACTGGGGTTTGCCTTATCTCACGGTAACCCGATTGAGTTTTGCGCTCATTGCATTGTTTACCGCTTTTTATATGTTGCCTGGTATGTGGGGTGCGCCTTTAAATGGTTTAGGTGCATTTGTTCCTCCTATGGGAACCCAAGATTTTGTTTTAAGTGGCAACAGTGGAGGAGGAACTGGTTCTGCAGAGAAACATGAAAATAAAAATAAGTATGCATCTTCCTTTGCCATCTATGAGCCGGAAGTGGTAAAGAAACATGGTATGAATACTTACTTTGATTATCAGGAAGCATTGAAAGCCTCAAAGGAACAGCACAAACCTATCATGCTCGACTTTACCGGAATTACCTGCGTGAATTGTCGGAAAATGGAAACGGAAGTTTGGAGTAATGAAGCTGTGTTTCAAAGAATGAAGGAAAAGTTTATCGTGGTTTCATTGTTTTGTGATGCTACCAATATTCCAATTCCTGAAAATGAGTGGTATGAATCGACATTTTTAGGCAGTACCGTAAAGTCTTTAGGTCAAAGGAATGCAGATATTCAGGCAACAAAATATAATTCCAATACCCAACCTTATTATTTTTTCATCGACGAAAATGAACAATTATTGGCAGAAGGCGGATATGGGTATGATCCAAGTGCTGCTAAGTTTATTGCACATTTAGACAAGGTGTTGGAAAAATATCAACAACAAAAGAAACCTTAATTCTTTTTTCGAAATGCCTGCATGGCATCAGCAATTGTGCGGTCATTACTCAAACGAGGAACTTTATTTTGGCCGCCTAGTTTGCCAATCGATTTCATGTAAAGAATAAAGGCATCCTTTTGAAGAACCTGAATCTTTAATCTGGATAAGATATTTCCTTTTCGCAGGTCTTCGTAATAAATATTTTTATTCCGCAGTCCCTGATCGATTTCTTCGGCAAATTTTTCTAGGTCTTCCGGTTCGTTTTCAAAAGCCACCAACCATTCATGGCAACTGTTTCCATCTCCTTGTCCGGCAATTAGAGGAGCCACGCTATATTCAATCGTTTTAACGGCATATTTTTCGCTGGCTCTTTTCATGGCATATTCTACTTCTTCGGCAATGACATGTTCCCCAAAAGCCGAAATAAAATGTTTGATCCGTCCGGTAACGACAATACGGTATGGGTCCAGCGAAACAAATTTTATCGTATCTCCAATATTATAAGCCCATAGTCCGGCATTGCTGCTGATGATCAAGGCATAATTCACACCTTTTTCTACCTGATTTAAAGTAAGTCGGGTGGGTTTCTCATTAAAAATTTCAGCAGCCGGTACAAATTCGAAAAACATACCTGCCCTGGTATTCAACAAGAGGCCTTCTTCCTTGCGGGTATCCTGAAAGGCGAAAAATCCTTCGCTAGCCGGAAATGTTTCGATGCAATCGATGGATGAACCGATGGTCTCGAACAATTTAGCCCGATAAGGTTCAAAATTGACGCCTCCATGTACGATGAGCGATAAATTCGGAAAAAGATTCTTGATAGACTTTCCACTTCGCTCAAGCAGTCGGTCAAAATACATTTGCATCCAGGGCGGAATACCACTTATCAGGGTCATGTTTCGATGCATGGTTTCGTTCACAATGGCATCCAGTTTTGTTTCCCAATCTTCAATGCAGTTGGTTTTATAAGTAGGTAATTGGTTTTTGCGCAAATAACCGGGCACATGATGATTGACGATTCCACTTAAGCGACCACTTAATATGCCATTTACCTTTTCCAATTCCGGTGATCCGGATAAAAAAATCATTTGACCATCCACAAAAGAAGCATTTCCCGTTTCGGCGATATAGCATAAGAGGGCGTTGCGTGCAGCCTGGATATGTGCCGGCATACTTTCCCTGGAGATAGGGATGTATTTGGCGCCGCTGGTAGTACCACTGGTTTTGGCAAAATAAAGAGGTTTACCCGGCCATAATATATTCGGGTTACCCTGCTTTGCTAATTGAATATAATTGCTGATTTGTTCGTAATCCCTGATTGGAACGGCGTCCTGAAAATCCTTCACTTGGTTTAACTGGCCGAAACGATGATCTGAGCCGAATTGGGTATTTTGTCCACTGCGAATGAGTTGATTTAAAATCGTAGCCTGGTCGACCACAGCATTCCGCATGTGAAGTTGAACTTGTTTAGAAATATACCGGGCAAAAGGTTTTGCGATAACCGACTTCAGATTCATGGGGTACAAAAGTAAGTAAAGCGAACGACCTTGCAGCAGTTTTCATCCTTCCTGAAGGGGCTTAAAAAGCTTAAAAATGAAAAAAAACGACAATTTTCAGGAAAAATCTGTTAAAAACAGGCCCGTATTAGCTTTAAATTGCATATGTCCCTTGGAAATAATAAAAACTACCTTTACATTTGCACTCCCAAAAATAAATCAAGAGTTATGTTCGCGATTGTAGATATAGCAGGCCAGCAATTCAAAGTTAAGCAAAATGACAGCTTATTTGTACACCGATTACAAGGTAATCCGGGTGATTCTGTACAACCAAAAGTATTGATGACTTCCAACGGAGGTTCGCTCAATATGAATGGTTCTGTTCAGGCAGAAATCATGGAACACCTTCAAGGTGATAAGGTGATTACCTTTCATAAAAAACGTCGTAAAGGTTATACCAAAAAGATTGGACACCGTGAGGCTTTGACAAAAATCAAAATCACTTCATTGGCATAATTCAACATAATTACTTTTAAAAAAAATTATCATGGCACATAAGAAAGGTGAAGGTAGTGTAAAGAACGGACGCGATTCTCGCAGCAAGCGATTGGGCGTAAAATTATTTGGCGGACAGGCAGCTATTGCCGGTAACATCATCGTTCGTCAACGTGGAACAGTTTATCATCCAGGTGAAAATGTTGGTCAGGGAAAAGACTTTACTTTATTCGCTCTGAATGATGGAACCGTAACATTCCGAAAGACGAAACAAAAAACAGTTATTTCTGTTTTGTAATTACAAATATTTATATATATATTTGTAGCCATAAAGTTCTTTTTATTTACTAACCTTAAAATTCAAAAAAAATGGCAACAGCTAAAAAAGCAGCTCCAAAAAAGGCAGCTACTAAAAAAGCAGCAGCTCCAAAAAAAGCAGCTACTAAAAAAGCAGCAGCTCCTAAGAAAGCAGCAGCTCCAAAAAAGCAGCAGCTCCTAAGAAAGCAGCAGCTCCAAAAAAAGCAGCAGCTCCTAAGAAAGCAGCTACTAAAAAAGCAGCAGCTCCTAAGAAAGCAGCTACTAAAAAAGCAGCAGCTCCTAAGAAAGCGGCTACTAAAAAAGCAGCAGCTCCTAAGAAAGCAGCTCCTAAAAAGAAATAAGCTTAACAATCTTAACGTAGTAATTACGTCAAAAAATCCCGCAACAGCGGGATTTTTTCGTTTTAGGCCTGCTATATTCACTGATAAATCCTGTTTCATCTCAAAATACATGAGCACCAAATCAGCTTGTATATCTTTGTGAAAATTTAGGGAGATGAAAAAAAAATTATTATTTCTTATACTTATTTGTTGGACCCTTTCCACAACAGCCCAGCAAAAAGATTACAGTGCTTATCCTTATTGGGTTGAAATGATTGATCATCCTTCGACCAATTATTTTGAGGCAATCAAAGCATTTGATGAGTATTGGAAACACCATATCAAACCGATGGATGAAGAAGAAGTGATGTTTGAAGAAATGAATGAAACAGAAAAATTGCACTACGCAGTTCTTGTAAAACATCTGGAAACAATGACTCCGGCCGAACGTCGCGAATTTGATCGATTAAAATATCATTATAAACGATTCAAACAATGGAAACTGGCGGTGTTTACGTATGTACAAGAAGATGGTCGGATTCTGAGTGCTGAAGAACGTTTACGTATTTGGCAAGATCAACAAAATTCAAATAAATAAACATCACATCTTAAGCAGACAGTATGAAAAAAGTATTTTACGTATTAGCGATATTTATTTGTTTGGGTTTAAAGATCAGCGCACAACCCGCTAACTGGAGTGCAGTGCTCCCGAATCAATTTCCAACCAATGTGAGTGGACAAATTCACGGAATCAGCCGTGTTAGTCAAATGAAATTTCACCATAGTAATTCACTCAAAAGGTATGCTGTGAGTGCAAGGGGTGGTTTGTTTATTACCACGAATGGAGGAAACAACTGGAGCATAGCACCGGGTTGTGATTTTATGCCTTATGCGCGTTTTGCTTCCGTTTGTGTGGACCATACCAATGATCAGATTATCTATTTAGGTACCGGCGATAACAACTATTACTACAATGGCCTGGGTGTTTGGAAATCAACCAATGGAGGAAGCAATTTTACCCAAACCGGCTTGACCAATAAACTGGTTGTAGATATGATTATGGATCCTTTGGATAACCAGAAGATTGTGGCTATTACCAATACCGGTATTTATAAAACCAATAATGCCGGAACTTCGTGGAGTTTAAAAACGGCAAGCCGTCCATTTAAAGAAATTTTGATCAAGGCGACAGGCTCTAGAACTTTGTATGCCGCGAGTGCTGATTCAGCTTTTTTTCGTTCAACGGATTTTGGTGAAACCTGGTCCCAGATTAACAATGGAATCGTGATGCCTTCCGGTATTACCAATGGAGATGGTTGCAGAATTGCTGTAAGTCCGGCAGATACCAATGTCGTATATTTTGCTATGGTTTCTAATGGGGGTATGCTCTATAAATCGGTGGATGGTGGTAGTACCTTCACTGCCCGTAAAACCAGTGCATCTCCGTATCTCACTTATTACTCGAATAGCTCATCCTCTTCGGGGCAGGGCGATTATAATTTTGGAATAGGCGTTGACCGATTAAATGCCAATATTGTTTATATGGTGGCGCACAATAATTGGAAGTCATTAGATGGCGGATTAACATGGACCCAACTGACCAATTGGTGGGAGAAATGCCATACGGATATGCATCAAATTGTGACATCACCCTATAACAATAACGAACTCTACAATATGAATGATGGTGGGGTATTTCTTAGTACAGATGGCGGAAATAACTGGACACCAAAAAGTGATGGGATGTATGGTTATGAAATCTATCATGGCAATTGTAGTCCGACACGCAGAGACATGATTAGCATTGGTACGCAGGACAATGGTGAATTGTATTCTACGACAGCCGGATGGTTTACCAATCGGGGTGGAGACTGGGGGTCACAATGTGCCTTCGATTACCGGCCCAATAGCAGCATGGTTTATTATTTGGGTAACAACGAACGAAGATTGGTTAATGGTGGCGATCAGACTTATGGTTTGCCCTCAAGGGTGGTAAATCTGGACGCTATCGAATTTCATCGAAGTAATACAAATCTGGCCTTTGTAGCAGATAGTTTTATCTATCGTACTACCAATTTACTGAACACAACGCCATCCTGGACACAAATTGCTGCTTTGGGAAAAATCATCAGAGCGATGCATGTGGCATTTTCTGACCCGAACAGATTGTATATCATTACCAACGATGGAAAAATGCATGTGAGCGCCAATGCATTAAGCGCTTCGCCTACTTTTACCGTCTATAATTTGCCAAGCAGCAGCATTAATCGGGCTAGCATAACAACCATCAAAAATAGCCCGGGTACCGTGTATATCACTGCGAATACCAATGTCTATCGATCCACGGATTTTGGCGCTACATGGACCAATATTACCCACAACCTTCCATCACTCAATCACATCAAAATTATTGCAGACGAATATTATCCTGTCAACGAATTAGTTCTGCTGGCTACCGGAAGTGCAGTGTATTATAAAGTGGCAAATGCCAATACATGGACCCTGTATAATCAAAACTTACCTTCCAGACCGGAAGGGATAGATTTATCGATTTATAATGATAGTACTACCAACACTATTCTACGTGTAGCAACCTATGGAAGAGGTATGTGGGAAAGTGCGATTAATAATTTGCGAGCACTCAATGCTCAAATCAGTGCTTCAACGCAAAACCCTTGTGTAGGACAATCCATGCAGTTTTTCGATATATCTACTGGCAATGTCATCAGCCGTACCTGGTCATTTCCGGGAGGGACACCTTCTTCTTCCACTTTACAAAACCCAACAGTCACATATTCTAATCCGGGTGTGTACAATGTCGGATTAACCGTTTCGAACGGAACCAATAATAGTTCAGTTACACAAACAAATTATATCACCACATTTGGTGCAAGCTTACCATTGGTGGAAGGCTTTGAAGGAACAGGCATTTTGCCCGATGGCTGGCAAAATTTGGATCTAGGTAGCAGCGGTATCGCATGGGCAAAAAGTACATTGGCTGGAGGGTATGGAAACTCAGCAAGCTCTATGATGTTCGATAATTATTCATGGAATTATCCGGGTGAAAAAGATGAACTGATTACCCCGAAATTAAATCTTCAAGGAGTTTCAGGGGCTAAATTGTATTTTGATTTAGCCTATCAGGTTTTCTCAGGTTATTCAGATTCACTGGCTGTATTTGTGAGCACAGATTGTGGTTTAAACTATACCAAAGTTTATCAGAAGGGTGGAACTGTGCTGAGTACTGCAGGTAGCGGAGGAAATAATTTTGTTCCTACTGCCTCACAATGGCGTACTGATACGATTTCTTTAAATGCATATGCGGGTCAACAAATAGTCATCAAAATACAAAATATCAATGGCTATGGAAATAAACTATATCTCGACAATGTCAATGTTCAGGGAATTCCAATGGCTGCATTCAGTGGCTCGCCAACAACAATTTGCGCGGGGCAAACCGTCAGCTTCACCAATAACAGTACAGGAAACCCAACAACTTATTTATGGAGTTTTCCAGGCGGTACACCGTCTACATCTACTTCTCAGAATCCGGTTGTTAGTTATCCGATTGCCGGGAGTTATGCGGTTACATTAACAGCTTCCAATGCGAATGGCGCGAATACATCTACACTGACTAATTATATACAAGTCAATACCAATACGAGCAATACCACAACTGCATCTGCCTGTAGCTCTTATACCTGGAGTGTAAATAATCAGACCTATACGCAAAGCGGAACTTACAGTTCAGTGAGCGGTTGCAATACATCGATTTTGAATTTGACGCTTACACCCAATACGAGTAATACCACAACTGCTTCTGCCTGTGGCTCTTATACCTGGAGTGTAAATAATCAGACTTATACGCAAAGTGGAACATATAGTTCAGTGAGTGGTTGTCATACATCGATTTTGAATTTGACCATTACACCCAATACGAGTAATACCACAACTGCTTCTGCCTGCGGTTCTTATACATGGAGTGTCAATAATCAGACTTATACGCAAAGTGGCACTTATAGTTCAGTGAGTGGTTGTCATACATCGATTTTGAATTTGACGATTACACCGAATACAAGTAATACCACAATTGCATCTGCCTGCGGTTCTTATACCTGGAGTGTAAATAATCAAACCTATACGCAAAGTGGTACGTATAGTTCAGTGAGTGGTTGTCATACAGAATTTTGAATTTGACGATTACGCCGAATACGAGTAATACCACAACAGCATCTGCCTGTAGCTCTTATACATGGATTGTAAATAATCAAACCTATACGCAAAGTGGTACTTATAGTTCAGTGAGTGGTTGTCATACCTCGATTTTGAATTTGACCATTACGCCTAATACGAGTAATACCACAACTGCATCTGCCTGTGGTTCTTATACCTGGAGTGTAAATAATCAAACCTATACGCAAAGCGGTACTTACAGTTCAGTGAGTGGCTGTCATACAGAAATTTTGAATTTGACGATTACACCGAATACGAGTAATACCACAACTGCATCTGCCTGTAGCTCTTATACATGGAGTGTAAATAATCAAACCTATACGCAAAGCGGTACATATAGTTCGGTGAGTGGCTGTCATACAGAAATCCTGAATTTAACGCTTACACCGAATACGAGTAATACCACAACTGCATCTGCTTGTGGCTCTTATACCTGGAGTTTAAATAATCAGACTTATACGCAAAGTGGTACTTACAGTTCAGTGAGTGGATGTCATACAGAAATCCTGAATTTGACGGTTACACCGAATACGAGTAATACCACAACTGCATCTGCCTGTGGTTCTTATACCTGGAGTGTCAATAATCAGACCTATACACAAAGTGGTACTTACAGTTCTGTGAGTGGATGTCATACAGAAATCCTGAATTTGACGCTCAACATAACTTCGTCGAATACAAGTACTGTATCATCTTGTGGTCCATACACATGGCCGGTAAATAATACCGTGTACACCCAATCCGGTACCTACGTGAATAATGCAGGATGCCAGCAGGAAGTATTACAATTAAACATCCTTCCATTGCCTGTAGTACAAGCGCAAGATGTGTATGCTTGTCAGGGAAGTGCTGTGAGTTTATCTGGCACTCCGCTTGGGGGTGTGTTTAGTGTCAATAATCCATATACCGGACCATCTAGCACTTATACTTATACTTATACCGATAACAATGGCTGCACGGCCACATCACTTCCTGCAAATATTATTGTGCAAAATGCTTTACCGGTTACCGGACTTTTTGTGAGTAATGTAGGTGCTAATTCAGTAACGATTAATTGGGTATCCGTTCAAGGATTGCAATGGTATGAGGTCCGCTATCGTCCAATTGGAGCAGGTTCATGGACGGGAGGTGGTACACAAGGCGCACCAACAACTTTCAAAAATCTCGTGGGTTTGGATGCTGCTACCGATTATGAAATTGAAGTGAGAGGATTTTGTTCAGCCGGAACGCCGGGGCCATGGAGTTCAACTTTTGTTTTTACAACCGGAGCTTCCTGCCCATCTCCACAGAATTTGAATGCAATCAATGTATTGGCTAATCAGGCGACATTAACATGGTCGGCTGTTGCGAATGTGCTCTATTATCAGGTCAGATATCGTATACAGGGCGGTAATTCATGGAGCAGTGGTACATCCAATACAAACAGTAAAGTGATTGTTTCTTTGCAAGCGAATACCACGTATGAATGGCAATTGAGAGCCGTTTGCTTGCCATCGCCTTATTCAAATAGCTCATGGAGTATGATTGGTGATTTTTCCACCAATGCGTTAAAAGAAGCTTCATCTTTCGAGCAGGAAGAACCATTCAGTATATTTCCCAATCCTGCCAGTCAAATCTTACATGTTCAGTTTAACTCTTCTCTGAACGAAGACACACATATAGCTGTCTTTGATTTAAGTGGACGAAAAATGAAACAAATCATTTTAGGCCCACATGAAGGTAGTCAGCAAATTGATATCGATATTTCCGACCTTATTCAAGGTACATATTTAATTCAGTGGAAAACGGCGAATTCTAAAAGTCAACAATTATACTTTAATAAAGTGCAGTAGTTGTTTAGGAGGGATCACATTGTTTTCTGGGATGAAACTATGACGAATGCGAATTGCTGTTGGTTCAATCTTTACAGCCCTTTATACCGGCCAGTTTGGGTCAGTTATGGTTAAGCAGGAACTCGTCAAACATTCGGACAATCAGTAATAGGCTATTCGCATGAGCTTTCCTGTTTGCCTTTAATGGAGAACTATCGCCGTCCATAATTCTTAGGAATAAGGGTTTGAAAACATATATCAACTTTGTGGTATTCTTTACACCATACACGTTGATATATGAACAAATATTTCTCTTTTTTGATTTTAGGCCTCGCTTTTTTTACCCTACAGTCACAACACTTAATGGCTCAAAACCTGGAAGGAAAAGTGATCGGCAAAAATGGAAAATTTCTTTCAGGAGCTACCGTCGCGCTTTTGAATTTTAGCGACTCCTCATTGTTAAAAGGAAATATTACGGATGAGAACGGTCAGTTTATTTTTGAAAATGTGATAATTGGGAAATATCTCCTGCAATGTTCGGTAGTAGGATATGAGAAATATTTCTCCAACCTCATTGATCTGACGCAAGGATTTAGTGGGGATAAATTTCAAATACAATTGCAGGAATTGACCAAAGGAATCAAAGAAATTAAGGTGCTCTCTAAAAAACCGATGATTGAGGTCAAAGCGGATAAAACGGTTTTTAATGTTGAACAAAGTATCAATGCTGCTGGTACCAACGCCTTGGATTTATTGCGAAAAAGCCCGGGTGTAAGGGTTGACAAGGATGAAAACATTGAAATGCGGGGCAAGAATAATGTTCAAATTTACATTGATGGGAAGCCATCTTATCTGGACAATAAAGATTTGTCGGCCATGCTAAAAAATATGCAATCCTCCGATATTGAATCCATCGAACTCATCAGCAATCCATCTGCCAAATATGATGCAGAAGGGAATGCGGGTATCATCAATATCCGTTTAAAAAAGAATAAAAAATTTGGAACCAATGGAAGTGCAAGTATCGGGGTGGCACAAGGGAAATATTTCAAACAAAATGCCAGTCTCACCCTGAACAATCGTAATAAAAAATGGAATGTATTTGGCACCTATAGTGTGAACAATGGGAAGAATTATAATTACCAGAATTTTGATCGTATCCAAAATAATAACCGCTACAATATGCATTCAGATAACTATAACGATGATTTGACCAATGCATTAAAAATTGGCGCAGACTATTATGCCAATAGTAAAAGTGTTTTTGGTGTGATGGCGAATGTCATGAATACGGACGGAGAATTTGTTAGTAGAAGTAAAACGTATTTGGGTGCTGAAAATGGACCATTTACACAGGCTTTAGTAGCTGCAAATAATATTCGTGGCCATCGGGTGAATGCCAATATGAATGCGAACTATAAATATGAAGATACGCTTGGCAGAACCTTAAACATCGATTTGGATTATGGAGTTTTTAATAGCACAGCCCGTAGCTTTCAACCAAACACATATTGGGATGTAGATGAAACAAGTATTCAAAGCAAAGTATTTTTAAGAATTATACACCTACTCAAATTCATATCTATTCCGGCAAGATGGATTATGAGCAAAATTTATGGAAAGGGAAGTTGGGAATTGGTTTAAAATCAGCGTTGATAAAAACAGATAATGATTTTAAATTTTATGATGTGGTGAATGAAATAGATACCCTCAATCTGAACCGGAGTAATCATTTTGTGTATACTGAAAATGTAAATGCGGCTTATCTGAATTACGCACGAAGTATTAAACGTTTTTCGTTTCAATTAGGGTTACGTGCAGAACATACTTCGTCTGAAGGCGCCTTGAGTAGTGCATTTCCGCAATCCGATGATACGGTTCGCGTAACTATATCAATCTTTTTCCCAGTGGTGGATTTACTTATGAGATCAATGCAAAGCATACTTTAGGTATTTCATTCAGTCGCCGTATAGATCGCCCCAACTATCAGGATTTAAATCCTTTCGAAAATAAACTGGACGAACTGACGTATGAAAAAGGGAATGCATTTTTAAGACCACAGTACTCAACAAGCTTTGATCTCACACATACCTTCATGCAATATGTCACGACTACTTTGAATTATACCCGTATCACCGATATGTTTCAGCAAACAACAGATACCACGGAGTTTTCACGAACCTATGTGATGCAAAAGAACTTTGCGTCTATGGATATGATTGGCCTCAATATTTCCTTTCCTGTACCGGTTCAGAAGTGGTGGATGATTTATGCAAATCTGAATGCCGGATACAATCATTTACAAGCCAATTTTGAGGGACGCATTTTGAGCAACCGCTATTGGACTTATACTTTATATGCGGATAATAATATCACGTTACCGAATGATTATAGTTTAAATATTACCGGATGGTTTACCGGGCCTTCGTATTGGGGAGGAACCTTTTTACTGAAGCCTATGGGGAGTTTGGATTTAGGTGTACAAAAGGTATTGATGCAAAAACGACTTACTTTAAAATTGAGTCTTTCTGATTTGTTTAAATCACAAGCCTGGTATGCAAGAAGTAATTTTGGCGGACTTAGAATCAATGCCAATGGAAATTACGAAAGCCGGCAATTACGCTTAACTGCTTCTTATCGGTTTGGGAAATCAAGCGTAGAACGATCGCGTGAAAGAAGTAGAGGTGCTGAATCGGAAAACAATCGTATCAAAGGAAAATAGCCCCCTTATATATAAAAAAGGCACTTAGAACTCGACAATCTATGATCAATGAAGGATTGCCGGTAGCAGGAGTAGGAACAATTATTTGATAGAGAAGTCCATCTTAATGGTAATCGTTGCCGTTTTGTTCAGACTGGAAGTATTAAATGCACCTCCATAACTATAGTCTTCATTTTCATTTTGTCCGGTAATCTGAAATACACCCATTGTTGATTTTTTTAAATCGCCCAATGAAGCATCTGCGTGTTTCGCCATAGTAGCCGCACGTTTATGGCCATCTGCACTGGCTTTGGCGAGCAAGTCAATTTTTAAATCGCCTAATCGGGTATAAAAATATTGAGGTGCCGATGAGCTCAATTCAACGCCTTGCTGAATCAGTTCAGTTATTTCGCGTGAAATTTTATCCACTTTAGCAATGTCTTTCGATTCGATGCTGATAGACTCACTCAATTTATATCCATTAAAATCACTACCAATCTGGCGACCATTTTCATCATATCGATAGGTAAATAATTTTTCGGTATTGATCGATGAAATACTCATTTCATCGCCTTGTAGTCCTTGTTTCTGCAAATAACTTTTAACGATGGCTTCATCATTTTTTAATGCGCTATAAGCTTGTTGCATATCGAAGCCTGTTTTAGAAAAACTGCCGCTCCAAACAATCAGGTCGCTGACAAAATTGGTATCTGCAGCACCCGTTACAGAAATTGTTTCGGTTTGTCGGAATTTATACGAATAGGCACCACCGATAATCCATGCTGCCAGAATCAATGACAGGCCCAATACAATGGCTAAGATATTTTTGTTCATAGTTACTTATTGAGGCAAAGTTATATTAAATGCAGAAACAATTTCAGGGATTCGTAAACATCGCATAATGCTTTTCACTGCGCGGATCTGGAATCGTCTTTGGTAATTCATACACTCATTCCGTATTATCTTCGTAGAATGACACAAGAAGTAGAAGCCATTCGGTATACAGAGGCTCAGTTTATTGCACAAACGGAGCCGGTTGTTGCCGAGCAGATGTTGCATATTCTGATTAATGGGGCACCCTATACAATAACCATGCATACTCCGGGTGATGAGGAGGCTTTATGTAGGGGCATTTTATTGAGTGAAGATGTGTACGGTGGAGAAAAAAATCCTGAGTTCCAAGTCATGCAAACCAATCACAATGGTTGGGTTGAGCAGGTAAATATCATCTTGAATCCGGCAGATTGTGGAGAGGGCCTAAACTCGCAACGCAATTTGATGTCGGTGAGCAGTTGTGGAATGTGCGGTAAATATGATACGGAATTGGAGTTGAGCGGACCGGCATTGGAAACAAACTTTCGACTAGACCCGAATCAGGTAAAAAATATTTTTCAAGCGATGCGGGCACAACAAATGCTTTTTGCAGCTGCTGGTGGTTCACATGCGGCGGCATTAATGGATGAACAGTATCAGCTGTTGATCACTAAGGAAGATATTGGACGGCATAATGCGGTGGATAAAGCAATTGGAACTTTATTATTAAAACAAAAACTTCAGGATGCTCGTATCCTCTTGGTGAGCGGTCGGATATCCTATGAGATAGTTAGTAAATGTTATCGTGCCGGAGTTGTATGTTTGGCCGCTGTCTCTGCACCATCGCATTTAGCCATTGAGTATTGTCGACAAAAGGGGATTACTTTATTGGCCTTTTGCCGCGATAATTATTTTACAGTGTACAGTCATCCTGAGCGGGTGATTGGTATGTCAAACGCTCGTGTAGAATAAAAAAAACCGCCTCGATGAGAAGCGGTTTCTGATTTAAATACAAAGTTTTCTATTAACCGATATTCAGGCGGTTAAATGCAGTAACGGTTAAATCAGCATGGATACTTTTCAGGTATTCTGCAACTGTTTTTCCGCCATCTTTAACGAAAGGTTGAGCCAGTAAGGTATTTTCTTTGAAGAAAGCATTGATTTTACCTTCTACAATTTTATTCAACATTTCTTCAGGTTTACCGGCCATTTTAGGATCTGCTTTCATTTGTTCCAAGATGATATCCTTTTCACGGGCTACGGTTGTTTCAGGCACAGAAGCCGGATCAACTGCAACAGGGTTCATTGCGGCAATTTGCATGGCCACATCTTTACCACAAGCTTCGATTCCTTCGTTATGAGCCTGGTTCATACCCACCAAAACAGCTACTCGATATCCGGCGTGATTGTAGGCAACAACACTTTCAGCCTGGATTCTTTCAAAACGGGTGATATCGATTTTTTCACCAATTTTTGCAACGGTTTCCAGTAATTTGTCTGAAATCGTTACGTTATCAATCATGGTGTTCTTGAGTTCTTCCAATGATTGACAATTATTTTGAATGGCGGCATTGCTGAAACTGAAAGCCAATTTGATAAAGTCTTCATTTTTAGCCACGAAATCCGTTTCGGAAGTCAGGTTGATGACAATACCGGTTTTATGATCGGCAGTGGTAGAAGCAATTACAACGCCTTCTTTGGCATCGCGGTCGCTACGTTTATCAGCTACTTTTTGTCCTTTTTTTCGGAGGAAATCGATGGCTGCTTCAAAGTCGCCATTGGTTTCCTGTAAAGCGGCGCGGCAATCCATCATACCGGCACCTGTTTGCTGACGTAATTTATTTACGTCTGAAGCAGTTATTGTTACGCTCATGATATTATTAATAATTAAAATTTAAAAATTAGCCCGAAGGATAAACCGGTTCTGATGAACACGGTTTATCTGAGCTATTGGTTTATTTTTTAGCAGCGCTTGTTCGGCGGGTTCCGCTTGCTGTACGTTTACGAGGCGCACCTTTATCACCTTCTTCTCCTTCCGCACCACCTTCTGCATTGGCTTCAACCGCATTTTCATCATGCTGATCTTCATCTTCCATTTTATCTTTTTCAGATTCTCTTTCCTGGAGACCTTCAATGATGGCTGCAGTGATATAGTTGGTAATAATTGCGATAGATTTAGTGGCATCATCATTGGCAGGTACTGCGAAATCTACTTTATTCGGATCGCTGTTTGTGTCTACCATTCCGAGTGTGGTAATGCCTAAACGTTTGGCTTCTGCCAGAGCAATATGTTCGTGAGAGATATCGACAATGAATAAAGCGGCTGGAGTACGGCTCATGTTGGTGATACCGCCCAATACTTTTTCCATTTTATCTTTATCGCGTTTCAGGGTCAACCTTTCTTTTTTGTTGATGCTGATGCTACTGTCTTCGAGCATTTTTTCAATGCTCTGCATTTTTTTCACACTTTTACGGATGGTACCGAAATTGGTGAGCATTCCACCTAACCAACGATCGGTTACATAAGGCATGTTCACGCGTTGTGCACATTCAGTAACGATTTCTTTGGCTTGTTTTTTAGTGGCCACAAAGAGGATTTTTTTACCGCTTTTGGCAATTTGTTTTAACGCATGAGCGGCTTCATTGAGTCCGTCGATGGTTTTATTCAGATCGATGATGTGAATGCCTTTCTTCTCAGCGAAGATATAAGGCAACATTTTTGGGTTCCATTTTTTACGAAGGTGACCAAAATGTACACCGGCATCGAGCAATTGTTGATGTAATGAAGTATTTTCTGACATGATAATAATATCTTGTTTTTAGTAATAGAAAAAATAGGTATACAAATAGTAGATTAACGTTTAGAGAACTGATAACTACGACGGGCTTTCTTGTGACCGAACTTCTTACGTTCAACAGAACGAGGGTCGCGGGTTAACAAGCCTGCAGGTTTCAAAGCAACACGGTTTTCGGTGTCGAGATTACATAAGGCACGTGAGATACCTAATTTAATCGCTTCAGCCTGACCTTTTTGTCCACCGCCATCTACTGTGACGAGGGCATCATATTGTTCGAGTCCGTTAATTGTTTTAAGGGGTAATTCTACCTGGTTTTGTAAATACATCAGGGGGAAATACACTTTATAATCGCGATCGTTGACAGTGATTTTGCCGGTTCCTTTCGTTAAATACACCCGGGCAACGGCTTCTTTACGACGACCGATGGCTTTTTTTTGTTTTTCCATTTTATTTTAAGCTGGATTTGAGTGATTAATTGAGTTTAATTTCTTTTGGTTTTTGAGCAGCATGCGGATGCTGGTCGCCGGCATAGACAAACAATTTCTTGAACATAGCGCGGCCCAGTCGATTTTTAGGCAACATACCTTTTACGGCTCTTTCAATGATTTGTTCCGGACGACGTGCCAATAAGTCCTTGGCAGCCTCTTCTTTTTTACCTCCCGGATAGCCACTGAAGTTCAGGTAAATTTTCTGATTCAGTTTATCACCGGTAAATACAATCTTGTCTGCATTTAATACAATGATAAAATCACCGGCATCTGCGTGTGGGGTGTAAGTTGGTTTGTGTTTGCCTCGTAAAATAGAAGCAAGTCGGGTACACATGCGTCCAACGGTTTGATTGGTTGCATCCACTACCAGCCATTCGGCTTTGTGGGTTTGCTTATTGGCAAACTGTGTTTTGTAGCTTAAATGTCTCATGTTAAATTCTAAATGGTTTTCTTTTAAGGAGCGCAAAGGTATGTTTATGGTGCATGCAGGCCAAATTAAATCTGGCATATTTTTACAAACAATTCATTAAAACATTGAAAATCAATATATAAAAGGATAAATATAAATAAAGCTTATGTGTTTTCGTGAAATTTCGGAATCCTAAATGATGGGCTTGTTAAAGAATTCAGAAAAAAATGTTAAGAAAATCTTGCATATGAACATGTGGATTTTTAGCTTTACCCTGATATTTCATCATTTTACATTAAACAAACTAAAGTATGAAGAAAAGACTATTATTAATGCTGGCCCTTTTTATGGTCAGTATGCAGATTGTGCTGGCACAAGCCGGTTCAATTCGCGGTAAGGTATTGGACGACAAAGGAGAGCCTATAGCAGGCGCTACAATCCGGGTGAAAGGAACCAACAAAGGGACTGTCACGGATCCGAATGGTAACTTTAAAGTCAATACCGAAGAAGGAACCACATTATTAATTTCAGCCATTGGTATGAAGCCTACCGAAAAACCGGCAGAGGATGGTATGAATGTTAAAATGGTTGCCGATTCAAGAACATTGCGCGAAACAGTGGTTACAGCCTTGGGACAAAAGAAGGAACGAAGAGCCTTGGGTTATTCTGTTTCGGAAGTAAAAAGTGATGCGATTCAGAAATCCGGTGAACAAAATGCCATTCAGGCCCTTGCTGCAAAAGCACCCGGGGTTCAGGTAACATCCAGCGCCGGTACGCCCGGAGCTTCTTCCAAAATTTTGTTACGTGGTAACACAACCTTCACAGGAAATAATCAACCGCTTTTGGTGGTAGATGGTGTACCTATTGATAATGGAACTTCTCAACCTTTACCTGGCGACTATCCGTTTAATGAAAACCTCACCGGTGTTAACGAAAGTAACCGTGGTTTGGATATTAATCCGGAAGATATTGAAAGTGTTTCTATCTTAAAAGGACCAGCTGCTGCTTCTCTTTATGGAGCTCGTGGTGGTAATGGTGCAATCGTAATCACAACAAAAAAAGGCCGTAAACGTAAAGGTATTGGTATCACTTATAACGGAAATGTAGAAGTAAGCCGCGTAAACAAACTGCCTGAATTACAAAATACCTATGCACAAGGAAATGGTGGAGTTTACTCAACTTATAACCCGGGTCCTGATGGTATTGTAAATACTTTGGATGATGAATTAGGAACGCCAAATAGCTGGGGACCTCGTATTGATACTTCTGCAGGTTTAAATGCCTATGATCCTTATGATTTCTTTCAGGATGGCCGTGCTTATAATCATTCCTTATCCATTGATGGGGGTGGTGACAATTCAACCTTCCGCTTGAGTATGGGGAATACCCGCAGCACCGGTATCGTTCCGAATTCGAAGTTAAACCGTACCACACTCAATTTATTTGGTGAATCTACTTTAACGCCGTGGTTACGTGTTGGTGCCAATGCCAATTATGCCAAAACCAAAGGAACCCGTGTACAAAATGGTTCAAATCTAGCAGGGATCATGTTAACCTTGCTTCGTACTCCTGCATCATACGATTTATCTGACTGGTACGATGAAACAAAACAACAACCGAATTTGTATTTTGGAATTTATGACAATCCATATTTTACGGCTTTCCGCAATCCTTATGAGGATGTTACAAATCGTATTTTTGGAAACATCTACGGTACTGCGAATATTTTGCATAATTTGACATTTACCTTAAAATCTGGTTTGGATAATTATACCACCAATACGCGTCAGATTTACGACTTATTGTCTTTTGGAAATGATAATGGGGATGGCCTGGGTCAGGTGAATCGTTCAACGAATACCTACACCCAATCATATACCGATGCGATTTTGAAGTACAATAATATGTTTGCTGATGATAAAATTGATTTCTCAGCTGCCTTGGGTTATAATAATTGGGATCAAAAAACTGAATTCAGATTTATGAGAGGCCGTAATTTGGCTTTACCGAATTTGTTTAGTTTTAATAATGCGAGTGAATTATATACCAGTAATTTAGATACACGTATTCAAACCAATGCCGTTTTCGCAGATGTGAATTTCGGTTTTGCCAACATGCTTTATTTAAACCTTGCAGGTAGAAATGAATGGTCAACCACATTTGGTAAAGGCGGTAAATCATTCTTCTATCCGAAAGCAGATGTGTCTTTTGTGTTCAATGAATTATTCAAGGATTTTAAACACATGAATATTGGTAAAATTCGTTTTGCCTATGCTCAGGCTGGTGTGAGTCCTTTGGCTTATACTGATCGTAACTACTATACGGCCCCAATTTTTACAGATGGATTTACCAATGGAAACAGTTTCCCATATAATGGACAAGCTGGTTTTGGTGCTGCGGAGACCTATAATCCAGGTAGTTTAGATCCGGAAATTGTTACAGGTCGTGAAGCAGGTTTGGAATTACGTTTCTTAAAGAACCGTTTTGGTTTGGAATTCACCTATTATAATCAAATTACCAACAACATCCTCTTGGTACGTCCTGCGCCACCATCAATCGGATACAATAGTATTTACGACAATTCAGGTCGCCTTCAAAACAGAGGGATTGAGTTGATGGTTGATTTAGGTTGGGTAAAAACCAAAAATATCAGTTGGAATACTCAGGTTAATTTTACCCGCAACCGTTCTGAAGTTTTGGCGTTGGCAAATGGTGTGGATGAGTTATCTATTGAAACCGGATTTTCAGGAATTGGTTCTTATGCTATTGTTGGTCAGCCTTATGGTGTATTCTATGGTACCCGCTGGCAACGTGATCCATCAAGTGGTCAAATCCTCATTGGTGAAAACGGACGTCCTCTCGTAGATGCTATCACAGGTAAAATCGGAGATCCAAATCCTGATTGGTTAATGGGTATTTCCAATACATTAAACATTCATAATTTCAGTTTTTCATTTTTAATTGATATCCGTCAAGGCGGTGATATTTGGAATGGTACTTACACACGTTTAAACAGAATCGGCCGTACTGAAGAGTCAGCTGATCGTGAAAGAACGTATGTGGTACCGGGTATCTTTGCTCCGGGTACTACCAAGGCTGGACAGAGCAATGACGTTCCTATTTCTGCTTTACAGTACTATTCGATTTATCAGGGTGATGGAGCAGGTTCTGCTGCTGAGAATGCTATTCAAGACGGTTCTTGGGTGCGTTTACGTTCTGTAAATCTGGGATATCGTTTCAATATCGCTAAACAAAATCCCGCAATCCAGTACATCGATTTATATGTAACAGGACGTAACTTATGGTTGAGAACAAAATACAAAGGTGTTGATCCTGAAACCAGTTTAACTGGAGCCGGATCCAATATCAATGGTTTTGATTACTTCAATAACCCAGGTTCAAAATCCATTTTGTTTGGTATCCGTGTAGGATTATAATTTAAACGATAATTTTTAACAGGTTCACAAATGCCTTGCATTTATTTAAAACCTCAAAATATTTAAAATGAAAATCAGTAATAAAATAATGACAATCATGGCCGCCGCAGTAGTTTTTATGGGGTCATGTAAAAAAACAGATGATTATTTCATTTCTCCAAATGAACCATCTGAGTTAACAATGCCCGTTTTGCTTTCTTCAACTGAGGTAGGTACGATGAATACTTATGAAGGTGAAGTAGCCCGAACAGCATCTATCCTTGTGCAACAAAATGTAGGTGCACAGTTTCAGTCGCAAGATCCTCAATTCTATAATTTGATTGAAGATCAGTTTAATAATCAATGGAAACAACTCTATCAAACACTTGAAAATGCCCGTCAACTCGAGGCGCTGGCTGGAACCGCCAATCCTCATTATCGTGGTTTGTCGCGTGTATTAAGTGCCATGAACTGGGGACTTCTTACCGATATGTGGGGTGATATTCCTTACACTGAGGCGCTGAAGATTAAAGAAAGAATCATTTCTCCAAAATTTGATCAACAACAAGTGGTGTTGGCAGGAATCATCAATATGCTGAATATGGCAATCGCCGATTTTGCGCAACCCTTGAGTGCGAATGTAAAAGTTCCAGGCGGTGATGATATCATCTTTGGTGGTGATATGGATATGTGGAACAAAACAGCACATACGCTGAAAGCTAGATATCTAAATCGTTATTCCAATAAATCGACTTATGATCCGACAGCGATCATCGCAGCGCTTTCCAATGGTATCCAATCAAGTTCTGAAAACTGCATGGCCATTCATGCTGACGGAAATGCACTGAACCAATGGTTTGCATTTGAGAATAGCCGTGGATACATTGTATCTTGTCAAACTTTTGTAGACTCTTTATTATTGCGTCCGCAAGATTTACGTATTGAGTATTATTTCAGCACCAATGATAGTGGCAAATATGTTGGAAGTCCAGTGGATGTCACCAATGATGATGCTACCATTTCTCGTTGGGGTACTTACTTAGTAGGTAGTGGATCGGCTGCATTTCCTTTAGTGACTTATTCTGAAGCTAAGTTCATCGAAGCAGAAGCTTTGAGTCGTTCCGGAAATCCTTTGGCTGCTGATGCCCTCAATGATGCCATTAAAGCTTCTTGCTCAGAAGTGAGCGGCGGCGCTTATGATGGTGTTGATATTGCTGTTTACACGCCTGCTACAATAGATATGAGTCGAATCATTTATGAAAAATGGTTATCCTTATTCGGTCAACCGGAAGCTTATACTGATTATCGCAGAACAGGATATCCTAACCTGACTCCAAATCCTCAAGGTCAAATTTCAGAAATTCCAAAACGTTTCCCGATACCTCAGGATGAGCGTGTGAATAATCCGAATGCACCAAGTCCGGCTATTACTACGCCAGTTTGGTGGGCACAATAGTCGTTTCATTTAAAACAATCATAAACCGCTCTTCGGAGCGGTTTTTTTGTACATTTAATGAATCAACCAAAACCCCTATGTTCGGCGACTATCTCAGTATTTTACCGATTGCCTATTTACTAACCATTCCATTGGCCTGGATACTGGCGCGATGGTATAAGTCTTACGTTGAAAACGGATCAATTCATCGGGTGGTGAGGCTGTGCAGGAGCAGGTTTTAATAGAACAAAACACAGATTGCCCATTTCCGGGAATTGAACGCATGGAACCCAATTCCAACCGCTTAAATCCATCCTATCAACTCAAGTATTTATTACCATATATCCTTGCCGGTTCAATGGCCGGCTTCGCTTTGCATTTGGTTTCATTTTGGTTAGAAGATCGATGGCCGACAAAAATTTTCTCATTTTTTGTACTAGGATATTTGTGTTGTTTGCCGGTATGGATGGTGGTTTATTTGTTTTTTAAACATACTTATCATACTAAGCGCATTGCGATTTTATTCATGGTATTGTCGCTGATTTTGGTGCTGATTTATTCAACCTTTCGAACACAAACCGGATTTTTTGCAACTGCCTGGGCATTGGTATGGATGTATGGACAAATACCCATTTTCTTGCTGTTGATTCGATTGATTCCTGCTATCAGACAAATTTTATTTACGATTTATCCAGCTGTTTTAATGTCTGTCTTGGCAGGGGTAATCATCATGAAAACCTTTAGTCAGGATGATGAAATGTTGGCTTTATTTTTTCATCCATTGTATGATAGCCTTCAAGCCATAGGTTTGGAAAATCATAGTTCTTCCATTTTTATTCTCCTTATTGTGCTGTTATTATTCATCTCATTTTATATCATCGCTCGTTTTTTACGTTGGGCTTATACCACGAAGCGTTACAATTATTTTATGTTTATGACCGATGGGATATGGCTTCTACAAATGGTTTACTACTGTTTGAGTTGGGGCGAACAAAAGGGGTTATGGGTGGGCTTATTGTTGTTTGTTTTTTACAAGGTATTATTGATTATTTGTTTTCGAATTTTTAAGGTGGAGGATACTACGTTCGGACCGAAAAATTTATTGGTTCTGAGGGTATTTGCTTTAGGTAAGGAGAGTGCTTCACTCTATGAACGACTACAAAATTATTGGCAATTTAAAGGTCCCATCCGTTTGATTGCTGGACATGATTTAAATTACAGCACACTAGATATTGATGATCTGATTGAGTGGCAATTAAATGGATTAAAATATCGGTTTAATACTTCTGCTGCTCGTCTGAAGGAGAATCTAGAAAAAATGGATTTATTACCTGACAAGGATGGGAGCTATCGCTGCAGTGAAATGTATTGTACCAATGTTACCTGGAAAATGGTTTTAAAGGCACTTTTAAAAGATACCGATGTAGTTTTCATGGATTTGCGCCGTTTCTCTAAAACCAATCAGGGCTGTGCACATGAAATCATTGCCTTAATACATGAGGTTGATTTATCTAAAATTTGTTTTGTTATTGATCAGCGAACCGACCTGAAACTGTTCGAAAATGTTGCCCGTGAAGCTTGGAATATATTGCCGTTAGATTCTCCCAATCGACTGAACAGGAATAAACCGATTTCGTATTTTAGATATGATGGGGCAAGGGATTCCGATGCTTTATGGCATCATCTTGAAAATATCAGTCGAAATACAACAGCATCCCATTCACAATAGAAATGGTCTTAGGATTCATGGATTTCGGTAGTTGATAGTCTTGAATTATGGCGTTACAATACCCACAAAATTGTTGGTATTGGTTTCAATGAACACAAAATCTAAACCATCGGATACGCCATCTCCATTCAAATCAGTAGCAATATATCCAGCGCCGAAATTGTTCGAGTCGGATTCCCAGTCGTTGAAATCCAAACCATCAATGACACCATCTTCATTGATATCGCCGGAAAAAGCCGCCCATACAATTGGGCTGCTCTCCACCAATGTCACATTATCGCCGTATGTCGATGCAGGGTTTGTGGTGAAATTGTATAATAAATTATTGCTCAGTGGAATTGGAACAGCACTCCAAATCGGAATATTATTTCGGTTTTGAACCACAATAAATGCCAATTGATTATTCAAAGGTGCTGGCAGAACTATATTGATTTCTCCATTGGTGTTCATAATGCCTTTGTATTGGAACAACACATTGTTGGGTGGCATCGGTTGACGGAATTGTACGATTACTGTGTCACATTCGGTGGATGAATTGCCCACTCCCTGATTGAGTAAAACCGGAGACATTAGCCCGGCACCTGCGTAGAAACCCTGAAAAGCGGCTTTCACCTGAACATTAAAATTTGTTGGGACGGTGGCAATTGGAGTCAGAATTTTTTGAACAAAAGCGCCATATGTACCTGCCTGTAAAGTGCTTAATGGGTAAACCGCAGGACTTGGATCGAAATCGGCTGTTCCTTGAAAACGACCAATTACAACAACTGCGCCATTCGGATCTATCGCCAAATATTTACCAAGATCCACACTGGTGCTGCTGATCGCATAAGCAAATCCGAAATTCATGGAGGCATCCAGTTTGGTTAGAAACATATCACTGGACGCTGCAGTTAAACTAAAAACAGCAGCTGAAGGATCAAAGTCAACCACACCACTAAAATTTCCGGTCAGAAATAGATTGCCAGCTATATCTGCAACAATGGTATTTGGATTGTCATTGACAACACCACCAAATTGTTTCATGTTTGCATAAATACCATTTTTATCCAGTTTCAAAATAAAAACGTCATTCGCACCTGCTGAAGTTTTGTATAAGGTGGGCGTACCCGGATTAAAATCACCTGTACCCGTAAATCCTCCGGCTACATAAACATTATTGGCGGAATCCGTTGTGATTGAATTCCCGTATCCATTGTCAAACAAGGAGATGACTTTGGCCCAAATGTAAGTTGCATTCAAATCGAATTTAGCAATAAATGGATTAAAGGTACCACCACTCACCAGGTTATTGGCGGCCGCTGTGCTGACATTAAAGTCAACTGTGCCCGTGAATGATCCGGTGAGTAATAATTTATTTTCATCATCGATATGCAAGGAATAAATATTGTCGTTGCCGCTACCTGCGATTTTATAAGCCCAAACATAATCACCATTGACATCGAGTTTAGAGATGAATATATCTGTGCCTCCTGAGCCGGTAATATTATTGGTCACAACTGGAGAAGGATTAAAATCAACCGTACCTCCAAAAGCGCCTCCGGTATAAACATTGCCCATGTCGTCGGAGGTGATGGTTAAGCCGGCATCTGTTAATGCACTACCTGTGTATGATTTGGCCCATACATAATTTCCTGCGGTATCCAGTTTGAGGACAAATACATCCGGATTGTTCGAACTTGAAGTCATCAGATTATTGACTGCCGGACCTGGATTAAAATCTGAAGTTCCGCTGAAGTTTCCGGTAATTAGAATATTTCCGAGTTTATCCAAAAAAATGGCTGAAGAAACATCATCGTAATATCCGCCCACTTTTTTGGCCCAGACCAATTCGCCGTTGGGCGTCATTTTGGTGATATAAATATCCGAATATCCAAGTTGAACGACGTTCAAATTTACCACTCCCGGACCTGGATCAAAATCGGTCTCATTTTTAAAGTTTCCTGTTGTGTAAATATAGCCCAGCGCATCCACTGCAACCGAAATACCCTCTACAGAGTATGTGGATGATGTTTGATAGGCCCAAGCCAATGTTGGTGTTTGTGCATTCAATATTTGAACGCACATGAGTAAGATAGTACTGAATACAATTTTTTTCATTTCCCCGTATTAATCCTCTAAAAATAGAAAGATTTTTAGAGTTGGGTAATAAAAACAGGACAAAACAGATATATTTTTATTTAATATATTATAAAATTGTTATTGTTGTTACAAATTATACCCTAGGGCCTCGTAAATGAGTGCTTTTAAGTCATAAATGCTAAGATTGTCATGAAATCATTAAAAAATAGCTGGTCAAATTTAATCCAGTCTTTAAAACGCAGATTCGATTTGATGGAACATTGTAGTCTGATTATGAAGTCAAAAAAGTGAAAAAACGTTTACGTTCTTTAAGGCTTCGAAAAGGTTTTTTAATCCATTCCTGAATTTGGATCAATTTACCATTCACATAAAGTAATTTATATTCCTCTGAGGATATAAAACCCTGATCACGATATTCGATATAAATGCTTTGTAAATTTCCGGTCAGTTTTGTGGCGGTAATGGTAAAGACGCGGGTTGGTAATTTCCGGGTCAAGGGCGGTATAAGTGAGGGTGGTTGTGCCGGTGCTATCTTCAAATACATCGATGCGGTATTTGTTATCATACTTTTCCTGATTGATATGGGCTTTGTAAAAAATGGATTTAATGTCCTTCCAATCAATCGCTGAAGCACTTAACTCTTCCTGGCTTTTATTGGCTCCTTCTATGCTGAGCACAGAAAATTTTAAGGCACTTTTTTCATACGACTCTAAATTATCCCGCAAGAGCATATAGATGTCAGGATAGTTAATATAACTCTCTCCTTTGTAGACCTTCTTTGTAGAGTCGCCACAAGCACTGACGAACAATACAAAAATCCATAAAACAGCGAAAGTGGGTCTAAAATAGTTGATCATATTACGCGGTATCCATCTTTGATTAATAATTCAGTCACTCGTTTTTTATAATCACCCTGTACGATGATCTGACCATCTTTTACTGAACCTCCTGTACCGCACCTACTTTTGAGTGATTTGCCCAATAACTCGATATCTGCGGTGCTTCCTACAAATCCGAGTACCAGCGTCACCACTTTGCCGGCCCGGTGCTTGGTGTCCAGATTTACTTTTAATTTTTGAGCAGAGGCAGGCGGAGTTGCTACTTCTTCATGATCGGCACGTTGCAGAATTTCAGGATTGGTTGAGTAAACTAAACCACTCTGGAATAAATTTTTCTTACTCATATTAAATATGCTTTGTCCCATCCGGGATCAGAAGTTGTAAAGATAAAGGATGCAATTTTAAACGACAGTACCCTTCACAAGAATGGGCGTCGCCGTCCGTCTGAAAGTAATGCATATCACTTGCAAAAATTTCTATCTCTGCCGCTTTGATAAAGACGCAATTGGAATTGGATTCCAACTTTTTTCTCCAACCATCTATCACAAGTTTTAAGCCCTTAAAAAAACTCATTTCCTTGACAATCACCAAATCCAACAAGCCATCCTGCAGCGAAGCACCGGAAGCAATTTCAAAACCGTAACCAAACTCTTTTCCGTTGGCTGCATTTAAAAAGTAAGCGGGTGTATTTAGCTCATGTTGCTCGGTTTTGATCCGATAAGTTCCTGGTCGGTAATAAAAATATTGGCGAATGACATTTCTCACATACATGGCTAATCCGCGGCTCTTACTTTCACGTATGGTGTTACAAACAATGGCATCAAAACCCACACCTGCATTGCTGATAAAGTATCGACCATTCACGGAGCCCACGTCTAAATGTCTGGGTGCGGATTTTTTCAAGGCAGCAATGGCTTCATCTAATTTCAAAGGGATTCCACAATGTCGGGCCAATCCGTTTCCTGATCCGCAAGGCAAAATGGCCATACTGATGGGCTGATGGGTGAGGATTTGTAAAATTTCGTTGACCGTTCCATCGCCACCTGCCGCTACTACAACTTTGGCAGATGAAGCCAGTGCCTTCCGGGCAAGTTCAACAGCATGTCCTGCATATTCTGTGCGGTGAATTTCATATTCGTCTGCCTGAAAGTAAATCTTAAAAGCCTCATAAATTTGCGCCATTTTGCGTTCACCCATGCGGGAGTTCATAATTACAAAATAGGGCTTCATCCTTGGTTTTTAATGGCTTTTAAGCTCAGATCCATACTCACGGCATGATGGATGATAGCACCGGCCGAAATAAAATCAACGCCGGTTTCAGCATAAGATCGGATACTTTCAATGGTAATGCCTCCACTCGCTTCTGTTTCATATTGGCCACCAATCATTTCAACTGCTTCCTTGAGGAGTGTAACTGAAAAATTATCCAACATGATTCGATGTACCTGACCCACTTTAAGGATTGTTTTGACATCTTCCAGGGTTCGTGCTTCAATTTCAATTTGAAGTGACAGGTTTTTATCCTTGAGATATTGATTGGTTTTTACAATGGCCTGTTCGATACCCCCACAATAATCGATATGATTATCTTTCAGCATGATCATGTCGTACAAACCCATGCGATGATTAAATCCTCCTCCAATCAGCACGGCTCTTTTTTCGAACCAGCGAAAATTGGGTGTTGTTTTACGTGTATCCAATAATCTGGCCGGAAGGTCTGAGATCTGATCCACGTACTTTCGGGTGAGAGAGGCAATGCCACTCATACGTTGCATGATGTTGAGTACCAGTCTTTCGGCCTTCAGGATGTTGTGCACGCTCGTTTGGATTTCAAAAGCCTGGTCTCCCGGCTTCACCATTTGTCCATCCTTGAGCCAAACCTCCATTTGAGCCTGAGGATCCAAGTGGGTAAAAATCTGTCGTGCAATATCTATGCCTGCAATAATACCTGCTTCCTTGATTTTTAGTAGGGCTTTGCCACGAGCATCGGCGGGGATACAAGCGAGGGTACTGTGATCTCCATCTTGAATATCCTCGTGAAGGGCCTGTTCAATAAATTCGATAAATTCCATAATCTGCTGAATATCTGTGTGTTATACCGAAGTAGAGGTTTTTTTATTCAAAATGAATTATTTTTCAAAACGCAATTCCTTGAGGTAATACTGTCCGCTTTTGTAAACAAAAAACATATAAACCCGATACTCTCCTCCCGAGGTGTACAATTTGCCGATACTGAAACGGGTATTATTTGACCCGGAAGTACTGGCCTGCATGCGGACATAATTTCTGGGGCCTTCTTTGGAAAAAAAACGTTCGAGAATAATTTGGGCTTGTTTGCGGGAATAGGAATTGGTTTTGTCTGAAAAAGTCAAATCCAGTTCGTTGTCGAAATATTGAGCCAATACTTTACTGTTTCCTTCTTTCAATGCCTGTGCGATTGGCGCCATAAAATCCTGGGCCGATGATACAAAGGAGAAAATAAGAAGAAATAAACCCGTAATCAGATATTTTCTTGACAGTAGGCTTAAAAATATTTTGACATTTGAATTCAATGATTTTTAATAAGTTATATGACTGATTTCCTTGCAAAGATGCAGTATTTTTGCTGCTATGTCAAGAAAGAGTTTGTTAATCATCATGGATGGTTGGGGGCATGGAAAGGTGCCAAAATCCGATGCAATTCAACATGCAAATATTCCTTTTGTGCGATCCTTGTATGATACCTACCCACATGCTGAATTGATGACCTGTGGTGAATATGTGGGATTGCCATCCGGGCAAATGGGGAACAGCGAAGTGGGACATTTAAATATTGGTGCAGGACGTATTGTTTATCAGGAACTGCAACGAATAAACCGGGCATTTGAAACAGGTGAGTTTAAAGCGCATCCCGTTTTTCAGGAGATGCTGTCCTATTGTGTCAAAGAGCAAAAAACCTTGCATTTAATGGGTTTGCTGAGCGACGGTGGGGTTCATGCGCATATTGAACATTTTTTACAAATTTGCGATTTGGCCATAGCTGCGGGTTTACCCCGGATTGCGATTCACGTATTTACCGACGGACGTGACACCGACCCTAAAAGTGGATTGGCTTTTGTTGAAACCTTGGAGAGGCATATACAACACAAAGGACCTTTTATTGCCTCATTGAGTGGTCGATTTTTTGCCATGGATCGCGATAAACGCTGGGAAAGGGTACAAAAAGCCTACAATGCGCTGGTCAAAGGCGAAGGAGTTCCCATTTATTCCGCATCCGAGTATATCTCCGATTGTTATCAAAAGGGGATGACCGATGAATTTATCGAACCGGCCGTGATATGTAACGAACAAGGGCAGGCATTGGCCCCCATGGCAGAGGGCGATGCCGTATTTTGTGTGAATTTCCGGACTGATCGTTGTCGGGAAATCACCGAAGTGCTGACCCAGAAGGATTTTCCGGAAATGGAAATGAAGCATTTGCCCTTGTATTATGTCACCATGACCGAATACGATAAAAGCTTCCAAGGGGTCAAACCTGTTTTTAAAAATGATGACCTGCGGAATACTTTGGGTGAAGTTTTGGCGAATCATGGCAAAAGCAAATTCGTATTGCCGAAACAGAAAAGTATCCCCATGTAACTTTTTTCTTTAGTGGCGGACGGGAAAAAGCATTTGAAGGGGAAAGCCGAATTTTAATTCCCTCTCCAAAAGAAGTACCTACATATGATTTGAAGCCCGAAATGAGTGCATTTGAACTGACAGAGGCGATTTTACCCGAAATCGAAAAAGGGGAGGTCGACTTTGTTTGTCTCAATTTTGCGAATGCCGATATGGTTGGGCATACCGGTGTGTGGGAAGCCGCGATCAAGGCTGCCGAAACAGTAGATCAGTGTGTAGCTCGTATCATTCCATTGGCCTTGGAAAAAAATTATACCATCTTTTTAACGGCCGATCACGGTAATAGTGATTATCTGATCAATGAAGACGGTTCACCCAATACAGCACATACCTTGAATCCGGTTCCATTTTTTATTATCTCCAATGATTTCCGAGGAGCTGTCAAAAATGGCAAACTGGGAGATATTGCGCCCACGATTTTACATTTTATGGGCGTAGAAATACCGCTTGAGATGAGTGGAGAAGTGCTAGTTAGCTAGTATCACCGACTTAAAATCCTGATTCAAATACGAATCTGTTTGGAAATTTCAGGAGATTCAACTTATCTTGTGGAAAACTAAATCTATGAAAAGATCCTTACAATTCTTTGTAGGCCTGTTTTGTTTATTTGTACCCCAAGTGTTACAAGCGCAAACATGGCCGAATCCCGAAGTACTTTATTACAAAATGAACGGTGTCGGAGCCTCAGTTCCCAATGATGCATTGAGTCCTCCCGCAGGAACGGCAACTGCCACAATTCAAGGGGCTATCACCCAAGGTGGAACAGGTAAGTGCGGCGGTGGGCTCATAGGTTCGGGTATAACATCAACCTCGGATTTTCTGAACACCGGTTGGGCAACAAATCTTAGCAGTACTGCGAGTTGGACTATTTCTTTTTACTCAGCTAATTTCGGCTCAACGGCCGCCTTATATTATATTTTTGGAGATGTAAATGCATCTGGGTTCCGATGTTTTACAAATGGCGTTGCTGGACCCAATAACTGGATTTTAAGAGGTACGGGATTGACAGATGTTCTCGTATCAGGCGGGCAACGGTAGCACCACATCATATTGCTTTTGTTTACAATGCTTCATTGGCAAATATTCAAGCGTATTTAGATGGCGTTTTGGTCAATACTGTGGCCCAGGGTGCGTTCACACTTTCATCAGCCGGACCATTCAAAGTGATGGGTTATAGTGCAAATATTGGAGCTCCTGTGGGGGGTGTTTTGGATGAATTTCGCCTTTACTCCAGGGCTTTAAATGCCACCGAAGTGGCTGGGATTCACGGAGCAGCCAATGTTACAGTCAATGCAACTTCAACACCATCTCCCGCTAATGTTTGTGCAGGCAATCAGTTAACCCTTACCGGAACCGGAAATGCATCTTCTTATTCATGGTCGGACGGTGTGAATCCATATCCTGATAACACAGCCTTCGTGCCAACAATATCCGGGGCATATGTTGTGACCGCTACAGATGGTGCAGGATGTACGGCTACTTCTTCATTAACGGTCACCGTCAATGCCTTACCCAATGTAACGGCTAGTGCAAATCCTGGAACTACCTTTTGTGGCAATTCACCGGTTACATTACAAGGGGGGCGCAAATACTTATACATGGAATGGCATTCCTACGCTGGGTAGTGACACGGTTTTAAATCCTGCAACTGCTGGAACCTACACGGTTGTAGGTGTCGATGCGAATAATTGCAGTGCCAGTTCGAATGTTACCCTGAATATTGCCAATTTACCCATAGCACCGAATGTCATTGTTTGTCCGGGAAGTGCTTTGGTTGAACTTTCAGCATCAGTCGTACAAAACTTCAGCGGCAATTTATCGCCTGCTTCACCAACTTGGAACCGACCCGTTGCAGCAACTCCTCCAACGGTATTGAGTGGCATCGGAACTTCGGTTTATTATGCCACCCACACCTTCACCGTGCCTGTAACAGGAAATTATACCATTACAAGTTTAATTAACTCTCCTTTTGATGGTTTTGGAGTGCTCTATCAAAACTCCTTTAATCCTTTAACCCCTCTAGTGAATGCGATCACGGCTTCGGATGATGTGATAGGAGATGAACCGGAAATAACTGCTGTTTTAACTGCCGGGACAACTTATATTTATGTACATACCACATTTGATAATGGAGAAACCGGTGCGTACCAAATGCAGATGACAGCAACTCCTTCATCTCCTCCGGTTCTTTGGTTTACACAGGCATCTGGAGGTGTATCAGTAGATGGTAGTAATCCATTTAATCCTATAAATGATCCCGAGGTGTTAGCAAGTGGAGGTGTATATGCGAATCTGACAAGCAGTTCAGCCGCGGGTAGCTATGATTTTTGGGTTGCAGATGCCAGCTCGCCAGATTGCCGTACCCAAATGACTTTAACGATTTCCCCTGCTTTTACTGTTACCGCATCTGCATCGGCTACACCTATTTGTATGGGAAGTTCTACCACCTTAAATGCAAGCGGAGCAACTACATATACTTGGATGCCGGGTTCCTTAAGTGGTTCTCCTTCTGTGATGCCTTTAGTCAATACAACTTATACCGTAACAGGTACAGATGGAGCAGGATGTACTGCTACGAATACTGTTGATGTTGTGGTAAATCCTGCGTCGATCAATACACCTACTGTAGTAGATGATAGTACCTGTGCGCCGGGAGGTGTGGTGAATTTATCAGCCACCGGTACTGTTGTAAATTGGTATGATGCTTTAACCGGCGGAACCTTGGTGAATACCGGAAATAACTTTTCGCCCAATATCAGCAATACGGAAACGTATTATGTCGACAACTCTGATCAGACAATTGTGGGGCCTTTTGCAGTGACAATGCCTGCACAAACCGGCACCTTTACCGGCAATGTTAGGGGATACTTTTTTATAGCACCGAATGATTTTGTGATTACTTCCTTATTCGTGCCCACAACAGCATCCTCTGGAGACCAGAATATTGCGGTAGTGAAATTTACAAACAACGTACCTCCTCCATTATTTTCCGCAACAACGAATGCATTTACTGTTGAATTTTTAACCCAAAACAATCCAACTGCCGGATATATTCCGGTGAATATTCCTGTTTTGGCAGGAGAGGTCATTGGTATCTTAGGTACCCGCAATACGGTGAATTCATATTCGAATGCAGGAAATACGATTACCATCAACGGAAGTACGGTAAACCTTACTCGGTTGGGAATGCAATTTTCCTTTAACAACAACGGCACCACAAGATTTATGGACAGAGAACTTTGAATATCTCCAGAATTGAATTTGAATATTCTAATTTCACAACAGGTTGTCCGAGTTACCCTCGTGTTCCTGTAGTTGGTACAGTGAATCCTTTGCCAAATGTCACGGCCAACATTACTCCAACAACCACTTGTGCAAATACTTCGGCTATTCCGAGCGGTGCAGGTGCCCTGACTTATACCTGGGATGCCGGTTTGGTTGATGGTCAGGCCTTTATCGTTTCAACCGGTAATACAACTTATACCGTTACCGGAATTGATGCGAATGGTTGCACTGCTACCAGTACTGCTACAGTCAGTGCATCGGCTTCCAGTGGTTTACTCGCAACTGCTACTTCATCTCAATTGCAAAATCAGGGTGATGATATGAGTTTAAGTTATTATGATGCTTCATGTAACCTGATTGCCTCAGTGGATGACGGTGCATTGGGAAATATTTTAGGTTTAACATCTGCTGCAGTCAATGTAGATGCAACTGCGGGTTCACATAATGGTCAACCTTTTGTAAGACGTTGGTACGAAATCACACCAGCTTCCAATGGTAGTGCGGATGTGGTTTTGTATGTGAATCAATCTGATTTTGATGATTACAATGCCATCGTTTTACCACCATACTTACCAATGCCAACTAGTGGTTCAAATGCGGATCCGAATATTCCGAATATTCGTATCACGAAGAACGATAATACCGGTTTAGGGAATAATCCAGTCGTGATTACCCCAAGTGTAAACTGGAATGGTCAGTATTGGGAGTTGAGTTTTAATACCAGTAGTTTTAGTCAATTCCGCATTCATTCAGCCAATCAGTTCAATGCACCATTGCCGGTGAGTTTGGTGAAATTTGAAGGACAAAAACGCAATACCAGCGACTTGCTCACCTGGGTTACTTCGGCTGAACAAAACAATGCCTATTTTAACCTGCAATACAGTCGAGATGCGAAATCATTTGAAACGATTGCTCAGGTAACTTCGAAAGCGCCTGGAGGAAATAGTCAATTGAATTTATCGTATGCTTATGAGCATTTGAAACCACAAGCAGGTCATAATTATTATCGACTTGAACAAGTAGACCTAAACGGACAACGCAGCACACAAAGTAAGGTATTGGATTTAATACGCACTGGTGCAGGAAGTATCGTGCAGCTATATCCAAATCCGGTTCAGCAAACATTAAACATCGAATGGTATGCTGAGAAATCAGTGGTGAGTGCCGTTAAGGTATTTGACATGAGCGGTAGAATGGTTCAACAAATTCAAGCCAATCTGCAATCGGGGGTCAATACCCTGACTATGAATTTCAGTGCCTTGGCTTCCGGAATTTATACCGTTCAATTATTTGAAGACGATCATTTAAGTTTTGTTGAACAAGTTCGCAAAACACAATAAATTTTTATTTGGAAAAACAAAGGGCCTCTATTCTTCGGGATAGGGGTTTTTTGTTTCTGGCATATTTTGCAACTGCAGAATTTGGGTTTATCTTGGCTCTAAGAACAAAATATTCATGTTAAACAAGGCCGGCATCAAGCAACTCCAAAACAAACTTCTTGCATTTGATGCGAAGGGCATTTTAGACGGGATAAAGCGATTGAATCAGGGTACATGGTCCAGTTCTGATTTAATATTGAAGTATCATGATTTATTGTTGTTCGCAAGGGCCTATCCGCTGAATGTAACAGTATATCAAGCGACTCTCAAGGCCTTGAAAAAAATCGAATGGCATACCCGAAATCATGGGGATAAACCTATTTTTATGAACTCCGGCTTGCCCTTATTCCAGGATTGCCTTGCGTTTTAGCTGGGAAATGACTAAGCTGCTTCAAGAAGATGATCGTTGTGAAGTTCGTTGGCATTCTTTTTGAACGTGAGGACCTCGATTTAGGAACTTTACTCAAACCTTACCTGCCGGCCGTCATGCATGAATATTGTTCGTCGGGATATGATGTAGAAACATTTTTTCATGCCATAGGTATTGAAACGAATCAGCGTTTAAGTTTTTTGTTGGACTGTTTGTCCACTGAAAAAAATATCTGGGTGCGTGATTTGATTTGGCAGCAGTTAGGTCTTTTTACCGAAATCAGATTGACGGACTCCTCTTTTGCTTTGGCGAATAATATTGTGCTTTCGGGACCGGTTTATTTCCATTCCGACAAATTAAAACAATTTGATCATCAAGCATTGATCGCAAAGAAATTGCCCAAGCCATGTCAATTGGGTCAAGAAGAACGAGATAAGACTGTGGACTGTATTCGAGCTGCCATGACCTTGAATTTGCGGGAAACTGATCCCAGTACTTTTATGGACAGCAATACACTTCGTATTTATCATTTAGAAAGGGGAGTGAGTGTGGCCATTTTTGGCATGTTGCCCGAAAGGCAATTACCGTATGAGTCCTATATCGGATATACTTTGTTTAAAAATGGATTGCCAATTGCATATGGAGGTAGCTGGATATGGGCCAATCAGTCCAAGTTTGGTTTAAATATCCTGGAACCATACCGGGGCGGCGAGTCCGGTTATGTGATGTGTCAGTTGATGAGGGTTTATCAACAAGTGTTTGGTTTGAAAATGATTGAGGTGGATGCCTATCAGTTTGGACTCGATAATCCGGATGGGATACGTTCCGGAGCTTATTGGTTTTATTATCGATATGGTTTCAGATCGATGACAACTGAACTTTGTGTATTGGCTGAAAAAGAAAAACAAAAAATGAAGCGAAATCCGGCTTACCGAAGTTCGGAAAAGACTTTAATAAAATTTACCGGTTCCAATATGATTTGGCGGAGTGGCGATGAATTGCCTGAAAAACATCCCGCTGAATGGGTGATAGAAAATAAAAGCCCATTTGCCGTCAATAAAGCAAATGCTGCATGGTCCTTTGCAGATCATCGTTTGCATGGGAATTCCGGCATTCGTATGAAGATGTTTCAGGAATTTGAAGAACTGTGTGAAGTCATGGGCCGTGAACCGGAAATGCTCATTTTGAAACGATTGGTGGAACTAAAAATGAAAGATCCATACCGATACAACAACTATTTGAAGCAATGGCTCAATGGCCTATAGAAAATCACTTATTAAGACTTTAACAAGATTGCTGGTTTCACTAAATCCTTTACCTGTAATTTTGAACAACATGAAAGGACTCTTGATATTCGTATTGGTTTTAACCACAAACTGTTTGGGAGCTCAGGTTCTGTTTAAAGGTAAGGTTATTGATTCTGTCACACTCAAGGGACTGTTTCCTGTTTCCATTGAAAATATGCGCAGAGAGGGTGTTTTGTCAGAAAAAGGAGGGCGATTCGAAATTCCGGTATCGGTGGGTGATTATTTACTTTTTAAACAAGTGGGTTATAGCAATAAACTGGTACAGGTGAGGTTTGGGGAGGAGGCGAAGTACCATATGATTATGATGGACATTAAACCAATTTTGCTCAAGGGGGCCACCATACATCAGGGGCCAACGGAATATCAATTGGATTCGGCTAACCGGGCCAGTATTTATCAGGATGTGATTGAATACCGTCAAAGGAAATCGATTATGAGTCCGGTGACATCCGTATATCAGAAATTTTCGCGGAAACACAAAAACCTCCGGAAATTTCAGGATCAGATTGCCCGTACGGAAGAAGAAAAATTCATTGATTCGAGATATTCGCCTGAATTGGTTTATTCATTAACCAAATTGGAGGAGAATGAATTGATGCTTTTTATGAAAACCTATCCGATGCCATATGATTATGCCAGGGCTGCCACTGATTTAGAGATTAAGATGTGGATACGCTATAATTTTCAGGAGTTCCGCGAATCGAAGAAAGGCAAAGTAAAGTGATATCGCTGAAGGGCTGCCGGATAGGGAGGGTTTAGCCACGCATCGCGCAGCGGCGGGGCCGTAGCCCGGACTAGCCGGAACGAAGATCAGTAAGGTTCCTTCTGCCACATAGCCCCAAAAAATCTTGTTTGCGCTCCAGGTGCAGGCTTTGCGCGAAGAGGTATTATCTTTACCGCTGATTGCATGGAACAACTGGAACTTAAGGCAGGGAAAAAAGTATATTTTGCTTCGGATTTTCATTTTGGGATACCGGATGCGGCAAAAAGCCGGGAACGAGAAAAGCTTGTTTGTGCTTGGCTGCGCGAAATAGCCCATGATGCACAAAGGGTGTATCTGTTGGGGGATTTGTTTGATGCATGGATGGAATACGATCGGGTTGTTCCCAAGGGCAGCATTCGTTTTTTGGGGCAATTGGCCGCTATGCGAGATGCTGGGATTGAGGTGGAGGTATTTACAGGCAATCATGACCTTTGGATGCGGGGGTATTTTGAAGAAGAATTACAAATACCGGTGCACAAGGACTTAAAAGAAGTAAGTATATCGGGCAAAAAATTTGTCATGGGGCATGGGGATGGGATTAGTCCCAGAGAGAAAAAATACCGTTTGCTGAAAGGACTGCTGCATCATCCTTTATTGCAGTGGGTGTACCGAAAATTACATCCTGACTGGGGATTGGCCATTGCCGATTACTTTAGCCGACTGGGTCCGAAGCATAAATATGAAGATTTGCAAATGAAAGAAGAAGGGGAAGAGTATCAATTACAATTTGCAGCATGGTATCTACAGAAACAAGAATGCGATTATTTTGTTTTTGGCCATCGGCATATTCCTCTTTACAAAGAACTGACGGAAAAAACGGTTTTTGTAAATCTGGGTGATTGGCTGAACCTCAACACTTACGCGGTTTTTGACGGAAAAACCATGTCTCTAAAAAAATATTGAAATAAAATGACAATGGAATGTTGTCGCACAAGGCATTTGGCTATAAATTAGCAACTTGAAACCCTTTTTAACCCGCTGGGTTTTAGAAACCACGATTTTCGGAATTTCAGATGCTGAGCCCCTTACTCGGGTCTGAATAAACCGGATTCACAAATTAATAGAGAACATGAAAAGACTTCTATCCGCTATTTTTTTATTGGCTGCATTTGTAACTCCCTCCCGGGCACAGCTATTAACCAATGCCTGTGAGGCTGATCCTTGTAGGGCATTGCCGATTTGTGGGAACACGACGGTGAATATTGCACCCTCCTATACCTCAACGGCGGGAATCAATCTGATTGGTACTTGTGCGGGTGTGAATCCGGCGGGAGGCACCTCCGCTTATACGGCCAATTGGGTGTATTTGCGGTTTACGTGTACAACCACGGGGAGTTTGCTTTTTAATTTAACGGCCAATGATGGAGCCAGTGATTTGGATTGGGCCTTGTGGGATATCAGTACCACGGGTTGTTCAAGTTTGACGGTAAGCAATGTGGTTGAATGTAATTCACGTGGTGCGGGGGCTACAGGAACTCAGGTAGGGGCTTTGGCAAATACTTTATTTCAGAACCCACCGACATTAACTGCGGGAAGTACCTATATTCTAGGTGTGAGCCGGGCTACTGGTGGAACAGCCGTAACAGGGTTCTCCATCAATTTTACCGGTTCAACCGCCAGTTTAGCGGATGTAACTGGTCCTTCTTTAGCGAGTGTGCTTCCTTTTAATACCTGTGATGCCGTTGATACCATTCGTGTAAAAATGAGTGAGAAAATTCGCTGTAATCAGATTGGTGCCGGCGATTTTACAATTTCCACCAACCCGGTGTTTACTGCAGCCGGTACAAGTTGTCCGGGATGTACTTCACCATCCGCCGGTATTAATTATAGCAATGTGACAGATACAGTGATTATTGGATTTCCAACGGCCTTAGCACCCGGAACTTATACGGTGGGTTTGACGGCCAATGGGTTTACGGATATTTGTGGCAATTTCAGCAATACGGTTCCAACGGTGACATTTACCGTGCCGGTTCGTTTAAAAGATTCTGTCAGATGGGGTTTCGACTGTGCGATTCAAAAATATATCGATACGGTGTATGCTGTTGGAGGCGTTTCGCCTTATCAGTATAAAGCAGTGGGAACCGGTCAGAGTGGATTGTATGGTGCGACCACAGCGAGTTACAATGTATTTACAAATGTGAGCGGTGGACAGAACTATACTTTTACCGCCAGAGACGCCAATTTATGCGTAGCGGATACAGTTATTAATCATCCGGCTTATGCCTCCATGAGTTTAATTACTCAAAAAGTGGATGTGCCATGTAATAATCAATTTACTGGAGATACGATACGAGTACTCTCAACCTCCGGAGGTATTCCACCTTATCAATATTCATTGAGTGGACCCGGCGCTCCTGTAGGAACAACCACCGTACCGGTATGGTCGGGAATTGTATTCTCGGGTGGAGGTGCCAGTTATACCATTACCGCTATAGATGCCTATGGATGTACCAAAACAGTGACGATTAATTTGATTAACCCGCCTGTTTTGAATTTAGGGACTACCGGAACGAATTTGCAATGTTTCGGTGCATGTAACGGAACGGTTACCGGAATTGCGAGTGGAGGAACTCCAACATATACCTATGCGATTAATCCGGTGAATGTTGGACTTTGTAGTGCTACTCAGGCCGCAAACGTGTTTAGTACCTTAGGGGCATCCTCATATACTGTAACAGTAACCGACTTAAAAGGTTGTACGAAAACTGCAGTTCGAACGATTACTTCACCAGGCCAAATCGTCATTAATTTTAACTCAGTGGTGCAACCCACTTGTCCGAATCCTTGTTCGGGCAGTTTTGTGCCTAGTTCACCGGCAGGAACGGGAACGGGATCCAAGAAATTTTATTTATTCGACCCTACCGGAACATTTTTTGTGGATTCCTGTATTACGGCAGGATGTTCATTCGGTTCATTATGTCAGGGTACCTATACTGTAGTGGCCAAGGATATCGCCAACTGTACAAATTCGGCGACCATTACTTTGAGTTTGCCTCCTATACCGGATATTGTTTTGGATAGTGTGAAGAATGTACTTTGTAATGGTGGTTGTAGTGGTCAGATATTTACCACCACTACCGGTGGAACTTCGCCTTATGCTTATACATTTACGCCTATTAATAATGCGCCATGCGGTAACGCGGCTTTATTTGGTACAGGTGATTATCAAAATTTGCCAATAGGCAGTAATTATAAAATTGTTGTAACGAGTCCGAATCAATGTAAGGATTCTGTAGAAAATATTTCAATATCAGAACCTCCCGCATTGACATGGAACAATGTGAGTGGGACTAATTTATTGTGTTTTAATGGATGTGATGGAACCGTTACGGCTCTTGCTGCGGGTGGAACACCGCCTTATAGTTATACCATTTCGGCGAACGGACCAGGCTGTACGACAACACAAGTGAATCCGGGACAGTTTGGAAGTTTAGCCGCTTTGACCTATACGGTGACTGCCATCGATGCGAATAACTGTAGTATTACCTCAACTATTTCATTGACACAACCTCCTCAGTTGGTATTGACCCATACGGTGAATCAGTTGATTTCATGTGCCGGTGCTTGTGATGCATCTGTTACGATAAATCCTGCAGGTGGTACAGGAGCAGTTACCGGTTATACAATTACTCCAACTGCTCCATGTGTTCCGGCACAAGTTGTTTTGGGTACATTTACAGGCTTAGGTCCTAATACTTATACTGTAACGGCACAAGATGCTAACGGTTGTACTGCAACGACTTCATTTACCATTAACCCGGTACCTGTATTGACGATTTCTGCCGTAGTAGATTCAAATGCTTCTTGTAACGGATTTTGTGATGGCGGTGCAACAGCTGCAGCTGCAGGTGGTACACCAGGTTATTCATATGGAATCGCTGGTCCCGGATCTCCGGTGATCAATGCCAGTGGAATTGCCACCGGCCTTTGTGTTGGTAATTATACCATTAGCGTAACTGATTTAAATGGATGTGGAGCGACAACAGTGGTTACGATTACTCAACCTCCGGTATTGAGCATTAATGCTTCCGGGTTATTGATGGTAAGTTGCGGTGGATTATGTGATGGAGGTGCGAACATGAACTCCAGTGGTGGTACGGGCAGTGTGAGCTATACCATTTCCCCAAATACCAATGGAAGTGGTTGCGCTGCTACCCAAAATATTGTCGGTGTATTTGGTAACCTATGGGCTACTACTTATACCGTTACAGGAACAGATGTGAATGGATGTACCGCAACGACAACTTTTACAATTACAGAACCTTCGCAATTGTTTGTAAATGCCTTGGTGAATACGAACGTTAGTTGTTATGGAGGTTGTAATGGAAGTGCCACAGTTACCTTCTCAGGAGGTGCAGGTGGAACAACTTATGCCATTTCACCGAATACCCCTTGTGTGCCAATCCAGGCATCAGCTGGTGTGTTTACAAACCTTGGCGCAAATACATACACTGTAACAGGAACGGATGTAAATGGTTGTACGGCGATTACGGTCTTCAGCATTACTGAACCACAGGCACCATTTACGCTTACTGTGAATAACACCAGCAATGCGACTTGTGCAGGTGCGTGTAACGGTAGTGCCGACGTATCAGGATTAGGTGGTACACCTCAATATTCTTATACTATTCTGCCTTCAGCCCCGCCATGTGTGCCTACTCAGGTGAATCCTGGTGTGTTTGGTAATCTGGCTGCCGGAACTTATACCGTAAATGGTACAGATGCACAAGGTTGTACAACGAGCATCACTTTTACCATTACAGAACCGAATATTTTAATAACCAACGTAGTTAGCACAACATCACCCACTTGTTTACCGGGTTGTGATGGAACAGCAACAATGAATTCAAATGGTGGAACCCCTGCTTATAGCTATGGTGTAAATCCTGCTGCCACAGTGGTAGGTAATGTGATTAGTGGATTGTGTGCAGGTATTACTTATACGGTTACAAGTACCGATTTGAATGGTTGTACAGCGACAACAACAGTAACTTTAACGACACCAAATGGTCCGGTTGTTAGTATTATACCAGGTTCGATTGTGAATGTAAGTTGTAATGGATTGTGTGATGGATCTGCTTCAGCAACAGCCTCATCCGGTACACCGCCTTATACTTATTCTATAGCTGGTCCTGGTTCACCAACGATTGATCCGAACACAGGTGTTGCAACGAATTTATGTGCTGGAAATTACGTGATAACTGTAACGGATGACAATTCATGCGTAGGAACAGTGAATGTGAATATTACGGAACCAACTTTGTTTACAATCAGTACTGCTGTAACGAGTGATGCCAGTTGTTTTGGTGATTGCGATGGAACAGCAACGGTGAGTGGTTCAGGTGGAACGCCGACCTATACTTATACCAATATTGCTGGTCGTGGAAGTCCAACATTAAATAGTGTTACTGGAATAGCAGGTAGTTTATGTGCCGGTATTTATACAATTTCAGCAGTAGACGGGAATGGATGTACTGCAACATCAACGGTACAAATTATTGAGCCGGTGTTACTTACTTTGAATGTGAATGCATTGACCAATGTATTATGTAATGGACAATGTACAGGCACAGCAAGTGCTTCGGCCTCAGGTGGTAATGGTGGTTATAACTATGCCAGCATCAATGGTCCTGGTTCACCAACAATCGATCCTGTAACAGGTGCAGCTGCTAACTTATGTGCAGGAACTTATACAGTGAATGTAACAGACAGTAAAGGATGTACCGCCAGTGCGACGGTTCAGATTACAGAACCACCTGTATTGAGTGTATCTGTAAATACAACCCAGAATGTGAGTTGTAATAATGGATGTGACGGAAGTGCAAGTGTATCCGGCAATGGCGGTGTTGCACCATATAGCTATACAATCAACTATTTAAATAGCCCATGTGTGGCTCAACAATTAACATCGGGTAATTTCACCAATCTGGGTGCAGATACTTATACAGTAACCGTTACAGACGATAATGGATGTACAGCGACAGTAGTCTTTACGATAACCGAGCCCACTGCGCCAATAACTAGCGTGGTGAGTTCAATACCACCAACATGTACACCAGGTTGTGATGGGCAGGTAACGATGACAACCGTTGGCGGAACCCCCTACTTATAGCTATGGTGTAAATCCTGCTGCCACAGTGGTAGGTAATGTGATTAGTGGATTGTGTGCAGGTATTACTTATACGGTTACAAGTACCGATTTAAATGGATGTACTGCGACAACAACAGTAACTTTAACGACACCCAATGGTCCGGTTGTTAGTATTATACCAGGATCGATTGTGAATGTAAGTTGTAATGGATTGTGTGATGGATCTGCTTCAGCAACAGCCTCATCCGGTACACCGCCTTATACTTATTCTATAGCTGGTCCTGGTTCACCAACGATTGATCCGAACACAGGTATTGCAACGAATTTATGTGCTGGAAATTACGTGATAACTGTAACGGATGACAATTCATGCGTAGGAACAGTGAATGTGAATATTACGGAACCAACTTTGTTTACCATCAGTACAGCTGTAACGAGTGATGCCAGTTGTTTTGGTGATTGCGATGGAACAGCAACGGTGAGTGGTTCAGGTGGAACGCCGACCTATACTTATACCAATATTGCAGGTCCTGGAAGTCCAACATTAAATAGTGTTACTGGTATAGCAGGCAGTTTATGTGCCGGTATTTATACAATTTCGGCAGTAGACGGGAATGGATGTACTGCAACATCAACGGTACAAATTATTGAGCCGGTGTTACTTACATTGAATGTGAATGCATTGGCCAATGTATTATGTAATGGACAATGTACAGGCACAGCAAGTGCTTCGGCCTCAGGTGGTAATGGTGGATATAACTATGCCAGTATCAATGGTCCTGGTTCACCAACAATCGATCCTGTAACAGGTGCAGCTGCTAACTTATGTGCAGGAACTTATACAGTGAATGTAACAGACAGTAAAGGATGTACCGCTAGTGCGACGGTTCAGATTACCCAGCCTCCTGTATTAACCGTTTCAGTCAATACAACCCAGAATGTGAGTTGTAATAATGGATGTGACGGAAGTGCAAGTGTATCGGGTAATGGCGGTGTTGCACCATACAGCTATACAATCAACTATTTAAACAGCCCATGTGTAGCTCAGCAATTAACATCGGGTAATTTCACCAATCTGGGTGCAGATACTTATACAGTAACCGTTACAGACGATAATGGATGTACAGCGACAGTAGTCTTTACGATAACTGAGCCAACTGCGCCAATAACGAGCGTGGTGAGTTCAATACCACCAACGTGTACACCAGGTTGTGATGGTCAGGTAACGATGACAACCATTGGCGGAACCCCGACCTATAGCTATGGGGTGAATCCTGCTGCCACAGTGGTAGGTAATGTGATAAGTGGATTGTGTGCAGGTATTACTTATACGGTTACGAGTACCGATTTAAATGGATGTACTGCGACGACGACAGTAACTCTAACCACACCAAATGGTCCGGTTGTTAGTATTATACCAGGATCGATTGTGAATGTAAGTTGTAATGGATTGTGTGATGGATCTGCTTCAGCAACAGCCTCATCTGGTACACCACCTTATACTTATTCTATAGCTGGTCCTGGTTCACCAACGATTGATCCGAACACAGGTGTTGCAACGAATTTATGTGCTGGAAATTACGTGATAACTGTAACGGATGGCAATTCATGCGTAGGAACAGTGAATGTGAATATTACGGAACCAAGTGCTATTGTACCAAGTGCAATCACAGCCGATGCAAGTTGTTTTAATGTATGTGATGGAACAGCAACAATGAGCAGCATTGGTGGCAGTGGCGGCTATGTTTATACCATTTTGCCAACAGGTCCATTCGGGCCAATTGTTGCGGGAAATAATATCAGCGGACTTTGCGCCAATACGATTTATACGGTGACCAGTACTGATCTGAATTCTTGTACCGGTACCATGACCATACAAATTTCACAGCCTGCACAACTGATTTTAAATGTTGTTTCAACCCAGGATGTAAGTTGTAATGCAGGTTGCGATGGTGAGGCTAGTTTGAGCTTCGCAGGAGGAACCGGTGCAGTAACATATTCTATTAATCCGGTGATTCCTTGTTTGCCAGTGCAAGCAGTGAGCGGCACATTTACCAATTTAGGTGCTAACACTTATACGGTTACAGGTACAGATGCCAATGGATGTATTGCCACAGTGTCTTTTGTTATCAATCAACCAACAGCCTTCAGCATTTCTGCCAATGTTACACAAAATGTAAGTTGTAATGGCGGTTGTGATGGTGAGGTGGTGATAACACCTAATGGTGGAACACCTGGGGATTCTTATTCCATATCTCCGATTACTCCATGTTTACCTGCACAGGTAGTGAGTGGCACATTTACCAATTTAGGCGCCAATACTTATACCGTAACAGGTACAGATTCCAAAGGATGTACAACAACTGTTTCATTTACTATTTCCCAACCAAGTGCTCCGGTTACCAGTTTGGTTAGCTTTACTTTACCAACTTGTACCCCTGGTTGTGATGGAACGGCAACTATGACAACAATTGGTGGAACACCTGGATATACCTATACCGTAAACCCTGCTGCTACTGTGAATGTGAATGTTATTTCAGGATTGTGTGCAGCAACCATTTACACAGTCACCAGTACAGACAACAATGGATGTACGGCAAATGAAACGGTCCTTCTAAATCCACCGAATTCACCGGTTATCAGCATTGCTTCATCCACCAATCCGAGTTGTGCTCCTGGTTGCGATGGAACGGCTACCTATACGATTGCAGGTGGAACAGCTCCATATTCAGCAAGTATAAACAATGGTGCAAGCATTACGGTTGGTCCTAATCAGATTTCAGGACTTTGCACAGGTATCCTTTATACCATTACTATAACAGATGCAAATTCTTGTTCGGGAGCCACAACCATCCAATTATTTGAACCTGCCGGACCTGCTATTAACGTGGTATCTACAACAGATGCAAGCTGCGTTCCGGGTTGTGATGGCACAGCGACAATGAATCCTGCTGCTGGTATTATTTACTCTATCAATCCTGCTGCAGGTACAATTGCGGGTAATGTGATTAATGGACTTTGTACAGGGACGATATATACAGTAACCGGAACGGATGCAAATGGATGTACGGGTACAACCACAGTTCAAATAGGTACATTGCCTTCAACTCCTCCTGTAGTGGCTTCAACAACCGATGCTACTTGTTCTCCGGGTTGTGATGGTACGGCTACGATGACGATTATTCCGGGCATGACTTATAGTGTTTCTCCAGCAGCCGGTACAATTGTGGGTAATGTCATCAATGGACTTTGTGCCAATACAACTTATACGATTACCGGAACCAATGCAGCAGGATGCGCCGCAACCCCCCCGCCGGGAGGGAGCACAAAAAAAAAAACACCCCCCCCCCGGCCCCCCAAAACAAAAAAAAGACACCCGCGGGGGGGGGGGGGGGCGGGAAAAAAAAAAACCGCGCCGGGGGGGGGTTTTATCCCCCCCCCCCCCCCGGCGGGGGGGGGGAAAAGGGGGAAGGGCGCCCGGGGGCCCCGCCCCCCCGGGCACAAAAAGGAAAAATGTCAACGGATGCACAGCTACCGTGACAGTTCAAGTAGGTACATTGCCTTCAACTCCTCCTGTCCTTGCTTCAACAACTGATGCAAGCTGTACTCCGGGTTGTGATGGTACGGCAACCATGACGATTATTCCGGGCATGACTTATAGTGTTTCTCCTGCAGCAGGTACAATCGTAGGAAATGTGATTAACGGACTATGTGCGAATACAACTTATACCATCACCGGAACCAATGCAGCAGGATGTACTGCTACAACTACAGTGCAGGTGGGAACTTTGCCACCTACTCAACCTGTAGTGGCTTCAACAACGGATGCTACTTGTTCTCCGGGTTGTGATGGTACGGCAACCATGACGATTATTCCTGGCATGACTTATACTGTTTCTCCGGCAGCAGGTACAATCGTAGGAAATGTGATTAACGGACTTTGCGCCAATGTAACTTATACCATCACTGGAACGAATGCAGCAGGATGTACATCCATAGTTACTACTACTGTTCAAACCTTGAACGGTCCATCAGTTCTTTTAGGGATAACCGCTAATGCATCTTGTTTGCCGGGTTGTGATGGTCAGGCCACATTCATTCCTTCTGGAGGAACCCCAGGTTATTCTTATACTATTTCTCCTGCTGTTGTTCCTGGGTTTGCAGGTAATTCAGTTACTGGATTATGTGCCAATGTCATTTACACGGTTACATTGTCCGATGCTGCATCATGTTCTGTAACCACAACGGTCAGTGTGAATGTAGCACAGGGCCCACCAATTGATACAATCAGTACTACACCAGCAGGTTGTAATCCGAATTGTGATGGAACTGCTACCATGACACCGGTTGGATTGACTTATTCGATCAGTCCGGCTGCAGGTGCAATTGTCGGAAATGTCATCAATGGACTTTGTGCAGGTACGATTTATACTGTTACAGGAACTGATGCAAATGGTTGTACCAATACAAAAACAGTTCAGATTGGCACAACACCAAATCCAACACTGAACGTGACATCCACAACCAATATCTCAATTGCAGGTGGTAATAATGGTTCTATTACTGTTGTCGCTTCCGGTGGTACTCCGCCATATGTTTATACCATTACACCGAATATCGGAACACAAGCACCTGCGGGCACATTTAATAACTTAACAGCACAGTGCTATACAATAGTCGTTACAGATAGTAAAGGTTGTACATCTTTGTCTACAGCTTGCCTGTCTGAACTTCCATCATGTAGTATTGTCATCAGCAACCAAGTGAATGTGAATTGTTTTGGACAATCAAGTGGTAGTTTTAATGCTTCTGCATCAGGTGGTTCAGGTGCATTTACTTATTCGATCAACAATGGAGGAACTATCAATGCAACTACCGGCGTTGCAAGCAATTTGAGCGCTGCGAGTTACACCGTTACCGCAACGGATAATTTAGCCGGCGGTTGCGTAGTTACAACAGTGGTTGTTATCACACAAAATCCGGATATTATATTTAATGCGCCTGTTACCACTCCGCCTTCATGTGTACCCGGATGTGATGGAACGCTCAATATAAGTGCTGCCGGAGGTAATGGAAATATTACTTATAGTATTTCAAATGCTTCAGTTCCTTGTGCGGTTTTACAACCAAGTTCAGGAAACTTTACAGGACTTGGAAATGCCACTTATACGATCACTGCAACTGATGGATTGGGATGTACAAAAACTATCACAGTTACTTTAGCGCCTTTAGCAGGCCCAAGTTTTACAGGAGCAAATACAAACAATGTAAGTTGTAATGGTCTTTGTAATGGTACGGCTTCGGTTCTGATCAATGGCGGAAGCGGGGTTATTAGCTATGCGATTACTCCTAATTCACCTTGTGTGCCTGTTCAGGCTACCCCGGGCAACTTTACCGGATTGGGAGCAAATACGTACACCGTTATTGCAACTGATGCCAATGGATGTACTGCTCAAACCACATTTACCATTACAGCACCTCCGGTATTAAGTATCGTTTCATTGAATACCACTGATCCGGCTTGTAATGGAAACAGCAATGGTACAGCCACGATAACAGGAACGGGAGGTACAGGTGCATACGGATATACGATCAGCCCGGCTGCGCCAGGTGTGGGTGGTAATTTCACTGGATTGAGTGGTGGTGTTACTTACACGATTACCATTACCGATGCCAACCAATGTAGTGTGACAACTTCATTTACGTTAAATAACCCAACATCTTTAACCTGGGTGAATTTTGCCTACACGGATATTCTTTGTGCAGGTCAAAATAATGGGACTATTTCAGCTTGTGCGCAAGGTGGAACAGGTGTGATCAGTTATACCCTGAATGCAGCGGCCATTGCTAACTGTAATATCACCAACTTATCAGCCAATACTTATACGGTGGTTGCAACTGATGCCGCCGGATGTTTCCTCAGCACCATTGTAACAATCGTAGAACCACCATTACTCGTTATGAGTGCGCCATCAGTGGTGAATGCTTTATGTAATGGACAGGCAAGTGGTAGTATTACAACATCTGCTGTTGGAGGTAATCCGGGTTATACTTTCTCGATTGCCCCTGCCGTTGTTGCGCCGAATAATACAGGCGTCTTCAATAATATTCCTGCAGGTAACTATGTAGTCACTGTTACTGATGCTTCAGGTTGTACTTCTGCTTTCAATAATGTACAGGTCAGTCAGCCTGCACCAATACAAATTACAGCAGTTAATATCCAAAACGTAGCATGTTATGGAGCAGCAACAGGAAGCATTACAATAACTGCACAAGGTGGAACCGGCGTTATTAACTTTGGAATTAATCCACCGGCCAATCAAAGCAGTTCAGGATTCTTTACCGGTTTAGCTGCTGGATCCTATGTGATCACTGCCACAGATGCCAATGGATGTACGCTTCAAACGACCGCGAACGTGACGCAAAACCCACAAATTACTGTGGCAGCCTTAACGCTAACCGAACCTATTTGTCATGGTGATGCAAACGGTATCATTGATGTCACAGCAACCGGTGGATTCCCGCCAATTCAATATGCACTGGATGGTCCTCCATTCCAGAATAATGGATTATTCAATGCCGTATTAGCAGGTGCACATACCATTACCTTCCAGGATATCTTGGGATGTACACGTGATACAATCATTATTCTGACTGAGCCTCAACCGGTAGGAGCACTCCTTACACTTCGCGATGCACTTTGTATTGATAGCGAAGATGGACAAGCCCTTGTAGTGGGAACCGGAGGCCGTGGCGGTTATAAATACTATGTCACTCCAGGTTTGTACATCAATAAATCAGGCGTATTTAATGGTCTTGCAGCAGGCACTTATACTTTGCGTGTCGTAGATACTGCCGGATGTGAATACAGCAATATCTTCACCATCAATCCTCCTGCAAATCCTTTAAACAATGTCGTTACCAAGTTAGATTTGGCATGTCATGGTAAAGGAAACGAAGGTCAGGCTACAGCCAACGCCAGTGGTGGTGCAACGCCTTATACTTATTTCTGGAGCACCGAACCACCACAGGTTACCGCTACAGCTCAAACGCTCTATTTCGGTACTTACTATGTAGATGTAACGGATGCCAATGGATGTAAGGTGCGTGATACGGTTTATATCGAAGAAGGACCATGTTGCGATATCGCCTTCATACCAAATGCATTCTCACCAAATGGTGATGGCAATAACGATGAATTTAAGGTACTTACTACCGCAGGTGTCGAATTGATTCAATTAGAAATTCGTGACCGATGGGGTAAAAAAGTCTGGTCAACCAACGATTATCGTCGTGGTTGGGATGGAACCTTCGAAGGAAGAGACTCAGGCGTTGACACGTATTATTACATTCTTCGTTATAAATGTACCCGAGATGGCAGTACGTATATGAAAAAAGGAGATGTCATTCTAGTCCGATAATTTTTATCCATCAAAAAAAAATCCTGCAATTCTACTTGCAGGATTTTTTTATTGTGCCTACGCCTGAATATCTTTACACCTTAATAATTCTGTTATGGTGGATGTATTGTTGGGCTTACAATGGGGCGATGAGGGTAAAGGAAAAATTGTAGATTTTCTGGCGAAAGAATATCAAATTATTGCTCGTTTTCAGGGTGGACCAAACGCTGGTCATACCTTGTATCTCGACGATAAAAAAATTGTGCTGCATACTATTCCTTCCGGTGTATTTCATCCTGGAATGATTAACCTGATTGGTAATGGAGTGGTGATTGATCCTGTATCCTTTTTAGAAGAGTGCAACGATATCAAGTCGCATGGGATCAACCTCAAGGCCTGTCTGAAAATCAGCGAGCGGGCCCATCTTATTTTACCATCCCATAAGGCCCTGGATCGTGCCAGTGAATCGGCCAAGGGAAAAGATAAAATCGGCAGCACCCTAAAAGGTATTGGCCCAACATACATGGATAAAACCGGAAGAAATGGATTACGAATCGGAGACATCCTCAAGCCGGATTTTAAACAACGGTATCAGAATTTGAAGCAAAAGCATCAGCAAATTCTGAAAAATATGCAGGCTGAAGATGATATCGACCAATTTGAGCCAGCTTTTTTTGAAGCCGTTGAAGCCCTTAAAGAGTATGAAATTATTGCAGCTGAGTTTTGGTTAAATGATCAGTTACAGAAAGGACAAAAAGTATTGGCCGAAGGCGCTCAAGGTACAATGCTCGATATTGATTTCGGTACCTACCCATTTGTAACATCCAGTAATACCATCACGGCCGGATTATGCACTGGTTTGGGTATCGCTCCAAAATGGGTCAATAAAGTGTATGGCGTGAGCAAGGCCTATTGTACCAGAGTGGGGAGTGGTCCTTTTCCCAGCGAACTGCTCGATGCCACTGGAGAAAAATTGAGAGAAATAGGTAAGGAATTTGGTGCAACAACCGGAAGGCCCCGACGTTGTGGTTGGATCGACCTAGTAGCCCTAAAATATGCTTGTATGATTAATGGAGTCACCGACCTGGTTTTAACTAAATCAGATATCCTCGATGAAATGGATTCCGTTGGCGCCTGTACTTCATACCAAATTGATAGACAGGAAATCAAGGATTTTCCCTACGACATCATTGAAACAACCGTTACGCCGAATTATACTTACTTCCCCAAATGGGATAAACCACTGTCGACTTGCGAGAGAGCACAGGATATTCCCCGGGGATTTAGAGATTTGATTGCTTTAATTGAACAACAAACCGGTGTTCCTGTTACTTACGTCTCTAATGGAGCAGGACGTTCCCAACTGATCCATCTGGTTTAACGCAAAAAAAAAATAAAAAAATTTTTCGTTTCAAAATAATATAGAAAATTTACACGAGTAAAAGAAGAATGCATGAAAGCTAACCCTGAAAAGAAAGCAGCTCCAAAAAAAAGCAGCTCCTAAAAAGGCTGCAGCTCCTGTTAAAAAGGCAACTGGTAAAAAGGAGCAGGAAGAAGATGACGATGATGATTTAGAAGATGATGAATTGGATGTAAAAAAGAAACCTGTAAAAGGATCTTCCAAAAAATCCTCCGATGATGATGAGGACGATGACGATGATTGGAGATGATGATGATTTAGAAGATGATGTAGATGACGATGACTTCGATGAGGACTTTGCAGAATTTGATATTCCTGCTTCAAAATCTAAATCGAAAAAACCCGGAAAAAGTAGTGATGAAGATGAGGAGGATTTTAAAATCGATGAAGATTTGGGTCTCGATTTATTTGACGATGATTTCGATGACGATGATGATTTTTAATCTGTAAATAAATGATTTGAATGCCGGTGTAAACCGGCTTTTTTTAGCTACTTTCATTGATATGTTTCAACTGCAGTCTCCTTATCAGCCAAATGGTGATCAACCCCAAGCCATTCAACAATTGGTACAAGGCGTTCTGTCCGATCAACAATATCAAACTTTATTGGGTGTAACGGGTTCGGGAAAGACTTTTACAATTGCAAATGTGATTCAACAAACTGCACGCCCAACGCTAGTTTTAACACACAACAAAACCCTTGTTGCGCAGTTGTACGGAGAGTTTAAACAGTTCTTTCCGGAAAACGCTGTTGAGTATTTTGTTTCCTATTACGATTATTATCAGCCCGAAGCTTATTTGCCATCTACCGGAGTATATATCGAGAAGGATTTGGCCGTAAATAGTGAATTGGAAAAATTAAGATTGAGAACAACCGCCAATTTATTATCCGGAAGAAGAGATATCATTGTAGTGGCCTCGGTGAGTTGTATTTATGGTATTGGTAATCCGGCAGAGTATGCGAACGGAATTATTCGGATCAGCAAAGGGCAGCATTTCGGACGAAACAACCTATTACACAAATTGGTGCAGGCATTGTACAACCGAAATAATATTGAATTGGACCGGGCTATGGTTCGTGTCAAAGGCGATACGGTCGATATCAACTTGCCCTATGCCGATTATGGTTATCGCATCATCTTTTTTGGAGATGAGGTGGAAGAAATTCAACGCATTGAAGTATTAACCGGAAAGAAAATTGAAACAGTTCAGGATGCCGCAATTTTTCCGGCCAATATGTATCTGGCTCCCCAGGATCAAATGAAAAATATTATTCATGAAATCCAGGATGAAATGATTGCGCAGGAGGCCTATTTCAAACAAGAGCAGAAGTTCATTGAAGCGCAGCGCATCAAAGAGCGTGTGACCTATGATCTCGAAATGATTCAGGAGTTGGGATATTGCAAAGGCATCGAAAATTATTCTCGTTTTTTAGATCGTCGACAACCCGGCGCAAGGCCTTTCTGCCTCATTGATTATTTCCCGGATGACTTTTTACTGGTTTTGGATGAGAGCCATGTAACCATTCCGCAAATCAGTGGGATGTACGGTGGCGATCGTGCCCGTAAAATGAATCTGGTGAATTATGGATTTCGATTACCCTCAGCCCTGGATAACCGTCCTTTAAACTTCAATGAATTTCAGGATAAAATGCATCAGGTGATTTTTGTGAGTGCAACTCCCGGAAACTATGAATTGGAAAAATGCGAAGGGGTCGTCATTGATCAGGTTGTTCGTCCAACTGGTTTACTGGATCCACCCATTGAGGTACGACCGAGTGTCAATCAAATTGACGACTTATTGGATGAAATCGACAAACGGGTTAAAAAGGGTGATCGTGTATTGGTCACCACACTTACTAAACGACTTTCGGAGGAGTTGAGCAAATACCTCCTGAAAATACAGATTAAATGTAAATACCTTCACAGTGAAATCGACGCCCTGGAACGTATCGAAATTTTAAGAGATTTACGCCTCGGAAATATTGATGTTCTCATCGGTGTAAATCTGCTTCGGGAAGGATTGGATCTGCCTGAGGTTTCTTTAGTCGCCATACTAGATGCGGATAAGGAGGGCTTCCTGAGAGACGCACGAAGTTTAACACAAACTGCAGGGCGTGCTGCGCGAAATGCGGATGGACTGGTGATTTTTTATGCCGATAAGATGACCGAAAGTATGCGCAAAACAATAGATGAAACCCAACGTCGTCGGGAAAAACAAATTTCGCATAATACCATAAACCATATTACACCTCAAACCATTCGCAAATCCATCGACCAGATCATGGGTCAAACCGCTGTACTGGAAATCAAGAATTATGATGCAAGCAGCGAGAAGGCGATCAGGGATGATCAGAATGCTATTGCAGCGGAACCTGCCGTTGAATACGAATCGATCAAGGAATTGGAAAAGGAAATTGCCCATGTCAAAAAACAAATGGAGAAGGCCGCCAAAGATTTAGATTTTATTGAGGCCGCCAGGTTGCGCGATCGGATGATGGAATTAAAAAGCCGACTCGCATAAATCGTTTTTGTTCGCTCGGGTTCAAACATACAAAGCTTTGTTAATCTATTCCTTGCTGGCATTTTATAGTGGTTACCTTTTAGGTTAAGCTGTATCAATGGTATAAAATTGAAAAACATGAAAAACATCCGTATTGCCTTGATGGGTATGCTCATCGCAGGATCTTTGGTAGCCTGCACAGAAGAAACACCAAAAAATGAAACACCTGAAATGCCCGTAAATCAAACAGAGGCTGCTATCGACACTGCCAAAGAAAAAATTGGAGATGCCGCTAGTGCCACACTCGAAGCTGGCGAAAAAGTAGCCAATGATGCTGCTGAGGTAGCCAAAGATGTTTCTGGCAAAGCTGTTGAGGCTGGCAAAGAGGTGATTGAAAAAGGGGCGGAAAAAGTTGAATCTGCTGCCAAAGAAGTGAAAGAAGAAGTAAAGAAATAATTTTTTCAATCTCTTTAGACGCTGCTGTGAGAATATCTTACAGCGGCTTTTTTATGTTCATTTTTATTGGAGATTTTGAAGTGGCCAAATCGCATTGCATAATTTTTTCAATCTATTCTCCATCACAGGGATAATTTGATCTGAACATAGCCAATAAACCCCAGTTTGGCTTAATTTTGCGGGCCTATGTCTGAACTCCATCTCTACAATTCGCTCACCCGTCAGAAAGAAAAATTTGAACCATTGCATCCACCTCATGTAGGATTGTATGTATGTGGACCCACCGTGTATAGTGATGCACATATTGGAAACATTCGCACGTTTTCTTCATTTGACATGATTTACCGTTATCTCCGCTATAAAGGGTACAAGGTGCGTTATGTGCGAAATATCACGGATGCCGGACATCTGACCAATGAGCGCGGCGAAGGGGTGAATCGTATGGAATCTCAGGCCCGACTCGAAAGTCTGGAGCCTATGGAAATTGTACAGAAGTACACAGTAGGTTTTCATGAAGTTTGCCGGATATACAATTTATTGCCTCCTACCATTGAGCCAACAGCCACCGGTCATATCATTGAACAAATTCAAATGATTGAAGTGCTGATCGAAAAGGATATGCCTATGAAGTCAATGGATCGGTTTATTTTGACGTAAAACATTTTCATGAAAAATTTCAATACGGTGTACTTAGTGGTCGCAATATTGATGAACTCATTGCCGGTTACCGCGATTTGGATGGACAGGAAGAAAAAAGAAATTCGATTGATTTTGCACTTTGGAAAAAAGCTTCACCAGAACATATCATGCAATGGCGTTCGCCCTGGGGGATGGGCTTCCCCGGCTGGCATTTAGAATGTTCTGTGATGAGTACCAAATATCTCGGTGAAGTATTCGATATTCATGGAGGTGGAATGGATTTGAAATTCCCGCATCACGAATGTGAGATTGCGCAAAATCAGGGTTCCTGCAATCAGGCTGGTGCCCGCTATTGGATGCATACCAATATGCTCAACTTTAACGGTCAAAAAATGAGTAAAAGTTTTGGCAACTCCATCCTGCCTTTAGAGTTTGTCATGGGAAATCATCCTTTATTGGATAAGGGCTATGCGCCATCAGTGGTTCGTTTTTTATTTTTACAATCTCATTATGCTTCCGAACTCGATATCAATATCAAAGGTTTGCAGGATGCCGAAAAAGGTTGGCGCAGATTGATGGATGCTTTGGCTGAAATCAATAAGGATTCTTATGTAGGAAAGGCCTCACAAAAGGGCGAAAACGATGAGCAAATTGAGCGTCTCGCAGGGCAATGTGTCGAAAATATGGATGACGATTTTAATACCGCCAAAACCATTGCTTGTTTATTTGAAATGGCCACTATCGTTAATTCCATCAAAGGTCAACAAATAGATTTGAACAGCATTCATCCAGATAGTATTCTTTTGCTGAGAAAAACCTTGTCGGATTTTCTATTCGATGTATTTGGTTTACAATCACCCGAACAACAAAACAACGACCAAATGAATGATGTGATGCAGGTGCTGATCTCATTGCGAAAAGAAGCTAAACTCAAGAAGGATTTTCAAACCAGTGATGCCATCCGAAATCAATTGCTTGAAGCAGGCGTGCAGCTGAAAGACGAAAAGGATGGAAATGTCACCTGGACGACCATCTCCTAAAACACAACTTTCTATTTTCATTTCAATCAGTAAATTCTCTAATAAAAATATATGCAATACAGAATCGAAAAAGACACCATGGGCGAAGTACAGGTTCCGCTGAACGCCATTTACGGTGCACAGACACAACGTTCAATCGACAATTTTAAAATTGCCCAGGACATCAATCGAATGCCAAAAGAAATCATTCAGGCATTTGCTTATCTTAAAAAGCAGCGGCTATCACCAATTGCGAAGCCAAAGTGTTGAGTAAAGAAAAATGCGATTTGATTGGCCAGGTATGTGATGAAATTTTGGAAGGAAAACATAGCGATGCTTTTCCATTGGTGGTATGGCAAACCGGAAGCGGCACCCAAAGCAATATGAATGTGAATGAAGTGATTGCTTATCGGGGACATGTATTACAAGGCGGAAAACTAAAAGACAAAGAGAAGTTTCTGCATCCCAACGATGATGTCAATAAAAGTCAAAGCAGCAACGATACTTTTCCAACAGCCATGCATATCGCCGCATACAGGATGTTGATGGAAACGACCTTGCCGGGCATCACCAAATTGCGAAATACCCTCGACAAGAAGTCGAAAAAATTTATGAAAGTTGTAAAAATCGGACGAACCCATTTTATGGATGCGACGCCGCTCACCGTCGGACAAGAATTTAGCGGATATGTTTCACAATTGGATCATGGTATTCGTGCAATTAAAAATACACTGGCTCATTTGAGTGAATTGGCATTAGGTGGCACTGCTGTAGGTACCGGAATCAATACCCCGAAGAATTACGCCAAAAATGTAGCCAAACATATTGCTAAACTCACCAAATTACCTTTTGTTTCCGCAGAGAATAAGTTTGAGAGTTTGGCTGCACATGATGCCATTGTAGAAGCGCATGGGGCTTTAAAAACTGTGGCTGTTTCTCTCATGAAAATTGCCAATGATATCCGAATGCTTTCTTCTGGTCCGCGAAGTGGAATTGGCGAAATTTTTATTCCGGATAATGAACCAGGAAGTTCCATCATGCCGGGTAAGGTCAATCCTACCCAGTGTGAGGCATTGACCATGATTGCTGCTCAGGTAATGGGGAATGATGTGGCCATTAATGTTGGTGGCAGTATGGGGCATTTTGAACTGAATGTATTCAAACCCATGATGATTTATAACTTTCTGCATAGCGCCCGCTTAATCGGAGAAGGCTGCATTTCGTTTAACGATAAATGTGCTGAAGGGATTGATGTGATTAAGGCCAATATCAGTAAGCATGTGAATAATTCCCTGATGCTGGTAACGGCCTTGAACACTAAAATTGGATATTACAAAGCGGCTGAAATTGCCCAAAAAGCACATAAAGAGGGAACGACCCTGAAGGAAATGTCCGTTAAATTAGGATACGTGACCGAGAAAGAATTTGATGCCTGGGTTAAACCGGAGGATATGTGCGGACTTTAGTCCATCTTCTAAAAACTTAAACTATCGAACCGCTCCATGTGAGCGGTTTTATTTTTTACGAATCTTCATACTCAGGATGCGCACATTTTCATTCGGGCGGTCGCTGGCATTTCGCGGTGTCATAGCAATGGCATCAACCACTTCCTGTCCTTCAACCACTTGCCCGAATACTGTATAGCCATTATCCAGATGCGGTGTACCACCAATGGTTTTATAATCTTTTTTGGCTTGTTCGCTATAGGTAAATCCACCTCTTTGTTCCATTGTGGTTAAATCCTGATCGGTAAATGTGCGACCAACCACAATATAAAACTGACATCCACTTGAAGCCTTTTCGGGATTATTATCTCTTGCTGCTGCAAGGGCACCTTTTTTATGATAATATTTAGGCACCATAAATTCGGCGGGAATTTTATATCCAACATCTCCATTACCCAACATCTGTCCATCCAACGCATTTTTACTATCCGGATCTCCGCCTTGAATCATAAAAGAAGGAATGACACGATGAAAAAGCAGACTGTCATAGAATCCATCTTTCACCAGTTTTAAAAAGTTCTCACTATGTTGAGGCACATCGGCAAATAGTTCAATTTTGATTTTACCCATGGTCGTTTCAATTTCTACAAATTTGTTTTTGTTCTTCTGGGCAAAGGTTCCTATTGCCAAACTCAGGATGATTAAAAGGGAGAATATTTTTTTCATGCTGGTATTCTTTGTTTTTTGTGAGCTGTAAATGTAATTAAAAATTGAAAGCAGTGCGGTTCCGTCCCCGGCTATCTGATTTTCCGGATTCGATTTGTCACTAACCCTTTGAATACCCTAAATTTGCGGCCACGAAAAGATCATGCAGGTCCATACACAACTCAGCCAATTGCCGAATTTCCGAAATCCGGTGATTACCATTGGCACTTTTGATGGTGTACATCAGGGGCATCGCAGAATTATTGAGCGGATAAAAGCACTCGCTGCCGATTGTGGCGGAGAAAGTGTGGTGATCACTTTTGAACCACATCCGCGATTATTATTAAATCCGGGTGATCAGAGTTTGACACTCATTCATACCATTCTTGAAAAAACGGAGGCCTTATCCGCACTGAATGTTGACCATCTGGTAGTGGTTCCATTCACCCTTGAATTTGCCCGGCAAACTGCCGAAGCCTATGTGGAGGATTTTTTGATTGGTCATTTTCACCCACATACCGTCGTAATTGGCTATGATCATCAATTCGGTGCAGAACGAAGTGGAAACTATCAATTGTTAGAGCGTTATAAACAGGAGGGCGATTTCAATTGGAGGAAATTCCGGTTCAAATGATTCTGGATTTAAAAATTTCATCTACACAAATTCGTCAGGCAATTCAGGCTGGAAAAATTACGGAAGCCAATACTTTATTAGGTAGTCCGTATTCGCTGATGGGTCAGGTGATTCATGGGAAAGGACGAGGCAAAGGGATCGGTTATCCGACTGCCAATATTCAGGTAGAACATCCACGCAAATTAATTCCACAACAAGGTGTTTATGCGGTATGGGTAGAAACTGAATTTGGCAAACAGGCCGGTATGATGAATATTGGTACCAATCCTACTTTTGAAAGCGGACCACAAATACATCTGGAAGTGCATTTGTTGGACTGGCAGGGTGATTTATACAACAAAACAATTCGTATTATTTTCGTGGAACGCATCAGGCAGGAATATGCTTTTGATTCCGTTGATGCCCTTATCGAACAGATTCAATCTGATGAAAAGCATACCCGCAACTTGTTCGGAATTTGAGTTTGCAGAATTTATTTTCGAAGTTTTTTTGGGATTCGTTTGCTGGCTTTTTGAACCACCACATAATTTCGTTGATCCCGAAATTTATACATGAGCACTGCATGACCACGAAAACGAAAAGGAGGCTTAAACCATTGCCAAACAAGGGTGGAGTCAGTTTTTGTGAAATAACGAAACAAATCGCGGTTGGCTGATATTCGGTATTTTCCGGCCTTTTCAATCCTTGTAATTCTTTGAGTGCTGCCTGAAGGATATAAATCACAGGGCACCGGCGTTGCGCCAAACCAAATGGAATCTATGATCAATGGGGCTTTTCTGACTTCTATCAGGAACTCATAAATTCTTCCGATACTGCCGCGATTGTTCACTTCTTCGGCATAACTTGTTTTTAAAACAACCAATGGATGATTGTTCTTCTTTTGAGCGAAAGATGAAGAAACGAACAACATCAAAATAATCCAAAATACGAATCTCATAAGGTGATTAATTTATAGGTGAGTTCTTTCAAGATTGTGTTTGGATTTCCGGAAGATTTAATACCCACCGCAGCCTGATTATATTCAGCGATTAAATGAATGGCCTCTGCAGTTTGTTTCAGATTAAAGGATTGGGCATATCGGGTATAATCCTTCATGAAATAAGGATTTATTTTCAGTAAAGAGGCGGCTTCCTGAGATGACATACCCCGTGTATAATGAAAACGATACAATTTATTAAATTCTGTATACAGCATTGCCGTTATCACTACCAATGGATGTTCCTTTGGATTGGACATAAAATATCGGGCAATGCGAAAGGATTGTTCAGCATTGCGTGAAAGAATACTTTTAGGAAATTCAAACACGTTGTACTCTTTGCTGATTCCAATATATTTTTCAATCAGTTCGCCGGTAATTTCGGCCCCCTGAGGAATATTAATCTGTAGTTTTTTGAGTTCGTTGACGATTTTTTTTAAATCATTGCCCAAATAAGCCGCCAATAAATCACAATTACTTGCACTTATTTTCATTTGATGGCCTTGTGCATAATTTAAAATCCAATCAGGCAGTTCATAGTCTTTCAATTTCATGAAACTTTCATGAATACCATGGGCCTTGATGGTTTTGATCATACTACTCCTGCCATCAATTTTTTTATGTTTGTAGCATACGACTAGGGTAGTTGTTTCGGCCGGTTGTTTAAAATAGGCTTCGAGTTGATTAAAGTTTTTTAAATCAGCCGCTTCTTTTAAAATCACTACACGACGGTTGGCAAAGGTGGGATAACTTCTGCAGGCATTTACAACCTGGGCCCAATCGGTATCCTTTCCGTAAAAAACTGTTTGATTAAAATCTTTTTCTGCTTCGTCCAATAAATGGTCTTCGAATGCATCGCAAAGTACATCGATATAAAATGGCTCATCCCCATCAAAAACATATAACGGTTTGACTGCTTTTTTTTGAATGTCCTTGATGATTTCTGTTACTCGTTTATTCATTCCGTGATGGGCAAGTTAATTTGTTTTTCTTCCAGTAATTCCAATTCGTTCAGGCGCATCAATATTTGTGCGACGGTTACCACATCCTGCAAACAGTATCGGGTGATGCGAGGGAGGTCATTGTTTTTCCAATATACACCGGCTACATCTGAACCATTGATATCTGTTTTCGGGCTTGGAATTCCGAGAATAGCTGCCAGCAAATCTACGGAAGTAAAATGTTTAAACTCACCAAATTTCCAAAACTGCATGGTGTCTAACATTGGATTTTCCCAGGGTTTGCGTTGTTGTAAATCGTTTAACACCAAGGGAAGTTTAACGCTTTGAATGAGAGAGCGCCTGCAGATGTAGGGGATATCGAATTCCCGAATATTGTGCCCGCAAAACTGCAAGGATGGTTTGTTAAAAAATGAATTACAGTATTCGGCAAAGGTTTGCAACAATTTCTTTTCGTCAGCGTCATTAAAATACTTCAGGTGCAAATGATACAGGCCCTCCTGAATTTCGAAATGTGCCACAGCGATGCAAATGATTTTGCCAAATTCGGCATAAACCCCGGCCCGTTCAAAAAAGGTTCCTTCGAAATCGGTCGATTCAGGTTCAAGGAGTTTGGATTTTTTTTGCCATAAAGACTGCATTCTTGGATGCAATGCATGGTAGGAAGCTTCCATCGGTACCGTTTCGATATCGATGAGCAACAGATTTTCTGGTCTCATATTAATTTGTTTTCAAGTTCAACCACTGCTTTTAACACGTCAGGTTCAGGCCAACAGGACTTTTCCGGAGTGATAAGGCAGTGTTAAAAATAAAGATAAAACAATTCTTTACAACCAACACTTTTTGTTATGAAAAGGGAAGGATTACCTTTGTTCCGAAATTTACAAACATGGAAAATCTTCAGGAAAACCGAAAAGGCATCAGTCCACATTGGATTTATGGTCCCATCATTGCCGTACTCCTGGCTGCAGGAATTTATTTATTCGTCACCAAGAATAAGAGCGAAACAAAATTGGAAGAGACTACCATGGAGAATCGCGAACTAAGTGATGATAAATCCCTGATAGAAAGTGAATACAATGCGGCCCTCGCCCGTTTGGATGAAATGAAGAATCAGAGTGTTCAGATGGATAGTTTGCTGAATACCAAAAATGAAGAAGTAGAAGAATTAAAGGCCAAAATTCAAAAAGTATTGAACGACAAAAATGCCACTTCTTCGCAATTGAAAGAGGCCAATGCCATGATTCGTGAATTAAATGCCAAAATGAGTTCTTATGAAAAACAAATCATTGCACTCAAGCAGGAAAATGTACAACTCACTGAAGAGAAAAGAGCTTTAACCGAAGAGAATGCCCAAAAAACGGAAGAGAATACGGCCTTGCAAACAGATAATCAGGAATTGGTCAAAAAGGTGGAAAAAGGTTCTGTACTGCATGCTTCTTCCATTCGAATGGAAGCCATAGATCGTAAAAAGAATTTATTGGGAAAAGAAAAGGAGAAGGAAACAGAAAAGGCACGCAAGGTAGATATGATTAGAATTTCATTTAATGTGGATGATAACCGAATCAGCGAAAGTGGCGAAAAGATTTTGTACATCTGCGTATATGAACCTTCAGGTGCAGTGGCCAGCGCCGGCGGTAAATTTAAATTGGAAAACGGCAATGAGAAGCCTTATTCAACAGCAAAAACCATCACTTACAAACAAGGTGAAAAAGTACAAGGTATTTCTACGGAATGGTTGCCTTCCGGTGCAATGAGCAAAGGCGAATACAAAGTGGAAATTTATCATATGGGATATCTCATTGGCTCAGAAAAAGTGACCCTGAAATAATTAAAAATAAAATGGCGGAAAAAATCATTTCGATCGGCTGTGATCATGCCGGCGTTGAACATAAAGCGCAAATTACAGCGCATTTGATTGAACAAGGTTGGACAGTGATTAATCATGGTACTGATAAAACAGACAGTGTGGATTATCCCGATTATGCCCATCCCGTAGCGCAAGATGTGGAAGAACAAAAAGCAACTTTTGGTGTACTCATATGCGGAAGTGCCAATGGGGTTTGTATGACAGCCAACAAACATCAGGGCATTCGTGCTGCTTTGTGCTGGCAAACTGAAATCGCTACTTTGGCCCGTCAACACAATGATGCCAATGTGATTTGTTTACCTGCCCGCTTTGCAGATATTCCACTGTGTATTGATATGGTTAATGCCTTTGTTCAAACTGAATTCGAAGGCGGACGGCATGCGAATCGGGTTGGTAAAATTGCTTGTCAGGCGTAATCTATATCAGCGGGAAGAACAGTGTAAAAACCTTTAAGATTCCAGCTAATCCTGCGCGCCATCAAAAAATTGATGGAGTAGTTTTCTGAATGCATTTTCGCCTTCATGGGTATTATAGGCATGGGTGCGGGTCTTAAGCAAGAGGGGAAAATGATGCTGTATCATAGCATGTTGATGAATGATGAGCGTGGGTTTTCCAAGTGCTTGAGCTATAGCTAATTCAAGTACTGCATTCGGATTCAGCAAGGTGATATCGGCAATGATCCACGAAGCCGAACAAATATCTTTCCAAACAGATGCCATGATATTCGGTTCCAATTTTTCGTATCCTATCATGTATTCCAGGTTTTTCTCCTTGCAAACAGACTCTATAACCCTGCGTGTATCTTCGCTCCAATTTCGGAAGGCGCTGACATGAAATACTTTTTGTGTTTCTAAACCGGGATAAGTACCCGCATAAGCTGGTGTAAGAATCAGATGGCGCTTGTCAGGAAATAAATCAAATAATCGGGTCGCACTGAATTTTAATAATGTGGCATCCGTAGGTTCCGACTCCAGCGCACTCAAAATTTGATTTACTTCTTCAACTGTGGTTTGATGAAAACTATTTTTCAGGTATTCAATATTTTCCGGTAAAAGATTTTCGTTCGATGGGCGATGTGCCCCATAAAAAGCCCTTTGAATAGCTTGAGTAATTTGAAGGATATCTTCATCGCGATCGTTGCCTAAATAGACTGCCGACAAATCAATATCGAAGGGCAGGACCTTCCCTGTTTCTCCAATAATGACCATGGGTTTCCCAAGGCCAGTGCCCATCCACATTCAAAGGCGACCAGGGCGGTTGCTGCTGCGGCTTTAAGTGCTTCTTCGCCCCGATTGGTCTCCTCATCGGCCCAGGGTTTTGGATCAGCCTTATCGGGATTGAAACATGTGAAATCGAACACAGCAATCGCTGAAGTTCGGAGTTCCTGCCATCGGGCATGGAGTGTGGTATCGGTTAAAATATTTTCCGGTAATCGCAGTTCCAGGGTCTGACAACTTTTTAGCACCAAATCGCATACTTGTGCGCTACCGCTATAAAAGAGCTGATTGGCATCCAGAACGATGTCATTGGAAGGCAAGGAACTTGATGAAAAATATAGAAGCTTTCTTTTTTCAAAGGCTGCAGTTTCTAGGGCAATACGTCTCAGACCTAAGCGCTGGTGTTTCATTAATTGATCAGGATTGAAAGCGGACTTCAACAGATTCATGGTATCATCGAGGTTTTGACTCAATCGATCGTATTCCTGTTCGTCCATTCCGCTACATTCCATTTTTAGCTCAGTAAAACGCATGGCTAATTGGGGAAACAATCGCACAAAATGTTCAATGTGCGGGTATTGTTCGGCCCAGGGTGTGAGTGGAATACCTGAAGCCATGGATGCAATACGATGGATGCTTTCTTCGCTTTGTTTGAGATGGATGGATTGTTTCCATTCAGGTTCATGCAAATGATCGAGAATCCCCATACTTTCTTTCAGATTTTTATGAGCCGCATTGAAGAGCTCTTTTTTATCTTCCGATACATAAGGTTTCAGCGATTCGTTCATGCCCAGTAATAATTGTTTAATCAGGATTTGAAGTACTCCATTGCCTTCTGATTCAATTTCGGGTAAACGAAATGCCAGATATTGATAGGCATTCATGGCCCTTTGATAAGCTATTTCAACAGCACCTCCTGCGGCTAGTTCTTGCTGCATCCGCGCAAGAACATCCTTGGCCATTTGACGAATTTCGTCGACGCTAAGTGGCGGGAGGTCCTGATGAATGGCATCATACGTTTGTTGTATTCCTTCTTTGGTCAATTGCAACATGCCGGAAATATTGGGCGTGGCAAATGGTTTACTGGTATCGATGATCTGATCCAGGGTTTGAAAAATCCACTGAATATCTGTTTCTGAGTTGTTAGGAAGTTTGTTTATTGAAGCAATTGCTTCATAAATAGCATGTTCCGTGAATCCTTCGGTTTGCAAACGGTGTTGAAGGCGTTGGATGATACCGGAAGGACTCAGCATTTCATCAATTTGCTCTTCTTTGTTTTGTTGTATGGATTGAATATAAGGTTGATAGCTGGCAAAAATTTTTTCTTCGCGGGTCTCTAAAAAGGGGAGATGTTCGGGTGATAAATACAGCGCCATACCATAAGTAGCAATGATCAATTGATGAATCGGTAAAACATCTTTTTCCGGATGATTTAAAAATTCCAGACAAGCATCGATGACCTCAATCCAGGTAGAGGGATTGAAGCCATTTTCCTGCATTTCTATAAAGCCTTCTACCATGCGTTGTTCAATAGAATGCTCTACCCGACCATCGTCCGGTAAGGCATCCACCCATTGAATAAATACCTGCATGGCCTGAACTTGCAACATGCAGCGTTGGAAAATATCATTGTTGATTTCGTCCTCAACATAAGTATGCTCACTCAATTGTTGAAAAGCCGGAGGGAAGTAAGTCAGTGCCGTTCCTGCTTCTGCTGTTTTTAGTGATTCACTCAAATCAGCAATGATTTGTTGACAATGTTCACCCAGAGAACCTTCTTTGAAATGATGGGCAAAGGCTTGTTGAATTTGTTGACGAATTTGAATGACATGTGCTTCGTTGGCTTCACCTAAACAATGCTGCAAGTACAAGCCGGTTACTTCAAGATATGCGAGCTGCACACTTTTTCGTTCCTGCAAAGTATAAATGCCAACGGATTCCAGTTGTTGAAGTGTTTGCATCAACAAAGCCTCCTTCTGTTCGGTTTGTAAAAGAGACTCTTTAACCTGTTGTAAAAAGGTATTTAATTCTTCCGTGAATGACATTGGTTTTCCTGCAAGCTTTTGTCTAAGATATGCTATTTAGGGTCTGCTGGTTAAGGAGGTTGTTCTAGGAGAACAAATTATACTCTTTAAATGCCGCTTTGCGCCTGAGATAACGGACCCTATTTAGACTGTTGCTTCAAAAGAATATTGACCTTAATTCAGATGTCCACCCTATTTACTTAAGTACATGCTTCTATCCTTGTACAATTGTCGGAAGTAGGGATCGCGTAAATCTTTGATAAAACGAATAGCTTCACCGGTGCTTTTCATTTCAGGTCCCAATTCTTTGTTTACTCCAGGAAATTTTTCAAATGAAAATACAGGTTCTTTGATTGCAAATCCTTCCAGCTTTTTTTCAAAGGTGAAATCGGCGAGTTTATTGACGCCCATCATCACGCGGGTAGCAATATTCAAATAAGGAATTTGATAGGCCTTGGCAATAAACGGCGTCGTGCGAGAAGCACGTGGGTTGGCTTCGATCACATACACCTTGCCGTCTTTAATCGCAAACTGAATATTAATCAGTCCTTTGATATTTAATGCTTTTGCAATTTTTAAGGCATAGTGTTCCATGGTGGTTACAACCAGAGGCGTCAGGTTGAAGGCAGGCAACATGGCATGCGAATCGCCACTGTGAATACCTGCAGGTTCAATGTGTTCCATCACGCCCATTACATGAAGTTCCTCTCCATCATAAATGGCATCTACTTCGGCTTCCTGACAGCGATCCAGGAAATGATCAATGAGGATTTTATTACCCGGAATATGTTTGAGTAAACTCACCACTGCTTTTTCAACTTCTTCATCATTGATAACAATACGCATACGCTGCCCACCAATCACATAACTCGGGCGTACCAAAACCGGATAGCCCACTTTGTTGGCTACTTCAATGGCTTCGTCAACGGTATATGCAGTGCCATATTCAGGATAAGGAATTTCCAGCTCTTTCAGCAAATCACTAAATCGACCACGATCTTCGGCAATATCCATATTATCGAAACTTGTACCAATGATAGGGATTCCTTTTTGATGGAGGTATTGAGAAATTTTTAAAGCGGTTTGTCCACCCAACTGTACAATCACACCATATGGTTTTTCATGTTCAATGATTTCATAAATATGTTCCCAATTCACCGGTTCGAAATAGAGTTTATCGGCCATGTCGAAGTCGGTACTCACCGTTTCGGGATTACAATTAATCATGATGGATTCAAACCCACATTCCTTGATGGCCAGTAAACCGTGTACACAACAATAATCGAATTCAATACCCTGACCGATACGATTTGGCCCACTACCCAGCACGATGATCTTTTTCTTATCTGAAACAATGCTTTCATTGTGTATCAGTGCATTCCCTCCAGATGGTTTTTCGAAACTCGAATAGAAGTAAGGTGTTTGCGCTTCAAATTCCGCAGCACAGGTGTCTACCATTTTATAGACTCTGGTGATACCCAGTTCTTTTCTTTTTTGATACACCGCATCTTCGGTACCATCGTTCATAATTCGGCATATCTGTTCATCGCCAAAACCATGGTGTTTCGCTTTGCGTAATAAATCTTCGGGTAAAGTATCCAGTTTGTATTTCGCAATTTCTTTTTCTATTTCACAAAGTCGTTGTATTTCGTATAAGAACCATTTATCAATTCCATGGCTGGCTTTCGAAATTGAATTAACGCTCAGTCCGGCCATGAGGGCATCTTTAATGCGAAAAATCCGGTCCCATTTAGGGGTTTTGAGATAATCCAGAATCTCATCTGTTTTCATGAGGCTCTTGCCATAATAACCTAATCCGACGGCATTATTTTCCAGACTCTGACAAGCTTTTTGGATGGCTTCTGTAAAACTTCTTCCAATGGCCATGACTTCGCCCACACTTTTCATTTGCAAGCCCAGGGTATCTTTGGCGCCTTTAAATTTATCGAAATTCCAACGAGGAATTTTTACAATGACATAATCTAGGGTGGGTTCAAAAAAGGCTGAGGTATTCCCGGTGATTTGATTTTTGAGTTCATCGAGGCGATATCCAATAGCCAGTTTGGCGGCAATTTTAGCAATCGGATATCCGGTTGCTTTACTGGCTAGTGCGGATGAGCGCGAAACGCGGGGGTTGATTTCAATAGCGATGATTTCCTCTGTATCAGGGTTCATGGCAAATTGAACATTACACCCACCGGCAAAATTTCCCAAATCACGCATCATGGTGATTGCAGTATTTCGCATGAGTTGAAAAGCCGTGTCGCTCAGAGTCATGGCCGGTGCTACTGTAATGGAGTCACCGGTATGAACGCCCATCGGATCGAAGTTTTCGACGGTACAAATAATACAAACATTGTTGGCGCTGTCTCGCAATAATTCAAGTTCAAATTCTTTCCATCCCAGGACGGCTTGCTCCACCAATACTTCATGAATGGGAGAAGCTTGTAAACCACGGTTCAGGGCTTCATCGAGATCATCTTTATCGTGTACAAATCCCCCGCCGGTGCCACCTAATGTAAAGGAAGGCCGTATCACGAGGGGGAAGCCGATTTCCTGTGCAAATTCCTTGCCTTCTAAAAATGAGTTGGCTGTTTTAGCACGGGCCACATTCACGCCAAGCGCTATCATCCACTGCCTAAATTGTTCACGGTCTTCAGCTTTGTCGATGGCTTTGATATCAACGCCAATAAGCCGAACATGATATTGTGCCCAAATACCCAATTCTTCAGCCTCTTTGGCTAAGTTGAGTGCTGTTTGTCCGCCCATAGTTGGTAACACCGCATCAATCTCATTTTCCTGTAAAATCTGTTCAATGCTTTCAACAGTCAGGGGTAACAGATACACCCGGTCGGCCATCATAGGGTCTGTCATGATGGTTGCCGGATTGCTGTTAATCAGAATCACCTGAATTCCTTCTTCACGCAATGATCTGGCAGCTTGGGTTCCGCTATAATCAAATTCACAGGCTTGTCCGATGATGATGGGTCCTGAACCGATAATGAGGACCGACTTGATTGAATTGTCTTTGGGCATTTTTTTTTTATCCCGATGCTTTCGGGAGGTGAAAAAACACAGACTTGTTTTGCTAAGGCGCAAAGGTAATATACGGCCTATGTAATTGGTAGTATTGGGGAAAACATTTTATTGGTGAGGAATTTGGGGTAGCTTTTGTAATTTTGGGGCCGATATGAAAAAGCTGATTGCTGTTCGCCATGCAAAATCAGATTGGGTTGATTTGTCGTTGAAAGATTATGACAGACCCTTGAATGATCGTGGGTTTCGGGATGCTCCCATGATGGGAAGTCGGATTTTGGCACAATATGGTTTGCCCGATTTAATCATGAGCAGCACGGCTTTGAGGGCCAAACAAACCGCTGAAGCTATTGCCGAAGCTTGTGCATACGGAACTGAGAAAATATTATGGCACGACAATTTGTATCATGCAGGACCGAAAGTGATTGGAGATCGGATTTTAGAAACGGAGGATGCTGTTCAAACTTTATTATTTGTATGTCATAATCCGGGGATTACTTTTTTTGTCAATTCCTTGTGTGGCCCGGTTACCAATGATTTACCCACTTGCGGGGTTGTTGTTTTTGAAATTGAAGCCGAACATTGGTCGGATTTTGCCACGGCACCCAAACGATTTGTTGATTTTGATTTTCCGAAGAGGAAGATTTAAATACCATTCAACCATCGTTTGACAAATTGAGGGTCTTGGGTGAGATGCCCCACCACTTTGTATTTGGATTGTTTTAAGATGCTGCAATCTTCAGCAGCTTCGGCACAAACCCGGGCGGTTCCTACAAAAGAAGAATGAATAAACCAGAGTTGTTGCCCGTCGTGATAAATAAATCCGGTATGATTGTCCAATCCGATCACGGAAAGTCCTTTGCCGGCGTTTCGCATAAATTGTATAAACTGCCCGAAGCTTTTTGCTGAAAAATGCGAACGTTTCTCAGTGAGTGCTTGAATCATGGTTTCGGAGGCACATTGCGCTAGTTTAACCCGATTGAGGGGATAGCCGGCATGCCGCAGGACCGTGGTGACAAAATATCCGCAAGCGATATATCCTGTACCGGGTTCCTGGGTAGTGCCATTAAAATCCCAGGGGGTTCCATACCAGAAAGGGGCAATCACTTTGGCGATATAATCGGCTAAAAGTTCGGCTTGCTTTGGTGGGCTGAGTTTTTCGCATTTTTTGCGCAGCAGATGGCGCTGCGATAAAGTATTTTGGTAGCTCTGTTTTTTATCGCTTGCGGAGATTTGTACAATAAAGAGCAAAGCAAAAAACAAGGAGAAGCCGATGTGGCGCAAGAATTTTTTCATGGAAACGGAAATTTTTCTGCACGATGCAGATAAACAGCTGTTTGCATAAATGCAGCATATTAAATGGAGCAGGGGCTGCGTTAGGGATGCTGCGAAAAGCCCGCATCCGCTTTGGCGGAGCGTACTTGTAGCAAGCAGCCCGACCCGCAGGGGAACGCCCTGAATATCAGTACCAATGTGTACTAACTATTAAAAAATTCCCGTTCTCTTTTCAGTCGGTCCTTCTCGACACGGGCACTGATAAAAATACTGATTTCGTATAAAATCCAGAGCGGTATAGTAACGATGATTTGGCTAAATACGTCAGGAGGAGTAATAACAGCCGCTAAAATGAGAATGAAAACCACGGCATATTTGCGATAGGTATTCATGAATTTTGGGGTGAGGATACCGAGTTTCGACAGGAAATAGACCAGAACGGGGAGCTCAAAAACCAATCCGGTTCCTAGAACCAGGCCGATAAGGGTATCGAGGTAATCGTCGATTTTAATGATGTTTTGAAATTGTTCGCTCAGGGTATAACTGGCAAAAAAGTTGACGGTATAAGGTGTGATAATAAAGTAGCCAAATGATACGCCAAAAAAGAACAGGAGGGAAACCCAGAAGATGAGTCCACGGGCATGTTTGAGTTCACGGATGCTTAAGGCGGGTTTAATAAATCGCCACAATTCCCAGATGATATAAGGAAAGGCGGCAATGAAGCCGAATACAAATGCCGATGAAAAACTCATCATGAATTGTCCGGAGAGTTGGGTGTTTTGAAAACTGATTTGTACATCTCCCAGGCACAAACTATCGATTTTGATTTGTTCGCCGAGCCAGCACAACCACTTATAACTGGGGAAACTACTTTTGGTAGGGGCCAGAATGATATTGTCGAAAATTTCACCAATGAACACAAAAGCGATGATGGCACAGGCAAACATGACCGCAGCACTGCGCACGACATGCCAACGCAAAGCTTCGAGGTGATCTACAAAACCCATTTCTTCCTGGGTATGTGCAGACTTCTTTTTAAATAGTTGTCGGGCCAATGGGATTATTTTTTTTCAACCTGGGCGGTGAAACCTATAGAAAATGGGGCATTGTCGGCATTGGCCATGATGAGTGCATTTTTTTGGACATTGCCCGGTTTGCCGGCACTGTTAAACTCCAGGATCACTTCGCCTTCTTGTCCGGGTAAGATGGGCTCTTTGGGAAATGTGGGCGCTGTGCATCCGCAACTGACCTGAATATTGGAAATGAACAAAGGATTTTGTCCGACGTTTTTAACAATCCAGGCATGGCTCACTTTATCCCCTTCTTTCATTTTGCCAAAATCGAACTTGGTTTCCTTGACTTCGATGGTGGTTTTCGGCATGGATTTCATTTTTTCATCGCGGGCGGCAGCATCGTTGGGCGGCAGTTCGTGCTGATGGGATGGGTCGCCGATTCCGAATTTATTAAACAGGGCCGTATTACTGATTCCGCTCAATTCTACCAGTGCAATGGCGAATACAGAGAGGGTGAGTACCGTTAAGAGGATGGTCTTTACAGTTGCATTCATGGCGCAAAAATAAACGAAATCATTGAGTGTGTGCAGTATTAACCTACTCTTAGGTGAAATCATTTTTGAACGATGTGATTGATGCGGAATACGCCAAGCCAGTTTGCGAAGATGTTCAATAAATGAATGATGAATGAGTTCAGCTCTGACAGTCGAAATTAGTCATTTTATAATGGGTTTATGATGGTTACGCTGAATTTGGAACTTCATATTTTGTTTCGTTTCAAAAGAAAAAAATCTTTCATGAACCCGGCACATTCATCGGCAAAAAGTCCTTGGTCTATTTGTGTTTTGATATGGAATGGAGAATGGGTGCAATAGCGCCTATGTCCGTTTTTGTCATCATTGGCGCCCCAAACGATGCGACTAATTTTGCTCCAGTGTAAAGCGCCTGCGCACATCAGACAGGGTTCGAGGGTGATATATAGGGTACAGTCGGTCAGATATTTGCTTCCCAAATGTTGAAATCCGGCAGTGATGGCGAGGATTTCGGCATGGGCGGTCACATCGTTGAGTAGTTGTGTTTGATTGTGGGCTTTGGCAATCACCTGATCGCGGGCTACAAGAATGGCACCTACCGGAATTTCATCCTGATCGAAGGCATTTTGGGCTTCCTGCATGGCCATTTGCATAAATCGTTCATCGGAGCTGCTCCAGGTAGGCATGAAATTTATTTTTGATGAATACTTATTTCGGCTTTGCCGGCACCAATGAGCGGTTTCTTTAAATTTTTCACTTCTATTTCATAAGTGATTCCTTCATAGTCAAAAGCCATACTTTCTTTTTCCGCAACAATTTGTTCGTCTACAATTTCATCGTCCTTTCGCACCGAAATACTGACTTTTTTTCGGGTAATTTCACCGACGGTAATCACGATACTTCCATCAGTGCCTTCGATGATTTTTTGGGTATTGGCTTCAACCAGACTTTCGATACCGGAGGCGGGAATATTGAGATGATGTTTAGGGCGGGAATTTTTTTGTGCCTCGCCGCTTTTGTTTTCATTGCCACATGCAGCCAGGAAAAGGAATGTGATGCAGATTAATAAAATGCTTCGGGTTTTTTTCATAGTTTCCAAAATTAAGGGGGAATAAGCAAGTTCAGGTTAAGACTATTTATATTTTAACATTTAGATCTTTGCCGGAATAGTGTTTGAAAATACGGTTCATGAGGGTATAAACTTCCGGATGATCTTGACGGAGTAATTCGGGTTTTTCGAAAAAATATTCGGAGACCACTGCAAAACATTCAATATCGCTGCTACCACCATAAGGGTTGATGTCGGACTCTCGTGTACGTATTTCGATGATCATTTGACGGATCATATTCATCCAGGGTTGAATCAAATGTTTTGGAATGAAGTACTCCGGAATACCATCTACCGAGCCATCTGCTTTGTCGATGAGATGAATAAATTCGTGCAAAGCGGTATTTGAACCTTCCTTGCGATCGAAGCCGGTGCGCACCGCATCGAGAGAAAGTAACATAGTGTCATTGAGATAACCATCACCAACCATGCCCATGATACTTTTGTTTTTACCGCTTTCAAATTGTTCATCAAAATGACCCTCGTAAAAAATGATTTCACGAATATTGGGGTAGGTCCATTCCGGAAAAGCATACAGTGGAATCATGGCAGAAGCAGCTACAAGAACTTCATCGGCGAATACATGTTTGGCATTCCCGGCAGAGGTAAAACGAACCGATTCAATAAAATCGGCAACCCGATCGATATATAATTGACGATGTTCACCGCTGCGGAGTTGTTTAAAGAAGGGGACTTCTTCTTCCAGGATTTGTTGGATGCTTTTTTCTTCTACCGGAGTTAAAGGATTAACCATTTTAGAACCGCCTCTACTGATTCGTAATAAATAAATGATTCCACCGATAAAGAGGATAAAAACAAGGATTGCCATTGCAGGTAAAGAAACAACAATATTTTGAAGAGGTCATCGCACAGCAAGGCTTTTCAATGCGATTTATGTTTTGTCAAAAAACAACCCCGGACGTATTGATCCGGGGTTATTTTAGTTTAAAATGATAAAGATTCACCCATCACATTGATGGAATGATTTCAGGAACTAAGCGTTCATATAACTCTCAATGGGTTCGCAGGTGCACACTAAATTTCTGTCGCCATGGGTATTATTCACGCGGCTCACAGATGGCCAGAATTTGTTTTGTCGAACCCAATCAAGCGCATAAGCAGCTTTGGTGCGGCTGTAAGGTCGGTTCCATTCGTCGGCTGTTAATATGGCTTGTGTATGAGGGGCATGTTTTAATACATTGTCTTTTGCATCCACTTTGCCACTCAGGATTTCTTCAATTTCCTCACGGATACAAAGTAAGGCATCGCAAAAACGATCGAGTTCGGCTTTGTCTTCGCTTTCGGTGGGTTCAATCATGAGGGTACCTGCCACCGGGAAGGAAAGTGTAGGGGCATGGAATCCGAAATCCATCAAACGTTTAGCCACATCTTCGGCTTCAACACCGGCTGCTTTAAATGGACGCAGGTCAACGATAAACTCGTGTGCGCAAGTGCCATTGGTGCCGGTATATAAAATTTTATACGCCTTTTCCAAACGGGTTTTCATGTAGTTGGCATTGAGGATGGCATATTCGGTGGAACGACGAAGCCCTAAAGCGCCAAGCATTTTAATATACCCATAAGAAATCAAGAGGATACTTGCGCTTCCATAAGGTGCTGCACTGACGGCATGAATGGCCTGGTCGCCACCGGTTGCATGAACGGTATGGCCTGGTAAGAAAGGAGCCAATTGTGATTTCACACAAATAGGTCCCATGCCGGGGCCACCACCACCATGCGGAATTGCAAAGGTTTTATGCAGGTTTAGGTGACAAACATCTGCACCAATATTACCGGGACTGGTTAGTCCAACCTGGGCATTCATATTCGCACCATCCATATATACTTGTCCGCCATGTTGATGAATGACCTCGCAAATTTCTTTAATGGTTTCTTCAAACACGCCATGCGTAGAAGGGTAGGTAACCATCAGGCCTGCCAGGTTTTGTGCATGCTCAGCGGCTTTGGCTTTGAGGTCGTTGACATCAATATTACCTTTATCATCACAAGCAACAATCACAATTTTGTAACCACACATAGCGGCACTGGCCGGGTTGGTACCATGTGCTGAAATAGGAATCAAAATCACATTGCGGTGATGATCGCCACGGCTTTCATGATAGGCTTTGATGACGAGTAATCCGGCATATTCACCTTGCGCACCGCTGTTGGGTTGAAGGCTGCAGGCATCGAAGCCCGTGACTGCACAAAGGTCTTTTTCTAATTCGGCAATCATTTGCTGATAACCCTTCCATTGGTGCTTGGGTGCAAAAGGATGCAATGAACCCCAATGAACCTGGCTGACAGGAATCATTTCGGAAGCTGCATTTAATTTCATGGTGCAACTACCCAAAGAAATCATGGAACGATTCAGGGCAAGGTCCTTATCTTCCAATGACTTCAAATATCGCATCATTTTACTTTCACTGTGATGGGTGTTAAATACAGGATGACTCAGGTATTCAGATGTACGTGTGGCCCAATCAGGGATATTGTTTAAAGCATCAGCGAATTGAATACTTCCGGCATTCAGTTGTTTCGCAAGGGCTTCAATATGTTCCGGTAAAATGGTTTCATCCAGGCTAATACCGATATGTTGTGGATCAAATACAAAAACATTGAATCCGGCTTCTTCCAAACTTTTACGACTTGCCTGGGCATCTGCAACCTGAACTTTGAGGGTATCGAAATAATGCGCGTGAACATTTTGCTTCCCCAATGCATCTGCTAGTGCTTTGGTATATAAGGAAACTCTTTTCGCCATATCGCGCAAGCCATTCGGACCGTGGTACACGGCGTACATAGCCGCGATGTTCGACAACAGGGCCTGTGCCGTACAAATATTGGAGGTAGCTTTTTCGCGTCGGATATGTTGCTCACGGGTTTGTAATGCCATGCGCAAACAACGTTCACCCTGAGCATCCACACTCACTCCGATGATACGACCGGGAATGACCCTTTTATATTCATCTTTGGTGGCAAAATATGCAGCATGTGGTCCGCCGAAACCCATAGGAACTCCAAAACGTTGTGTGGAACCAATGGCAATATCGGCGCCTAATTCGCCGGGAGGGGTTAATAAGGTCAATGCCAAAATATCGCAGGCCATCACCACGCCACAATCAACGGCATGTGCCTGATTGATAAAAGATCGATAGTCGCAAATGTGTCCTTCGGCATTCGGATATTGAATTAAAGCGCCGAAATAGGTTTCATCTAATTGAACTTGTGCATAATCGCCAAATACCAATTCGACACCTACAGGGGTTGCCCGGGTTTTTAAAACATCCGTGGTTTGGGTAAATACCCGCTGGTCCACAAAAAAGCGGTGTTTGCCATCTTTACCTTTGCTGCCATTCAGGAGTGTCATGGCCTCGGCGGCTGCAGTAGCTTCGTCGAGCAGAGAAGCATTGGCAATAGGTAGGGCGGTCAGATCACTCACCATGGTTTGGAAGTTAAGCAAACTTTCCAGGCGGCCTTGTGCAATTTCGGCCTGGTAAGGCGTATACTGGGTATACCATCCCGGGTTTTCAAATAAATTTCGCAAAATGACGCTGGGTGTGATAGTACCATAATAACCCTGACCGATACAATCTTTCAGGAGGGTGTTTTGCTGTCCCAACAAAGTGATGTGACGCAGGTACTCAAACTCGCTCATGGGGGCGTTTATATTCAATTCGGATTGTAAACGAATCGATGCCGGAACGGTTTTTTGGATGAGCTCGTCCATGCTATTACAGCCTATGGTACGCAGCATTTCAGAAGTTTCCGAATCATTGGGTCCAATATGACGTCCAATGAATTCGTGTTGTTGTTGGGAACGTAAATGCATCTTGAGAAATTTATCAGATTTTAAAATGGATGCAAATTTACAAATCCCTGAGGATAGGCGGGTATATTTTTGTCAAATACCGAATCGGGGTTATTGGAATTTAAAAGGATGCATGATTCCTTTATACGCCAACAGGTCGACTTTGAGCGAACCGAAGAGGATTTCAGCCTTTGCCCGGATGGGGATATGATTTTCATCATCTGACAGCCAAACCACCATGTCTTCTTCTTTTTTGAAAATGCGACCTTTTTGTAATACAGGCACAAATTTCAGGCAACGTATTTTTCCCCAGGCCGATTTAATCATTTCGCGACCTTTGAACTTAATTTTTAAATCATACATTTCGCCATCGACGATGGTGGGCACTGTGAAAATTTGACCTTCACGAGCACTTCCCAAATCATAAGTTCGGGCCAGAAAAAAACCGGAAAGCATATCCTGGGTGCCGGGTTTGATATTAACGGTTTTACCATTGGCACTCACCGTATTTTTAGAGTGGTTAAATACGTAGTCCTGTGCCATTCGAAAACCCCCTTCATCGATGCGTCGACCAAAAAACCAGGGCAGGAGGGCTTGTTCATCGATATAGGTTTCATATCGATCGCGCACCTTAAAGAAGAAATCGAAGGTGCCTTTGGATTTTCCGATTCCAACAACATGCATCGTGTTGCGGTCGCCAAATTTTTTATTTTCTGGAAGGATTTCAATCGTTGCGACAACGGCATCAATGAATCCGTAATGGATCCGGTAAGTTAGTTTTTCACCTCTTTGAAAGGCGTTGTTTCGAACGGTTGGTAATTGGGCATAAAGGGTCTGTATGTTTAGGATAAAAATTACAGACAAGAAGAGATTACGCATGATGTGTTTTTTCAGAACAAATATATCTGAAATAATTACCCCGCTTCATGCGGATGTTTGAATTGACTCTTTTTTAAGTTAATGAGATTAAAACGTTGTCGATAACTAAAATAGAGACCATAGCTATATTCCAGATACTGACCCTTCATGTCAAAAAAAGGTTCGAATCGTAAATCAACATAGAATCCGGGCAATACTTTTTTCTGATAAAAGGCTCTGATAAAAAGAAGTTCACGTTCTTGATGATACACAGGTGTTTTTGCGGTTTCGTCGGAAGCCGATTGATAGAACCAGGCACCTTTGTCGGAAAGGTAGTTTTGTGATTGCCAATAGTTGAGGCTCAATCCAATGCCCCATTTACTCAGTAAGCCGGCATTCATCATCCATCCATTTCCTGAGGCGCTGCTAAGTGTTTTTGTGGGTGATAAGTCTCTGAAAAGTACCCCATAAATTTCAGCCTTCATTTCTTGAATGATTCCATAAAAATGATGTTGATATTTGAGCCCGGCTGCAGCATTGAGTAATGTTTGCAAAGGGGTTGTGTCAATATCCAATTGGCCGCCACGATGAGTCACCATTCCTTGCCACAACAAACGAAGGGACTGTCGACGATTGGCGAATAATTTGGCAGAAGATGAATGCCCTGCCGTAAAACGTTCCTGGTAGTCAGAACCCTGGTATTGCATCCGATCCCAACTGATCCAGGTATCAGACCAAAGACGGGAACTCCATTTTTTGAACTGCAAACCCATTTCATTGTGGTGGGTTATAAAACGTTCATAATCCAGCAAGGGTTCTATTAATCGGTGTCCGACCTGGGCTTCGATATTTCCAAATAGGATGGCGTAATTTCCATTTTGGTATTTGATACTAAAACGGGGTACGACTTCCTGTATGCCGGCATTGCCAAAATCTTTTTTTAAAAACAACCCACCAGTCAAGGATAAATTTGGATGCGCTTCATATTGTAATTCTGTCTGCAACATGGTTCCGAACAGCGTATAACCCTGGGCCATTTCCTGAAAAAATTCATTGTTCCGGAAAAATGAATGAGAAGCCAATTTGAGGGAAATGCGCTCCTGAAAGCTTCGGCTGGTATCGGGGAAATGTTCTTCCAGTGCACTTTGGTCCAACTGAGCAAAAGTGTGAAAAGGACCCAAAAGCAGCATACAAAACAGAAAGCATTTTCCGAATCCATTCAACAATGGAAAAGAAAGTTTTTTTCTATGACACGCCTCCTCTGGTCCAAATTTGAAGCAAGTTGAATCAGATTTAACGCCGCATGAATACAAGGTGTGAAAGCGTTCATTCATCTGTCAAATGTAATGAGACCATCGCAAAACTATCCATTCAATCCTGAAATCGGCATTTATAAATAGGGCCAGAAACCATTAAGCATTAGCCAACAACAAGGATTTTAAATCTTCGTTGATGGATAATATTTCGGTGGCGATTTCTTCCTGATTCAGAATAAGTGCAAAAGCAGCCAGGGTTTCAAAAAATTCAGATTCTGTTTTTTTCTTATTCGTATCTCCGGCATGCACCCATATGGCGCGATATTCATCTTTCACCATTTTTAGGATTTTTTTGCGCTGTGTTTCTTCAGAAATCAGGTAAAGGCAGAGATAAGCATTGGCTTTTGATACCATATCCCAATAGTTTCGGTCGCCACTTGATATTTTATCATCAATGGTGTCGATATGGTTTTGAAGCTTATCGAGAATGTCTTGCTGTTCGGGCAGGGTATATTTAAAACTTTCATCATCAACGGTGAAACTTACTTTTTCGCCCCAGGCCCTGTCCAGAATAAATTGCTCCAACGTAATCCAATTGCAAAAACTATACATATCCATGTCACTGCCCTTAGCGGCATAAGCCATTTGATAGTATCCGGCGCTCATTTTGAGATAGTGGTTGAATTGATGTGGTTCAATGATGGCCCATTTTTTATAAGCACTTCCTAGTAAAGCATATCGTTCGGAAGTTTTATTGAGTTGTTGCATCAAGTTGATTTTGTGAATAATTGCCTTGATTTGCTGACCCATTTTTGTAGCGTCTTCTGAGCCCGGTGCGATGCTATTATCCAGGAAATTCGACAAAATATGTTTACAAGAAATATTGCAATATTTTTCGATCGACTTCACATTAAAAGTGGCTTTTTCGAGGGTAAATAATTTTTCATATTTACGAATGGCAATATCGAAGCGATTAAATTCGGAATAGGCATAGGCTTCTTCTTCCAGAATATCTGCATCATCGATATCGCTTTTTTCGATGCGTTTAGAAATCAATTCCAGTTCTTTATATAAGCTATCCGTGTTGTAAAAATCAATGTCTGCCTTGCTCAGTAAATTGATAATATCGTTTTTCGCTTCTTGAGGAATATCATATTCCATCACGATATTGGCCGAAGGTTTTTTGTCCTGGACCAAACGATAAAATGGATCGCCATAACATTGATAAGCGCCCCAGGTATTGGTATATTTAAACTTGTTGAAGGTTTCTTTTCGGGCATTACGAACGGAGGTGCCAAAATCATCACCAGCTAACATGCTTTCGTAAAACACATTGGCGAACTCAAGAGCCGCCTGATCATCAACCGCCCATCCGGTAACCACTACTGCTTTGACGCCCATTTCAATCAGCTGTGTGCCGATATTGGCAGCTAGTCGTGTACGATGCCGGCTGAATGCTTCAGCTTGTTGGTCCATGGTGCCGGAAAAACAGCAATTGATAAATACCATTTCCGGAGTCACTTGCATTTGATTAAATTCATTGGTCGTGAGCAACAATGGTTTTTCTTTTTTACCATCCATGTACTTGCCAATTAAAATGCCCGAATCCTGATTGTTTTCTGCATCAAAAATACCATGTGCCGAAATGTGAACGACCTTGTAGTCACTGACATGTAAAGCCTTGATGATATCACTGCTTTTGCCGAAAATGATGGGTTTAGGGATATTGGGGATTTCTTTTTTAAGCTTCAGATAAACCGATTCTGCTTCGCGCGCTGCTCCGGATAATTGTTGGGCGCCACTAAATCCTTCCAGATCCGGATCGCCAATAATGAGCACCTGATTTCCTTTCGATGAATAAACCACATTGCGGTAATCCATGGTTGCGAGTTGTCGGATCATTTTTGAACTGACGCACAAAGGTTTGTTCTTATCAAGTGAGGCTTGTAATAATTCCCAAGGATAGGTAGCTGTATACTTATCCAAGACCCATAGGATACTGTTGCGACTGCTGATATTTTCTTTAAAGTCGTTTGGTATGAGCATTTCGAAAATCACTTTCGATTCTTCCGGTGTCCATTTTTCCTGGGTGGAAATTTTATCAATGATTTCTTCCAGTAAATGAATGTTGCTTCGGAGATCCTGTCTTTCTTCTCGTGCGCTTGCTGTCGAAGAATAGAATGACAGATATCTGTAATTGCTGTCGCCTTCTTTTTGTTGATTTAATACGGTAAGTCGTTGCCACCATTCTGTGCTGCTTTCTGAGGTAAGTCTGTTTCGGTTGCCATAAGATTTTCGCAGTTTTCTTTCCATCCATTCAACGGCTAATCCTTCGAAGTTTTGTTTGGATATTCGGTCTAATGTTTGGAAACACTGAATCGCTTTATCGTCATATAATTCTACAAATTCAACATGTTCGATGGGGCGAATATTTTGTCCTTGTAGTTGCAATGTTTTGGCGTTGGCATTGGCGATACCTTGTAAGATACCCATGCAGGAACTTTCGATGGTTAATTTGCCATAACCAGCACCTATGATCAGCACCGAAATGCCTTTCACTTTTTTCTTTTGGTGTTCGGCTTCCTGACGATTGAGTAAATAGCTGATACAAGCTTTTTCAACGGAGATGGATAAATGTTGTTGGCTAAATCGCTCGATATCGCCCAGTCCAATAATGATTGCTCCTTTAAACGAAGCTTCATGGGCATTTTGTGTAATAAAAAAATCATAAGTGCCTACAGGTCCGGGATAAACTCCCAAACGATGTTTGTCGGACATGGCTCTTTTGAGGTAAATATCCGCGGCATATTCCGCATTCAGGATTCCATCGCGGTTAAAATGTCCAAGAATAATAGGGTATCGACTATATTTTAAATCGCCGCGTGTGACGCTTACTTTGAGCGGGGCCAACATCGCTTCTTCTTTCTTGGCTTCAGTTGGAAGTCCTAAAATGCCGAGGATACCATTTTCTTCGTCGCTTTCAAATACACGGGTATCATTGAGCACGAACTGTCGTTTTTTAGCAGGGATCAAATCTGGTTTACGAACAAATTGATTGGTTGTTCCGGTGGTGAGCAAGTCACGAATTCCTTTAAATAAACTATTGTCATTAGCGAGCCCGCCATGTGTAACGGCTGTATAATAAAGGGCCGTATCCCGGTTGATGTTTTCTGGAATACCGGTAGCCCATGTTACACTTTGATCACCTTCGGCAGTACCCGTGAATTGTAATTCTCCTTTGTGGGTGATGTTAAATCCATTGGGGGTGTTATCGTCCTTGCCTGCAACATAAATAACATTGGAAAAATCAATTTTGTGGGCATTACTTTGAACAAATGATCGGAAGGTGGCAAATTCATTGAGGGTTTTTTCGTCGGGCATATTCCACTGCAATCCACTCGCCTGCTGAAACTGTCGCCATGTTTCGGCTTTACTGAAGTCGTGTGAATCTTTATTCACCGGCATCAGATTTAACAAGCCTGGGTATTTGGCAAACATATTGATGAGTTCATCGATGTGATGTTGAAAATCAATTTTGCCCAATAACTTTACCATGCTGTCTTTACCGGAAAGTACATACGGGATTCGATATGAGCCCATCCATGGTGTGCCCAACATGATAAAACGGAATTGAGGACGTTTGTTGAGATCTTTCCAAAGCTGAGGATTTCTGAAAATAAAATCACGTGCTACCAATCCACCCATACTATGTGCGATAATATGAACGGTTTGATTGTGTTTACTTAATCGTTGCATCACCTGGTCCAAACGGACACCTGCTTGTGAAACTGATTTGCGCCAGTCGTAGGGGAAGGTAACAACATCATAAGAATCGCTGAGATAGTCGGTGAGTTTTTTTATAAGATGTTTTGATCAGACCGGTTGCTTCGATGTTTTTTTCGTTGATATCCAGCTGACTTAAATCGCCCATCATCATCCTGAGATAATGCAGCCAAATCAGGCTATTGTTTTTTTCAAGCGCAGAGCCCATGATGCCGGGTATAAGAACGATAATGGGTTTTTTACCACTCACCTGATCGTTGAAGATGCGGCCGTATTCAATGCCTAAAATTCCACGCACACTTTCATCCGCGCTGCCTCGGCGATATTCTGCAAAGGAAGGGATGAGATCGGTTTTGGCATTGAGTGCGGCAGCGATAGCATCCTGTGTTTTTTTATTTTTAAAGTAACTAAAGTGGTTGACTTCCGTTCCTTCATCAAAAAAATATTGAACCGGATTTTGTCGCATCAAACCCAGATACATGGAATTGGTATTGACGATTAAATCATTCTTCGCTTGAAACAACATTTTCGATAACAGGACACTCAATCCGCCTAGGCTGATACTCAAAGCGCCATTGCCGGAAATGACCGCAATGCGGTTTTGGAAAAGGCCGTATGGATTTTCGGAGCTCATTTCGCCGGGGCTGCGGAGAACTTTAATGAATAAAGATTCCGGGTTCATGGATTCCAGTCCGGGGAGCACATCTGTTTCATTTTTGCTGTTTACGATTTCTGCAATCATTTCTTTGCAAATGCTCACAAGCGGCGAAGCCTTACTGCCAAAAGGAATACTCAATACATTGATGAGTACATTAAAATAGTTTTCGATGCGTTGACCCATGAGAGATGTGCCACCGGCGGGACAAGCAACACGTACAAATTTACCAATCTGAATTTTTTTCTTTTTCAGGGATTGGCGAATTGCCCTTACATGATCAGCATCTGCTTTGGCATGTTGTCGCTCGAGTAAGTTTAATACGGTGTCGGTAAATCCTTCCTGATATTCACTGAAGCGCACCAATAATTCTCCAACCAGACCACCGCGTGAGTGGGAAATCAAGTCAAGTTTTGTGTTGGTGGGAAGTGCATCAATGAGTTCGCGAACATTTTGAATGGGACTTTTAGTCAATGTTTCATGTTGAAAGCCAAGAATGCGATCGCCATAAATAGATAACATTTGCAACCACAAACTTTTGTTTTCAGTATTGAGCTCTGCAAATGAGCCGGTTGTGGAAGATCCGGTACCATGTAAAAACAACAGAAAAGGCTGGTCACTTTCCTTTTTGATATATTTCGATTTCAGTTCAAAGTTTTCGTTGATCCAATACAATCCACTTTGACCTTCAAGTGATTTTTCTTCGAATCGGGTTGCGAGGGTCTTGACACCTACTTGAATGGCTTTTTTGGCAAAAACATTGATGACCTTTAGGGCAATTTTTTTGATGATGCCTCTACTTTGATCATCGCTTTCGATACTCAAAGGCACATCAAATAAGTCGTTGATGCCTCTTTTTCCGGCGGCTTGCTCAGGGAAAACGTCATCAAAAACATCGCTGTTACCGAACCAGGTTGTATTGTCGTCAAAAACGAGTTCAACCATTTTATTGGGGTCCATGTCTATTTGTACTTCCTGAGAACTACTTCGATTGTTGCTGATGACATAGGATTGCACCAGTTCTAATCCTTCAGGGACATTGCTTTCAATGCTTGGCGTTTCTTTTGCGTAAAATCGGATTTTGCGGTTTGTGGTTTGCATAGGTTTTGCTTATTGGATGATTAAATGGGCCCATTGATTCAGGGTTTGTCAAGAATACAGAAATGTACAGGGTCATAAATATGGACTCTAACAAATGAGTATTTTGTATTCAACTTGATTCATTTGGGTTGACAAGGTACGAAAAGGCTTGCAAATTTATATGGCACATTTGTGGGCAAGAGAAAATGAGGGTGAAATGAAATTCAACAAATAATGAGGATAATAGTGACTTTGATTTTTAGTTGTTGAACCCTGCGGCATGTGTTGAAGTGTGCGACGCAATTGCGATGGGGCAAGTTCCAGACGATGATTTCAAAAAAAAATGATGTGGGCTAACAAAACATAGACAAGCTCCGTCCTATACTGCAACGCCTTTATTTTTTTATAGTTTAAACCCTTTTATCATGTTTCGAAAATTATTTTTATTCGCTGCGGTATTCATGGTCTGTATGGCTGCTAAAGCGCAAAGTCCTTGTGCCAATATCGCATTTAGTGCAAATCAAGTGGGCTCTTCCGTTAATTTTGTCACCACTGTTCCTGTTAATTTTTTGATTAATAGTGTATCCTGGAATTTTGGAGATGGGGGCACTTCAACAATCCTGAATCCTTCACATACTTATGCAAATTCGGGCGTTTATATGCCTTGTTTATCTATAACCGGTGTGGTTCCGGGAACAACTGCACCAATAACCTGTACGACATGTGATTCTATTTTGGTGAATAATCCCACTGGCCCTTGTAATGCTTCATTTACATCAAATATGCTGAGTGGTAATTCTATTTATTTTTCCAATAATTCGAGCGGAACCGGAACATTGCTCTCATCGGTCTGGAATTTTGGAGATGGGAATTCATCAAACCAGGCGAGTCCGATACATACTTATACCCAACGGAGGCTGGTATAATGTGTGCTTAACGATGAGCTATTCGAGTGCATCCGGCGGGACGACTTCTTGTAATTATTGTGATTCTGTATATGTTCAATCAAGTACCTCATCGCCTTGTGTTGCAGATTTTTCTTATAATTTCAGTAATTGTTCATACTTTTTTACCAATAACTCAAATGGTAATGGAACACTGGTTTCCACGATGTGGAGTTTTGGTGATGGAGGCACATCCAGTGCAACAAATCCTATGCATACGTATACCGGTTCCGGGGTTTATCCTGTATGTTTGACCGTAGTATATGTGGATTCGGGTTTAACCACAAGTTGCACCTATTGTGATACAATGTACGTGAATTGCCAGGGTACAAGTGGACCATGTAACGCAGATTTTATTTATACTAGCAGTGGAAATGTGGCCTCATTCAACAATACATCCACGGGGTCGGGCACCTTGGTTTCATCAAGCTGGAATTTTGGAGATGGAGGCACATCTACTGCAAGCAATCCTGTACATACCTATACAAACCAGGGCTGGTATAATGTCTGTTTAAATGTGGTTTATATAGATAGTGGCGTCACTACTACTTGCACCTATTGCGACAGCATTTTTATCGGGACTCCTGTGAATCCGTGTAATGCTGATTTTATGTATCTGTATATGACGAATGGGGTTGTAGGTTTTACAAATACTTCAACTGGCTCAGGTAGTTTAACGGGTATTTCGTGGACCTTTGGTGATGGCGGTACATCTTCATTGATGAATCCTACACATTCTTATAGTACCACTGGATGGTATAATGTTTGTCTAACCGTTACTTATACCAGTTCGGGCCAATCTACTACCTGTACCTATTGTGATTCTGTTTTTGTTCAGGTAAGTGGCACCGGACCATGTAATGCGATGTATACTTACGGCAGTGGTGTTGGTAATGCGATTAATTTTACGAATACTTCAACCGGTGGTGGCACTGCGACTTCTGTTTTGTGGAATTTTGGAGATGGGAATATTTCCACGGCTACGAATCCTTCACATACCTATGCGAATTCAGGATGGTATAATGTTTGTCTGACTATGACTTATACCAATCTGGGAACACAAAATACTTGTACTTACTGCGATAGTATTTTTGTACAAGGAGGTGGTTCTGGTCCTTGTAACGCTAATTTTAGTTCGCAGTATTTGAGCAGTAATAATCTGGCATTTACAAACACATCAACGGGAACTGGTGTGATGACTTCTTCGAGTTGGACCTTTGGAGATGGTGGCACATCCACTGCAACAAATCCAAGTCATACTTACTCGCAGGTAGGCTGGTACAATGTTTGTTTAACCGTGATATACAGTTCAGCAACCGGCACGCAAGTATGTACAACCTGTGATAGTGTTTATGTGCAAAGTGTAGGCGGTGGAACAAGCGGAAATTGTTTTGCCAACGCAGCGTTTAATCAAACTATTTCCGGAAATACCGTTACGTTCAGTAATAATAGTACCTGTAACCTTTGTACATCGGTCAGTTATATCTGGAATTTTGGAGATGCATCAGCGCTTTCAACTGCGGTGAATCCAACGCATACTTACAATGCCGGTGGAAGTTATAATGTATGTTTGATTATTAATGGCGTGGATTCCAATCAACAAGTTTGTTCAGATACTTTGTGTAAACCAATCAATGTAGGTTCATCTGCTTTAGATGAAGTGGAAGTTTCTCATTTAAATATCTACCCAAATCCGGCATCCGGAATGATTGAAATCAACATACCGACATCTAATCAGCTTCAGGTACATATTTTAGATGTAAGTGGTCGTATTCAAAGCACAAAAAATTCAACAACCATCAAGGACCTGTGCAGATGCCGGTAGAACATTTTGCTTCCGGATTGTATTTTATACAAGCAGAAAGTGATGGCAGAAAGTGGCATGGTAGTTTTATCAAAAAATAGAATTGTTCATAGTTCATACTCCCCCCCCCGAAAACCGTCTCCTTTGTGAGGCGGTTTTCATTTAAAGAGAAATTTAACCTTTTCCTTTCAGATTGTGGAATCAACTTTGAGAAATGTACCGCTTCGAAATGAATCGCCTCTTGCTGTTTGCCGAATGGGTCAATTATTCTCCTTTGAAACAGATATTGATCCTTGGTTTGATTTGTTTGATGACGATGTCTTGTGGTGGCAACCAACCAAACGATTGGAAGACATTTTTTACGAGTGAGAAGAAACCTGTTTTTGATACGTTGAACGTTTCCAGGAAAGCAGACACAGCAAGTTTATTTGTGAAAAAGAAAAAAATGAATCAGGACTGGTGTGTTCTGGTGGACATGGGTTTGCATTCGGGATTAGCCCGTATGGTCATTTGGGATTTTAAAGGAGATTCCATTTTAAAAAGATGTTTAGTTGGCCATGGATGTGGAGCCTATCCTTGGGGGACAGACCGATGTAAAACAAGTCCTGTTTTTTCCAATGAGGAAAACAGTCATTGCAGTTCATTAGGCCGGTATCGCATTGGTGAGCGTGGTCCGAGTCAGTGGGGCATTGGGGTGAAATATGCCTTGCATGGTTTAGATAGCAGCAACTCCAATGCATTTAAACGATTTGTGGTATTGCATGGTTGGGATAAAATGTCGGATGTTGAAACATATCCGCAAGGCTCTCCGGAGGGATGGGGATGTCCTACTGTTTCAAATGCGATGATGGCTTGGTTGGATAAACAATTGAAAGGAAATTCAAGTTCAGTATTATTGTGGATTTACCGGTAGCCTGATTTGGAAATGATCTACTTGGTATAAGGACATAAAACACCGCTGCTTTTTTCTAAAACAATCTGATACCCGGTAGAAAAAAGTCAATGAATCAGGACGATTTTAAATGATTTCGATTTTTACCCGGCACAAACCCTTTCCAAAAAAGCCAAGTTGTTTAGCAGCGGCTGCGCTTAGGTCGATGAGGCGTTTATTGCGGGCATTCATCCGGTCGTTGATCACCACATCAACGGTTTTGCCATTCTTCAAATTGGTGACTCGCACGCGAGTGCCCAACTTCAGGAAATTATTGGCGGCGCTTAAAGCTTCGTTGCTGAATTTCTCTCCGCTGGCAGTTCTTCGACCATTAAATTTGGCGTGATAATAACTGGCAACTCCTTCCCAAACATTTTTTTGTTGAACAGGTCTTTGGGCAGAAACAAAAAATGGAAGTAGACTTAAACAAATGAGCAGGTATTTCCACATGGCTTCAAAGTTTGTGATGTGGTAAAAATAGCCAGATAAAAAATTAGCGCGTAGAAATATAATCTGTTTCACCCGGAAACACTTCCATCACAACTTCACCAATGCCTTGTTGAATGAGTCCGAGTTTTTCGGCAGCGGCTTGCGAGAGATCTATCAGGCGTTTGTTTTTTGCATTCATGCGGTCATTGATTTTAACAACAACACTTTTGCCATTCTTCGGATTCACGATACGTACTAAAGTTCCGAGTTTTAAAAAATTATTGGCAGCCGTTAATTTGGCGTTGGAAAAATTTCACCGGTACTTGTTTTACGGCCATTAAATTTAGGGTGATAATAACTGGCTATGCCTTGCCAACGTTGTTGACTCACTTTTTTAAATTGAGCCATGGTGAACTGACCTATTAAACTTAAGACAAGCACAAAAACGATGATAGAAATTCTACGTAAAACCATAAACTTAAATTTGGGAGGGCGAAGGTAAAGTTTCACATCTCCGAAATCGGACGTTTAGGCTTTTGTAAACATAATAAGATGTTAGGCGAAGCTTTTTTTACCAGATGTTAACTTCCCGCTCTAATGAGATGTTAAATGCCTGTTGTACAGATGTTATAATTTTCTCCGAGAGCGCGAAAATATCCATTCCACTGGCTTGATGATAGTTTACCAATACCAGCGCCTGATGAGGATGAACCCCGGCATCGCCATCGCGAAAACCTTTCCAGCCACATTGTTCGATGAGCCACGCAGCCGGAATTTTGACACCATCTTTTGCCGGAAAAGATGGAATATGGGGATGTGTTTTTTGCAAAGATTGAAACAAACTTTCCGGAATAACCGGATTTTTAAAAAAGCTACCCGCATTACCGATGATAAGAGGATCAGGCAATTTACTTTTTCTGATAGCAATAACCACCTCCGCAACATCTCGTATGTTTGGATTCAGGATTCCCTGATTATCCAGGGCTGACTGTATTCCCCCATAGGAGGTGTTCAAGTTGGGATGCAGACTTAAACGAAGTGTGATGGAAAGAATAAAATATTTTCCTTTGGCATGTTGCTTAAAGATACTATCACGATAAGCAAAGTGACAATCATCGGCATGCATGATTTCGATTTGCTGACTTTCCAGATGAAAAGCTTCTAATGAGTCAAATACATCCTTTAATTCGACTCCATAAGCGCCAATATTTTGTATTGGAGCAGCACCACATGTTCCGGGAATGAGCGATAAATTTTCGAGTCCGCCAAACCCCTGATTTACACACCACTGAACAGCTTCATGCCAGTTTTCGCCGGAGGCAAATCGCACCCATACATGTTCATCATCCCGGCGCACAATGCTTTTACCGCTGAATTGATTGATCAGACAGACGGCATCGATATTTTTCGTCATCAGGATATTACTTCCGCCGCCGATAATTCGAATTTCTTGAGGCCGATGTATTTGAAGCACCGATTTCAAATCTTCTATTGAAGCAATTCGAATCACTTTGCGGGCTTGCACGTCCATGCCAAAAGTATTGTAGGGGCGCAGTGAGTTATTTTTCGGATGCGGCATGCGACAAATGTAATATCATTTTCAAGCAAATTTTGCAGTTGAAGAGATAGTAAGATGTCGAATTAAGTTCACATTCATTCTCAAAAGAAATATTTATTTAAAAAATGCATCTTGTTCGTTTAGCCTTGTTTATTTTTTAAATAGCGAATGAAAATCCCATTAACTCCCACAAGCAGTAAAATCGTACTTCCTTACCTATCTTTATGCCCTCTTGAATATCTACAGACATATCCCATTTCTGAAAGCGGTACTCCGTTATTCACTAACGGCTTTTGGCGGCCCTCAAGGCCATATGGGAATGATGTTAAAAACATTTGCAGAGAAACGTAAAGATGTGACGGAAGCCGAACTGATGGATTTTATGTCCTTTTGCCAAATGCTGCCCGGACCTTCATCTACGCAAACCATTACCCTCATTGGTTATAAAAGGGGTGGAGTGGTATTGGCGCTTATGACGCTATTGATTTGGGTTTTACCTGCGGCAGCGATGATGGGGGGCCTTGCGTTCTTGGTACATTATTTTGATATCAAAGCCATCCAAACAAATTTGTTTAAATTCATCCAACCGATGGCAGTCGGATTTTTGATGTATGCGGCCTACAAAGCCATGCGCATCAGCATCAAACATAAAGCCACCTGGATGATGATGGGGGTTGCCTTACTGGCTACTATCATCATTCGTTCACCTTGGGTTTTTCCTGCTTTGATACTGGCCGGGGGGATTGTTTCTAATTTTAGCGATAAACGAATTCCGGATGTTTATGTGAAGCCCAAACCAGTCAAGTGGGTAAATATTTGGTGGTTTATTATTGTATTTGTTATTGCCGGGGTGCTTTCGGAGTTAGCCCGAATCAATCATTGGCCATTTGCCCGGGGGTATAATTTGTTTGAAAATTTTTACCGATTCGGAAGCATCGTATTCGGTGGTGGGCATGCCCTCATACCAATGATGTACGAGCAGTTTGTGGTACGGCCGGAAATTCTTCATTTAAAAGATCATCTGACCTCTTCTGAATTTTTGACAGGTGCAGGTATGGTGAATGCATTGCCCGGGCCGGTTTTTTCGATTTGCACTTATGTAGGCGCTTTAAGCCTGAGTTCCTATGGATGGTATGGCTTATTGGCAGGTTCATTGATTGCAACAGCCGGGGTTTTTTTGCCGAGTGTTTTATTGCTGTTTTTCTTTTTTCCCATTTATCATAATCTCAAACAATACACGGTTATTTATCGTGCCCTGGAAGGCATTCATGCTGTGATAGTTGGAATCATGTGGGCTTCAGGTGCACTTTTATTTCACTCCCTACCTTTTGAATGGTCGAATCTCATCGTTATAGCCATCACTTTTAGTTTACTGATGTATTCAAAAATTCCGGCACCACTGATTGTTTTAGGGTGGCTTTTATTGGGATGGGCCTTGTAATAAAAATATTCAACCTATTTCTTGATATGCGTAATTGTTGGTTGTAATATTTGTTCCATCTTTTCAGCGAGGCAACTGTGATCATCTTTAACCAAAAGGATCATTGAATTTTCATGATTATCGGAGTCCCTTCATTTGATTCGAAAAATATGGGTAAAAAAAATCCGGCTTGCTTGAACAATGGATGAACAAACAAGCCGGAGGATGAATAATAATCTGAGGACTCTTCGATTATTTTGTGATCAACCTGGAGAAACGGATACCTTCTTTTGTTCGGATTTCCAGCATATAATTTCCTTTGGCTAAATCAGGTAAGTTTAAATCTGATTTAGATGCTCCTTTTCGATACTGATTTTTTGGTTCATGATTTGTTTGCCATCGAGGCTGATTAATTGAATATCTAACTCTTCTGCCTGAATACTGTTAAATGATAATGTTAAGGTGCGATCAGCAGGTACAGGATAAACTGCAGTTAATTCTATACCGGCATTCAGGGGAGATATTTCGGTGATGGCAGTAGGCCATTCGCTGGTAACACTTACATACATTTTAGGACCTGTGCTGCCACGACCATCTGACCAGATATTGTATATTTTCGAGTCATTACGTACGGAATTAAAATAATCACCAAACCATTTTCCGGTGTTGCTACTCGCTCCAAAATTGGTGGTTTGTGTCGTGATTTTTTGAGGTGCTCCGAAATTTGCGCCATTGTTGGTGGATGTCATAAAATAATAATCAGAAACTTTATTCGCATCAATCACATATGATCCGATAGTGACTTTTTTATTATGACAAGAGACAACGGGCATTAAAAACTTATTTCCATTATGGGTGAGCAATAAAGGAGTGCTCCAGGTATTTCCTCCATCCGTGGAACGAGCGTAGTAAGAATTAAAATCTGGGCCGGCGCTTACCGGAAAATCACTCCAAACCAAATGCAGAATATCATCTCCATCAATGGATAAATTAGGTGTTCCATTTTCACGGTCATGGATGTAACCATTGCCCTGAGCGCCGAAAAGATTGGTGCCGTTATATATCTGATGGGCCGCTGAATACGTGGTGCCGCCATTCGTAGATACTTTATGGTAAATGGTATTCGAATTTAAATCGGAGTAAGTCACGTGTAAGTTTCCATTTTTATCAACCACTAAATTGCCAAATTGTGTTTCACCACTCACGACCTGAAAACGGGCCGGCGCAAATCCATTGGAGCCGCTGGCTTTTTTCTTAACCGTGGTGCCAACCAATGAAGCGGGTTCTGCAGATGAAGGGAAATAGATAAAAGAACAGTACAAACTATTGGCATTTGAGCCATTAGAATAGTCCATGGCAAACCATTGACGATCATAAAATCCTTCGGAATTTGGATATGGTTCGAAGGTAAGTACATTTAATGCGCATCGGCCAATATAGCGGTCTGTGCCGGAAGCAACATTCCATGTGGCCCCGTTATCCATAGAGCTCGCTAAATACATACAAGCATATGCGGTATCAGGAATGGCTTGAGAAAAAGCTAAATAAATCCATGAAAACCAGAGCTTGCCATTTTTGTCGTACGCAAAAATCGGATCGCCGCCTCCGGCCACAAACGTTCCAGCGCCAAAATCTTGTAACAAATAAGTGAGTGCATTAAAGTTGCTGAGGTTCCAGTTTTGGCCACCATTGTTGCTATAATATACCGGAAAGCTTAAGCCTGTTGAGGAATTATCCATATAGCTCAAAACCAGCCGATTATTGTTATTGGGATCCATGGCGATATGTGCTTCACCTTCCTCCACTGCGGGACTGCTACTGTTGCTGACTTTCAGTTCCTGACTGGAGCGGGTTTTTTTATCAAAATAGCGGGCTTCGAAGGAAGCAATGGCATCTTCGACCGGAACAGGAGTCCGAAATTTTTCTTTTTTCAGATGTTCGATCATACGTTCTTTCATGGAACTTCCTTGCTGAGCATTCGCAGCTATGAGGGTACACATGCCAATGAGGAAACAAATAGTAGTTTTCAACATAATTAGATTTTTATGAAAGACGAAAATAAGGCCACAAAAGTTAAGGTGTCTTAAAGGTTTTCAAATAGCGATAAAGAGGCGTTATTCAAAAGTTTGAAGGATTTTCGGTGAAATGGTGACGGGCCAAATTCAGCAATTCCTTTTCGATGGCTCAATGTTCCGTACCCTTTATTTTTATTCCATCCGTATTGCGGGAATTGATGATGAAGTTCCATCATATATTGATCGCGGGTGGTTTTTGCCAAAACGCTTGCTGCCGCAATGGAGGCGTACAGACTATCACCTTTGATGATGCAGGAATGAGGTATTTTCGGATAGGGGGTGAAACGGTTACCATCAATGATCAGGTATTTGGGTTTCAACGCCATTGCATCAATCGCCAGGTGCATGGCTTTGATGGAGGCCTTGAGGATATTGATCCGATCAATTTCTTCATGATCAACCATGGCAATACCATAGGCAAGGGCTTCTTTTAAAATCACGCCTCTTAATTCCTCCCTGACGGATTCTTTCAATGTTTTGGAATCATTGAGCAAAGGATGGTAAAATTTTTTTGGCAAAATAACTGCTGCCGCACAAACAGGCCCGGAAAGACAACCCCTGCCGGCTTCGTCGCAACCGGCTTCAAGGAGTTTGTTCTGGTAATATGGCTGTAGCATTTTGTAAAATTAGTTAGCCTTGGTTAAAATTGATTCACGCTGGACTTGTATTCTGGAAAAAGGGGCAATCAATAGTGATTCTACAGAAATGTTGGAATAAACCCAATAGACCACAGCATAGCTAGGGATTATCTGTTTGGATAAAATATTGAAAAGCACAATGAATCTTCGAAAACAAAAATAAATGACAAGAACCCCTGCTTGAATGTAGGTGATACAAGGATTTGGGTCAATTCAGATCGTGAGAAAAAGTATTCTAAAATAAAAACGAATATCGTTATCCGCAGGCTTCCTTTAATTTTGCGCCCACGATGCAATACAGGAAACAAATTGGATGGTGGTTGATGACCGGGGTGATTATGATAGTGATTCAAGTGGTATTGGGAGGTATCACGCGATTAACCGGATCGGGCTTGTCCATCACTGAATGGAAACCTATTTTGGGAAGTATTCCTCCCATGAATGAGGCCGATTGGAATCATGCATTTGATTTATATAAGACTGCAACCGGACAGTACAAGTATCTCAATGCAGATTTTACATTGTCAGATTTTAAATTCATTTATTTCTGGGAATGGTTGCATCGAAACTGGGCGCGATTTATTGGTGTGGTTTTTTTGCTTCCTTTTGTGTGGTTTTGGTATAAAAAGGCATTTACTCCTGAAATGGTACCCAAACTCATCGCCTTGTTTGTGCTGGGAATTGCACAAGGGTTGATAGGCTGGATTATGGTAAAAAGTGGATTAACAGATGATAACCTTTACGTAAGTCATATCCGATTAGCCATTCATTTTGTGTCGGCCTTGGTATTATTGGCTTTTACATGGTGGTTTGCCATGGATGTCATGATACCGTCATCGGCGCGTCAGAGCAATCCGACTTATCATCGCTGGGTCACCTTTATTCTGGGGTTGTTGCTGTTACAGCTGGTCTACGGAGCATTTATGGCCGGTCTGAAGGCCGCAAGTGCTGCAAGTACCTGGCCGGATATCAATGGGAGTTATTTTCCGGAGGCGCTTAAACATCAAAATTGGGTGAATCATCCCATTGTGGTTCATTTTGTGCATCGCACCCTGGCGTATGTGTTGTTTGCAGCAATTATATTTTTAGGCATTCAGTCGGCAAAAATGGGTGGAAGTGTATTGTGGAAGAAATGGCGTTTTTTGCCCGTGATCCTTGTATTCATTCAGGTTTTACTAGGAATTGGGAGCGTACTCATGGCTACCGAAACCCAAAGAAATGGATTTGGGGCTTTTGAATGGGCAGCCCAGATTCATCAAATTGTGGCCATGTTTCTGTTGATGGCGCTCCTGTTTCATCTTTATCTGGTAGGAGCTCAAAAGAGCTAAGCCCAACGATTTTTAAGAAAATGACGTCTTTTTGACAGTGATATTCCCAATTTACAGGAATAAGTATTAATTTTCACCTTCTAAAAATGTGTATGATGGGCAGAGCTCTACAGTCTATTTTATTTATATCCTTCGCCTTGTTTCTGAATGGGATGATTCAAAAATCATTCGGACAGACACCTCCAAATTGTCCGCCCTCTTATTCGGCTGGATATGTGATCACCGGAGATTCAGTTTCTTTCTGTTTGGATGGAGTTAATTTAACCTGTAATGCCTTTTCTACTTTGAATTCAACGGATTCGTATGCCGTAAATAATATTGCTTATAATCCTTATCCCTGGGTAGGTGCCAATCAGGTATTGGTAAATATTGATGATGCCTGGAGTCAGGTGGTAACCTTGCCTTTTGCCTTTTGTTATTTTGGACAGAAATATAATCAGGTGCAGATTGGCGCGAATGGGCAGTTGTTTTTCGGAAATACGCAACCGGTAAATACGGGTGGAACTAATCCTTGGGCATCCAATGGAACGGTTGCGCCAACCTTTAATAATGGAATGAATAACTGTATTATGGCGCCCTATCACGATATTGATCCAGGGGTATTTTTTGCCAATTCCAATGTAACCTGGGATATCTATGGTCAATATCCTTGCCGATATTTGGTGGTTTCATGGGATAGTATACCTATGTTTTCCTGTAATAATCTGATTGCCTCCCAACAGGTCGTATTGTTCGAATCAACCTACCTGATAGACATCAATATCAAGGAAAAGCCGCTTTGTTCGACCTGGAATGGCGGTGTTGCTCATGAAGGGATTCAAAATGCCAATGGTACAGTCGCATTTATGGTGCCAGGCAGAAATGGAACAATATGGACTGCTACCAACGATAGTTATCGGTTTTCGCCGGCAGGTGTGCAAACCGTCAATTACCAGTATTATTGGGTAGATGTTACAACGGGCGATACGATTGGTACAGGTCAAAATCTAAATTATTTCCCAACCCAAAGTACTCAGGTTACTGTACAATGTTATGCTGTTACAGATTGTGATACGATTCAAGCATTTTTTGGAGATACGATTAATGTTGTGGTCACAGGAAATGTCATAGCTGATTTTGATTTTGATGTGATGTTGGGTTGTGTGGATGATACTGTGACTTTCACCAATTTAAGTACAAGTACAGCAGGCGGGACCCCCACCTATCAATGGGATTTTGGCGATGGCACTTTGTCTTCCGCTTTTGATACAACGCATATTTATTTTAACCAAGGTGTTTACAATGTCACTTTAATTGCCGCAGACAATGGTTGTTTGGATACAATCACAAAAAGTATCGATCTGAATCATCCTATCTTGGCGGGTTTTGCGGCAACAGGGCCAACTAAGATTGATTCGGCCTGTTTAGGCGATGCTATTACGTTTACCGCAGGGCCTAGTTCGCAACCACCCACAGGTTTTATCACCTATAATTGGGATTTTGGAGATGGAAATACCATAACAACGACTACCGATCCAACCTTGCATACGTATTCAGCACCAGGCGTTTATACTGTAACGTTGACCGTAACTGATACGCTCGGATGTACGGATGATTTTACGCATTCTGTTTTTGTGGACAATCCGCCTTATGTGGCTTTCACCATTTCTGATGATGATATTTGTATGGGTCAGCCGGTTTATTTCAGAGATACGATGGCCTCCTACACAAAAAGTTTCACCTGGGATTTTGGAGATTTATTTACACTGACGGATGTGCACAATCCAACACATACTTATGATTTAACCGGAATTACAAATGATATGAATGTTTATCAGGTGACACTTACCGGTAAATATGCAGTTTGTCCGGATGCTTCGGTTTCTCAAAACATTACTGTTCGGGCTTATCCAATCATCAATTTGGGCAAGGATACCATGTATTGCCCGGGTTTATCGGGAGCAATTCAATTGTCTGATCCGAATTCTAAACACGTGAAGACTTACGAATGGAATACAGGCGAAACTTCATCTTCTATATTAGTGAATCAAAGTGGATATTATTGGGTGAAGGCGAGTAATGGAGAATGTACTACCACGGATAGCATCACTGTAAAACGCGATTGTTATCTCAATGTACCGAATTCATTTTCTCCGAACGGTGATGGCCTGAATGATTACTTCCTGCCAAGAGAATTGCTGAGCAGTGGAGTTGTTACCTTCCGAATGAGTATCTACAACCGTTGGGGAGAACAAATATTTACAACCACAGCCATTGACGGTCGTGGATGGGATGGAAAATATAACGGTCAGGATCAGGGACAAGGCGTTTATGTTTATGTCATTGATGTATCGTTTATCAATAATGTCAAGAAGAATTTCAAAGGAAATGTCACTTTAATGCGATAAATCCTGTCGGCCCTTAACATTTGAAGGTAAACATGCGTCTTAATGATTCATGACCTTCAATTGTTATTTATGAAAAATCTGTTTTCTACCTTCTTCTGTTTGGCCCAATTACTTGGCTTCATTCAAATGTATGCAGGGCCTTCATCGCAATTACATTTTGTTGAAAATGCACGGCAATGGAATAATCAAGTTCTCTTTAAATCTGATTTGCCCGGGGGGCATGTTTTTCTGATCAAAGAGGGATTTCGATATTCTTTTTACGATCAAAAAGATTTGGAAAAAGTGCATGAAGAGCGTCATCATGATTTTTTTAAGTCCTATGAGGTGCCGGTTTATTGTTATGCTTACGATGTTCAATTTAAAAATGCCCGGATTAACTGTGAAGTAAAGCCCATCAATCAGCGAAATTTTTACCATAATTATTTTCTGGGCAATGATCCTAAAAAATGGGCTGGCCATGTAGGCGTATTCGAAGGGGTGCAGTATCAACATCTTTATGAAGGAATCGATTTACACGTTTATAGTGTTGGGACTTCGCTAAAATATGATCTCATTGTCCATCCAAAAACCAAACCTGGGCAAATTATCATGCAGTACAAAGGCATACACCCGGTATTAAAAGAAAACGGGAATTTGTTGCTGCAATTGGGGTTCAATCAAATTGAAGAATCAAGTCCGTATACCTATCAAATAATTGATGGACAAAAAGTGACGGTTCCGAGCCGATATGTTTTAAAGGGAGATGAATTGAGTTTTGAATTTCCTGAAGGCTATAATCGGAATTACGATTTAGTCATCGATCCCACGCTGATTTTTGCAACTTACAGTACTTCAACAGCAACAACTTATGGTTTTAGTGCAACCTACGATCTGTCAGGTTCTCTTTATGCCGGTGGAGAATGTTTTAATACCGGATGGCCTTCATCAGTAGGTGCATTTCAACTCAGTTTTGGCGGGGGCGTTGATGCAGGGATCAATAAATACACTCCTGCCGGGAATGCTTTGATTTATTCAACTTACTATGGAGGTTCTGGATATGATTTGCCGAATAATATGGTGGTAAATGCGGCCAATGAATTAGCCATGACCGGGTCCACAGGTTCTTCCAATTTGCCGCTCACGGCAGGTGCTTATGATAACACATTGGGTGGGCAGTCTGATGCTTATGTAGTGCGTTTTAATGCTACGGGAACTGCTTTGCTTGGGGCCACTTTTGTGGGAGGATCAAATTCGGATGCCCAAAATACCTTTAACCTGAGTCCAAACTATGGAGATGCGAACCGGGGTGAAATTTATTACGATGGACCTTCTGATGTGGTTGTAGCCGTGAGTACTCAATCAAACGACTTTCCGGTAACAGCAGGCGCATATCAAACGACTTTTGGTGGAGGAACACAGGATGGATGTTTTTTTAAGTTAGATGGAACATGTTCAAATTTGATTTTTAGTACGTTTCTCGGTGGGAGTAACGATGATGCTTGTTTTGCCGTGGTAAAAAATAGCTTGGGCAATTGGGTCCTCACGGGCGGTACAGAAAGTAATAATTTTCCAACCACAGGAGCGGGTTATCAAATTGTTTATCAGGGAGGGAATGCAGATGGCTTTGTGAGTATTCTCGATCCGGGTGCAAGTACTATGATTTCATCAACTTATCTGGGAACCAGCGATTACGACCATGGATTTAAAATTCAGGTCGATCCCAATGATACAGTCTATGTATGCGGACAAACACAAGGTGCCGGATTTCCGGTGTCAGCCGGGGTTTATTCCAATCCCGGAGGTGGTATTTTTATTGCCAAATTAACCCCTTCACTTAATAATATGGCCTTGTCTACCCGAATCGGTCAGATCTCCGGTTTGGTGCCAACTGCATTTTTGAAGGACAATTGTGGCAATGTTTACTTCACCGGATTTCAGGCACAGGCCGGTTTACCATTAACAGCCAATGCATACCAAAGTACCCCAGGCGGTTTTTGGTTGTCGGTATTAAGTGGTGATTTTAGTAACCTGGTTTATGCCACTTATATGGGTGCATCGGGCGATCACGTGGACGGGGGGACCAGCCGATTTGATCCGCAAGGTATTGTATATCATTCTGTTTGTACAATTTCCGGAAATCAATATCAGTCGCCGGGATGTTTATCACCAAATAATTTGGCCTCGAGCTGGGATGTGGCCAGTTTTAAATTTGATTTTGAATTAGCCGGTGTAACTGCTGCATTGGTGATTAGCCCGAATGATTCAGGATGCGCTCCATTCACCGTTAATTTTACCAATTTCTCCATAGCAGGATTGAGTTATTTATGGGATTTTGGAGATGGAGGCACTTCTACGGCTGTAAGTCCGACCTATACTTATTTGAATCCGGGCACATACACGGTTCGCCTAATTGCTTATAATCCGAGTGGTTGTGTGGCAGCAGATACGGCGTATACGAGCATACGGGTCATTGAATCGGTGGATGCCACTTTTATAGCTACACCCCAGTTAGGTTGCGTGGATGATACGGTTCAGTTCAATCTCACCGCCAATCCTATCGCTTCGAATGTTTCGTTCTTATGGAATTTTGGTGATGGTACAATTGGCAATACGATAGACCCATCTCATATTTATACAACACAAAATAATTATACAGTGACCTGTATCGCCAGCAATGGTTTTTGTCAGGATACCTTTCAAACATCCTTTGATTTGAAACATCCAATTGATGCGCAATTTGCAAGCTTGTTGGTGGATCCGCCGAATCAGAATATTGCAAAGGACTCATTTTGTCTAGATCAGCTCATTCGTTTTGATGCCGTTTTATCCATACCCCAAGGTTCACTCAACTATCAATGGGATATGGGTGATGGAAATACTTTAAATATGACTACAAACTTTCACGATTATACGTATGCGAAAGCGGGTTTATATACGGTTCGATTAATAGTGACCGATACACTCGGTTGTGTTGATTCCATCAAGAAAAATATTTTTGTCGATGAAAAAGGATTCGCCGATTTCTCCATTTCGGATGATAGCATTTGTTTGGGAGAACCCATCTTTTTAAGAGACAGCCTCGTGGGCTTAACGGATCGTTTTTATTGGCAATTTGGAGATGGTAATTTGGTGTATGATATTCATAATCCTGTTCACACTTACGATCAGGCTTCTTCGCCAGCTTATACCGTTACATTAACAGCGGAGTATAAAGTTTGTCCCGATCAAAGTATCACGAAGTCTGTTGTGGTTCAGGCATTCCCGAAAATTAATTTAGGAAAGGATACGGCCATTTGTCCCGGACTAACTGGCATGCTTCAATTATCGGACCCGATGGCGTCCAATGTCAATCAATATTTGTGGAGTACGGGTGAAACAAGTTCTTCCATTCTCATTAACCAACCCGGATATTATTGGGTAAGGGTGAATAATGGAGAATGTGCAATGACGGATAGTATCTGGATTAAAAGAGATTGTTATCTCAATATACCGAATTCCTTTTCTCCGAATGGGGATGGATTGAATGACTATTTTTTACCTCGTGAATTGTTGAGTAGTGGATTAACTTCATTTAAAATGAGTATCTACAACCGATGGGGTGAGCAGATATTTACCACCAGTGCAATCGATGGACGAGGATGGGATGGCAAATACAATAATGTACCACAACCACAAGGGGTGTTTGTTTATGTGATTGATGCCTCATTCATCAACAATGTGAAAAAGACATTCAAGGGAAATGTCACTTTGATGAGATAAAACAACTTTTAGCGATGCGCGATCACCACCAAGATTGCATAAATCAGCGAAAAGATGAGCAGATACCAGGAATAATCGTGTTTTGCTTTAACCGTTTTCATATCATTTATATTTCTTAAGTTTTTCAATTGTGTCATGGAATGGCCTAAGTCGGTTGTTCGAAGATTCGTCAGAGTTCACAATGCTGACTAACTTAAGAACGCAGCAATCCGAAGATTATTTAGTGCGCTGCGATAAAATGAAAAAGGAAAGGGATGAATAGCCTGAATTTAACCGAGAATTTGCAGTAGCAAGGCACGAAGCTACTGTAAACAAAGCCTGTAAAGGATTTGCTCGGTAACCCCGAATTAGAAAATCATACTGAGGCCAATTAGCCGAAGTATTTGATTTTCTTATTCGTTTTTTGCTGTTGGTTGTGTCCAACTGCAAAATTTGGGTTTAACGCAAATTTGTCAGGTCTTTTAGTACTTGAGGCTGCATATGAGGTCTGTTGCACTTTTTGAGAAAGGAAGCCAAAATAGTTTTTAGAAGCAGGCAGATTTTAATACCTTCGCCAACGTGAATTTCAAGATTATAGTTGCACTCTGCCTGATCTTCTGTTATGGAATATCCGGCACTGGTTTCGCTCAGGTGGCTGCTCCTCCTGTTTTACCCTCCATGAGTATTGTTACCGAAAATGCCCAAAATGTTTTGAGTTGGACTTCACAATTTGATGGCGTGAAATCTATTGCCGTGCAACGGTCGGCGGATAGTGTTCGAAATTTTGTAACGATCGGTGTATTGAGTAGTCCCAAAAAAGGGATTCAAAGGTACGTGGATGAATTACCCTTGGCCGGAAAAAATCACTACCGCTTGTCGGTCAATTTTGCCGGCGATTTGGAGTGGTTCAGCAATACCTATAAAGTTTATCTGGATTCAGCTGTCATAGCGAATTCCATGAAAGGAGCCATTAAATCAGGAACCACAAAATCGGTGCCTATTAAGGATTCGGTGAATCATAACAATACCGCTTCCACGCCTAAATCGACTGAGTTTTATTATACGCCATCCACGCATGTTTATACCAATCCTTATACAGGGCATATTAATATAACATTGGAAGATGCTTTAAGTAAAAAATACTCACTGCGATTTTTTGATCCCAACAAAAATGAAGTCCTAAAAGTGTCTCGTATTTCGCGGCCCAATCTGGTATTGGACAAAAATAATTTTAATGCCAAAGGCACCTTTCAATTTCAGTTGTTTGAAGGAAATGAATTGAAGGAGACTGGTTATATCACCATCTATTAAATGTCGGATCAAATTACTTCGCAGTAATTCAAATCAAAGTACCCAAGAATGTCGTTCGCATAATCTTTGGTGAAATAGATTTTCGGGCTGTATTTGCCAAATACCGGATACTTTATTTTTTCCTGACCTTGAATATCATAGTTGTAACCCACTAAAAAAAGTTTAGGTTCTTCCTTCATCCGGATTTTGTAAATACGGCGGTGACTGGCTGTTTTAAACCATTCTGAAATGGGTTCAGCATCATATTCAAAAACCTTCTGTAATTTAACCCGATATATTTCCTGACCCTGATCATAATGGTCCGTAAATATCAAATTAAAATTATGAACATAGCATGCTAGGCAATAATCGCCTTTAATGACAGCCGGGGTCTCCATATCGCCGATAATTTCTACATCCAGGCCCATATGGTCACAAAAAGCAGCCAGCCTTGCATTGCGTTTTTGAATGGTTTGTTTGAGGTCCTTGTCCATAGGACGCTTCATCGTAGTTCTTTCTATCGCCATACCTCGAGTTTGATTTGGTTATCTTGGTGATGCAAAAATAACCTTAAAAATCAATCAATTATCCTGCCAATTTGTAGATTTAGCCGCAAATATCCTAGGAGAAGAGTTGATAAACCAACCAGGAACTCAGATAAGCCACGCCACCCATGAGTATAAATTGAAGAATTGGGTATTTCCATTTTCCGGTTTCGCGCTTGACAATAGCCAGTGTGCTCATACATTGCATCGCAAAGGCGTAAAATATCATCAATGACATGCCGGTAGCTAATCCGTATACTTTTTGGCCATCACTAAAGACGGCAGACTGCATTTTTTGCTTTAATGTTTTTTCATCCTCTTCATCCACACTGTATAAAGTGGCCATGGTACCGACAAACACTTCGCGGGCTGCAAAAGAGGTGATCAGGGCGATTCCGATTTTCCAGTCATAACCCAATGGTCGGATAGCCGGTTCAATACTTTTGCCAACAATGCCTGCATAGGAATTCTCTAATTCGGATCGTGATGGTTTGCCATTTTCGCCTGGGCCGTAAGAGGATAAAGCCCATAGGATCACTGAAATTAACAAGATGATTTTACCGGCATCGGTTACAAAAACCCTTGCTTTCTGTACCATCGTAATTCCGGCGTTTTTCCATCTGGGCATTCGATAAACCGGCAATTCCATGAGGAAAATGCTTTTTTCCATTTTTGCGATAAAACGATTCATTACCCATGCAGCCAAAAGTGCCATCAGAAACCCAAGGATGTATAAAGCCATCATCATCAGGCCCTGCAGGCTAAAGAATCCCCACAATTTTTGTTCAGGAATTACGAGGCCAATTAAAATCGTATATACCGGCAATCGGGCGCTGCAACTCATGAATGGGGTAATCAGTATGGTGATGAGTTTTTCTTTTTTGTTTTCAATGGTCCGGGCGGCCATGATTGCCGGTACGGCACAAGCAGTGGCACTAATCATGGGCATGACCGACTTGCCATTTAGTCCCACGCTTCGCATGAGGCGATCGGTTAAAAAGCTGATTCGCGACATATACCCTGAATCTTCTAGCAAGGTGATCATTCCAAATAACAACATGATTTGTGGAATAAAAACCACGATGCCGTTGATGCCAGCCAATACGCCATCTACCAATAAATCTGTCAGAAAACCGCCGGGCATCAGGTCTTTCAAACGGTGCAGACTCCATGAAAAACCCTGGTCTATCCAATCCATTGGGAATTGTGCCAGCCAGAACACACTCTGAAACATCATGAACAAAACGAACAATAAAAACAAATAGCCATAAACAGGATGTAACAAATATTCATCCCATTTCCTGCTCCGCAGTTCGAGTTTTTGGGGGTCGGTTTCAAAAACAGATACCTGCATGATTTTTTTGATGCGGGCATATCTGAGTAATGTTTCCTCTGCTTGTAAGCGGGTTTTATTAAAGGATAATTTTTGTAATTCTTCCGCCAGTGATTGTTTAGAGGCTTCACTGATGATACTCAATTTCGGGAAAGCACCTGCAAAATGAATAGCGGCATAATCGCTGCTAACGGTTTTGTATTTTTTAACCGTTGCAATAATTTCAGGTGCCAGATGTTGATGATCGATAAAGTCTCGTTGTGGAATTTCGTAGTGACCAAGAATGATGGACGCCAATTGTTTTTTTAATTCCGTAATGCCCTTATTGTTTCGCGGATTAATAGCCACCACCGGATAGCCCAGTTCCCTTGATAAGGCCTGTACATCTATTTGCAAACCCTTTTGGCGGGCGATGTCCATCATGGTTAGTGCTACAATAACAGGCTTGCGAATATCAAAAATTTGGGAACAGAAAAGAAGATTTCGTTTGAGGTTAGAGGCATCTACCACGACCACCACACAATCGATTTTCATCTGCTCATCATCATCAAACAACACATCAAACGTAACCACCTCATCATCACTTTTAGGATAAAGGCTATAGGTACCCGGTAAGTCAGTAACGTTGACCTGAAGTTCGGGACTTAGTGATAATTTACCGGTTTTTTTATCGACTGTAACACCCGGAAAATTGCCCACTTTTTGATTGAGGCCGGTCAGGGCATTGAAAAGCGAACTTTTTCCACTATTTGGGTTACCCACCAATGCGATATTCTGCAGCCTTTCCGTCATGAACTGCGCAAATCTAAGGCATCCTCCCAGCTTGCGGTTGTGCAATCGGGAAAATTATCTGTTTGAACCCAGATTTTGCCATGTCCTAAAAGCAAGTTTAAGGTGTATTCCGTCGATAGGATTTGGGCTTCTGTAAAAATCATCTTGTCAGGAGTACATGTCGGGTCGTACTTTTACAAACTATGCTTCAATTGAAATTTAAATCAATTTCCACCCCTTTCAAACAACCATTTACCACTGCACATGGGCTCAAAACCCATCAGGAAGCTTTACTCATTGCATTGGGGTTTAATCAAATCACCGGGTTTGGGGAAGCCCCTGCTATTCACTATTATCAGGTGAGTGTGGAGGATATGATTCAAAAATTACAGAGTAAGTCTGAAATGATAGAACGTTATGTGATGAATGAACCGGAGCGATTTTGGCATTATTGCCATCATTTGTTTCCGAATGATCCTTTTTTAGTTTGTGCATTGGATATGGCCTACTGGGATTTGTATTTAAAATATACCAAAAATGATCGGAAAGCGCTTTGGAATATTCCCGATCAGGAAGGTCCTTTGACGGATTACACCATTGGTTTGGATGAGCCGGAAAAAATGTTGGCCAAGTTAAAGGAAATGCCCTGGCCTATCTATAAAATCAAAGTATCAGAGCCGGAACATTTGAACATGCTTCAACTTTTACGTCAACATACTGATGCGAAAATCCGAATTGATGCCAATGCTTCCTGGACTTTTGATGAGGCCTTACAACTATTACCGGAGATGGAAAAATTACAAATTGAACTCATTGAACAACCCTTATCTCAGGCGGAAAATGAAGCCATGGTAGAATTAAAAAAACACAGCAGCATACCTTTCATAGCGGATGAGTCATGTGTGAATGAAGCGGATATTGAAAAAATTGCCAAAGGGTTCGATGGCATCAATATCAAATTGACCAAATGTGGAGGGATTACGCCAGCTTTGCGGATGATTGAAAAGGCCCGTGCAATGAACTTATCGGTCATGATGGGATGTATGAACGAAACGGAAATCGGAACCACACCCATGGTCCACATGCTGCCTTTTCTGGATTACGCCGATATGGATGGCCCCTTGTTACTTGATGCGCCGGACCCTGCTTTTTATCACTATGACTATGGAAAAATGATTCTGAACAAACAGGCATAAACATACTTTTCACTTTCACGCGAAGATTTCAACCTGAATAGTTCTTATCATTGCAATGAAATGATGCGTCTGATGAATCGTGGCCTGTTTTTGATCGGCTTTTTGGTCGGAATGATGTCGTGCGCAAATATCATGACACCCGATGGCGGTCCGCGTGATACAAAGGCCCCTCAGCTCAGACGACGCTCTGTGGCCGATTCTTCTTTGGGCTTTAGGGGTGGTAAAATTCAGTTTGAATTTGATGAGTTTATTCAAATCAAAGATGCCGCAAGTCAGATTCAAATCAGCCCATTGGTATCCACGAACATAAAGGCTAGTGCACATAAACGTACCTTAACGCTTGAAATACCTGATTCCTTGTTATTGCCTTCTACGACTTATCAGTTGAGTTTGGGAAAGTCTGTGGTGGATTTACATGAAGGGAATCCGGCAGATGAAATACGTTTTACTTTTTCGACCGGCCAATTTTTTGATTCATTGAGTATCAGAGGAAAAGTATTTGAATCGGAGACAGGCTTGCCCGATACGGCCGCTTGGATTTTATTACATCCTGCAAATCGACCAGACTCTGCCATCAGTTATGAAAAACCACTCTATGCTGTGAAAAACAAAATGGGGGTTTTTGAATTGCTTCATTTGCCGGGAAGGGCGTTTAAAATTTATGCCCTGCGCGATTTGAACAATAACCTGAAATATGATGCTCCGGGTGAGCGCATTGCTTTTTCAAATTCGAATATCGTTCCGGGAGATTCGCTTTTACAAGTCACTTTGTATACATTCTTCGAAAAGGACCTCGATAGCAGCAAAACAGCGAGCAGCCCCAAGCCCGGTGTGAATAGCAATAAACCCAAGTCAGGAGATGCGACATTTACTTATATGTTGAATGTGGACACATCGAATCTCAAAAGCCGGAGTTTAGATATTACCCAGGGTTTAAAATTTACCTTTAATCAGGCGGTGAAAAATTGGGATGAAACTAAAATTCGTTTATACCAAGGCGGTATTTTGGATGCAAGTGTGTCGATTGTTTTGGACAGTACCCGAAAAATTCTCAAATTAAGTACGGACTGGCAACAGGATGTTTTGTATCAGGTGCAATTGTTGGAAGGTTTTGTTCAAGATACCTTATTGCGGAAAATGCAGGCCGATACATTTATGTTTCGCAGTAAGCGCAAAAGTGATTATGGATATTTCACTTTGTTGTGCCCGGTGAATCAAAACTTAGTTGCTCAATTGATGTTAAACAATCAGGGGATTCGTGAACAAGCTTGTCGGGATACCATCCTGAATTTTACCCAATTAAATCCGGGCTCTTATCAACTGAGGTTGTTGAAAGATGAAAACGGCAATGGACGATTGGACGCAGGTAATTGGAAACAAAAACGCCAACCCGAAATTGTCGAATTAATCCCCAATGAAATTTTGATTAAAGCCAATTGGGAACAAAAATTAGATATTCGTAAAAAACCTAAACTGAAAAAAAAGGATGAGTAATCGTAAACCCATACTCCTGATTTTGCATGGTGCATTAGGTGATCAAAAGCAGATGCAAGCCATCGCCGATACTTTTTCTTCCTCGTTTGAAGTACATCATCCAAACTGGCCCGGTCATGGTGATTCACCCTTGGGAACTTATAAGTATGATGTAAGTAGTTATGTTCAATTTTTATTGACCTACATCGAATCTCTTCAAAATACCGTTTATGTATTTGGTTATAGCATGGGTGGCTATATTGCCTTGATGGCCGCTCTGGAAAAACCGAATTTATTTCACAAGATTATCACCCTGGCAACAAAATTAGACTGGTCTCCGGAGAGTGCAGCCCGTGAAATAAAGATGTTGGACAAAGAAAAAATGCTTGAAAAGATTCCGGCTTATGCCCAAATATTACAAAAGCGGCATACAGCTATGGGTTGGGAAGAAGTATTAAGTGGAACCGCTAAAATTATGAGGGAATTAGGTGATCATCCTTATTTGACGCCCCATTCTGTTGCTGCTTTGCAAGTATCTGTTACCATGGGTATTGGTGACCGGGATACCATGGTCAGTTTAGCGGAGACGATACAAATTCAGCAGGCCATTCCAAATTCATCTTTGTATGTATTGCCGCAGACCCCACATCCGGTGGAGAAGCTTCATTTACCTTATTTGAAAACGATTCTCTTAGGGAGTTGTGGATTGAAAGATGTGTGTTAAGACAGCTACATGCCAATAAACGAATTAAAATAAAAAGTAAACCACTTTGATAGTTGATCAAAACATAAAAACGACTTAACAAACGGACAGCGAGTAAGCCGACACTCATTGCTGACCCTATATTTTATATTTTTTCCCAGCCCGAATTAGCACATTTGGCTTTACCCCTACCTGCAAAGCGGACCCTTCGCAAAGCCAAAAGAGCCATTTTTTTTGCCACCGCACCGAAAATAATGACGATATTGACCATTCTAAAAACCATAAAAAAGAACAAAACAATACAATGAACCAAAAAGTCCATAATCAAATTGTTAGTTTCATTTGGAGCATTGCAGATGATGTGCTGAGAGATGTTTTTGTGAGAGGTAAATACCGTGACATCATTCTTCCCTTCACCGTTCTTAGGCGTTTGGACGCTTTGCTTGTGCCGACAAAAGAGAAAGTTTTAGAAGCAAACGCTTTTCTTATCAAGCAGAATATTGACGACAAAAAAGCTTTAGAAAATCAATCGGGTTATCCGTTTTGGAATATTTCAAAATTCACGTTTGAAACTTTGATGAATGATGCCGACAACATAGACACCAATCTGGAAGCCTATTTGGACGGATACAGCCCCAATGTACAGGAAATCATCAGCAAGTTTAAACTGCGTAATCAGTTAGAAACCATGAAAGAAGCAGGCGTTACTTACTTGCTCATTGAAAAACTATGCAACAAAGAAATAAATCTAAGCCCCAACGAAGCCAAAAACAGTAAAGGTGAAACCTTGCCACCGCTGACCAATTTGGGGATGGGTTATGTTTTTGAAGAGCTGATTAGAAAATTTAATGAAGAAAACAATGAAGAAGCGGGAGAACACTTTACGCCCCGTGAAATCATTAAGTTGATGACGCATATTTTATTTACGCCTGTCAAAGATAAAATTCAAAAAGGGAACCTATCTCATTTACGATCCTGCCTGTGGCAGTGGCGGTATGCTTACCGAAGCAGAACATTTTGCGATGGAAGTCACCAAATAGCAAAGCCGACTTTATGCTTTACGGGCAGGAAGTAAATCCTGAAACCTACGCCATCTGCACCAGCGATATGCTGATTAAAGGCGAAAAATCGGAGAACATTGCCTACGGCTCTACCCTTTCTAAAGATGGTTTTCCGCATTTGCATTTCGACTTTATGCTTTCCAATCCGCCTTATGGCAAAACATGGAAAATTGACGAGGAGGCCATTGTTGATGACCGTGGGAAAAAGGGAAGTCAAAATATCAAAGACAAACGCTTTCAAATTGGCTTGCCTTCTATTTCTGATGGACAATTGCTGTTTCTGATGAATATGGTCAGCAAAATGAAACACAACACCGAGCTGGGCAGCCGCATTGCGACTGTTCACAATGGTTCGGCTTTGTTTACTGGCGATGCAGGCGGCGGCGAAAGTGAAATACGCAAGCACATTATCGAAAACGATTGGCTAGAATGTATCATCGCTTTGCCAAAAAACATTTTTTACAACACGGGCATTCCTACTTACATCTGGATTGTAAGCAACAAGAAAGACCCCAAACGAAAAGGCAAAGTGCAGTTGATCAACGCAATGGAACTGTATGAAAAACTGCGGAAGAACCTGGGGCAAAAAAATTGCGAAATGAAGCCTCCCACATTGATGCCATTACCCAACTGTATATGGACTTTGTGGAAAGCGATATTTCTAAAATTTACCCCAACGAATATTTTGGCTACAACAAAATAACCGTAGAAAGACCTTTACGCCTTTCGGCAAAATTTACACCCGAAGCCATTGCCACCTTGCGCTTTGATAAAAACATAGCCGAAGAAATGGAATGGGCTTACACCCATTTTGGAGACGATTTGTATAAAGACATCAAAAAATACAAAGACAAAATTGAAGCCCACCTGAACAAAAACGAAGTAAAACTAAAACCTGCTGACAAAACAAAATTGCTAAGTGCCGAACATTGGAAACGCCTTTTGGCATTGATGCAAGCTGCTCAAAAAATTGCCGACAAATTAGGCAATAAACAGTTTGACGATTACAACACGTTTGTGCCTTTGCTCAACAAAACCATTAAAGAATTGAAGTTAGATATTGATGCCAAGGGCGTAAAAAGCATTACAGATGCCATCACTTGGAAGAACGAAGATGCCGAACGAGTAATTAAGAAAACTGAAAAAGACGGAACAATAACGTTTACGAAGCCGACAGCGATTTGCGGGACAGCGAAAATGTGCCGCTTGACCAAGACATACAAGAATATTTTAAACGGGAAGTATTGCAACACATACCTGATGCTTGGATTGACGAAAGCAAAACCGTGAAGGGCTACGAAATTTCGTTTACCCGCTATTTCTACAACTATGTGCCGCCACGCAGCATTGAAGAAATTACGGCAGAAATTTTTGCATTGGAAAAAGAAACCGAAGGCATCTTAAACGAAATAGTGAACGACTAATGGCAACTTTACAACCATACAAAAATACAATGCCATTGCGTATGATTATGCAACGCAATTGCCCGATGGCTGGCAACTGTTGCCAAATATTGCCGTTTTTCAGGAACGTATTGAAAGAGGACATATCAATGAAGAACTGCTTTCTGTAACCATTGGCAGAGGTGTAATCAAGCAAACCGATGTTGACATAAAGAAAGACAGCAGCAACGAAGATAAAAGCAAATACAAACTAATTAAGGTTGGCGACATTGCTTACAACAAAATGAGAATGTGGCAAGGAGCTTTGGGTTATAGCGATTATCGACGACCAATTGAGTTTGCGTTATACCGACTTCAAAAGAATGTACAGCATTGTACCCCCAATAGAAGTTCAAAACAAAATTGTAGCCTACTTAGACAAAAAGAATTACGAAATAGACAAGTTTATTCGGAATAAGGAAAGGTTGATTGAGTTGTTGGAAGAGCAGAAAATAGCAAACATAACTGATGCAATTTCTGGCAGTTCATTATTAAATGATGAGCCAAGAGCTACTGGAGATTTATGGTTAACTTCCATTCCTTCTAATTGGCAGTGGTATAGAATAAAAACTGTTTGAAACAGAATTACAAACGATTTTAAAGAAACATCTCCTAGAGATATATTAGTTCCAGAAGGTGTAAAATATATCCAGTCAACCCATATTAGAGATAATAAAATTGATTTTCATACTCCCTATTTCGTAAGAGAAAAATGGTCAAAGCAAAATAGCAGGTCGATTTTAAGTGCTGGCGACATTTTAATAACACAAACAGGGGGGAAAACAGGAAACTTTTGTGTTGTGCCAAAAGAATTTCAAGGAACAAATTGCCATGCACTAATTATATTAAAAGTAAATAAAAAGAAGATAAGTTCTGAGTATCTATTTTATGTGCTAAAGTCCTATTATGGAGAAAGTAATTTATCAATTATCAGAACAGGTGCTTTACATCCACATTTAAATAGCACTATTGTTTGTGATATTAATGTCCCTGTACCGACTTTAGAAATTCACAAAACAATCACTTCTAAAATAAATCAGGCAAACAAAATAATAACTTTAGCAATTTCCAAAGCCAACAATTGAAATTGAAACGATAAAAGAATATCAGGAATCTCTAATTACCGATTTAGTAACAGGAAAAAGCAGTGTTCCACAATTACAAATGAGTTAAGTATGCAGTTTACCGATACATCAGAAAGAGGTTTTCAAAAGTTCATTACCCATTTTTTGGTAACAGAACACAAATATTTTGAAACCACACCCAACGAATTTGACCGTGAGTTTTGCATCAATACCAAACAGGTATTGGCATTTATTGAGGCTACTCAAAAAGATGCTTACGAGATGATTCAGAAAAAAGGCGAACGCAGTTTTTTGGTTCGCTTAGATGAAAAAATAAAAGAGTTGGGCGTAATAGAGGTACTTCGCAAAGGCGTAAAGCATTTTGATAAAACCATAGAGTTGTTTTACCGCAAGCCATCATCAAGCTACAACACCAAAGATGCTGCAAGATATGCTGCCAATTTGTTTTCGGTAACACAAGAATTGAAATACAGCCTAAGCCACGAAAACCGTTTGGACTTAACCATTTTTGTAAATGGCATTCCCGTCATAACTTGCGAATTAAAAAACCCATTAAGCGGTCAGTATGTGCAAAATGGTATTCGCCAATACCAAAACGACCGCGACCCCAAAGAAAAAATGTTTTCGTTTGCCCGTTGTATGGTTCACTTTGCAGCCGACACCGAACAAGTGTTTATGTGTTCGCACCTCAAAGGCAAAGCATCCTCTTTTATTCCTTTCAACAAAGGTTTGAATGATGGCAAAGCAACTCCGCCTTTTGGTGCAGGAAATCCAGTAAATCCCAAAGGACTAAAGACACATTATTTGTGGGAAGAAGTATTGAGCAAAGATTCCTTGGCAAACATCATTGATAAGTTTGCACAAGTAATTGAAGAAACGGACGAAGACACGGGTAAGAAGAAAAAGAAAATGATTTTCCCCCGTTATCATCAACTTACCTCGGTCAAGCAAATATTGTCTCACGCCAAAGAGTACGGCATCGGGCAAAAATATCTCATTCAACATTCGGCAGGTTCGGGCAAATCAAAATCAATTGCTTGGCTTTCTCATCAGTTACACGGCTTGTTTGATAAAACAGGCGAGCATCATTTTTGATTCGGTCATTGTCATTACCGACAGAACGGTTTAGATAAACAATTAGCGATGAAATAAAACAGTTTGCGCCAACAATAGGCATTGTGGCAGCCATTACCAACGATGGGGCAAGTAAAACAACCCACTTGCGTGAAGCCATTGCCAACAGAAAGAAAGTAATTATCTGTACTATCCAAACCTTTCCGCATTTGCTGAAAGAAATGGAAGACTTAGGAAGTTTGAAGTTTGCCATCATCATAGACGAAGCACACAGCAGCCAAAGCGGAGAAACATCAGCCAAAATGAACGCTGTACTTGCCGACAAAGGCGAAGACGCAGAAGACGAAGATGAACCAACCTTGGAAGATAAAATCAATGCCTTGATTGAAAGTCGCAAAATGATTAAAAACGGTTCTTACTTTGCCTTTACCGCCACACCCAAAAACAAAACATTAGAAACATTTGGCGTTCCACGAAAATACATCAAAGACGGAGAAGAAAAAACGGCTTTTGATGCGTTCCATTTGTATTCAATGAAACAAGCCATTGAGGAAGAGTTTATTTTGGATGTGTTGCAAAATTACACCACCTACAATTCGTTTTACAAACTCATAAAATCGGTAGAAGAAAATCCTGAGTTTGATACCAAACAGGCACAAAAGAAATTGAGGGCTTATGTAGAAGGACACGAATTTGCCATAGCCGAGAAAGCAAAAATAATGATAGACCATTTTCATCGTGATGTAAAGCACCTGATAAATGGAGAAGCCAAAACAATGATTGTAACTAAAAGCATCATTGCCGCTATCAAATACAAACACGCCTTTGACGAATACCTGAAAGAAATAAAATCGCCTTGGAAAGCGATTGTTGCTTTTTCGGGCAAGAAAGAATACAAAGGCATGGAGTATGACGAAACAGCAATGAATAATTTTGAAAGTTACAAAACCGACATTCCTAAAAACTTTAAGAAAAAGCAATATCGTTTTTTAATTGTGGCCAATAAATACCAAACAGGTTTTGACCAACCTCTATTGCATACAATGTATGTTGATAAAAAACTGAGAGATGTGCAAGCCGTGCAAACACTTTCACGTTTAAACAGAGCTTACAAACCTTGGAAGAAAGACACTTTTGTGTTGGACTTTTACAATAAAGCCGAAGAAATAAAAGAAGCGTTTGACCCTTATTTTACTTCAACCATTCTTAGTGAGGAAACAAGTCCAAACAAACTAAATGACTTGCTGGACGCATTGGAAAAATTTGAAGTTTATAATGAAGAAGTAGTAAAGGATTTCTTTGAAAAATATTCCGACAATGCCGATAGAACTATTCTTGACCCGATTATTGATTCGGCAGCCCACATTTTTAAATACGATTTAAACATCGACAAACAAATTGATTTTAAAATCAAAGTAAAATCGTTTTTAAGAACTTATAGTTACTTAGCCAAACTGCTTGACTTTAATAATCTCTATTGGGAACAACTTTGGTGGTATCTGAAATATTTATTACCAAAATTAATCATTGACGAAAATGAAGACTTGGCACAAGGAATCATTGAATCCATTGATATGGACAGTTACCGACCTGCAAAGCAAGGCACGGAAAAAAATAAACTTAGCTGAAGACCCTGGCTTTGTATCCCCAATCCTGTTGGTGTAGGTGGTGGCAAAGTAAACCCGAACTGGACACTTTAGAAAATATTCTTAACGCCTTCAATCAGCGTTTTGGCGATATTGACTGGACAGACAAAGACAAAGTAAATCAAATTTTAACAAAACAATTACCTGCCGAAATGAAAGCAGACAAGAAAATAATGGATGCCATCACCACTTCACCTGACAAGCAAAACGCAAAAATATCATCCGACAAAAAAGTGGAAGAATTGATGCAACAATATTTGTTTACGCAGACCGAAATATTTAAAAAATTCTCAACTGACCAAGACTTTCAAAGACGATACAAGGAATTCATTTTCGACACAATTTGGACACAACAAAATAAACAACCACCTGTGAACCCCTAAAGCATTTTGCAAGCACAATTAAAAACCGCACAAGCCGATACACGTCCAAAGTTTTTAATAGAGCTTGCAAAGCCAACCCAAAAGAAAAAAATTGAATTGCAACAATGAAAGATTGGAAGCAAATATTATATGACATTTATGCCCCAGAAGTTGGTTCAATTTGGGCAGCACCGAATGGTATTTGGGCTAATTCATTTGCTTCTAATAAATCTAAAACAGACTATCATCCTTCTGTAGTAGGAAAAGTAAGTTCTTGCATGACAAGCTGCCAAATTGTTCCTGGCACCGAAAGATTACAGAAAGGAAGTTGCGTTTTTAAGGTGCAGTTAAATACTACTGACTCAGCTTGTCTAAATTCATATTTTCTTATTGATCTTTGGATGACATTCAGTAAAAATGACCTATTAACATTGAAACAAGGTTGGAATGGGATTGATAATTTTAATGAGCAACAACTGAAAGATTTCAAATTACAAATCAAATTCTGCAAAGGCATTGATGTTTAAAACTGAATACATATACGAAATATTATCAGGGCTACTTTCGAATGAAGGTTACAAACATTTTATAAGTGTTGTGTCAAATTTTGTGCGTAAGTATAACTGGCCTAAATCAATTATTGTAAGCAGTGGAACAAATGCAACTAAATTTTGGTCAGCAGACGAAATAAAGGAGTTAACGCATCAGTTTTTTGAATGGTCATTAGTTAAAGGAAAATTTGATAATCTAAACAAGATACCTGAGAGCTATTTGTCGTATTACTTTTCTCAAATTCTCATTTCTTTTGTTGCTAACCGTATAAAGGAAGAACAGCAAAAAGCAGGCTTGAGCTTTGAGAAATGCAGAGAATTAGTTATTTCAATATGTAAGGAAGACTATATTAGCAATACGATTGAAGGGAAAGATTACGTTTTTACTAATTCTTTCTCAAAAGAGGACCTCAAACCATTGGAAGATATTGAAAATGCACTTACTTATTTGTCAAAGATTCCCATAAAAGAATCCACTAAACATTTCAAACCATTAGTGAAGATAGCCATCGAAGATGTTTTCAATTCTATTGAGACCCCAATCTCACTAAACAAATTAACTATAGCTGTTTTCAGTTTATTTGACCAAAAAAGCTTCAATATTTTAGAAACAAAGGAAGAATCGATTGCCATAGAAGAAATCTCAATGACAAGCATAAAGTATGACAAGATTATTCAAAGCTTCTAAATGGTTTGACAAAAGTTGATGCAAAGTTGATTTTCCACTTTCTTTTCCAGAATGAAAGGAACAATCTTTGGCTGAATTTGCTGACTTTTATGATATACCTAAAAGCACATTCCATCATAAAGTGGATGCATTCAAAAAGAAAATAGCTTCTAGTTACACTCCTGAAAATGAGCAAGATGGAATACTTTTTATACAAAATATTTCAAAAGCTTTGGACAAACACTCAAAGTAAGGGTATAGTATTATTACGCAGCAAAGAATGAAAACCATTATTCAATTTCTAAAAAGTCAAATAGAAACCTTTACAGAAGATTCTGAAAAAGTTGTCACAACAGAAAAGGATATTGAAAACTTGACAAAACTGTTTATAAACCGCTCCAAAACTGTAAACCAAACAAGGCATCTCAAGATACATCCTCGTATCCAAAAGAATCAAATTTGGACAGTCAAAAATGAATACGATGACTTTCAAGGTATTTCAAAAAACATCGCACCCATTTATTGTATTTGTAAATAATGACCTGATGATATTGAAGGCGAACTTTCTGTCAGAGTTTTAATAATCAGCCCATTCATTGAAATGGCTACCCAAAGCGATGAAGTATGTAACGACCATTCAATAATAGGATTTCCATTTTTGGTTGAAACTTGGAATGACCAGCCAATTCTTGCAGAATTACTAGATGAATATGTTGGCGACTATGAACTGAAGTCAAACGCCTTTGCAAAATCAGATGCTTTTGAATTAGTAAATGAACCTATTTCTGATTATTTAAAAGCAACTTCTGAAACTTTATCTGAAGCGCAACAAGAGTTTAGAGATATTGAAATATCAAGAGCTAAATACATCAACCATTCTATCCTTTCATTACTAAGTTTCTTGGAGAACAGACAAAGCCAGGATGTAGGGGTTGTAATTTCAATATTCGGCAAGACAGAATATCCTAAATTCTATATTGATCAAACTCAAAAAGAACCAACACTTGCACTAGCAGCAAAATCTGGCATTGACGGTGAAGACAAGTATCTCCTTTTAGATAATGAAAGTCTTCCGTTTAAAATTTTATCAGAAAGTACGAAGATGGATTTGTCCTATCCGTGTACACACCAGATAAGATAAATTTAGTTACCAATCATAATGAGGAAATTGCCGGAATATCAAACAACGAGAAGACAGTATTTGCGAAACTTCAAGCAGGAAAATACACTCTTATTTCTGAACAAGTTAAAGAATCCATTAAAATTAGATTGAAATAGTATGTCAGCATATATCCCATTAATTAAGACGACAAGGTGGATTGATTTAAGTCCAGACCACAAAAATTTACGAAAAGAACTTGAACAGGACACTTTAAAAGCGAGTGTGAATAAAGAACAAATACAACCTATTATGCTCCAAGGGGCTTTTGGGATAGGTAAAACTAATTCACTCTATTACATATTTCACTATGGATGGTGCAAACTAAAAACTCCAACCTTTTCTTATTTCGCTTGACGAAATAACCCAAGCAGTAAAAGAAGTTGCTTTAAAGCAGCCAACGGGCAAAATACAAATGACCAATTGGGACCCTTCATAAACAAGCTTCTTTTAAGCCAAATTGAAGCACTGAAAAGCGAAAAACTGGTCGAGTATAGAAAGAATATTTTTTCCTGAGTTTAATGGAGGTGACCTAAATAAATATCTAAAAGACTTTAAACAAGTCGAAGTAATCGAAGATTCAAAAGCTCATTTGACTTTTGACAATACATTTTCCAAATCAGTTATTTTAGAAGCAGTTAATACGAGTCACAGGCCAATTCTATTAATCGATGAATTCGAATCTAAATTCTATGAGTTAAAAAAATACATTGAAACATCAGGAGGTGGAGTATTAAGAGAACTTTTTGACCAAATTGTTCAAGACATCACCCTATTTTATTTGATTATTGGGAATGGCCCAGCTTCAGGCTATGAGATTGCTAAGGAAAGAGGAGACAATAGTTCTGATAGTGAAACTGCTGCAAACAGAAGGTTAAAAACTAAGCCGATACCATTTCCAACTTCTAATTTACTACAAAGGTCCTTCTTGAAGGATGACCCTAAAGGCTACATTAACTTCATTTGGTGGCTTTCAAGGTGTAGGCCAGGTCATATTCTAAAACTTAGAGATGCGTTGGGTTCAATTGAAGACCTGAAATTGTTAAACACAAATGAGTTAATCACCAAATCGATTTTTAAAGAGCCAATAGATGAGGGAGGCGAAGCTGTTTCATATCTTAAAACTCAATTTTTCAACGCGATTAATGGTAGAGTTCAAGCAGCTATACTTGGCAAAGTAATTTCCAAGTTTCAACCTACTGAATTTGAAATAAAGGAATATAAACAAGATTTAAAGGAGTGTGTTTATTACTTTTTTGTAGTTCAGAAATTATTAATACTGAAATCGACTTAATTCCAGTTTTAAGAGATGATTTGTATTCTATTCACCTTAAGAAATATCAAGAAGAAGGCAAGTTCGTTTCCGTAAATTACATAGAACATATACAACCTTATTTTAGCTATATCTTAGGTGGAATTTCAGATGCAGAGGGAAATATTGCATTCGGCATGATTAATGATTCAAATCCAGATGAAGTTTTTGCATCAACTTTCCTGAAACCCTTATTAGAACTTACTTATGACTTTATCAGCCTTTATCAAGACGATTCAATTAAAGAAACAAGAGAATCATTAGACTTCTTATTAAACATAATTAATCAAATGAACATTTCAGAGGCACAGGTGAACTTGAAGTCTTTATCCCTAATACTTTTGATAGATTTGAAAAATGTAAATTATTAAGGAATGATAAGGTTTTCTACAATTATCATTATACGCTATTAGAGAATCTATTGAACAGCCAATTGGTTCTCCAAGGCTCATGTATAAGAATAAAAAGTTTGAGGAAAAATTCGATGAAATGAGGAATGCTTGGAGTGCAGTCTTTAGTAATGAAACCAATACTCCATTAGTATTCCTTCTCCCATAGCCATATCCTATTCATAAGATATGGTCACTTTGAATTTATTCCAGATTTTCCTCGAGATATATTAAATGCCTATAAAAAGACAACTAATCTCATATATTGCTGTTCATTCCAAAATTTTACGAGGATGCTCTCAGATTGTTTCTGTTCTTTTACAGGAGAGAATTCAAAAACAAGAGCCTAAAAGAAGAAATCCATGATGCTCTTAAAACGAATCAAATATATTAAGTGTCTAGAGCTGCAAAAGATTCAATTTCGAAATATCGACTCGCTTCAGTTACAATTTAATAGCCAAATTACGGATTTTATTGACAGTGTTGGAAAATTTGTTATATTAATCGGTTTGTATCAGCCAGAATGATGAAGAAAATTTTGATTTCGACTTTAAGAAGACAATTGATTTAATAGGCAAGAGACCGTGGACTGAGAAGAAAGAGAATATTAGAACAATTGAGCACTATAGAAAATTGCTTTTCGATGGAGATAATTCAACATTCAAGTCAATTCATAAAATTGCGAATGAAGAATATCAATCCAAGCTAAAGGAGAGTGTTAGCACGGAGGATGAATTTAAAAAAAGTGTTTACGATTATTACTATATTGATAAAATAATAAACGATGATGCTGAGTCTTATGATAAATTTACCTCACATATTGCACTGCTGTATTTATTTGAAAATAAAAGAATTGAAGATAGTTTAAAACAGTTACTAGAGCTTTGTAAGAATGATTATCGATTTGATATTGATAAAGATGACCCAATTAAGGAAGTCAATTTCAAAAATCTATTAAATATACTCACTAAGAATAAAAAAGATTTGGATACTCATTTTTCAAATTTTGATTTAAACTCATCATTCTTAAGTAGATTATGCAAATTCACTGAAACCCTCCTAAATGAGGATGATTTAAATAGTATTGTTGAATACTATACATACTTAAAGCATAAAACGGAGGCAAACTTTATCAAGTCATACCATAATGCTTTAGGCGGCTATTTACTGCCAGAGCTGACGGAATCAATTTACAATCTGACTTACCTTAGAACTCTTTCAGTATCCGATTTAGTTATTTCAATTAATAACGACCTAAATCTTATAGAAACTTCTTTGAGTGAAATTCGAGTAAACATTGTATCAAAACTAGATGAATTAAAATCAATACTTGAGGAGAGCCAAAGTTTATCATCATATCCTGAAAAATTAAGTAAAGCGATTAAGGGTATTTCTATAATCAAGTCAATTATTGATAACTCTCCAAAAGCTTCAACACTCCTTGTTATTAATTCTATAATCAAACACTTTAATAAAGTAGTAAATGATTCCGAAATATTTTTTGAAACAACTCGAAAGATTTTTGATGATATCAGTGAACAAAAGTCAATAGTGGACACTATACAAGATGAAATAGACGCCTTGTATAATGACCCCTTAACTGAAAGACTACTAATTTTTGAATCCAAAAAACGAAATGATAACTACTTGTGGAAAAAAAAATTATTTGTGACAACTTAAAAAATAGAGAAGAGTTTGAAAAGCTATTTGGTGAATCAAAAAATTATTATAATCCATTACCAATCTACAATATTTCCCAGATAAGATAAAAACATTTTACCAGTGCTTAGTCACGAATAACCAACAAATTAAATCCAGAATTTAAAGAAATGGCCTCTAAAATGAAAGAAATAAAGAAGACTGCAGAAGCACAACGCAACTTCAAAATTTTATTACACAACTTTAATCCCAGTTGAAGAATGATAGATATTTCAGCATATAGTGAGAAACTTGATATTGCCCTTAAACAAAAAGAAATCCAAGCTATAGTAAAAAATAGCTGTTGAATTATCAAAACCAGAATGGCAACAACAGCTATTTGAACTTGAACATATTTTAGTAATATTAAAGATGAGCAAGACTTTCATAAATATCAAAAGGCACTGACGAAATTGTTCGAAGATATTTATGAAGTAATTACTGCACCTGGAGTAGATTATTTTATTGGATGGGTCAATCAAATTACAGCTGATAAAAATAACGCAAACTCAAAAGAGCTAAGAAAGTACTTAGTTAAACACTATGCAGATTCAAATATTAGCGAATCAATTGAATCAATCAATTCAAATAAGGCGGTTTTAGAAATTGAGAATTCAATTTTTGCCAATCTTTAAGCGCGAGGTTTCAAAAGAGCTGAAAAAAGGAAACTAATAATCTTTTAAATGACCCACAACAATTTGAAAATAATATTGATGATTATTTTGATGCAGTTAAATCAACTCGACGGATTAAGAGAAATAAAGGAATTAAATTATACTCAACCAAATGAACTTTTTACCAAAGAACAAATCGATAATAATATTGATTTCTATGTAGATATCGTAAGCCTTGTCATTGAAAAAACCAAAGCACAAAGCCAATTAATGATACTGATAATAATCTTACGTCTAATCGATAAAATTAAGAACAGAATAAGTGATATAAATAAAAGTATTGTATTATTATATAAAACTAAAATAGCCAACTCACAAGACACAACTTTTAAGAATCTTTTACTAAAGTTTACAGAAGATAGGTAAAATATGAGGGGGGTAAAAACAATCTTGAGGGTTTATTGATAATAAATGAAGATTTAGAAAAAAATATACTACAATAAAAGAATTTTTTAATAATAAACAGGCTATTTCTTATGATTCACGATGGGACTCTTGTCCTAACAAAGATGAACTACAATCAATCATACTTCAATACAATTCACTAATTAAAGAAAATATTCTTGACACAATACTCAAACAAAAGCGTTCTGGGTATACAACAAAGTCTTACAAGTAAATCAAAAGCGATTAATGACTTTGAAAGCTATTCAGCTACTGTGAGAAATAATATTCTCCTGGTATTTAAGGTTTCTTTGTCCGAATATGAATCTAAGAACTTAGCATTATTAGATAGTTTAGCAATTTCAAAACCAAGTATAAATTCAATCATCAATGAAATTAAGGAATCTTTAGATGGTTTGAAGAATGGTATCAAATCGTTGGAAAGGCTACAGATTTAATCTCTTACTTAAATGAGGATTCCTTAATAGATTTAAATACAAACAATGACATAACTGCTTTATTCAGGAAAGCGCTTAATGAGTCAGGAATGTCAGAACATTTGAATTGGTTGGAATCTAAGCTAAATGGTGCAGACAACGGAATCGTTTCATCTCAAGACTTAGGAAACTCCATTTTAATAAAAGAATTACTTGATAAAGGGCTTATCAAAATTGAAATCCAAAAGACTTTTTAAATGGCAAACAATAATATACAATTAGTTAAAGCACTAGACAAGATACGTTTAGGAAATTTATAGGTCCACAATGATGAACTTCCTTACGTTAATTTCACAACACCATCTCTAATAAGAAGAAAAGTTTATTTAGTTGAAACACTAGCAGTTATTAATGCCTTAGTCGACAGAGGTACAATGTTATTATATGGTGGGCACGGAGGTGGTAAAACAACTTTAGCAAAATATTTAGGTCAGGTATTTTACAAACTTTCAAAAGATGCTATAGAAGATTGTATTCTTAAGGGGCATCCTCAATTAACAGAAGAAAAATTTTAGGTAGTTTAGATATAGCTCAATTAACTAGAGCTAAAGAATTGAAATGCCAACAAAAAAGTTGATGTGATTTGGAATGACTTTGTAGATTCTCCTTGGAAAATTATCGATGAGTTAAATCGGCTTTCACCTTATGCCCAAAATATATTGCTATCTCTGCTGGCCGAAAGTTCAGTCAAATATCACAATGAGAGCAAGAGATTACCTAACTTTTCATTGTATGCAACAATGAACCCTAAAGACGAGGGAAATTTTATAATGTCTTTACCTTTTTTAGATAGGTTTGCATCAGCCTTACCTATTCAATGCTCCGGATAAGGTTTGCAATAAGATAATCCACCCACTAAGCGTAAGAGTAAAAGAAGATTTATATCGCTATGGAAAAGCCTTAGCTTGGTATTTAGGTGACGCTGAAGTGCAACCGAATCATATTAAAGTTTTAGCCCCCTATATGATATGGCATCGTTCATCATTGAGTAAATCATTCAAGGATGAACTAAAAGAAGGAAGATTTGAGTCTGGTATTTTTTCTTTAAATATTGAACTTGACTCTACAAAGGAATTGATTGAGAAAATTTCATTTGAATTTGAAGGTCTTTTACCATTACTCAAAAAATTTGAAAGAGTTAAAAAAGGTAAATTATTGTTGGAAGAATTTCAAGATTTTGTTAAAACAATTAAGCAATCAAACAACAATTTTTGATTACAATAAAGAGATTGTACCTATTCTTGAGCAAGCCTACATCCCAGTATACAGTGAAATAATTGGTTACAATAAAAAAATAGAAGCTCTCAGAACTTAGAAGAGCTTGGCAAGTTAAAACAAGAACTTTCAGACAGATACGATATACCCAATCGCCAATTTTTAGCGGATCTAATAGAGAAAGAGAGAAGAAAAATTGGTTCACAATCATTTTCTGAAATTAAATTCAAAATTTCATTCGATAATTTTATCGAGTTAGTCAGTAAAGAATGCTTTGACCTTTACAAACTGGTTAATTCAAGGTTTAATTCAGCTTTTAACCCCAGTATTCGAAGGGTTGAAGTGCTGTCTGACATAAGCGAATCAGAATTCAATTTGACTATGGAGAAAGTTAGTGAAGGTGGTGGAAATTACAGTCTAAGGTTTTTATATAGAGGAAATTACGACAATCCAATCTATAATTTTCTAAAACAAAATAATATTGGATAATTATGAGATATATAAAGAAAAAGCTCTTGAAGCTTGCAGGCAAGTATTCATAGGTGAATACAATCGTTCTATTGGCATACCATTACCAAATATTGATTTTATTTTACCTGATTCAAGTAATTACAAATCTGGCGAATATTACATTCGTATTGGAGATACTTGGCAGATTCATTTAAACTTTGGGCTACTACCTACAAGCTATAAGGATTTCCAAGAAGAAGTGCGTGTTCTTACACGACACGAAGTGGAACATTATATTTGTTGCCCTTTTGATGTTCTTACCCATTTTCGAATGTTGAAAGCAATCATTGACACCTATCATCAAAATTACTCACACCACTTAGTTGATATTATTTCCTTATCAGGAAGTCTTGCTAACCAAGCAGCTGATATTATCATTGATACAAAAAACTATTATCGTCATAAATCTGAAACACTTAAAAGCGAGATAGCCTGGATTAAAAAAGGAGGCTATAAATCGTTTAAAGACTTGCCAAGGCATTCTAAGTTAATGTTTCTAACCAAAGAGGCTATTTGGAAAGAAAGTTTAGAGCTTTCAGAAGATGATGATGAACTATTAAACGAAGTAAATTCATTAGCAGAAAAATTTGTAAAAGAGGGGATTGATAATAAGGGTTTATTCATTTCAAAGACTATTGAATACGCTCATTCGTTTTTAAGTTATTTGAAGAGGACAAAAAGGAAGAAAAACAACAAGCGAATTCATCCACTGATTCAGGTAAATCAAATGAACAGCAAAATGACCAACCTAAAATAACTCCAACTAAAGATTCTCAAGAAAATGGGAGTCAATTTGTTTTTCAGTCACCAGACAAAATTAAAGAAGCACTTATTCAATTAGCACAGAAGCATCATTAGAACAATTTGGTCAAATATTGTCTGCAGCAGGCCTCTCATCCTTAACAGAGAAAGAGAAACAAAAAATTTGGTTTGATGCTCAAAATACTGATATAATTCCAATTATTGAACAATCTCCTAAAGGCTCAAATGACAATTACTCCTATCCTACATCTTGGAAATTGGGAGACCCTATAGAAGAAATGGATATGATGCTTTCTTTCTCAACTTCTCCTGTGATTATTCCCGGTGTAACTACAAAAAAATGGGTGCAAAATCCTGTATATAGTGCAGGAACTGAAAAACAAGATACAGACCTTTTATTAATAATAGATACGTCTGGAAGTATGGGAGCAATTACAGATGCCAAATCAAATTTACACCAAGCAGTATTAGCTGCTTATGGTATTTTAAAATACTTTGAAAGCAGAAAGAATCAAATAGCATTGTTAGGATTTTCTGACAGAATTACAGCAAACGTAGATTGGACAAAAGACTATGATTCAATTAGAGAAAAACTTTTATTACACGGTGGAGGTGGGACAAGTTTTCCAATAGCCAGAATCCAATCAATTATTGAAAGTTCCAAAAATCCGCTTGTTACTGTGATAATAACTGATGGAGAAATTCAGAATACAAACCAGACGATTGATTACTTCAAAGAATATTTAACTAATGGGAATAAACTTTTCATCTTTTTGCAAGACAGAAAATCTACAATTGAACACTATAAAACGCTTACTAATTATGGAGCCAAGATTTTAAAAACATTAACAGCAAATGAAATGAGAGATTCAGTACTTAATGAAGTTATGTAGCCAACCAATTTTGCAAGCACATTACCAAAGCCGCATAAGCCCACACTCAGTCCAAAGCTTTGTCAAAAAGCTTACAAAACCAACACAAGAAAAATTGTTTTTAAAAAAACTCTCCACCGCAGAAAAGTGGTTAATCAAAATTTAGTGCTTTGATTTAGGTTCGGTGATAAAAACCGTCACTTTCGCAAGGCTACAAACTTTTGATGAAAGCTCTCCTGCAATCAATTAATCAACAATCAATAAACTTTTGGTCAGCTTGGTTGAGCTTCCAACTTGTAATTGGTAAAAATACTGACCTGCGGGCAATCCATTTCTTTCTACCCCGATATCGAACCGACCTGCCGGAACTTCATTTTCATAAAGCACCCGAAGCATGCGGCCCATTTGATCGTACAAAGAATTTGGGCAGCGCCTCCTTCCAGAGCTAAACCGAATGGTGGTATGGCTGCGGAATGGATTGGGGAAATTTTGTTCGAGTGATAATTGGGCTGGCGCTTCCACATGAGGCGTATCGACGGTCCATTTGAAAATAGGCAACCAATTGTAATTCTGTCCATTTAGGATACTACTTACATTGGAGGGCTGGAGCGAAAACCAATCTGATAAGATGGTTGAATAAACTTGCCTGAAATCGTGTTGCATTGGCACATTGTCGTTGACGGTAGCGCTTGCCGGTAAATTAGGACTTGTCCCAATAATCGTTGGGTTTACTTTACTGCCAAATACGAACATAGGCACACCTGATCCATGGTCGGTACCTTCGCTGGCATTGGATTTTACCCGACGGCCGAATTCGGTAAAGGTGCAACCTGTTACTTTGTCGTCCAGATTTTGCATATCCAAATCCTGCTGAAATGCGCCAATGGCATCGGAAAGTTGTTTGAGTAAATCTGCATGCTGACCGAGCGTATGATCATTGGCATCCACCTGATTGTCGTGGGTATCGAAACCGCCAATATTCACCACATACACCGGTGTTTTTAAACCACCTGAAATCAACTTAGCAACAATTTTTAATTGCTCGGCCAAACGATTGTTGGCAGGATAGGTGGCCGCATTTGTGCCTAGTCCGGCAGCATTGGCAATGACCTGGGTATAAGCCTGGGTTTGCTGAGAGATGAAACGAATATAAGTTAATTCATTACCGGCAGGTGTGGCCGGAGCCGGATCGACAGTGCCGTTGACGATATTATAAAAACTGGAGATATTCGAGATGGCTAGACCATTGAGTCCTGTAGCGCCTGACATCATGGACGAAACGGATGTGCCTATTTCGATGGATAAAGGATCTAGGAAATTTGGGTCGGGATAGGCATAAGGTGCGCCGGGAAATTGATGATCGATGAAACGTCCTATCCATCCGGTATCTACGAAAGTAGCTGAATCAGAGGCACTAAACATAATATCCGAAGAACGGAAATGTGAAAAATTCGGATCGGGATAACTGACACCTTGAATGATATTAAGCTTGCCGTTATTATACATGTTGCGCATAGCAGTCATAGCAGGATGTAAGCCTGAGGTAGTTGTTCCGTTGAGGCTTAACACACTACTCTGAGGGATTAAAATATTGGAACGGGCATTACTTAGTTCGCTGTATTTGTCGAGGGGGATGAGTGTGTTCAGTCCATCATTTCCACCACTCAGGCGAATGAGTACTAAAATATTGCCATTGGTATTGCGGGTTTTTGCCAATAATCCATCGCTGCCGTATGCATGTACCGGCACGCCATTGAGGGTATAGGCCAGGGTGGCCATGGAACTCATTTTGAGGAAATCTCTGCGTTTCATATCTATAATATTTACCGGTATTTAATTAACATAAATGATTTTCGGCCAAACGGCACATTTCAGTAAGCATCAGTTGCAAGCGCCCTTTTACGATTCCTTCGAAGGTAGCATTACCGGGGCTATTGATATAATCGTTCCAGGCATTGGTCCAATAGTAGTTTTGACTTTGGCCGGATAATAAAATGGATTTAAAATAATCTTTCATGGATTGAGAAAGGGTTAGGCCTAATAAATACAATACACATTCATCAATCACTGCCACCGGATCGGCGGGGTCGCTGAGGGTTTGTACAAAAGCCAACACATCACATTTGACCTGATAGTTTGGAGAGGCCCAAACACCATAGTTGGTAAACAATGCATCATTCACCTTCATGCGTTTGGGAAGGGTATCGGAGTTAATCCACATTTGATGGAACTGCGGCGTTTGATAAAAAGCCGGCCATCCACTAACGCTGGGCGGGCTGCCGGGATCCATGCCATTTTGTTCGCAGTGATAGGCAAAAATGTAATGAGCGCGCCAATAATCTTCGATGGGCGTGCTGATTGGAATCTGAATATTGAGGGTGCGTGCAAGGCCCAGATAGAAATCCATCGGTGTACGGATATAACAATCCATACTGAAGGTGTCGTAAAAATGGTCGCTTTTGAATAACTGTAAAAGAACGGGTTTAATGTTCCAATTGTTATTGATGAGAGTTGTAGCGAGGCCACTGATGATATCGTTTTCGATGGTCGTATCGATATCGTAATACACAAAAAAGCGGTAGATTTTACGGCAAAGATGTTTTGCGACGATTTGATCTTTGGCAAAAATCATGTTTAATAAGTCGTCGAGTTCGTTGGCCCCATTGGCGCCGCTTTGGCCTGTGATGACGGTATTATTATAAAAAGCAGAAAATTGTTTATTGGCTGTTTCGTGTTTGGTGCTATCAAACGATGTAGTGAGTGTGCCCTGATCGACCCGATATCCGGTAAGCACTTTGGCGGCAGCCTTTACATCGTCTTCATTCCAGAGATTGGTTCCTTTACCGACGGTAAAGAGTTCCTGTAATTCGCGGGCGTAATTTTCGTCGGGAGAGTTTTTGACATTATAGTGCCCGTTGAGGTAGTATAACATCATGGGCTCTTTGGTAATTTCTTTGATAAACGTTTTGAAATTGCCCAAAGCGTGGGTGCGCAAAAGGTTCAGGTAACGATATTGAGCGACCGCAAAGCCGACCACATTGGATTCGCATACAAAATGATTGTGCCAGAAGAGGGTCATTTTTTCGTGAATACTCAAACCCTGATTCAGGATATTTTTCACCCACCAGGCTTTCAGGGATAATTCGCGGTAATAATTCGCGGTTCCATCACCATAACCGGCATTGACCCAAGTAGCTCCCAAAGGAACAGAGGTGGGATCGGGGTAAAGATTTTCGTAATAATTAACGGGTGGTGCCGGATTGGGAGGTGCCGTATTGATGAGGGCGTCGACGGTTTGACTCATGGTCATACTGCCTATAGAAGCCAGGCTGGCCGGACTTACACCGAACATCGTGCGACGCAGGAGATGTAATTTTTGTTCGTTGGTCCAGGGGCCGGTGTATTGCGAGAGGCCGGCACGTTTGCGTTTAAAGCCCAACGGTGATTGTTTGTTGGAGTACTTTTTAAACAGTTCATCCTGATTGATATCATAGGGTGCATCTTTCGCCGAACTTTGGGTGAATAATTGACGTAAAAAGTCTCTTCTGTTGGAGTCTCCCATGGGTAACAGTTTTAGTGGTGAACCAAATTCCTGCCCGCTCAGAATAAAGTGCTGGAATTCAGTTTTATAAAAATAGAAAGGCGCTGTTTAAAATCCAATAAATTAACATAATTGACCTGAAAATTACCAAAAGCCTGAACTTTTGCCAAATGACCTGCAAGTCTCCATATGGAAAATACAGGAGATTCATGGCGGCGCAGGACGAATGCGGCAGGGATTGTAGTGAATAGCCCGGACCCGCGAGAGCGGGGAGGACTAGAAACGAAAAGCCCGCCCGGCCGCCCAAAAATTGGGTTTTTGCGACAGAACCCCTGCTTTCAACCCCTGAGAAGGCAAAACGAAGGGGAATAGCGGGATAAAAAAACAGGGTTTGCGGAAAAAAATTGTGTTTTTCTGAACAATTTTACTATCATTGTATCTCGAAATTAGAAACAGAGCATATGAGAAAATCACTTTTTGGAATCGTTGCGCTTTTGGTCTTGGTATTGATCAGTAATCTGGCCTCCGCTCAACGTGAGAATGAGGACCTGATCCGCGTTTATCGCTGGTTAAATACTGTAGACAATAACTATGTTACCCTGGCGGATGGCGAATTCCAGGAAGGACAATTGCTTCAGTGGAAATACAAGGAAAAAACCTTGTTGTTTTATGCCTACAAAACCCCTGGTCCAGATCGTGTTGCCGTTTATCGCTGGACGAATCCTGTAACGAAAGATCAAACATCGATTGCTGAAGATGAAGTATCAGACAGCGATATGATGCAAAAGGGTTATACCTTAAAATCATTGCAGTTTTATGCACCGATTCGCCGCGCTGAAAACCATGTTGCAGTTTATCGCTGGTACCGTGCAAAAACAAAAGATTGGGTTACATTTCAGGAATACGGAGATACCGATAAATTATGGGACAAAGGTTACAAAATGAAAACCTTCCAGTACTACGGCATCATGCGTAACGAATACGAACAATAGTATTACAACTAAACAACATTTAAAAAACTACCTTCGGGTGGTTTTTTTTTGAGATGAAGTGGAGTTCCTATTTTAAGTTTAGGCCTTATACGGCTGTAACATGGCGTATGTTAATGATGTGGTTTGTCGTGTTCACCATATTGAGGGTGTTTTTTGTGATTTATCAATGGCCTCTTGCGGGAAGAATACAACGAAGCAGTGATTTTTTTGAAGCGTTTGTTGCGGGTATTCGACTTGATTTATCAACGGCTTCCATGTTGATTTTACTGCCCTTGCTTTTGGCTAATCTTTACATTACATTTCATATTAAGCTGTTCAAAAAGATTTTTCGTGGTTTGAATATTTTGTTGCTTCTGGTGTATACGGGCATAGGATTATCGGATGCCGGACTATATCGGGAGTGGCATGCTAAAATTAATATGCAGGCATTGTCGCATTTTACAAATCCATTGGAGGTGGTGCGAACGGTTCCACTCACCCATTCAATATTGTTTGTGGTTTTATTACTGGCATTGGGCTTTCCATTTATTTATTTTTTGAAAGATGGGTGATGCGTGCAATGCAAACACAGGTTGCTGACACAGCGTCTCAAAAAGTGCTGAGGGCTTTATTGTTTTTTATCTTGAGTGGAGGAATTGGTTTTGTGTTGATTCGTGGAAATGTAACAGGGATGCCGATGAATCAGAGTATTGCGTATTTCAGCAATGATGTATTGGCGAATGATATTGCGGTGAATCCATTTTATAATATTCTGCAGGATATCTCTATTAAAAACAATATTCCGGATCAATCGGTATACATGTTTAGATCGAATGAGGAAGCTTTGAAACAAATTCAGACGGATTATCCTGTTACGGAAATGCCCGGGCCTGAGTTATTAAATGTACAAAGGCCGAATCTGGTATTTATTTTTCTGGAAAGCTGGACATCAGATCATGTTGGGGTATTGGGTGGAATGAAGGACTGTACGCCACAGTTTGATGCATTGAGTGCCGAGGGATTGTTGTTTACCAGAGCGTATGCCAATGCCTATGTGAGTGATCAGGGAATACCGGCTGTATTGAGTGCTTATCCATCTGTGAGCCGTGTGGCTATTACCAACCAACCTGCCAAGGTTCCTCTGTTGCCCTGCATCACGGAAGAGCTCAAACAAGTCGGGTATGAAAGTGCATTTTTATTTGGAGGAGATTTGGTGTATGGCAATTTACGAGGTTATATGCTGGAAAAGGGCTTTGACGAATTGATAGAAGATAAAGATCTCGACGATTACCCGAGCGGGCGATTGGGGGTGCATGATGAGTATACCTTTGAGGCTTTGGGCAAAGAATTAAAAAAACGCAAACAGCCTTTTATACAAGGCATGTTTACCCAGAGTACCCATATGCCTTATGATTTTGTACCATCGGATGATTGGCATTCAACACCGAATAATCCGGAGAAATTATTTACAGAATCTATGCATTATGCGGATATTCATTTAGGGCGATTTTTTGATTCGATTAAAAAGGAAAAACTCTACGAGAATACTTTGTTTATTGTCGTGTCGGATCACAGTCATCAATCCATTGTTTCTCGCGAAGGATATGATCCGGAGAGGCATCGTATTGCGATGTTGATGTTGGGTGGCGCATTGCGCAAGGAATGGAAAGGGCAGCGTTGGGAAAAAATTGTATCGCAATTGGATATTCCGGTAACCCTGTTTCGGCAAATGCAAGTGCCCGGCAATCGTTATCCCTGGTCGAGCAACATGATGAGTCCATCTCACCCTTCGAGCGCTTACTTTATTTATTATGGAGGTGTAGGTTATATCTGTAATGAAGGATATTGTTCGTCGATGCAATTTGATCCGATGCATTTGTATACCAGTAGCAGTGATACCTCACAAGCCGCTCGCTGGCGGGATAAAGCCCTGAGTTTTCAGCAATTGGTGTATGAGAATGTTCGATTGAGAAAATAATTTGGCTGCTGTGCTCCTTTCTATAAATGTTTAGCGAGATCCTGTAAGTTTTTGTTTGAATGCCATAATACGACGATAACTTTCATCAATTCTTTTTCGCTGATCAAACCTTGCTTGACCATTTTGCCGGATGGTGCTATGAATTTTCCCTGGAGAATAATTATTCGACTGGCTGATATTATTACTAAACATTAAAATGTCCACGCCGGCGAGAATAGCCATTTTAATACTTTCTTCAAATCCGTAATTGGAACTGATGGCGTGCATTTGCATATCGTCGCTTACAATCACACCCTGGAAGCCCAATTGTTTGCGGAGTACATCTTGTAAAATAGTTTTGGATAAGGTGGCGGGCAGGCCGCTTTGGTCTAATTGTCGATTTACGACATGCGCCGTCATGACCATATCAACCACACCTTCCTGAATCAACATTTCATAGGGTTTCAGTTCTTTTTTCGTCCAGTATTTACTGACGTCGGTAAGGCCGAGATGCGAGTCGGTGCGGCTGCTGCCATGTCCGGGGAAATGTTTGACGACTGTGCGAACCCCTTGATTCCGATGCGTTTCGATATAAAGGCCAGCCAAATGGGCCACGATTTCAGGATTGGCAGAAAAACAACGACTGCGTTTGCCAAGTACCGGACAGCGCACATCATGGAGGTCAAGTACCGGGGCATAGTTCAGATTGATACCACAACTGAGCAAACTTTGGGCAATACGCCCGGCAATTTCAGTGGTATAGGAATCAATGTTTCGGTCGCCGACAGATTTGGCCGAGGGCATGACGGGAAAGCCATACTTTGTTTTTAGTCGATTCACCTGACCGCCTTCCTGATCGATAGAAATGATCAGCGGTATGGTAGCCGCATTTTGCAGATTTGTTGTGAGGTTCTGCAAACTTTTTTTGGCAGATGCCGGATTTAAATTTCTTTCAAAAAGCAGGATACCACCGACAATTCCTCTTTTGACATCCTGTAAAATGCCCGATTGCTGATTGACAGAATGACCGTTCATGCCGGCCATGATCATTTGTCCGATTTTAATATCCAAACTATCAGCAAACAAATGGGTGAATGCTAAGCTCAAAAGAAGCGAAAGAAATATTTTTTTCATGCAAAAGTAGTAGGGCAACAAAACTACATCCTGCGCCTGAATTATTATAGGGAATAAATTACTCCAGGGCTCATTTCAAGAATAAAGAATGGTAATCCCAACCAATCAACTAAATTCGGGGTCTTAATAACGCTTACATTTTATCACTTGAGTGAATTCGTAACCATTCAACAATAAACATCCTATTTCTATGAAAAAATTTATACTGTCTTCGATCATCTTGTTCATCGGATCAACGACGATGATACAAGCACAGCCTTTAAATGTGGTTGATTTTGGGAATTCATCTTATACCTTATTGGGCGAAAAAGGATGTATTGATGATTTGGGCAATTACGTCATGGGTGGAAGAAAGAATTTTAATAGTAACGATTGGGTGCATTTGGCGATGTTTAATGCCAACTACCAAGCACAATGGAGTTATTATCTCAACAAAAGTGGATATATAGCCAGTAAAATAAAACAAACTAAAGACAAGAACTACGTGGCCTTGTACAGCTCAGGGATATCGGCTATCATATTTAAGTTTAGCGTGAGTGGCACCATTTTATGGTACAAACAATTTAACAATGTTGCGGAATGGGATGATTTTTACGAAGACAGCAACAATGACCTGTATGTGTGCGGTAATATGCTGGAGAAAAACATTGTACTTAAAATGAATGCTGCAGGAGCAGTTGTTTGGTCCTATCAGTTTATATCCGATCAGGGGGCTAACTACTATTTTGGTCGAAGTATACAAGAAGTTGCTGACGGCAATTTGGTGATAGCCGGGGCAGCTTCTATTGTGAGTAATTCGATGGGTGCGCATATTGTGGTCATCAAAATCAACAAACAGGGCCAGCTCATTTGGTCGAAAATTCATAAAGGACCCGGTAAATCCATTATTGCTGTGGCCATGGCAGAGTCGGATATCGATGGTTCATTGGTTGCGATTGGATATACAGGAAATATGATGGATGCCAACACCTTTGATGGTTTTATGTTGAAAATGGATTCAGCGGGTAATCACATCACCAATAAAACGATAGCCTTTAACTACTGGGATTACTTCTATGATATTTGTTTGATGGGCAATGGTCAGATGATGGCGATAGGCATGAGTAAGCCAGTGCAGGTTTGTGGTGGAAATTTGTTTTATACCCGTTTCAATCAGGCGGGTGATACGGTTCTCACTAGGGTTTATGGAACACCTTCGGGTAATGGTGCGAATTTTAATAATATTCAAAAGCGTAATCAGGATTATTATTCATTCGGATTGGGTTCCTTGTGGGCCAATATTGCCAGCGGGTATGAATATCAAATGGTTCGTGTTGACAGCATGGCCATGGGGCCTTGTAAACTTTACCAACAGCAGTTTGCGGTGCAGACTTTAAATGTGACAACCCAGGGTTCTGTGAGCCGAACAAATTTTACACCAACGATTGTGACAGAATATCAAATAACGAAAGACACCCTTTATGCGGTAAATGCCTGTAGCGGTCAGCCATTGGAACTGAAAGAAATTAAACAGGCGGTGAGTATATCTTTATATCCTAATCCATCGCGTGAGAATTTGTATATTCAATGCAGTGAACGAATTCAGCAGCTGAAAGTTTATGACCTCAACGGCAGGATCTTGATGCAACAGACATGTCAGATGCCGGCCTGGATTTTACCATTGGGGAATCTGAAAAACGGGATGTATGTGATTCATTTGGAAATGGAAAATGGGGAAGTGGCCAGCAGGCAATTTGTGAAGGAGTAGGGGAGTAACAGGGATTGTGTGATTCATTTCGAACGATTTTATTACATTTACAGCGCATGAATCAGCGCTTAGCGGTAGTAACTCTTTTCTTATTTCTGCTCGCACACAGTTTGGCGATGGTTTTGCCATTCATGATTTTAAACCATCGAAATACCTATCCACACAAGAACAATCATGATTATCTGACATTGACATTTACGAAAGAAGCATGGACTCAAGTGGCTTTCGTTAAGAAGAATGAAATTCGATTAGAACAAGGTATGTTTGATATTCGGTCAGTAAAACATACCGAAAAAGGTGTTGAGGTTTATGGACATTACGATCATAAAGAAGATATGCTGCGACATGCACAATCTAAACATGATGATGAAAAAAAAGGACAGAAAAATTTTTCATCAGTTTTTCAGGGGCCACTCATGTGTGAGAGTTTACCCCAATTTCGATTTGCATTTTGTATGCATGAGAAATTGTGTTATAAGCCTTTTGTTCAACCCTATCAATTTAGTTTCCCTGATTTAATCCCGAATCCGCCCGAGCAAGCGATTCGTGAAACAGTTTAGTTCAGCATTTATTCATGGGTTTGAATGTGTAGTTTCATTTTGTATGAATGGAACTATGCTAAAAAGATAAAAAGGATTTGAATACTTGTGAAAATATAAACTGGGTTCATTTTCTAAGAAGAACTTTTTTTTCAATGAACCAATGCCCATTGGAATAATCAATTGGGCCAAAATCATCTGCAATGAACCAATGGCCATGCTGATAAAACAGGAGATTACAACCGAATAAAATTGTGAAGGTTGTTCTGTTTTGAAAGCATCGAGCGTGTCATTCAACATTCAGAAATTCATCCATTTTAAAACATAGCATACGGGCGAAGTGAAAATTCTCAAATTTCGCTTTCATGCTTAACAATCAATAACATTCAAATGAAACAAATTATTTTTAATATCATTTTATTGAGCAGTTGCTTGTCTGCATATAGTCAAACACAAGAACAGAAAGATTCGGTAAAAAAAGTGGAACTCAATGAGTTTGTCGTTTCCGGAAATAAATTTGAGGAAAGGAAAAAAAATGTGACCCAACGAATAGAGGTGGTCAGCAGCAAGGAAATGGCACAAATGAATGCCCAGACTACTGCAGATGTGCTCACCAATACGGGGCAGGTATTTGTACAAAAGAGTCAACAAGGCGGTGGTAGTCCGGTAATCAGAGGATTTGAGGCTGCCCGTATTCAACTCAATGTAGACGGTATTCGAATGAACAATGCAATTTACCGAACAGGGCATCTGCAAAATATCGTTACCATGGATAATAACTCTTTGGAGCGATTGGAGGTATTGTATGGACCGGCATCAACCATTCATGGAAGCGATGCGTTAGGGGGAGTAATCTTATTAAAGACTCGTGATCCTAAACATGGTAAAACTAAAAAAATAGAGTTGACCGGGACGAATGCATTACTAAGGTATGCGACCATTAATCAGGAAAAAACAGCCAATGTCGGAGTCACTTTTGGAAACAAAAATTTTGCTTCTCTCACGAATTTAACTTTTTCAAATTTCGGGGATATGGTGCAAGGTAAAAATGGGGTTGACTCTATCATGGATTTATGGAAGAAAAAATATGTCGTCGAACGCATCAATGGGGTTGATACGGTGGTGCCAAATTCGGATCCGTTCAAACAAGTTTCGAGCGGCTATTCGCAATTTGATTTATTGCAGAAATTTTCTATTCGAAGCGCTCAGAAAATTCGTCACATGATTAATTTTCAACTATCCAATTCAACGGATGTTCCCCGTTATGATCGTTTAACAGAACAGTCGAATGGCGTACCCCGAAGTGCTCAATGGTATTATGGGCCACAGTTTCGAACCTTGGCAGCATATGAATTTAACGCCAGGAATTTAAACGGATTTTTTAATGATGTAACGGCAACAATCAGTCATCAGTTTGTTGAAGAAAGTCGACACAATCGAAACTATAAAAGCGCGAATCTCAATCATCGGGTGGAGAGAATTCATGTGAGTGGATTCAATGTTGCGGTTAGGCATAAAGATGACATTAACGAAATTAGCATTGGAACCGATGCACAATTGAATAGCCTTAAGTCTGTGGCAGAAAGAGAAAATATCAATACCGGAGAAGTATCAAAACTGGACACCCGTTATCCGGATGGTAAAAACAACATGAATTTATTTGGACTTTATTATCAGCATATCTTGAAACTGATGGATGGAAAATTAGTGATGAATGATGGAGTTAGGTTTAACTATACCAGTTTACATTCGACAATATTAGATACTTCTATTTTATTTCGTTTGCCTTTTACGGATTTGAGTCAACGCAATCGCGCACTTACAGGAAATATAGGGTTGGCCTATATGCCGGATGATGAACTTCGTTTTAATATCAACTTCTCGAGTGGATTTCGTTCGCCCAATTTTGATGATATGACAAAGGTGTTTGAGTCGGTGAGCGGTCAGCGGTTGATTGTGCCAAATACCGATTTAAAACCAGAAGAAACACGTAATGTGGATTTGGGAATTCGATACAATGATGGAATCGTTGATTTAAACTTGTATGGATTTTATACCCATTTTGTAAATGCGATTGTTTCGGACGTGTATACTTTTAATGGAAGTGATTCAATCCTGTATGACGGTGTTTTGACGCCGGTTTTTGCCAGTCAAAATAAGGCCAAGGCGTTTGTGTATGGAGGAGGATTTCAATTCATTTACCGACCCACGATGCGCTTGTCTTTTAATGCTTCCATGAACTATACTTATGGCCGATTTAACAATGATACCATTTTGGTGCCGCTTGATCATGTGCCTCCTGTAGTTGGTCGTTTTGGGATTAAATATGAAGAGGATCATTTTTACGGAGAGATTTTTAGCATTTTTAATGGCCGTAAAAAACTACAGGATTATAACCCGGGGGGAGAAGATAATTTGCAATATGCTACACCTCAAGGAATGCCAGCTTGGTACACGATTAATTTTAGAGCAGGGTTAACTTTGGCCAAATATGTTCAATTACAAGCAGGTGTTGAAAACATCCTCGATCGGAATTATCGACATTTTGCTTCCGGTTTCAGTGCGCCGGGTAGGAATTTTGTATTAGCGGTCAGATTCAGGTATTAAAGCATAGAGACTATTCAATAACCATTTATCCCACAAACCCGCTCCGCTGAAATGGATGCGGGTTTGTTTATTATACCGATTCAACTCTGAGAAGTGACTCAAGAAAACACCATCTCACTTTCGTCATTAGTTAAAAGAAATAACCTCGTAAGGTCATTTTCGGCCTTTGCTCTTCGGGCGTGAAGAAAAATTTGAAATCGGGCGTAGCCTGCTTCCGGCTGTTCGAAGCCGAAGCCAAAGCGAAGGCAAGTTTCGGAAGTAGGCCGCTCGATGAGAATTTTTAATACCAATTCCAACGAAAAATAGTCGAATGACTATTTGGTGTGAAGTGGTTTGAGACAATTTGTGTTTAGTCCAATCAAAATTGGACTATTACAGAAATGGATTCGGTATTAGCCTTAAGAGCAGCAGCCTTGAATTTTTGGCTCCACCTTTTGTTTTGATTTCATGCCGTAGCAGTATTTGTTTAGCACGATGAAATCTGGATATTACAAATACGCTAACGGTACAAGACAAAAGGTGGAAAACAAGAATAATAGCAATTTCGTACTTAGGAAATCCCGACTTAAATTTAGTCATTGTGAAATACAAGAGACCTTGAAAAAACTTAATATATCAAACATTGATTTACAACTTAGCCCAGCAAGTTAGTGAGATGTGAAATATGTAGGAGTCCAATAAATTTGGCCTAAACAAATATCCTATTACCGATATATTCTTTGTAATGCTCGTTCTTCCCAAACAAAGAATGCGTCGGTACAAGCCGGTATTTACTCTCATCTCGTCAGAGCAGACGTAATGAGATAGGAATTGGTCTATCTATCAATTCACATTGGTGTTAATAGCCTCTCGTCGATATTGACCGATTCACAAAACAACTACAAACCTTGTTTACTGAGCAGATCACGGATCACAACTTTTTGTAAGTCGCGCAATAGAATAACCTTGGTGAGTGAAACGCTCAATGCCGTATCCCATGAAAGCATTTCTTTGACAAATTTTTCAGGTACATCCACACGGTAAAGAATATCCATTAAACCCACATTTCCTTGTTGGAGCATCTTTTCTATTTGGGGATGCAGTTGTTCAAAAAGCTCATCAAAAGCGCTTGCGATTTGCCCGCTGTAGCTGAGTTCTATATCGAACATACCCAAATCTTTTTGTACCTGTGCCACGCAGGCGTTTATCATTTCCGGCTTATTCAACCAGGGCTGAAGTTCGCTCATGTTTAATTTGGGTAAAGTATCCATAGGGGTAAAACTTAGTTTATGCAGCCTTGTGGCCGGCAATAAAGGTTGAGAAAAACAATCTCCTTGAAAGATACAAATCGCCCATGAGCATTTTCTTTTTTGTGGGTTCTTTATGTCTTATGGGTTTAATAAACAGAGGGATTGAGGAGTTATTCAATTTCGATTGCCTTGTAATCCGCCTGTGTGAATCAGGAGTACGCGGCTTTTGGGTGGAATTTGCGCTTTGTTCAGTAAATCAAAAACAGCAAAAAACATTTTAGCAGTGTAAACCCGGTCGAGGGGAATTTGATGTTTATCTTCAAAAAAATTCATCCATTCAAATAATGCTGGCGGACATTTTCCGAATCCCCCAAAATGATATTCGGTAAAGAGTTGAATGTTTTAGAGGGATGACTTTGTTCTAATTGGCTTCTCAGTGTTTCAAGTCCTTTAAACGCCGGGAATCCCCATGCCTGATGTCGGTGGTCGCTCATCGCAGCAATGCCTTTAAAGGTGGTGGCAGTGCCAATCGGACAAGCAAAAATATCATACTTCATTTGCATCGATTCCGATAAGATTTCACAACAACCCTGATAACCGGCTTCATTGTCGCCACCTTCCGGAATATGGAAGTAAGCGGGATAGTTTTCTTTGAGCTGATTTAACACGAAAGGCTGATTTTTTAGACGGTATGTTTCACGATCCATCCATTTTAATTTCATGCCCCATGCTTGGCAATCACGAAGTGTGGGATTGTCAACCACATCTCCCCGTACAAAACCGACGCTCTCGATGCCCAGGCAGTGGCAGGCATAGGCCAGCGCATGCAGGTGATTGGAGTATGCACCGCCAAAGGAGCATACTTTCGTAAATCCCTGTTCAGCAGCCTGTAAGAGATTGTATTTGAGTTTAAACCATTTGTTTCCTGAAATCTGCGCATGGATTAAATCCAATCTCAACACATCCAATTGGATTTGCTGTTTGCCAGCTTGCTCCGAAAAAAGACTTTGTATCTGAGTTTCGGTGGATTGAAAAAATTGTTTTATGATTTGCACATCCGCGCCCATGCATGATGGATTAATAGCCGTATTCTTTTAGGTAGAGGTCATTGTTGCGCCAGTCTTTCCGCACTTTTACATGTAATTCTAAAAACACTTTACGATCAATAAATTTTTCGATGTCTTCTCGGGATAATTGGCCTATTTTTTTAATCATACTTCCTCCCTTGCCGATTAAAATAAATTTTTGCGTATCGCGGCTCACAACGATATCTGCTACAATTTTGGTCAGGGTGTTTTTTTCTTCATATTGTCTGACAATCACTGCCGCATGATAGGGCAATTCTTCATCTAGTTCAAAAAACAACTTTTCACGAATCATTTCTGCCACAAAAAACCGCATGGGTTTGTCGGTAAGTGTATCCTCATCATAATAAGGCGGCATGATAGGGAGGAAATGGATAATTTGTTGAAGTAAATGATCCAGATTTTGTTTTTGCAGGGCGGAAATCAGTGCAACCTGATCAATGGTTTTTTGGCGCTTGTAAGTTTGTACAAGGGAGGCGGCCGCATCCGGTTTAATTTTATCGGATGTATTGGTGACCAGAATTAGGGGTGTTTTAATTGTTAGATTTGAAATGATTTCCATCACTTCTTCCGGCTTCTCTTTGGGGTCAGTGATAAACAAAACCACATCCGTTCCTTGTTTAACCGCACTCACTTCCTTCATCATTTTTTCATGCAGCTTGTAGCGCGATTCAAGGATACCGGGTGTATCAGAAAAAATAATCTGGTAATTATTTTCGTGTAGGATACCCAAAATTTTGTTTCGGGTCGTTTGTGCTTTGGGAGAAACGATGGCCAATTTTTCGCCCAAAAGTGCATTCATTAAGGTTGATTTTCCAGCATTGGGTTTGCCAAAAATGCCCACAAAACCGCTTCTGAAATCTTCCATTAGGACAAAGATAACAATTCAGGTTTGTTCAGGCAGAGAAAAATCCTACTTTTGCACCGCGAGATAGAGCAGCGGTAGCTCGTCGGGCTCATAACCCGAAGGTCATAGGTTCGATCCCTATTCTCGCAACACAGATGGCAAGGGACACTTTGCCATTTTTAATTTAAGGTCATTCCTTCGTGAGATAGGATGGAATTTTCAGAAATTCAATCATATACCAAAGAGAAGACCTAATCATCTAAATGTAAGTAACGTGCAAACTATTGCCATCGTCGGAAGACCCAATGTCGGAAAATCTACTTTTTTTAATCGCCTGATTGGCGAACGAAAAGCGATTGTAGATGATGAAAGTGGAGTAACCCGCGACAGGCAGTATGGAGAATGTGAATGGAATGGGAAACGTTTTCATGTGATTGACACAGGCGGATATGTGGTAAATAGCGACGACGTGTTTGAGCGTGAAATTCGCAAGCAGGTTGAAATTGCATTAGACGAAGCGGATGTGGTGCTGTTTGTGGTAGATGTGATTACCGGTGTTACACCTTTGGATGAGGACTTTGCGCAGTTTTTACATCGTTCACCCAAACCGGTTTTGATGGTGGTGAATAAGGTCGACAACAGTCGCCGACAGGTTGACGGCATGGAGTTTTATAGTTTAGGTTTTGAAGATTTATTTTTTATCTCTTCCCTTTCCGGAAGTGGCACTGGTGATTTGTTGGATAAAGTGAGTTCTTTATTGGGCGATGAGGTGTCGGACTTGCCTGAAGGGCTCGCTAAATTGGCGATTGTAGGTCAACCGAATGCAGGGAAGTCATCCTTGTTGAATGCATTGGTAGGTGAAGAGCGAAATATTGTATCCGATATTGCCGGTACAACCCGCGATAGTATCCATACCCACTATAATTTATTTGGGCGAGAATTTATTCTGATTGATACGGCAGGTTTGCGGAAAAAGAGCAAGGAGATGGATGATCTCGAATTTTATTCGACCATTCGGGCGGTGAAAGCCCTGGAAGAAGCGGATGTATGTTTGCTCCTCATTGATGCAGTAAAGGGAATCACAGCACAGGATGTAAATATATTTTCACTGGCAACCCGCAAAGGAAAAGGGGTTCTGATTTTGGTGAATAAATGGGATTTGGTGGAGAAAGAAACCATGACTTCCAAGAGAGTTGAGATGGAAATCAAGGAAAAGATCAAACCTTTTACGGATGTACCAATTTTGTTTGTGAGTGCAACCGAAAAGCAACGTATTCATAAAGCCATAGAAGAAACCTTATTGGTGTATGAAAAGCGCAATAAAAAGATTGCGACATCCGTGTTGAACGATATTATGTTAAAAGAAATTCAGCACTATCCACCGCCGTTTTATCGGGGGAATCCGGTTTCCATCAAATTTATTCAGCAGTTGCCGGTAGTGGTACCTTCGTTTGCATTTTATTGTAATCATCCTGAAGAAATTCGTGATGCGTATAAGAATTTTCTGGAAAATAAATTAAGGTCTCATTTCGATTTTAAAGGCGTTCCAATGCGTTTGTTTTTCCGCAAAAAATAATCGGGATCTCCTCAAGGCTGCTCTTGCCTATTTTATAAGATATATAATGCCCTTCAAAAAGGCTTCATGGGTTTGGTGTAATCCGTTTTTCTCTTCATATTCCATTCGTGTAATATTCAGACCATTGGTCATTTCCGGACTTATGGTCGTTTCAGGAGCAACTACTTTTGCCACCATTCAGCGAAATACCACATGAGTTATATCAATACGCTATAAACTTAAACTGTAAAATAAACTTTAGGAGTTTAAAAAGTTTCCATAGTTTTGCCCCGTGAACGAACAAAAACAACATATTATTGAAATAGCCTTTGCACAATTCAGGCAATATGGGTTCAAGAACATCACGATGGACGATATTTCCCGGAGTGCTGGTGTTTCAAAAAAAACCTTATATGAATTGTTTTCAGATAAAGACGAACTTGTGCTGGAGTCGGTCAAATTTATGTTGAATCAAAATCAATGTGAAACCGATTTGGCTATGAACGCATCAAAACATGCCGTTGAACAAATTGTACATGTGCTCAACCTGATGGAAAAAATGGTGCGAGGTCTGAACATGGTTTGCTATATGGATTTACAACGACATTACGCGGATGCATTCCGATATCTGCAAGAGCACAAAGAATCGTATTTGTATCGTTGTATTGCCGATAACCTGAAACGGGGTATACACGAAGGACTTTATCGCGAGGATATTGATGTTGACATCATTACCCGTTTCCGCATGGAATCTGCTTTGCTGGCTTTTCAGTACAATGTTTTTCCTCAGGAAAAGTATGAAACAGTAAAGGTCAACTTTCAAATTTTTACCAATTATATGTACGGGATTGCATCTCTTAAAGGACATAAACTCATCACCCAATATTTACAGAAATATGTTAAAGCTTAAATACCTGGTCGTTTTCTTTTTGACGACATACACTGCTTTGGCGCAGGAAAAATCGCAATATTCATTGCGCGATTGTATTGATTATGCATTACAGAACCACACGAAAATCAAAGGGGTTCAGTTGGACGAACAATTACAATTGGAAAAAAATAAGGAAATTGTTGGCATCGCCCGGCCACAGGTGAGCGCGACCGGCCAATTTCAATACTTATTTGTGATTCCTAAACAAAGAATTGATGCCGGAGCTTTTGACTTTTCATCCAGCCTCAGCTTTTTCAAGATTGATACGCCTGCGTTTATTGCTTATCAAAACCAACCGAAAGAGAAATATTCTGAGGCCCAGTTTGGTTTGCCACTCAACTTAAGTGCTGGGGTTCAGGCGTCGTAAATTTTATTTGAGTCAGGCGTTTTTGTAGCCTTAAAAGCCCGTAAAAGTTTAGAAGAATTGTCGGTTCTCAATATTAAGCGTACCGAAGAGGAAGTGAAAATTGCAGTAGCTAAGGCGTATTACAATTGTGTGATCGCTGAAAAAAGAATTAAACTTTTGGACGAAAATATTCAGTTACTCAGTTCACTGGAAGAAATGACCCTTAAATTATTTAATGAGGGATTCGCTGAACGCATTGATGCAGACAGGCTAACGGTGCAAAAAAATAATTTGATCACCGAAAGAGACAAAATCAACAACCTGGTTCAGTTGAGTTATGGATTGTTGAAGTTTCAAATGGGTATGCCTTTTAATCAGGCCATTCGTTTGACGGATGATTTAAATGCCGATGAAGTACGAAGCAATATTGAACTTGACCGAGTGGTGGATTACTCGAATCGTATTGAAATGAGCATCTTGCAAAAGGTTAAAGTTCTCAACGGGTTTGACTATGAGCGCTATAAAAAAGGCTATTTGCCAACCGTGGCCGCAGCCGTATCGGGTAGTTTTGGTACACAAACCATTGCCTTTAAAGAGTTGTTTACATTACCTTATTTTCCTACCGGCGCTTTTGTGTTGAATGCCAGTATGCCATTGTATGACGGGGGCACCCGAAAGGCAAAAATGAATCAGGCCAGACTCAATATGCTGAAAAACGAAAATGATATGTTGGCCCTTCAGCAAGCCGTTGATTTGGAAAGCAGCAATGCCCGTACACAATTGCGCAATAGCATCATGTCGCTCGATAGTCAGGAAAAGAACATAGAACTTGCTCAAAAAGTATATAATATCGCCCAGAAAAAATATAAAGAAGGCGTTGGTACCAATATCGAAATACTTCAGGCTGAAACAGCTTTGAAGGAAGCGAAAACCAATTATTTTAATTCGCTTTATGAAGCCATCATTGCTAAGCTGGATTTTCAAAAGTCACTGGGCATTTTTAAATAATCATCCATATTAACACATACAAAAACGAATAGATATGCTGAATTTCAAACCATTGTTGATTATCGCTGTCAGCGCCTCATTATTGGCCTCTTGCGGTGGTGGTGAAAACAAAAAAGATAAATCTGCACAGATCAAAGAGCTGAAGCAGCAACAAAAAGAACTTCAAACAAAAATAGATGCCCTGGAAGCAGCGATGCCCAAAAAAGATAGCGGTCGTGTCATTCCTGTCACGGTTACATCGATGTCGCCCAGTGTATTTTCAAATTACATAGATGTTCAGGGTAAAGTGGATGTGGATGAAGTGGTGAATGCCATTCCTGAAATGCCCGGAATCATTGAATCAATTTTGGTGAAACCCGGACAATATGTTCGTAAAGGTCAAGTGGTGGCTCGTTTGCGCAGCGAGAGTATTACCAAGGGAATTGACCAAATTGATCAACAAATAGCTTTTGCCAAAACGATGTACGATAAACAAAAACGACTTTGGGATCAGGAAATTGGTACCGAAGTACAGTTGTTGAGCGCCAAACATCAGTACGAAGCTTTGTTAAAACAAAAACAAACCAATCTTACACAAAAAAATTCCTTCAATGTGTACTCGCCCATCAATGGGGTGGTAGATGCAGTGGATGCAACAGTTGGACAATCCTATTCCAACCCCATGGGAGCTCCGGTGATTCGGATTATCAACACAGGCAAACTGAAAATACAGGCGAGAATTGCAGAAAACTATGCAGGGATTGTTCGAACGGGAAGTCCGGTAATGATCATTTTTCCGGATATGCACGATTCATTACCTACCAAAATTGCCTATGCTGAACGTTTGATAGATAATGCCACCAAAACCTTTGCCGCTTATATTCCATTGCCGGCAAATGCATCTTATCAACCAAATATGACGGCCCAGGTGCGTATTGCGACTTACACCAATACCAAAGCCTTTGTGTTGCCCATTGGTGTCATCCAAAAAACAGATAAAGGCGATTTTGTATTCATCGCGGGTGCTGACGGAAAAGCGCAAATGCGGCAAATCACTACCGGTCGCACATATATGGGCAGAGCCGAAGTTTTGGATGGTTTATCACTCGGCGATCAAGTCATAACAGTTGGATATGATGAATTAAATGATGGAGACAGAATTGAAATTCAGCCATAATGGTTTGGATTTTATCAGCAAGGAATATTAGCTCACACGAACAACAATAACACAATGAAAATAAATCCTTCCGTTTGGCCGATTAATAATCGTACGGCCATTTATATAGGTACCTTGTTTCTTTGTATCATGGGATTGGTTGCTTATAACAACCTGCCAAAAGAACAATTTCCGGAAATCAAATTTCCGAAAATGTATGTACAAACGATCTATCCGGGAACCAGTCCCGAGAATATGAAAAACCTGGTAAGTAAACATATCGAAAAACAACTCAAGGGGATTACAGGAATAAAAAAAGTAACCAGTAATTCTTTTCAGGATTTTTCGATAGTTGAAGCCGAGTTTAATACAGACGTCAAAATGGACAAAGCCAAAAAAAGTGTGGAAGATGCACTCGATAAGGCTCGTCCGGACTTGCCACAAAATTTACCGAATGAACCTCAAATCATCGAAATTGATGTGAGTGAAATTCCAATCATGAACGTCAATATTTATGGGAACTTCGATTTAAAACGTCTGGAAAATTATGCCGATAAACTCAAAGATAAAATTGAGGGCTTAAAGGAAATTAAAAAGGTTGTGAAGGTGGGTGGATTGGAACGCGAAATTCAAATCAATGTCGACTTGGTAAAAATGACTTCGGCGCAATTGAGTTTTCGGGATATTCAGGGAGCTATCGGCTATGAAAACATCGAAGCAACCCCGGGCTTGGTAAAAATAGACGGTGAGCAGCGCATTATAAGTGTAAAAAAGGTATTTAAAACAGCGGATGAAATCGCCAACGTGGTTGTTCAAAACCCTTATGGTTCCAATGTGTATTTAAAGGACATTGCTGAAATTAAGGATACTTACAAAGAGCAAGAGAGTTTTGCCAGATTAGATGGCAAAAACGTAATCACCCTGAATATCATTAAACGGGCAGGTCAAAACTTGATTGATGCCAGTGATAAAATCCGGGCGATTGTAGATGAAACAAAAACCAAGGAACTTCCTAAAGAATTAAATGTGGTTTTAACCGGCGATCAAAGTGATGCCACCCGAACAACCATTCATGATTTAATCAATACCATCATTATCGGCTTCTTATTGGTGACCGTGATTTTGATGTTTTTTATGGGAACCACCAATGCCTTGTTTGTGGCGCTCTCTGTACCCCTTTCGTGTGCTATTGCCTTCCTAGTATTGCCCGCTCTTGGCTTCACGTTAAATATGATTGTTTTATTCTCATTCCTGCTTGCTTTGGGTATCGTGGTGGATGATGCCATTGTGGTGATTGAAAATGCCCATCGTATTTTCCATCATGAGAAACTTCCGATTAAGGAAGCCGTAAAAAAAGCTACCGGGGAAGTGTTCTTACCGGTACTCACCGGAACAATTACGACCTTGATGCCCTTTATTCCTTTGGCATTTTGGAAAGGTGTGATTGGTGAGTTTATGTTCTTCCTTCCTGTTACCTTGATCATTACATTGTTGGCCTCTCTCCTGGTTGCATACATTATCAATCCGGTTTTTGCGGTTGATTTTATGAAGGAGAAAGAATACGATGGCAAAGAAAAAATCAAGTGGACCAAACAAACCACCATAACCATCATTGGTTTTGTGGTTACGGGTTTATTGGCACATCTAATGGGCTCACATGGCATGGGTAATTTTGTGCTGGTCATGGCCATTATGTTTTTGCTCAACAAATTTGTTTTTGTGAAATGGATACATGCCTTTCAAACCAAGGTATGGCCTTCAGTTCAAAATTGGTATGTACGAAAATTGGCTTGGGCGCTTGAGCATCGCTGGCAAACCATGTTGGTGATTGTTGGATTGTTTATCGCCTCATTTGCATTGATTTCGGTGCGTGCACCCAAGGTGCTCTTTTTACCGGAGGCAGAACCCAATTTTACGTATGTATACTTAACCATGCCCGAAGGGACGGATCAAACTCGTACCAATGAAGTGTTGAAACAACTCGAAGAAAAAGTGGATTTGGCATTACGGGATTCGATCACCGGAAAACGCAGTCCGATTGTTACTTCTGTTATCTCGAATGTGAAATTAGGAGCTACCAATCAGGAGGCCGGAGAAATTGGAGAGTATCCGAATCGAGGAAAAATTACGGTGGCATTTGCAAAGTTTGCCGATCGAAATGGACGATCAACACAAGAGTTGCTAAATAAAATTCGTGCGACTGTGAAGGGTGTTCCCGGAACACAAATAGTCGTTGATAAAGAATCGGGTGGTCCGCCAACACCTAAGCCGATTGTGATTGAAATTACAGGCGATAATTTGGATACCTTGATTGCATCGTCCAAGCGACTTAAACGATTTTTAGATAATCGTCAAATTGCCGGGGTTGAAGAGTTGAAAAGTGATTTTCAGGCCAATAAACCGGAAATTATTTTTGATGTAAACCGCGATCGATTAAACCGCGAAGGAATTAGTACCGGCATGATAGCGGGCGATTTAAGAACGGCAGTATTTGGAAGTGAAATTTCCCGATTCCGCGATAATAAGGATGATTATCCAATCACATTGCGATTAAATGCTGATCAAAGAAATAATATTGATCTGATTAAAAACCTAACCATTACTTATCGGGATATGGCCATGCAGGGAATGGTGAGACAAGTACCGATTAGTAGCTTTGTAGATATTCGTTACGGTTATACTTACGGTGGTATCAAACGCAAGGATGAAAAACAAATTATAACCCTTTCGTCCAACGTAACCAGCGAATTTAATCCGAACGAAGTTGTAGCAGAAGTTCAGGCTGCAGTGGATGAATTTCAGAAGCCTGGAGAAATCAATATCCGTATGGGCGGAGAGCAAGAGGAGCAAAAAGAAACTGGTGCGTTTTTAGGAGGTGCTTTACTAACTTCAATGGCCCTTATTTTTCTTTTATTGATTGCACAGTTTAATTCAATTTCACGAACACTGATTATCATGAGTGAAATCCTCTTGAGTGTTATTGGGGTGTTTTTAGGCATCGGAATATTTAATATGGATTTTGTCATCGTTATGACCGGAATTGGTATTGTTGCCTTGGCTGGAATTGTGGTGAGAAATGGGATTTTATTAATCGAATTTTCTGACATCAAACTCAAAGAAGGCCTCAGTCCGAAAGATGCCTTGCTGGAAGCAGGTCGCACGCGTATGACTCCGGTGCTATTGACCGCCACAGCCACCATGATTGGTTTGGTTCCTTTAGCGGTAGGCTTAAACATGGATTTTGCAGAACTTTTTACTACGGGCAACCCACATATCTTCTTCGGAGGTGATAGTGTTGCATTTTGGGGACCATTAAGCTGGACGATGATTTTTGGATTAAGCTTTGCCACCGTGATTACCCTCATTATTGTACCGGTGATGATGGTGATGGCGTTGAATTGGAAAGCGAAGTGGAAATCACGAACAGCAGGTAGTAAATCTTACACGGGAAAAGAGATATTTTTTTAAAGGCATCTGCATTCTTTCATGTAGATGCCTTTTTTAATATAGGAAAGGAACGCTTGTTCAATCGGATTCTATGAACTTTACCATTTCCGAATTCATTCAATAGGAAAACCCAATCCAATTTCGTAGATTTGATAGAGCATTTGTAGTTGAACGGAAATGTGTTGAACGCTCATACGATATTTTATGAAAACACGATTACTTTTATTTTTCATTCTTTTTTGTTCGGTAGGGAATCTCTTTGCACAAAGCTATATTGGTTTTGAATGGACATTAGATACTAAAACAAGCATCCAGGTGATTAAAAGCAAAGGGGCCTATGTTTATACCTTTGGAAAGTTCAACAATACGGTAGTGATAGATGGGATTAGTTATACGCCCAATGGTCCGAGTGATGTATTGATTCAAAAATTTGACACGCTGGGTAATCGGGTATGGGTTTGTCAGGCAGGTGGAGCATTGAACAATGATTGTTACCGTGCACACATTGATGATTCAGATTACGTTTATGTGACAGGAATAGAAAGTAATCCATTGAATGCGGCTGATTATCAAATTTGGACTGCCAAGGTGTCGAATATAGGTCAATTGTTATGGAGTCAGTCTGCAGGAAGCAATGGCTTGGATGCGGGGCTGGATATCACTTCCGATTATGCGGGCAATGTATATGTTTCCGGTTATGTAGGCGATACCATCACTTTTGCAGGAGTGACCTCTGACCGAAAAAAGGGAGTTGTTATTGCTTATACATCAACGGGTGTTGAAAACTGGATTAAAGCATCCAGTCATGGCAGAATTGTCAACCTTGAATATGCGGCATGGGATAGTACCATACATTATTGGAGTGATTATATTTCACATTGGATTATGACAGCAGAAACTGTACGTTTCGGTGATAGTAGTTATGTTACGATATGGAATAATATAACCTCTTTCGAGGGTAAATTAAAATTGAATGGGGGGATTTTATCTTTCCTTCAGGCTTCGGGAAATGGAAGCGCCAATAATACCTTCCCAGCTAGTGGAGATATCATTTTAAGGCCAAATGGGGAGCAAGTATCCAATGGAAGCGGCTCAGGAGCATATGGTGCTAATTACGATTGGGGGTTTTTAAATACTTTGACTAATACCTATTTAGGCCAAATTCATCTCTCTACATCGCCAACGGGAAACTCAATATTGAGTTTTTTCACGATTTTTTCTGCAAGTATCCATGAAGATCAGTTATACCTTCTTTCAAACGGGAAAGGGAATGTAAATTGTTATATAAATGGCAAGCTAAAGAGTATGGTTCCAACTCCAACTCAGAATCTATTTATTTTCAAATTAAGCGATTCATCCACCAAACAGCGAACATTTGCTTCAAATGAATTTCAACTGGTAAGCGCGCATGCCTATGGTATTTTTGTATCGCATGGATCGTATCTGTCTAAGATATGTGATTCAAATTGTGCGATGAGTATGGCACAAAGAGCGAAGGATACAATGGCTTGTCCTCCAGGAATTTTGGATACAACGACCTATGGCAAAATTACCTTTAATGGAGGGACTCCGCCATATACTTATCAATGGAGTCCTAGTATTGGAATCAACAATCCCAATCTTTTAAATCCGGTGTTTGTGGTTGATACAACCAGAACTTATGTATTAACAATAAGCGATGCATTGAACAATGTTATTTATGATACAGTGACATTTTCATTATTTTCGGTTCCGTCCGTTCAAATTAATACGGTTGGAAATACGCATCTTTGCAATGGAAGTAGCGATACGCTGATACTCAAAAGCAGTCATCCATGGTTACAAAATACCTGGTATCGTGGAGGCAACGGGGCTCCATTCTCTTCTTACGTTCAATTGGCTTTGGATGCAGATTCTATTCAAGCACATCCCATTCCTAATAATAACAACAATGTTTTTAATAATTTAAATTATATCCTGATGACAACTGATTCTGTTTCGGGATGTAAGATTAGAAAGGATTTTTTGATGCCATTTTATCCGGGAATAAACTTGAATATTAAATACCTGAAGGGGGCTTCTTATATCAGTTTAAATCAACGAAGAGATACCATCTGCGAAAATATAGATACGTTAAAATTATTTAAATCCTTATATGGACCAGTTCCATATATTTATAATTCAGTGGTGTATAAGTGGTTCAGGGATGGGAACTATTTACTCAGCAATGGATATAATGATTATTTATGGATATGGGAGGCTGGGGAGTATGTATTAGAAGCCAGTGATGGGATATGTACGTTATATGATACATTGACAATTTATCCAAAAGTTGATAGCGCCAATCTGAATATATCGGCATCGGCAAATCCATCTTGTTCCAATACTGCTGTGCAGCTGGTTTCGACGGGAGCCAATAAGTACTTATGGTTGCCAGGAGATTATATTAATGATACGATTCTTGTTCGACATCCGTCAACTACCACTTATACGGTTATTGGTCAGGGCTGCCTAAGTGATGATACTACTACAATACAGGTAGATCGTTTAGGGCAGGATTTTTTCACCGGCATTAGTTCAGGTTGTGGTTCATATATATTGGGGGACACTTGCCAATTGGTTGCTAGAGATTCTGTCAGACAATATGGTCCGATTGTATATACCCAGACACTTTGTACTCCGGATAGTGGTAAACAAAATAGTAGTACTAAGGCCATCACGAATGTTCAATTTAGCAAACTGAATTTAACTTCCTGGAGTAATGGGGTCTATCCTGCCATTTATGAGCCCTACTTAAATGGAGACAATATTCAATACTTGGAGAAAAATTATTTTTTTGAGCTGAAAGTTAAAACAATCGATAACAATACGGTAGCTTGTGTAGCCTGGGTTGATTTTGATCGTGATGGGAACTTCAGCAGTCAGGAATCATATGTATTAAGTAAAATTTTGGATACTTTTCGTGCCACTATTCCGATTCCATCCGGGGCGCAGCTCGGTACAACTGTTTTGCGAGTCAGAGCAGTGTGGAACAACGTAATAACAGGACAGGATGCTTGCAAGGAATTTCCAGGATTTTATAATGAAACCGAAGACTATCCGATTCATATTTTCGAAACTGTACCATTTACAGGGAATACTTATAGCTGGAGCCCGGCTACAATGATATCTTCAACAACAGGAGATTCAGTATCTGTATATCCAAACCTTTCAAGCACATATCAGTTGGTTTCAACAGATTCCTTTGGTTGTAGCAGTATAGACAGTATTATTATTCCGGTCAATTTTCAAATGGCCTCAACGATTGCCGATACTGCGGTATGTGCAGGATCGGTATTAGATCCGGCACAGTATGGCGCAATGCTTTGCGGCGGAGGAGTACCTCCATATAGTTATGAATGGACTCCAAATATTGGCCTCAACGATAGTAGTTTGCTCAATCCCACTTTTGTCATTGATTCAACCATCACTTATGTATTGACGGTCAAGGATAGTACAAATGCTTTCATAAGAGATACGGTCCATTTTATTGTGAGTCCTTCTTTGATGGATAGTATTGAAATACTTGGGAATATGCATATATGTAAAAATGCTCAGGATTCGATATTGCTGAAAACCCATGATCCCACTTTACAAAACGCCTGGTACAAAGGGTTAATTGGGTCACCTTTTTCTTCTTATTCCCTGATATCTACTGACGCGGATTCAATTTTTGTCCATCCATCACTGAATGAAAATTATTTATTGGTGCGTACTAATTTAAGTAACGGTTGTTCGTCCACTGAATCAATTACATTACCCTATTATCCGGCATCTTTTGAAGGGATAGCTGATAACAATGGGATTCTGGCTGCAGCTACGGATACTTTATGCGAAAATATAGATACCTTACGCCTGTTACCTAAATTGGGTTTTATCGATACCTATGCCAGCAATTCCTGCTTATATAATTGGTATAAAAATGGAACGTTGATAGCATCCCAATCCATGACCGATTCGTTTATAGTTTGGCAAACGGGGGAATACGTTTTAGAGGTCACTGATGGATTATGTACCTTATTTGATACCCTGAAAATAGAGACCGAACTAGCCATAGCCAATTTGCAAACCAGTATTTCAGCCAACCCAACTTGTGTGAATACACCTGTAGAATTAAGTGCCAATGGCGCAAAGAGTTATATTTGGCAACCTGGGAATGCGACCACAGATACAATCACCGTGAATTTACCAGGTACTACAACATATACGGTCATCGGCACGGGTTGTTACCTGAATGATACCGCCTATATAGAGGTTAGAAAATCGAATTTTGTGACCAATATTCTTGTCGATTCCACTATCCTCTGTGTTGGTGATACTGCTCATTTAACAGTTGTTGACAGTGCCTATCAGTTTGGGTCATTTATATATTCTCAGGCTAATTGTATTCCTTATGCCAGCAACGTAATGAATGGATATATTTCTTATGTTCAATTTGCCAATACGATGAATTATTCTTCCGGTTCTCCCATGGGTTATAGTTCTTATGATACTGTTTTGCCGATTGAGTATTTTAATCCGGGTGAGTGGTTCGATGTTCGAGTTTATTCGCCTATAGCAGGAGTATGCACCCAGTATTGCAGAGCATGGCTTGATTTTAACCGAGATGGATTATTCGATGTTACCGAGTCGTTTGAATTATTGAAGATTGCGGATACATTCAGAACTTCAATACAGATTCCTGCGAATGCACAACTTGGTCAAAATAGATTACGACTTCGATGGAGTGAATGTGATAGCTTAAGTTCAGGAGATGCTTGTACGATTATTACAAACGGTAATCATGAAACCGAGGATTATGCCCTGCATATCCGCAGTAAAACAGAGCTATTAGGAAATATATATACATGGACTCCCGTGCAAACCTTATCTTCATCAGTATTACAACAAGTAGAAGCATTTCCTATTCAAAATACCTTGTATTCGGTCATTTCACAAGATTCTATTGGTTGTGCAGCATTTGCTTTTTCACAAATAGATGTAATAACGTGTTGTACACAAACAACCATAGATTCCACCTTGTATTTAGGTGGTGACTCTATTGAGGTCTACTGGACAGCGGAACCTAGCTCCAGTTCATATGATCTTCGATACAGGCAACAAGGCGCCTTGGGGTGGAATGTGATTTCGGGCATCCTTGATACGAAATTGAAATTAAACGATTTGATCTTTTCGGGAGTTTATGAAATCGAGGTAAAGCCCAATTGCAGCAACGGTATTTCGGAATTTGGTCCTACATATAACTTAACATTCCCGATTTTTAAGTTGGTCTGAAGGGATAAAATCCACGGAGGTTTTGTTCTATCCCAATCCTACGAATGGTATTTTGAATGTGATTTATCAACTTCCAGAAAAGGATGTTGTGGAAATATTCTTGTATGATATATCCGGCCAAAAAATCAGTGAGTTAATGACCGTTGAACAAAATGCAGGGGTTCATGCATTTCGGATTGATCTCAATCAAAACCTACATGCAAGTGGCATGTACCTGATTGAGCTCCGAAGGAGTGGAATGAGCTTAATCAGAAGAATACAATTTCACCGACCTTAGCAAGTGTATTATATTTTTTCGGAACAGTTATGTTATGATAGCGTTGAATATTTTTGTGAAAATATTTTACTTCGGTTAAAACCTAGATTTATAAGTACCGCAGAGGTTTTGATAGATACATAAATTGATTTATCATTGCTCTGTGCGAAAAAGATTATTTTTACTTTATTGGGTATGTGGCTTTCAAACGCTGCATGCCCAATTTCATTTAGTGACTCAGGCACTTGATCAATTGAGTAAACAAACGCCTTATACCAAAGCCGATATTAGTTTTACTTTGTTGGATAATCAGGAAGGTAAACGACTCATTTCATATCAATCAGACCGATTACTGGCGCCAGCATCGACCTTAAAAACCTTTACGACGGCCACGGCTTTAAAAGTACTGGGTCCAGATTTTAGGTATCACACCAATGTCGTTTTTATGGGCCAAATAAAATCCGGAATTGCAAAAGGAGTGCTCCGCATAGATGCTTCGGGTGATCCAACTTTTGGCAGTGATCGATTTGACAGCACCAAACCGGAACGAATCAAGTCGCTAATCGTTGAAGCCTTGCGCAAAAAAGGAATTCAAAAAATGTTTGGTAAGATAGAGGTACATGGCAAAGTGTTTGATGATTCATCCATCCATTCATGTTGGCTGGATGAGGATATTGGAAATTATTACGGAGCCGGATTGTATCCATTAAACTGGCGCGAAAATAAATTTGAGATCACCCTGGTCCCAACCAAAACATCATTCGTCGTAAAAAATAATACAGCCAATTATCAAAACGATCGTGATTTTTGCATTGAGTTGATTCATCAAGAGGATGCAACAACCGAAGAAGCTTTTGCATTTATCGAAAAAGGTAAATCATGCCCTTATGTTATCCGAGGGGTATTGTCGGCTAAAGAAAGTTCTCATAATATGCAATTGGCCCGATTGACACCAGCGCATGATTTTATCATGGAATTAAAACAAACCCTACAAAAGGAATTTTCTTTTCAGGAGATGGCGATAAGTCATTCCGGACCGGGTGAGAAGATGCTGGATATTGTATCACCCTCACTTGCTGAGATGGTATATTGGTGTAATCAGAAAAGTTTAAACTTATATGCTGAAGCTTTTTGTAAAACCATTGCCCAAAAATTATTTCGAAAAGCGAATTGGTTTTTGGGTACTCGTGCCATGTTGCGATATGCCAGTGCTTCCGGTTTGCCGATTGGAGCTGCGGATTTAAAAGATGGATCTGGTTTGTGTGAGAACAATCGAATCAGTACAGCATTGCTGTCGGGGCTCCTGCGTCAGTATACCCGCGAAAAATTCTTTCCGTCCTTTTATAGCAGTTTGCCTTCGATTAATGGCCTCAATATGAAGAGCGGTTATATTGGAGGTACCCGTGCCTATGCCGGTTATATCACGCTTCGCGACAGCACCAAGGCGAGCTTTGCATTTATCATTCATGGATATTCCTGCCCGCCCCGGGATGTGAAGCTGGCCATGTTCAGGATTTTAGATTTGCTGAAATGATGAAACAATTTTCTGAAGGATTTATTACCTTTCAGGCATGAATGCAACAAAAGCGAAACATCCAAAGGCATTACCTTATCTTTTTTAACCGAAATGTGGGAGCGTTTTGGGTACTATCTCATGCTCGGCATTTTTGTTTTATACATGACCGATGTCGATAAAGGAGGGCTGGCCATGGATGATAAAAATGCAGATGATATTTTCGGAACCTTCATCGCGCTGGTTTATCTCACCCCATTTATCGGTGGTTTTTTAGCAGATCGTTTGTTGGGTTATACCAAATCAATCTACCTTGGCGGTGCCATGATGGGTTTAGGGTATATGGGACTGGCCATGCAGGGCATGTTGCCATTTTACATTTCACTCATGCTTATTATTGTAGGAAACGGTTTTTTAAGCCGAGTATTTCCACCCTACTGGGAAATCTTTATAGCGAGCCTGAATACAAGGAGAATAAAGATGCCGGTTACAACATATTTTATATGGGCATTAATATCGGTGCATTGATTTGTAATTTTTTTGCGGCTTTCATGCGCAATAAATTTGGCTGGCATGCGGCCTTTATTACTGCCGGTGTAGGGATGTTTCTGGGCCTGATTATTTTTTCGATGGTGGTTAAACATATCAAACATGCCGATCAACGCAAGCCGGTTCAGGCAGAGGATATGAGTATTTCAAAGGTCATTACCCTGGTGCTATTGCCTGCCATCGGTGCCGGAATCTTAGGCTGGTTTATACCGGATAATTTGTTGGGTTCGGATAGTACAGATGCCTTCATTTTCGCTTGTTTACCAGTCATCATCTTCTTCGTTTCATTGTATGTACGTGCCAATGAAAAAGATAAAAGACCTGTAGCAGCCTTACTGGTTATTTTTGCTTTGTCTATCATGTTCTGGGCTGTATTTAAACAAAATGGAACAGCCTTAACCCGTTGGGCCAAATATTATACAGATCGCGAATTGCCCACTGCTATTCAGGGCCCGGCCGAAACACTTTATCTCACCGAAAAAATCCCTTCACAACCGGATATGGTCACCAAATATGATGAGCAATTCAGAGCAGTGAAAGAAAATGGGAAGCCGGTGAAGCACTTGGGTTTAGATGCTTATTACAATAACCTGGCACCTGAAAAAATTCCTGCAAACGGACAGCCGGTGTATTTAACCAATACGGAATTATATCAATCGGTAAATCCGGGCTGGGTGGTTTTACTCACCCCGGTTGTCGTTGCGTTTTTTGTATTTATGCGACGTAAGAAATTAGAACCGTCCACACCGGCAAAAATTGCCTGGGGCTTACTCATTTCAGCGCTTTCTACATTAGTGATGGTTGGAGCAGTTGCTGCCAGTCAGGGCGGGTTGATGAAAGTATCTCCCTGGTGGCTCATTGGTACTTATGGTGTGATAACCGTAGGTGAATTATTTCTAAGTCCAATGGGATTATCGCTCGTATCCAAATTGAGCCCTCCTCGAATCACAGCACTCATGATGGGTGGATTTTTTCTATCGACTTCCATTGGAAATAAATTATCGGGCGTTTTGGCCAGTATGTGGTACGATTATGAAGATAAAGCCAATTTCTTTTGGGTCAATTGCGTGTTACTGCTATTGGCGGCTGGGATGGCCTTCATTTTACTTAAATGGATGAATCAGATTTTTAAGGAGCAGATGCATTAATACGCCCTCTAAATGGATTGTCTCTTATTCAACAATCATCTTACGGGTAATTTCTTCCTGATTGGTTTTGATGGTTATGAAGTAAACAGATTCTTTCAAGGATTGCTGGAATAAACTTTTGATCAGATGTTGTCCGGGACTCATATTCGGTATCGTTTTTTCTACAAGGATGGTTCCATTCAAGGATTGTACCCTGAAGCTAACATCCGTTGATTTTTCCACAAAAAATTGAAGATTAAAATCTCCATGACCGGGATTGGGGTAAATAACAGGTTGAAGTCTCTGTGATTTACGGTCCTCTATTTCTCCGATTTGTACCGCATTATTTTTTATCACAAAAACTTTAAAAATTGTACTGCTCGCGAAACTTTGTGTGCCATTATTGGTAAAAGATATTGGCTTCGCTACTGTTGATTCCGCCATAGATATATCCAACATGGGTGGTATCATTCACGAAATCATCTAATTTAAAAACCTCATTGTTGAAATGTGGGTTGTTTAAAAGAGGAATGAATTCCGATCCGGCACCTAGGTATGCAGGCATTTCCACACCCATTTTATGCTCACTCAGCACGCCGGCTGCATCGCGGGTAACGCGTGCGATGGTTTTTACAAAGGGTACATTATTGTCCTGAACCATTACACCGGCACTATCGTAAAACTGAGCAATGCCTCCAAAAAAGACATTGTGCATTTGTTGATTTGTGGCTCCATACAAAGGCAGATTCGCGCAATGGTAATGATTATAATGTTGTTGAAAAATATTGTCAACTGTGTAATTTGTACTATCAATCGTAACGCTGTTCAGAAAAGGTAAATCTACATTTGGTTGAAATACACCTGAAAATGCTGTAATCCCTTCAGCGCCATTGGGAAGAATTTGTGCAATTGCATTATAATCACGACGGCGCAAATTGGCTGCATCATAATGCGAAGGTAAATGGGTGATACTGATGCTTGTTCCATTGTCGATGATATTGAACTTTCGGATAGCATTGGTATAAACCTGTGTATAGGTGGGGTTTCCCATGGGATTATAATTGCCATCAAAACGATTTCCGCCAATTAAATAATAGGTGTTATTGATCATGCGAAGTTGTCCGCCGGTTACCCCAAATGTGGTGTCGCTGATTTGTCGGAAATAGGGGATTATATTTCCTGAATTAACGATGGCATTGATGGTTGAGGGTACATCAATAGCTGTGAGAAATTCAAAAGTTTTTCTACTTGCTGTGGCCGTATGATAACCATAACCGCCAAGGACATATAAGTAATTTCCTTCCTGATGAAATTGCATATTGGTGGAACTCAGTTGTTCTTGCAAATCCACCGACAAGGCACTGATCGTTGAAGTCCAAAATTGCTGTGTTGTTGGGTCTATCACCAGCAGTTGATTATTATTGCCGGCTACATCAAAACTGGCAAAGGGTTGACGGCGGTGTAATCCATCCAATCGCCCACCTACGATGAGCCATTTGCCGTCGTATTGTCCGAACGCAAAAGCTTGTAATCCACCCAAACCTGAAATATTCATCGGTTCAAGATATATTTCAAAAGGAGCAGTTTGTGCTTGAATCAAGGGTTTTCCCAGTAGGAAAATAATGGCCGTTATAAGGATGCTTTTCATTGTTCTGATTTAGGCAAAGGTCGCAAATAAGATATCCTTGAATGGTAACAACTGTTACATGAAGGACTGAGGATGTCTTTTTAGTTACGCTAAGAATTTACCTGACTTTGAATCTCCTTTTGTTTCAGGAAACTTTGAACAGCCTGTTTCCATGCTTTACGATGTTGATTCAGATAGGATTCATGCCCGGCACCTTTAAACCAAACCAATTTTTTGGGCCCTTTGAATCCTTTAAAAATGTTCAGAGTTTCCTGTGGTTTAACCCGCTCATCAGCCGTTCCACATAGAAGCAAAACCGGCACATCTATGTTTCGGGCGTAATCTTGCGGATTATGATCAAAGGCCCAGAAATTGTTCCAAACACTGCCGTAAAACAGGAGAAGATTCGCCAAAGGAAACGCAGGTAAATGCATGGCTTCAAAACGGTTTGCCACAGTTTGATACATAGTCCCGAAAGGACATTCCAATATGATACCTTTCACATCGGCTTGTTGGTCATGCATAAATTTCATCACTGCAGCGGCGCCCATAGATGTGCCACAAAGAATGATGGGTTGCGCATTCATTTTTTTAACATACGCATAGGCCAAGGCCACATCTTCGGCTTCGTGAAAACCAATTGAAGTCGTATTTCCTGTGCTGCCTCCACTTCCCCTGAAATCGACCAATAGCGTATGATATCCCATTTGATGAAAGATGGAAGCCTTGCCATAAACGCTGCTTTTATTACTCCCATAGCCATGAAAAAGGATGACGGTGGCTCGGGCATTTTTAGCGGGGATATACCAGGCTTCTAATTTTTTACCGATATAATGCGTGCTGTATGGTTCATGGGGCTCAATCATTTCTTCGGGCCGGGGAATGGCAACACCGAAAAATAAGGCTTTCAGTTTTTCTTTAAAATTCAGATCTTGAGGTAGTCGTGGGGTTTCTGAGGTTTGGGTATCATAATGGGTAAAACGCCAGGCGTGAATGGCTGCAAGGATGTTGATAAAAACCATTACAACGCAAAAAGAAAGAATAAATCGGGTTAGAATTTTTTTCATAAAGATCAGTAAACAAATGTATTTGTAAGGCCATTGAGGTGTTTGTTAAATTGTAGCAAGACTCTCAGCTTTGTGATTTTTTTATCAAATGGTGCGGGAATTTTTCATCTACTAGAAGCTGATTATTTCCTTAACTTTACCCACTCAAAATTTGAATATGTCGAAAATTCATGCGGCCATTACAGCCGTCGGAGGATATGTGCCGGAAGATAAACTCACCAACCTGGATTTGGAAAAAATCGTGGATACCAATGATGAATGGATAACCACCCGAACCGGTATCAAAGAAAGACGCATTTTGAAAGGGGAAGGCATGGGAACTTCCGATATGGCGGTGAAAGCCGTTCAGCAAATTTTTGATAAAACCGGTATTGATCCACTTGAAATTGAATTGTTGATTTGTGCAACTACCACACCTGATTATACTTTTCCGGCCACTGCCAATGTCATTACCGACAAACTGGGCATGAAGAATGCCTGGGGCTATGATGTGAGTGCAGCTTGTAGTGGTTTTTTATATTCGTTGACCACGGCTGCCCAGTTTATTGAAACCGGAAAACACAAAAAGTAATCGTTGTTGGCGGTGATAAAATGAGTTCTATCCTGAACTTTGAAGACCGGGCGACTTGCATCATTTTTGGTGATGGTTGTGGGGCAGTTTTACTGGAGCCGAATCATGAAGGGCATGGTATCATTGATAGTATTTTACGTTCTGATGGTGCCGGACGTGCTTTCTTGCACCAAAAAGCTGGCGGTTCCGTGAGGCCGGCCACCGTGGAAACCGTGATGGCCCGTGAACATTTTGTTTATCAGGAAGGACAGACGGTATTTAAGTTTGCCGTAAAAAATATGGCAGAAGTGGCTTATGATATTATGGAACGAAACGGACTGAGTGGCGAAGATGTCACCTGGTTAGTGCCTCATCAGGCCAATAAACGGATCATCGATGCTACACGCGAACGCATGGGGCTTCCGGAGGAAAAAGTGATGATCAATATTCAACGTTATGGCAATACCACCAATGGTACTTTACCATTATGCTTGTGGGAATGGGAAGATCAATTACGGAAAGGGGATAATGTCGTTCTTGCTGCTTTTGGCGGGGGCTTTACTTGGGGGTCAACTTATATTCGTTGGGCTTACGACGGCAATAAAAAATAGTCCGGACCTTTTCCACGGTATGAATTGCTAGAATCTACAATTCTGAAATATTTATTACCGGCCTTGTTAGGCTTGAGTCAATCTATTTTATTCCTTACTAAATAATTTATTTACCTGACCGGAGCTACTTTCAATTTGAAGGATATAGTTGCCTTTAGGAAGCTTGGATACATCCAAATGGTCCTTCTTGGAATGTATGTTCAACCAAATTCGACCCTGTAAATCCATAACACGCATAGCCCGAATATTCAAATATGAGGCATCCACCTGTAATTGATTGTTGCATGGATTCGGAAAAAGTTGAATATCAACGCCTGCATCCAAATGAGTATATGCGGTAGGCAATTGTAGCACTTTATTCGTAGAAAGGAAGATGCTATCACCGGTTGAAGCCATGTCGTTATTGGTACGATTCACTGCCACGTGAAAAAAGATGGCTTGTGGTGCAGTAGAGGGAGCAGTCCATTTATATTTCCAGATGGCATATCCACCGCTCATTACCGCATTGCCACTTCCCGCCGCAGTGTGACTGACATATTCTCGACCACTGCCATCTGTATAGATTTGCAAATTAGCAGGCATGAGGATATTGGATACCGTACCAGCCTTGCCTGAGGAGAAAAATAAACTCACGCACTGAAATCCAACTTTTACGGCACCATCTAAACGAAATTTAACTTCAACGGTATACTGCTGATTTAAAGTATAACTATTCACATCATTGTTGGCTGCATCCAATACACGAACACTCAGTTTAGGGGTATCAACACCCATCGTGCCAATGCCTTCATGACATCCTACTTGTGCGCAACCTTGTCCCAATCCGGTAGAACCTGTATAGTCAGCAACGAAAATGCCACTGGAATAGGAGAGTAAAAAAATGCTAAAAGTGACTAATGACAGAGAGGTAAAAATTCTTTTCATATTTAGGGTTTAAGTCAAGACAGCCCATGTCGAAAGTAGGTTGGCGCAATCAGCAATAATGACAACCTTATGACAAAATCGGGTCGTGTTTATAACTGAAAAGCTTCCTGAAATCCCGACTTATTTTTTCTTCATCACTGCTTCAATTTCACTGGTCGTGATTGGCATTCCTTTGAACAAATCAATATTTCCATTTCGACTTACCCAGAAATTATTTTCAATACGAATACCGATTTGTTCCTGCTCCACATAAATGCCCGGTTCGATGGTAAAGACCATGCCTTCACGAATGGGCGTATTGCGTGTGCCAATATCATGAACATCGATTCCCAAATGATGACCCAGTCCGTGGTAAAAATATTTTCGACAGGCACGGTTATCAGGCGTTTCATTTTTGATATCTGTCTTGTTCAATAAACCAATTTTAAGCAGTTGTTTATTCATTTCTATTTCGGCTGCCGCAGTAATTTCTAACCAGGTAATGCCCGGTTTAAGCATTTTCGCGGCGTAATGATGAACAGCCAAACAAGCGTCGTAAATTTCTTTTTGACGTTTGCTGAATTTGCCGTTTACCGGAATCGTGCGCGTTAAGTCGGCACAGTAATTTCCATATTCTGCACCAAAATCCATCAGGATCAATTCCCCATCTTTACAGGCCTGATTATTTTCTACATAGTGCAAAATGCGGGCCCGATCGCCGCTTGCCAGGATGCATCCATAGGCATGCCGGGTAGCTCGGTTTCGAATAAACTCATGGGTGATTTCTGCTTCAATTTCATGTTCGTAAACACCGGGGCGAATAAATTTACAAACCCTGAGTAAAGCTTTATGGGTGATGTTGACTGCCTCCTGCATCACTGCAACTTCATGTCGGGTTTTAATGGCCCTCAACTCTTTCATGATTACTGCGGCACGCTCATATTTATGTAAAGGGAAGCGTTTCATCAGATCTCGTACGGCCAATAAATCAATGCGTGGAATGGAAGTGTCTAATCGGTCATTTTCATTGCTGTCTAAATAGATGTATTCAGCATGATGAATCCAGCCTTGTAACAAAGCATCCAATTGATCCAAAAATATAACCGTTTGAATGCCACTGATGGCAGTTGCTTCGGCTTTCGTTAATTTATGTCCTTCCCATTTTTCCAACAGTTCATTGGGGCGTAAAATAACCAGTACCTCACGATAAGTTTTATCCAGATTATCGGGGTATAGGATGACCATGGTTTTTTCCTGAACTACACCGCTTAACCAAATAATATCCGAATTGGATTTGTAGCTATATTGGGCATCGCTGTTTTCAGGCAAGTTGGGATGGGCATGAAAAATGGCAATGCTATTTGGTTTTAATTTTTTAATAAATCGTTTTCGGTTTTCGATAAACAATTCCGGTTTGATGGCGTGGTATTTCATGGGTATAAAAATATGGACGAAGGTAATTCAAAAATGGAAGATTGTCCCTGATCCTTCACAGGCTATTATATATGAAGGTTGGGAAACATTTCCTGTATGATGGCCAATAAGATGCAATCTTTTTTGCGGGGGGGTGGAAATTGCCGGGCTTAATGAACGTAAAACTTCTTGGAATTACTTTTTGGTAAAAAGGAGATTTTGTTGATTCATTTGTAAAAAATAAATTCCGGCAGGAAGCTCTTGGATGTCTAAATATTCATCGCCTTTGGTGGTGCCACTTTTCAGGGTTTGTCCTGCAGTATTTGTAATGAGGAAGGCACTTGCTTTGCTTTGCCGTCCAATCCAAATTTGGTTATTGGCCGGGTTGGGAAATACAATTAATTCATCGCGACTATTGTCTATTGAAATGGTTTTTGAATAGGTCCACTTACCATCCAAGTCTACTTGTTTTAAGCGATAATAATTGATGCCGGGCCATGGCGCAGGGTCTAAAAAAGAATAATGGTTTTCAATATCCGGATAAGCGGCTGCAGAAACAGATCCAATTTTTTCGAAGGATAAAGATTCGTCCCGGCTTCGCTCGATATCGAATCGCGCATTGTTTTTCATATTGCGTGGTCCATTCGAGTAAATTACCAGAAGCAGTATTGGAGGCTTCAAATCGGGTTAATTCCACTGGCAAAGGAATTGATGATAATAAATGGAAAAGCATGTTTTCCATCAATGTCACATTCACAGAAGTCCTGATCCAATCCTGGTCGGTGGTGGTCATCAATTTACCATATCCGGGATTCGTGGGTTGATAAACAAAGCCATGATAGGCTCCTCCATATTGTAAAAATGGGATGGTATTCACATCGCCACTTCCAGCCACCGAATACCAGTAATAAGGAATAGGTCCTGAAACATTTGGAGTCGTAGCAATGCTACCGAGTACAGTCATAGGGTTTAAGTCGCCGGCAAATGGAGTCGTCCAACTAAATGTTCCACCCATTGAAGTAATCATACTTGCGAAAGCCTGATTGGTAGAATAACTCGCGAGATATTCACTTTGAAGATAAACGGGTTTGCCACTTTGCAGAAAAGAGCAGGATGGTGCTCACCCGTGCTGCGCTCAGCGAGATTACTCCGGAGGAAACAATCAGCAAATCTGTTGAACCGAAAAAGCCATTGTTGTCGAGTGTTGTCTGAGGCAATACGCTCGCAGTGTGTCCCATGCTGCTGGCAATGGTTTGCCATTTCAGGTCCATATCATGACCAGAAGTATAGGATTGACTTTCGATGATGGTGATATTGGCGGCATATGAATGAAAGCCAAAGAGAATAAGAAAGAGGGTGTAGGTAATTTTTTTCATGTAGGTGAATTATAGTATAAATGTAACTCAAATATGGGAGAATCGATTACCAAGCTTTTAAACTTGAGTGTACATCAAAAATGAAACATCGGGAATGTGCTTGAAAAAAGTATTTTGAACAGTTCAATGTGCTCCTCGGTAATTGCAGAATTTATGTTCTCGTTTGCATTTTATGATCCCGGCAAATTTATCCCGGCATTATTCATATCGCAGTGCGTTAATCGGATTTAATCGGGCTGCTTTAAGCGCCGGGTAAATACCTGCTAGTAACCCCACCACTACACAAATGCTCAATCCAATTGCAATCCACAACCAGGGGATGATAAATGCAGAGCCGAATGCCAGTGAAAGCAAATTGCCAATCAGAATACCTACCACAATTCCTATCAATCCGCCGGTTAAACTGATGATGACTGATTCAATTAAAAATTGCCTTCGGATGGTTTCGTCGGTCGCTCCCACGGCTTTACTCAATCCAATTTCGCGGGTACGTTCTGCTACCGATACCAACATGATATTCATTAATCCAATGGCTGCACCTAGGAGTGTGATAAATCCTATCAGACTGGCAGCCAATGCAACAAAACTTAAATTTTCAATCAGTGAATTAGCAATCTCATCATTTTTATTGATGGCAAAATTATTTTCTTCATAGCCTTTTAAACGACGAATGGCTCGCATCGTTCCTTCAGCTTCGTCAATGGCGTAATCCATTTTTTTCATATCATTCACATGAATACTAATGACACATGATTTATTACTGAGCGAAAATCGTTGTCTTGCATTGGCCAATGTTACCAAAATCATGTTATCGGTACGATTGATAAAACTTGCTCCTTTGCTTTCCATTACACCCAATACACGATATCGGGCATCGCCTATTTGTATGAGTCCATTGGCTGCTTTGTTCACTTTACCGAATAATTGTTTGGCAATCCATTGCCTAATATACAGGTATTGACACCACTGCTCACATCTAAAGCATTAAAATTGCGTCCGGCTTCCAACGAGGTGCCTGAAACAGTGAGATAATGTTCGTCTGTTCCCATGACCACAATATTGGGATTGGTTTTTTTTGTGTTTCGTTTTACCGTTGCTGTATTGGTTGCAACCAATGAAAGGCTGCTGATTGCAGGATAAGGATAGACATCCTGAAATCGACGGGCATCACTGAGTTTGATGCGATTGTCTTCTTCACTTTGACGCACCCTTTTTTGTCGACCATGTCGGCCTCCTTTGGTAAAAAAACTCTGGGCACTAATCGAGAAAGTATTGGAACCCATACTGCTGAAACTTGTATGAATGGTGCCTTTTAATACCTCAATCACGGTGATGATTCCAATCAATGCTGTAATGCCAATGGCGATAATGGCGATGGTTAAATTGGATCGCAACCTATTCGACTGAATAGCTTTACGGGCAAGTGATATGATGTCTGAAAATTTCAAGTTGTTCAAAGATAGGATGAACCCGATGGAAGAAAAAATGTTATCCATTATTGCAGTTTGATTCTGTTGCTCAATTCAGGCATAGAATGGATAAAAGCCTTTGCAATAAAAACGGCCATTTGTTTTTCCGACTTGAATATTTGATAAACAAGATTTGTTTGTATCTTGGAATGGCTAAATCCAAATCTAAATGAACAAATTATTCGGTTGTTTGATATTCTTGGCCCTTTTTCCATTTTATGTAAATGCGCAAAATTGGTATGAGATGAATTTTAATGCCCAAATCAAGGGGCAATCGGTACAGGTTAAATCTTTATTGGTTCAACAAGCCGAAGATTTGGGATTTATCCGAATGCGCTATGATGATCCTGTGACCCACAGTGATTGTTTACTGGAAATGAAATATTATGAATCAGATGCTTTTGATAATAATGGCCGTATAATGAACAATGCCGTTTTGATGAAAACAACAGATGTGGAATTGCTTATGGGTGAAACCGAAAAGTGGAAACCTGTTTTTCTGTTTCGTTTAAATGCCAAAAAGGAATTGGAGCCGGCGGGAATCGTAGATGATCTGGGAGGAGGAAAATGGCAAATGACTGCCAATTCGAATTTTAAAAACCGATTTGTTCCGACTACACAAATCGATACGGCCTTATTGTATGATTATTTTTTTCAGGATGATCCTTTTGTATTGCAGGCACTTGCGTTGAATTCAAAAGATATTTCTCCGGCAGAACGTAAAATCAATATTCATTTAATTCTTGTCGCAAATACCCTCGATAAAAGTATCGGTGTTTCTTGTCAGAAGGACATGGCTCGTACCGAAGAATTGTTTAAGAATATTGCCAAATTTTTAGGTACACCGATCAAGATAAAACGAATTAGTGGAACCCAATTTTCGAAGAAAAATGTTTTGAGTGCTTTGGTGATGCTTCAACCACAGCGTGATAAAGATATTGTTGTGTTTTATTATTCCGGGCATGGATTTAGACAGCCTAATGATTCGAGGAGGTTTCCACATATGGACCTGACTTATAAACCTGGGCAGGATTATAATAAAGAAAAACTTTCAATTGTAGAGGTATACGATCGCATCACGGCAAAAGGTGCGAGGTTGAATTTGGTATTGGGTGATTGTTGTAATAGTTACGTAGGTGCGCCATTGGTGAGTGCACCCTGGTTTTTAAAAAAGAAAACGATTCCCGCTTTTATGTTTATGAATAATGTGCGCAAGCTATTTTTAGACCCACAGCCAAAATCGATTTTAGCCTGCGCCGCCGATACCACACAACGTGCAGCAGGCAATAAAAAAATGGGCGGCTTCTTTTCTTATTTTTTTAAATCGAGTTTAGAGGCTCATTGTAGCAAGAGTAAAACGGGTCCATCGTGGTACAATATTTTTGAAGACACAAAAGTGCAACGAGCCGCAAAACAAATCGCACCTATTGTGATACCCCCGCATAGAAACCAATATTTGTTATCAGACGCCAGTTTATGACGTCAATGACTAATTCCGGATGTTTGTTCTGTTCAATTTTCCTGCTTAACGAGTCGGGATGTATTCCGTGATTTCGGGTCTGGATATTTTGGCAGTCAATGCCTTCCATTCCGGGGTATTGCGTAATTTTTGCCAGACCGTATCATATTGCAAAACCCAGTAATAATTAAATCCCGAGTCTAGCGCTTTTTGTAGCCATGTCAACGATTCATTCTGTTTTTGTTGTTCACATAATATGCGCGACAAAGCATACATCATTTGAAAGTCATTCGGATGATTCTTCATCCATTCCTTTATTCGTCGGAGGCCCTCTTCGGTATTTGATTGAGCCAACTTTATTCGAATCAATAAATGTTCAGAAGCATCTGTGGGAGTCGGGTCTACTTTTAAATAATCCGCCAAAATACTTTCTGCTTCTGCAAACAAGTTGTTCTTACTTTTTGCATCAGCGTAATGCATATATTGTTCAAACTCCAATTTGCCCTGTTGTTTTAGGGTGTCCATTTGTAACATCACATCATAAGGCCATTTATCCTGCTTAAGAATGACAATGAGGTTATCCCGCAAATTCTCGGCGGTATCTATTCTCAGGGATTTGCGATAATACAACAGCGCTGAATCCGGTACATTCATTTTCAAATAACCTTGCAATGTGAAATAACAGTCAGATTAATACTTCTGTTTAATGTGGTATTGATGCTGTTTTCGAAAAAAAATATAAGTCCTGTATATCGGGTTTTCGGATAACCGACCAGTTTAATGCCGGATTTGGTTATCGGGATAAGGATCATGTTCTCTAGGAGCTGCTCCAAAGGTCATCTTCATTCGGCTCCAGAATAAGGTTTTTACAAAATCAAAAAATGGGCCATGCGGATAATTGGTACAACATATTGTTCTAGAAATCTGCCCGCTTCATAAGCCCATTCCGGAATTTAGTTGATTTAAGGTGTCCATTCTGCGAAAAATGCACATTTTTTGAGCAATCATCTTTGCCTTGAGGATATTCGGATGGTCTTGAAAATAACTCTATAAGCATCCTTCCAATGGTCGGTGGTTTCATAACAATGGAGAGTTTAAAAATCGATTTGTTTATTGTTCTGGAGTCTTAAGAGTTCGGCCTATACAGAGGTCCTTGGTCATAACTATTCAATTTTCATGGCAGATTTCCCAACAAACAATAGTCATATTCGTGGATAGGCAAAGATGAAACCACCTTCATGGCACATTCATTGTTGCTAATCGGATATTTTGTTTATGGTCATTGGCTAAATACTTTCGGATTGAATCTGGAATGGAGGAATTTTTTTGGGCAATTTAAAAAACATATGCGGCTTCCTGGAATTGCCCAGCTCGAGATTAACCGGCCCAAGCTGTAGTGAAAAGCCAATGGGTGTTTCGGATGATAAACGAAGCATCGTTGATAATACTCGATGGCTTTGGCGTAATATCCTGTTCTGCTTCCTCAAACTCCTTTTAAAAAGAAAGTATCGGGTCGTCATTATGGATAGAATCAGGTAGTTCGCAAAGGTATAGTGGTTCGAAGCTGATGCGTCTTCGTCAAACATCACGGAGTATCAACCAATTCAGAAAATTGATCAGCTTTCGCTTTCTGCCTCGTATAAATTAGAATCGGCTAAGCGAAGTTGAGGTAGTGTATTTGTAAAATCCAAGTCGCTCAAAGGGATAATAGTGGTTGCCATTTTTTTTAATGCTGGTATAATAGTATTGTTCAGCTTTCAGGTGCTCATGATCATGTTCAGCGAATTGAGCCTGATGATTTAAGATGCCCGAAATTCAAGTGGGTTGACTACTTTCTGTAGCTTGTGCTGGAATCAATCTGTCCTTTCCAAAAGTAGGATGTGCTCAAATAACGCCATGGAACAAACCATTTCGGTGAAATTTGTGTTGCTTTTCTGAAGTGGTAAAAAGGCGGAATCCAAATTTCCCAAATAGCGATCAATCAGGCCGGCTTCAAGATGCAAATAAGCGGCATTATTTTCCAGTTCATTTAATGCCGTTTGTATATTTTCTTCATAGGCAGCTTTGCAAACCTGTTGTTGGTTTTCAGCGTTAAACAAATTGATGCGATGGGCGAGCCCGGAAATAATGTTTGTAAATCTGTAGGTTTCTGGAGGATGGTTTGTTCGGTTCAGCCAGTCGATAGGCGAATTCAATCATATCTGCATAATCTTCATAGTGATTCGACAATGCTTTGTAGTAACGTAATTTTTCCAATTCTTCTTCATCGCCCAAGGTGTAAAGATTGATCACTTCTTGCCCTCTGTTACTCAGGCGGATCATCAGATCGCTGTAAAATCGTTTCAGTGCATCCGGATTTTGATAGTAAGGGAAAAGTAATTCAATTGAAATGTCGGCTTGATCGAGATAAATCTGAAATGGGTTGGAGGGCCTTTTGGGGAAGTGATTTACGAACAATGCCGGAATCTGTGGGATTTGGTTTCGCATTCTGTCCTGCCGCTGGTTTTGTTTAATGTGTTGCTGAATCAATCTCGCCGACCACAAATCCCGACTGACTCCTTAACCACCGGCGTTTGTTTTTCGTTCATGGCTTTAAGGACATGGTCATTTTCGAAGGCAGACACCTAAATAGGTCTGTAAATCTTTGACCGTTACTTTTTGGTCTTTATTTAATCGGCCTGTTCCCTTTCAATCCTTTCAGGAGTAGTAAGAAAAAATACTCGACCCCACCCCAACGTCGATCTTCAAACGAAACTTCTTCGGGTAGCAAGAACTCAATCTGACTTCCTGATGCATCACCGTTTTGAGTTGTTCGGCCCCAATGCGGTTGCACTTAATGAAAGGCAGCCAATCTGACCACTACTATGACAAGCATCAGTGATCAAAATAACCTTTGCATTTTGCACCGATAAAGTGTTCATAAAATTGTCAAGTCTTCAATACGGACAGCACTATTGATATAGTTAAACCGTGGGTATTATAGCTCAGGAGATAACCGTTTTTGAATATCCGCTTACGTTTTCTATATCCTGCCATGTCCCAAAAGTAGAAATATACCAAATCGCCTGCCTCACATTTCTCCTGAATATCATCCATGGCTTGATAAATGGCAGACCAGGTAGCTTGTTGGTTGGTCAATAAATAGATGTTTTTCGATGGTATTTCAGTCCCGGTTTGGGATCTTAGATAAAGGGCAAATTGGTTCGCATCTTCATGTGCATATTGCAGCGCATCAATGCCTTTATCTGCATATTTAGAAATTCCAATCACGAGGGCACCAGTCTGAGGGCCACGCTCATTGGGTAATTTGTCTTGTGCTTTTAATTGGAATGATCCGAAAAGGATAAATATCCAAAAAATGGTTATATAAACTACTTTTCCATTTAAAGCCCACCCACAAAATCTGGATTTAATCTTAATCCAAATGCTGAATACATCTATTACTTCACGAAGTGAAGTGATTTTCATATTTAAAGATCATGGCACAGTATTTAACTTAGAAATGACTCATGCCTTTCTTGGTAAATTGAAAGTTATGTTGTTGCCCTTAATTTCAGTTGTTTGATCTTTTCTGTTAAATTTTTTTCCAGTTCGCAGATTGTTTTTGTTCCACGGTCCATGCCGGGTCATTTTGTAAAACCCAATAATAAGAGAATCCGCTGGCAATGGCTTGTTTTAAAAGATCGTAGGCTTCCGTTTCTTGTTGTGTTTTTAAGTAAACACGTGCCAGCGCATACATCATTTGATGATCTGTAGGATGTTTCTGTATCCAGATTAGCATCATTTTCTTGGCCTCTTCATATTGCTGTAAAGTCAATTTACCCGATCTGTAAGGCCCAAATTTCTGGACCGAAGAGTGTCAATCCACTGTTGTGCAATACCAGCCTGATTGGCTTTGTATTTAAACATGGGCATAAGTGGGATAATCTTCTATATCCATTGCCCCGACATCTTTGGCACGTGTCCATATTTAACATGGCATCATAAGGCCAGTGATCGGTAATTTGAAGGGCGATTAATTTTCACGTACATTTTCGGCGGTATCTACCATCAGTGATTTGCGATAGTATAAAATAGCAGAATCTGCCGCACCAAGTCGTTCAAACAAATCAGCCATTTTATGATAGCAATCGGATTCCATATTCCCGTCAGTGGTGGCTGCCGCCGGACGCTTTGCGTAAATAATACAGTGCCCGGGCATGATGGGATACACTAGGGCCTCTCCATAAAACTTTCCGCTGTACACGGAATGACAAATGGTCTCGCGATAGGCGAGTTGGTCCCAAAGTTGCTCACCTTTCGTTCGGTTCGAGATAGGGTTTTCTTTACTGCGGTTTGCTTGCGCTTCTTCTTCTATACCCAGACCGAATGAAATCGGCCGGCTTCATAAGCCTATTCCGACTGCTCTTCGTCGAGTCGACCTGCCGATAGAATGCGCTTCTTTCTTGTACAACAAATTTGAATCATGGTGTTTGGCAAATAACAAAATACTTTCATGGGCTTCCTTCCATAAACCTAATTTTTCATAGGTTAACCAGAGTTTAAAAAAGGAATAGAATTCTTCTCGGGTTGATATCTACCAAAGTTTTTGATAAGTGGATGCTGCACGATGAAAACGATTCCATCTTTCATAAGCATAGGCTAAAAGTAAAGATCATTTTGTTTCGGGTAATGTAATCGGCGAAACCATTGATAAATATGCCGAGGTCGGCGAATCCCTTGCAACAATATTTTTCTGGTATTTTTCAGAATACGCCAAGAAGGAATCGCCGGATAAATAATCTTGGCTCGATTTCTTTTGAAATAAAGACCGCCTCCCGCCATTGATTTTTCGACAGGGTAAACCCGTCCTTAAACAATCATCAATAAACGGAAAGGCTGGATCTCGGGCCAGACATTTTTGAAAATATTGAATGGATGATCCCAGGTTGAAAAAGGTAAATTCTTGATAGCCTTTTAAAAATAAGTTGATCAGGTCGTTGGGTAGAATAGAATCAGGCAGCATACAACACTTCTAAAACATATCGCGCGGATTTCATGAGTGGGGGTAAAATTGATTCTCCTTGTTGCGGACTTTAAAAATGAAATCAGTTTTACGTTTTTCAGTTTAAAATTGAATCCGTTTTACGGAATTAATATTGTATTCCATTTGAATATAACCTGAAGTCGTTCGAATGGGAAATAATGTCGATCATTTTGTTTGGATGATAATAATTTTGTTCTGCTAGTAAAATCCTTTCCTTTCAGCGAATCTGCCCATTGTATTTAGGACACCGGAGAAATTTGCCTGATACTGCTGCTGTTTGAAGGACACTCCGGCTAGAGGTCCCATTGGTTGATGGGACCAATAGGTTGCGCTCAGATGCGTCCACGGAATGAACCACTGCGGCGAAATGTCCGTAGCTTTCTTGAAATGAAAATCTGGCTGATTCGTAATTGCCCTGCAAACGCCAAATTAATCCGGCTTCATTGTGCAGATAAGCTGCATTTTTCTAGTTTTAACGCGAAGGCGATTGCTTGTTGGGCAGATAATAAAAGTTGCTGACTGGAATCCCGATTGGTTGTTTTAAACATGTTGAGTCGCCATGAAACACATAGAAATGTACTTTAAGTATTTCCAGATTTCGTCGCATCGGGCTTTTGAAGTTGATAACTGAAATGCCAATCATATCGGTATACACCCCAAATTGGTTATCGACTGAATTGCAATATCTCATTTTTTCCAATGCGGCCTCATCCCCCTTCGAAATAAAGATTGATGACTTGCTGTCCGCGGTCGCTGAGCCGAGATAAATACCATTGTAGAAATCTTCTAAAGGATCCGGATTTTTTGTTCACCTTTTCAGGCTTGAATCTTTGCAGTTTGACTGAATCTAATGAGGGCGGCACTGCCGGCTATTTGCTCGTATAAGTGATGATAAACCGAATCGAAAATATGTTGATGCCATTGAAGCTTTATCCAGCGCCAGCAAGCTTCGATATGGAAGAAATTTTTCTACGTTCGATTGATGTTGTCTAAGTATTCGAAGAAAGTTTTAGACGGACTCGGTGGAAGTGGTTGAATGGGTTGGTTGTTGGTAATCTTGATTGAGGTTATTGGTTTTTTTTAAATTGGCGAGGGTATTGGAATCCACACGACTCAATTCAAATTTTGGGCTGTCCTTTTGATGACAGGGGTTTGTTTCTCATTCCTCGATTTGAGTAATGTGTCTTCGCAAAAGATTTTTGCAAGTGATCGTGTCGACCACCGATACTTTTTGTCCTTATTTGCATCGGCTAAACCTTTGAGGCCATAAAGGAGATAACAGAAAATATGTCAGTCTCACACCCCAGCTCTTGTTCAAAAGAAACTTCATTGGGAAACAGGAGGTGAGTCGCACTTCATTACCGATCACGTAGGAGTTGTTGCATCAACGCAGAACTGCTCATGCTCGAACCTCGAGGCGACCACTGTGGGCATCTGTCAATTAATACCACTTTACTTTTTATTCAATGAAAGGGTGTTTGTAAATTCATTGAGGTCTCCAACACGCAGGGAGCTATTGATATAATTTGTGCGCGGCGTATTGTGGCAGATGAGGAACCCTTTTTTATAATCACCCGCTTATTTTCAATATCGCCATGGCCCGAAAAATAGAAATATACTAAATCGCCATTTAAAAACGTTCCATGATATCATCCATGGCTTTATACACTGATTGACCAGGTTGTTTTCTTTATTTTGTAGGAGAATGATGTTTTCAGCAGGGACTTCTCCTCCAGCTTTGATTCGAGGTATTCTTGCAAATAATGTGGCATCGCGATAAAACTGAAGAGGCTTCCATGCCCTGATCGGCATATCGGGAGATACCGACTAATTTATAGGTTTTTTTTGTTGGTAATGTTTGGCAGACGATTTTGCGCCATAAACCTGAGCTCATTGCAAAAACAGCATCAAAAGAGTACTTCCAAAATGATTTTTGGATAAATGGTAGTTCCATCTCTTGGCGAAATGTGCAAACATAGAGATGATTTGGTTGAAAATCGTCATTAAAGATAGTCAAAAGGTGTTTGAATTCAAAATATATGGTTACTTTTATTTCGCCTTCAACCAAACTTATGCATTTCGGTGGTAAATTCTGTTTTTTTGTTATTCATTTCTTGCGCCAATCTCATCTGTTCGTATCGATTAAATGCGCAACGTCAAATACTGGCTTTCGACAGCCTGATTCGTGCACTCACCGAAAATCCGCGAAGACACTCCAGCAGGTGGATCGTGATGCGCTGATATCATTTTGCCATATGCATCGCTAACATCCCGATTCTGCTTTTATTATGGGCAAATAGTGGATTGCGTAAGGCGACCCGTATTAAAGATGTAAAAAGGCATTTCTAACATGAATGAAGCGTTGGGCATCATTCTTGCCTTGTATGGGTCAGTACGATAAAGCCCTGGAGTATTATTTAAAACACTTCAGATTAAGAAGAACAATTAGAGTCAACATCCGGTATGGCCAGCGGTGTAATAATAACGTAATTGTTTACACGTATCTCAAAGATTATGATAATGCCATTCATTCATACCGAACTGCAGATTCGTTATCTGCCGTTGATAAATAGATTTAATTCATTACAATGTTTGGCTCAACATCGGAGAGGTGTATGAAAAAAAAGGGGCGCGATGATTCGGCGATTCACTTTTACACCCCAGCCAAAAATGGGCCAGTGGATTATCGGGATGATTATCGTTATTGGAAAGCTTTATTAGGCATTGGAAATGTTCAGGATACGGGCATGATGGTGGACAGCCGCACAAAAACGTATGCCTTGGGCTTAAACGAAATGTTGCGTGAAATGATGAGGATATGATGTGCGAAGCTTCATTTGGGATTAGATAAAACCCATGAAGCATTGGGGGCAGATTCTGCTTTGTTTTTCGCACGCAATGTGCTATTTGTCTTTGCCCGTAAGTTGGCTTTTTTATCCCGAGAGTTTGATGATACTTCCATTTTTTTGGCCACCTTTTTGCCGGACGTCAAAGAATGATAGTGCGATATTGGGGATCAGGGTATTGAGTTTCAACTCTACAAAGATTCTCTTTGGGGATGGAACAATTGCGGATGACTCAGCAAATGTGACTTTTAATGAGAGTTTCTGAGGCAGGTGGAATTACAAGAGAACATGCTGAAAGAGAAAGAAGAACGTCGTCAGCAATTGCAAACATATTTTTATTCTCATGTTCATTCCCAGTATGTTTTTAGTGACTATTTTGCTTGCACGTCGGAAAGTGAGTTTGTCGGTGATTGCCTTTAGGCATCTTATCACTCTTGTTCTTTTTGAATACATTACTCTTCTCATGCACCCGGTGGTTCAACGAATCACCCATCATACACCCATTTTTGAAATATTAATTTTTGTAAGTATTAAGGCAATCCTCATTCCTACGCATCATAAAATTGAACATTGGCTGATTGGCTTTTGGTGAAGCGTATTCACCAACAAAGGCTGGACATCTACTTCATCAAGAAAAGACGACGGAGCCTCCAGTGATATCCTGTTGTTGAGCAAACAGGAAAATAGCGAGACCATTTCGACAAAAAAAAGTGAGGAGTAAATACCCCTCACAAGTCATTTTTTTTTATAACAGAATTATCGCTGTTTAACAGATGGTTCTGTTGGTTTGGTTTCAGCGGCGTCCATAGAGTCTGTTTTCGCCGGAGCAGCGTCTGCAGCAGCAGGCGCAGGTGCGGCTTCAGCAGGCGCAGGAGCAGGTGGCTTTAGCAGCAGCTGGTGCAGCTGCTGGAGCTGGTTCTTGTACTGCTTTCTGTGCTCTTCGGCACAACCGTTGAATAAGGTCATGCCACCAATAGCTGCCAAAAAGAGTACGGCTTGAAAAAGGTTTTTGATTTTACTTGTCATAGAGAAAGATTTTATTCCATAAGGATAGGGCGTTTTTTTCTTTATGCAAATTTTCTATGGGAATTCTTGTTAATCGCACTGCTTAAATTTCCGGGCGAATGTTTAATCTTCCTCAAAATGCGATTAGCGAACCAAAGCAACTCTCATTCCAACCTTGGCAAATATCGATAAAGGCGCTGTCTTGCTGGAATATTGGTATGTTTTAGTTCTGCCGAACAGCCCTTTCAGTGGTGTAGTTTGATCGTAACAATCGACTGTTCAGGTTCATCTCCAAAATACCATTCCTGTTCTATCTGTTTATCTTTGTACAAAGGTAAGGGTTTTACCAACAATACTTCCGTCCCATAATGAGAATTCCGGAATCAGGTTCTGTAAGTCGATTTCAGGCTTCACTGGTCCCACAATGAAATGGTGAAAATGGATTGGTCAATGCCAGATAAACTTCTTCAGGTGTTCTGGCAATCTGATAATTCTTTTGAAATCTTTCGGTATAATTGCTTGAATATAATGCTTTTTTCCTTGAGCGGAATCATTTCTCAAATGGTTTTAACCGAAATCCGCGTTCATGGTCACGGCTTCAAAGTGGTGGATCGTCCGGGTTGATCGCCACCAATAATCCGCCACTGGTTTGTGGATCGCAAAGCAAATGTTTTTGTAAGTCGTTGTGAAAGGCAACCTGATTTCCGTAACTATCCCAATTGCGCTTTGTTCCAACTCGGTATACATTGTTGACTAGAGATATCCTTTCAGAATGTCCCCATCAATCAGAGGAAACTGATCAAATGAATGGATGCACTGTAACGACTGGCTTCGCACATTTCTTTAAATGCCCCATTAATCCAAAACCTGTAACATCCGTCACGGCCTGAACACAGGATAAAGTGCCAAAAACTGACCAATCTGATTCAGTTGAAGCATCCACTCAGGACCTAAGTGTCTATGTTCAGGAAGCAGTTTGTTTTGTTTTTTAAAGGTTGACAAATGCCAATTCCCAGTGGTTTGGTTGGGCTTATACCTTGCGCCAACCTGAGCCCCGCCATTCCTTTTAATGGGGGATGCTTTCACTCGTCCTGTAACGGCTAAACCAAATATGGGTTCCGGAGAATCAATGGAACGTCCACCTGCCAGGGGGATGCCGGCGTCCAAACAGGTTTTACGACTGCCTTCAATAACCGATGCCGCTACTTCGGCAGAAAGTACATTTACCGGCCATCCCAAAATGGCAATTGCTATGAGCGGAGTGCCACCCATGGCATAAATATTCACTGATCGCATTCGCAGAAGCAATCCGACCAAAGGTGAACGGATCATCCAATAACAGGCATAAAAATCGGTTGTGCTGATGACAGCAGTCCCATCTCCTAAATCAAATACTGCAGCATCATCTCTTTCTTCGTTGCCCAAACAACAGTCCGGGAACCTGTGTTTTATAAGCAGAATTGGCCAAGATATGATCCAAACTGCCGGAGCAATTTTGGATCCACAGCCGGCACCACCTGAGTATTGAGTAAGTAGTATCGGTTCTTGTTAGGCCGCGAAATATTGAATTGATTGGTTGTGAATATAAGTTGATCGGCTACTTTTCCGATATTGGCGTGATTAAAGATCAATTGTGTTTTTCTGAAGGGCCGATCTTGTTCAAACCAAAATTGATAGGTTTTATCATAAAGTGCGCGGCCCGGGCAGCCTCGGCAAAGTCATGATTCTCCAGAGCGCTCAGGGCTTTTTGTATAGATTTCCGCCCAATTTGGTTTTAATTTTTCAAAACGTGCTTTAATGGCTCAACACCAAATTGGGCAAAGAATTATCAATCAGATATTGAATCCGTGCCGATTCAGGAATTTGGTAATACATAAAAACCCTGATGCATTTGTGTAAAAAAGTCGTCGGGCAAAGGGCAGCAACCAATTTTCTTACTTTCGTTTTCAATAAAAACACGCTTCTCCGGATTGATTGTGTAATAAGCTTTCTGGTATGAGCAAATTTCGAAATGTTCGGCACTGGGTTGTTCTTGTTCACCCAGGGATCCAAAAGCTGATCCTTTATGATTGGCAAGTGATTCCAAATCAATGATTTGCTCACCACGTTTTTTAAGGCTTGTAATACCTTGGTTTTTCCACTGCCCGTTTGTGCGCCAAATCACAATCAATTTCAGCGTATGACCTCACGAAATGATCGTCCTCATTGACGGAATGCTTTATAACCTCCGTTCAGTACCTGCACATCCATGCCACAAATTGAGCACTAATCCATACTGGCTGCGCTTACCGTCTCTCCAGCACGAACCAACACTTTTTATCCGGTGCTAAAAGGTTTGTTTCAACATATTAATTCATTTTTGGCGCCTGCGATGCCTAAACCTAATTCCATCGCTTTTAAAACGATTCTTGTTTATAAGTTGTACTAACAAAGCTCTTTTCTTCATCACTGAACAAAGGAAGGTTTTTTGCACCAGAATATGGCCTTGAAGAAATTCCCTCCGGGCGAGCGCACATCCAGTATCACTGGATCCTGATTATGATATTTCGCAGCCATATTTACCCGCACTACCTGACGAGCAGAAGATGGGGATGGGCTTCAATATCAGAAGAGAAGGAATTTTTCAATGAAGGAATTTACGGGGGGGCCTTGATAAAAATTGAAGTGGCGTGATTTTTTTTTGTTTCAGTTAGTTCACCGACCAGATCAGGAAGACGATAGTTCTTCCTCCCGTCATAAACAAAGAGAGAATCTACTTCAATCGTCCACCATTGGTAAGGGGTGATTTGGACAAATAGTCCAGAATAGCCTCTTTGCTTTCTGCATTCATCAGGATCCATAATCGATAACTTCTCCATACTTACCGCATAATGCTCTTACAACGTTTTTGCGAATGAGTTCATCAATATAAGCCCGGTGTTCCGAACATGCGACATAAACGTTTCATTCATATTTCCAAACTGAATAGTTACCTGAAATTTATGCATGATTTTAGCAGGTTTTAAATAATTTCAAAACAAATTTGGTTCATATTTTCTTCTGCGGGCGGGGCGCTGAATATGAATATAATTGTCGGTATATTCCTCCATTTGTCCGCCTTCTTTACTTTGGTTCAAAATAAAACAGGTCTCGACTGGTCCTTTTATGTTTGGGCAAACTCAAACATCCCTAACTCAGATAATTTTCTTAATGGGGCATTTCTGTTCTTTTTATATACTCAGCGGGTACGACCTCATCCAGCGGCGGCGAGGGTATTGTCTCGTTCGGGGAGTAAATACATGTAAATAGGAAATGTCCAATGCAGTTAAAAACGCCAACGTTTCTTCAAAAAGTTCTTCGCTTTCGCCCGGATAACCCACAATCACATCAGCGCCAATGCAGGCATGTGGCATTTTACTTTTGATACTTTCCACTTTCTCTGCATACAATTCACGTCGATATCGACGTCGCATAGAGGCCAACATGGTATTGCTACCACTCTGTAAGGGAATATGGGTGGGGCATAAAGTGCCGACCTTGGGACACAAAGGCAATCATTTCCTCATCTACTAAGTTGGGTTCACTGAGGAAATCCAGCAACGTGGAATGCCGCCCAAAAGCATCCAGTGCCTGAATCAAATCATAAAAACTTTCTTCCGTTTTGCGATTAAGTTCCTGATGATCTTTGCCGAAATCGCCCAAGTTGATGCCTGTTACCACTTCCTGAACAATTACCCCGCCAGTTCTTTCACATTGTCCAAAAACGCCGGATATTCGATCGCTGCGA
>JADJZY010000036.1 GCA_016715505.1 Bacteroidota bacterium
CAGGCACGGTTATCAGGCGTTTCATTTTTGATATCTGTCTTGTTCAATAAACCAATTTTGAAGGTTGTTTATTCATTTTCATTTCGGCTGCCGCAGCATTTTCTAACCAGGTAATGCCCGGTTTAACCATTTTCGCGGCGTAATGATGAACAGCCAAACAAGCGTCGTAAATTTTTGACGTTTGCTGAATTTGCTGTTTACCGGAATCGTGCGTGTTAAGTCGGTTCAGTAATTTCCGTAGTTCTGCACCAAAATCCATTAGGACCAATTCCCCATCTTTACAGCCCTTATTATTTGCTTAGTGCAACGTGGGGCCTTGACTGCCGCTTTCTTGCCAGGATGCATCCTTAGTGATGCTGGCCAGCTCGGTTTCGAATAAACTCATGCGATTTTCGCTTCATTTCCGGGCGTTCAAACACCGGGACGAACAAATTTACAAACCCTGAGTAAAGCTTCTACGAGTCATGTTGATCACGCCTCCTGCATCACGGCAACTTGGGCGTCGGGTTTGTCGGCCCTCAACTCTTTCATGATCATTGCGGCACGCTTAATATTTACGTAAAGGGAAGCGATTCATCAGATCTCGTTCCGCCTAGCAATCAATGCGGAATGGAAGAAACTAATCGGTCACTTGGAATGCTGTCCCAATAGATGTATTCAGCATGATGAACTCCAGCCCCTTGTAACAAAGCATCCAATTGATCCAAAAATATAACCGTTTGAATGCCACTGATGGCAGTTGCTTCTCGGCTGTGGCTAATTTGGCGTCCTTCCCATTTTTCCAACAGTTCATTGGGGCGTAAAAATAACCAGTACCTCACGATAAGTTTTATCCAGATTATCGGGGTATAGGATGACCATGGTTTTTTCCTGAAACTACACCGCTTAACCAAATAATATCCGAATTGGGTTCGTGAATATATTGGGCATCGCCGTTTTCATGCAAGTTGGGATGTAGCATGAAAAATGGCAATGCTATTTGGTTTTAATTTTTTAACAAATCGTTTTCGGTTTTCGATAAACAATTCCGGTTTGATGGCGGGGTATTTCATGGGTATAAAAATATGGACGAAGGTAATTCAAAAATGGAAGATTGTCCTGATCCTTCACACCCTATTATATATGAAGGTTGGGAAACATTTCCGCATGATGGCCAATAAGATGCAATCTTTTAGCGGGAGGGTGGAAATTGCCGGGCTTAATGAACGTGAACCCTCTTGGAATTACTTTTTGGTAAAAAGGAGATTTTGTCGATTCATTTTTTTTGTAAAAATAAATTCCGGCAGGAAGCTCTTGGATGTCTAAATATTCATCGCCTTTGGCGGTGCCACTTCTTCAGGTTTGTCCTGCAGTATTTGTAATGAGGAAGACACTGGTTTGCTTTGCCGTCCAATCCAGATTTGGTTATTGGCGGGTTGGGAAATACAATTAATTCATCGCGACTATTGTCTATTGAAATGGTTTTTGAACAGGTCCACTTACCATCCAAGTCCATTTGTTTTAAGTGATAATAGTTGATGCCGGGCCATGGCGCAGGGTCTAAAAGAATAATGGCTTTCAATATCCGGACGAGCGGCTGCAGAAACAGATCCAATTTTTCGAAGGATAAAGATTCGTCCCTGCTTCGCTCAACATTGAATCGCGCATTGTTTTTTCTATATTGCGTGGTCCATTCGAGTAAATTACCTGAAGCAGTATTGAGGCTCCAAATCGGGTTAATTCCACTGGCAAAGGAATTTGATGATAATAAATGGAAAAGCATGTTTTCCATCAATGTCACATTTACAGAAGTCCCGATCCAATCCTGGTCGTTGGAGATAGTCACTTGATTAATTAATCCGGGATTCGTGGGTTGATAAACAAAGCCAGGATAGGCTCCTCCATATTCTGTAAAAAATGGGATGGTATCTCGCAACGCCACTTCCAGCAACCGAATACCAGTAATAAGTGAATTGGTCCAAAACATCGAGTCGTAGTAATGGTACCGAGTACAGCCACAGGTTTAAGTCGCCGGCAAATGGAGTCGTCCAACTAAACGTTCCACCCATTGAAGTAACTATACTTGCAAAAAGCCTGATTGGTAGAAGGCTTAACTCGCGAGATATTCAACTTTGGAGATGAACGGTTTGCCACTTTGAAAGAGCAGGATGGTGCTCACCCCGTGCTGCGCTCAGCGACTGATCAATCCGGAGGAAACAACCAGCAAATCTGTTGAACCGAAAAGCCATTATTGTCGAGCGTTGTCTGAGGCAATACGCTCGCAGTGTGTCCCATGCTGCTGGCAATGGTTTGCCTTTTCAGGTCCATATCATGACCAGAAGTATAAGATTGACTTTCGATGATCGCGATATTAGCGGCATATGGAATGAAAGCCAAAGAGAATGCAGCGAGAAAGAGGGCTAGGTATTTTTTTCTCGTAGGTTAATTATAGTATAAAACGTAACTCAAACATATGGGAGAATCGATTGCCATGCTTTAAACCCTGAGGGTACACTCAAAAATGAAACATCGGAAATGCTTGAAAAAAAGTATTTTGAACAGTTCAATGCTCCTCGATATAACGAATTTAGGATTCTCGTTTGCATTTTATGATCCCGGCAAATTTATTGAGGCATTATTCAGATCGAAGAGCGTTGAATTGGATTTAATCAAGGCTTTTAAGCGCTGGGTCAACACCTGCGAGTGAACCCACCACTACACAAATGCTCAGTCCAATTCCAGAACCACAACCAGGGGATGATAAATGCAGAGCCGAATGCCAGGAAGAGCAAATTGACAATCAGAACACTTACCTGCCACACCTATCAATCCGCCGGCTGAACTGATGAAGACTGATCCAACTAAAATCGGTTTCGGATGGGTCTGGTCGGTCGGCCCTCGTTTTTACCAATCCACCTTCGCGGGTACGTCTGCCACCGATACCAACATGATATTCATTAATCCACTGGAGGCACCATTGGGGAGTGTGATAAATCCTATCAGACTGGCAGCCAATGCAACAAAACTCAAATTTTCAATCAGTGAATTAGCAATCTCATCATTTTTTATTGATGGCAAAATTATTTTCTGGTACCTTTTAAACGATGAATCACTCGCATCGTTCCTTCAGCTTGTCAATGGCGTAATCCATTTTTTCATATCATTCATGCATGAATACTAATGATACATGATTTGTTACTGAGCTGAAAATCGTTGTCCTTGCATTTGCCACCGTTACAAAAATCATGTTACCGGTACGATACATAAAACTTGCCCTCGCTTTCCATCACGACCCACACAGACGATATCGGGCATCGCCTATTTGTATGAGTCCATTGGCGGCTTTGTTCGCTTTACCGAATAATTGTTTAGCAATCCCATTGCCTAATATACAGGTATTGACACCACTGCTCACATCTAAAGCGAATAAAATTGCGTCCGGCTTCCAACGAGGTGCCTGAAACAGTGAGACAATGTCCGTCTTGCCCTACGTGACCACAATATTGGGATTGGTTTTTTTTTGTGTTTCGTTTGATTGTTGCTGTATTGGTTGCAACCAACGAACGCTGCTGATCGCAGGACTATGATAGAGATCCTGAAATCGACGGGAATTGCACTGAGTTTGATACGATTGTCTTCCGCAATCTTGACGTACCTTTGTTGTTTGACCACGTCGGCCTCCTTGGTAAAAATCCCTAAGCAACCATAATGGGAGAAAGTGTTGCCGGAACCCATACTGCCGAAACTTGGATGAATGGTGCCTCTAATATCCTCAATCACGGGGATGATTCCAATCAATGCGGTAATGCCAATGGCGATAATGGCGATGGTTAAATTGGATCAAGTCCCTATTCGACTGAATAGCTTTGACGTAGCGATATGATGTCTGAAAATTTAAGTTGTTAAAGATAGGAATGAACCCGATAGAAGAAAAAATGTTATATCCATTAATGCAGTTTGACTTGTTGCTCAATTCAGGCATAGAATGGATAAAAGCCTTGCAATAAAACGTCCATAATTGTTTTTCCGACTTGAATATTTGATAAACAAGATTTGTTTGTATCTTGAATGACAAATCCAAATCTAAATGAACAAACCATTCGGTTGTTTGATTCTTGGCCCTTTTTCCATTTTATGAATGTGCAAAACTGGTAAGAGATGAACTCTTAATGCCCAAATCAAGGGCAATTCGGTGCAGGTTAAATCTTTTGTTGGTTCAAGCCGAAGATTTGGGATTCATCCGATGCGCTTATGATGATCCTGTGACCCACAGTGATTGTTTACTGGAAATGAAATATTATGAATCAGATGCTTTGATAATAATGGGCCGTATAATGAACAATGCCGTTTTGATGAAACAACAGATGTGGAATTGCGCACGGGTGAAACCGAAAAGTGGAAACCTGTTTTTCTGTTTCGTTTAAATGCCAAAAAGGAATTGGAGCCGGCGGGAATCGTAGATGATCTGGGAGGAGGAAAATGGCAAATGACTGCCAATTCGAATTTTAAAAACCGATTTGTTCCGACTACACAAATCGATACGGCCATATTGTATGATTATTTTTTTCAGGATGATCCTTTTGTATTGCAGGCACTTGCGTTGAATTCAAAAGATATTTCTCCGGCAGAACGTAAAATCAATATTCATTTAATTCTTGTCGCAAATACCCTCGATAAAAGTATCGGTGTTTCTTGTCAGAAGGACATGGCTCGTACCGAAGAATTGTTTAAGAATATTGCCAAATTTTTAGGCACATTTCCCATCAAGATAGACGAATCAGTGGAACCCAATTTTCGAAGAAAAATGTGTTGAGTGCTTTGGTGATGCTTCAACCACAGCGTGATAAAGATATTGTTGTGTTTTATTATTCCGGACATGGATTTAGACAGCCCAATGATTCGCGACGATTTCCATTTGGACTTGACTTATAAACCCGGGCAGGATTATAATAAAGAAAAACTTTCGATTGTAGAGGTATACGATCGCATCACAGCAAAAGGTGCGAGGTTGAATTTGGTATTGGGTGATTGCTGTAATAGTTACGTAGGTGCGCCATTGGTGAGTGCAACTGGTTTTAAAAAAAGAAAACGATTCCGCTTTTATGTTTATGAATAATGTGCGCAAGCTATTTTTAGACCCACAGCCAAAATCGATTTTAGCCTGCGCCGCCGATACCACACAACATGCAGCGGGCAGCCAAAAAAAATGGGCGGCTTCTTTTCTTATTTTTTTAAATCGAGTTTAGAGGCTCATTGTAGCAAGAGTAAAACGGGTCCATCGTGGTACAATATTTTTGAAGACACAAAAGTGCAAACGAGCCGCAAAGCAAATCGCACCTATTGTGATACTCCGAATAGAAACCAATATTTGTTATCAGACGCCTGTTTACGACGTCAATGACTAATTCGGATGTTTGTTCTGTTCAATTTTCCTGCTTAACGAGTCCGGATGTATTCTTCGAGTTTCGGGTCTAGATTTTTGGCAGTCAATGCCTTCCATTCCGGGGTATTGCGTAATTTTTGCCAGGCCGTATCATATTGCAAAACCCAGTAATAATTAAATCCCGAATCTAGCGCTTTTTGTAGCCATGTCAACGATTCATTCTGTTTTTGTTGTTCACATAATATGCGCGACAAAGCATACATCATTTTAAAGTCATTCGGATGATTCTTCATCCATTCCTTTATTCGTCGGAGGCCCTCTTCGGTATTTGATTGAGCCAACTTTATTCGAATCAATAAATGTTCAGAAGCATCTATGGGAGTCGGGTCTACTTTTAAATATTCCGCCAAAATACTTTCTGCTTCTGCAAACAAGTTGTTCTTACTTTTTGCATCAGCGTAATGCATATATTGTTCAAACTCCAATTTGCCCTGTTGTTTTAGGTGTCCATTTGTAACATCACATCATAAGGCCATTTATCCTGCTTTAAAATGAGAATGAGTTTATCCCGCAAGTTCTCGGCGGTATCATTCTCAGGATTTGCGATAATACAACAGCATGAATCCGGGCACATTCATTTTTTCAAATAACCCTGCAATGTGCAAGTAAGAGTCGGATTCAATGCTTCTGTTTAATGTGGTATTGGCTGTTTTTCGAAAAAAGTATAGAGTGCTGTATATCGTGTTTTTCGCATAACCGACCAGTTTAATGCCGGTTTTGGTTATCGGGATAAGGATCTCGGTTCCTCTAGAACTGCTCCAAAGGTCATCTTCATTCGGCTCAGAATAAGGTTTGTGCAAATCAAAAATGGGCCATGAGGATAATGGTACAACATATTGATCATGAAATCTGGCTGCTTCATAAGCCCATTCAGAATTTAGTTGATTTAAGGTGTCCATTCTTCGAAAAAAAGCACATTTTTGAGCAATCATCTTTGCGGGCTTGAGGATATTCGGATAATTGTTGAACAACTCATAAGCATCTTTCCAATGGTTGGTGGTTTCATAACATTGAAGAAGTTTAAAAAATCCAATTTTGTTATTGTTCTGGAGTTTTAAGAGTTCGGCATATACAGAGGTCGCCCGGTGATAACTATTCAATTTTTCATGGCAATTTCCCAACAAATAATAATCATATTCGAATGGATAGGACAAAAGATGAAATACCTTCATGGCACATTCGTTATTTGCTAATCGGATTTTTGTTTTATGGTCATTGCTATACTTTCGGATTGAATCTGGGTGGAGGTAATTTTTTTGCGCAATTTTAAAAACATATGCGGCTTCCTGGAATTGCCCCAGCTCATGATACACCCGGCCCATGTAGTGAAAAGCCAATGGGTGTTTCGGATGATACATCATACATCGTTGATAATACTCGATGGCTTTGGCGTAATTCCCTGTTCTGCTTGCCTCGTATCCTTTTAAAAATAAAAGTATCGGGTCATCATTGTGGATGGAATCAGGTAGTTCGCAAGAGGGTATAGGGGGTTCCGAAGCTGATGCGTCTTCGTCAAACATCACTGGGGTGTCAACGTCAAAATGAGGAAAGTTGAATCCGGCTTTTCGTCTTTCTGCCTCGTATAAATTAGAATCGGCTAAAGCGAAGTTGAGGTAGTGTATTTGTAAAAATCCAAGTCGCTCAAAGGGATAATAATGGTTGCCATTTTTTTTAATGCTGGTATAATAGTATTGTTCAGCTTTCAGGTGCTCATGATCATATTCTGCGAGTTGAGCCTGATGATTTAAGATGCCCGGAAATTCAGGATTCAGTTGAGTCGCTACTTTAATAGCTTGTCTGCTGGAATCAATCTGTCCTTTTGCAAAGTAGCTTGTGCTCAAATAACGCCATGGAACAAACCAGTTCGGTGAAATTTGTGTTGCTTTTCTGAAGTGGTAAAAGGCAGAATCCAAATTTCCCAAATAGCGATCAATAAGGCCAGCTTCAAGATGCAAATAAGCGGCATTATTTTCCAGGTTTAATGCCGTTTGTATATTTTCATAGGCAGCTTGTAAAACCTGTTGTTGGTTTTCAGCTTTAAACAAATTGATGCGATGGGCAACAGCCCGGAAATAATGTTTGTAAATCTGCAGGTTTCTGGAGGATGGTTTGTTCGGTTCAGCCAGTCGATAGGCGAATTCAATCATATCCGCATAATCTTCATAGTGATTCGACAATGCTTTGTAGTATCGTATTTTTCCAATTCTTCTTCATCGCCCAGGGTGTAAAGATTGATCACTTCTTGCCCTCGGTTACTCAGGCGGATCATCAGATCGCTGTAAAATCGTTTCAGTGCATCCGGATTTTGATCTAAATTATTTTGATAAGATTTTAAGTCTGCTATTAATTGCTCACTTCGTTTTAAATCTTCCGGTTGATACAGTGTAGGTATTTCAGCTTGAATTTGATGGATACATGAATCAAGTATAACCCGATGAATATCTGATTGTGGAAGAGAAAGTAAAGAGCGGTATGGGAAAAGTAATTCAATAGAAATGTTGGCACGGTCGAGGTAAATCTGAAATGGGTTGGAGGGCCTTTTGGGAAGTGATTTACGAACAATACCGGAATCTGTATATTTGGTTTGCAGACTGTCCTGCCACTGGTTTTTGTTTAATGTTGCTGAATCAATCTCGCCAATCACAAATCCCGACTGACCCTTAAGTACTGGCGTTTGTTTTTCGTTCATGGCTTTAAGGACATGGTCATTTGCGAAGGCAGACACCAAATAAGTCTGTAAATCTTTGACCGTTATTTTTTGATCATTATTTAAATCGGCCTGTCCTTTCAATCCTTTCAGGAGATAGTAAGAAAAAATACTCCGACCTCCTCCCCAACGTCGATCTTCAAACGAAACTTCTTCGGGTAAGCAAGAGCTCAATCTGACTTCCTGATGCATCACCGTTTTGAGTTGTTCAGCCACCAATGCGGTCGCACTTAATGAAGATCCGGCCAATCGACCACTATGACAAGCATCAGTGATCAAAATAACCTTTGCATTTTTTTGCACCGACAAAGTGTTGGCAAAATTGTTCAAGTCTTCAATACGGACAGCACTATTGATATAGTTAAACCGTGGGGTATTATAGCTCAGGAGATAACCGTTTTTGAAAATCCGGTTGTTTTCTATATCGCCATGTCCCGAAAAGTAGAAATATACCAAATCGCCTGCCTCACATTTTTCCTGAATATCATCCATGGCCTGATAAATGGCAGACCAGGTAGCTTGTTGGTTGGTCAATAAATAGATGTTTTGGCTGATATTTCAGTCCCGGCTGGGATCTTAGATAAAGGGCAAATTGGTTCGCATCTTCATGTGCATATTGCAGCGCATCAATGCCTTTATCTGCATATTTAGAAATTCCAATCACAAGGGCATAAGTCTGAGGACCACGCTCATTGGGTAATTTGTCTTGTGCTTTTAATTGGAATGATCCGAATAGGAAACACATCCATACAATGGTTTAATAAACTACTTTTCCATTTAAAGCCAAAACACAAAATCTGGATTTAATCTTTTCCAAATTGCTGAATACATCTATTGCTTCAGATTTAGCGAAGTGATTTTTCATATTTAAAAGATCATGGAATGGCATATGAAAAAAGGTTCTTGGGATATTTTGGCACAGTATTTAACTTAGAATGACTCATGCCTTTTTGGTAAATTGAATGTTGTTATTCTTTAATTTCAGGTTGTTTGACTTTTTCTGTTAACTTTTTCCAGTTCGCAGATTGTTTTTGTTCCACGGTCCATGCCGGGTCATTTTGTAAAACCCAATAATATGAGAATCCGCTGGCGATGGCTTGTTTTAAAAGGTCGTAGGCTTCTGTTAATTGTTGCGTTTTTAGGTAAACTCGTGCCAGCGCATAAATCATTTGATGATCTGTAGGATGTTTTTGAATCCAGGTCTGCATCATTTTCTTGGCCTCATCAAATTGTTGTAAGCTTAATTTTGTTTGAATATCAATGAGTACCACAGGTTCTGTATCGGCTAAGTTTCTCGATTGAAGGTGTCAATCAATTGTTGTGCAATATCGGCCTGATTGGCTTTGTATTTAAACATGGCATAGGTGGGATAATCTTCTATATCCATTGCGCCTGACATATTTAATGTGTCCATATTTAACATGGCATCATAAGGCCAGTGATCATTCATTTGAAGGGCGATTAATTTTTCACGTACATTTTCAGCGGTATCTACCATCAGTGATTTGCGATAGTATAAAATAGCAGAATCAGCCGCACCTAGTCTTTCAAATAAATCAGCCATTTTTTGGAAGCAATCGGCTTCCATATTCCCGTCAAGGGTATTGTTGGAAGCTTTCGTAAATAATACAGTGCCCGATATGCATGATGGCGCACACTAGGAGCCTTCCATAAACTTTCTGCTGTACACGGAATGACAAATGGTTCACGATAGGCGAGTTGGTCCCAAAGTTGCTCTTCGTTCGGTTCGAGATAAGGTTTCTTTTTACTGCGGCGTGCTTGCGCTTCTTCTTCTATGCCCAGGCCGTAATGAAATCGTCCGGCTTCATAAGCCCATTCCGGACTTCCTTTGGCCGAATCAACCCGTCGATAAAATGCGCTTCTTTCTTGTACTGCAAATTTTGAATCATGGTGTTTGGCAAATAGCAAATGGCTTTCATGAGACTCTTTCCATAAACCCAATTTTTCATAAGTCAACCAGAGTTTAAAAAAAGGAATAGAAATCTTTGGGTTTATATCTACCAGTTTTTGATAAGTGGATGCTGCTCGATGAAAACGATTCCATCTTTCATAAGCAAATGCTAAAAAGTAAAGATCATTTTGTTTCGGGTAATGTAATCGGCGAAACCATTGATAAATACAAGCCGAGGTGGCCGAATCTTTTGCAACAATATTTTTCTGATATTTTTCAGAATACGCCAAGAATGAATCGCCGGATAAATAATCTTGGCTGGATTTTTTGAAATAAAAGACGGCTTCAGGCCATTGATTCTTCGAAAGGTAAACGCGGCCTAAATAATGGTGGGCCAAGGGAAAATTCGGATCTCGGGCCAGGCATTTTTGAAAATACTGAATGGATAATTCCAGGTTCATGAAAACAAATTCCTGATAGCCTTTTAAAAATAAGTTTATCAGGTCGTTAGGAAGAATAGAATCAGGCTGCATACAAATACCCTGGGACATATCAAAAGGGATTTCATGAGTGGGGGGCAAAATCGATTCTCCTTGTTCCGGACGAAAAAAATGAAATCCGGCTTTACGTTTTTCAGCTTCTAAAAAATTCGAATCCGCTTCACGGAATTCATTGTATTCCATTTGAATATAACCCAGTCGTTCGAATGGAAAATAATGTCGATCATTTTGTTTGATGCAATGATGATAATTTTGTTCTGCTAGTAGTAAATTCTTTTCCCTTTCAGCGAATCTGCCCATAAGATTTAGGACACCGGAGAAATTTGCCTGGATACTCGCTGCTGTATGAAGGGCACTCCGGCTAGAGTCCCATTGGTTGTGAGACCAATAGGTTGCGCTCAGATGCGTCCATGGAATGAACCACTGCGGCGAAATGTCTGTTGCTTTTTTGAAATGAAAAATTGCTGATTCATAATTGCCCTGCAAACGCCAAATTAATCCGGCTTCATTGTGCAGATAAGCTGCATTTTTTTCTAGTTTTAACGCGAAGGCGATTGCTTGTTGGGCAGATAATAATAGTTGCTGACTGGAATCCCGATTGGCTGTTTTAAACATGTTGAGTCGGCATGCCACAGCATAGAAATAATTTTTAAGTATTTCCAGATTTCGTCGCATCGGGCTTTTTGGGGTTGATAACTGAAATGCAAATTCCAGCATATCGGTATAAACCTCAAATTGGTTATCGACTGAATTGTAATATCTCATTTTTTCCAATGCGGCCTCATCACCCTCGAGATACAGATTGATGACTTGCTGTCCGCGGTCGCTGAGCCGGGATAAATACTCATTGTAAAATCGTTTTAAAGCATCCGGATTTTTGTTCAATTCTTTTTCATAGGCTTGAATCTTTTGCAGTTTGGCTGAATCCAATGAGGGCGTGGCACTGCCAGCTATTCGCTCGTATAAGTGATGATACACCGAATCGAAAATATATTGATGCCATTGGTTTTTTTCCAGCGCCAGCAAGCTTCGATATGCAACAAATGTTTCAATGTTTGATTGATAGTTGTCTAAGTATTCGAAGAAAGTTTTAGACGGACTCGGTGGAAGTGGTTTACGAATGGGTTGGTTGTTGGTATCCTGATTGAGGTTATTGAGTTTTTTTAAATTGGCGAGGGTATTGGAATCCACTCGGCTCAATTCAAATTTGGGCTGTCCTTTAATGACGGGCGTTTGTTTCTCATTCCTCGATTTGAGGATAGGGTCTTTCGCAAAAGATTTTTGTAAGTAAGATTGTAAATCGACCACCGATACTTTTTTGTCTTTATCTGCATCGGCTAATCCTTTAAGGCCATACAGGAGATAATATGAAAATATACTCCGTCCGCCGCCCCAGCTCTTATCTTCAAATGAAACCTCATTGGGCAAACAAGAGGTGAGCCGCACTTCATTACTGATCACGGTTCGAAGTTGCTGCGCAATCAATGCAGAACTGCCCATGCTCGAACCTGCGAGGCGACCACTGTGGCAAGCATCTGTAATTAACACGACTCTTACTTTTTTATTCAACGAAAGTGTATTTGCAAATTCATTGAGGTCTTCAATGCGCAAGGAGCTATTGATATAATTTGTGCGCGGCGTATTGTGGCAAATGAGGAATCCATTTTTATACACCCGCTTATTTTCAATATCGCCATGGCCCGAAAAATAGAAGTACACTAAATCGCCATTTGAACAGCGTTCCATGATATCATCCATGGCTTTATACACTGCAGACCAGGTTGCTTTTTTATTTTGCAGGAGAATGATATTTTCAGAAGGTACTTCTCCTCCTGCTTTCGATTCGAGGTACTCTGCAAATAATGCAGCATCGCGATGTGCAAACTGAAGAGGATCTATGCCCTGATCGGCATATCGGGAAATACCGATGATGATTGCATAGGTTTTTTTGCCGGCATTATTTGGCGGACGGTTTTGCGCCAAACCTGAGTTCATTGCAAAAAACAGCATCAAAAGAGTACTTCCAAAAATGATTTTGGTTAAATTATGGAAGTTCCATCTCTTGGCGAAATGTGCAAACATAGAGGGTGATTTGGTTGAAAATCGTCATTAAAGGTAGTCAAAAGGTGTTTGAATTAAAATATATGGTTACTTTTATTTCGCCTTCAACCAAATCCTATGCATTTCGGTAAATTCAGTTTTTTGTTGTTCATCTTTTGCGCCAATCTCAGCTGTTCGTATCGATTAAATGCGCAACGGCAGCTGGCTGACAGCCTGATTCGTGCACTCACCGAAATCCGCGAAGACACCCAGCAAGTGATTGTGATGCGCAATATCAGTTTTGCTATGTATCGCTACCATCCCGATTCTGCTTTATTATGGGCAAATAGTGGATTGCGTAAGGCGACCCGTATTAAAGATGTAAAAGGTATTTCTAACATGAATGAAGTGCTGGGTATCATTCTTACCCGAATGGGGCAGTACGATAAAGCCCTGGAGTTTTATTTAAAAACACTTCAGATTGAGGAACAATTAGAGTCAACATCCGGTATGGCTAGCGCGCATAATAATATCGGAATTGTTTACACGTATCTCAAAGATTATGATAATGCCATTCATTCTTACCGAACTGCAGATTCGTTATCTGCCGTTGATAAAACCGATTTAATTCATTACAATGTTTGGCTCAATATCGGAGAGGTGTATGAAAAAAAGGGTCGCGATGATTCGGCGATTCATTTTTACACCCGAGCAAAAAAATGGGCCAGCGATTATCGGGATGATTATCGTTACGGGAAAGCTTTATTAGGCATTGGAAATGTTCAGATAAGGGGCATGGCCTGGGCAGCTGCACAAAAAACGTATGCCTTGGGCTTAAACGAAATGTTGCGTGAAAATGATGAGGATATGATGTGCGAAGCCTATTTGGGATTAGCAAAAACCCATGAAGCATTGGGGCAGGCAGATTCTGCTTTGTTTTTTGCACGCAATGCTTTGTTTCTTGCCCGTAAGTTGGCTTTTTTATCCCGAGAGCAGGATGTTACCCATTTTTTGGCTTCTTTCTTTGCCGGACGTCAAAGAATGGATAGTGCGTATTATTATCAGGGTATTGAGTTTCAACTCAAAGATTCTCTTTTGGGGATGGAACAATTGCGGATGACTCAGCAAATGACTTTTAATGAGAGTTTGAGGCAGGTGGAATTACAAGAGAACATGTTGAAAGAGAAAGAAGAACGTCGTCAGCAATTGCAACATATTTTTATTCTGATGTTCATTCCCAGTATGTTTTTAGTGACTATTTTGCTTGCACGTCGAAGAGTGAGTTTGTCGGTGATTAAGTTTTTAGGCATCTTATCACTCTTGTTCTTTTTTGAATACATTACGCTTCTCATGCACCCGGTGGTTCAACGCATCACGCATCATACACCCATTTTTGAAATATTAATTTTTGTAGGTATTGCTGCAATCCTCATTCCTACGCATCATAAAATTGAACATTGGTTGATTGAACTTTTTGTGGAACGTATTCACCCTAGCAGAGGAGCCGGACATCTTCATCATGAAAAAACGAAGGAGCAAGTAGATAATCATGTTGTGGAGCAAACAGAAAATAGCGAGGGTATTTCACAAAAAAATGAGGAGTAAATACCCCTCACTTGTCAAGATTTTTTAAGTAACAGAATTATCGCTGTTTAACGGATGGTTCTGTTGGTTTTGTTTCAGCAGCGTCCATAGAGTCTGTTTTTGCCGGAGCAGCGTCAGCAGCAGCAGGCGCAGGTGCGGCTTCAGCAGGTGCAGGAGCAGGTGTGGCTTCGGCAGCAGGTGCAGCTGCTGGAGCTGGTTCTGTACTGCTTTCTGTGCTCTCTTCGGCACAACTGTTGAATAAGGTCATTCCACCAATAGCTGCTAAAAAGAGTCCGGTTTGGAAAAGGTTTTTGATTTTACTTGTCATAGAGAAAGATTTTATTCCATAAGGATAGGGCGTTTTTTTTCTTTATGCAAATTTTCAATGGGAATTCTTGTTAATCGCACTGCTTAAATTTCCGGGCGAATGTTTAATCTTCCTCAAAAAATGCGATGAGCGAACCAAAGTAACTTTCATTCCAACCTTGGCAAATATCGATAAAGGCCTCGTCAGGAATATTGGTATGTTTTAGTTCTGCTGAACAGCCCTTTTCGTGTGAGTGAAGTTTAATCGTAACAATCGACTGCTCAGGTTCATCTCCAAAATACCATTCCTGTTCTATCAGTTTATCTTGTATAAAGGAAAGGTTTTTACCAACAATACTTCCGTCCCATAATGAGAATTCCGAATCAGGTTCTGTACTCATTTCGGCGGCTTCACCGGTCCACAATGAAATAGTAAATGGATTAGTCAAAGCCAGATAAACTTCTTCGGGTGTTCCGGCAATCTGATAATATTTTTTAAAATCTTTCGGCATAATTAAGCTTGAATATAAATGCGTTTTTCCTTGAGCGGAATCATTTCTCCAAATGGTTTTAACTGAAATCCGCGTTCAAGGGTAATGGCTTCAAAGTGTGCTGCATCGTCCGGGTTGACTGCCACCAGCAATCCGCCACTGGTTTGTGGATCGCAAAGCAAATGTTTTTGTAAGTCGTTGTGTAAGGCAATCTGATTTCCGTAACTATCCCAATTGCGTTTAGTTCCACCCGGTATACATTGTTCATCGAGATAATATTTCAGAATGTCCCCATCAATCAAAGGAACCTGATCAAAATGAATGGATGCACTGCAATGACTAGCTTCGCACATTTCTTTTAAATGCCCCATTAATCCAAATCCTGTAACATCCGTCATGGCCTGAACACAGGATAAAGTGCCAAAAAACTGACCAATCTGATTCAGTTGAAGCATCCACTCAGGACCTAAGTGTCTATGTTCAGGAAGCAGTTTGTTTTGTTTTTGTGCGGTCGACAAAATGCCAATTCCCAGTGGTTTGGTTAAATATAATTTTGCGCCAACCTGAGCCCCGCCATTCTTTTTTAAATGGGGGATGTTTACCCGTCCTGTAACGGCTAACCCAAATATGGGTTCCGGAGAATCAATGGAATGTCCACCTGCCAGGGGGATGCCGGCGTCCAAACAGGTTTTACGACTGCCTTCAATAACTGATGCCGCTACTTCGGCAGAAAGTACATTTACCGGCCATCCCAAAATGGCAATTGCCATGAGCGGAGTGCCACCCATGGCATAAATATCACTGATCGCATTCGCAGAAGCAATCCGACCAAAGGTGAACGGATCATCCACAATAGGCATAAAAAAATCGGTTGTGCTGATGATGGCAGTCCAATCTCCTAAATCAAATACTGCGGCATCATCTCTTTCTTCGTTGCCCACCAATAGTCCGGGAACCTGTGTTTTATAAGCAGAATTGGCCAAGATATGATCCAAAACTGCCGGAGCAATTTTGCATCCACAGCCGGCACCATGTGAGTATTGAGTAAGTAGTATCGGTTCTTGTTGTGTCATGAAATATTGAATTGATTGGCTGTGAATATAAGTTGATCGGCTATTTCTTCGATATTGGCGTGATTCAAGATCAATTGTGTTTTTCTGGAAGGGTCGATTCGTTCAAATCCAAATTGATAGGTTTTATCATAAAAGTGCAACGCGGCCCGGGCAGCCTCGGCATAGTCATGATTATCCAGAGCGCTTAGGGCTTTTTTGTATAGATCTCCGCCCAATTTGGTTTTAATTTTTTCAAAACGCGCCTTTAATGGCTCAACACCAAATTGCGCATAATCATCAATCAGATATTGAATCCGTGCCGATTCAGGAATTTGGTAATACATAAAAAAACCCTGATGCATTTGTGTAAAAAAGTCGTCGGGCAAAGGACAGCAACCAATTTTCTTACTTTCGTTTTCAATAAAAACACGCTTTTCCGGATTGATTGTGTAATAAGCTTGCATGAGCAAATTCTCAAAATGTTCGGCACTGGGTTGTTCTTGTTCACCCAGGGATCCAAAAGCTGATCCTTTATGATTGGCAAGTGATTCCAAATCAATGATTTGCTCACCACGTTTTTTTAAGGCTTGTAATACCTTGGTTTTTCCACTGCCTGTTTGTGCGCCAATCACAATCAATTTCAGCGTATGACCCTCACGAAATGATCGTCCCCATTGACGGAATGCTTTATAACCTCCGTTCAGTACCTGCACATCCATGCCACACAAATTGAGCAGCCAACCCATACTTTCGCTGCGCTTACCGCCTCTCCAGCAATGAACCAACACTTTTTTATCCGGTGCTAAAAGGTTTGCTGTTTCAACATATTGGTTCATTTTGGCGCCTGCGATGCCTAAACCTAATTCCATCGCTTTGTGTGGCGATTCTTGTTTATAAGCTGTACCAACCAAAGCTCTTTCTTCATCACTGAATAAAGGAAGGTTTTTTGCACCAGGAATATGGCCTTGAAGAAATTCTCCGGGCGAGCGCACATCCAGTATCACTCGATCCTGATTATGATATATCGCAGTCATATCTACCCGTACTACCTGACGAGCAGAAGATGGGGATGGTTTCAATATCAGAAGAGATGGAATTTTTCAATGAAGGAATTTACGGGGGCCTTGATAAAAATTGAAGTGGCGTGATTTTTTTTGTTTCAGTTAGTTCAACACCAGATCAGGAAGACGATAGTTCTTCCCGTCATAAACAAAGAGAGAATCCACTTCAATCGTCCACCATTGGTAAAGGGGTGATTTGGACAAATAGTCCAGAATAGCCTCTTTGCTTTCTGCATTCATCAGGATCCATAATCGATAACTCTCCATACTTACCGCATAATGCTCTACAACGTTTTTTGCGAATGAGTTCATCAATATAAGCCCGGTGTTCTGGAACGTGCGACATAAACGTTTCATTCATTTCAAACTGAATAGTTACCTGAAATTTATGCATGATTTTAGTGTGAGGTTTTAAATAATTTCAAAACAAATTTGGTTCATATTTTCTTCGCGGGCTGGGCGCTGAATACGAATATAATTGTCGGTATATCCCTCCATTTGTCCGCCTTCATTTTTTTGTTCAAATAAAACAGGTCTCGACTGTCCTTTATGTTTCTGGGTAAACTCAAACATCTTTAACTCAGATAATTTTCTTAGTCGGGCATTTCGTTCCTTACGTACCTGCATGGGTACGACCTCATCCAGCGTGGCGGCGAGGGTGTTGTCCCGTTCGGAGTAAGTAAATACATGTAAATAGGAAATGTCCAATGCAGTTAAAAACGCCAGCGTTTCTTCAAAAAAGTTCTTCGCTTTCGCCCGGATAACCCACAATCACATCAGCGCCAATGCAGGCATGTGGCATTTTACTTTTGATGCTTTCGACTTTCTCTGCATACAATTCACGTCGATATCGACGTCGCATAGAGGCCAATACGGTATTGCTACCACTCTGTAAGGGAATATGAAAGTGGGGCATAAAGTGCCGGGACTCAGACACAAAGGCAATCATTTCCTCACTCAATAAGTTGGGTTCAATCGAGGAAATTCGGTAACGTGGAATGCCGTCAAAAGCATCCAGTGCCTGAATCAAATCATAAAAACTTTCTTCGGTTTTGCGATTGCCCTGATGACCTTTGCCGAAATCGCCCAAGTTGATGCCTGTTAATACCACTTCCTGAACACCACTCCTGGCCAGTTCTTTCACATTGTCCAAAACGCCGGATATTCGATCGCTGCGACTATGGCCTCGAGCGAGAGGAATGGTGCAAAAAGAACAATTATAGTCACAACCATCCTGCACTTTCAAAAAAGTGCGGGTTCGGTCGTTGATGGAATAAGAGGCGTGAAAGCCTTCAATAGCGGCAATTTCACAACTATGAATGGCTGCTACTCCGGTTTCACGAAATTCCTTAACGTGTTTTACGATATTGAATTTTTCGGAGGCTCCCAACACCAAATCCACGCCTTCGATTTCGGAAATCTGCTGTGGCTGAAGCTGGGCATAGCATCCGGTAATGACAACAGTCGAATCAGGGTTTTGTTTTTTTACCCGACGTATGAGCTGACGGCATTCCTTATCTGCATTTTCGGTGACCGAACATGTGTTGATGACATATACATCCGCTTCTTCTTGAAAAGATTTTTTCTCATAACCTTCTTCATTGAACAAACGGTTCAAGGCAGATGTTTCTGAAAAATTCAGTTTACAGCCCAGGGTATGATATGCAATGGTGGGATTCGATTTCAAAGCGATGCAAATTTAGGATAAAGCAGGCTGAATTGTCAATTTCCTGAACAGCTTCCGGTAAATGATTGTTTTTATTGCCTGAAATGCAGCTTAATTGCGGGAAAGTATCAGCTTTAATTGCTCTCCAATTCTTCAGGTTTAGCGGGTTTTAAAATCAAACGCAAACTGGTGTCCTTGGTTACATAGCCCAGGCCCAATTGATAAAAATAACGAGTTTGTTTTTCACTGATAAAATCAGCATCAGGTGTAAAAACATCCAGACCAGCCACAGGCAACGTACCGGTGAATTGAAAAAAAGGCAAATCAACCACCGCTTTGTTGGGCCAATAGTTGCCATTGAACCAGATCTTTGTATTCAAAAGGGACCCGCGCTTTTGTTAGAATGCTCGCTTTAAATTAGTAGTAACCAGCCCGATTAATTGCCCATCCGTTACTTGTGGATGTCCTTTGGGATACTTTGGTGCCGGCATATAAGCGATATCACCGGATGGCATAAATGTGGGGGGCAACCCTTCACCTGATTATTTGTGTTCGACCCGAATACGATCCCCCGGCATACGTACCTCATCCGGAATTCCTTCGATTAAATAGCCTTTACACCAGCCGCCCATATGACCGTAGAGCTGGGTATTTTCTTGACCATCACTCAGTAACAATGTATGGCCATTATAGTCTTTAACTCATTTTTCAGTTAATAACTGAACGCCCTTTTCAAGTAAATATCTGGTGGCAGCGGCTTTCGCTTTCTCGCTCATATTGTTGAGAGGATACGGGCTGCCTTCCAACAAATAAATACTCAATCGTGAAAAGTCGATTCCGGGATAATCTTTGGGCAGGAGTTTTTTTGATTTCCGCAATGCACCAGCCAATTCAACACCTATGGGTCCGGCCCCGACGATAACCAGATTCAGTGGCCTCTTTTCAGGCCCACTTGCTGAAATGATTTTCAAAACTGCTCAGAATATGGTTTCGGATGGATGAGATCATGTGTGCTTTTGAGTGTATAAGTATGTTCTTCCAATTGGGGGTTGCCAAAAAATTGGTTCGGCATCCGGTAGCAATGATCAATCGGTCGTATTTAAAATTGCCTATACTCGCTTTTACTCTTTGTGGTGATGGATGAATTTTCCTAACTTCTGCCACTTTGATTTGTATATTTTTTGTCGCTTAAAATATTCCGGAGCGGGAAAGAAATGCTGATGGTTCCAATTGCGATGCAGCTACCTGAAAAAAAAGGGTTGAAACTGGTGGTGGTTGAGTTTATCAATCAACAACAAAATTTCAAATTCGTCTGTATTTAATTTTCTTTGCTAACTGTATGCCGGCAAATCCACCGCCAATGATAATGATCTTCTTTTCATAGTCGATATTCGTTTCCCTTTTGTCTTTATCCTTATCACCTCAAAGCTTTTCTACCCCCTTGCAGAACTTAAAATAAACAT
>JADJZY010000037.1 GCA_016715505.1 Bacteroidota bacterium
AGTTGCAGAAAGGGAGTGAATGGCATTTTAAAATATGAATTTGGTCTTGAAAAGAACCATACCCAATTTAAAATTAGCTGAGAAAATGGCAAACCAAGCAGTAGAGTTATACAACAGTCGCCGTTTACACAAATCACTTAAAATGAAAAACCCCAAACCAAGCTCATAAACTGCAAAATCATCAGAAATACGCTTACGAAAAGAAAATAATGATGCACAAAAAAAGCAACGAAGGAATGTTGATAAATCGAGCGGCAATAATAAAATGCCAGCGAGCTTATCAATATTCCGCTAAATTAAACCCCAAACTTAAACAAAATTGATCGCAAAATGGTCAGCCTATTTCAGGGCTTGACAAGGACGTTTCCAGAAAATAAAAGCATTAACATAAAATGAAATTGGAACCTGTAAATACTTGAAACTCAAAGATTAAAACTGACGGGTTATTCATCTCAGGATATGACTTTTATTTTTGAAAATTTCAGAAGAACGAAATAAAGAAGAAATTAGGGCACCGAACAGACGAAAGATATAGGTGAAGGAATATAAGTACAAAAACGGATATGCATCCTATAATGAGGCTTTCATACTTTTTTACTAACTGAAAAAACAACAAAATCAATAATGGGTCGATGTGGACTTCATAATTGGAATAAAAAACATCACCGCGCAGAAATAGGTTACAATATATCTAAATGAAAATTTTTAAAGAAAGGATTAATGACCGAAGCCGTTGGTTCAATTATTGATTATGGTTTTAATAAATTGAGATTGCACAGATGAAGCCCTTATTACGGAATCAATAATATTCCTTCTTTGAAAATCATCGAAAGCCATCATTTCACCAAAGAGAAACATTAAGACAACATTATTTTGTAGCAGACAAATTTGAAGATTCAGTTGTTTATTCATTGTGATTAATAGATATATTGACAACAAAAATTACTAAACATCTAACCGTTAACTGTGGTCGAATTAAAGGACGATTCATATATATAATCATAATTAAGTACATTGAAATAATGCAAGACTTTATAGACCAACCAAATAAAAATGTGTTTTTCTTCTGGGCAAAGGAAGATGTCAGTTTTTGTGGTGCTGACTTTCAAGGCATCTTGTTCTTGTGGACAATTATAACAGTGGACTTGGAAAAACTTTGGACTTTAATAAAACTGAACATCACGCTGTCGAGATTTTTTACGAGTGTTGACATATGCTTTGCAACATCCAGAAGATTCACGGACGTTGGGTAATCATTTTCATTTGACAAGGTTGAATTTGATACTTGATAAAGCAAACTTGGGACTACAAAAATCTCCGTTTCTAAGCGACTATTTGAATACTTATAAACTAAAATAAGACCGAATGAATTTCTGCATCCCGAAACCCACTTTGGACGGAGGAAAAAGGCAGCAAAGATTTGACTAAAGGCCGACCTTGCAGCCGAATGTGTTGAACTAATAAAAAAAAATGGGCGGACAAGTATATCATTCATGAAGTCAAGCCATTCACTAGTTTTCTCAAATTGCAGACTGTTTTTAGACAACAATTACAGTAAGAGAAATCACATGGCAGAGAAAAACGAAGGAATGTTGATAGTCAAGCGGCATTCATAAAAATGCCAGCAGCGCTGTAATATTCCGCTATAATTAAGCCGAAACTTAAACAAATTGATCACGCAAAAATGGTCAACCTATTTCAGGGGCTTGACAGAACCTATTATCCCTGATGCATAAGCTTGATATAAATAAATTTCTAATTTGATAACAACCAATGGCACAAATTAATCCTTACATTCATTTCAATGGCAATGCAGAAGAAGCATTTACATTTTACAAATCTACTCTAAACGGAGATTTTGAAACGTCATCCGCTTCAGGATGTGCAAACCTTGATTACCCTATTCCAGAAAATGAAGCTAATAAAATTGTGCATTGCTTTACCAATCGGAAAACACACAGTACTTTAATGGGAAGCGATACACTACAAGCATGGGAAAACACTATTGAAAATGAGAATAAGCAAAAATTTCAATTAGCGCAGAAAGCAAGAAGAAGCAGATAAATTATTTAATATGGTCTTTCAAAGAAGGCGAGGATAATTGAAATGCCCATTCAGGATAGTCCTTGGGGTACGACACTTTGGAATGCTCAGAGGACGTGGATTTGAATGGATGGTAGACTTTGATCATAAATTCAGTGAATAGTGGAAAATATATCCCATTTAAAGCGAAATGGTTTGCCATTACGTTTCCCATAAATTCTATGATCAAATTTGAGTTTTCCTTTAATTGGCCCCTTATCATTGGTGTGAAAAATGTATTCAGTTTTCTTTAGCGTGAAGCTAACTAGACAAATAGATTGTTTTGTCATTCGGGTGTTGTTTTATTGAAAAGTTAATAAGTAATTGCTTTTCAAAACTACTTTCTCTAAATGGACCACTACACTTATTAAATCCCTTTAGCTTAAATGAATACTAATAAATTTTTATTCAAGAATTCGATTTTGACAATATTCCTAGTATCAATTTCCTGCGCAAATAGACTAGAAAACAAAATATTACAAGAAAAACAGAAGGAACCTTTTAAAACTAACTAATAATCCTGAAGTATTTGAAGCTGAATCAGAACATTTACACTTCTCCTTCTGAAATATGAGTAGATTTTATACAAAATTACTACTCCAATTTATCAAAGCAGTTCAATTTAAAGATAAGATTACTTTTGATGCTATATTTCGGAAAACATGTTTATGGTCAATCTGACGACTTCCCCGATATAGATTTACCTGAAACCATCGAAAATTCCCAAATAAGAATGATTACTCCTGAAAACGGGCAAATTTTGCAAAAGCAAGAACAGGAAATTACTTATGTGAATTTGATGAGTTGGATTAGCAATGAAAAACAGAATTTTTATTTATTTGTATTCTCAAATCATTCACAACATCAATTTGATTGTGTGTAAATTATGAATTCAGAGAAAGTCACTAGGGTTATCAATTAATAAATATATTCTTTGAGGAACTTTGCAAATGAGCGAGCACAAACCTAAACTTATTCCTATATACTCCATGGAAAGTATATAAGATACCCCTTAATTCGTTGCATGATCATCTAAGCTCTAAAGCGGATGAATTCGGTAATCCCAATAAGTAGATGTACTGATCTTGAAAAATTTTATTGTTCAACCCATTTCTAATGCCTAATACTATGATATCCCTGTTTTGAAAGATTTCATTATATTTGATTAGAATAATAAATAACCACGATTCCCTGATTAAGGGAGTACTTGCGTTATGTATTCCACTTATTCCGAAACGTATTAAAGAATGGGCGTATGCTGGTTTTACGTTTGACTTCCTCTTCGCAACAATAAGTCATGCTGTAATTGATGGAATTAATTTTCAAACCTTTTTCCCGTTAATCATTTTAGGAATATTATCTGTTTCTTATTTCTATTATCATAAATTACATCCTAACAATTCATAAATGTCTTTTGTATTTTAAATTTCTTGATCATTGAAACATACTTAGATAGCAAGTAAAAATTGAATTGTCCAAGTAAATTAAATCAACTTTAGTAGATTAGATGTTTGACAATATAGACTCTTGTAGATCAATGCATTTTATCAGGTTATTCTCAAAATAACTACCTTAATCCATTCCTTCTACAAAGAAAATCTAAACGGATGGGATTTCTTCTTTCAATAATGAAAGGACTTCACTATGAAAGAAACAGAAATACATAATCAGCGAATGGCAAAATTAACTTTTGCATCTGTGTATCCTCATTACATCGCTAAGGTGCAATCTAAAGGAAGAACCATTGAGGAATTACATCAAATTATATATTGGCTTACTGGCTTCGATCAAAAGATGTTACTTCATTTAATCGATGAAAATGTAACGTTTGAAACCTTCTTTCAAAATGCTCATTTAAATAAAAAATGCGGCATTGATCAGAGAGTGTAATTTGTGGTTACAAAATTGAAGAAATCAATAATCCCGCTGACTAAAAAAATTAGATATTTAGATAAATTAGTTGACGAACTAGCGAAAGGAAAGGCACTCGATAAAATTCTCAGAAAATGATGTTTCAAAATTGGATTTGTCATAAAATCAATGATTGAGTCTTCAGAGGAATTATATAAAATTTCAAGCCATTTCTTTTCCAAAAGTCAATTTACGCGACCTGAAACGATTATTCGACCAATATCCAATTCTAAGATTTCTTTTTTATTTGCAAACGTCTTTAATACGCAATAGTCCCCAATCTTAAAGATTGTACCTGTAATTTACTATTTGGAACTGGAGAGCTGTTTAAAGCAAGCTATTGTAATTTTTAAGGATAACTCACTACCTAAAATTCTTTAATAGCTCCTTCACGGCTTCCATTAATTGCGTATCATTACCGTTTAAAAAATCAGCATATTTTAAATCAACTTCAATATCTGGCTCTAACTGCAAATTTTCTGTTGGGCGATTTTCTTTCCCAATTGTTGCGATCATCGGTATCCCGAATACCATGGTCGGATCGATTTGAGTCTCCCACCACACGGCAGTTCCGGTACCTGGTACAGCCTTACCTACAGTTTTACCGATTCCAGCTTGCTTGTATACATAAGGAAAAATAAAAGCGTCGCTATAGTTACCTTCGCTCATCACCACACAACTTGGTTTAGTCCATCGGCCCATAGGTTCTCCATCTTTCAGTCGATTTCCTTGTGGCGCAAAATCTAAATATCTTACTCCGGATAATAATGTTTTTAAATCATCGTGTAACCAACCGCCTCCGTTAAACCGAGTATCTACGATCAGGGCCTTTTTTTCATAGTTTTCACCAAACACTTCGTCGAAAACATCTCTGTAACTGCCATCGTTCATACCCTGTACATGCACATATCCAATTTGGCCCTGACTCAAGCGATCAACTTCTGATTTCATTCGTGAAATCCATCGACGATACATCAAACCACCTTCAGCGCCAAAAGAAATTGGTTTAACTACTTCGTCTAATTGAGCCGGCGTTTCGGGGTCGCTAAATGTAATCAGTGTATTTTTTCCTGCTTTTCGATTCAGGAGTTTTGTCCAATCCATATCGTCTGTTATCTCAACGCCATCAATCTTTTCAATGATGAACCCAGGCTTTAAAGAAGTGGTTATTTTATCGAATGGACCTTCCTGCAAAATTTCGGTAACCAATAGTCCTTTGCCAGTATGAGTTTCATCAAAAAGCAACCCAATGAAGCCGTTTCATCTCCATTTTCTGCTTGGGGTGAATATCGACCGCCGGTATGCGATGCATTTAATTCTCCTAAAAACTCACCCAACAAATCCTGAAAGTCGTAATTATTATTGACATGGGGTAAAAATGCTTTATAGTTGGTATAGATCATATCCCAATCCAAACCATGTAACTTGGGATCGTAACATTTATCTGCCACCTGACGCCATGCATGTTCCAGAATATAAGCTCTTTCGGCAGCAGGATTCAGTACCATTTCTCCACTCACCTGAATCGGATCAATTTTCCCATTTTCATCAATTTTACTCAATTTCCCGTCTTTGATCACTATGAGGGTTTTCCCATCCTTGCTCATTTGTATGCCAGCTCCACCTGCTCCAAGCTTGGCCAAAATTTTTGTTTCCTTGGTTCTTGTTTCTGTAACCCATAAATCAAATCCCTTTTCAAAAGCGGCCAAATAGTAAACCTTCGTCCCCTCAGGATTCACCACATAATCGCTGATGCTGCAACTGTTTATTGTTACTCTTCGTATCCTTTCTTTAAACTGATCCGTTTCAAGTGCGAATGCTAAACTATCAGAAACTTTATTATCAACTTTCTTATCTTTTTGTTTGCGAGTACCTTCTTCCGCTTCTTTCTCCTCTTTTTTCAACTTTTCCATTTCTTCTTTTTCCTTCTTTTCTTTTTCTTCCAGAAGGGCAAACTCCTCTTTAGATAATATGTAACGTTCAAATGCCTTATTGTCAAAGAATCCAATAAAGATATCTGTTTCACGACTCCTTAGGCATGACTTCGTCTTCCATTTTTTGCACTTAACCAGGTCATCGCTTTGTTTCCGATTGCCCATTTTACATTGCCCTGACCATAACCACTTGGAAATGGATGTATAATCGTCTTGGTCTCATCGGTAGATATCAATGCAACATTCGAAGTAAACCAGTTTCCTTCTCCGTCATCCGACAAAATGTAACGACTATCAGGACTCCAAACAAAATCCCAATCGCCATCTGCATAACTATAATTTCTCCCCTCAGGTAAAATGGTTCGCGTTTGTCCGGATTCAATATTTAAAATTTTTAATACATTCCGATTGGATATAAACGCTAATTCTTTGCCGTCCGGCGAATATTTACCCTGAAATTCTTCCTCCTCAGTTGCCACCAACTGCTCCTCGTTTAACAATGTCGAAGCAAAAAAATAAGGTTCTTCCTTACGTGAAATGCTACTCTTGTAAATATCCCAACTTCCTTTTCGTTCGGTGGCATAAATTAATGAACGACCATCAGGATGCCATTGTACCATACGTTCCTGTACAGGTGTATTGGTAATTCGTTTGGTTTGTGTGCCCTCAACCGCAGTTACAAATACTTCTCCCCGATTAATAAAAGCGATTTCTTTACCATTGGGCGATAAAACAAATTGTGTTATCCCACTGCTCACGGATAAGTTCTTTTCTGAATTATTTCGACCATCATTTTGAATGAGCACCAAAACTGCCGAAGCCCGATCATTTGCAGGTTGTATAAACAGGTCACCATTATACGTATAGCAGAGTGTATTATTTTTGCTGACACTTAAATTTCTAACCGGATGGGTATTGTAATTTGTAATACTTTGTTCTTGACCATTGCGGTTCAAGGCAATATTCAAACTACCACTCGATTCAGTTAAATAATAAAAACCTGTATTTCCTGGTTCAAAAACCGGCTCGAGATCTTCTCCTGAAAATGTACTAATTTTTTTATACTGTTTTGTTTTTACATCTAAAGCCCAAATATCTCTTGTAACACTGCTGGTATGATGTTTTCGATAATGATCTTCATATCCTTTTTTATCCTGAAAAACAATCTGATCTCCCGAAGCATTGAGTCGAGCTGTGCTCATGCCAGCCTCACTCATTAAGATCGGACGACCCCCGTTTACGGACACCTGATATAAATTTTGAAACAACCTTGGACTATAAAAACGAATATTTTTATTCCCCGCTCCTCTTGCTGATAAAAAAAGAACAGATTCATTATCCGGTGTGAAATCCTGAGGGATATCTGCAGAACTATGGTGGGTTAAACGTAGTGGATTTCCTCCCGTAACCGGCATTACAAAAACATCAAAATTCCCATAACGATCACTGGCAAATGCAATAGACTTCCCATCATGACTCCAAACCGGGTTTTTATCATAAGCTTCATGCATTGTTAAAGCCTGTGCAGTTCCTCCTTTGACCGGAACGATATAAATATCCCCTTTATATGAAAATGCAATTTGAGTCCCATCAGGGCTGATACTTGGATATCTTACCCAATGTGCCTGTTGTTGCGCATCAAGTTTTAAAGTAGTCATACCCAGAAAAAGAATGATCAGTAATTTATTCATGCGGTAAAAATAAAATAAATCCTTACTTATTCTTCATTCATGCGGCAATGGATAAAATAAATTAGATCTTTGTCTTAAAAGACAACATTATTGAAACAACCAATTCGCTTGAATTTGAAGATAAGACGAGTCCAACCCTTGTTTATTCTCTCAATTAAACAAAGGATACAAATAGCGCTATTCTGAAATAACTTCCAGTCAAAAAGAAAAAGAATGTTATGAACTCGTCCTGTTCAGGATTTGCTCACGCATCGATTCAACTATTTCAGTTACCGGCTTCATCCCCTGATCACCCTGGCTTTGAATTCGCAGAGAAACTGCATTTTCGTTCATTTCTTTCTCACCTATGATAAACATGTATGGTACTTTTGACAATTCCGTATCGCGAATTTTTTTACCAATTTTTTCATTTCTATCATCAATTTCGGCACGATACCTGCAGCACGAAGTTGTTTGTGAACGGCACGACAATAGTCCATAAATTTATCACTGATGGGCAATAATTTTACCTGACAAGGCGCTAACCACAACGGAAATTTACCGGCATAATGTTTCCAGTAAAAAACCGATGAATCGTTCGTGGGTTCGAGAGGTGCGCGATGGATAATTAAAAGGAATTTCCGGTTTATTTTCAGCACTATTAAAACTTAAATTAAAACGTTTGCCCTGTGCAAAATCCACCTGATTGGTTGCCAGTGTGAACTCACGTCCAATCGCGCTCCAGATTTGAACATCAATTTTTGGGCCGTAAAAAGCGGCTTCATCCTGCACTTCCACAAAAGGTATATTACTTTCAATGAGCACATTTCGAACCATGGTTTCGGTTTCTTTCCATAATTCAGGTTCATCGATATACTTCTGTCCCAATTTGGCCGGATCATGCAAGGATAAACGCATGACATATTTATCTATTCCGAAAATATTAAAATATTTCAGGTACATATCATTCACCGCACGAAATTCATCACCAAACTGCTCACGGGTACAATAAATATGTGCATCATTCATGTGTAAACATCTCACACGCATTAAACCAAATAATTCACCACTTTGCTCATATCGATAGCAGGTTCCATACTCGGCCAATCGCAGCGGCAAATCTTTATAACTGCGAGGTTCGGCATCAAAAATTTTATGATGATGCGGACAGTTCATGGCTTTCAGGTAGTACTTCGTGCCGTCGAGTTCCATGGGCGGGTACATACTATCCTGGTAATAAGGTAAGTGACCGCTAGTTAAATACATGCTCTCTTTAGCGATATGCGGGGTAACTACACGTTTATACCCGGCGTCCTCTTCCGTTTCTTTCGCTAACTTTTCTAACTCTTCAATGATAATTGTGCCGTTTGGCATCCATAAAGGAAGCCCTTGACCGACATCGTCATCGAAACAAAATATGCCCAATTCCTTTCCTAATTTTCGGTGATCGCGCTTTTTGGCTTCTTCCACCATTTGGATATATTCATCCAGCATCTTTGAATTTGGAAATGTAACACCGTATAGACGGGTCAATTGTTTATTTTTCTCATCACCCTTCCAATATGCGCCGGCCACATTGGTTAATTTGATAGCTTTGATATGACCGGTATTTGGAATATGCGGTCCTCTGCATAAATCAGTGAAATTACCTTGTTTGTAAAATGTAATTTGACCGTCTTCCAGATTATGCAACAAATCAAGTTTGTAGGGATCATCCTTTTCAAAGAAATAAGAAACGGCATCCTTTTTACTGATTTCAATTCGCTCGTAGGCATTATTTTGTTTGGCTAATTCCTGCATCTTTTGTTCAATGGCAGCAAGGTCATCCTCCCCGATTTGCTGATCTCCCAAATCCATATCATAATAAAATCCTTGATCAAGGGCAGGTCCTACCCAAAATTTCACACCCGGATAAAGCGCTTCAATAGCTTCTGCCATTAAATGGGCTGAACTATGCCAAAATGTATTTTTTCCCGTCGAATCATCCCATGTTAATAATTTCAAGGAAACATTTTCGTTGAGAGGACGACTAAGATCCCATACCTCTCCATTGATTTCAGCCGCCAATACCTTCTTGGCCAGACCTTCTGAAATGGATTTTGCTACTTCCATCGAACTTACACCCGGTGCATACTCTCGAATACTGCCATCGGGCAAACTAACTTGTATCATAGGCCGCAAATTAAACCCAAAAATTACAGTATCAAAATTTGCGTGTCCGTCAAAATCCCAGAAACTGGCTTGAAAAATTCTTAAAATCTGCTTTAAACGGGATTTTGGATTAAGAACCCGTTCATGACATTTGAGGGAAAAAAGTGGATCTATTTAAATTCCGAAACGCGCAAAAGATGCGACGCTATTTCAACAGTTCGCTGTTTTATGAGATTATACTGATCTATCGCTGTAAAATTGCTTTGCATGCTACCCCCACCCGTATATTCTTCTTTACCCAGCATTTCGATGACCAATTTTTCCTGATCTCGAAAGGCTAACCAATTCCGTTGACTGGATTGCATCAACTTCTTATCGTCTGCATTTAATTTCTGAATGAGCTGACCATAGTATTTGTTTAAGAGAACGTCATATTCCTTTGTACAATCGTAAATGATTTGATTGATTCCCTGGGTCGAAAAGTCAATTTCCATTTTAAGGCGGCATATCTGTTCGATTCGGAATGTATCTACCATAAACTCTATCATGATGGGGTTTAAGTTCCCCTGACGATTGAGCATATCCCATAAATCTGATGCCTCTTTGTTAACTTGCTGTCGGATACTAATCTTTTTTGCTCAGTCAATTCTGTCTGACAATATGCCCATTGTATTCCAATGAAACAAAGTAATGAGGTAAAAAGTATCTTTTTCATTTTTGGATAAATTAAGTAAGATCAATTTTCTCTTTTTAAAGAAATATTTTCATCGCCCTTTTGATAAGGTAAATAACTAATAATCAATTGAAACATTTCGTCGGTTGTTTTCATACTTCCATTGTTATCGCGTATCGTTTGTGGAGGATGAAAAGGATTCAAAGGGTTTTCAGGGGTATTATCAAATACACCTTCCATCACAATAGTCGACCCTGCTGGTATATGTAACATTTTGGGAAAGGTATAAAAATACTGCCAGTTAAAATCCCATCTGGGTATAGATATCATTCGGATAGTGTCTCCATCTGGTTTGAGTGCATAGGCTTTAAAACTTTTACCCAACAAATGCATATGAGGATTTATGGTAAGCACCGAAATATCATTGGGCAAAGTATACCTGCTGTAATGTGTTTGCACCTTATTGGGCAAAAGTACAAGGGGCGGTTCAATACCGGAAACCCCCAATGTTCCCATTTGAAACTCTTTGATGGGTCGTTGAGGAGGAACACGGGCATAAAAAATATGAATAAAACTACTATCCCAGGTTTCTTCCACTGAAGGTCCATAATGCAGGTCGGCCAATAAAAATGCATTCTTTTGATGAATCTTCCACCCACCAATACCATCCGGATATTGCTGGGCAATAACACCCGGTAAATAATTAACCACCGATTTAACCAAAGTTGGATATGAGCCATCATCGTGCAAAATGCCAATATTTTTATAGGCCAGTCCAATGGTACTATCCAGTTTCATATCAGAAACATAAGCTCCATCGTTGACATTCTTTTTAAGGTCTGTTTCAAATCGAACCATATCACCGTTCACATGATGAACGACTTTCGTGTTACCCGGTACAAATTCAACAGCACGAATAAAAGAATCCTTTGGAACTTCAAAAGGAACCTTGATAAGCAAAAATCGATCTTCATAATTGCCGGGTATAAAAATTGGTTTAACCGGTATAGTCAGATCAGGCTTCCCTAAAAAGGAAGAAGAATAATAGGTTGGCAAGGCAGGAATTTTGCTACTATCACCAATCGGACATTTATCTTCCACCCATCGTTGTATCCATTGAATTTCTTGTTCTGTTAAAATATTTTGACCCAAAAACTCCGTATAATGAGGATCTGCCGGCCAGGGAGGCATCAAACGATTTTGAACGGTAAATAAAATTTTCTCCGCATTGGAGCGGACATCCTCATAGGTCGTTAAGCTAAAATGCGCAATTTGTCCGGGCGATGACAAGGTGTACAAGTTCGGTGAATAATTGGCGCAATATGTGTGGCATAATCAGGATGTAATACTTCGCTTTGACACGAAACAAGCAGCATGAATAAAAGTGACATAATACCCCTACACTTCATAGTCCCGAGTTGTTTCTGTTTTTAACGACTTTCCGGATTTACTTTTTCGGTTGACAATGATACTGGCGTTTAGTTCAAAACCAATCAACAATACCTGTGCAACCAGATTAATCCAAACCATAAAAAATATTAAAGTCCCAATTGAACCATAAATTTTATCGTAATGGACCAGATTATTTACAGCCCAGAAAAAAACAATGGTTATAATACTGATCAATACTGTGGATGTAATGGCACCCGGACTAAATACTTTGAGTTTATTAACCGTCGCTGTGCCATATTTAAAGGTAAATGAGATGGTCAACAGGCACATAAAAAAAATGACTAAATACGCTATGAGTTTCAATACGATATTTTTTTTCAGAAAAGCAAAGCCCAACCAGGTAAAGAGCCATGATTGAAATAACATCACCAAAAGAGTGAAAATAAAAACGACCACCAGAAAGAAAGTTAATAAAATTGCAACACCTCTTTGTTTGAGCCAATGACGACGCCTAAACCCCGGCAAACGCGTTTCAAAGGTATTGAGTAATCCCATCATCCCATTGGAGGAGTAATAAATGGTCAGTAGGACTGAGAATGAAAGCAACACATTTTTTTTATGGGTGATAAAATCACGAATCACCAAATTTACCTTTTGCTGCATATCTGGTGTTGGGGCCAATAATACCAACATATCATTCAACATGTCGATGATTTTTTGTTCAGGCAATGGCAAATATGGAATAAGACTAAAAAAGAAAAGCAACAAGGGAGGCAAAGCCATCAGGAATGAAAAAGATATGGCACTGGCTTTACTATAAAAGCGGTTTGAGAAAATTTGCTTTCGAAAGAAATTTAATGAATCGAACAAGGAAACTCCTTCAAATCCGGGTAGAGAAATTTTCCGCAACCACCCTATCAGGGCTGTTACAGGCCGGGAACGAAGAATATGTAGTTCAAGACGGGTCAAGATGCCGTAAAAATAAGGCATAATCGATGAAATTATTTTTGCAGCATAAATTATTGAAATTAAAAAAGGCTTGCGATGAACACAAGCCTTGTGATTAGGGATAGAAGAGCACCCCATATCATGCCAAACAAAAATCAATATATGATGGATATTATTTCTTCTCCATTTTTTCCATCAACATTCTATTCTGCTCCTTAAGTAATTCAATTTCCTTTTTCTGTTCCTGAATCATTTTGTTCAATTCCTGAATGGCATTTATTTCTGCCACAAGAATAGCATGGGTATTCAAATTCAGGTAACCATCTTCATCCTTTCCAACGCTTTCAGGAAATACCTGTTGTACATCCTGCGCGCTAAAACCAACATACTCCGTTTGCAATACCTCATCAGAAAAAGTTCTTTGATCGGTATTTTTGTACTGATAACGAATCGGTTTCAGTTGAAGAATTTCTGACAATCCCTTGGAATATGCACCGTGAATGTTTTTAAGTCTGGCATCACTGGTAATGGTCCATGTATTGGTACCCGGTTTTCGCCCCTGATCTAAGCTTAATTCAAATAATCCACCCGGGGTACTGGTCCCAATTCCAACTCTACCCAAACTATCAATTACCATGCGGGTTTGATTACCATTGACCCGAAATTGAAGACCATCCTGAACAGTCATCCCATTAAAAATAATTCCACCATCAGCAGAACTTGTTGTATTGCCAAAAATAATTCCTGCTTCGGAAGTTGATCCATGCAATAAACTCAAGTAATTAGTAAAATTGTGTTCAACCACCAACTGACTATTTGTAATGGGCGTTACATTTGCATTACCATTGCGAATATGAAATCGCGAAAGTGGTGCGGCTACTCCGATTCCAACTTTTCCCGAACTATCAATAACCATGCGGCTTTGGTTTTTATGACAACGAAAAGAAAGTCCACTTGGAAGAGTGCTGGAATTGTAAATCATTCCTCCATCTGCAGCATTAATGTTATTTGCAAAAAGCAAACCTGTTTCACTATAATTCGTAATCATGGATAAATAATGTGGGCCATAATTTTCAAGAACCAATGAAGAATTAATATTTGGCGTAATGGTAGTTTGAGTTATCGCTACGTGCAATTTACCATCCGGGGTCATGGCTCCAATGCCCACTTTACCGGTATTCGTGTTAAATACATCAGTTCCATTTAATGACCAATGTCCTGAACTCGGTGTTTCCCAAGTACCAACTCCCGTAGAACTCGAAGTCAATACCTTACCCGCACCAGGTGAACCTCCCGAAATTTTGATTTGTCCTGCTACATCTAATTTAACAGCAGGAGTGCTTGTACCGATCCCGACATTACCCGTATTCCCATTTGACAAGTCGGTACCATTCACAACCCAATTTGAACCGCCACCACTTGAGGGTGTCTGCCAGGTAGCTAAACCAACAGCATTTGAAGTCAATACCTTTCCGACTCCCGGTGATCCGCCGGAAATTTTGATTTGACCATTTACGTCTAGTTTTGTTTGCGGTGTAGTTGTTCCAAATCCAAAATTTCCCATGGTATCAATGGTCATTTCGATAGAACTTTTCGTACCTATTTGCAATTTCCCGGATTCAATATTAAAAATTTGTGCATCCAAACCTGTTTGCTGGATAACAAGACCGTCAAAAGCGGAATGACCGGTGGTATTGTTCGTCAAACGCAAGTCAATATTACTTCCATCTGTGTTATTAAAATGTACTCGGCCAGCGGGGGCAGCATTTCCACCAATACCTACATTCTCCGTAAGAAAATCTGCATGAAATTTTAACTTACTGGTTCCTCCTTTAAATAAACTAATCCCAATATTTCCCCCTGAACTGATTAAAAAGCGTCCTAATCCATCCCCTGATGTAACACCGTTATTACCAAAGGCCAATAAGTTACCCAGAGGATATAAACTAGGCAAACCAGCATAAGAGCCAGTATAATTACTGCCATATTTGGTAAATGTGGCGTAATTCGCTGCCCCATCGCTATACATTGTAAATCGGCCAGCGCCTGTTGCGCTTTGGTTTTGCATACGCATCAATTCCTGTACCGAAGCAGATGAAACGTTAACATGAACCTTTGCTGTTGTAGCTGGTGTACTGGTACCAATGCCAATATTGGTTCCGTTATCATATATCTGCGAATTTATTTCCGCTGAACTACTTCCACTGGCGTTAAACTTCGATAAATAGTTTTGGGTACCTGCACGTTGGTTGGGCATGGTCGATTTCGCCATCCCGGCTTTATCGGCGTAAAAAGCATAAGGCACACTCAATAACTGGGTTGTTCCGGCTGTTTGAATTGATTGGCGCCCAGCGGATCAATCATCACTTGAATGTATTTATTTGCCCAATTCCCATTTCACATCATTGAGCTGATTGACCTGAGATTTCCCCGGCCAATTTGCAAAGTGTATAATCCAAATTCATTTGTGAGGACTTCCCGTATTTCGCTATACTCAACCTGAGTCCCATCAGGATCGGTACAAATCATAATTTTTAACGACAATTTCTGTTGCGAAAGTGGCTTGCCTTTTGAATCACGCGCTATACCTTGATAATTCATGGCTCCGGGAGCTTGTGCCAGAAGAATATGGGTGGATAATAAGGTCAATAAAAAGCCTAAAATAATTTTAATCTTCATGTTTGTTCTTTTATGTGATAAATAATTTCTGAAACAAATTTGAATTGAAAACCAACCTTAAAATGGGTAAGTTCGTTGAAGTCCCCTCTGCATTAACCAATGCCTATTTTAAAAGTGTATTTGTTTTGGGCACCTCCAAATTTGTTCCTAACCCGAAAAAAAAATCCTGCATTTACAGCCCAATACCTATCACTTATTAATTTATACCGAAGTTTCACCCTTGAAATTTGTTCACCCACCGCACAAATTCTAATTTTCAGCCCCGGCCTTCGTCCTATATACACATGATGACACTCAAATTCTCTTTTTTCACTTTTTCATACCCAAGTATTTTACTGTTTTTGGTATTATTCTCGTGTTTCAATGTGAATGCCCAAAATCCATGTCAATGTGATAGTTTGCAAAAAAATACCCGCTTTTGTGAATACCTGAAATTAAAGGAAAAGTATCAAAAAGCCCTTTCCGAAAATGAGTTTGAACGTGCTCTTGAGACAATCAAAGAGGCTGAAAATGTTTTACAAAAGAGCCCTTGTTATGCACAAGAAGAACTTGAACTTCGAAAAACTGAGGGCAAAATTTATGAATACCAATCAGATTACCCCAAAGCCATTTCCATTTTTCTGAAGGTATTGGATTTGAGTAAGGAGCAAAAAAATAAATATGAGGAAGCAAGTACATATCTCGATTTATCCAACTTATTTAATCGAAACAAGGAGTCAGGAAAAGGCATCCAATATGCTTCCATGGCGATGAAGGTGATTGAAAACATGGTCTTATCTGATATTCAACCTGTATTGCTCAATAATTTAAGTAGTCGATACTTTTTTCATTTTCAGGACTCCAAATTGGCTCCATACCGGGATACCGCTGAAATGTGGACCAATAAAGCCTTACAATTATCTATTCAAATGAAAGACAGCCCACAGCAAATTAGGGCATATAATAAATTAGGTGCAATATCCGATAGCAGAGGCAATACCCAGGACGGCCTGAAATATGCAGATTTAACCTTGACCATTGCAAGAGCAAGTAGTAAACCGGAACAACTCATTTCAATTTATGGGGATAAAGGTTATTATTTACTGAAACTGAAAAATTATCAATCGGCGCGACTAAATGCGGATACTTCCTTGCAATATGCCTTGCGTGTGAATTATCTGCCTCTTATTATCAATGCCTATTCCCTGATTTACGAAATCGAAAAATCGGCCGGTAGATATCAACAAGCTCTCATGGCGAGCGATACGGTAAAATTGCTCAGTGATAGTTTATTTAATCAGGAAAAAACCGAAACCATCCATCAATTGGAGCAACTTTATAATCAGGCAAAAAATGAACAAAAAATTCAAGCATTGAGTAATCAGAAAAAGGTATTGACTCTTTCTTTGGTTGCTCTCCTGGCCCTCATTACCATGGTCATCTTGATTATTCGACAACGCAATTTAAAACGAAGAGAAAAAGAACTGATTACCGAGCAACGTCTGAATCGTGCCAGAATCAATCCTCATTTTTTCTTTAATGCGCTCGGATCATTACAAGCAGCTGTTGTGCAATCGGATGATAAACGTTATCTCGCTTCATATATTTCAAAATTTAGTAAAATCATGCGGGAATCTCTCGAAAGCACTTATCATGATTATGTACCCTTACAATCCGAACTTGAATTTCTGGAACGATATTTGGAGTTGCAATTGATGCGTTTTCCCGGATTATTTCAGATTGAATGGAAAATTTCCAATGAATTGGATACTGAGGAATGTATGGTACCTTCCATGTTGATTCAACCCATCATTGAGAACAGCATTGAACACGGCTTTAAAACCAAAGACCCAAATAACAAATTAAGTATCATCATTGAAAAGCAATCATCACAGTTAATGATACAGGTTCGGGATAATGGTGTCGGAATGGGCAATAGTCAAAAATCAGAAAAACATATCAGCAGAGCCAATCAAATTTTACATGACCAGGCTTTTCCTGTTAAACAAAAAATTTAATGTCAAAGCAAGCCATGAAATCATCAATCATCCAGATGGAGGCGTGCTTGCAAATATTCAACTCCCTATTTAATCACTACTGATATTCAAGAAGCATGAAAATACTCATCATCGATAATGAACCGGACTTAAGAAAAGTATTAAGACAACTATTGGTTTTGTCGGGCACACCTGATTTACAAATTGAAGAAGCAGAAGGAGTTCAAACTGGATTACAAGCCATACGAAATTTTGTTCCAGATATTGTTTTCTTAGATATTGAAATGAATGATGGAACGGGCTTTGACCTCCTTCAACAAATCGGGCAGTCAGATTTTCAATTAATTGTTACCACGGCTCATGATTCTTATGCGATCAGGGCATTTAAATTTAGCGCTATCGATTTCCTGCTTAAACCTATCGATCCGGATGATCTTCAAACGAGTCTGCAAAAGGCAATGGACAATCTCCATAAAAATGATTTGAAATTACAGTTACAGGTATTGATGCATCAGATTAGTAGCAGCACCGATGGCAATAAAAAAATTGTTTTGAATGATAAACGGAATACCTATTTCGTAAAGCTCAGTGATATTTTATACTGCGAGGCAGAAAGCACCTATACCAAATTTCATTTCTTAACTGAGAATACAATTGTGGTATCGAAAAATTTGAAGGAATATGATGAAATGTTGGAACCTTATGGTTTTATTCGTACCCACCATTCCTATTTGGTGAATGCCCATAAAATTAAATTACTCGATAAAAAAGATGGTGGTATGTTAATCCTCGAAGGGGGTAGTCAGGTGCCTGTAAGTCAACGCAAAAAAGATGTGATTAAAGATTGGTTAGAGAAGAATTAGTTTCTCATTCAAAAATATTTCAAAGGGCCTTCTAGTCAATAAAAAAGTATGTTTGAAAGTACAGCTTTTTACCCCTGGGTTAAAAGTAAGAACCGGAAACATTGCTGCTTCCGGCTCTACTAACAATACACCTATACACAAATGAAACACAATTGTAAAAACCATATCCTTTCAAGAGGCTTTACCGCTGTGATTTCTTTGACGATTCAAATATCCAACGCTTTTATCAATCCTCATTTTGCAATTGTATAAGTGTTTGCACTAAATGAATAAGTGTTTGAAGCCAAATGATAAAGTGGCAAAATCCTGGGTTTAATTTCTTCTAATTGCTACCTTGGGCGAACTAGAACTCAAAGTGGTCTTTTACCACTTTCATATTATGTTTTTATATAATACTCAAACTACTGATACAAAGATTACAATGTATCTCATATAGAATTTTAAGCTATGGAAAATCTTTGGCCCTGAATTTGGACTCCCATCTGGTCATTCTCTTACAGAAACACCAATAACCAAATGCACATGAACAAATTTTCCATTTTGACCGTCTTCATAACCTTGTTTCTTTTTAGTTTTCAATGGTCTTTCGGGCAAGTCATCAAACCATTTGCCGTGCGATATCAGGCCACACAAAAAGGAGGAATTGTCTTTTTGGCCAATTCGGCAGTCAGTTGTAACGCAAACCCACCTTTTGCTGGTGGAGCATGTCAAACCGGTACAAGTCAAAACCCTCCATCAGGGAGTTATATCAACAATAGTTACAATGCCGCCTATGTAGATATAGATGGCAGTTCCGGTACATTTCAAAGTTCAAGTGATAGCCTGAATCTGAATGCCTGTTCGCAAATTTCATGGGCCGGACTTTATTGGGAGGCAATGGGACAGCCACTCAGGGAAATGCCAATGTTAAATTAAAAGTCAATAATAATGCCTATCAAACCATCGTTGCGGATGAAAAATTAACCAATACCACGGGTTATGTATCCTATCATAATTTCAAAAATATTACCAATATTGTCAAAGCTGCCGGAACGAATGCCCGCTTCACAGTGGCTGATATTCCGATGGATGGTATTGGAACCAGCAATAAATGGGCGAACTGGCTCATCGTAGTGGTTTATGGCAATGAGTTGGAAACGATGAAACAACTCACCGTTTTTGATGGTTTATCCAATGTCAGTTCTTCGCCGGTGAATGTGACTATTTCCGGTTTTCTCACGCCTCCAACCGGGCCGGTCAACTTTGAAATTGGGAATTTTACCCATGATGGTGATCGAGGAAGTACCGGTGATCAAATGCTTTGGTTGGGCACCTCTCTTTCCTATATCAATATCAATAATGGATTGAATCCAAGTAATGATGTTATGAATGGAACTGTTTCAAATAAAGGAGTGCTTTCTCCATATCGAATACCCAACCTGAATAATTCTGCCGCATTAGATGCCGATATTTTTGCCCCAAACAATGCCACTAAAAATTTCCTGAACAATAGTCAAACTTCAGCTACTTTTCGGTTGACCACCGGAGGGGATGTTTACCTCACACAAACATTAACCACGGCTATTGATGTATTTGAGCCCGATGTTCGGGTCGATAAAAAAGTTTTCGATAGTCAGGGCAATTCAGCTTATATGGCCACCATCAATCCCGGCGATACCCTCACATATTTCATTACATATAAAAATATTGGTTCAGATACTTCCATCAATAGTTTTATTTCTGATACCCTTGATGAGAATTGTACTTATGTTCCTAATTCCATGGCTATTGTCTCAGGACCCAATGCTGGTGCTAAATCCGATGCCGCAGGTGATGATCAAGCCACTTATTTTTCTGCAAATAATACCCTTCGCTTTAATGTGGGTTTGAATGCCACAGCAGCTAGTGGCGGAAAAGTATCTTATTCTCCTACTGGTGCTGATAGTACAACCGTTCGATTTAAAGTGGTTGCATCCGGCGATTGTTATTTGCTGAAATGTGACAACCAAATCAACAATACCGCAAGGGCTCATTTTACGGGAAAAATTTCCGGGAATTCCTACATTGTAGGAAGTAATCCTGCAGCCTTTGATTCCTTCGGATGTCCTGTTTCCGGTTCAACCAGCACCTTTATCAATGTAGCTGCGGTGACTTGCACCTACCCGGGAGATACCAGTGTTCAATTTTGCAGTAATGACATCCCTGCCTTTAATCAATTTCTGGCCCAAGCCGAATACAATCAATATTTCGATGATTTGTTCCAATCAGTAAGCAGCCCAACAATGAGCGGAACCTATCATGCCATTCGAACAGCCTATCCGGGTTGTACAGATACCATCGATATTTTTGTAACTATTGAAAATGCCGCCAATGCAGGTATCGATATTGCCGATACCATTTGCTCGAATCATCCCGGATTGGATCTCAATACCATTCTAAGCGGTGCTCAAGCCGGCGGAACCTGGAGCCGTTTATCAGGAACCGGAGGAGCTTTCAACAACACCAGTGGTTTATTTGAGCCTCTCAACTCAAGCGGCAGCAGCACATTTCGTTATATTGTTGATGCCAATGCCCCTTGTACGCCGGATACCTCAATTGTCAGTATTTATCTCAATCAACCATCTGCCAGTACAACGAATGTTTCAGTTTGCAGCAACTTTTTACCTTATGCATGGAATAGCAACAATTATTCTACGGCAGGAACCTATACCTTCAGCACGACAAATGCAGCTGGCTGTGACAGCATAGCCACACTGGTACTGAGTGTCGCACCCAATGATAGTACAACTTTTGCCGATACCGTTTGTACCCATGATTTACCGTATTCCTGGAATGGAAATTTTTACTCCGTGGCAGGCAGTTATTTTTACACCTCTTTGAACACGCAGGGTTGTGATAGTGTATCCGAACTTATATTAAGTGTAACTCCTTCCAATACTCCACAAATCAATCCTTACCCGAATGCCAATGTATGTTTGGGACAAAATATTGAATTACAAGTAAATACTTCAGCATCTGCGACCATTCGATGGACTACACCCGCTGGCTTTAATGGCAGTATAAATCAGCCAGCGCCCGGACATTCAGTTCTATCCATTGATGAGTTACAGCCAGCTCAAAATGGCTTGTATACAGTTACCCTGAGTGGAATAGATTGTGCCTTACCAGCAACTTTTGATTTGCAGGCCGGGCAAAAACCAAACATCAATTTTATCAGCACCTCTTGCGTTTCAAACAACGGACAAATCAGCGTGAATGCCAGTGGAAATAATCTTGAATATGCAGTGAACGGCGGCGCATTTCAATCGTCTCCTGTTTTAAGCACTGCACCGGGATCTTTGTTTGTAGTAGCTGTGCGTGAACAGAATGGTTCTTGTATCAATTTCTACGACGGCCAATGTGTTTACTGCCCGAGTTCATTAGGATGTTCTGCGAAACCAAAAGATTCATTGGTTAGTCCGAGCGAAGTTTGTGGCAATGCGGCTATCAATCTGAGCAATTATTTTCAAAATGCAAACACGGTAGATTTTATCAGTAGTGGTACTGGTGTATTTAGTCAAATGAATTGTAATAGCTCACCTTGTTCTTTCACCTATACCCCATCCGCCACTGATCTGCAAAACGGATATGTGATTCTCACTGCAGCAACCGACGACCCCGATGGCACTGGTCCTTGTCAGGCTTCATTGGCATCTCGAAGAGTGAATTTACTCAATGGATTGGTTGCTCCGTCAATCACCACATCTTCACCTGCATGCGAAAATGGTGAATTCACTTTTTCTCATAATAGTCCTGTTGGTCAATCCAATTGGTTAGGGGCCAATGGGTTTACAAGTTCTCAATCCAGCGATACCATCGCCAATGTTCCTGCTACGATGCATGGTATTTTACAACTTACTTTAAGTGGAAGTGGATGCAATAGCGTTACTGCGCAGGAAAATATCGTAGTTGTTGCGCCTCCAAATCTCAATGTCAACCTGACGCCCAATCATGAATTGTGCCTGGGTAGTGGTAATGGCTCCATCGACATTACCGTTAGTGGTGGCAGCGGTTCATACGAAATTTGCAGCTCCCCAGCCATGAATAATTGTGTAAGTGGTACAACGGCTACTTTTAATTGGTTGGCCCCGGGTACTTATACCATTACGGTTAAAGATCTGGCATGTCCAAGTTCAATATTCACTTATAACACCACCTTAAATTCCGGAAATACGGTTGCATTGCCAGTTGTACCCGCTCAAATTGTTGCCTGTGCAGGCGAGAATTTAACTTTATCCGGAACAGCACCCGGAACCATCAATTGGACCTTCCCGGGAAATAATTTCAATGCACTCGGAAATACAGTCGTTCGATATAATGCCCAAACCTCCATGTCCGGATTGTACCAGGCAAAACAAATCGACAATAATGGATGTGCCTCTGCACCTGTTGGTGTGAATGTTTTGGTTGAAGAAGCACCCGTCATTCAACATGTACAAGTAAATTGTGTGAGTGGTAGTTCAGTAATCAGCGTTACGGCTAGCTGCTCAAGCCCGATGACTTATTCTTTTGATGGTATCAATTTCCAATCTTCGCCAAACTTCAATGGATTGGCGGGTGGAAATTATACCCTTCAGGTTAAAAATACAGCCACCGATTGTATCAATCGTTTACCTATCACTGTTCCAAATTGTGCCTGCCCCAATGAACCGCTTGTAAATATTAGTCACCCACTGATTTCCTGTGGTCTCAATCCAATTACACTGGATGCCACATTTACGAATGTGAGCAATGCCACATGGAGCAGTAATGGTTCCGGAATATTCAGTGTTAATAGTGGAAACAGTCCGCTTTCGACAACCTATACGCCATCTGCCACAGAGCTGAGTAATGGTGAAGTAGAATTAATCCTCAGCACCGACGATCCTGATGGCGCTGGTCCGTGTACTGCAGTTCAAAAAATCGTGAACATTCCTTTGGTTTCAAGTCTTTCTCCCATTACGATTACCCGCAATCAGGCATCCTATTGTAGTGGAGATACCCTTTCGCTCAGCGTGAATACGCTTTTACCGATACAGTGGAATGGTCCGGGTGGATTTGTATCCAATGAAAACCCCTTCAACATCATTCCTGCCACGCCGGGTATTTCCGGAATGTATACCGCCAGTTTAATTGGAAATGGATGTGTTTCGCAATCAGCCAGTGAGTTGATTGCTGTTGCCTCAGCACCTGTTTTAAATGTTAGCGCACAGGCCATCGATGAACATTGTTTTGGTCAAGGGAATGGACAAATTATCGTCAGTGCTACAGGTGGTAGCTCCCAGTATATTTTCTGCAACGACTTTGCTTTAAATTGTCAATCAGCTGCATCGCCCTATGCTTTCAAATGGTTATCGCCGGGTACTTATAATATTCATGTGAGCGATGCAACTTGTCCGAATCATTTTAATATCATTCCGGTTACCCTTCAATCTGGCATGCAAGTAGCCTCGGCAACTTCAGCCACTTATAATCAACCGGTTTGTATTGGTGAAGATTTAATTTTGAGTGCCAGTGGAGATCCGGGTGGAGAATATATTTGGAATCATGTTGTGAGTGGTTTCACTGCAAATGGTGATACTGTGACACGCGCTGCAGCCAACAACAATATGTCGGGCATTTATGAAGTACGTCGCACCGAAGATGGTTGTGCATCTTTACCATTGGAGGTGGATGTGAACATTTTCAATTTCCCGCAAATTCTATCTGTGGATACATCTTGCCATGGGGGCGATTCAGGCAGAGTCAGCATTCAAGTCATGCCGGTATCCGGTGTTACTTATGAGTATGCACTCAACGATGGGCCTTATCAACTTTCCAACGTATTCGAATATTTGAGCAATGGTTTATATCAGGTACACGTTCGCCCCTTAGGTAGTGATTGTGCCGAAACTGTTTCAAATATCGAAATGTATTGTAGCTGTTATTGTAACAAGGAAGCTGTGGTCAGTATTTATCCGAATCCGAACACCGGCCAGTTTACCTTAAAAGCCGATTTGTTTGAAACCGTTGATGATATCAGTCTGGAAATCTATAATCTGCAAGGACAACGTTTATACACGGAATATCTCAACGCAGACCGACTCAATATCAAAGCTGATATCAATATTTCCCAGTTCGCTTCCGGAGTATACCGATTAAGATTAAAAATCGGGATTGATGTATTTGAATTGCCGTTAACGGTGCAGTAATACCAATCATAAATATTCTATAGTCTCATCTCTCCTTTACTCCTTTGGACCTTTGGACTTTGAATATTTTATATCGGCATTAACCAATGAAAAATTGTAAAATAGTTTTGGACAATTTTATAATTACCATCTTTCTAATTTGATGTAATACCGAATTTAAATTTCTAAAAGATTTGACTACTTTAGAATTACAATTTCTTTAATAATTTCTAAATCAATGGATGAAGAATTATTATTCTGCATGGTTGCTATTTTCTTAACGTCCAAAGAGCAAAGACCAAAATGCCCCCCATAAGATTTTTCACCAGTTAGACGATATTTCTTAAGTCGCACCTTGGCATTAAATTGGCACAAGGCTCACTAACCTACTCTCTCTTGAAGGCCAAATAAGTCATGTTGAAAGCATGTAAATGTTCCTATTTGATATTGCGTTGATTTAAAGCCTGCTGATATCTTCTGGCATTTTCAAGATGCTCATTGTAAGTGCTTGCAAAATTGTGGTAACCGCTGAAATCTTCTTTGGCACAAAAAAATAAGTACTTGGTTTCTTCGTGGTTGAGCACGGCCTCTATACTTTCTTTACCAGGTGTGCAAATAGGCCCGGGTGGTAATCCTGCCACCTGATAGGTATTGTAGGGGAAGCCTTTTTGGGTATGAATATTCAAAATCCGACGTAAGGTAAAATCTCCGACAGCAAATTTCACCGTTGGATCCGCTCCTAATTTCATGCCTATTTTTAAGCGGTTCAGATAAACACTTGCAATACGGGGCTTCTCATCATGCTTATTGGTTTCTTCTTCTACAATCGATGCAAGGGTTATGATATCCGGAATACTCAAATTTAATTGTTTGGCCCTGGCTTTACGCTCTGCATTCCAGAATTGCTGATGACTCTTTGCAATTTTCGAAATGACTTTTTCCGAACTGGTATTCCAGTAAAGTTCATAAGTATTCGGCATAAACAAAACCTGAATTTGCGAAGCTCCTATCCCGTATGAATTTAAAAAGTTGGAATCCGAAAACAAACGTGCAAATGCTGTACTGTCCGGTTCCAGCTGACTGCTTAATTTATGAATAATCTGTTCCTTGGTTCTCAGTTTATTGAGGGTCAGTTTTACCGGGCTTTGCACGCCGCTACGCAGTAATTTGAGCAAGGAATAATTACTCATACCCGGTTCAAGCGCATATCTTCCGGGATGCACTTGTTTGTCAACCCCCATTGTAACGGCCATGTCATTGAATGAATTTTCATCGATCAACAAATGGCGGCTATTCAGAGAATCTATCACTTCTTTCCAGCCCGAACCCGATCGGATATAAAGGTATTTTTTACCCGTAAAATCTACAACATTGGGTTTAAAATAACCTACATCAGCCCATACCATTCCTATCACACCAATCAGGGCCAGTAAAAAGAGTAAGTTCTTTTTTTTCATCATCAATTATTTCAGCCATTCCATGGCATTTTCAAATAACAGTGCATGTTTGGTCGCTTCGTCAAAAGGCATCCTTTCTATCAGTTCACCCGGATGATGTTCGCCCAAAGGAAAAGGATAATCACTCCCGCAGCAAATTTTTTGAGCACCTACCGTTTTTATCAAAAGTTCCATAGCGGCTTCATCATGTACCAGGCTATCCACCCAAAAATGTCCTAAATAGTTGCGCGGATTTACTTCATTGTCAATGGCACATAAATCAGGTCGTACTTTAAAACCATGTTCCACCCTGCCCACTGTGGCCGGAAAACTACCACCTCCATGCGCAAAGGCAAATTTTAAGCGGGGGAATTTCCGAAATACGCCTCCAAAAATCAGGCTACATATGGCCCGCGAAGTTTCAGCGGGCATACCTACCAACCAGGGCAACCAATATTTCATCATTTCCTGTTCACCCATCATTTCCCAGGGATGCACCAAAATGCTGCAACCCATTTCTTCGGCTGCCTGCCAAAAAGGATCCCATTTCGCATCACTCAAATTTTGCTGATTCACATTACTGCCAATTTCAATACCGGGCATTTTAAGTTCCTTGATGACCCGTTCCATTTCACGAATGGCCATATCTACATCCTGCATGGGCACAGTTCCTAATCCAATAAATCGATCGGGGTATAAATCCACACACTGCGCAATATGATCATTAAAAAATCTGGAAGTTTCTAATCCATGTTCTGCTTTTGCCCAATAGTTAAACAAAACCGGTATGGTCGATAAAACCTGAATATCGACTTTCGTCTCATCCATTTCGGGCAATCTATCCTTGGGTTCCCAGCAATTGCTTTCTACTTCTCTAAAAAATTTATCCCCTTTAATCATTCGGGCACAACAAGGTTGATGATGCTCCAGATGAATAAAATCACCGTATCCGAATTTGGCAAACCAGTTCGGAATTTTTTCAGGCATGATATGGGTATGGATATCTATTTTTTTCATCGTGCCCCTTTAAACCTGAAATACACCAACATTCATTTCCTTTTCGATGGGTGCATGATTGGCTGCTGCAATCCCCTCCGATATCACATGGCGTGTTTCTATCGGGTCAATGATGGCATCTACCCACAAACGGGCTGCTGCATAATACGCGGTTGTTTGTTCGCTGTACTTGGCAATAATATGGTCAAGCATTTCTTTCTCTTTCTCAGCTGTAATTTCTTCGCCTTTACTTTTTAATGCGGCCACCTGTATTTGTAATAAAGTTTTTGCGGCCTGCTCACCACCCATCACGGCTATTTTCCCATTGGGCCATGCATAAATAAATCGAGGGTCATAAGCTTTTCCGCACATGGCATAATTGCCTGCTCCATAACTGTTACCAATGATGATGGTAATTTTAGGTACCACTGAATTCGAAACTGCATTCACCAATTTTGCGCCATCTTTAATAATGCCACTATGCTCGCTTCGGCTACCAACCATAAAGCCGGTTACATCTTGTAAGAAAACCAACGGGATTTTTTTCTGATTACAATTCATGATAAAGCGAGCAGCTTTGTCGGCACTGTCATTATAAATCACCCCACCCAACTGCATTTCATTTTTACCACTTTTTACAATCTTGCGTTGATTGGCCACTATGCCTACCGCCCATCCATCTATGCGGGCATAACCACACACAATGGTTTTGCCGTAGTCTTTTTTAAACTGATCAAATTCGGAATTATCTACCAGGCGCTCTATCACTTCCACGACATCATAGGCCTTATTATTTTCGGGCGAGATAATACCATAAATCTCCTTCATATCTTTAGCAGGAGCTTGTGGTTTAACGCGGTCAAAACCTGCATTAGCCGGACTCCCCAGTTTATCAATGATTCGTTTTACCTGATCCAGACATTCCTTTTCGGTTTTAAATTTATAATCGGCAATGCCCGAAATTTCCGTATGCGTTTTGGCTCCTCCAAGGGTTTGAATATCCACATCTTCGCCAATGGCTGCTTTCGCCAAATAGGGACCAGCCAAAAAGATTGAGCCGTTTTCTTCAACCATCAGGGTTTCATCGCTCATAATTGGCAAGTAGGCACCACCTGCTACACACGAACCCATTACTGCGGCAATTTGGGTGATCCCCATTCCACTCATACGGGCATTGTTACGAAATATTCGTCCAAAATGTTCTTTATCCGGAAAAATTTCATCCTGCATGGGCAAGTATACCCCGGCGCTATCAACTAAATAAATGATTGGTAATCGGTTTTCCATCGACATCTCCTGCAAGCGCAAATTTTTCTTACCGGTAATGGGAAACCAGGCACCTGCCTTTACCGTCTGATCGTTGGCAACAATAATGCATTGACGCCCTTTCACATAACCAATCCCGGCTACGGTACCGCCAGCAGGGCAACCACCATGCTCTTTATACATTTCATAACCGGTAAAGGCCCCTATTTCAATAAACGATGATTTGGGATCTATCAAATAAGCAATACGCTCACGAGGCGTCATTTTACCTTTTTCATGTTGTTTGGCAATCGACTTTTCTCCTCCGCCTTTTTCTATGATGGCAAGCTTTTTTTTCATATCGCTCACCGCCAGTTTCATACCGTCTTCATTTTTATTAAATTCCAGATTCATTTTTTTCGACATAGCGCTCATTTAGGCGCAAAGAAAGCGAAAATCTGGCATATTTAAGTTCCTCCTTATCCTCAGACTTAAACAATGCCTCATAACAATTCTATATTTAATGGTCACATTTGAATATTGGGGGGCCTGCCGCCTAAGGGCTTCATACCGTTCCAAAAATGCTGATATTTCGGCGGCACCGGGCTGTTCGCTACACCGCCCTCCTTCGTCAGGCGGGGGTAGCCTGCTGCCATCCCTGGCCCGGGGCAATTGCTGATTGTTTCCTGTGGTTTCTCCACCTTATTCGTATACTCGTATCCATGTTGGTATTCTTTACCAAATCAAATTTTGCAGTTGGACACAGTCAAGGGCAAAAAGGAATGACAAAATCAAATACTTCAACGAATTGGCTTCAGTATGATTTTTCTAATACCGGTTTGCAGCTTGACGCAAGGCAGGGGTTGAAAGTACAACTAGTTGGATATGGTAGAATGATTTTAGAAAGTACATTGCTGAGCATTTAGAAGGAAGCCCGCCTTGCGTTCAAACTGCTGTGTAAGCTGCCATGTTACGCGTATAGTTTTTTGGTTCGTTCTGTTTGGCTGTTTGGTGATGAACTGATTTAGTTGAAAGTATGTAACGAAGTACAAGCTCTTTGGGCAGGTGTTGTTGGCGCCCCCCCCTGCCAAGTGTGCTTGTTAGTAGTGCGATGATGTGGGTTTTTGTCATGTTGTGTGTTTTGTTTGTCAGGGCGAGAAATTTCTTTTGCAGGATGCGAGATGCGTTATTGCATAGTTAAGCAGTCCTTTTGCGGAATGAAAATGTCTTTTTATGTATTTGGTATTCTCTTTTTAGGGAGAAATTTCTTTTTGTGTGTGCAATATATCTTTTGCAGGTAGGTTTATTTCTTTTTTTGGTAAGTGGTTTCGGTTTAGCTTTTTGATTTTGCAAATTTGATTTTGCTCTTTTGTTTGTACTCGGAGGCAGTTGCACCAAATAGGGACTTTACATAGTTTTTTACATCGCCTGTAATATCATGTAAGCCTGTTGTGTCTTTGTAGAGAGTTTTGTCTCTTGATATAGGAGCATTTGAAACGGCAGTATACGCATTTGTAACATTAGTGTTGGCTGTTTTAAGCCCTGCTAATTGTGTGGTGAGAGTTGTTATTTTGAGTTCGGTTTCGTTGGGTGTGTAGGTTGGTTCAGTTTTGAGTAATTCTATAAGTTTGGTAAAATGTTCAATTAGTTGGTCGTAGGATTGTTGCGATGCGCTGATATTGTTTGGCGCTGGGGCGTTATGGTCGGAAGGGGCTCGAATTTCTTTGGCTCGTTTGCCCTGTAGTTTTCGGTTGATAGCTTTTGCATCTTTTTATCATTTAGGTAGTGGCATCAGTAGCAGAAATGCGTTTACTAATCGGGTGGACAGGGGGCGAAGAGGTTCGAATCATATTACTCTTGCATTGGTGGCGTTGTTGAAGGCAACTGTTTTGGTAGTTACGTTGAGCAGGTCTGCTTTTGCGGTGGTGAGTAGTGTGTTGAGGTTGGCAAGTTTGATGGCTGTTTTAGTTGGGTTGTAGGTAGCTCCGTAGGATGTGATGAATGAAATAAAGTCTTCAAAGTTTGCTACGTTTTTAGCGTGTCCTGTTTCAATAATTGGCATAATAGAAATGTTTTGTTGTGAAGTGTGCAGGTAGGAAATAATTTGTTAAATAAATAAAGGGGGCAAAGCCCTCTTTATTATTAAAAACATATTAATGATAAGGTGTAGTGTAAATGGTGTCTACTGTGGTAACATACACTTTATTAGCTTCATCAGTATAATAAGTACCTGTATTACTAAACTCGGGTGGGCCTACATAAGATGCTCCTGTATGAAAGGACGGCCATACCAAGCTTCCCTTATGCTCACATGTGAAATCGAAATGTCCATTGGCATCCGTGTAAAAGTATGACTCCTTAGCATCAGAAGTATTGAGTGATGAAGCACGCAAATACACTTTGAATTTTGTGTTTGAAAATGGAGTACTATCGTTTTGATTAAAAATATTTCCAATTACTCTATACTGGTAAGCTTTAGTTTTGTTCTTATCACATGAAGCGAAAAGAATGTGGAAGCAACATGAAAAAAAATATCTTATTCATTGTTGTAAAATTAATTTGTTAGAAAATAATTGATCATTTAATGTAGTGCGAAGGATATATTGTCCCAAAGGTAGGGAATTTGGAAGTTGAATATGTATGGAAACAGGGTTAATTTTTTCGCTTATTGGTTCGGTTCGTTCAAACACTACCTTACCCAAAAAGGTCAAGAACTTTTTTGCTACCAATATTGTTGGAATAAATCGTATAGTAAAGTCTTGTGTAGTAGGGTTGGGATAGATTACGATTTCCTTGTTTTCTTTATTTATGTCTTCATTTTCTTGGTTCGCTTCCTTGAGGAAATTATTGCAACAAGGTGTAATCGTATATACACTGTTGGTGTAAGGGCCTGAAAGTGGTGGTTGATAATTAACACTGTTTGGGTTGTTTGTCCAAAAACTCTCTAATGCTTGGTTGTCTATTATATATGGCTTCTCACGACTATATATACTCGGCAAGCAATTAGGATGTGCCGGGAAGTTGGGATATTTATAATAGTTGGATTTCACATTGACATGGATACGTCTGTTATATAGAGAGGTTGGCATCCCATTTTTGGTATCTGTTTTCTAAGAAGATTTCATCGTCTCCCATTTCTCTGTTGAGCATTCGTACGATATGAGGGCGTGTGCCTCCGCCAAATTGTGGTAATATAGGTAAGAAGGGACATGGATTATAGCTTATCCAATTGTTAGGTAGTGGGAAATTTACATTGTCTCTCAAGGAATCATTACGAACATCAAGATGGTCGTTGTTACGGATATGAATATTCTCGCCAAAAAATTGGGGTAAAGTTGTTGGTGGATTATTTAATGTATTCCCTGGTACTCCGTAAAACACATCAAAAGGAAGCAAATTAAAAACTGTGTTGATATTCATATTATCGAAAGGAGATACATTGATACCATAGTCAAAGGCGCTTGTGACTGGTACAAAGTTCCAATGGAATCCATCGGAACGTGCAGTAATGTCCATGCCCCATTTTGTTGTACCCATTGTTGACCAATTGCCATTTTGATTATAAGCTTTATTTGCTAAGAATATGTCATTCACTTCTTCATTGTAATCTAAATTTCCTCCTGCTCTGTTGCTTATGGGTAGCATATCGGCATCCCATATTTTGTTGCATACGGAGTTGTATCCTGTTGTGATTTTTAGTCCAAACCATTTCAGTTTAAATTTTACAGTCCACGTTCCAAATGTTAGACGAGCTATTTCTCCTGTACCATTTGGGTCGGTATGTATGGCAAGATCAACACCTGCAAGTGGAATTTTTTGTTTGAGTATGGTTCCATAAACGGAGCCTATTCAGGTAGCAAGCATAACATCGCCATCTATCTATCTAATCCATCCCAAAGTCAGTTCTGTCCGTTGGCAAGCATATTTCCATTGCTGGCACATATTAGCTTGCAATATTTAGGATGTTTTCCTAATGCGTTTTGGTCTGCAATAAAACTGTTTCTTTTGTTGTGAGGTGTGTAGGTAAATGGACCAAGTGGGGATTGTGTTTGTATGTGGCTTATAAGTAATTGTTTAGCTGCATCTCCGTCGTGAAATAGGTTTTGATTTTTTAAATACAACTTAGCAGCCTGTGGTAAATATGGAATGCCTGATGCACCTGAAAAGTTGTAACTAAGAAATTCAGCCATTTTTTGTAAGCCCATGGGGATGTGCGCTCCTGCAAATGGTGCATCCAATGTGATTAGTAAACGTGTATTATGCATTTTGCGGGGCTTACAAATAGAATTGTATTGACCTTGTTCAAATTGCATGAGTGCATAGTTGGCAATTATACACTCCCATACTTTTTCGCCATTACAAATTCTTCATCGCTGGCCTTATCTCCAATTAGATTACCACATTTGAGATATTCATAAAGTCATTGAGATTTTTGCATTATCTCTCATGTCTTTGGCTGTTCTGCCAACTGATAACAAATATTCTGTATCCATAATTTCTTAAATCAGAAATTCCCGGCTCTCTAATTTGTCCCCAATAAATATCGTCAGCATTACGAAGCTCATCTTTGAAATCTCCTATGTCAATACCCTCAACATATATGAGTGTTTTTGCTCTGTCGCCAACGTTATTACAAGGTTCGTATTGGTTAATATTCATTCCAAACATAGAATGTTGTTGGTCGGGATTATCAAGAACACCTTGTCGTGTTTTCTTTATTCTTAGATAGCTATTGCTATGCGCTATGATGTTTACAACATCTTGTTCTTCGCCTACGATATCCACGACTTCCATCTCGATTGTGTACTTTCCTGCTGTATCAAAGTGAATAGGAACAAAATTGTTTGCACCAAGACTAAGATAGTGCCAACCTGAACCTTCATTGAAATTTACCCGAATGGTTCTGTTGGGTATGCTTCCGTCTAATAAATTGAAGTTATCATAGAATAAATTGTCTAAACCAAATCGAAACATAAGAAGATTTTTTGCGGAAATGTTTTTATGCGGTGATGATGCAAATACTTTTCCTTCATCGTAGGGATACCCTGGTCGTACAGTTTTGTCGGTTAGAATGTTGTTGACTGTATCGAAATTAAAGTAGAGGTCGGTTGTCATGGCTTCTTCTTTGAAACGATAGAAGTCATAGAACATCGTCATCATGTTAATTGTATCTGCTCCACGTAATTGTAGCAAGGTAGTAAAACGGAATCGAAAGCTAATTTTATCGGAATTGTGTCGCAAGCACAGCTTCGCATCTCTGCATACATATTAAAAAATACACTGTTCCAGATGGAGGTGAAGTGTCTGATGTAAAGTTCAATTCTCTCATTTATCCATTATCTATTAAGCTTTTAGAGTCTTTCATTGTTGCTTATAATTAAGTGATATCTGCAATACCGATAGTGTGGTTGTAACTTTTGTTACTTAGGAATATCCACGTCATCGGTACGGTTTAGACCAATCTTATTTCACGAAACAGCTATCCTATTACCGAAATACACTTTCCTTGCCAACACAGAGTATATCGTAATGCCGCTTGTGGTAACTGAAAAAGAGTATCCAAAAAAGTCACACTTGTATTAAAATCACAAAGTCCTTGAAACGTTCTAAAAACACTGATTCCCATGCTTGGTTTGCGAATGACCTTTGTAAATACGCCAATTAGTATAATGAAAAATTCTAACGTTAATAATTTTTTCATACCCAATGGATTGAAGTTTAGAAATAAAGCGTAGTATATAAATACCGGAATTCAATGCACTCAGGTCAATGGATTTAATTTGATATCCGGGGTTGAATGGAATATCAAGCAGAATATTTCCAGTTAAATCTGTAAGTTGCACTACGCCAAAAGAATCTCCATTCAGGTTCCATTCTATTTGTAGGTTGTCCGCTACCGGGTTGGGATAAATTTTATATTGAGCTTGCAATTTTACCTCCTCCACCGCATTGGGCCAACAGGGCGACAATGCTCCCAGTTTAAAATCCGGAATACAGGGCGGGGCTCCAAGGAAACCCGAGCTAGCCTCACCCCGTAAACATCTACGGCAAAAATTACAATTAGACAATAAACCATTCCGGGGTATCAATAACACTCATACTTTTGTACAGCGAACCATAAGTACCGATGTACAATTTACCATCCGGCGCAACAGCACAGTCTTTGTAGCCATGAAAAGCAATATCTGTGGTATCTGGGCCACTAACGGTATACCAGCTAGAATCTGATATCCTGAATTGTAATATATGGCTATACTTAACCACATATATCAGTTGACCATTGGGCGACAGGCTCAAACCAGTAATGCTGCTGTCGATCGCCGAGTTAAACGGTTTGTGTGGTGCCACTGCCCGTTTAATACCACTCAGTATTCCGGTACAACGGTCAAAATCGCCATAAAAAAATTCTCCCCCAAATTTGTTACTCACGGTGGCAAAATGTTCGCCTTTGGCATCGAAACTGCTTTGCCCATGCAGTTCCCTAAAAATTTTTAAATAGGGCGGAAAACCTATGGTATGCTGTAGCATGATTGTATCATGGCTCACATAAAAAACATAGGCTTTATTACTATCCAAGGCCATTTTTACCAACCACCAATCTTTTCCATTCGCATGGCGGCAGGCCATCATCTGACTTTGACTTAATTTAACCTGCTTCAGAAGTGGCATTCTTTTTTCAATCACTTTACCCGCCCCTCCATTGGCCCGCATATCGATGCGGTGATACCATAATTCATCAAAATAGGCATATCCATTCACCCAATTTGTATTAAAATTACTGTCCGTAGGTACAGGTGTAAATACATAATATTGGTCGGAGTCAACCGGAAGAATAATCGAAGATTGCGAAACAACGGAAACCGAACCGTAGCCGGCGTAATAGGCTTGGGGTACCAAAGTATCTCCCAGTTCAATCAAATTCCCCGCAGCATTAAACAAACGCATTCCATTGCATAGAATCAACAACTGACCATTGCTATCACAAATATTACTTTTCCCTTGGGCCATAAACAGAATTCCATAATTCAGGGAAGTATCTAGTTCTGTGACAGACGTATTAAAATCCAATACGTTCTGCAAATGGCCAATCACCCATTGGTTGCACATGCTTGGTTTGCGAATGAGCTTTTGAATGCGCCAATTAGTATGAGTAGAAAGATTCTAACGTTTAATAATTTTTTCATAACCAATGGATTGACGGTTAGAAATAAAGCGTAGTATATAAATACCGGAATTCAATGCACTGAGGTCAATGGATTTAATTTGATATCCGGGGTTGAATGCAATATCAAGCAGGATATTTCCCGTTAAATCCACAAGTTGCACCACGCCAGAAGAATCTCCATTCAGGTTCCATTCAATTTGTAAGTGCTTCGCTACAGGGTTGGGATAAATTTTATAGGGAGCTTGCAATTCTACTTCCCCCACTGCATTGGGCCAACAGGGCGTTAATGCACCCAACTTAAAATCCGGCATACAGGGTAAAAGCTCCTAATAACCCAATACTGCCTGGACTGCGCAAACATTTACGGCAAAAATTGCAGTTAGAAAATAGGCCATTCGGGTTGTCAATCACGCTCATGTTTTTATAGATAAGATCATAATTACCTATATACAACTTACCATCCGGTGCTACCGCTCCATCCTTGTAGCCCTGAAAAGCAATATCTGTTGTATCCGGGCCACTAACGGTATAAAATGTTGAATCTGAAATTTTAAATTGCAAAATGTGAGACCTTTTGATCACATAAATCAATTGCCCGTTTGGTGATAAACACAAACCAGTAATACTGCTGTCTATGATGGCGTTAAATGGTTTGGCAGGTGCCACTGCCCGTTTGATACCGCTCAATATTCCGGTACAACGGTCAAAATCCCCGTAAAAAAATTCTCCCCCAAATTTGTTACTCACAGTAGCAAAATGTTCGCCCGTGGCATCGAAACTGCTTTGCCCATGCAGTTCCGCAAAAATTTTTAAATAGGGCGGAAATCCTATGGTATGCTGGAGCATGATTGTATCATGGCTCACATAAAAAACATAGGCTTTATTGCTATCCAAGGCCATTTTTACCAACCACAAATCTTTTCCATTCGCATGCCGGCAACCATCATCCAGCTTTGACTCAATTGACTTGCTTCAAGTGGCATCTTTTCAATCACTTTACCCGCCCCCCCATTGGCCCGCATGTCGATGCGGTGATACCATAATTCATCAAAATAGGCATTTCCATTCACCCAATTGGCATTAAAATTACTGTCTGTAGGCACAGGTGTAAATACATAATATTGGTCAGAGTCAACAGGAAGAATAATCGATTGCAAACTCCTCCTCCGCCGTATGCGACAAAATAACTCGCAGGAACCAGTGTATCACCATTTTCAAGGAGCAACCCGGATTTATTGAATAGCGCATGCCGTTTGACAAAAACTTAGTTGACCATTACTATCGCATACGTTCGATTTTCCAAACAAAAAGCCGGTTGTGGTAATTGAAAAAGATGTATCCAAAAAAGTCACACTTGTATTAAAATCACAAAGACCTTGATACGTTCCAAAAAAACACTGATTCCCTTGTTTGGTTTGTGAATGAACTTGTGTAAATATGCCCAACAGTAATAATAGAAATGTACTACTGCTTAATAATTTTTCATAACCAATGGATTTTAGTTCTCGCATTTTGTTCTCGCATTCTTCTACGCCGTTCTTGGTTTAATTCACCAACAACACACTATGTTTGACCTTTAATTTTTGACATTTGTTCGTCTTTTGTGGTGTTCCATAAGATTAAAGTTACGATTTCCTATTTCATAAAACGACGCACTATAAAAATAATAGTCCTCGCCCTTGTTGGATTTCTTTACCAACAAAATATTTAGGGACTGTTGTATAATGTGAAAGCAGTTGATATCATTACATGATGGAGTGAATTTCGCTCATCTAGATGCACAATAATTTTTAATATCTCTCCTCGCCCTTGTTAGCATTCATTCCCAACAAGTTATCGAATCCCATTATTCCAACCTTCATGAGGTCATAGTCAATAATCTCACTAATTACCACTCGCCAATACCTCCGCCAAATGCATCACTCTTAAAGGTATACCTGCTTTTCGGATATACGCATCCATGTGCATTAAACAAGAAATATCTGTCGATATCATATAATCGGCGCCCGTTTCCAAAGCACTGTTCACTTTGGTTTGGGCCATGCCAATAGAGATGGGCTCATATTTTACGGCAAAGGTGCCGCCAAAACCACAACAGGTTTCACATTCTTTCATTTCGCGTAACTCAAGACCTTTTACTTTCGACAAAAGTTGACGTGGACCAGCCTTAATTCCACATTCACGTAAAGCCCCGCACGCATCATGGTAAGTAGCCACCCCATTTAATGTGGCTCCGAAATCATCTTTTTTTAATACATCTATCAAAAATTCACTCAAATCATATATGCGTTTGGTGATTTGCCGGGCATCATTATGGCAGGAAGTATTATTAAACATTTCTTCAAAACTCCCTCGCACATAGCCCACACATGAACCACTCGGTGCTACGATATAATCTGTACCTGCAAAGTCAGCAATAAATTTTTCACTCACTTTTCGGGCATCTTGTAAGAACCCTGCATTATAAGCTGGTTGGCCACAACAGGTTTGGTTGGCATTATAGCTGACTGTACAACCGGCCATTTCCAATAAACGAGCTGTATGCATGCCAATCTCAGGATAAAGTTGGTCCACAAAACAAGGAATAAATAACTGAACGTTCATGGAAGTATGGATTAAGAATGAAGGAGTGAGTTAAAGTGTATCATTTTGAGTGCTGCGATGGCTGCTTCCTGCCCTTTATGTCCATGAATTCCTCCCAAGCGATCATAGGCCTGCTGTTCATTGTTCACCGTCAGTACACCAAAAATGCTGGGGGTGTCCAATTCAGTATTTAATCGGGTAATCCCTTCAGTCACCGATTGACAAACATAATCGAAATGAGGCGTTTCGCCCCGAATCACACAACCAAATGCAATCATGGCCTGAGGCTTTAAATGCAAGGCGGCCTGACGCAAAGCGAATGGAATTTCAACAGCACCGGGTACCTTAAACATTTTCACAGTAATGCTGGGGAATAAAGAAAAAATTTGTTGCGCCCCCTTCAATAATTCCAAAATGATCGCATCATTCCATTCGGTATAAACGACAACAACCTGCGAGTCGGGTACTTGCAGGTTGTTGATATTTAATAAGGTTCCGTGTTCGGAGGGTGTTGACATATTTAAGGATTATATTCTCCTAAACGAGCCAGATTTTTGACAGCATTTTGGGCCTGACCAGTACCTGGAAATTTATTGTATAAGTCTTTGTAAATTTTAATGGCTTCAGCAGCATTATTTTTCATTTCATATGCCATGGCTGCTCTTTCCAAATAAATAGGTGAGACCAATATATTTTCATCATCATCACCTGCTTCCAAATACGCTTTAATGGCATCATCCACTTTCTTTTGTTCCATATAGGCATCTCCCAATGATCCTTTGGCGATTTTTGCAACCAAGGTTCCTTTACCATCAAACTCTTTCAGGTGTTTTTCGGCTTTTGCGAAATCACCTTTTTTCAGAAAACAAACACCGGCGTAATAATGAGCCAGATTTCCGGCAGGTGTTCCACCATACTTATCAATGATCTTTAAAAACCCCGGATTGTTCCATCTCCGTTCAAAGGCCCAGTTAATGGAGTCCATTCCAAAATAGGTCTGCGCCCTGAATATGGCATCATTCGATTTGTCAATATTCGGTTGCTGATAAAATTTGGTATATGCAAAATAACCGACCACAACCGCTAAAATCCCGATCAGTACATTATTGACCATTTTACTGTTGGACTGATACCAACTTTCCACACCTTTTAATTTCTCTTCTGCAGTTGGCAAATCGTCAACAACGACAGCGCCTTCAACTTTGCGGGGTGCAGTATATAATTCTTGTTTAGCCATTTTTTATATATATAATTATTTAATGCGTTTGTTCGAAACGCGCACAAAAGTAAATAAAAAATTATTGATAAAGTTAGCGATTCATGAAAAAAAATGAAAATCCATTCTTTCGTTAAAAGGCGTATTCATGGATCCAAATCTCTGATAGTCGTAAAATCAATCGCAGTCAATTAAAAGCTTCTGTCTTCTTTTCAATGAAAGCGTTTAATCCTAGATTTTGTCTCGTCTTTTTGACGAGATACTACAAAATCTGCCTGAAGGATCAGACGAAACGTAGTTTGTCAGACACAGAACGTAAGCGTCAGTGCCGAAACAAGCCATTTTATGGCTTTTCGGGTGAAATACACTCCGACTTTAACGTCGGAGATTAACCTCTGACGGAGTCCCTTGAACTCGTCAGAGCCAAAAGACCTGACAAATTTTCCTTGAAAATTTCGTCAGCCAAAGGCAAATTTTGTATCGTTCTGAAGTCGATACAAAATTTGGGTTAATTTTGACCCTATGCCCAACCCGAATTTAAATGCTGATGCTCCCGATCTGAATCCCGAAAAGGAATTTGAAAATAGTATTCGGCCAGGTAGTATGGACGATTTTGCTGGCCAAGCCGACCTGATCGTGAATTTGCGCATTTTTATTCAGGCTGCCAATCAGCGCGGCGAAGCGCTCGATCATGTTCTATTTCATGGCCCACCCGGATTGGGTAAAACCACGCTTTCACGAATTGTAGCCAATGAACTCGGCGTAAATATTAAAGAAACCAGTGGGCCGGTAATCGATAAGCCTGCCGATTTAGCCGGACTCCTCACCAGCCTCGAAGCCCGGGATGTTTTATTCATCGATGAAATTCATCGACTCAGCACGGTGGTCGAAGAGTATTTATATGCTGCCATGGAGGATTATAAAATTGATATCATGATTGATAGCGGCCCCAATGCGCGCTCCATTCAAATTGCCCTCAGTCCATTCACCCTGGTTGGTGCCACTACCCGATCCGGTTTACTCACCGCTCCCCTTTTATCTCGTTTTGGAATCAAATCTCGTCTTGAATACTATCCGCTTGAAACACTCGAAAAAATTGTATTGCGAAGTGCACATCTTTTAGGTGTAAAAATCACCTCCGATGCCTGCCGCGAAGTAGCAGGTCGAAGCCGGGGAACGCCTCGTATTGCCAATGGGCTCCTTCGAAGAATGCGCGACTTTGCACAAATTTTAGGAAATGGAGTGATTGATTTGGGAATAGCAGAGCACGGCTTAAAAGCTTTAAAGGTTGATGCCCATGGTTTAGATGAAATGGATAATAAAATTTTGCTGACCCTCATCGATAAATTTAAAGGCGGGCCTGTAGGAATCAATAATATTGCTACTGCAGTAGGAGAAGAAAGCGGAACTATTGAAGAAGTGTATGAACCCTTTTTAATTCAGGAAGGTTATATGGTACGAACACCTCGCGGCAGAGAAGCCACCGAAAAGGCCTACAAACACCTGAATCGTATGTTTCAGCAAAAAGGAATACCCGGCTCACTATTTTAGCCAACATTTAATGACAAGCAATTGTAGATGGCCTTGAAACGATGATGACTATCGAAGCAAGGATATTTTCTGAACAATTTGTCCGGATTTCAGGAAGTAAATCCCGGATGATAAATGTCGCAGTGAAATGTTTTGTTGATCATGGATACAAGCCGACCAAATTGGACATCCACCTAAATCCATCAAAACAAAATCCTACTCACCTTCACATTGAATGGTAATAGTCTCCAAAGTCGGATTTGGAAACACCCGGAAATCCAAACTACGAAAATTACAGGGACGGTTAAAGGAATTGTTATTCCAGGCTCCATAAGTCGTATTCATACTACTGAAGTTGCCATTCCGTTTGGATATCGTCCATAGCTCACATTGCTCACTTGTGTGCCGTAAGCGATGCTGTCCAGAATGATCCCTGTAGCGTGTGTCAAAAATATTTTGCCCGAATCTTTACTCAGGTTAAAGTTGGTATGAAAAATTTTCTCCAAACTATCATCATCAGCCCAAACCATGAAGTAGGCATTGGGAGCAATTGCGCTATTCGCCGGAAATTTCCATTTCATCAAATGTCTTCATCATCCGATAAATACAGATTGTCTAAATTCAAGGTTGTACCGGTATTGTATAAAGTTCAATCCAATCGTCAAATTGATATTCATCTTTTTTGTAAGCCAACATTATCTGTCAAAAATTCTGTTGATCACCAATTGCGAGTTGTGGTTCCTGGTAAGCGGCACGCAACAAATAAAATTCATGCTCGGCCCGCGCAGGTAATGCAGCCGCATCATTATTTTCAGCATAATATAATACTCCACAGGTGCCATTCATCGAGATTTGTCCCAAATACCCCGTCACCCGCAGCTCCGTCGTTATGTGCCCCATCATCAAAAAGCGGTGTTTTGACAATTTTAATCGTGTATCAAAACGATAAGCTAACAGGCCGATGATGCAATGATATTGACATTGATATCAAAGCTCATTCCAAAGGTGGTTGTGCCGGCGAAAATTGAGGCATTACTATCACAGGTTGACTCGCAGCAAATTCGTCAGTCCATTTAAATAACTGTTTCTTGCATTCATTAAGTTTGATATACCCGGAATGTTATAACTCCCAAAAGACGTATTGGTATTCATCGCTCCCTGAAAATCGGAATAAGAAAATAATTTGTGTATATCGGATTGAATGGCCGTATCAATCAATGTTTGGTATTGTGTAGCCATTGTTTCGAACAAGCCATTGGCTACGAATTCATTTAAAATGGTTTTGCAATGCGCCACATAACGTTTTTTATAACTGGCATCATTCAATACAATATTGATTAAGGCCAATTCGGATCAGATTGATGATCCCCGGAGAATAATTTTGCATGCCGCTGACCGTTAAACTTCCATACTGGTATTTCCTAAACCCGCAAACGGGAAAGCACCAAAGCACATATTTAAATCCCAAATAATCGGGTTAAAATGGCCGGTTTCATCTTTGTAAGTATAATGATTCTGGGCAAAAACACCACTATAACTATCCAGATTCACCATCACCTGATTAAACACGGCATCCAGATTAGTCGATCCATATCAATCACGGATTCAATGGCTGAAGGATTATTGCTTGCTGTTTGACACAATGTAATCCAGATCCTTTCCAACCATCATCTGATTTGATTTCATACAATGATTCATAGGGGCTACTGTCTGTTCTAAGTACTTAAAATTGCTCTTCGTCGTTGGTCCGGGGTTACTCAGGGGTTATTTAAAGAACGAACCACCGGAAGAATAAAAATGATCCGGCACCACTTTTTTGATGTTCTCGCGAAGCATAAAGACCGATATAATTTCAGATATACACTTTGCAAAGTTGAATGGGACAATGCATAATTACTTAAGATATAGCCATAACCTCACGATGAATGACGGGTCGCTGTATCCGTTCTAATTTGATATTCTAATCCTTGGTATTTTTGATCCACAAATTCGTCCGGCGCAATATTGAGTGGATTTTTGGTTCGGGTGGAATCATATGAACTGTCGCCTTTATATTTATCCAACACTATCCGGTTGTTCAATTTATTTTCACCAAATCTGCCATCAAATAAGTTTCCTGCCAATCATGGCGGTGTCCATTTGATAATCCCAATTCGTTTGTGAAAACTGAATTTCTATTTTAATTGATTGGGATCATAGAGAGAAACCTGTGCCCCCGACTCGCAAAAAGATCAGGAGTAGCGCAAAACGATTTTTTGATTTAAGGTGTACGAGCCATTTTTAGTGAATTGTTTGCCGGCAGATTGAATAGTGATGAAATAAATACACCTTGTTGGAATGAATGAGCTTCCAAACTTTGATTTCCTTTTAAACCATTCCATCCGGACACGATTTTTCCTGTACAATCCCGAATAGATACATTGTAATCTTCAGTCAGTGCTGAAACATTCAAATGCAAAACACCACTTGGTGGATTTGGTGAAAACTGATTTGCTCTGCAATTGTATTTTGGGTTTGATAAAGGAATACAAATATTACAGGATGAAAAACACCACGATCAGGACTTTATCTGCGGTCAGAACGCTGCGATTGCCATTATTTGCGCAGGCGAAGGCACCGTTCTCCTCTGACCTTACCATTGTAAAATTTATATTCAATATTTCCGGTATTTACATAATGAATTAACTCGTAAATATGATTGCTAAAACTGTACATTCGATCGGTTGCCGCATTCCATCCTTGATAGTTGGTTTGCAACATGTATGCCCTGAGCCGATTCGGTGAAAGATTGCATATCTACTTTATAACGAATCAAGGTAAATCCTGCAGGTGCATTTCCGTTAAACATGCTCCAATATCCGGGGTATCATTATCAGTGAATCCACATAAATCCATCGGTTATCACTGAGATTATAGTTGGCCCTCGATTCTTCCGGAACTACTTCCACTTCATAACCCTGATCCCCATTTAAAAACTTGTATTCGTATTTTGCAAATGCAGGCAAATCAACCACCAAACTATATATATATTGGTATCGGCTGTTTCTTTTAGCAATTGTGTATTTCCGGGTCAATCGGACCTTGTCCGATGATGGTTTGAAAATCGCCCCAAACATGAATACCGTTTGGCGATAATGTTTGCCCACTCATATTTACCGAGAATTTTACCTTTTTCGCAAACACATTTTTATGCATTGCGTTAAGACCAATCAGGGCGAGGATTAAAAGATATTTTTTCATGATTCAGTGTTTTATTTATTCAAAACAATATTTTTATGCGCAACCTGATGACCAGATACCACCTCTATAAAATAAATCCCATTGGGCAAATGACTCAGATTCAAAGATGAAGCATTTCGTATCTGCAAAAGAACCTTACCGGACTGATCCATGACTCGTACCTGAAATTCAGCACCGAATTTTTCAATATTTTTTAATGCGATCATTCCTTGGGTTGGGTTCGGATATGCAGTCATTTCATCTGACAAATCAACTTCATTGAACCCGGTTGATCCTGAAGAATATTTAAAAATACTGTAAAAAGGTTGGTTATATGGTCCGGCTTGTAATCACCCCCGGGTAGTTGAGAATAAGTCTGTGAGGTTTGCTCCTGAAATGGTGTTCCCGTTTAAGTACCATTGATAAGTAGTAGCAGATGTCGCTTAACCCCAAGCCGCTCAACCAGGTTGGGATGGCTGGTGCAGCATTATCGATATAACATTTGGAATATTTCTGTGCTTGTGGGCATGAACCAGTAAAGGTTTTTGACCACAATTGGGTACCGGCACTATTGATTTCATACACCTTGCCTGAGGTCGCAATGCAAATGATCTGATTCCCATTGGGCAATTGAAAAGTACTACCCATATTACTGCTATAACCATTGCATGCATGGCGATCGGTATAAGAACTTGGCGAGTATGCCTGTCCTGCGGTAAAGGTATAGTTGTAACCCACGATCGGAGTGACAATCTGATCGGCAGCTGACTGGTTATTGGAAACACCCTTATTATTAAATCCGGCAAGTCGACCGGCATTCGGACAACCTTCTTTGATCCAATGCGCGTCATGTGTTACATTTAAACGCTGTACCACTCGCGCCACCAAGCGGTAGGATTACCCCAGCGATAAAGAATATCTCCCCTTTCCGGAATTTCCGCCTGCTGAGGTGGCAGCTTCGGCTGTGGTGGTGCTATGATCAATAATATACCATTCATTATGATTGTGTGAACGGAGATGCAATTTTGATCCAGAATCGGATTATAATCAATGCCATTCATATGTTGCCAGTCTTTCGCTTGCTTGTAATTGATATTCATGAGTTCAGGATGATCCGCAATGTTGGTTTGATAATTGGCTTTACTTGCATCAACATTTTGCACCAAATGATCCCATGTATGCCATTCCCACACTACGGTTCCGGTTGTTAAACCCGTTGGTTGAATTTCTACAATTTTATCAGGCCACATTTCTATGGCATTTTGTCCACCGGCTGCAGTAACCTCTGTTGCGGTTTTTCTTTCATACGCAATAACCAATACATTGCCATTGGGCATAGGACAAATATCATGGTGGGTGATGTAATTTGTTCCCTATACATAATCCCATACCAAATTACCATTATAATCATGCTTTTGTACTTTACCGCAGATTGGGCCTCCCGGAGCTCCTGAAGGTGTTGTTCCTCCTTTGGCAGCCCGAACTATGGTTCCGCCCGGCTCCATATGGGTAGAATAACCGGTATTCGCCGACAACCCGGACCAGGTATGATAAGTATTCAAACTTGTATCCATCAGATATGCAGCACTGCTGTTTTGCAAACTGTACAATACGTATCCATCATATTGTTGGGCAAAAACACCCACTGAGCATAATAAAAAGGTAATGATTTGATAAGAAAATTCGCATGGATTTATTAATTTGTCCGAAAGTATATCCAGATTAAAATTTTATACTATAAAGTGCGGTAAAAAGGTGAGTGGGTCGGTTAATGGCTCAATCGAAAGACACCTAAAATCATGTGGTATTAAAGTTCTAGACACAAAAAAACCGGACATTTATCCGGCTTTTCTGATCGATCGAAGATAGTATTCCAAGGATTCCGCGATATCTTTTAGTCCTCAATAAAATGAGTCTGAAAGATTCAAATCGGGACCTTCATTCATTTATCGACAAACTTTGTAAACATCTTCTTCGTAACTTTTTCCTATCGGTATTTCGATCGATTTACCCTCATTATAGATAAAAATATGTTTGTTTCTGATGGCATTGATTTTACTGGTGGGTATAATATATGAACGATGAACCCTTACAAATTCAGAGGCGGGCAATCGGTCGTTCAGCGTTTTTAAGGTCATTCGTGCAACCACCGGTTTTTGATCCTGCAGATGAAACTTCACGTAATCGTTTAATCCTTCCACATAAATAATATCGGTATAATTAATTTTAATCAGGCTATAATCTGCCCGGATATAGATAAAATTTTGTTTGGGCGTTTCGGTTTGTTTGGAGTAAAGAAAAAATTCATGCGCTTTAGCTACGGCTTGTTGGAAACGCTCGAAAGTAAAGGGTTTGACCAGGTAATCAATCGCGTTCAGGTTAAACCCTTCAACGGCATACTCACTAAAAGCAGTCGTAAAAATAACCATAACATCTTTTTCCAGATTGCGATAAAAGTCAATACCGGAAATCGAAGGCATATGGATATCTAAAAAAATAAGATCAACTGGAAAATTGTTGATATACTTGATGGCATCATTGGGCTTTGAAAAAGTTTTCTCAAGTGATACCATTCCACTCTCTGCGCAAAAAGATTCAATAACTTTAAGGGCCAGTGGTTCGTCGTCTATAGCAATTGCTTTAATCATGATAATTCTAATTTAAGGGTTACAGAAAAAGTATGTTGTTTGTTTTCGATTTTTAATTCGTGTTTGTCCGGATAGGCCAGTCTCAATTGTTTCTGACCATTATCAATACCATATCCACTGCGAGATTCTTCATCAATGATATGATCCACCTTCAGATTAAACACATTGAGATAAAGATTGTTTTCGGTGATACTAATTTGTATATCAATTTGAGAAGTTTCTTCGGGATTTACACCATGCTTGAAGGCATTTTCAATAAACGGGATTAAGATCAAGGGAGCAATCACTTTATTTTTGGTTTCTCCATTTACCATATAATTGATATTGGCAGTATTGCCCAAACGAATTTTTTGCAACTCGATATAACTATTGATATAGTTGATTTCTTTTTCGAGGGATGCATATTTTTGCGAGGTATCACTAAACAAATAACGCATCAATCCGGATAATCGTACAATGGCTTCCGGAGTTTTGTTGGAGCGTTCAATAGAAAGAGCATAAATACTATTCAGGGTATTGAATAAAAAATGTGGATTGATCTGTGCTTTCAGATAGGATAATTCTGATTGGTTTTTTTCAATTTGTAATTGTTGCCTTTTGTAATTGATAGATAAAGTCATAGAACCAAAAAAGACCGCAAAAAAGAGGATTAACAAATGTCGGATTTCAAATAAATACAACTTAATCTCATCGCTGGTAGTACTGTTGGTTTGAGAATGAGAATGGGAAGAATGACCATGATAAGCAGATTGCGTTGGAATCATGATAGAGGGCAAAATGGCGATGAGTATAAAACACAAGAGAGCAATGGAATAATAGACCGTATATTTTTTTTGGTAAAAAAGAGGAATAAAAAAATAGAAGTTGGCATAAAAAAAGAAAACCAGCATGATATTGGTCACCAAACCTTTCAATGCAAATGGATTTTCAAACAAGGAAGAGGATTCTCCCGGATGTGGTGCGATATAAATGGGCGAAAGCAAAAAGAGTCCGCAAACCACCACATGAACGAATATTGTAATAAACTGTTTCATAATTCTGAGATAAAACTAATACCCCAATCAGGCATTTCCTAATTTTTGGGATTTGACAAACCAATCAAGAGATAAATAAAATTTTAACGTTCTTTTACCGCAGGAAAATGCCTTTTAGTGTCTACAATTCAAAGCGCTTGCGACTAAATGAATTAAAATGACTGCAAAAATAAATTCTAAAATATACGAAACACAAAAATCCTCTGTTCACCCTGATTTAAATCATTCATGCCCCCATCACAATATCTCTTATCCTTTTTTGTACAACAAGGGAAATTTCCAGAGAACCATTGCGTTAGAATCCCTTATTGAGGCCTTATATGATATGCCGACCTTCAGAATTTCAATGGAATTTGACGCATTACATACAATAGCTGTATTTTTAAACGTTCACATTCAAACCATCAGTTGATCCGACATTTTTATATCCTGATAATTTTGAGCTTTTGCATATTCGGCGAGGTTTATGGCCAATTTGAATCATTGAACAATCGAATGAATTTAAAAGTGGTAAATCCTGTAGATAGTCTGCAAATTGATTCGCTGAGTATCTTACCCAATTCGTTTTTTATCGATGAAGTCGACAGCAATGATTATTACTTTCGATGGTCTGATGCCACCCTTTTCTGGAAAAAACGGCCGGAACAGGATAGTTTGACCATTCATTATCAAAGATTGCCATTTGCACTTTCAACGCGTGTTTTTCATAAAGATATCAAACGACTGGATCGACAAATTGCCATCCAACCTTTTTATTATGACGCCATTGAAGCTGCTAAAGAAAATAAAACCATCATTGATTTTGGAAATGTGGATTACTCCGGCACTTTTGGTCGGGCTCTCTCATTTGGCAATAATCAGGATGTGGTTTTAAACTCTCAGTTCAATCTCCAACTCGAAGGTGATTTAGGTGATTCAATTCGTTTAATTGGTGCGATTACAGACAATACCATCCCTTTTCAACCTGAAGGAAATACCCAACAAATTCAGGAATTTGATCGGGTATTTTTGCAATTGCAGCGTAAAAGAACCGTACTCACTGCAGGTGACCATGATATTAAAAGACCAGACTCTTATTTCATGAATTTTTACAAAAGGGTTCAGGGTGCTATGGTTTCCGGACAATTGCTCGATAAAAAATGGGGGCAAATCCGGAGTACATTCAGTGCTTCATTGGCTAAAGGTAAATTTGTCAGAAATGTATTAACCCCTTTAGAAGGCAATCAGGGACCCTACAAACTCACGGGTCCAAATGGTGAACAATTTTTTATCGTATTAGCAGGTACTGAAAGGGTTTATATCGATGGTATTCAAATGAAACGAGGCGAAGATCAGGACTATATTATTGATTACAATACGGCTGAAGTGGTGTTCATGCCCCGACGCTTCATCACTAAAGATTTACGAATTGTAGTTGAATTTGAATTTTCGGATAGGAATTTTCTCAATTCATTGTTTTACTCCAGCACGGATATCCAAATCAGGGAAAAATTGAAACTAGGAATCCACATATATTCCAACCAGGATGCCAAAAACCAAAATCTCCAGCAAAGCCTAGACTCCAGTCAAAAACAATTTTTGGCAAATATTGGCGATAGTATTCAACAAGCGCTGTATCCAAGTGCCAGATTTCAGGATACCTTTAGTAACAATCTGATTTTATATCGAAAAACAGACTCTTTGGTGAACGGAACAATATTTCCCGCTGTGTATGTTTTTTCTGTAGACCCCGACAGCGCAAAATGGCAATTGGCTTTTTCCTTTGTGGGTCCCGGAAACGGACATTATGTTCAAAGTATCTCAAATGCCAACGGACGGGTTTATGCCTGGAAAGCTCCAATAAATGGTGTCAAACAAGGCGATTATGAGCCTATTTCGGTGTTGGTAACCCCCAAAAAACAACAAATGATGAGTGCGGTGCTTCAATATCAGATTGATACGAACAATCATTTGGGCCTGGAAGGAACATTGAGTCAGTTCGATCCGAATACATTCTCTAAAATTCACAATCAATACCATACCGGTTTCGCCGGACGAATCAGATACAATCATAAAAATGTATGGTCAGCAAAACGTAAAATTGATTTTGCCTCTCAGGTTCTGTACGAATTTGTGCAGGACAGATTTAAACCACTGGAACGATTTAGAAATGTAGAATTTGCCCGGGATTGGAATACCGGATTACAAGCTCCACCGGCCAATGAACATCTGGCGCAACTGAGTGCTACTGTGCGCAAATCAGATTTATTACAAGTCGATTACAAATTTTCCACTTTTATCCGCGAAAAACAATTTCAAGGCTACCAACAATTTTTATCTGCTTCAGGTAATTCACATCAATTCCGATACTTAATCAAATCCGATTACACCTCACATGCGTCTGAACAAACAAAAGGAACATTTTTACGCCCTTGGATTGAATTGGAAAAAAGCTTTCCTAAAATGGCTGACCTCTTAATCGGCACAAGATTTTTTGTCGAACATAATCCTCTTCGCGATAAACAAAGTGATACCTTACTAAATAGCTCTTTTTCATTTGATGCACTCAGTCTGTATATCAAAAACAATCCGAACGGCGAAAAACATTTCTCTGCAGAATACACCCTCCGGCATGATCGCGCCACGAAAGATAATTCCTTTCAACAAAGCACGCTCGGCCATACCTATTCATTGAATGGTCATTTTCGATTTCTAAAAAATCAGGAACTCCGAATAACATCTGCTTATCGGCAACTGATCATTACCGACAGTAGCATCACAAATTTGAAACCTGATGAAAGTCTATTAGGTCGTTTGGAATATCAGGGAAATATTTTAAATGGATTTCTGACCACCAATATTCTATATGAAATGGGTTCAGGCCAGGAACCTAAACGAGAATTCACGTATGTGGAAGTACCTGCCGGACAAGGGCTCTACGTTTGGCGTGATTATAATAATGACCAACTTAAACAACTCAATGAATTTGAAATTGCTCTATTTCCGGATGAAAAAAGATACATCAAAGTTTTTACACCTACCAACCAATATGTAAAAGCAAAATATGCCCTGTATAATCAGAGCATCAGCATACAACCTGCCCAGCTCTGGAAAAGCAGCAAACTCAAAGGAATACGAAAAGCGATTAGTATGTTGTACCTGCAAAGTGCATTGCAACTGAATAATCGTTTCATTGGAGAAAAAGGATTGCGGCAATACAATCCATTTCTTAGTGTGACTTTGAGTATGAATTACAGAAGCGGGTTACGAATTTTTCGAACGCAATTTTTGGAAACAAGAAATTACGAGATTTTGAATGAAGCCTATGAGCCCGGCGTTTCTTTCCTACTCAACCGAAATCAGCTACGAACAGGATTCAATTACAAATATGAACAACGGCAAAACAAACCACAATTTGGAAATGAAAAGGCCTATTTGCATCATCTTTCGGGCGAAATGAGATATAATATTCTGAGTTCGGGATCTATTAGCCTCAAAATGACCTATGCCAGTATTCGATTTAACGGAAATAGTAATTCGGCAATAGGTTATACCATGTTGGATGGATTACTCAATGGTCGAAATTGGTTATGGAGTGCTGGTTTGGACAAACGCGTCTCCAAAAATATCGAAATGAGCCTTGAATATGAAGGAAGAAGACCGGCAGGAAGTAATGTCATCCATACCGGAAGAGCCAGTCTTCGGGCCATTTTTTAAATAAAACCCTTTATATTTGAATGACACATGCCAGTTTTTCAATTTGAATACGAAGAATTTCAAAGTCAGGATGAATTGAGACCATCCTTTCAGGAGTTGCTTACTGCTGCTCGGAATGCCTGTCAGCATGCCCATGCACCCTATTCTCATTTTTTTGTTGGCAGTGCTGTTCTCATGAAAAATGGCTGTATAGTGACCGGATTTAACATCGAAAACGCCTCATATCCAGTGGGAATCTGCGCCGAACGTACCGCTTTGGCTTCTGCAATTGCACAATTTCCGGAAGATCAAATTGAGGCCATTGCCATTAGTTATCAAAGTGAAATTCATCCATCTGACCGCCCGGCTTTTCCCTGTGGCATGTGCCGACAGTTTATTTCGGAATGCGAAGACCGCAATCAGGAAGCATTTCCATTGATCCTTGCGGGTGAAATTGGACCTGTGGTTGTCGTAAAAACCATTAAAAATCTACTCCCATTTTATTTTGGCGGAAAGGACTTATCTGAATAATGGTTCATGGAAGTATGCGGTTTCATTCGGAAGTTCGTGGATAGATTTTTGATGTTGAAACAATTTATAGTAGATTTGCCTTGAAAATCATATTAATAACTACATCCAACACGGGGAGATTCCTTTCCTGACTCTGTTCGTTTGGATCCATCCAAAACAACAAAAAAAAACAAAAAACATGAAAAAGATTCTATTCTTCCTGTTGACCTTGTTTGCCTTCCAACAGGCAAGTCAGGCTCAATCATGCGGCGTCCCAACTGGCATCACAGCTTCTCCGGTTGGCGATTTTACCGCAACCATTTCCTGGTCGCCTGTAAGTGGTGCTGTTTGGTACAGCGTCCGTTATCGTTTATCTGCCGGTCCGGGTTCCTGGACTACGGGTAGTACTTCCTCAACATCCAAAGCACTCATAGGTTTATCGCCCGGTACGCAATACGATGTAGAAGTTCAAACGCATTGTTCAGGGAGTTCAAGTGCTTATAGTGCGACAAATACATTCACAACCACAAACACCTGTGTCTTTCCAATTAATTTAAACATTACATCAATTACCGGTAATTCAGCAACTGCCAACTGGGATCCGGTTGGTGCAGCTTCTTATTATCAAATCCGCTATCGGGAAACAGTTGGACCAGGTGCATGGATTTCAGGTACCTCCGGTACTACATCCAAAGGATTAGCTAGTTTGGCCCAAGGAACACAATACGATGTTCAGGTTCGTACGGTTTGTTCAGGAGGTAATTCTCCATGGAGTATTCCTGTACAATTTACAACTGCTTGTAATAATATTCAGGTTAGAAATATAGTTTCATCTTATAGCAAAACCCTGAATCATGCCGATGGCACTACCAGAGTTTATGAAGATTCTGCCAATAAATGTGCGCTTTTAGCACAAATTGTAGATACCCCGGCGAATAATGTATTGGGTAATACTACGGTTTCATCTAATTTAAATAGCTCTGTACAAATTGGTGTTCATCCTTTTTATACCTATGGCCGTCGTGATTTTACAATTACGAGCGGTAGTAATGGTTCAGGTGGGTTAAAATTATATTTCTCTCAGGCTGACTTCAACGATTACAATGCAAACAATGCAACGTTCCTGGATTTACCAGCAAGCGGAAATAACGCCGATCCTGCTAAATTTAATATGCGTATCGCTAAAGTAAGCGGTTCAAGTACAACCATTTATGATTCTGTTTTAACATGGAACAGTGTTGCAGGACATTGGGAAGCTGATATGGATGTGAATGCATTAGATGGTACTTATTATTTCTACACCATGAGCGATTGTATCGGCGTGAATGTAAGTGGATTAACAGTCAGTAATATCACCGGTAGTTCCATGACGGCTACTTGGAGTCCGGTAGTGAGTCCTGCTTTTGGATGGTATTCTTTACGCATTGAAAATGTAACAGATAACCCGGGCGTTTGGATTGATTTAGGAACCGCAAATAACAATGCTACCAGCAAAAACATTGTTGGCCTGACACCGAATAAAAACTACAATTTACAAATTCGTCGTCATTGTTCTGCTCAGTCAGAAGGTGCTTGGAGTGCTTCTCAAAATTTCTCTACACCAAATACCTGTTATACGCCAACTGGTGTCAATATGACCAATGTGACTGCAAGTGGTGCACGTATTAACTGGACAAGTGTACCTGGTATTCAGGGTTACTCAACACGTTATCGTGTTGCATCTCCGGTTGGAAGTTGGGTGAATGGAACAGCTTCTTCCACTGCAACATTTAAAAATATTGTTGGCCTGACTCCAAGTACAACTTATGATGTTCAAGTGGCTGTTAACTGTGCTGGTTATCAAAGTCCTTTCTCAAGTATTATTCAATTTACTACTCCGGCAAGTAAACCAAGTGGTAATGAAATCATGGTAGATGAAGAAAATCAGGTGATGATTTATCCGAATCCTGCTAAGGAAAGTATTAACCTGAATATTCAACAAAGCACATCTGGTAATATTCAGATTGTTTTATCTGATTTGAGTGGTAAAGAAATCAGTCGCAGTCAACATGTTGTTGAAGCTGGAAATACTGTCATTCCAATGAATATCTCCGCTTTATCCAGTGGTGTTTATATGATTCAATTGAGTTCCGATAACGGAATGAAATATGTTTCTAAATTGACCAAAGAGTAAACTAAACTTTTCATTTATAAACCGCCTCCGAAATGGGGCGGTTTTTTTTATGCACCTGACATACAATCACTTAATTTCATAAGAGTAATTCATATTTGTGGACAATGATTCGCTATAGAAATTATTTATCCATACATTGATTCATCATTTAGACTTTTACCACGTGGATATAAACTCATTGATTTCGAATCTCACCAATCCCACCCTCTTATTTTTTTTATTGGGAATTATTGCCGCCTTATTAAAAAGCGATCTTGAAATACCGCCTTCTTCGTCTAAATTCATTTCCTTATATCTGCTTTTTGCAATTGGATTTAAGGGTGGGCAGGAGTTATCACATAGTGCCTGGAATAACGAGATCTTGTTATCCATCGTATTTGGACTATTGATTGCTTCACTCATTCCACTTTATTGCTTTTGGATTTTAAAACAACGAATGACGGTGAGTGATGCCGGTGCTGTAGCTGCAACATATGGATCGGTAAGTGCTGTGACCTTTGTAGCTGGTATTGCCTTTTTAGAAGTGCAACAACTTCATTTTGGAGGGCATATGGTGGCAGTCATGGCACTGATGGAGGCACCGGCTATCATTGTCGGGGTCATGCTCATTCACCATTTTGAAAAAAATGAAACTCAAAAGCCCATGAGTAAAATAGTGAAACATAGCTTTACCAATGGTAGTGTCTTATTAATATTAGGCAGTTTATTGATCGGATTAATCGCAGATTCGAAACAAGCAGAAGGCATTAAACCATTTACGACAGATATTTTTAAAGGCTTTTTATCCATTTTCTTATTGGAAATGGGCATGGTAACGGCCAAACGTTTTGGCGCATTTAAAAAATACGGGCTTTTCCTTTCTGTTTTTGCTCTCGTAATTCCGGCCATCAATGGAAGTTTGGTTGCTTTTTTGAGTCAATGGGTAAGTGCAGATGCCGGAAATCGATTCATTTTTGCGATTCTTGGAGCGAGCGCATCCTATATTGCTGTTCCTGCGGCTATGAAACTCGCCGCCCCTAAAGCTGATCCGCATTGTATATCCCAATGGCTTTAGGTTTAACTTTCCCATTCAATATTACCATGGGCATGCCTTTGTACTTTTATATTGTTCAGCATTGTTAAAGCCCAATCTTTTTGCAAGCCTCAAACAGCGTTGCTGTTCTAGAAGCGTCCTATTTGTTTGTAGCAAGCGAAGTGAAATCACCATAAGAAATCTACATTGAAAATACTTTTCTTTTTTGCATAATTTGCTGCACTACTATAAATATAATCTGTTTCTTCATAAACAATTCCTCCTCTTACTGGATTTTGATGTATGTATTGGAGTTTTTGATAAAAGAATTCTTGTGAAAATATCTCTTCAGGATGGTTATCATTTGTCCAAATTTTGTAGTTTTTATTTGCCATTGTTCTACGGGCATAAAATTTAAACATATACAATAACCATTCACGTCGGCTTCGCTGATTCGACTATTATCTTTAAAAGATATGCTAGTATGAGTTTTAAAATCTCTGATAATATCACTTAAATTATTGTCTTTTGCTGTCCAAATAGTGTGTATATGATTCGACATCATTACAAAAGCATGTATTTGCAAATTTTTATTCTTTTGACAATACAAAAGCTTTCTAGTATTAAATCCTTAAATATCTTCCTGGTCAACAATCGATCCATCCTTCAATAGTGAATGTTAGGAATGTGGCCTGATTTCTATTTTATAACCATCAGAAAATTTATAACTCATATTCACAAACCTAATCTTAAACACAATTACTATTTCTTAAGTGTTGCGAAACGCAAGAAAATTTATTAAATGTGGAAATAAACATCTGAAAGCTAATTCATTTTGTGCATAGATTCCATTTTATGATCATTTGAGCGTAATTACCGAAAATTTATTTTAAATATCCTTTTATGATGAGTTGCGAAACGCAACAGAATAAGCCTACGAAGCAAATATGCTTCGTAGAACCTATCACATCATCGCACATTTAACCTTAAAAGGAATAATCGATTACTCAGAGTTTCGAAACACAACTTAATATGCCTACAAAACATATATATTATAAAACCTATTCGCAAAAAAAAGGGGCCCAAATAGGCCCCCATATTAAAATAACGTAAAAAATTATTTTTTCTTGGCGTAACGTTTATTGAACTTATCAATACGACCTGCAGTATCTACCAATACATTTTTACCGGTATAAAACGGATGTGATGTATTGGATATCTCCAATTTAATGACCGGATACTCATTCCCATCTTCCCAAACAACTGTATCGTTTGAGTGAGCGGTAGAGCGGGATAAAAACATGTGGTCGTTACTCATGTCTTTGAAAACGACAAATCTGAACTTTTCTGGGTGAATACCTTTTTTCATGTGTATCTGTTTTGAGGCATGATTGCTGACCATGCCGGTTTTTAAGAACGCGAAGGTAAGCAGAACCTTCTTGTTTACCAATTATTTTAGAAATTTTGTATAAAACCCTTACAAAAAGACTGAAAATCCTTTTTCGGAGTAAAGATTTTGAATCAGATTAGCTTTTCATATTCACATATTGCAGGGGTATATTAAATTCAGATGTTCGACACAAAGCAATAACATCCTGTAAATCGTCGATTTTTTTACCGGTTACACGAATAATATCATCCATTATGGCCGCTTGAACTTTTAATCCAGAATCTTTAATGGCTTTCACGATTTTTTTGGCTTCATCCTGGGCAATGCCATTTTTAACCGGAACCGTTTTCTTGACAATTTTACCGGATGGAGTCACTTCCTTCGATAAATCAAAACTTTTGCCTTCTACCCCTTGTCGCATGGATCGGGAGACTAAAACATCCAGAATTTGTTCCATTTTCATATCACTATCAGCTTCAAGGGCAATGGTAAAATCCTTTTTATTCAGTTCAATCACCACGTGTGACCCCTTGAAATCAAAACGGTTACCAATTTCCTTTTTAACCGTATTCACTGCATTATCAAGGGTTTGAAGATCTACTTTACTGCTAATATCAAATGAAGGCATATCAATAAAATTTTAAATGGAACGCAAAATTATCGAAAAACCCTGTTTAAACAAGCCTAAAGCTCAATCATACCCCTTTTGCCAAACATTCTTTCACAAACATGTCGACATTCCCAAACAAAAACTCCGGATAAAGTGCAGAAAATTTTTTCTTTCAACAAGCCACCCCGAAGCGGTCGTTTAGCCGGCTGATTCAAGGACTCGGTGCTTAAACATTCCAGGTGATAGGTTGCATCAGGGAAGTACTTCAGTACGTGCAAGGCCAATTCTACCCGATTCATCCAATCGGTGGAGGCAATATGAAATAATCCTTGATGCCCGTCTCTTAACAAAAGGAGCATGGCCCTCGCCACATCCCAGGCATTCACCGGTGTGGCGTATTGGTCTTTAGGTAGTTTTAAATGAAGTGTTTGTCCATCCCGGCACTGAGCAATAATACGGGAAACAAAATTTTTATTCCTGACTTCATGCCCATATACATTGGTTACCCTTAAAACCAAACTATCCGGCAAGTTTTGTAAAACCTCTTGTTCGGCTTGTAACTTATGTTGGGCATAAATACTTAGCGTATTCACCTGATCTTCTTCTGAATATGGGCCACTTTTACCATCAAAAACATAGTCTGTAGATATATATATCAACTTGGCTTTCAATTCTTTTGAGATATCTATTAAAGTCCTTGTTGACTTGACGGTCTGGTCAAAACTTTCACTTTCATGGGTCTCACAATAGTCAACATGCGTCAGTGCTCCACAGTGCACAATCACATCTGGTGCGAATGTCTTCAAGTCGAAATTTCGGGGGATCCTGAATATCCAGGGTATTAAAATAACGGTATCCTCGATCGGGTAACTAAAGTAAGAACCAACGGCCTCCTCCCCTTCTTCTTTAAAATGTTTTAAACAATTACCGCCAATGAGGCCGGAAGCACCGGAAATAAATATTTTCATGCTGCTAAAATTAAAAAGGTGATTGAAATTGTTGAAGGCTTGGAAATGACAAATCTCGTTCTGATAATATAGGATTCTCGACCGGCCAGGTAATTCCCGCCTCCCGATAAAAAATCCCCATATCTGATGCAGCATGATAAACCCCATCTACGAAATAAAAAGTTTGGGAGTCTTCTTCCATCGACAAAAACCATGGGCAAATCCGCTCGGGATATACATGGCCAAATGGTTCTCTGCTGATAATTCCTGCATCACATGCTGCCCATATGTCGCACTAGTAGTTCGTAAGTCCAGGGCAACATCTAAAATGACCCCTTTGGAACAAAAAACAATTTTCGCATGGTCAAAGGGTGGTTGATGGAAATGCAGGCCACGAATGACATCCTTTTTTGAGATTGAATAAAAACTTTCTTTAAGTTCAAATTGAATTCCCTCTTCCATGAGAGAATCCCAGTGAAATGTTTTGGTGAATGCCCCCCTATGGTCCGCACTACTGAACTGATCAATAATTTTGACCGCAGGAATATTGCTGGAGCGAATTTTAACTGACATCATACTCAATCGTGTTCTGCATCTTGAATTTCGTCATCAAAAAATGATTTAATTTGTTTCAGACAACGCGCGCTGGCATCCTCTTCGTCTAAATACCATTGAATACTGGCACCTATAGCTTCACGAGCATTCATCCTAGGTTTCCAATGTAATTTATCTTTAATTTTTTGATTATCTAGCATTAACAAGGCGGCTTCATGGGGTGCATCAGGATTTTGCTCAATGCGCAACCGGCCTTTTCCTGCAACGGAAATCGCTTCTTTGGCCAGGTCTTCAACCGTCCATACATCCGATTTATCAGGACCAATATTAAAAGCTTCATTCCATTGGTCCGGCTCCTTAAACATATGCATGGCTAAATCGAGATAAATGGCAAGAGGTTCCAACACATGCTGCCATGGTCTTGTGGATTTAGGATTCCGCAAAACAATTTCTTCATTATTTTCCAGGGATCGAATAATATCGGGTATAATTCGGTTATCTGCATAATCACCTCCGCCAATCACATTTCCTGCACGCACCGAAACGATTGATTTTCCATGAGTAGCCATTTTTGAATAATGAAAAAATGAGTGCCGGTAGGATGAAATAATCAACTCGCAAGCGGCTTTACTGGCAGAATAAGGATCGAATCCTCCCAAAGGATCGTTTTCTGAGAAATTTTTACCTCTATCGTTGTTTTCGTAAACCTTATCCGTGGTTACCATTACCGCCACACAGGGTTGACTATATTTCTTTAAAACCTCTAAAACATGAGCGGTCCCCATGGTATTAACTTCGAAGGTGTACAAAGGATCCTGATAAGATTTCAAAACAAGCGGCTGGGCGGCTAAATGAAATACAAAATCAGGTTTTGCTTCCTCAAATGCAGCCTGTAACTGATCGATATTCCGAATATCCTTAAAATGACTTTTCACGCAAAGGCTATCACCATCAATTTGGTAATATAAATCCTGAGCTTTTTCCGGAGGCAAAGCATAGCCCGTCACCTCTGCACCACAATAGGCCAATATTTGTAATAACCAACTTCCTTTAAATCCGGTGTGTCCGGTAAGAAATACCCTTTTGCCAGCAAAAACTTGCCGGATGTGATGAATAGTTACCATTTTTTCCAAAGCGGGTTAAATTGCCACATATGCTCCAATTCTTCTTTATCGCCCATGGTATCCATACATTTCCAACATCCCCTGTGTCTGTACCCAACAATTTGTTGCTGTTGGGCTAAATCAAACATCGGTTGTCGTCCCACATTACTTCATCCAGGCCTTCATCGTTGAGGAAATTTCTAATCTCAGGTTGAAGGATAAAAAATCCTCCATTAATCCATGTACCACTATCGGCTGGTTTTTCTTCAAATTGTTTTACCAGACCGTCTTCTTCCATTTGAACCACGCCAAATCGGCTACTCGGCTGAATGGTGGTCATTGTACAAATTTTACCGTGAGATTGATGAAATTTCAGTAATTCGTCTAAATCAACATCACAAACGCCATCGCCGTAGGTTAGCATAAATGGTTCGTTGCGAGTATAAGGTAATACCCGTTTTAATCGCCCGGCTGTCATGGTATTTAATCCAGTGTCAATCATGGTTACCTTAAAAGGTTCAGCGTGTTTTTGATGAACTTCAATGGCATTATGAGCCAGATCAACTGTTAAATCTGCATTTAGTTGGTAATAATTCAAGAAATACTCTTTGATTACACTGGCTTTATATCCGCAGCAAATGATAAAATCATTGTGGCCATAGGTTGCATATATTTTCATGATATGCCAGAGTATGGGTTTGTTACCGATTTCAATCATCGGCTTGGGTTTCAGGTGGCTCTCTTCCGAAATTCGGGTTCCTAAACCACCCGCAAAAATGACTACTTTCATTTGCTTTTTATTTTTTCCTTGCTAAACATCAAAGATTTGTTCATGCACATCAGGATCGACAAAATTAATAGAATGTTCCAAACATGTCTGCAAGAATTCCTGCAAAATAATCATAAATCATTAGGTATAGTCATCTGCAATGTCCGGTTATTCCGAATTCAAAACAGAAGGTGTGAGGGAACACCATTCGATCAAACAATAATGCGTGTCGAGGGCATTTCAGTGACAAAAATTCCTGAAAAATGTTTTTGAATATCGTTTGCTTTAGTAAAATATCTGTATGTTTACAATATGAGAGCTATCATTGTCGATGATGAAGTGACCAGCTCAGAGGTATTGGAAAAGCTAATCACACACTACTTGCCGCAACTTGAAATTGTGGCTATTTGTTCAAAACCTACTGAAGCATTAAAACAAATACAGGCCCTTCAACCTGATTTGTTGTTTCTGGATATTGAAATGCCGGAAATGAATGGTTTTGAATTGCTGGAAAAAGTTCCACAAATTAATTTCGATATTATTTTCACCACCGCACATAGTCAATATGGTATTAAAGCAATCCAATTCAGTGCTATCGACTATTTATTAAAACCGATAGATACTGATGAATTGACCGCCGCTTATGAACGCGTGGTTGAGCATCGAAAATTTTCATCTCCTTTTGAAAAAATCAAGTTGCTCCTTGAAAACATTCAGTTGTTCAACAACAACAATCCTTTTGCGCGAATCGCTCTGCCAACGATGGAGGGCTTAAAGTTTATTTTCGCCACGGATATCGTGCGTTGTATGTCCACCAATAATTACACCTATATTTTCCTAAATAATGGTGAAAAAATTCTGGTGAGTAAAACCCTGAAAGAAATGGAGCATATGTTGTCTACACCTGCTTTTTGCCGGGTACATAATTCTCATCTCATCAATCTCAAATACGTCAGTAAACTGCTCAAAGGCGACTCCAACGTAATTATCATGAGCGACAATGCAGAAGTTGAGGTGAGTCGTCGTAAAAAAGATGAATTGATTAAAACTTTAAATCTATAGTCCGCTCAAGGTCTATTCCCGATCCAGAAGTTCAAGCCATTCTATCATCAGGTCGCGTATCAATGTCTCCTTTTTTTGCAAATCTGCCAAGTTTTCAAATGTGATCATTCTTCGACCATCTGTATATTCGCCTTCCAGAAGTTGCACATTTTTTTTAATCTTTTGACCGGTCGGTAAAATACATAGAAGCGTTTTTTTTCGCAAATTGGTTACCAAAATATCTCTTTGATAGGTTTTAGGATCAAATGCTTTTAATGGACCGGTGTAATAAAATGAAGGTGAATTCCATTTTATTTGTTCTGCAATGTTTGGGTCAATAGACAGCATCAACTTCCTTAAATAAGTCAACATTTCCTGAAAATTCGGTTCTAGATTATCTATGAATTGAGATACTTCAATTTTGGGGTCAATCCTTTTTTTTACTGCCATACGTAAATATTTGAATCAATAAAAAAGAAACAAACGATAGCCCTTAATTTTTGATAAGCACATTTGCTTCAGTGGATAAATGTACCTGTAGTGAATTAATAAATTGCACCTAACAACAATCTATCGTAAAAGAGTGACATCTCCTTTTCGAATAAATTGTTTGCCAAACTTATTCGTGAACTCGACATAATAGAAATATACGCCCACTTCACAATCTTCTCCCTTGTATTGGCCATTCCATGCTTTGTTGATATCGCTGGTTCCGAAAAAGTTGCTGCCCCCATCTGTTATAAATCATAAAAGTTTTGAGTTGGATATCTCTTCCAATCACTTGAAAGCCATCATTCAATAAATCCCCATTCGGACTAAATGCATTTGGAATAAACACATATCCTCCACTCAATACTTCTCCGCAGTGAATCACAGAATCGATACATCCCTGATTGATGGCAATTAATTTAAAACAAATTTTACCCGTATCGCTCGCCAGATAAGTCGCATCCAGGGTTGTATCAATCAACAATTCATCAACAAACCATTGATAACTCAAGGCATCTGAGGATTGATTGAATAAATAAAATTGTGCATCGGCAATATCTACCAGATTTGGACTCACTATGAAATCTGCATGAGGAATTTTGTTCACAACAATTTGAAAATTAGCTGAATCAGAAACCGGGCATCCATTTTTAGTTGCAGTAACCGTATAAGTAGTTGTTACATTTGGATTAAAAATAGCTAAATCAGAACCCATGTTATAGCTAAACGCTGAAGGCAAAAAAGTGAACTGGTAGCTGGTATCTACTGAAATAGTGGTGGATTGCCCTTCACAAATCATTGAATTCGGAAATGAAGGCATAAAATACTCCTCAACCGTTATTGTAAATGAGATGTTTTTTGAAACAGGACAATTATTGATCAATTTCGAAACAATAATCGTATAGGTTGTTTTGGAAGGCGGAAAAAATGTGATGAGGGATGTATCCGAATTACAGGAGTAGTTCGCGTTTGGTTGAATATTCACCGTCCACGCAGGATCTAAAGTCATGGAAGTGCTTTCATTTTTACAAATCAACAAATCACTCGGAGGGAGAATTTGTGTCGTATCCACTTCAAAACCAATGCAGGTCGGTTCAGGCGTAAATCGCCACAAATCATTCCCCCTAGAAACACCTCCCCTGACAATACCGCCAAATACCCAAACTTGTTGCAGACTATCTACCCACATGGCGTGCCCTTGTCGACGAGGTAATTCATTGGTACTTGATGGAACTCCTTTTACACCATAATTCCCAAAACTGGTTGTACTTCCCCCAACGCTATCACCAGCCACCCAAGTCCAGGTATTTTGTGTAGGTTTATAACACCATAAATCGTTGAACATACCAAAACTATTTCCACCACAAAACCAGAGATAGTCCTCACAAGCATTGGCATTTATATGAAAAGCACCTCGTCCTTCAATACGTTTTCCGGGATATCTGTCCGAAGAAGGAACACAGCGACTGATGTAACTGGCACCTGTAGCATTGCCTGATATTAAATCAATTCCATTCATCCAGGTCCACATCAGTGAAACAGGATCAAATCGCCAAAGGGCGGAAGAATTGTAAGCACCATGGGCCATATAAAAATAACCATTCCGGTCCTGCCAAAATTCCCAACACTGACCTAAACCAGGTTGATTGGTCGTGCTTGGGACTCCTTGTGTACCAAAATTAGGAGTTGGCATGCCGCTGCCCGGACCTTTCATCCAGGTCCACTCGTTACTCGTGATATCGTATTTCCAAACATCTCCATCCAAATACATCCACAAATTATCGAAAGCATCTGTCCAACAGCATTTGTATTCTGTATGAGCACCTGGAGAGTTTGTTGGACTAGATACACCTTGTATACCTAAAACTTATACCTAATTAAAAACATGAAATCAATTGGGCACCTTTCATCCAGGTCCAGATATTTGTTCCAGGTTCATATTTCCACAAATCATTCAATTGTCCCAGATTATATATTTGACCGCCAAATAGCCAAAAATTCCCTTGCTGATCTTTCCAATAACTGGGATTATACCTTCCGGGCGGTTCATTGGCGGGTGATGGAACACCTTGTATCCCGTAATTCCCCCATTGAACGCCATTATTGATGGTGGAATCGCCTTTGATCCAAGTCCAGATTCCACCTTGTGCAGAGGATTTTTGAAAAATAAATACAAAAATAGAAAGGAAAAGAACGTAGAATTTATTCATAGAATTCAGTCTTTTTTCCTTCAAAGTACTCTAATGCTTGCCTGGTATCTATCTTCTGAGAGGAGAAAAGATTCCAGTTATAAACAATCAATCATCAAAGCATTTTGAAGGGCGGTACAGGGTTTAAATGTTAATACAATCTTAAGACGCAAAAGTAAAGTGGAGGGTTTGGGTAAAATTCCAAGCGTTTCGGATTGAGGTTCTCCCTGATTACATTTGTTTAAATTTAATTCAGATGTTCAAATTTGCGACTTGGGTTCTTTTTCTTTTGATAGGGCATCATGTTTGGGGGCAACAAAAAATTATCCCTCAACAAATTCAGGCAAAAATGCAGTGGTTTGAAGATGCTAAACTGGGCATTTTTATTCATCAGGGTATTTATTCAGTGAATGGAATTGATGAATCCTGGAGTTTTCACAACCGGCTGATTCTTCATTCGGATTATATGAAACAGTTGAATGGATTTACCATGTCGAAATACAAACCGGCTGAATGGGCAGATCTGATCAAAAACAGTGGTGCCAAATATGCTGTCATCACAACCAAACACCATGATGGCGTTGCACTTTATCATTCCAGACTCAGTCGCTTAAACACAGTGGATACCACAGCTGCCGGCAAGGATATCATTCAACCCCTTTTCCAGGAATTAAGACATCGTAAAATCAAATGCGGGACCTATTATTCTTTGATAGACTGGACCCATTGGGACTATCCCGGCTTTTTGAAAGATAGTGCGAAATATATCATCAAACAGGAACCGGAAAGATGGAAACGTTTCTTGACTTTCTATCAAGGACAGATTCAGGAAATCAATAAACAATTTAAACCAGATTTATGGTGGTTCGATGGGGATTGGGAGCATTCTGCCGATGAATGGCAGGCCGAATCTGTTCGAAACCAAATTTTAGCAATGAATCCCAATGCCATCATCAATGGTCGACTGAGCGGATACGGTGATTATGAAACACCCGAACAAAATTTTCCGGTATCCCGTCCGCCATATCCCTGGTGGGAATTATGTATGACCTCTAACGACCATTGGGGTTATCAGGCTGATTCAAACTGGAAAACACCTGAGGAGCTGATTCGTATTTTTGCCGATGTGATTTCAAATGGTGGCAATTTATTATTGGATATGGGGCCGAAAGCGGATGGCATTATCCCTGAACAACAAAAGTATCTTTTAAACGAGTTAGGTACATGGATTCGGAGATATGAAGAAGCTATTTATTCGACCAAAGCCGGATTACCCCGGGTCATTTTTATGGCCCAAGTACCATTTCAAAAGATTCGATGAATATTTATTTGTTTGTATCCGGTGGGAGTAAAACCAATGCCATCCTTAAAGGTTTATCTTCTGAGATTGAGGATATTGAAAATCTTTACAATCATCGAAAAATCAAAACCAAAGTGGTCGGTAAAATTTCATGGAGTCCTGTACCCGGTATCCATTTTTTTGATATTCCGGCCGAAGCTTATGAACCCTATATGCAGGTTATTCGAATACGTCTGAAAAATAAATTAAAATTATACCGGGGCAAAGGTGGCCTCTTTGAATAGATTTCACCCTTTAAAAAAAGCTATTTCTAACATGAAAAAAAATCAAATCATCATTCTGCTCTTATTGATTTTATCCTTATTCGGATATTTGGAATGGGGCAAAAATCAACATTCATTTCTTTTCAGGCAGAAGCCGATATTCTATCCAAGATTTTCGATCATCCCAAAGATTTTATACATCCATTTATTCTTTTGCCCTTATTCGGACAATGCTGCCTGATTATTTCTTTATTCTGGAAAAGACACACCCAGAAATTACAAGTAATTGGAATTTTGTCTTTATCTCTGATTATGCTTATGGTTTTATTGATCGGATTTCTTACCCTGAATATCAAAATGATTCTTTCCAGTTTGCCATTCGTCGGTTTGGCCATCTGGCATTTAAGACAACTCTACATGAATCGTAAAAAACCTGCTTAACGCAAAATACCATGTACTTTTAAAACATTGGTATCTTTTGGGTTGAGCTGATACGCCTTATCCCAGGCCATTTTTGCGACACTGTAATCCTGAGAATTGTAAGAGAATCCTCCAAGATCATACCAATACCGAACATTATTGGGATCCATTTCAACGGCTTTCAGTAGAAATTCTTTTCCTTCTTTCCACTTTTGCTGACTTCCAAAGGCGAACCCTTTATTATAGTATGCCTGTGCCAGTAGTCCATAAAAGACAGGTTTTTGCGGATGGTTCGGATAAATTTTAAAGGCCATATCCCATACTTTTTTCGAACTATCGAATTGCTCCAATTTGGCATAAGCCAATCCCAGATTTAAATAACCATTCACAAATTGAGGATGCAGACTCAATGCCTTTTTTCCATACGAAATGGATTTCAGCAGATATTCCTTTTCCTTTCCTTTGTTGTTTTTATACTCCGATAAATCAATATATCGTGAGGCCGCATTGCCGTTGAGTGAAGTACTCTCAGGCATAATTTCCACATCCGTTAAAGCCAGGGTAACATCACTCTCCCAGGCCTTATTCCGATCTATGGTCTTAAAGCTATAAGCTGCAACGATTAATGCAACTAAAACCAAAGGCAATGCTTGTTGTTTGGTTTTTTGACCTATCCAGTAAATACCAGCGCCCAATAACATACAAAATCCGAGCGATGAGTGAAAGGCCAAACGTTCACCCATGGTAGCGCCTACATTAAAAAATCAGGTTGGTCACCAGCAATATATTGAACAAATAGAAACCCAATGCAAATGCCACCCAATGCCGTTTCTTAAACGCCCAAATTCCAAAACCGATAATGGCTATTAATGACAAAATGGCAAGCCACACTTCAGGATTCGAAAATCACGATAAGGAATACTGTTATATCCGTAATCCGAACTTAAAGGATGCGGAAAAATCTGCGTAACGATGTATTTCAAAAAGATGTAGAACTTAGTGGCTAGTTTTTGAGCATCATCAGCCAATAAAAATGGATTATTGAGTAACTCTGTATCCTGTAAATCCGATTTCCCCATCACGTCCACCGCGTTTTTACGCATTAAAAAATAGAGGGCAAATACAGAGAGATAAGCGCCCATCAAACGCATGAGTTTTGAAATTTGAAATTCGCGTTGTTGAAAAACAAACAAGGACAACGGCACTAAGAAAATCAATGTTGCTCCATACTCCTTACTCAACAAAGCCGAAAGAAAACAAACAGCCGACAAAATGAGCGATTTCATTTTCTGATCTACAAAATAACGATGTGCAGTGATCAATGACAATATCATAAAAAGGAATGAAAAAATTTCATCCCGACTTTTCACATTGGCCACCACTTCGGTATGAATAGGATGGGCCGTAAACAATAATGCAATCAGAAATGCCAGTAATTTATTTTCACGAAATACCACACTCGACAAAAAGAAAAAGAGGATACAACAAGTCAAACCATAAAACAAAACATTATTGATGTGTCGAAAACCAAAACCTTTTGCACGACAATCTTTATCATTAAAAATTCCATCCTGATTCAAATCCTCCGCTGCATCTCCTACCCCATTTTTATTTTCATCCCAACAATTTTGATCGTAAACCGGATTATCTCTCGTACCAATAAATTGTTGTTCGATAGCGAAGGTAGCCACCGACAATGGCCTGTATCGACCACCAGACAACTGATCGCGGGTATTCATTTGTTTATAAAAACTATCGTACAAATCCTTGGTAAAAATTTCTCCGATGCCGGAAACGCCTTTCAGGACATACTCATTTTTACAAATCACAATATCATCATCTAATGCAAATTGATGTTGGAACGTATTGGCATAAAGTACTACACTCATGAGCATCAAAATGAGATAAGGAATATACCCGGAAGTCATTTTACCAAGCCATCCGGTATTTAACGAAACAGCCTGCTCAACCTCAGGATTCAAAGAAGCAGGTATATTTGCCGAAACCTGAGAGATGGGTTTGGAAGCCTGTTTGGATGTATTTTTTTTGGCCATAGCGATCGATAAGAAGGCTAAAAATAATGAAGTGGAATTAATTATCAAGATTTATTCAACTCAAACCATCGATAAGCATTGTCGAGTGTCAAAAAGCTTCCTGTTACCAATAAAGCATCTCCATTTTTTAACTGCGGATAAATGGCTGATAACGCACTTTCCATATCAGAGTAAGATTTCCCCTGCAAACCGTTTTGATGGGCTTTCGACATTAATTCCTGATGCGGCAGAGCCCGGGGAATATCCGCTTGGGTAAAAATATAATCCCAATTTTGAGGAAATAATTTTAAGATATCATCAAGATCCTTATCTGCAACAAACGATAAAATCACATACCGATTTTGGATATCCATACCGGCGAATTGCTTGATACACCACTGAATACCCGCCTGATTGTGTGATACATCCAAAACAACTAAAGGATCAGTCTGAATAATATCGAATCGCCCACGCATGCCACTTCGTGTTTTGACCTTAGTCAAAGCTTCTTCAATGAGCGACTCATTTAAACGCCAACCAATTTGAGTCATTACCCGTAAAGTGGTGAGTACAGTTGACACATTGGCGGCCTGATATGCACCCAAAAGGTCTGTGGATACTTGTTTGAATGCTTTAGCCGATAAGTCAAAAAAACGAATCTGATTTAGATGTGCAATCTGATTTGCGCCTGCTACAGCAAAATATTGACTGGCATAAAAAATGGGCGACTGCATCATGACGGATTTTGAAAAAAACACCTTTTCGGTTTCCGCATTGGACTCTCCGATCACAACCGGAACACCTTTTTTGATAATCCCGGCCTTTTGGGTTGCGATATCCGAAAGCGTTTCTCCCAACCATTGCGTATGATCTTTACTGATATTTGTAATCACACTCACCTCTGGCGTAATTACATTGGTACTATCCAATAAACCACCCATCCCTACCTCCACGATGGCAATATCCACTTCTTGTTCGGCAAAAAACAAAAAGGCCATGGCCACACAAACTTCAAAGAAAGAAGGTTTAAGATGAGTTAATAAATCAGCATGGGTTTGCATAAAATCAATCACGGCCTGTTTATCAATCATGTTTCCATCGATTCGGATTCGTTCCCGAAAATCGCTGATATGCGGACTGGTATAAAGGCCTGTTTTCAAACCATGCAGTTGAAATACAGAAGCCAGCATGTGACTACAACTCCCCTTGCCGTTTGTTCCGGCTATATGAATACTCTTGAACTTATTTTGGGGATTGCCCAAAGCTTCACATAATGCCAGGGTATTACTTAAATCCGGTTTGTAGGCTGCTGCTCCAACTCTCGTAAACATAGGCAGCATGGTATACATTTTCTGAATTGTTTCTTCGTATAATGCGTCGGTATTCATGAGGCTTTGAGGATATTTCCGGATTCCTGATTAATTCGGTGGAAGTTGTACATTGCGTTTTCAAAATTAGTATATGACTTGGTTATTACTGGCAGTATTTTTTATTGGATATATTTTTATCATTATCGAACATAATGTAAAAATTGATAAAGCCGCCTCGGCATTGATTACAGGCGTGCTATGCTGGGTGGTTTATTCATTTTCTACCACCGATCAGCATTTGGTCAGCCACGAGTTATTGGAACATATCAGCGAAATCGCCGGTATTGTATTCTTTTTAATTGGAGCGATGACTATCGTTGAACTCATTGACTTGTACGATGGGTTTCAAATTATCATTGATAAAATATCCACCAATAATAAAAGAAAGCTGCTCTATATTGTCACTCTCTTATCGTTCTTTTTATCTGCGCTTTTAGACAATCTGACAACGGCCATTGTGATGAGCTCCTTGGTTATTAAAATTCTCGAAAACAACCAAGATCGAATGCTCATGATTGGCATGATTGTGATTGCGGCTAATTCAGGAGGTGCATGGTCGCCTATTGGAGATGTTACCACGACCATGTTATGGATAGGTAACCAAATTACAACAATGGGCATCATCAAATCAATCATTTTACCTTCAATGGTGTCGGTATTGATACCAATGTTCTTAATCGCTTGGAAATTAAAAGGTCAGTTTGAAAAAAAGCTTACCACATCAAACAAAAATATTAGTGATACAGAGCGATCTGTCATCTTTTTCACCGGCCTCGGGATGCTCATATTTGTGCCTATTTTCAAAACCATCACCCACCTGCCGCCCTTATGGGAATGATGCTGGCTGTAGGTGTTTTATGGATTGTATCGGAAACTTTACACAAACGTAATTTGGCGAACGCAGAGAATAAATCATCCATTTTTTCGGCATTGGAAAGAGTTGATATGCCAAGTATTTTGTTTTTTATGGGCATTTTAATTGCAGTGAGTTCATTACAATCCGCTCATATTTTAAATGATTTAGCCACTTATTTAAATGAACATGTGGGTAACGATAAAATAATCGTTACAGGCATAGGGTTGTTCTCAGCCATTTTTGATAATGTTCCTCTGGTTGCAGCCATACAAGGCATGTACGATTTACAGCAATATCCCAGTGGTGATTTTTTCTGGAACTATCTGGCTTATTGCGCAGGAACAGGTGGAAGTATTCTCATCATAGGTTCAGCGGCAGGAGTTGCAGCCATGGGCATGGAGAACATATCATTTTTCTGGTATCTGAAAAATATCAGTTTGGCAGCGTTATTGGGATTTTTAGGAGGGGCCTTTCTTACGATTTTGCTTGCTTAGCCTCAATCATCCGCATGTGCTTAGCATCTTTGAGAAATTCAGAGGCAAAAATGAAGTCGTTCAGTGTTTGGTCTTTACTAAAAATAATGTCTTCTTTATTGCCTTCCCATTGTTTTTTACCTTTATAGAGGTATAAAATGTAATCGCCACTTTCCATCACCGTATTCATATCATGGGTATTCATGACGGTGGTAATATTAAACTCCTTTGTGATTTCAATAATCAGGCGATCAATAACTAAAGAAGTCAGGGGATCTAATCCTGAATTAGGTTCATCGCAGAAAAGATATTTCGGATTTAAAACAATGGCCCTGGCAAGTGCGACCCTTTTTTTCATTCCCCCACTGATTTCGGCCGGATACTTGCGATTACTATCCTTTAAATTTACCCGATCCAATACTTCATTCACACGTTTCTTCTTTTCGCTGAGTGTCATATTGGTAAACATATCCAAAGGAAACATTACATTTTGTTCCACATTCAAACTATCAAATAAAGCAGAGCCCTGAAACAACATGCCAATTTGTGTTCGAAGTTCCTTTTTATCCTTATCATCTAATTCTGTAAAATTCCGGCCATCATATAAAATCTGACCGGAGTCTACCTGAATCAATCCGATGATACATTTCATCAATACCGTTTTACCGCTACCACTACTACCGATAATCAGGTTGATCTTTCCACTTTCCATGACTCCGGAAACATCATCCAAAATAACTTTTCCGTTGAAGGATTTATGTATATTTTTTATTTCTATCATGAAAAATGCTTAAAGTAAAAGAGCCGCCAAACCATAATCTGCGAATAAAATTAAAATACAACTCACTACCACAGAGGTGGTGGAGGCACGACCAATTTCAAGAGCTCCACCTTTAACATGATAACCAAAATAGGCAGAAACACTGGATATGATAAAGGCAAATGTGAAAGACTTGATTAACCCGAATGTCAGATTAAAGGGGATAAATTCAGTGACCAACCCTTGCGAAAATTGTTGTTCGTTGATAATTCCACTTAAGGTTCCTGCAAGGTATCCTCCCCAAACGGATAAAAACATTGAAATAGTGATCAAAAAAGGGATGACAATAAAGGCTGCAAAAATTTTTGGTAAAATCAGGTAAGTTTTGGTATTGATACCCATGATTTCGAGGGCATCAATTTGTTCACTCACACGCATATTACCCAATTCGGAAGCAATTTTGGATCCCACTACCCCGGCCAATACAATACATACCACTGTAGGGGAAAGCTCCAAGAATGTACTATCCCGGATAATCTGAGCAATGACATATTTCTGTACTAGTGGACTAATCAACTGGTAAGCTGTTTGAACGGTTGTTACAGCCCCCAGAAACAAGGAGATAATCACAACAATCCCCAAAGAACCGATTCCTATTTCATTACACTGGTGAATAAATTCTTTCCAGTAAACACGGGCATTCTCCGGCCTGGAAAACATCTCCCTGAGCATCATCAGGTATCGACCAAAGTGAGTAAGGAATTTAATCATGAAGGGCCAAAAATACTGAATTGTAGCTATGAACAACTGAATGAATTGCTAAAATCCATCTTCAAATTCACTTTTCAGGAGTTCCATGAATGAACTTAAAGGGTATCCGCTGGTACAAACGACTGTGATTCCTTTATTTGGAAGGAATGATTTATTAAAAAAAGGCTCTATTTTTGTCCACTTCATGAAAAACTATGATATCGTCATTGTGGGCGCAGGTCCTGTTGGATGCTGTATCGCGGAAAGGTGTGCTACACAATTAAACTGGAAAGTAAAATTGATTGACAAACGCCCCCATGTGGCTGGAAATTGTTATGATCGTTTTCATGAAAGTGGTGTGATGATTCATCAATATGGGCCCCATTATTTCCGGACTAATAATCAGGAATTGCTGACATATTTGACGCAATTTACGGAATGGCTGCCCGGTAATTATTTTGTAAGTAGCTTCTCCCGAAATGAATACTTTCCCTTCCCGATAAATTTATTAACCCTTGCTCAGTTTTTTAAAAAGGAAAAATTGAGTCCGGAAGAAGGGAAAGCCTTGTTGGAAGAAGTGCGTGAAAAAATAGAAAATCCTACAAATTCTGAAGAATTTGTTTTGTCGCGAGTTGGACGTGAAATGTATGAAGCATTTTATTTAGGTTATACCCTAAAACAATGGGATATGCATCCCCGCGATTTGTCGCCCAGTGTTTGTGGCCGCATACCGGTTCGATTTAATGAAGATTGCCGATATGTAGATCATGCATTTCAACTCACCCCCAAGGAAGGATTTACGGCCATGTTTACACGCATGGTTACGCATCCGAATATCGATGTTGAGCTAGGCATAGAATATAATAAATCCGAACACCAGGCAGCGGTTGTTGTTTATACCGGACCGGTTGATGAATATTTTGATTATCGTTTGGGAAAATTGGCCTTGGCGTTCATTGGCGTTTGATTTTAAGCATGTTGAGCAGGAAAGAATTCAACCCAATGTACAAATTAACTATCCGAACGATTTTGACTATACCCGAACGGTTGAAATCAAACATGTCACACAGCAGGATCATCCACATACTGTGATTTCCTATGAATATCCGAAAGCTGAAGGAGATCCTTATTATCCGATACCAACAGAAAATAACCATGCCTTATACCTGAAGTACAAGGAATTGGCGGATGAAGAAATGGCCAAAAATCATGTCTATTTTTGTGGGCGCCTGGCCGAGTACAAATATTTTAATACGGATGAAGTATTGGAAAATGCATTACGAACTTTTGAAATGATTCGCAAAAACCATGGCCATCAATAATTTATGGGTTATTATGCCCGTGTACAATGAAGAAGAAGCCATTGATTTTGTGGTGAATGAATGGACCAAAGCCCTGGATGCATTACAACTTCCCTATACCTTATGTATATTAAATGACGGAAGCAAAGATGGCACCTTGCATCATCTGAAAACATTGGCACAACAGCATCAGCGAATTCATATTGTCGACAAAAGCAATTCAGGTCATGGACAAAGTTGTATATATGGATACAAATTAGCATTACAAAACGGAGCTGATTGGATTTTTCAAATAGATAGTGATGGGCAATGCGACCCAAAATATTTTGCATCTTTTATTCCATTCACGGAAAAACATGCATGTATTTATGGCGTGCGAACAACCCGCGATGATGGGTTTCAGCGAATGATGGTTTCTTTCTTCGTAACCATGTTTACCTTAGTTGCCACGCAACAATTTTTAAGAGATCCGAATGTACCTTATCGTTTAATCCGTTCGGATGTCATGCAGCAATTCGTGAATGATGTTCCAACTGATTTTCACTTAGCGAATATTTATGTAACGGTAAGAAGTCATAAAATATCCCGCATCAAATGGGTACCTATTCATTTCCGGGATCGAATGGGTGGCAGCGCGAGTGTGAAAACCTTTTCTTTTGTAAAGCATGGATTTAAATTATTTCGGCAATTGAAAGAAGCGCAAAGGGGATGATTGAAGGATCATCAAATCTGAGTGAATGTCCAAAAAATCAAGCATGATATGTATATTAAAAAAGACCGCCAATTGACGGTCTTTGTAGCGAGGATGGGAGTTGAACCCATCACCTCAGGGTTATGAATCCTGCGCTCTAACCACCTGAGCTACCTCGCCATTGTGGTTAACTTCATTTTAATTGAAGCCTGATTGAGGGCTGCAAAGCTAAACAAAAAAATGAAAATCCAATCAGGCATGATGATATTTTTCATTGTTCAGGATTGAAAAGGCCCGATACAGTTGTTCGGTAAAAATCAGGCGAACCAATTGATGCGGGAATGTAAGTGCAGACAGCGCCATTTTAAAAATAGCCCGTTCATGCACCTTTGCCGAGATACCATAACTGCCTCCAATTAAGAACACGATGCGTGTACTACTTTGATTCATCCATTGATTTAATTTTTTGGAAAATTCAATAGAATCTAACGATTTCCCTTTTTCATCTAGGGTGATAAGAATATCCTTGTCGTTCAATTTGGATAAAATGAGTTCAGATTCTTTATCTAAAATTTGCTCCTTCCCTTGTTGCGTATTAATCTTAGTGTTATCAATCGTTTCCAGCTTGAATTTGGTATAGAAACTGAGACGTTTTACATATAAATCAATGGCTTCGGCTAGTTCCTTTTTATCCTGTTTTCCCAAACTCCATAATTCTACCGTCATTATTTCTATTTTTTTTTTGCCGGACAAAAATAACCCATATATTTGCACTCCCAAAAAGGCTGCGTAGCTCAACTGAATAGAGCATCTCACTACGGATGAGAAGGTTTTAGGTTTGAATCCTAACGCGGTCACTAAAAAAGGTCGTCAGAAATGATGGCCTTTTTTTTCCCCCCTTTTCCTCTTCCCGTGTTGAAAAGCCCCCGGGGGGGGGGGGGGGGGGGGGGGGGGTTTTTTTTTTGGGGGGGCGGTAAGGGAGGGGGGGGAAGAAGATTTTTTTTTTTTCTTTTTTTTTCCCCTTCTTGAAATAATTTTCTTTAAAAAGGGGGGGGGGGGGGTTTGGGGTTTGTTTTTTTTTGGGGGCGCCAAAAAATTTTTTTTTTTTTCCCTTTTTTATTCCAAGGGGAGGGATTTTTTTTTTTTAAAAAATTCCCGGGGGGGGGTTTTTTTTTTCCAAAAAAGGTCGTCAGAAATGATGGCCTTTTTTTTGCACCCTATTTCAATGCTCAACTGAATAAAGCATCCCGACCAGAGCGTCGGGAAGTTTTTAGGTTTGAATCCTAACGCGGTCACCAAAAAAGGTCGTCAGAAATGATGGCCTTTTTTTTGCACCCTATTTCAATGCTCAACTGAATAAAGCAGAGGTTTAAATTCCCGAACGAATTCTGGACTGGTTGTTTTCCGTTTTTATTTTCTTTAAAGGCCCATTTCCTACAAGCATTCCCTTAAAATCCGAGCAGGCTTTTTCACCTGTTTTTAGGAATAGGTTTTCTCACTCTGTATTCAGCTAAACCCTCATCGTTTCTTTGTATCGTCAAAGGAAAACATTCACCGGCGACAACATCGAATAAACTTTAATCAACCTTTAAAAACACAAACCATGAAAAAAATCATCACTTTAATCGCCATTTTTGTTAGCCTGGTCTTTAAATTTTATGCCCAAAATAATACGGCGAATTCAATCAAACCATATTAGAAGGTAAATACCCATTAAGCCTAACGAAAACGGCCAAAGATTCTATTCAAATAATTTCTATCCTTGGAAATATTCAGGGAAATATTCAGTTAAAAATGAAACTCCGGGTAACTGATATTGACGGAAAAAGCTATGATATCCTGATTGATAAATGGATTCATCATCTGGAAACTGAATTATTTCAAACTACATCAGGCATCAAAAAAATAGAAGTCAAAAATTTAAATATCCGATTCAATGAATTTGGAGAAACCTATGTGATCAGCTGGGATTGCCAATGGAAAAAATTAAATATCACCAAAGGTGGTGCGCCCTATCATTATGCAACAGCTCTAGCATTTAAAAATGATTCCTTTGAATGGTTTCATTCACAAAATACTATTCAAAATAACTTAATCGTCTCAGAATAATCCTTCACCAAATCAAAGAAGCTTGTCTCCGTTGACAAGCTTCTTCTTTTTCTATCTTCTGCAAAATCTCATTACCACCTCGAGATGAACATCAAACTTCACTCAAAAAGTCCTACCCCCCGGAGGAGGCGGCCCTTTCCGGTTGGGGCCTTTGAATTTTCTTGTATTGCGAAGAAGTTGAATGACCATCAACAACAAAATTCCCGCAAGTATATAAACCCACCATTGCATACAAGACACCATCGCGAATATGACCAATCCCAATATCACCAAAAGTATCAATAGGCCTTTCATGATATAACCCATTTCTTGAAAAATTGTTGATTTCATTATTGTATAAAAATTTTAGTTGAAAAATGATTTCCGTGTTTATCGTTTAATCGTATCGAATAAACGCCTTGATGAAGATGAGAAAGATTTAATTGTTCTTTTGGAAAGCATTTTGTTCACAACTCTACCTTGTATGTCCAAGGGGATATTTTGTAAAATCCGCTGAACCGATAATTTGAAACTGCCCATATGAAGGATTGGGAAAAAACCAACAAAAAAAAAGAATAGTCGGCGCGGCGGGGGGGAAACCCACCCCCCCGGCGGGGGGAAAAATTAGGGGGGGCACCCAACGGCCCCCGGGGCCAAAAAAAAGGCCCCCGGGGGAAAAGGACAAACGGGCTGTTTGTGGGCTTGTTGAAAACTATCAATCCTTGCCAAAGTTTCTGGATGAATCAACCGAATCCACTGATCTTGTGATACGGTGACCAGACATTTTTTCGTTGGGTGATAATCCATGCCATGAATATCTGCAATTGAAACGTTCAGTGTCTGAATCAGGGTTCCATTCAACAAATTCCACATTCTTAAGGTGTTGTCTTGTGCCGCCAAAGGTATCACCACTTTCACTAAAGCGAAGGGGGTAATATCATCGCTATGCCCATTTAGGGTATAAATCAGATTTCGGAGCTATCCCAAATTTTATTTTTGTCTCCGGCCGGGAAACCGCCTGCGACGGTATACCTGTAACTGACCGCCTGAACCACCAACCAGCACTTTCTGAGAATGATTGGAAATATCCATAGAAAAAGCATATGTGGTACCCATACTTATCAAATTAATAGAATCGGGAGATGCTTGCGAATGATCGAAACAAATGTTGCCATCTCTCAACAGCAGCAAAATTTCAATCATTACTATCCTCATGCCTAGTTTTGGCACTTCATAATCCCAAAATAAATTTCCATTGGTCGCATTCCATAATCGAATATGTGCCGGATGACAATTAGTAGCTGAGAGAACCTGCTGATCTCCGCTTGAAAAACTAACAGCATTGACTTGTAAGCTATCCGGGTTTGCAAGTGCAGTCCAAATTAAATTTTGCCCACTCATTTTTATAAAACTTCCTACTAAGAATAGGAGCAGTAAAATTGATTGAAAATAATATTTCATTGTTTAATATTTTTATTTGAATGCCCTCAATGATTCATAAGAAGCCATAATCAATTCTTGAAAAAAAACTAAACTGTTCCGTTCAATATCTATTCACGATATTTTTATTTCTGCAGCTGAAACAGCATCCTGTTTTGATTTCTTATAGAATAATTCCGCTGAATCTTCAGACAAAAAACCAATCAAAAGAAACGACACGGCAGTAGAATTAAAATTGCTACGATATGAAATACGTATTATCGTGTTTATCAAAATTAACATCGCCATTGTTTAAAAATGGCTTTGTGAATTCAAGTTCACAATTTCAAAGATTATGATCGAAGCAAGAATAATCTATTACCTTTCTAAATTAAATGGTAGAAGGTGGTTTAAACGAATCTGCCGCAAACAAATATCGATAGTCCGATTCTAATCGCTCCCCGAATAATACTTTTGAATGACAAGATGCACTGTACATTGACTGGATGTCTAGTGGTAAATCAAAAAAGTCAAACTTTCTCTCGGTTTCTTTTTTCTATGGCGGTTGGTAGTCGTTTTCCACTTTGTTTCTTTAATTGTCCCTTGACAACATGAATTCTTCTTTCTTTTTCCAAGATTTTTAGCGATAAATGATTGATTCATTGCCAATCAACCAGAACTATTAAGATCCCAAAGAGAAGCAAAGCATGCACATAAACAATGCAAAAATATTCGCACAAATCAAAGATAAGTTGAGATCATGATTAAAAGAACTTTTAACTACCTCGCAATTTCAAATTTTACTTTCTTGTTTTTCATCCGCCTATCCTGAATGGCAGAGAGTAATAATGAAGCCCTGTTTCGGCGAACTGATACCAATGAATAGTGGTCCTTTTGTTCAATCAACCCACTATCTTCTTTTTCATTTGACCAATCTGAATCATAAAACCGAGGATATCTGTTTTCCCAATCTTTTCCTTTTTACCCGCATGAATAAAGAGTGTTACCCATTCTGTTTTTACGGGCAATTCGAAATCTTCAGGAAGATCAAAAGGTGTAGGTTCTGGTTGGATGTATTCGGGTATATATTCCTCCGGTCCCATCACCAAAAAGGCTCTCCCGCTTGCGTCCATGCGAGCACTTCGTCCATTCCGGTGCGTGTAAGATTCTTCATTCACCGGTAAATGAAAGTGAATAATATTCCGGACATTCTGAATATCCAGGCCCCGTGAAGCCAAGTCGGTACATAAAAGGGTATTTTGACTCCCGTTTCGAAATTTCGCCAAAGCAATATCACGCTCTTGCTGCATTAATGCCCCATGATAAAATACATTCGCCAAACCACGTTCTTTGAGGTAATCACTGCATTTTTCAACATGTTCACGATGGTTAAAAAATACAATACTGGATTTGCCATTTAATGCGCAAAGCAACTGAAAAAGGGTTTGATGTTTATCCTTATCAGAACTGTCAACCCTAAATATTTCAAATTGGTTTTCGGTTCTCACATTTTCGGAGAAATCGATATCAACGGAATTTTCGGATGAAGACAAAAACTCAGGCAGAAAATCTGCTTTTGTTGCTGAACTCATCACTTTTCGGATGGGATTCGGTAATGACTCGACGATGAACTTTAATTCTGTTTCAAAACCTAATTCAAACATTTTATCAAATTCATCCAATACCAGAAGCTGTATGCGGCTACAATCAAAATTCTTTCTGCGGATATGATCCCCCAAGCGGCCAGTGGTTCCAATAATAATTTGTGGAGTTACCTTCAGGTTGTTCTCTTCAATTTCTCTTTTATGTCCGCCATAACAGGCCGTCATACGAATGCCGGTTTGTAGTTTACGAAAAACATCTTCGATCTGCTGCACCAGTTCTCGAGTAGGTGCTACAATCATGACCTGGGTTTCGTGCAAATCAGGTTGAACGTGATGCAGTACAACAGATAAAAACCCCAGAGTCTTCCCACTGCCTGTGCGTGAAAATATCCGAAGGTCATTGTTGCCGCCTGCATGGTCGAAACAAGCTTCTTGTAGTGGATTCAGTGTGTCAATATTCAGATTGTTCACATGTTCAATCCACTTTTCTTTACTAATCATAATGCTTAATTATCTTGACAAAGGTAGGTTATCCTCGGTCGGGCTTGGGGCATAAAAAAACACCTGCCATTCGGAGGTGTTTGAAGAGCCGTTGGAGGGAATTGAACCCTCGACCTCTTCCTTACCAAGGAAGTGCTCTACCACTGAGCCACAACGGCAACAATTCATTGTCAGGTTTGTTCTTAACCTAAAAAACCGATTAATGATGTCAAATGACAAAACTAATCGGTTCTGTAATGAGCGGAAGAACAGAATCGAACTGTCGTCTTCAGCTTGGAAGGCTGAGGTAATAGCCACTATACGACTTCCGCGCTTGGAGTTTCGTTAGAGAGCGTGATTGTGAGTGTTTCACTACAAAAAAGAGCGGCAATTTTGCAATTCACGCCGATTTGAAGCAGGACACACCCACAATTTATCACATTCTCATACTCAACGTGGGCAGTGATGGATTCGAACCACCGTAGGCCGAAGCCAGCAGATTTACAGTCTGCCCCCTTTAGCCCCTCGGGCAACTACCCAAAAAAAAGAGCCACTTGCCGGAATCGAACCAGCGACCTACTGATTACAAATCAGTTGCTCTACCAGCTGAGCTAAAGTGGCTTCTTACATATGTAGCAAGTAAACGGGTGTTTACTTTTTGATGTGTCTGACAATAAAAGTAAGAACTGCTTAATGGACTGCAAATGTATAGATTCATTTTTAATTTCCAAACAAATTTTATCCCTTCGGCAGATTTTTTTTTAACCTATTTTTCCGGAAATTTTTAGGCGCTTCATGTCTATTCATTTTATTTGATTGGATTGAATTATCTCGCTCACGCATATCTTTTTCAGGGCAACCCTGATGTTCGTTTTGGCAATCTCATTGCAGATTTTGTCAAAGGTCGACAAATTCAATCGTACAACCCAATGGTACAAGAGGGTATTCGAATTCATCGTTTTATTGACGTATTTACCGACAAACATCCGCTCATCCACCAGGCAGTTGATTTCTTTAAACCCCAATATCGTTTTTCCGGCCCTGTATTTGTCGATATAATGCTGGATCATTTTTTAGCCAATGATATCACCCGATTTGAGAATGATACCTTAATGGAATTTACCCGGGATGTTTATCTGATGATTCAGGAACGCACGCATTTGCTCAATGAAGAAATGAGCAAGTTTTTCGGATACATGGAAGAATACAATTGGTTATACCATTATAAAAATCGCGAAGGCATCGAAAAATCCATCCGTGGTATTTGTAAACGCTACCCTGTTCTCGGTGATGCGGACCCGGCATTGGAAATTTTCGAGTCGCGGTTTCATGATTTACAAAGAGATTTACGAAGATTTTTTCCTCAACTACATGAAGCAGTCAGAAAAAATTTTCAGCTTCCCTAATTCTTTATAAATCTTGTTTGGCAATGATCAATAAAATAGTCATTGAAAGTCAGATCTTATTTTTTGATCAACTTCTCCGTATAAATTAATTCTTGCCCAGTGCTCATTTCTAATTGATACATCCCTGAAGCAAGTCCAGACAAGTCAATGACCATCTGTTGTTCACCCTTATTTAATTGTGTACTCACCACTTTTACTTTTCTGCCCGCCATATCTAAAATTCGTAGATCGATATTTGCATTGCGATTCATGAAGAGACTGATGTGTAAATCATTTTCTACCGGATTAGGATGGGTGTATATGCTTGTTTCAGATCCAAATTTTACTTGAACAATATTTGAATGGGTTGTTTGTCCATTCAGATCAACCTGACGATAACGATAATAATTAATCCCATCATGAGGTTGGACATCTGTGTACTGATAATTCTTAACCAAATCACTATTTCCATTCACGCCCTGGCTAGGTATTAAATCACTTAAAGGATAAAAATCCCGACCATTTAAACTTCTTTCAATCACAAATCCTGCATTCCATCTTTCCTGATAAGTGATCCAATTCAGCGCAACTGTTTCTTCAATTCGCTGAGCACTTAAAGGTGATGCAATCACAGGAAGTGGTGCATTTCCGGGATTGGTTGTATGTAAATAAAAATCAGAGAATCCACTGGTATTAAAACAAATCTGCCATATCTGATTCACTGCATCATAGCTAATATCTGAAGCAGGAATTGGAAAGGCTACCGCATTGGTATTCGGGCCACCCAATACTCCCCCATTCACTTTGGTGATACTTACCTGATTCATGGCAGGTCCTGTTGCACTCCCCTGTGGCAGTAATGGCCAGTTAGGTGCTGCAATACTGTTGTAAGCCTGCATGTCATCGTCGGTATAATACAAACAAACATAAGCCGGTGCATTATTGGCAGGCGTGATACTATAAACCCTCGCAGCAAAAGGTTGGGTATTATAGGTGATGGGACCACTTTGATAAACTGTATCGCACGCATCTATTTGTCCGAGTGATGTACCATCTGCATTATCGCGAATTGAGCAAATACGCGAACAGGTCGCATCAAAAATTACACTCGAATCTCCATCATTAAAATTCATTGAATTACACGCGATGTTTCCGTAAGATGAAACAAAAAATCCGGGCAACTGTAATGAGATGGTACTTGCTGGTGGATTGATAAAAATTTCGATGAAATCAGTATCAGAACAGAATGGTGTTTGGGCCAATATAAATACGGTATCAGATAAATTCACCGCAGAAGGATTCGGTACTGCACTACTTAAGCCGGTATCCCAAAAGTATGACTTGTTGGCATAAGAGGGAGTGAGCAAGATGTTTGGAGAAGTGGTTAAATCATAACTATCAGCACAATTGGTCAAGACCTGTTGAGGTGAAACAACCAAATCAGGTTTCGTATGAATCGTTGCAACAAAGGATGCGGTATCTGCACAAAAAGCGGTGGACATCACAACCTGATAAGCACCTGAATCGGTGAGCGGATTGGAGTACCCCTGGGTAAAGTTGGTATTAAAAAAATTCAAGGTGCTGCCCGGAGGAATAATGCTACCGGTGTACATTGGATTATTCAAACCAACATCTAAACTTCCTGGTTGGCAAATGCCCGCCGGATTACTCACAACAATTTGCGGCGTTGGATAAATATCGACCAGCACGGTATCCTTTACTTTACACTGTGAATTGACTTCCTGAATGGTGACAATAAATTGCGTGGAGTCAAGCACATTTGCAAAAACCGGATTGGATAAGGTACTATCGTTCAAAACCGCCCCAGGCGACCAGCTATAAGAGATACTTGGTGTTGTATTATAAGTCGGCAATCCCGGATTCAAAGCCCCAATAGTTTGTAAATCAGTTGTTGAACTCACAATCCAGTCAATAGGGCCATTGTTATCAGCAGTGATTCTCTGCAATCCAGCACGTCCGCCAATAGGTATTAATAATCCCTGCCAATCCAATGAGTTGACATTTGCTGCAGGTGGAAAAATGAAAGCTCCTACCCGCACGACATCCAATTTTTGATTTCCGTTTCTGAGTACTACACCAAAAATTGTCGCAGAAGATAATGGTCCGGAAGAAGTGATTTGTCCATTGGGATTAGACATGGTATAAAAACGATTGGCAGGGTCATCAATTCCAACAGCTGTTGATAAAACCATAGTAGCGGAAGGAGGAAGTACCACACCATTCGGCACGGTAAATGTTCTGGATAATACACTGTTTGCCAGCCATAAGTCCACCTGATATCCGGACATGTTAACGCTATTATTTCCTAAGTTCGTAATCTCAATAAAATCAGCATCATTGGTACCAACATAAGTCGGATAAGGAGTTGTTAGCCCGGTGCCATTGCGGAACATGGTAAGTTCGGTAATCTTCAATCCGGTGTTTAATGAATAGGTCGCACTCGAAGAAAGATTACCTGTACCCGGTGCACAAACATTGGTAACATTGGTTGAGGAACCACTTGAATTGAAAGGAGGATAAACCAACACTTTCAAGGTATCCGTTGCGGGACAACCTTGATTGTTTAATCCGGTTAATACATAGTTGGCACTCGCTGTGGTTTGAGTATACAATGCATTTGATGGCAATTGAACGGTGCTGGCATCCACCGTCCAGGTATATGAAACAGCATTTCCAAGAACCTGAATGGTATCATTGGCCTGACCACACGCAAATAAGGTATCCTTCGAAGCAGAAACATTTGGTCGGAGAAAAGTAGTGGTTTGCACGGGCAAGGTTGGTGCAGTGGTACCCGATAATGCACAGGTTAATTCATTGTAGTAAAAACGATTACCTGCGCCTAAAGGATTGGTGACAAGATCTTTCAAGGTGGCCGTTGGATTTCCACTCACATTAAAAAAGGGACCACTTGGTGAATTCGCGAATTTCCATTGATACGATAATCCAATATATTGAACCGGAAAGTTAGTGGTCAAAATGGCTTTATCTCCGGCACAATAAAAAGTTTTGTCTTTACTTGTCGGAATATTTTGAATATTTGAAGCATCACATACATCTGCATTATCAGCGCCCATATCAAATGGTGCTGCATAATTTTGGCAATCAATGTCCTGCGATACAAAAGTACTCGGCGTAGTTCCTATGCCATTGAGTAAATGTTGGTTGATATGTAAATCGATATCTGAATTAAAAAGAGGATTGATGTTTACAGAATTGGCATCCAAGTTGGCGGTATTGAGGGTCCACTGAGCTAAGTTTGGAAAATCAAGTGTTCCCGTTGAAACCATAAAGCCTTGTCCGGCATTGGGGATATAATAATCATTGTAATTACAACTAGATCCCGCCAGGCCAATACTTAAGGAAGGCAGCCATAGACCCGCATGACGGCCCGGAGCTGTTTGAGCCGCAGAAATATTGGAGAAAATATTATTTCGAACAGTATTGATAGCGGCCGTTACATTGCTGAAATTTAAACATGCTGAAGACCCTGTAAAAGTGGCTGGCAAGTTTAATTGTATTGAATTATTTTCGACAAACTGAACACGGGTGCTTGGTGTGGAAGATGATCCTGCCATTTGAATACCTCTGACAAGCAAGGTACCATTTACATTCGTCTGATTATAGGCTGTTGATAAATTACTGATGGTGTTGCCATATACATTCACACTCACACTGGATCCTGTAGGGCCGCCATACGCCGTATAAATACCAGTTACCGCTGAGGTGGAAGCATTGGAAGCATTGGCCAGATTATAAATTTTATTCCTAAAAATAGAAGTTGTGCCTTGTGAACCCGAAGTAAAAATACCATTGATACCACCCGTTGAAGAGATATTTCGAATGATGGTATTAAAAATAGCCGGATCTCGTTGATTCGTTAAATAAATCCCTCCGGAGGCAGCAGAAGTTTCACCTCCAATATCATTGTAGGCAGTTCCTCCAATGGTGTTATAAGTGCTGCAATTTGCTGTACCAATCAAAAGATTTAAATCCGGATATGTAGCTGAACCGCCAATTCCATAAACCCCATAAATACATTTTTCAATCACAAAATCCTGCAACACGATTCCGGAATTACTGCCGGAAATTGCCGTAGGTGTAAGCCCCTGCGAACTGAATCCGGTACTGGAAGAAATGAGTACCCCTTTTGAATTAATATTTTGATTATCCAGGGAGACATAAAAATTCTTCAGGGTGATATTGCTACAACCATTGGTTGCGGATGCATTCCTGATGAGAAAACCAAATTCTGTTTGTTCGTCACCAATGATATGAATACCATCCATGGTGATAAAATCTGAACCATTAAAACAGAAACCAAAATTTGAAGGCACCGAATTCCCTTGGGTAAAAATGATTGGATTGGGCCCAGAACCAGCTTTCTGAAAGGTAATGGGGAAACTCGCAGTTCCTGATGCATACAAAGGAGGAACATTTTCGAAAAATGATTGTCCGGATGCCACATTAAATTGTAAAGGATTACTGAGTGATCCGCAGAGTAAGCGCGTATTTAAATAATTGACAGCATCCGTAAAACTATTGAAGTTATTTCCTGATGATGGCAAAGTATTATTGATGGTGAACACACCGGTTGTTAGTGCGGGGCCTGAAGGGAAATCACTGATAATCGAGACACTATCAATAGCAGCGGGTGGATTTACGCAAATGTTATTGTTATTTTTCCAGGTAAATATGAGTCGTATGGTAGAAGCAGCTGAACAATTATTGATGAGCTGTGGAGGAATGACAATATTTTCAACTTTACCAAATGTATCATTTAACAGTACGGCGATGGTTCTGGCAGGTGAAGGAAGAAAGCCGGTAGAAAGTGCCGTTGTAGGTGTAAAAGTGGTTGGTGCCACACTTACCATAAGGGCTTCATTAAATGTGGTTAATCCCTCCTCACCTTGAGCCTTCCATTTGAAGGATAAATCAACCTGGGTTTGACCGGCTGGAATGGTTACATCTCTATAAATATGTACAACGCTGGTATTGGTAAACGCATAATCCCAGGAATTGGTGGTACCTGCATTGGGCGAAATATGGGCGACATTTCCATTGAAGCCATTTGGATTTGTGGAAATGGTCCATTTATTGACCTGGGTTCCATTCACTTCAACCCAACCATTGGCGGCGAAAGTAGTTCCCAATTGAAAACCTCCTGCGGCATTGGGATCGAGTAAAAAAGATTGTGCCTGCCCCTGAAGAACAAAAAGAACCAGGTTTAGAATAACGAATATTTTTTTCATACGATTTACTTTAGCGCAAATGTAAAGCATTCTGTATGTTACGAACCATTACTCTTTTGGTGTTTTCCAACATTTTTATGACCATTGCCTGGTATGGTTTTTTACGAAAAACGGAGTTCCCATTGTGGAAAGCCATCCTGCTGAGTTGGGGAATTGCGTTTTTTGAGTACTGCTTAATGATTCCGGCGAATCGTTATGGGGTATTATCGGGCCATAGTGGGTTTCAGCTAAAAATTGTGCAGGAAATTATCACCCTCATCATCTTCAGCATTTTTGCGGTGGTTTATTTGAAAGAACCATTGAAAATCAATTATTTGTATAGTTTTATCTGCATCCTGGGCGCGGTGTATTTTGCCTTTCGGAAATGATGCATTTATCACAAATTTTGGATCGGGCGTAAACTGGAGGGTCCCCGGCGCAGAGGAAGCGGTTAAGCTGCCGGAATCACGGGGGCATAAAAACTTTAGGGACAAAAACCGGACAGATTGCGTTAGCACAATGTGAATTCTTGTTGTGGATAGATTGTGTCTGTTTTTTTTCATATAAATGCTTTACCTTTGCGCCTCCAAATTTTAGGGTTTAAACCCGCAAAAACATTCAAAAACATTTAAAATGGCAGATTTACGCTACCAAAGAAACTTCGGAATTGCCGCTCACATTGATGCCGGTAAAACCACAACAACTGAACGTATCCTTTATTACACCGGTGTAAACCACAAGATTGGTGAGGTACACGACGGAGGTGCAACCATGGACTGGATGGCACAAGAACAAGAAAGAGGTATCACCATTACTTCGGCAGCTACCACTTGTTTTTGGAATTTCCCAACTGAACAGGGACAAAAAACGCCATTGTCTAAACAATTCAAATTTAATATCATTGATACTCCGGGACACGTTAACTTTACCGTAGAGGTAGAGCGTTCTTTGCGTGTTTTGGATGGTTTATTGGCCTTATTCTGCGCGGTATCGGGTGTGGAACCACAATCTGAAACCGTTTGGCGTCAGGCTAATCGATATCGTGTTCCACGTATTGGTTTCGTCAACAAAATGGACCGAAGCGGTGCTGATTTCCTCAATGTGGTAAAACAAGTGAAAGAAATGCTGGGTGCGAAAGCGGTTCCATTACAATTACCGATTGGTGCAGAAGACAACTTCAAAGGAGTTGTGGACTTGATTACCATGAAGGCCATTGTTTGGGAAGATGCTACCTTGGGTATGACTTTTAAAGAAGTGCCTATTCCGGCTGAAATGGTTGAAGAAGTAAACGAATGGCGTCAGCATTTGATTGAAGCTGTTGCGGATTACGATGAAAAATTATTGGAAAAATTCTTTGAAGATCCAAATACGATTACTGAAGATGAAGTACATGAAGCGATTCGTAAAGCAACCATCGATATCTCGATTATCCCGATGATGTGTGGATCATCTTTCAAAAATAAAGGTGTACAAACTGCCCTGGATGCGATTTGCCGTTACTTGCCTGGTCCTTTGGATATCGAAGCTGTAAAAGGTACAAATCCGGATACCAACGAAGAAGTTGAGCGTCGCGCTGATCCGAAAGAACCATTCTCTGCTTTGGCCTTTAAAATCATGACGGATCCTTTCGTAGGTCGTTTGGCCTTCTTCCGTGCATATTCAGGTCGTTTGGATTCCGGTTCTTATGTATTAAATACCCGTACCGGTAAAAATGAGCGTATCAGCCGTATTATGCAGATGCATGCGAATAAACAAAATCCAGTTGATTATATCGAAGCGGGTGATATCGGTGCTGCTGTAGGATTTAAAGATATTAAAACAGGAGATACACTTTGTGATGAAAAAAATCCGGTGATTCTTGAGTCAATGACCTTCCCTGAACCGGTGATTTCTATTGCCGTTGAACCAAAAGCGCAAGCTGATGTGGACAAAATGGGTATGGCCATTGCCAAATTGGTTGAAGAAGATCCAACTTTAAGGGTGAAAACAGATGAAGAAACCGGTCAGACCATTTTGAGTGGTATGGGTGAGTTACATCTCGAAATCATCGTTGACCGTATGCGTCGTGAATTTAAAGTAGAAGTAAACCAAGGTGCTCCTCAGGTGGCTTATAAAGAGGCCTTCCAAATGGCGATTCAACATCGTGAGGTATTGAAAAAACAATCAGGTGGTCGTGGTAAGTTTGCCGATATTCAGTTTGAAATTGGACCTGCAGACGAAGAGTGGTTAAAAGAAAATGAAGGAAAAAGCTTCCAGTTTGTCAACGACTTATTTGGTGGATCTATCCCGAAAGAATTCTTGCCTGCTATTCAGAAAGGTTTTGAACAAGCCATGAACAATGGTGTATTGGCCTCCTACCCTTTAGTGAGTATGAAAGTACGTGTGTTTGATGGTAGTTACCATGATGTGGATTCAGACAGTATGAGCTTTGAGCTTTGTGCCCGTCAAGGATTCCGTGAAGCTGGTTTAAAAGCCAAGCCGGTATTATTGGAACCAATCATGAAGGTTGAGGTAATTACGCCTGATCAATACATGGGTGACGTAACCGGAGACTTAAACCGTCGTCGTGGTATTCTCGAAGGTATGGACAGCAAAGCCGGTGCTCAGGTGATTAAAGCAAAAGTTCCATTGTCTGAAATGTTTGGATATGTAACCCAATTGCGTTCATTATCATCAGGTCGTGCAAGCAACGTGATGGAATTCAGTCATTACTCTCCTGCACCCAATAATATTGCAGAAGAAGTGATTGCCCGCGTAAAAGGCAGCAAGGCCAACTAATTAAACAGATTTAAGTTAAAACAAAAGCCTCCCTTTGGGGAGGTTTTTTTATGGAATGAACGCATGTTTTCTCGGTCACCTTGGGTTTGTAATGATTACAAAAATTCAATAGTCCAATCTTTGCTTCCCTCGATAAGACTATTTTCAATCAATAACGGCGTTAACATAGTACAATCATTGGTGTGAACAAATTTTTAATGACAATTGGTACTCCGTTTCATAAACCCTGATAAACAGGGCAATGTGGCATTTGAAAAGTAATTCTGAAACCTAAAAAGTAATTTTGAAGCATGATTTCTTATAGATTTAGAACTTTTTTACACGAATTATTTTAAATATAAGGGAATACTTGTATATTTGCGCCCTAAAAAAAAAGTAAATGGCTAATCACAAAGCGACCAAAAAAGATACTCGTCAAGCTAACAAACGTAGAGAAAGAAATCGTTATCATGGTAAAACAACCCGTAATGCCATGCGTGATTTGTTAGCCTTATCTTCTGCAGAAGAAGCTGGTGAAAAATTACCGAAAGTAGTTGCGATGTTGGACAAATTAGCCAAACGCAATGTAATTCATAAAAACAAAGCTTCAAACTTAAAATCTGCTTTGGCTAAAAACGTCAACAATTTAAGTAAGGTTGTTGAAGCCGTTGCTGCAAAACCAAAAGCTGCCAAGAAAAAAGCCGCTCCCAAAAAAGCCAAAAAATAATTCAATTAAATAGCCTTAAAGCCATTCTTCGGGATGGCTTTTTTTATTTAACCTGAATCGTTCACTCAAGAATGAGACCTTTGCCAAACCTGTTGAAATGAATAAAATAGTCATTGGCTTCAAACATTTGAGTTGCAAAGCCATGAATTTTTTTTACCAAATGTCTTTTGCAACGGTCTCAAAAAATAATCTATTTTTGAATATTAAAATTTCCAATTCGATGAAAAAGTTCTGTACCATTTTATTCTTGTTGAGTCTTCAGATTATGTCATTTGCACAAAATGCAAAAAAAGAATTTGTAATAGGCTCGCAATGTTCCATCCTGATTCCTGAAGGATTTGTCAATACAGGTGCTTACGCCGGTGTCCAAAATAAAAGTAAAACCACCAATGTGATGATTTCACATGTAAAGACCAGCGCCGCCAATTTTGGAGCTGCCTTTAATAAGGATAGTATGTCGGCAAAAGGTTTACAATTACTAGACAATAAAGAAGTAAATATTCAGCAAGGCAAAGCCTGGTTGGTAAAATCAAAAAATACCAAAAATCAAACCTACAAACATGTCCTTTATTTTGAAGCCGCGCCGAAGAATGTAGTTTGTTTGACAGGTCAATATCCTGAAAAAAACAAGGATATGGAAACGGTTGTTGTTGAAATGCTGACTTCTGTTTTCTACGATAAGGATCACCAGGATAACCTGGAAGATTTTGCGCCGTTTTTTGTGAGTGTTCCCACTTCCTTCATGAAACCTGCCAAAGGAACCATGGGTACATTGGTGTATTCCAACAATGGCCTGAACTCTAGTTTATCAGCAGAAAATTCTTCGTTTGTTGTAACGATGTCAGGAATCAACAGACCGGTTGCTGATTTAAAAAGCTATTGCGAAGAAAGATCGGTTAAAAATTATCGCATCAAGGATTTAAAAATTAAAGAAAGTCGGGCCGTGAAATACGATGGGTTAGAAGGTTATGAATGTGTGGCAGAAGGTACTCAGGACGGTAAAGCCATTATGGTTTTTTATACTTATTTATTTCAGGATAAACGTATATTTCTGATGCAAGGTAATAGCATGAAAAATATGAAAGATGAGTTGAAACAATTCCGCGAAATAAGTAAAACATTTAAGCGTAAGTCATAACCTGATCCATCACTGATTCAGCCTTTTATGCCTGCATGAAATCAGGGCGATACTTGTATGGATGTTCGTAAACTTTTTTTATTGGATGCCTCTGGTGCACTAATCAGTTGTTTACTCATTGGATATTTGCAAATTCCCCATGCCGAAGTTTTTGGCATACCCCCACCCGCTTTTCGGATACTCCTGATTTTAGCGATTGCTCTGATACTTTTCTCTTCCTTCTGTTTCTTTTTCCTGAACACGGCTCACTTAAATCATTTCTAAGGAAATTGGCCTGGATGAACACCACTTATCTTTTCATAACCATGTGTTTTATTATTCAATATTCCCAGCAAATCCGAATAGCAGGATGGATTTATTATAGCCTGGAAATACTGGTCATGAGCCTGTTGATTGTTATTGAATACCGACTTTCAAAAACTAAATCGATCCCAAATGAAATTTAAATTTTGGTGAAAGCCATTTTGTTAACAATGGTTGTTTCAGAGGTCGTTCAATCATCTACTTTCGAATACCTAAAGCGAAAAAAAGAATATGGAGTCGTTTCTGAATGGTTACAAAAAAAACCGGTACAAGACCGGTTCATTGAATATTATTTGAAGAACGTATTAACGCAACGTATAAGTTACAGTGCTACCGTTCGCTGTTTTCACCGGACGTTGTAAAATTGCTACATGACCCAGCATATCCTTTTTTGAACCTCTTTGATAAAAAGTCAATAAATATCGACCTGAACGAGGGCATACAAATGAAAATTGTGTCCAATGTTCGTTGGTGATTTCAGGTTTAAATTTATCGGTAATCACATCACCAACACCTTCCAGGCCCAATTTCATTTCAATTTTTTTCGCCTCAGGATCTCCAACCACACAAAACTGATACCATCTTCCTTCTACCAATTCAACCATAATCGGGAACTCGGTATTACGTTGCATATCCAGGTTTCCCCCTTTGTAAGTTACAAAACCATCCGTTTTGTATTTGGTATAGAGTTCAGCTACTTTTAAGTCGAACGATAATTTTACCGGATCCTGATTGGCATTTTGAGCTTGAGTAAATAACGAACCTGCGATAAGTGCTAAGGTCATTAATACGGTGTGTAACTTTTTCATGTTGTGTAGGATTTAGTAGTTGGACGTTTACATTGATGATTAAAAATCAAATTGTATGCCTATTTTTTTTAAATCATTGATTTTCAGCACCATAAATGAGTAAAACCCTTGAAAAGACTATTATATATATTTTTTATACATTTTTATAATCATTAATATGATGAACTAATATCCTAAAAAACCTTGGGAGTATATATTTGACAAAGCCCTATTTTTGACTCAAACATGTTCTCATGAAATATTTTTTATGCTTAACCATTGGATTGCTGTCAGACTTTATCCTTCAGGCCCAGTCCAAAACAACCCTTGTTTTCGAATACTGCCCGGCAAAACAAGCGCTTGAAATTTTGAATCAGAACGATGTGTACACCAAATCCTGGGGATTGTTTGACCTCCAATCGCGCTCAGGAAATCAACGAGGAGAAAAAAATGACATCCTGCAGAAAAGACAACAGTCAACAAAAAACTGGGATACGGAATACCGAAAAAAGGTAGAATTGTTATGGACAGAAATCCTTCATTGGATGCCTGAAACCTCCATCCGATTCAAACTTCCAGCTAAAATTCAGCTCATCCAATCCAGTATGCAGGATGAAGGAGGCGCCATGGGATATACCCGTGAAAACTATATTGTTTTAAAAGAAAAAGTATTTGAAAATGATGCTCCATCCCTGAGGAAATTATTATTACATGAGTTGTTTCACGTAATTAGCCGGTATAATCCTGAACTACGAAAAGATCTATATCGCATACTGGGTTTTAGCATTTGTAATGAAATCGAATTAAGTGATAGTCTTCGCAACATTCAAATTGCCAACCCGGATGCACCCTTTAAGGACAGCTATATTCGATTAAAACATCAAGCAGAAATCAAAGAATACATGATGTTTTTATACACCAACCGACCGTATGAAGGAGGCTCATTCTTCGAATATGCCACTGTCGGTTTATTGGAAGTAAGGGGGAACAATTCCAAACACATACTTCGAAATTCTTCAATTTTACCCCTGGATGCATTCCCTGATTTTCTGATTCAAACCGGCAACAATACGGATTACATGATTGATCCGGAAGAAATAGCCGCAGAACATTTTGTATTGGCCATTTTACAAGAATACGAAGTTCCTCGACCGGATTTGGTCAGATTGTTTGCAGAGCGCTTAATAAAAAAATAATACAATAAGAAAAATCATCTCCAACATATCCGTTCACATGTTCTACGGATTGAATCTTCCCTCTCGTCATGGACAAAATTCGCAAATCAGATCAAAGACTTATTTGCTTAAAATAAATTCAGTACGACGATTTTGAGCCCTACCCTCTTCGGTACTATTATCAGCAATCGGTTTGATATCACCATAACCCACACTGCTGATTCGACTCTCACTAATCCCTTTCGAAACCAGATATTTTTTACAGACATCTGCTCTTTGCTGAGATAAAAATGCATTTCTTTCAGCCGATCCGGTGTTATCGGTATGTCCTTCGATATCCACTTTTAATTCCGGATTCTTTGATAAGATAGCTACGATTTTATCCAAATTAACGAAGGACGCATTGGTGAGTACTGATTTATTTTTTTCAAAATTGACGCCTTTGGCCGCCTCTATAACTTCTTCCACGATGGCCGCAGCAACTTCCGGACACCCCTTGTTGCTGTTGGATGCCTCATCCGGGCACTGATCTATTTCATCATTAAATCCATCTGCATCCCGGTCAGGAACCGGACATCCATTGTATTTGGCAATACCCATTACTTGCGGACAAGCATCTGTTTTGTCTGAAATACCATCTCCATCTGAATCCGGACAACCTTTAAACACAGGTTTACCCGCCATATCCGGACAATCATCCATTTTATCTACAATACCGTCGCCATCAGTATCCGGACAACCTTTTGTTTCCTTGCGGCCCGGTATACTCGGGCAATCATCTGTGGCATCCGGTGTACCATCGTTATCCGCATCGGCAATCACAGGCGTTTCGATTTTTCGTTCGACAACTTCTTTTTTCCCAAAGCGATAAATCAAACCGGCGCTATGAAACAAATGCGTAACTCCACCTACATGATACTGACTTTCGAGATTAAAAAATGTTTGTTGGGCTAATTTTAGATGAACGCCTAAACCTATAGGCACTGAAAATGAACTCCCCCCTTTGCGGAAAGCCATATTCGCTCCGGCCGTTAAATAGGGCGCAGCAAAATATTTATTACGATCCAGAAAGTTAAATGCACCACGTACTTGCAGCGAACCGAATAAAAAGGCTTGTTTAACCGCTAAATCATTGTTTTTGGATTTGATGAATAAACTATCTTTTGAAGAGGCAGGATAATGTAATTGACTGATGGTTCCTGCAATACTTAAATCCAACATACGATGTAACTCATGCCAATAACTAACCCGTATGGCGGGATCCCAGTACAAAACCTTTTTTTGACCATCACCATTGTTCAACGTACGATTTTGTAAAAAATATTTTCCGGTTTGTGGTCCGTAAAAATCGAAAGCGCCAAAATGAATTCCTATCCCATGTTTTGTTTGAGCCTTTATGTGAAAATTCAAACCACTGAGAATGACCAAAAGAAAGTAGTACTTTTTCATGCAAAAATTTGTGCAAATGTATTGGAAAGCTTGCACAATTGTCGTGCCCTACAGATGAATGTTTTATGAAATATTGCAAGAATCAGAAGTTATACACATTGTTAATTAATGTTCCGGAAACACAGCGATTCAAAAACTATCTTTGCACACCATGAACCTCACCCATCCGAACGTTAAAATATTCTCTGGAAATTCTTCAGCTGTATTGGCCGAAAAAATATCAGAACTCTATGGCCAACCCCTCGGCAAAGTAACCATTCAAAAATTTTCGGATGGAGAATTTCAACCCGTTTTCAATGAAAGTGTGAGAGGCGATTTTGTTTTCCTCGTTCAAAGCACCTATGCTCCAACCGATAACCTGATGGAGCTTTTGATGATGATTGATGCCGCCCGCAGAGCATCAGCCGGATACATTACCGCTGTCATCCCCTACTTTGGATTTGCCCGGCAGGATAGAAAAGATAAACCCCGTGTGAGTATTGCTTCTAAATTGGTCGCCAACTTATTGACCACAGCAGGCGCACATCGCATCATGACCATGGATTTACATGCCCCGCAAATTCAGGGATTTTTCGACATTCCGGTGGATCATTTGGATAGTTCAGCCATCTTTATTCCTTATATCGAAAAATTAAATATTCCGGGAATCACCTTTGCCTCTCCGGATGTAGGAAGTACCAATCGTGTTCGGGAAGTAGCCAGCTATTTTGGCGCCGATATGGTTATTTGCGATAAGCAACGTAAAAGAGCCAACGAAGTGGCCTCCATGACTGTCATTGGTGATGTAAAAGATAGAGACCTTATTCTGATTGATGATATTTGTGATACTGCAGGCACACTCACCAAAAGTGCGGCGATGTTAATGGACAAAGGCGCTAAAAGTGTGAGAGCATTCTGTACACATCCTGTTTTGAGTGGAAAGGCTTATGAAAATATTGAAAATTCGGTCCTCAGTGAATTGGTTGTTTGTGATACAATTCCGTTGAAACAGGTTACACCAAAAATTAAAGTATTGAGTACTTCCGAATTATTTTCTGTTGCTATTCGCAATGTTCATGAAAATAAATCCATCAACAGCCTCTTCATTCACAGTCATCTGAAAGAAAAGATGAAAGCTTTGGCTGAATCAGAATAATTATTTGCTTGAGATTGAAATCAAGTATCTGTGTCTAATTGAAAAATCCGCGTAAATTTGCGCGTCCAAAATGAGTTTCTACCATGGGAAGAATATTTGAAGTACGTAAATCGGCCATGTTTGCCCGCTGGGATAAAATGGCAAAAAACTTTACCCGCATTGGTAAAGAAATAGCCATAGCCGTTAAAAATGGTGGCCCTGACCCCGATAATAATCCTGCCTTACGACGTTGTTTCCAAAATGCGAAGGCTGTTAACATGCCTAAAGACCGCGTGGAAGCTGCGATAAAAAGAGCCTCCGGCAAGGATTTGGTGGATTATGAAGAAATTGTATACGAGGGCTTTGGACCACATGGCGTGGCAATCCTGGTTGAAACGGCAACAGATAATGGCACTCGTACTGTGGCAAATGTCAGAGCCATTTTTAATAAAGGAAACGGCGCAATGGGCAATAGTGGTTCTGTGGCATTTTTGTTTAACCGTATGGGTGAATTCACCCTGAAAAATGAAAACCTGAATTTAGAGGAACTTGAATTGGAAGGGATAGATTATGGTATGGAAGAAATGGGTGAAGACGCTGAAGGAAATTTAGTGATTCGAACCGGATTCAACGACTTTGGTAAAATGAGTGATTTCCTGGAAGGTAAAGGTCTCACGCCGACCAAAGCAGAATTAACCCGCATTCCTTCAACCCATGTTGAACTCAGCGAAGAACATTCCAATGAAGTATTGGAGTTGGTGGATAAATTAGAACAAGACGATGATGTACAAAAAGTATATCACAATCTTGTCTAGGACTCTGTCTAAATTGTGGATGATTCCATTTTCTAAATCCTTGAATAAAGGTTAATTTTATCGCTACTATGTTACACTTTCAATATCGGCAGCGATATGTTCTATTGTTGCTATCTGTTCTGTTCATTTTCATTTCCTTGCTTACCCTGATCCATGGCCAATCGGATTGGATGAATGATGATGATGCCTCGGAAAATCCGGCATTACGTAAAAATGGGAGGAACAAATGTTGGCTGATCCGGCCACAGGCATCATTCCACCCGGTATGCGTTTACGTGAATTACAAACTTATCGATCTGAATTATCGATCAATGCTGCCTATCGGGGAAGCCGGGGTGCTGACTGGCAGTCACGTGGACCCTGGAATGTGGGAGGTCGAACACGTTCAATGGCGGTCGATATTAAAAACGAACAACATTTAATTGCCGGAGGTGTATCGGGCGGAATATGGTCAAGTGAAGATGGAGGAAATTCATGGACACGAAGAACAGCACCGATGGATCATCCCGGAGTGGTGAGTATCGCCCAGGACACCCGCATTGGCCATGAGCATATTTGGTACGCCCTTTCCGGAGAGTTGTATGGCACCTCTGCCAGCGGTGGTGGGCATGATGCCTTTTATCTGGGCGACGGCGCATTTGTTTCTGTAGATAATGGAAATTCCTGGAAGCCTTTGGCAGCCACTGCAGTAGGTAATCCCGGTTCCTTCTCTACCAGTTATCAGGGCGGGTGGAAGATTGGCTGCTCTAATGTAGATACTGTAAACACATGTGTCTATATGGCGGTATATGGTGGAATTTATCGCAGCACGGATACCGGAAAAAGCTGGAAAGTGGTATTGGGAGTAGGCAATGATTCTTACTTTACCGAATTTGCTATTGCACCATCAGGTATCGTATACGCATCCTTAAGTTGGGATGGAAATGCGAAAGGATTTTTTCGCTCGGCCGATGGGATCAATTTTACCAATATCACACCCAATTTCTTAAAAAGTGCAAATCGAACAGTCATAGAAATTGATGTCAACAACGAAAATGTGGTCTACTTTTTAAGTGAGCTGCCGAGTGATACCTCAGGGGGTGTTGAAACAAAAGACTATGAAGGCAATCCTGAATGGGTTTCATTATGTAAATATCAATACTTGTCTGGTGATGGTACCGGAAGCGGCGGACTGTGGAGTAATTTATCGACCTATTTACCGGTAAACAACCCGAATCAATTTGACCGCTTCAATTGTCAGGGCGGATATGATTTAATGATAGAAACTCAACCTGGTAGTGAACAAATTTTTATCGGTGGAACGAATTTATACCGTTCGCGCGATGGGTTTAAAACCGGCTCCCAAATTCAGCAGATTGGTGGATACGCTCTAGCGACTACCCTACCTAATTTTGGCGTTTATCCCAATCATCATCCCGATCAGCACAATCTTTATTTCTTAAAAAATGCCAGTCAGGCCTATTCAGTATCAGATGGCGGAGTCAAATTCACACAAGATATCAATGCCAATGAAGTAACTTGGCAGGAGAAAAGTTTGGGCTATTTAACATCTCAATTTTATACCGTAGCTATTGATGAAAGCAAACCATTCGATCAGTGGTTATTAGGCGGATTGCAGGACAATGGAAATTATATCAGTTATAGCAATAACCCCAAGGATCTGTGGAACATGACGATCAATGGAGATGGGTCCTACAATTTTATTGCACCCGACCGTTCCTATTATATCATCAGTACGCAATTGGGAAATGTTCGTAAAGTCGTTCTAGATTTAAAAGGAAATGTGATGTTACGTCGCAGAATTGACCCGGATGGGATTGACAAAAGCCAATACAATTTTATCAATCCATTGGTGGTTGACCCTAGCGAAAATCATACCTTATACATGCCTGTAGCAAAACGAATTGCTCGCCTCAGTAATGTAAAAAACATTGAAGTATACAACGATAACACAAAATTTAAATCAGGCTGGACTTTTTCTGCAGATACCATTACGACCCGGAATTTTAATACCGGTAACTGTTGACCCGGATAGTGCAAAAAATGTATTGATTTGTTACTCCAACTGGAATATTAACAGTCTCTTTTACTCTAACGATAGTGGCAAAAAATGGTATTTGGTTGGCGGTAATCTGGAAACCAGCAACTCCAATAATACCGGCGCACAACCCAGTGTACGTTGTGTAAAAATCCTGCGTTTGCCAAATGGTAAACGTCGTTATTTTACCGGTACAAGCGTGGGACTTTACAGCACAGATTCTCTGGTACTTGGCACCTCGGCAGGCACCAACAAAACTGTTTGGGAGCAAGAATCACCTGAAAAAATCGGCGCAAATATTGTTACAGATATCCGTGTAAGACAAAGTGATGGTTATGTAGTCATAGGCACGCATGGTGGCGGTGTTTTTGAAACATACTATACCGGATTTACATCACCCTTTCCAACACCGGTTCATTCAGTCACAAATATTTATCCCAACCCTGCAGGAAGTTCCTGTTATTTCACCTTTACAGCCTCTGAGAATTATCCGGCTTCAGCAGGCATTTATGATTTGTCCGGACGTCGGGTCAAAAAACTATTTGATCAAACATTCCGAAGCGGAACTTTTACCATTCAGGCGGATGTATCAGAATTACCTACGGGATTATACTTTTTAGTGTATGACAACGGGCAAGAAAAGAAACCTGAAGTCCAAAAATTATCTATTCGACGATGATGAAGAACCTGATTTATTGCTTGTTCATATTTACAACACTTGTTGTTTTATCCTGCCGCGAAGAAACCTATATACCCAAGCCAAGAGGTTATTTCAATATTGATTTACCCCTAAAAAAATATCAGTTGTTTGAACAACCCGGATACCCTTATTCATTTGAAATGCCTGTATACGGAACCATTCGAAAGGATACTTTGTTTTTTAACCAAAAAGCTGAAAATCCGTGGTGGATTAATGTACAATTCCCGGATTTAGGTGGAACCATTTACCTGAGTTATAAAGAAATTAAAGGACAAAACACTTTAGTCAAACTGCTGGAAGATTCCTATCAAATGTCGCATTACCACACCAAAAGGGCAGACTATATCAACGAACCTGAATTTCATACGCCCAATAGTGTGCATGGCTTATATTATGATGTAGGTGGAAATGCTGCCTCTGCTTTTCAATTTTATGCAACAGACTCCGTTAAACATTTTATTCGCGGAGCTTTGTATTTCGATACCACACCTAATGCCGATTCTTTAAAACCCGTCAACGAATTTTTAAGAGCGGATATCGTACATCTTGTAGAATCTTTAAAATGGACTAAATGATCATTATTGACAATATCCTGATTAGCGATGATATCATCACTGAAGAATTTATTTGCAATTTGAGTAAATGCAAAGGTGGCTGCTGTGTAGATGGAGATGCCGGTGCCCCGCTGAATAAAGACGAATTAAAACAAATTAAAGCGGCTTATAAAGTAATCAAAGATGAATTGAGTGAAGAGGCCAAAGCCGAAATCAAACGAAGTGGTCCATATACCACCGAAGAAGGTTTCGGATATGTTACACCGGCCATCAATGGTGGAATTTGTGTGTATGGCTATACCGATGCACAAGGAATTGTAAAATGTTTATTTGAAAAAGCCTATTACGAAGGACGCACAGATTTTAAAAAACCGATCTCCTGCCATTTATATCCCATTCGAGAAATCAGAACCAAAGAAAACATCGCATTGAATTATAGCCCCCGTGAAACCCTTTGTGCACCGGCCTGCAAATTAGGCAAATCCAAAAAGGTGAAGGTTTATCAGTTTTTAAAGGAGCCTTTGATTCGAAGATTTGGGGAACCTTTTTATAATGCTCTGGAGCAAATCGCAACAGGTCAATATACCACCGAATAAGATTTGTATTCTTCTATACCCCGGGAGTGGTCTTTTCAATAGAAATTTAAATCATGGAAAAACAGGCGCTCTTTTTTGTTGCTGGCACTTCTCGCTGAGATCATTGGTACGGTTTCCGGTTTTGGATCTTCTATTCTTTTTGTTCCCATTGCTTCTTTGTTCTTCGGTTTTAAAACCGTATTGGGTATTACTGCGATATTTCATGTATTCAGTAACTTATCTAAAATTGCATTGTTTCGTGAAGGCATCAAAAAGGATATTGTCATTAAACTGGGAATTCCGGCAGTGGTTTTTGTTATCATTGGCGCCTTACTCACCAATTATATTCCGATCGCTCAGATGGAATTTATCATGAATATTATGCTCGTTGTGCTATCCATTTTTCTCCTTTTCTATTTCAACAAACCACTTCAGCAGACCAATAAAAATTTATATCTGGGTGGAATCATTTCCGGATTTTTGGCAGGTTTGCTCGGCACGGGCGGGGCCATTCGGGGCATTACACTTACCGCTTTCCAATTGCCAAAAAATATTTTTGTAGCCACTTCAGCGGTCATAGATTTAGGCGTAGATAGCAGTCGGGCTATCGTTTACATTGCACAAGGCTATTTCGATACAGCCAATCTCTACCTTATTCCCTTTTTAGTGGTCACCAGCTTAGTAGGCAGTTTTATCGGCAAAATCATTTTAAAGCATACCTCAGAAAAAGTATTCAGGTATTTGGTACTTGCAATCATCATCGCAAGCGCAGCATATCAAATCATGCAATATATAAAAGCAGCAAACTAAAGGCGACTTGATCAGAAACGATTACCTGAGCAAGGTTACATCTCCTTTATAAGTATATGCTTTGCTTCCAATGGCATATTCGATGAAGTAGAAGTAAACGCCATTTTCACATGCTTCCCCTTTATAGGTTCCATTCCAACCATCGGCCATTTCCTGGGTATAAAACATTTCCTTACCCCAACGATCAAAAATCCGGAATGATTTTAAACTAATTAAATCATTGGCTGCATAAAAACGGAATATATCATTCTGCCCATCGCCATTCGGACTAAATGCATTTGGAACCAGGCCATTGGTCATGTAAACAGTCACAGAATCCTTGCCAATACAGCCTTTATCAGTCATTGCTTGTACATAATAGGTTGTTTTTTCGTTTTGCGGGGTCGCAACAGGATTACTGACATTCAAATCGTTCAAAGTAGGATCTGCCTGCCATTGATACGAATATCCGCCACTGGCTTGCAATTGATATGATTCACCGAAACGAATGATTTCATCCGGACCCGCATCCGGTTCAACGCGAGGATAGGCATTCACCCGTATTCTTTTTGTAGCACTACAACCAAAAGCATCTTTAATAAGAACCTGATAGTAAACCTCCGAGAAGGCAGTGATTAATACGTTGGGCGTATTCACGGAACTAATCTGATAATCGGGCGTCCAGGCATAAGTGACCCCTCCGAAGGCATTCACTGGGATGGTTCCGCCAAAACAAACAGTGGTATCTTTCGGCATGACATCCATTTGTGTTGTATCTCCCATGGTAATATTGATTACCCCTGTGGAAGTTTCAAAACATACATTCGGAATGGAATCAATAACTGTCACCGTAAAATTCATACTGATTGCCGGATCCACGGTTACGGTTTGTGTATTATTAGCACCGATCACAGCAGCAGCGGGCTCCCATCTAAATTGCATATTCGATGTCAAATTATTCACTGCAGCGGTAATAACTACAGGTACACTCGGGTCGCAGGTGGTTGTATCTTTTACCAGTAAATCCGGTTTGTCAACTTTAAAAATGAAAATATCAGTTGATGCCGAATCTTCGGTAACACAACTAGTTGGATTAAAAGCCTTCAGTTTAATGGTATAGGTACCCGGTGTGTTGTAAGTATGTGGTGGAGGATTCTGCAAGGTACTGGTAGTGCCATCGCCAAAATCCCACAGGTATGATACAGCATTCACGGTATTGTTGACAAAATTCACTGTAGCAGGCACACATAAAGAGTCGTTGGTGCCAATGCCTAAGGCTACATCGGCATTTACCCCGGCCGCTTCAAAATCAAATTTAAAACTAGCCACATCCCAAGAGGATGATTGATTATTCGGACTAAATGTTCCTGCACTTTGATATTGACTCGCACTGATGGTGCAAACAGATTGATAAATAATTCCCTGAGGATCAAATCGGCTTGTTCCACCATCCACATGATCACCGGGAACACCCATGTACGTGGCATATAACAATCCACTCATACCATTGCTTAAAACACAAATCCAAAATCCGCCTTGTGCGGTTTGATGTGCATTGGCACTTAATGGCAGCCCGGTTTGAGCCTGAAATCCTGAAAAATAAACATTCCCACATTCATCATACAAAAATGCAGTGGGGACTAAATTTTGTGAAAAGCCTCCTGCCATCATAGCCTGACCAATGACTGTAGATTTTATACTTACCGACAACGTAGAATCGACATGATGTATAAATATTCCACCATTGGCATTGGTATATACGCCGGCACTTACCGGATAAGCCCCACCATCAGATTGACCACAGATATACACATTATTATCCTTATCTAATTGAACTTTAAAAGCATGATCTTCGTCTGCAGTACCCAGATAGGAAGAAGAAATCAGGTTACTAAATACAGAATCCATGGTCAGAACAAAACCATCTCTCAATCCTCCAAAAGTGGTTTGCAAAGTTCCGGCTGTTGTCGGAAAATTATTACTCATGGTTCCACCAACCACTACATACTGTTTTTTCTTATTTTGTACAATCGCGAAACAAGCATCCTCATCACTGCCGCCAATATAAGTACTGTACAACAAATTAGTACAAGTTGGATTCAATTTAAAAAGACATCCATCCTGCAAGCCTCCGAAGGTGGTTTGATAACAACCTGCTACAGTTGGAAAGTCATTCGAACTGGTACTACCGGCACATACTATATTTCCAGCCTGATCAATATAAACTTCTCCACGATTCCGGTCACCATAGTTCGGACTTAATAAAAATGAATTTTGACCATCTGCCGCTGAACCTCCCACAAAGGTTGAACCAATCAGGGCCGTTCCCGCTAGCATTAAAATGAGCTACATATAAATCAGCACCACCACCCAAGGTATTGTCAAAACAACCTGCTGTTACCGGCATATTCCCTGAGGTGGTTGAACCTAATACAACCAGTTCATCATTGGCATTCACGACCAGATTATTGGGTAAGTCTGCACCACTTCCTCCAAAATAGGTGGCGTAAATCAGCGCATTACCGGTAGCAGTATATTTATTGATTCCAGCGTCCTGCATTCCTCCAAAGGTCGATTGAAATGCACCGGCTGTGGATGGCCATCCGGCAGCAAAAACCTGACCACCGGCATACAAATGTCCTGTAATATCATAGGTTGCACTAAAACCATAGGTAGTGCCGGTAGTTCCACTGTATGTGGCAAACACCAATACCGGATCAATCACCAAATCATATTTTGTATCATAACCTTCCGGAAATGCATAACTCAGGGTTTGTCCATTCAACACATATTGTGCTTTTACCGTTTTTCTCTCCCCTTGAATCAGCTGATAAACATAAGGTGCCGACTCCGTAAGAGAATTGATTGAAGTTTGAATCAGAAGCTCCCCTTTCGCATTTAATGTTGGATGGACACCTTCATATCGCAATTGAATAAGATTGGGATCAACTCCGGCACGAATCACAAAATCATACTTCATTTGTCCATCCTTTCCATACATGTCCAAATCGATTCCGGGATACAAATTTTTGTAAGAAGTTTTCTCATACAAATGCACATATGTTGACCACTTCGACGGATCATTTCCCAAATAATAATTATGATAATACGAGGCGGCTTTTTGTGGTAAAATCTGTGGATTGGAATTGGCCCCTTCAAAATGTACTTTATAAGCATGATTGCGCACAGGTAAATGATCCACTTCTTTCCCTTCATGAGTCAATTCATGAATTTCATTTAAATCTTCAACGCTGTAAAAAGAATAAACCAAAGCGCCTGAAGTCAAAAACAAAGCTCCACCGGGTAAATGCGCTTTATAGGCAATTTCAGGGTTCCATTGTCTTTTATTTTCAATGAATTCCGGACCATGTGGTCCTGCAAAAGCATGTAGGCTGGCAAAAAAACTCAATAACAATACGTGAAACAATTTCATAAAAGGGTCTTTGAGTGTATTAGACGCTAAACCTGGCCCGGGTGTTAGGCCAATGCAGCATTCATTTAAAAAGTGACCACAAAATACAAATAAATGATAGTTTTGCCCCCGTATTTTGACATACCAACCGCATCTCATGCGCCGGGGACCCTCCCGTTTAATTGAAGTCCTTTCCGCTTTTCTTTTAAGTTCCACAAAGACAAATTAAGTAAAAGCATCTGCTTCTAAAAATATTTGTGGAATATCTAGAACAAGAGAGACCGTCTTCCCGGGTATAAGCATATTTTACCAAATCAATTTAACCGGATAAGAACTAAAATGATCGTCTCGTGAAATCAATGATAATTTATTCGTTATTGCTTGAGAAGAAGAATTCTGTCAAAAGGACTCGGTGGTGAAAGGGTAAAGTTGATACATGAAGTGCATCTTCAATAGTGATTGGTAAAATTTGAAATCCATTATTTGTGAGTGCATCCAAAAACTGATTAAATGGGATTTTTACCAGTTTTTAAGGCTTCGTCTGCTTTGTTGGACAGGCTTTGCTACCTCAAGAGATGTGTCAAAGGTTTTGCCGAATCATTGCATGTATTGCTTAAAATCTTCCAAGTATCATCGAAGCCTGATTTCATTTTAAAGGCCCCTTTGCAGCTACCAAATTTGGGTTTATTTCTATTCGTTTTCTTTTTTCGCTTGGAAGATAAAAAGTCAATAAAATGACTGACTTCATTTTTTAAGCTATCTGGAAGAGCAGCTAATTTATTGTACAATAAGAGATTATCCATTTCTAACCTTCATTTACTCAAAGGTAGAACTTTTGTCATTTACTCAAAATGAAATTTAGCCGCTTGCTTCAACGTGTTTAGCTAAAATAGCGATTCACACTTTAAGCAAAAGTCATCGCTCTCATTTGCGCAACAGTCTCCATAACGGCTTGCATATCATACCCACATTCCCGATGTAATTCCTGTGGCTTTCCATGTTCAACAATTCGATCAGGAATTCCTAGAATTCGAACCTCAGGATGGTAATTATTTGCAGCAAAAAATTCCAGACATGCCGATCCAAAACCACCTACTACGGTGCCATCTTCAATAGTAATAACCTTTTTAAATTTTCGTCCTACCTCATGCATGATTTGTTCGTCCAATGGTTTCACAAATCGCATATTGTAATGTGCAGGTTGAAACCCTTCATCGGCGAATGATTTACAGGCCTCAATCACAAAGTTACCCGGATGGCCAATCGATAGTATCGCAATTTCTTCTCCTTGCTGCACACATTCTCCGACGCCGATTTCCATCATTTCAAGGGGTGTTTGCCATTGAGGCATGACACCTTCACCTCTTGGATATCGAATCACGAAAGGCAACTCATTTTCATCAGATTGCGCAGTGAACATCATATCCCTCAACTCCTTTTCATTCATCGGTGCAGCAATCACCATATTCGGAATACATCGCATGTAAGCGATATCGTAGGCCCCATGGTGTGTCGGTCCATCGTCACCAACCAAACCGGCCCGATCTAAACAAAAGATGACCGGTAGTTTTTGTATAGCCACATCATGAATCACCATGTCGTAAGCCCTTTGCATGAAGGAAGAGTAAATATTACAAAATACCTTCATGCCCTGTGTTGCCAATCCAGCACTCAGTGTTACGGCATGTTGTTCGCAAATGCCTACATCAAAAGCACGATCAGGCATTTCGGCCATCATATATTTTAATGAACATCCCGAAGGCATGGCAGGTGTAATCCCCATTACTTTAGGATTCAATTTCGCTAGTTCAATCATGGTTTTGCCAAATACATCTTGATATTTAGGCGGCTGAGGATGTTCAAATACAACCTTGTTAATTTTGCCTGTTACCTTATCAAAAGTTCCGGGAGCATGCCACAAGGTTTGATCTTTTTCTGCTAAATCATATCCTTTACCTTTTACCGTTGAGATATGCAATAATTTAGGTCCGGGTATTTGACTCAAATCTCTCAGGGTTTCTACCAACTTCAGGATATTATGTCCATCCACCTGACCAAAATAACGAAGCCCCAATGCTTCAAATAAATTACTGGTTTTTGATACAACACCTTTAATGCCCGCCTCCACTTTGGAAGCCATTTTTTGATGAAATTTCCCACCCGGTAAGCGGCCTATCATATTCCAGATATCATTGCGCACCTTGTTGTATGTTTTCGAAGTGGTAATATCGGTCAGGTATTCTTTAAGTGAACCCACATTCGGATCGATACTCATATTATTATCATTGAGTATAATCAGAATATTCGCGCCACTACTTCCTGCATGTTGAAGTGCTTCGAAAGGTAAACCCGCCGTCATAGCACCGTCGCCAATCACTGCAATATGTTGTCGTTTTGATTGGCCATTGAGCTGACTGGCAATCGACATGCCCAATGCCGCTGAAATGGAAGTAGATGAGTGACCAACACCAAACGCATCATAAGGACTTTCACTACGCTTCGGAAATCCACTGATGCCGTTGTATTTTCGATTGGTGTGAAATTGTTTACGCCGACCGGTTAAAATTTTATGCCCATAGGCCTGATGGCCCACATCCCAAATCAATTGGTCATCTGGTGTATTAAATACATAATGAAGGGCGACCGTCAATTCAACCACACCGAGACTTGCTCCAAAATGCCCTCCATTCACACTCACAGTATCAATAATAAACTGACGCAATTCATTACAAACTTGTTGTAAGTCGTCTTTACTTAATTTCCTTAAATCCGAAGGATATTCAATGGTGCTTAATAGCGGACCGGCGGCAATCTCCATGAAAATGATTTGAGTCCAAAAATACAAGTAATTTTTGGCTATTTTCCTTAAGTTTTGCTAAAAAATATAAGCCTTAACTATACCCTATTCCGGCAGCCGGAGTACATTTGGAACATGTCATTGTTATCCGGACTTGTTCAAGGACTAAGAGCCTATCCAAAAGCATTGCGTTTGATTCGTGAGCACAAGCTGCAACGCCTGATATTTTTGTCGATCATTTGTTATGCCATTTTTCTGGGTATGACAGCCTGGTCCTGGTGGCAACTCAATGATTGGTTATGGCTGCAAATCAGCAATTTCGATTGGGTGCAACGTTATTTACATTGGATAAAGTCTTTTTCTTGGCTCGGAAAAATCATTCAATGGCTCTTTTATCTTTCAAGCCTGGTTGTTTTGTTTTCATTTTTCAAATACATTTTTTTAGCCCTTGCGTCGCCGTTATATGCCTACATTTCTGAACGAACAGCTGAATGCCTGAGCGGTCGGGTTATCCCATTTAATCTTCAACAATTTTTATCGGATATTGTTCGGGGAATACGGATATCGATGCATAGTTTTTTCCGTCAGCTTTTGTGGACGGTGCTTCTTTTTGTATTATCGTTCATACCGGTTGTTGGCATTATTTTCAATTTAATGATCGTAGTACTGGATTGTTATTATTATGGATTTTCGATGCTCGATTATAGTTGCGAACGTCAAAAAATGAATGTGACTTCCTCAAGGGCCTTCTTATCTGCGCGAAAAGGCTTGGCCATCGGCAATGGAATACCCATGTATCTTTCACTTTTAGTCCCTTTTGTAGGTTTGGTTTTAATGGCGCCTTTCACAGTGGTTGCAGCAACAATATCCTTTCACGAAGAAACCCAAGAAAAATGAACAAAGGAAAACTTCATTTAGTGCCGAATATCTTATCTGAAGATGGTCACTATTGTCTGCCGGCCTATTTAACGCCCTTGTTAAGTGGGCTAAAATACTTCGTGGTTGAAGAAATCAAAAGCGCACGTCGATTGTTAAAAAACTCAATGCTTCCATCAACATCGATCAATTAGAATTTTGGATGCTGAACGAACATCAATCAGAGATCCCGGCCGAAGTGATGCAACGATTAAAAGACGGAGATGAGATAGCCTATATCAGCGAAGCGGGCTGCCCTGGTATTGCCGATCCCGGACAAACTTTGGCTGCCTATGCGCATCAAATTGGTGCCGAAGTGATTCCGCATACCGGTCCAAATTCTATTTTATTGGCTCTAATGGCTTCGGGTTTTAATGGACAACAATTCTGCTTTCATGGTTACTTGCCGAATAAGCAACCTTTGTTGGGGCAAAAAATTCAGTTTCTGGAAACAGAAAGCCGACAAAGAAACCAATCACAAATCTTTATAGAAACTCCATACAGGAATCAACAATTATTTCAAGAAATATTAAAGACCGGACACGGGGAAACTAAATTGTGCATAGCTACTGATCTTACAGGTAAACAAGAAAAAATAATTACCAGAAAATTAAAAGAGTGGAAAAATCACTTGCCGGAAATGCATAAAGTTCCTACCGTATTTATTCTTTATGCCGGAATACATTAAAATCCGGAATTTAAATGTGCTTCGCTCACATTTTCGATGCGGTCAATGATGTATTGGCCATTTTCCTGATTTTTACCATTGTAATTTTCTCCTCTCCAGGGTAAACTTTTACGATATTGGATATAGTGGACTTTTACACTTTTACCGATGCACTTGTCAAGGGTATCTGCCAATTTCACATCACTTACCGAAAAGAAAAAATTATTGGTATTAATGGCCCCCCCCTGAACAGAACGTAAACCCGGTTGCACCATTTCGCCCTCATAGGTTTTAAAAATATTGCCCTTTCGAGAAAATTTGTACAAAACGCCATCACGAGTTCCATCACTGAATGAATTATAATAAAACCAATAAATATACCCCGCTCCAAAAAGTAGCAGAAATAAAATTGATAAAAAAATCACCTTACGCATATCCTAAAATTTTCAGTGCAAAGTTAGTTGAAATCGTTCAGAAATCAGCACCTAATGCGGATTCTTAAAGTCGGCCCAATTCAGGGTTTGTTATTACCTTTATCTCAAATTCTAATTACATGAAAGGATTGATTCTCTTATGTTTCCTCTCTTTGGGCGTTTCAAACTTATACAGCCAAACATCCAAACACCTGATTTCTTGCAGCGATATCGGTATTCCAGTGAAAAGTTCAAGATTTGAGATCCATGAAATTACTTTTCATCCTTCTGTGAGTGAACAAATGGGTCTCATTCAATCGCGCGGTGATGCAAAGCCTTTGGAAGTGGTATTGCCTTCTCAAATTGCAAAAACATCTCAGCAATTTTTGAAAAAACAATATCAGTTCGACCGGAATTTAAAAATAATCATGGAAATTACCGAATGTAGGATAGCCGCTTTTAGCCCAGGTAAAACCCATGTGAGTGATACCTTTCTTTTTCAATGCTCCTTCTACCGCGAAAAAGTAGATCCTGAATTTTATCTCTTTTCATTCAAAGCCAGGAATTTAATGGGCTCATTTGACAATGCTCCCGTAGTCATGAATAATTACTATTCAAGGGTTTTACTCTCTGCCACCGAGAAATTTAGTAGTAGTCTGAAAGACCATCCTGAATGGTTTGGTGCAGAAAGCATAGATCAAAAACCGGTTAAATTGACGGTGGTACACAATCCAATACAGTCGAAAGATTCAATTCCCTGTAAAGTTGGTTATTCATTAAAACCTGAAGATTACCAGTTAAACACCAAAGATACCAGCAACAAATCCATCTTCACCAAAATGACCCTGACGTATCTGATTGATGCAAGCGAAAACAGCAAGGAATTGAATCTGAAAATTTATACCAAAGCATTTTTTCACAAAAGCAGAAGTTGGTTCAAGGGCTCGCCAGATTGGAATCTATTACTCCCCTATCATCAGGGCATTTATGACTTATGCATGGCCTATGGCATGAAATTAAATAATGCATTAAAAGATAAAAAATTCAGCTTAGGCGAATACCGAACTGAAATTAATACGATCTACAACGAAGTTTTGAATGAGTATGCTGAACTCCGCAAAAAATATCAATCAGAAACAAAAGAAGGTATGGATTCGGAACAAGTTTCCAGGTGGCAGATTCGGATTCAGGAAATTTTAAAAGAGGTGCAGAAATAACTGACTGATTTCTCAACATTTGTTTTAGGATAAATGAAAATTAGGATGGAGAGATCCATACGAATGTTTCAGAAGAATTCTAAAGAATGGAAGACATCACAAAGTACATCTCCCGGGCAATTTCCAAACTACGTTCAGCATACATTTTTGATTGCAAATCCGTACCATCAAATGCTTTGGGATCTTCGTACGGAATAGAAAACCGGGCTGCTGCTCCCAACACCACCGGACAACCTTCATCGGCACTATTACAAGTCATAATAGCAGCATAGTTGCTTTGAGGATTAAAAGTATCCTGATAGACTTTAGAGAAACAGATCATGGCTTGTTCGTTCGATCCATACTTGATGGCATATACCGGATTCTGATCTTCTGAAAGCCTTTGAATTTGAAAACCCTGTGCACTTAAGGTTTCTGTAACCTGAGGAAACATGGCCGTGGCTTCAGTACCTCCAGAATAACAGTAGACATTTGGGATATTAAAATGACATGCCATCGTTTGAGCCCATATTTGAGACAAATGACTTCTTCGTGAATTATGTGTGCAAATAAAGTTGAGCCGAATGATTTCATGGCTGTCTTTTTTGTTCTGCATAAAATCTACTAGAGCTTGTAATTTCCCTTTTCGTTCGGCTGAAATTTCATCTGCTGAAAATTGCTCGATTTGTGTTTTTATTGCTGCGAACATATGGACCTATTTTTGATGCGAATAATATTTCTCTTTTAAATAATAGCTGGCTTTCACCAATAAAATTAATGCAGGCACTTCCACCAATGGACCGATTACACCTGCAAATGCCTGCCCGCTATTGATGCCAAATACACCAATGGCAACGGCAATGGCCAATTCGAAATTGTTACCACTCGCTGTAAATGATAAAGCAACCGTATCGCGATAGTTGGCGCCGATTTTTTTACTGACAAAAAACATCAGAAAAAACATGATAGCGAAGAAGATGCTCAAGGGCAATGCCACACGAAGGACGTCTAAAGGTAATTGTACCATCATACTCCCTTTTAAACTAAACATCACTACGATCGTGAACAACAAAGCGATCAACGTAATCGGTGATATTTTCGGAATAAATTTGGTATTAAACCACGTTTCACCTTTTAACTTCATCAACACGATGCGGCTTATCATGGCCAGAATAAACGGAATGCCCAGGTATAGGAATACGGTTTCCAATATTTGCATAAAAGCGATGTTGATGGTTAAAGCTTTGATGCCGAATAAGGGTAACATCACTTCCAAATAGAAATAAGCATAGGCACTAAAAAACAATACCTGTAATACACTATTGATACCCACCAAACCGGCAGTTAACTCGCGGTTTCCACCTGCTAATTCATTCCAAACAATCACCATGGCAATACATGGGGCCAATCCGATAATGATGAGCCCGGTCATATAATCCGGATAATCTTTCAAAAATAATACGGCCAGCGAAAACATCAGAAAGGGTCCAACAATCCAGGTAATAAAAAATGATGCCGTGAGCAATTTGGGTTGCTTAAACATCTGAGGCACCTTTTTAAAATCCACTTTGGTGAGTGGTGGGTACATCATCAGGATTAAACCTATTGCCAATGGAATATTGGTGGTACCTCGATTAAAGGAATTGATAAAATCCGGTGTACCGGGCAGAAAATATCCTATAGCTACTCCAATCCCCATGGCCATAAAAATCCATAAGGTGAGATATCGATCTAAAAATTTTAATTTTGGTTGCATAAAAATTCGATTTCACCCCGATTTAATTCATCGCTGATAGTAGTTGTTTGATTTCCTGAACATCTGCAGCCCGACCTTTTATTTTCATTTCTTCATTGATCATAAGAACCGGTGTAGTCAACACATTGTATTTCATAATCTCTTCAATATCCTCAATTTTGCTAACTCGCACATCCATGCCCAATTGTTTAACCGCTTCCAGGGCATTGTTATAAGTAGTTTTACATTTGGCACATCCCGTACCCAGAACTTTTATTTCAATCATCATATTTGGATTAATCATTCGCAAATCTACGAACAATATTTTAATTCGTATTCTTACGAATATTTATTTTTGGCACATTTCCTTTAAAGCCACTTCATTAAACATTCGAGCAAACAAATCCTGGGCCTTCATCCAATTCTCCTTATGAATACAATATTTTACCGTAGGTGGAGTAATATTTCCTTGAATGAGTCCTGCATCTTTGAGTTCATTGAGATGTTGCGACAAGGTGGATTTGGCAATAGGGAGTTCATCCGCCATATCGCCGTGATAACAACAGGTTTGAGTGCTTAACCATTGCAAAAATCGTGATTCGAACAGGATGAGCCATGGCCTTTCCAAATCGAGCAAGTTGCTCCTGATCAGTGCTGAAGATATTTGACTTAGTCATAGTAATTCGCAAATGTACGAACTTAAATGCATGCGGATGCTCATGGTCAAATCCCATCTTTGCCATAAGCTAGATTCATCGGTCATTTTCTTCGGACAAAATAATCAAGTAGATATTTTTGAAGCTTTATACCTAAATGCAGACAAAGCCATTGATTTTTCCGATGAAGTGTTTTGTAATTGCATGGTGAAATCCTTTACATCCATATACCTTTGTCCTTCGGTTTATAGACCCATATATATATAAATACACAATTCATGAAAATAGGCATAGTTTGTTATCCAACATTTGGTGGCAGTGGCGTTTTAGCAACGGAATTAGGAAAAGCACTGGCTGATAAAGGCCATATCATTCACTTTATAACGTATCAACAACCGGTTCGATTGGATGCATTTCACCCAAATATTTTTTACCACGAAGTAACGGTTCCTACATACCCCTTATTCGACTTCCCACCTTATGAGTCTGCATTATCGTCGACATTGGTTGACGTCATTTTAAATCAGGGATTGGATTTACTTCATGTCCACTATGCCATTCCACATGCTTCATCAGCCTATTTGGCCAATCAAATTTTAAAAAAACAACAAGCCAATATTCCTTTTATTACAACCCTGCATGGTACGGATATTACATTAGTCGGTAAGGATAAAATGTATGAATCGGTGGTCACGTTTTCCATCAACGAATCTGATGCCATTACGGCTGTATCTGAAAATTTGCGTCAAGAAACCTTGAATTCATTTAAAATCGAAAAAGAAATTCATGTGATTCCAAACTTTGTGGATATCAAACGATTCTCACAAAGCAATAAGGAACATTTCAAAAAAATGTTGGCACCCAATGGTGAAAAAATCTTGGCCCACGTTTCCAATTTCAGAAAAGTAAAACGGGTTGATGATGTGATTCATATGTTTTATCAATTGCGAAAATCGATGCCCTGTAAATTGCTCATGATTGGTGATGGTCCTGAACGACAGGCTATGGAGCAGTTATGCCGTGAATTAGGCACCTGTGAGGATATTCGCTTTTTGGGTAAGCAAGAAAAACTCGAAGAAATTTTATCCATAACAGATTTATTTTTACTCCCTTCGGCATATGAAAGCTTCGGGTTGGCAGCTTTGGAGGCCATGGGGTGTCAGGTTCCTGTTATTTCAACCAATGCAGGCGGTATTCCCGAAATCAATATCCATGGAGTTACCGGGTATTTAACTGAAGTAGGTGATACCGAATCCATGGCTAAATACGCTCTTGAATTACTCAGTGATGAAGATAAGCTCAATACCTTCAAAAAAAATGCGCTTGAACAGGCTCAAAAATTCAGAATTGACCTCATCGTACCAATGTATGAACATTTGTACGAAAGCCTGGTGCCAGCAGCAGCTTTGTAATTTTTAGCCCCTTCTACTCCAGCAACTTATACACATTGCTTTCAGGCTCAAAAGGGTCATTATCAAAGGTTTTTATATATTTGCCGTTTATTGAATATATGATAGCACCAAAAGGCATTCTGATTCCGGTCGGAGGCGCAGAGGATAAGGGTACAGACCTTGAACAAGGGTTTATCCAAAGAAACAATCTAAACTTCTTTGAACAGGGCATTCTCGTCCGCATAGTCAACGAAACAAAGCATAAACAACAAAGCAGAATCGAAGTTATCACCACAGCTTCAACGATTCCATTTGAAGTGGGTGCTAATTATCTGGATGCTTTTAGTAAACTTTCTTGTACCAATGTTGGGGTCATCCATATTCGGAACCGGGAAGATGCACAGAATCCTGAATATATTCAACGGGTGAAAGAAGCTGATGCAGTGATGTTTAGCGGTGGTAATCAAATGCGGTTGACAGCTACATTCGGGGGAACGGAAATATATCGAATCCTGCATGATAGATATAAAAATGAAACCGGATTCATTCTGGCAGGAACCAGCGCCGGGGCTATGGCCATGAGTAATACGATGATTTACCAAGGAAATGCTGCGAATGCACACTTAAAAGGAGCCGTAAAAGTCACCACCGGATTGGCTTTTATGCAAGATGTTATTTTTGATTCCCATTTCGATAAACGTGGTCGTTTCGGGCGATTGGCACAGGCTGTTTCTACCAATCCCTCTTGTATTGGAATTGGATTGGGTGAAGATACCGGACTCATGATTACGGATGGTAATGTGATGGAAGCGATTGGAAGCGGTATGATTATCATCATTGATGGTCATGATATTGGGCATAGCAATATTGCGGATTTAGCGGATGGAAAGCCCATTTCTGTTGAAAACTTACGGGTGCATTTTTTGGCAAAAGGCAATAAATACATTCTTCAGGATCGTAAATACCAGGAAAGTCTGGAATATGAATACGAAAAAACAGATGTAGAGTAATCGTATGCTTTCCTTACTATTACTCCCTGTTATTTCAGCATTTATCGGATGGTTCACCAATCTGATAGCCATTAAGATGCTGTTTCACCCACGAAATCCTGTAAAAATTCTTGGATTCACGATTCAAGGAATTTTTCCAAAGCGTCAGGCACAATTTGCCGAAAAATTAGGCCAGTTGGTAGCCAATGAGTTGATTCATTTTGAAGATATCGAAAAAAAAATCACGTCTCCCGAAACCATTGCCAGGGCTCTCCCATTGGTGGATCAGCATGTTGAACATTTTATACAGGTTAAGCTCAAAGAGGAAATCCCATTGCTCTCGATGTTCATCGGGAGTGATACCATTCAAAATATCAAGAAGGGTATCGTTCATGAAGTAGAAGTGCTCTTTCCAACCCTCATTCAGCAAATGACCGGGCATTTGAAAGAAGAATTGGACATCCAAAAACTGGTTACAGAAAAAGTTAAACAATTTAGTAGCGATAAACTGGAATCCATTTTAAATGCTATTATGAAAAAAGAATTTCGATTTGTGGAAATTCTCGGTGCAGTACTTGGATTCCTGATCGGACTCCTTCAAGCCGGAATTTCTTATTTCAGCAATAACCATTCAGCGGGCATTTAATAGAAATTCAGTACTTTTCACCCCTGTAATTCGCCAATTATGCAATTAGCCAAAAGACTTTCGAAAATTGAAGAGCCCCAAACCATTAAAATGGCTAAACTCAGTCGCGAACTCAAAGCACAGGGCAAGGATATCATTGATCTGAGTTTGGGTGAACCGGACTTCCGAACACCTCAACATATTGTGGAAGCAGCCATTCAAGCCATGCAGGATGGTTTTACCAAATATCCACCCGTTGCAGGATTTCCAGACTTGCGACTAGCCATTACCGAAAAATTCAAACGCGACAATCATCTTGAATATACGCCTGATCAGGTCATGGTTGGAACAGGTGCCAAACAATGTTTAGCGAATGCTATATTAAGTATCATTGACGATGGAGACGAAGTGATTATCCCCGCCCCTTTTTGGGTCACTTATGCCGATTTGGTTAAATTGGCTGATGGGATTGTGGTACAAGTGAATGGTACTTTCCAACATGATTTCAAAATCAGTGCGTCGGAATTGGAACAGGCCATCACCTCAAAAACGAAACTGTTCATTTTTTCATCGCCTTGTAATCCAACTGGTTCTATCTACTCATTCGAAGAATTAAAAGCCCTGGCCGAAGTATTTGAAAGGCACCCAAATATTTATATCATCTCCGATGAAATTTATGAATATATCAACTTCGAAGGGCCACATGAGAGTATTGCACAATTTGAATCCATCCGCGATCGGGTCATCATCATCAATGGTTTGTCAAAAGGATTTGCCATGACTGGTTGGAGACTGGGTTACATGGCCGGTCCAAAAAATATCATCACCGCCTGCGAAAAAATTCAAAGTCAGTTTACATCAGGGCCCAATTCTATTACCCAGAAAGCTGCTGTTGCTGCGCTCAAAGGAGATATGCAACCCACATTGGACATGAAAGAATCTTTTCGGGAAAGAAGAGATTATTTGGTTCAGGCATTATCAAACATCCCGGGCTTAAAAGTGAATATGCCTCCCGGCGCATTTTACGTATTCCCGGATATCACACATTTTTTAAACAAGGGTGACATACAAAGCGCTGAGGACTTGTGTATGTATTTGCTTGACAAAGGAGGAGTAAGTTGTGTAACCGGAGATGCATTTGGTGATCCACATTGTATCCGTATTTCTTATGCGACTTCACTGGATTTACTCAAAGAAGCTGTCAAGAGACTGGAGCAGGCATTTGCCGCTATTTATTAAGCAAAACACATCAACATGAAAACGAAACAAGAAATTGTCAATAACTGGCTCCCCAGATATACCGGTGAAGAATTGGCCAATTTTGGGAAGTATGTTTTGCTCACTAACTTTACGAATTACGTTGAAATGTTTGCCCGCAAGCATAAAACAAAAGTGATTGGAAAAGACAAACCGATGTGTTGTGCAACTGCCAATGGTATATCAATCATCAATTTTGGTATGGGTTCTGCCAGTGCTGCTACCATCATGGATTTACTCACGGCCATTCAACCTAAAGCAGTTTTATTTTTGGGCAAATGTGGCGGATTGAAAAAAAAGAATAAAGTCGGAGATTTGATTCTACCGATTGCCGCTATACGGGGTGAAGGAACCAGCAATGATTATTTCCCACCCGAAGTTCCCGCTCTTCCTGCATTTGCACTGGAGAAAGCCATTTCTACAACGATTCGTGATAAAGGATTTGATTATTGGACAGGCACTTGTTATACCACCAACCGTCGCGTTTGGGAACATGATACCCAGTTTAAAAATTACCTGAAAACCATTCGGGCCATGGCCATCGATATGGAAACGGCTACCATCCTGACAACCGGATTTTACAATCGAATTCCAACGGGTGCTTTGTTGTTGGTTAGTGATCAACCAATGATACCGGAAGGTGTAAAAACCGCTGAAAGTGACAAAAATGTAACCTCGGGCTTTGTTGAAAAACATCTTGAAATCGGTATTGATTCTTTAAAACAATTGATCAATAACGGAAATACTGTCAAACATTTGCGATTTTAATGCATGAAACGCATGGAAAAAATCTCTACATCCGTGCTTGAAGTCAAAAACCTTTCGGTGGATTTTGTCAGCGATATGGAGCGAACCCATGCTGTGCAACAAATCAGTTTTGAATTAGAAGCCGGAAAAACATTGGCCTTGGTTGGAGAAAGCGGATCGGGCAAATCCGTAACTGCCATGTCGATTGTTCAATTATTACCCCTACAACTGACCAGGTATCCGCAAGGTGAAATATGGTTGCGTTTGGGTGATGAACGATTAAATCTATTAAATTGTTCCAATGAAAAGCTGGAACAAATTCGGGGAAAAGAAATTGGATTCATTTTTCAGGAACCCATGACATCGCTCAATCCACTCATGCGATGTGGGGAACAGGTTACAGAAATGATTTGCAAGCATCTTGATGTATCACATAGCGAGGCGGAGAAAAAAACCTTAGCCTTGTTCGAAGAAGTAGATTTACCCAACCCTCCGGCCATTTTAAAAAGATATCCTCATGAACTTTCAGGAGGTCAAAAACAACGGGTCATGATTGCTATGGCGATCAGTTGTGATCCTCAGATTTTAATTGCCGACGAACCTAGCACCGCTCTTGATGCGACTGTGCAGAAAACCATTTTAGACTTGCTGAAAAAATTACAAGTCAAAAAAAACATGGCGCTGTTATTTATCACCCATGATTTGCAACTGGTTAAAAACTTTGCTGATGATACATTGGTGATGTATCGGAGTAAAATGATTTAAAAATCAAGCTCCAAAAACCTTTTCGAAAATCCGATTGAATCATATACCCGAGGATTGTTATCATGCCGTCCGGAACCCGGAAAGCGAATTCGAAAACTACCCACTGTGGAAGATATGATTTCCGGACAAGTTGTCGAAAAGGAGAATATCATCAGCCCGGAATCATTTGAAAAACAAATCGCAGAAATTCAACAAGAACCTGTTCTATTAGAAATAAAGGATTTAAAGATATCCTATAGCATCCAAAAGAACTTCTGGGGCAAAACAATCCGCCAATTCGATGCGGTGAATGGGGTCGATCTGATTATTCGTAAGGGCGAAACCTTAGGACTGGTTGGAGAAAGCGGCTGCGGAAAAACTTCCTTAGGAAAGGCCATTGTTGGTTTGAACGAATATTCGCACGGAACTATTTTATATCAGGGAAAATCAATCCGGGATATGAATCGTGAAGAAAAACAAAAATATACCCGGGAGGTTCAAATGATTTTTCAGGATCCTTACTCCAGTTTAAATCCTGCTCTGCAAATTGGAAAAGCCATTATAGAACCGATGGTAGTTCATGGTTTATTGAATACTCATGAACGAATTGCCAAGATGGAATCCTTGCTTTTACAAGTTGGACTTTTACCTGAACATGCCCATCGATATCCACATGAATTTTCCGGCGGTCAACGACAACGAATTTGTATTGCCCGGGCACTTGCGTTACAACCTAAATTATTGATTTGTGATGAGAGTGTAAGTGCCTTGGATGTAAGTGTTCAGGCCCAAATTTTAAATCTCCTTCTCGAATTAAGGGAAGCATTTAATTTGAGTTATTTATTTATTTCACATGATCTGGGTGTGGTTAAACATATCAGCCAACATATTGCTGTAATGAATCAGGGGCTTTTAGTTGAATATCAGGATGCCAATGCCCTTTATCATTCACCTCAAAATACTTATACCCAAAAATTATTAGCTGCATCGATGTAAGAGCGCGTGCTGTATGTTACAGATATAGATTTAAAGTCCAATTGAAATACACTAAATCGACAAAATCGCAGATCAAGAATCTCATCAAAAAAAATCCCCCAATCAAGGGGGATTCAAGTTGAATAAAAAACTTCTAGTTATTTGTTAGAACTATTGGTATCTGTTGGTTGAGCAGAAATACTCAAAGAATCCTGACCGCCGACTGGCTTGGCCGATGATGCCTCCCCTTTACAACAAGGCTTCTCACAAGTTTCTTTATCGCAAGCATTGCCACATTCTTTTTCGCATTCATCGCCTCCGGCACATCCTTTTTTATCAGAAGAACTGCAACATGATTTTCCGCTTTCACCACTCAATGAACCATCCATCAATGATGCGCATTCTGCTTCTGTGCATCCTGCTTTTTTACAATTCATCATCGAAGATTTTAAATGTTCCATTCGGTTATGCTGAATTTTTTCTGCATGTATTTTCGCTAAAGAAGGCGCAATAACCAATGATACAATCGACATCAGCTTAATCAAAATATTCATCGAAGGGCCGGAAGTATCTTTGAAAGGATCTCCCACTGTATCTCCTGTAACCGATGCTTTATGTGGTTCAGATTTTTTATAGAAAATTTCGCCATTAATTTCAACACCCTTCTCAAAAGATTTTTTGGCATTATCCCAGGCACCTCCGGCATTGTTTTGAAACATTCCCATCAATACGCCACTTACTGTTGCACCAGCTAAAAATCCACCAAGAACTTCAGGGCCAAATACAAAACCAATGATCAAAGGAGAAATGATTGCAATGGCTCCCGGCAACATCATTTTTTTAATAGAAGCTTCTGTTGAAATAGCCACACATTTTTCATACTCTGGTTTTCCTTTACCTTCCAGGATACCCGGAATTTCACGGAACTGACGACGAACTTCCTCAACCATTGCCATGGCAGCTTGTCCAACAGCAGTAATGGCCAATGAAGAGAAAATAAATGGAATCATAGCTCCGACAAACAATCCGGCCAAAACATCAGCCCGATAAATATCAATACCATCAATTTTAGCAATTCCAACAAATGCAGCAAACAAAGCCAGGGCAGTTAATGCTGCTGAAGCGATCGCGAAGCCTTTACCGGTAGCAGCTGTTGTATTACCCACCGCATCCAGGATATCTGTTTTTTCACGAACCTCAGCAGGCAATTCACTCATTTCAGCAATACCACCTGCATTATCTGCAATAGGACCAAAGGCATCTATAGCTAACTGCATCGCTGTTGTAGCCATCATACCGGCAGCCGCAATGGCCACTCCATACAATCCGGCACACAGATAGGACCCATAAATACCGCCGGCCAATACCAAAATAGGTAATAAAGTGGATTCCATACCAACGCTTAAGCCGCCAATAATATTGGTAGCATGTCCGGTGCTTGATTGACGTACAATACTCATAACAGGACGTTTACCCATTGCGGTGTAATATTCCGTAATGATACTCATCAGGGTGCCGACAACCAATCCAACAATAATCGCTCCGAATGCACCCATATTGGTAAATTCAAAACCTCGTAAAGTCATTTTTTCAGGAAGGATATACATGGTCAGGAAATAAGATGCTATGGCCGTTAAAACGATAGATCCCCAATTCCCCATGTTCAATGCATTTTGAACTTTATTGACGCTCAATCCAGCGTTCTCTGAAATGCGAACAAAGAAAGTTCCAATAATAGAGAAAACGATACCAAAACCTGCAATCAACATCGGTAAAAGCACAGGCGCTAAACCACCAAACTGATCCACACTGCTTGTTTCACGTCCTAATACCATGGTTGCCAATACAGTGGCGACGTAAGATCCAAAAAGATCAGCACCCATACCGGCCACGTCACCCACGTTATCACCTACGTTATCGGCAATAGTGGCCGGATTACGCGGATCATCTTCAGGGATACCGGCTTCTACCTTACCTACCAAATCAGCACCAACGTCAGCAGCTTTGGTATAAATACCTCCACCCACACGGGCAAACAATGCAATCGATTCAGCACCTAAAGAAAAACCGGTTAAGATTTCAATGGTACGTTCCATTTCAACACTGTCTACAGCAGCATCTGCAGCAAAAATTTGTTTCAAAATAATGAACAAAGTTCCCAAACCAAGCACTGCCAATCCGGCAACGCCCATACCCATCACCGAACCACCGGTAAATGAAACTTTCAGTGCTTTACTCAAACTGGTTTTAGCTGCTTCAGCTGTGCGAACATTCGATTTGTAGCAATTCGCATACCGATGTATCCTGCCAACGCACTAAAGAATGCTCCAACCACAAAAGCGAGGGCAATACTCCAATGTGAGTTTTCATTGCTTGCACCCATGATGCCCAAAAGAATTGCAGCAATGACAACAAAATAAGCCAGTACTTTGTACTCAGCTTTCAAAAAGGCCATCGCCCCATTGGCAATATGACCGCTGATTTCTTTCATTTTATCATTTCCGGCAGGTTGTTTGCCCACCCAAGCGCTCTGAATAAACGTATAGAGCAAGGCGAGCACGCCAAATGCAGGTACGAGGTAAAATAAATAATTCATAGTTTTATTATTTTTTGAGGGCGCAAAAGTAATCAATCAGCCCGTAAAATCAAATACATCGGGCATTTTCTCGCTTTAAAAAATGGGGCATTTCAGGCCAAAAAACGAATGGCCTGCCTGGTATTAACACATCCACTGAATAAATAATCCAGATAAATTGCAGGTTAAGCAGCAAATTCAATTACCTTTGGACTTGTCACAACATGCCTTTTTGGAGCGTACCGGTCTTTTGGTTTTTATCAAAGTTGGTTTATCTGCTGAAGGAAAATCAGTGAACAACTTAATCACGCAATTAATATCATCTGTATATGGCCGATTCTTGGGGTAAAAAAGAAAGAGAAAAAAAGAAACAACAAAACAAAAAAGAGAAAGCTGAAAAAAAGCTGGAACGCAAAGATCAAAAAGGCGGCAGCAATCTTGAGGACATGATGGCCTATTTAGATGAATTCGGTAATATCGTATCTGCACCGCCTGACCCAACTCGAAAGTTAGAGATCAATGCAGAGGATATTGAAATCTCTATTCCGCGTAAAATTGAAAGTGATGAAATCGTGACTTACGAAGGAAAGGTTTCTTTCTTTAATTCTACCAAAGGTTTTGGTTTCATTCGTGAAATCAGCGGACAAGACAGTTATTTTGTACACATCAACGATGTCAAAGGCCAAATCAAAGAAAACGACAAGGTTCGTTTCCAATTGGAAAGAGGCCAAAAAGGGTTACAAGCTGTTCGGGTTGAAATTGTCGCTTAGTTTTTACCAGTATTGGTAACATTAAATTATCGCGATTGTTTGATGGACATTCAGTCTTTTAAAATTTAACTGTATCTATCCGTACAAAATTTATTCAAGGTTCAACCACTTCTGCTGCCAAATTCCTGATTTGGTTTGTACCTGTACGATATACATTCCGGGTTGAATATTTGTCAAATAAATTTCAAATCCGGATGTCGTGGGCTTTTGATTGCTTTGATGCATTAGCTTACCACATAAATCGTAAATCTTCAAACTCCAGTCGGAAGTTGTGTGATTAAAATAAAGTTGTATTCGCCCTTTGGAAGGATTCACCAATCGAATATCCTCTAATTTTGTTTGTTCAGAAACAGATAATGGGTTATTGAATTTATAATAGGACATGACCGGTAAATGATCACTCATGGTAGCCTCATAATCAGAAATATATCGAGGTGCTTCACTAAAAATAAAACATGCACTGTCCGGAAAAAAACTAGACATGTTTTGACTGAAAACAACATTGTCTATCAGATGATCCGGTGAACCCATGTAAGTTGTTTGCCCGGGATAAACAGATGGCAATGTGACACCAACATATCCTGCAGTGAATAAATTCTGGAATGGAGATGTACTTTGTCCGGCCACACTACTTCCTTCCAGGTAATCATTAAAATCGCCCACTATGAGCTTCTTCTGCTGTGGGAAAAAGTGCATTTAAACTATCCGCCATCCATTGTGAGGCACAAACACGACGATTATAATCACTGTTTGTTGATCCTGCTTTAGCATGAATATTTACGAGGATTAAAGTATCAGCAGGTCCTGAATTTTGTTTTAATGCAGCTTTTAAAAGGTAGGGATATCGTCCGGACGCAAAACAGGCATAAGCAGAAGTATCACCCGGATATTGTGAAGCGGTTAATCCAAAATCTCCGGCATGAATCACCTTTTGAGTATTGATTAAATAGGCCAGCTTTTGCGCTCCTGGATAATTACCACTGGAAGTTGAAGTTGCACCACTTCCAAATGGGGATACAAATAACTGATATTGAGATCCGAGTGCTTGCCGAACTGCATTGAGTTGGGAGATACTGACAATTTCCTGCAAACAATAAATATCTGCTTGCAGGTCTTTTAAAATAGTACTTGCCTGTTGACGGGATAAGCTGGTATCACAATTGCAATTGAGTGGATCACCAAACCATCGCATATTCCAATTAACCACACGGAGTGTTTTTCCATCCGGCAATGAAGTACCCAAAGCATCCACTTTCTGATTCAAGGTATTCCCATTATAAATAAAGGAAATGGGCTTGCGAAAAATTTTATCCGAAACCGAAGGCGACACCCGAACGTAAACGGTTTGCGTCATCCCTGAAATGCTGCTGTTGTAGGATATTTGATTGGAAAATACATTCCCATCTTTGGACAATTCAAATGGGCTCACAGCAAGCAAATCCAAGGTACCACTCAGGTTATTCATTGTAAACTGAAACTGACCTGGATCTGATTGAAAATTAGCAGCACATTGCCCGGCATTGACAAATTTTTTCGGAATAATGAGTGCCCCTTCATTCACCATGATATCATCCAATCGCCAGTTAGCAGCGGCCGTGGTTGAACTGATATACTTAAAGGCAATATGCAATGGTGAAGATTTGAAGGCGGTCAAATTAATTTGATTCGAAAAAAACCACACATCAGAATTGGCTGTTGGTAATGTCACCGGTATCTGGGTCCAACTCGCAGTGTTTGGATTACCGGAACCATTATAATTATTGGATACCCATAATTGAATGAAAGAACCTGCAAATTTAGTGCGACTCCAAAAAGAAAGTACGGGCATGGAGTAACTGGCAAAATTCAATGGAGGAGAAATCAACCAATCCTCATTGGTATTATTTGCCCCACTGCTATATCCACTCATAAAAACAGCTCTTCCGGTATAACCGCTAGCCGTGCATTCCCAAACATCGGTGCCAGTCACACTGTATTGTTGCCAACCGGCCGGGAATGAAGTAAAACAAGCATTAAAATTTTCGGATAATGCCGTTGCCTGAGCCATGGATTTTTGCCCCCATCCTAACACCAAGATATTTACTAAAAATAGCTTACAGATTCTTTGCCACATATTGCGAATTTAGGCCATTTCACCCTGAAATCCACCTTTCGCAAATCGATAAATTCATTGCACTTATTACTCGCCTATTGATTGATGCCCACGTATGTCCATTGTTTTAACTTCCTATTCCATTCCAGTAAAACACTGGAACCTGCCGGAACAAATTGACTTTCTTGAATTCGAATATTCCCACCAGGCTGAAGCTGAAAACCATCCAGGGCAACGAATTTAATTTGACCGGCCAGGACTCTTTTCCAATCATCTTCTTTACCGACCTGATCATCATTATACAAATAAATAAAACGGATTCCACCCTTTCCTTTTAAACGATAAGTATTGTATTCAAATCCCAACAAATCTCCGATGCGTTCATTGGTTTGAATGGTTTTAGGACAAATGACATCACTCAGAAAAATTTTCCAATTTCGGGTGGTATCCATGACAGCAAAACTGGATCTTGCATTTTGTTTATCATACCGGGTATTTCTAAATTCAATGCGGGCATTGGCATCAGCATATTTTGGATTAGGCGCAAAAAAAGTTTGATTTTTTCTGGCATCTGATTTCAACAACATGGCATTCACTTTTGTTTCTGCTCCCCTAGCCTCTTTAGGCACGACTAAAAATTTCGATTTACCATAAACCACCGGTGAATCAATGAGGGCTTTATTATTAAATGCTATGCTGATATTCCCATGAATGGTGGAAAAGAATGTGTCCGACACTGAGTGCAGATAAATCATGGAAGTATCGCCTACGTATGCCGTACCAATCGAAAATGCGGTACTATTGACTTTAAATAAATTGTTGTTTGATTCGAAGATGAATACCTTTTTTTCGCGCTTACTATTTTCAGCGAATAAACCACCCTTGGATTCAAAACGATTTTTTCGGATACTTACTTGGATGCTGTCTTCTTCGTTGGCTTTAAAATCCATTTTGTACTCAATGGCTTTGACGACAGATCTTCCAAAATAATTCCCTTCAATCAAGGAACCTGTCAAACCCTGAATAGCGCTAACCCGATTAAAGAAACGATTACCGGAAATGATGGCTTTGGGAAAATAAAAACCTAGTTGTATTCCATCATGGCAGGTGCTGTCAAAATAATTTTGTTCAAAAATTTGATATTGGGTTGCCAACTTTTTTTCGGCATCAAATTTCTGATTATATAAAGCGGTACCGCTGGCTAATTGAATCGCATTTCGACCATTGTTAAAAAAGCTACATCCTTTGATATGGATGTTAATATTGGGATGACAATAAATAGAGGCCCCATAAGCTTTTCCGCGCAGGGTTTTTTCGGTAGGTATTCCATTCCGAAGAAATTTCGTATTCCGACAAATAAAATGTTTTTCAAAACCTGTTCCAAACAGTCCAGCACCAATATTGCTACTTTGCTCGATGGTACAATTTTCAATTTTAATCGTTTGTTTGCCGGCGCCAGTTCCCAAAATACCTGTAAAGAAGCAGCCCTTCACCGTAACGTTTTCCACCACCAATTCGCCTTGTCCATTTTCGATTAAAATCGCAGTGGTTCGTGGATTTTTCTCACCTCGTTTACCATATCTCCTTGGCCCTTCTATTTGTAAATCCTTCACTTCAAAATACCAGGCAGGATCATTTTTTTCCGTTCGGCATTTAAAAAAGGTATACGCCTTGTTGGCCTCTTCGATATCCATGACCAGAGTCGTTTTTGAACCTGCTCCTTCCAATTCAATTTTGAAAGCCCCCGAAGGTTTGATCAAAAAAAATTGATGTAAAGAATCAAATTGAAACAAAAATCTTCCAGCAGGAAAAATGATTTTACCTCCTGTTTGATTGATTTGTGCAAGCAGTTGTTTCAGTGCCTTTGTATTCCCGAAAGCATCTTGTTGAGGACTTATGCCGTATTGCCCAACTTCAAATACCTTCATTTGGGCATTTGCTCTTTGTACAAAAAATAATAAGAAAGCCAATAAAATAAACCTATTCATGCCTAATCGTATGAAGTTAGGTCAAAATCAGGAATAAGAATGAGGAAGCCTGAAAGTGAATTAGAAATTTTTCTCCTTATACCAGAATTCTATTTTCTCCTTGTTATACATTCTGTATTTCAATGATAAAAATACCCCAAAGGCCATATTGGTTGTTTCAGAGCGAATGGGCTGAGCTGAATATGGTCCATGATACTTATATTGAAGCCGGTTCGGTTGAAAAGTAATCACTTGAGCAGGATTGGTGTCCAAATTGATGGCGTTGTCATTATTGGTTTCAACAGGTTTGAAGCCATAATCGAAGCGGCCATGAAATCCAAATACCAATTTTGGAGACAATAAAAATCTAATCCAAGGGTTGTAAAGGAAAGCATGTCCATATTATTGTAGTATGGTGCTCTTAATGACCCGCTCTTTTCTACTTTATCGTAAATGGTGACATTGTTATTTTTAATATCCAGAATGTAACGATCGTTATTATATCGGATTAGTTCGTAACGATCTTGATAACTGGCCAGGAACCCAAAGTTTACACCGCTTGAAAAGGATAGTGCCACCTGACGACGAGGATTGGTTCCTACATGAAATGCCAAACCAAGTCGGTAATAGTTTAAACGGGTATAGGCATAATAACTGGTACTATCTACATAATATCCCCGGTAGTTTTGTCCGGCGCGGGCATTTTCAGCCTGGAAAGACAAACCCAATGGCAACTTTTTGAATAAGGTAAAATGATAAGCTGCAGATAAGCCTGTGGTTGGCTTATAAGTGGGTAGATAATCCCCGTAAGCATTGTCATCGGCATTCATCAGAGTGGTAAAACTAACGCCTGAATATATTCCAAAACGCCCTTCATTTTGTGCTTTCGAAAGAAGAGGCATAAAGGCCATCAGAAAGAGGATGGATTTAATTTTCATGGATAATTGCATGGCTTAAACCGGTCTGTGCTTAATTGGATTATAAAAGTTAATTAACGATAGTCACCCATATATTTACGGATAGAAATAAAAGCGCCTATAGAAAAGTTTTTTGTTGCGGGTCTGTTAGGCTCCCAACCTGCGGTGACGTCCTGTGCATTGGGTGCGTTATATTTTGCATAGTTACGGGAGTAATAAGCAAAGTTTGTATCACGGATACCATTGCTATAATCTAGGGTCATAATCTTTTGTTTTCTACATCCGAAATGCCCACATCCGTGCGGAGGTTTAAAGCGACAACGGTTTTACGCCATAAACGCAATTCAGCGCCTATTCCAAAAACAAAACCCAATTCAAAAGGATTGTACAATTCACCATTGAGGGTTCCCGTTAAGTCTTTGGTGACATACTTAGTCTTGGAGAAATTGTAATTGGTTTTTATACTTGGATCGTCTTTATAGGTTAAAGTCACATCATCTTTATAATTCAAAAGCATCGATACATAAGGACCAAACTGTGCCGTGAAGCGCGTTCTGCGATTTGGATAATAACGATTGTATGATTTGAAATAAAACATCAATGGAATTTTCGCATAGGTCATCGTAGTTTTTGCAGCAAGATTAAATCCGGACAACGAATCGAATCCGGAGTACTTACTGCCACCTTGCCAATAAAGCATTTGTCCGCCAAATCCCACATTCCGTTGAAACCAATAAACACCTTCAATACCGCCGCCATAACTAAAGTTCATCATTTCAATATTGAGTCTTTCATCCGCATCAATATCGTCGCGATTGGTTAGCATGGCAGTAAATCCGCCACCGACTATCCCCCATTGCATTCCTAAAACAGGGGCATCATTGCGGCCATTTGGCGAATAATCATATTGTGCCCGGGCACCTATTGTTGTCAATAACAACATCATTCCGATGAAATATCTGCTCATTTTTAGTTTTTTTCCTTGGATTCCTCTTCCGGAGAATTTCGTTTTTTAATCCTCAAATATATAAAAATGGCTGATTTCAAGCATTTTCAATGTTTTGGAATTAAAGTGTTACAAATATATAAAAAAGGTTTATAAATACTATTTTTTGGCGGATTCTTCTTCGCAGCGTTCAAGGTAATGGATTCAAATGGCTGAGGTTATTTTCGGTTAACCCATCCTACAAAAATCTATTGTGTTTGAAGAATTCCTGATCCATCATTCATACACATCTATATTTCATGTATATGTTGGTAAGTTGACTCTACAAAACACCTGAGTTCAAAATATGTACTTCATTCAATTCGAATTTGTGTTGCCTGAAGTACCCAACACATTTGCTCTGCTAAATTGTTTAACTTGCAGGCAAATTTCTTTGTGCATCCACATCATCCCTTAAGATTCTTTCTTTGGCTTTTCGCCTTTTTGGGTGTTACCCTATTAAGTACTTCTTCATTTCAAAGTAAAAAAAATCCACTTCAGGAATTGAAAAATGTGGATTTATCAGACCTATGGTTGAATACCTCCATGAACGATTTATCTGCCGGCTATGATTCCTATATGCTAGCCAAACCTATTGGATTCATCGGATCAAAAAAGGAACGATTTTATATCCATATTAGTCAGGTTCAAAAAAATCCTAAAAATCCCCTGCAATATTTAGTCACCGGAAAAACTCGCGTCAAGGATGTAGTTTGCCCATTTTCCGGTCAATTTACTTTAACCAAAGCAGAGGTCATATATGTTACCCAAGATGAAAGTATGCTCAACGATCAACTTATTCGTCTGGAGATACAGGTTTCATTTCAAGAAGAAAAATCCCATCCCCATACAGGCACTTTTACCGGGCAGATGTTGACTTACATTTATCGGAATCCGCAAAATATTTGGGTAGCTGGTTCATTCAGTGCAGGAGATCGATTTTGTTTACATCAAACCAAAACCACCTGGAAGAGTTATGATGAAAAATTAGAAGAAATTTGTCATTGGGGCATATACCGCATTCCCGATTGCGGGGATCTGGATCAGGGAAAAAATAAATTTACGGTGAACGAGAAATACCTGAAAAATGGTTGGCAAGTTTATCATGAAGTATTCCAATCCAATCATGATAACGCTGAAAAATGGCAGCAAACTTTAAGGGAATTTAATCGAGCTTGGTGGAGTAAAATGCGGTTATGTGGGTTCACCTGATTCATTATTTTTTGCATTTAATATTTCCCATACTCCCGGCGAAATTATTTTTCAAAACACAATATCAAAAG
>JADJZY010000038.1 GCA_016715505.1 Bacteroidota bacterium
CAAGATGCGCAGCTGACGCTGGAATCGCGAGACAAGGCTTTATCTAGCAAAACAACTGCTTACCGAAAGTCCATCGACCAATGGTATATTGGTTATCTGAAGGTTGTGGAATGGACGGGAAACTAGTGGGTACATCCATCACTGGAATTTGCCCCCAATCTATTGTGGTACTTTGATTACAAGCATACAAGACTACTACCAGGAAAAGAATTGCCAGCTGTAGTTTGTACGATTTCCGCATTATTGAATCAATACTTTTTGAGTTCCAACTACAACGCCATATTGACTAAATTGCAGAAAGTACATACCCGGTTGTTGGATATTCAATGAAAGGGTTGATTGATCAATCAATGTATGATGTTGAATTTCTTTTCCGCTGACATCCAAAACGCGGACTTCACTCAAGGGTTTTGTCGATTTTGAAACATCCACATATACCAGTCCATTTGCAGGATTCGGGAATATCTGAACTCCGCTTTCTTCGACCCAATTATCCAATTTATTCGGAATAGAAGTACCCGGGGGGAACACCATCACGGAAATTCTCCAACACATTTAAATCGGTTTGATCCACACCATGATCAACTGGACCGGCATTGAGGTTGATCCCATTGACTGCTTTGATATAATCGGCATTCAGGTTGATATAAATATTATCATTTTGAGACATACCTGCCGCCATTTGAGTTTGGGCAAAATAATTCGCATCAAACAATCCATGCATTTGAAACACAGTTCCAAGCGAAGTTCCTGACATCCCTTCTAAGCAAACAAAGCGGTAGCCTGAACTCCAGCCCCAATGCATGGAAGGAGCCTGCAAAGCCAAAGGATGCGGAAGTGAATAGACTGTGGGGTCGCTGGTGTTGGTTGGCGCTTCCACACCTATAGAAAATTTAATCCCTTCTACGTTGGTAACATTAAAACTACCGAGCGAATCGATCACCGGCGCTGAACCTTTGGCTAAAATATAATGATTGGGCACAGGTGTTTCGATACCACCATCATGCACGATAATTAAACCAGAGATGTAATAATCCACCCGGGTTATTTGAAAAGAATGCCCCACACTATTCTGTGCAGTTTGATTAAAAGCGAACGGATTAGCTCCCAATTTGTGCGTAATCGTTAAGAAAACATCTTTTTGTCCAAAAACATTCAAGCTCAGGAGACAAACTAAGATCAACGGGTAAAAACTTTTTCATGTTATAATTTTACAATATAGGACACTAAGATAGGCATTAATCATGGATTGGCTCACAGAACAAATTAAAATTTTAACATTTTTATTTTCAATAGCTGATAACTTATACAATATCTTGGCCATTATAATCGTTTTCAAAACCATGAGAAAACTTAATTGTTTCATTTATTGATTGTTTTAGCTGCTCAGCGGGCGCACAATCACGTAAAATGCAGCGCTCATTTGGGTTTCAAACTCAAGTCATGCTCCCTATCAAGCAAAGCTTACCACGTATCACACTGGGTATTCCCAGCTTTTCTTACGGCGCCAGTCTTGAACGACGTTTTACACTGCATAACAAATTGAAGTTTTTCCTATAACTACTCTTTGAATTATTTACGGTTCCAAACACCCAAAAACGAAAGTTCCAACCTTGGCCAAGGTGAAATTACCACAAAGTGAGTTGAGTGCAGGTATAGGCGTAAATGCGATTTATCAATTCCGCAAACAATCATGTATCCTCACTGGATTTAATTTCAACAAACCGGTTTTTTCCTGCTTTAAGGTCAATACTCAAAGCGAAGACCCCTCTCAACCTGTCATCCGTCAAACAGAGCGTAAATTCACCCTCCAAGACCTGAATCGATGGAATGCGTCCTTTATGATAGGAATTGAAAGAAGTATGCAATTGTTTAAAAAAGAATTGGCTTATTCCTCAGTATCACTTTGGATTCCGTCGGAAGACCAATTCAATGACAAAGTCGGCAATCCGCTCATGTTTCAGCATGGCATTCAAATTGGGATTAAATACAATTATTAATTTTCGGTGTATTTTGGGGCGGTGAAACGTATCCATCCACAGGCTCCTTTTATCATCAGTTTATTTTTACTGCTGGCCTTTTGTTTGAAAAATTTGCGCGAACCTGATTTGTGGTGGCAACTAAGAACCGGCGAATGGATTCTTCAGAATAAGTCTGTTCCCATCACCGACCCTTTTTCCTTTACGCATGAAGGACAATCCTGGCTCAATATCAAATGGGGTTTTGAAGTTTGTATCGCCTGGATCACTCAAATGAGCGGCCCGGAGAGTATATTATTGTTTCAGGTTATCATGGGTATTCTATTGTGGATTTGTCTAAGAAAATGGTGCGGTCAAAACGAATCCTACAGTCCAATTCGTTTTCTCCTGATTAGCATTCCCGTGCTCATGATTATTCAGTTCCGTTTAAGTGGACGACCGGAAATGATTAGTTTTTTACTGAGTGTGGTTTTCGTTTATTTATTCGAACGACATCTTAAAACCAAGGATCATCACATTTGGTGGCTGATTCCTTTACAAATAATCTGGTGTAATTTTCACGAAGCATTTGGCATGGGCCTGGTGATCGGATTGATTTATCTGCTCGCCTATTTTGTTCAAAACAAAAAATGGTCTTCGACCTACACCTTTATTTTTTTGGCACTGATTGGTTCCACCTTAATCAATCCCAGAGCTCATTTACTGCCACTTCGTGCGCTGAATATTTTTAATCAATTACAAGTCAATAAGTTTACCACTGAGTTGGTCTCCATTTTATCACCTCTTTATTGGGGTTATGAATCTATCCTGTTCATCTTATTCATTAGTCTGACGGGATATTTGATGATCCGGCAATTCAAATCGAAAGAAGCTTCCCCTTTTTCATTCGGCTATTTTGGGGTTATTGCCGCCACGACCATTTTATCTCTCATGGCCTTCCGAAATATTGTATTTCCGGTTTTATTGGCTTTTCCCTTTTTGATGCATTCTTTAAAACCCCTTCAGCAGAAATTAAAACCATACTGGTGGATGGGTATCACATTGGGTGGCATTTTTTATTTCATGATTGTTTCGAATAAATATTATCAACTCATTGGTTCGCGTGATCGATATGGACTGGAAGTTCGCTCCGTCAATAATCCGGTTGGAGCTGCACAATATCTTAAAAACATTGGAGCTGGTGATGAACGCATTTTTTCAGATTATCTGACATCCTCGTATCTTTTGTGGCGATTACAACCCGGTTTTAAAACCTATATCGATTTGCGGGATCTGGATGTTTTCAGCACGGCATTCTTTGAAAATTATTTTCAGGTTGCCAATGACCCAAAACAATTCCATTTGCTCGATCAAAAAATGAATTTCAAGCATGTGGTTTTGTACAGACAATCTCATCAAGCCCTACACCGATATTTATACACCGATAGCATTTACGCATGTGTTTACGCCGATCCGGTGGCCATGGTTTACTCCAAAACAGATTCATTTTCACGGAATGATATTTTTAGTCGACCACCTGAATTTGAGCAATCGTCCTTAGCCTTCATGATTTCAAAAGTTTTCAACCCTTTTTATGCACCTTTCGATTATAGTGAATTGGATATCGATTGGATGGCAGGCCAATATTATTATCAGGTAGGTCGAATCCTTTTGTCAGAAGCCCGAATCAGGACCTATTTAAGTAATAATCCGGAAGACCAAAATGCCCAAAATCTCATTCAAGAAATTGAAAAAATCAAAGGCCTCAATAAACCTTTCTAAAATTCAAATATTCTCACTACAACAAATCAAGCCCTTCGTTACATTTACTATATGAAATCAAAAACTATTCTGATTGCAGAAAGCGGTTCCACGAAAACAGATTGGTGCTTAATTCATCAAAACAAAAGTAAAAAATATCAAACGCAAGGCATCAATCCTTTCTTTTTACAATCGCATGAAATAGCTGCCATTCTTGAAAAAGAGTTAAAGGTCAAAAAAGATATTATCATTGATGAAATTCATTTTTACGGTGCAGGGATTAGTAGCACAGATAAACAAAAAGTCATTGAGCGGGCATTAAAGTCTGTTTTCCAGGTAAAAAAAACCTACTGCCATAGTGATATATTGGCTGCTGCCAGAGCCACTTGTGGACAGGAAAAAGGCATCGTTGTTATTCTTGGAACGGGCAGCAATACTTGTTTTTATAATGGTAAAAAGATAGGCTTCAAAACGCCATCCCTAGGATATATATTGGGAGACGAAGGTGGGGGAACCGCAATTGGAAAAAAAATATTGCAATATCAGCTGCATGGCATTTTCGATCAGGATTTACAAGATGTATTTAAATCTCAATTCCCCGAAAGCCAGGAAGAAATTCTTGAAAATATTTATCGCAAACCACTACCAAATCGATATATCGCCCATTTTACACAATTTGCCATTGCTCATCGTGGGCATTATATGATCGAGAATATTGTTGAAGATTGTTTGAATGATTTATTCATTAACCATTTGCTGCGATACCCAGGCATCCATCAACACCCTGTCCATTTTACCGGATCGGTATCTTTTTATTTTAAAGACATGCTTCATGCTTTGTGTGAACAGTATGATATCCGTTTGGGAAGCATTTTGCAGAAACCCATGAAAGGATTGGTTAAGTTTCATCAATCAGAAAACCAATAACTCGCCGGTATGTTTATACAACCAAGGACTCCCTATGGATATTCTGAGGATTGTAAATTTTCAGACATCTGCGTTGGGCCTGAAAAGTCTGTCATCATTGAATGAATTTCATTTACTTTTGCGGCTTACCTTGAATGCTATGAGCGACGAAAAGAACTTAAATTTTCTGGAAGAAATTATCGAAACCGACCTGAAAGCGGGCAAAAACAATGGCCGACTGCAATTTCGTTTCCCCCCTGAGCCCAATGGATATTTACATCTTGGTCATGCCAAAGCTATTTGTGTCAATTTTGGAATGGCTCAGAAATATGGTGGTAAATGTAATCTTCGCTTTGATGATACCAATCCAAGTACCGAAGAAACCGAATTTGTAGATAGCATCAAATCAGATATACAATGGCTGGGCTTTAAATGGGATGCCGAATTTTATGCTTCAGATTATTTTCCAAAATTATATGCATTTGCTCATCAACTGATTGATCAGGGTTTGGCTTATGTAGACGATTTATCGTCCGAAGAAATTGCATCCATGAAAGGAACGCCCACTTCGGCCGGAAAAGACTCCCCTTTTAGAAACAGAAGCATTGAAGAGAACCGAACCTTATTTACTGAAATGAAAGAAGGTAAATATCCGGATGGCAGTAAGGTACTACGGGCCAAAATCGATATGGCCCATACCAATATGCTCATGCGTGATCGGTGATTTATCGCATTAAACATGCACATCACCATCGAACAGGAAATGATTGGTGTATTTATCCGATGTACGATTTTGCACACGGACAATCAGATAGTATAGAAGAAATTACGCACTCTATTTGTACTCTTGAATTTGTTCCTCACCGCGAATTATATGATTGGTTCATTGAGAAATTGAACATCTTTCCTTCTCATCAATATGAATTTGCCAGAGGTAATGTTAATTATATGGTTACCAGCAAACGCAAGTTGTTGCAATTGGTGAAAGATGGTTTTGTGAGTGGATGGGATGATCCGCGAATGCCTACCATCAGTGGCCATCGCCGACGCGGCTATACGCCATCCAGTATTCGAACATTTTGGGAAAAAGTTGGAGTTGCCAAAAGAGACAATCTCATTGAAGTGAACCTGCTTGAGTTTTGTTTGCGTGAAGATTTGAACAAAACAGCCTTGCGTAGAATGGCGGTGATCGATCCGGTCAAATTAATCATTAACAACATGCCGGAAGGACATACAGAACACCTCGAGGCAGAAAATAACCCGGAAGATCTTGAAGCAGGAAGTCGCCCCCTTACCTTCAGCCGTGAATTATGGATTGAAAGAGAAGATTTTATGGAAGAACCTCCCGCTAAGTTTTTCAGATTAGGCTCCGGCTTAAAAGTTCGATTAAAACATGCCTTTATTATTGAATGTACCGGCTTTGAAAAAGATGAAAGTGGCGAAGTCAGTTGTATTTATGCAAACTATTTTCCGGAAAGTAAAAGTGGGAATGACCAAAGCGGCATCAAAGTGAAAGGAACCATGCATTGGGTAAATGCTGCTGATGCTGCCACTGCTGAAGTCAGATTATATGATCGTTTGTTTAAGGTTGAAGATCCTGCTTCAGAAGAAGGAGAGATTAAAGATTATATCAATCCTGATAATTTAAAAATTGTTTCAAAGGCTTATATAGAAAGAGCATTGCTGGATGCCAAACCGGAGGAACGATTTCAATTTTTACGCCTGGGCTACTTCTGCTTGGATAAAGATTCTAACGCCAATCATCTCGTATTTAACCGCACCGTTGGTTTAAAGGACTCATGGGCAAAGAGCAGAAAAATAAAAGATTCTTCTGATTTTTTGAAAGTGAGAATACTATTAGGTTGATGAAGATTCCTTAAATAGTGTAAGCGCTTAACCTTGGAGTAAATCTAAATCTTCCACATCATCTCCTGCAATTCCACTGATCGTGCCTAACAAGTGTTGATTATTGAGCAGGACCTTATCGATTTGTTTTTCACGCTCCTTCCAGATTTTTTCCATTTGAAGCTTTTCCCGATCAAGGGATGATTTTAAAAATAAATAAGCTTCATTGATGGCCCGCATCTGTTGTAAAAATTCATTGCTCGTAAAATAGTTGTAGAGCATTTCCTTCTTTTCTCCTTTATTTTCCTGCGACTTTTGGGCCCTTGCCACATTCACCAATCCTTCCCGAATCAATTTTACCACCGGAATGACTTCTGCAAAGCGACAAACCCAAACCCCTTCTTTTTGGTCAAACATGCGCCAATCATCAGGCAGTACTTGCGAAACCAATACACTCACATCACAAGAAGCTTCCAGCATGTCCTCCTTGAGTTTAGGCAACCATTTTTTGTCAAATTCCTTGGTGCGTTTACTCTCAAAAATAATTCTGCCACAATCCTGACCACTTTCGTTTCGAATGAGCAAAACACAATCGGCACCTCTTTTCCCTTTTCCCACTTCCTGTACCACATCAAACGGAAATGCCTGATTCAACAATTCCTCCAGCGCCAATTCCAACACCTCTCCTTGTGTTTGCATAGAACCTTGATTCATTTTCCTTTGCATTTCTTCGATGAGGCGATTTTGATCGGCCAACTTCTTCTCATTCTCCCGACGTTCCAACTCAAAATGTTCACGTTCTTTTTGCAGAATTTCACTCACCACCTTATCCTTGAGTTCTTGCTCCACTTCAATCCGTAATTTCCGTAGATTATGTTCTTCGGCCTCTTTTTGTTCCTGTAACAATTTATTCAATTGCAGCACTTCCAGTTCTTTGTCTTGCAACATTTTAAGTTTTTGTTGCTGTAATAACTGCTGTTCCTCCAGAAACTTGATTTTACTTTGTTGTTCTTCCTCCAGTTTTTTCCGGATATCTTGTTCCTGTAATTTACTTTGTTCAGTCAGCTTCTCCTTTAATTTCTCTTGAAAAAGCTCATTTTCACGTTTTTTGGTTTCTTCAAATCGGGCTTGCTGCTGCTGTAAATCAGCACTTTTTTGATTCAGGTGTTCCAGCATGCGACGATGCTCCAGTTCATATTTTTCCCGAATTTCCTTTTCGATGTCCTCGGTAAGGACATCTTCCAGATTAAAAACATTTTTACAGGCGGGGCAGGTAACTGAGGTATGCATATTTCAGGATCGAATTTCAAAAATAAGCTTGTTTTGTTTATCGACTTTGTTGATAACCCGTTTACTTAAAAATTTTCTAAAAGAAGTTATGAAACTGAACTTCAAGTATATTCGAACATTATTTACGAGCGAACGGAATGAAGATTTCCAAATTATCCGACCAATTCAAATTTTTAGCGCAATATATCCCGGTAAAACTCAATTTTATCCTGTTGATGTCGTCTATTCCGCTGATTTATTGGTTTCTGTCAAAATCGAATCATGAAAACAGTTCCTATTTTGGTTTGATTAAAATCATGTCTTCGATCGTGCTGGTCTTGATTATTGTATTGGTTTTTATCGCTTTAATGACCGTTTTGATAACCTGGATGTATTTCCTCACTCATAAAGACCGGCCGGGTGAATCGGATTTAATACTGAGTATAGAAAAGAACAACAAAGAACAGGATCATGTTTATTTAAAAATCGTTATCCCTTATGGCTTAAAACCTTTGCTCGGATGGTTAAAAGTTCGTTTGATCTACGACAAGAACCGCTACACAGAAGCTTTACCTATATCAGAACATCTCAATAACTCATTTTTACCATTCCGAAGAGGAATCATGGGCATCAACCGGATCATACTGCCAGATATCAAAGAATATCAGATCCAATCAGCATTTTTATTTTTTGAAGATTTCCTGCAATTATTTTCAATTCCGGTGCATTGTAAAGTGAATCAACAATTCATGAATGCCCCGGAAAATTTGCTCCGTCAACAACAGGAATTACCCCCTAAAAAAACAGAAGAAGAATTGGTTCGGATCGAACAATTGCGTAAAGTGGAAGGAGAACATCTGAACTATAAAAAGTTTGAAGATTCGGATGATGTTCGTCGAATTGTATGGAAAATATTTGCCAAAAACCGTGAGCTGATGGTTCGTATTCCGGAAATCATGGATCCTTTTGCCTCTCATGTTTATTTTTACGCCAGCTTTTACAATGATTCATCGTTTGATGCGTTTAACCCCCATGGAAGAGCCATGTTGAATCATTATAAAAAGGTGGTATGGACCTTGTTCGATGCTTTACGCAAATCATCCTTTGAAGTCAGATACATTCCTGATCAGTCCGTTCACTATAAAGAGCAAAATGAAATAGATCCCGTACAACGCAGCATCACACTGCAACAATGGCATCAGGATCAGGCGGTTAGCAATTTCTTTAAACCCCAGCGAGGAACTGTATTATGTGTGCATTCCATGAGCTCCGTTTCTGATTTGGAAAAAATTTTATCGCAGTGTGATGCACAAACCACCCTTTTCTTTGTTCGGTTGGGGCGCACTTTCAAATCGGCCTATATACTCCATTGGATCAGTCGTATATTTATACAAGCACCTGCCGATGGATTGGCCCGATTAAAATCAAAATGGGTTTTTCAGCCTATGAAGTATAAATTAGAAAAAAACGAAAAACACCTGCTTTCCATTATCCAACAAAGCGCAGTCAATCTTGAAATCATCTAAATGCAATTGTTTAAAAACATATCGCTGACGCAATTCCTGGCAAGACTCATTTTTGTGATTCTTCCAACCGCTTTGGTATTTTTCTTTATCCTATGGAATGCCAATCATTATTTTTCGGTATTAAAAGAACAATGGTTTCAACAAGGGGTTTATGCAAGTCTGGGACTCCTCAGTGGTTTCGTGATTCATCAATTTCGATTTCGATTTTTGCCGCTATTTTTGATCCTGATTTTCTTTTTTTACTCGATTTATACGGGAATCAGCAATTATGCCAGCGGCGAATTTGATGGACTCTTTATCAGCGTTAGTTTTCTTGTATTTTCCTACTTATTCAGCACCGGTTATTTATTCGGGTGGGCTCTCCAGCGATTACGGTATGGAGCGTTTATCATTTCAGGTATTCTGCTTACAGTCAGCGTTATCCTGATTTCCAAAACCGGGGAGATGACTGTACAAAAACTACTCAGTAGTTTATCTCCGATTGCCATTTATGCGGTTTATCTCATTTTTACCAACGAAAATTTAAGGAACCAAGAAGAAAGCAATGCCCGATTTTGGTGGAGGTTTAGTAAAAGATTTTTACTTTTTCTGGGACTACTCATCAGTTGTTTTTTGTTGATCATTTATCTTATGCTGCCGCAAATTACCATGCGAATTGAAGAATATGGTGGTGGCGCGAAAGAAGGTGAACAGGAAATGCTGCAAAAAAATAAAGATGGCAGCGTCGAAAATAAAGAATCGATGGGTATGGGTTCGAACAATAAAAAAAATCAAAACCCGGAACCCTTGTTTTGCGCGCACATTGATAGTTACTTAACGGGTACAGATATTCCCAATCCGCTTTATTTAACAGCATTTCATTTTACCAAATACGATTCCTTAACGGAGACATTTGAACGCGATACTTTGTTTCAGGACAATGATGAATTTCTTCCTGACCCTTCACGGATCCCACTCTTTTTTACCTATCGCGATTCAAGCCGGATAAAAAAAGCCATGGGCACAAAGCGGCGTCATGTTGTGGAATTGGAGATTTATAAAAAACGGCTGTCACCATCGGCCTTTGTTGCTCCAAGTACCGCCTATTTTGTGCAACCTATTACGGTAGAGAAAGATTTCCAGAAAGAATTTAAATCTGCTTATCGAGCCAAAAGTTATGTTTCAGATTTAAACAGCGCATACTTTATTTACAACAGCGATGACCCATCAATTCGTCAGTTTCAGGAACAACGTTTTAGCGAATTAAGAAAAGCACGTAATTATGAAGATGTTGAACCCTCATTTTTAAAATATTATACCTATTTCCCGGCAAATGGTGTGTATCGACCCATTAAAGATTTAGCGGATAGTTTAGCACGGGGTAAAAAAACAACCATTGATAAAATACTAGCCGTACGAGATTATTTTCTGCAAAAAAATGCCCTTGGTGAACAGGTCTATGCATACTCTGACAATCCGGGTATTCCAGGACTACCTCTGCATCCAAACTCAATTATTTTTTATTCGAAAGTAAAAAAGGATACTGTGCCTACTACGCCGGTGCTACAGTTTTTCTGCTTCGTTCAATGGGGATACCATCGCGGGTCGTTACCGGATTTTTGACTGTTGACCGAAGTGATAAAAACACGGGTTGGTATTGGTTTTACGAAGATCAGTCGCATGGATGGGTGCAGGTCTATTTCCCGGAATATGGATGGATTGATTTTGATACTACGGTAGGCAATGAAGATGCGGAGCAGTCACCAACTCCGGATGGCACCCCACCTATGCAGCCTCCTAACCCGGTATTGGCTGTCGCAGGAAAAATTCTGCGTGTTGATACGCTGAAAAGACTTGCTCGTATACGCGCTTCTGATGCTTTGTTTAAAGATAAAGAATACAGTGGATTGAGTGACGAACTAGAGATGGATTTAAAAATTGCCCGTATCTGGAAAGATAGCATCATTGCTACCCTGGATATGATCAAAAAGGGCGATGATGTGATGTGTGTATCTTATGCGCAGAAACTCAAAAATTACAATCCGGAGAATCGATTTAGTGATCTTATTAAAAAGATGCCTGAACAAATTCCGATGGACGAAATTTATATTAAAACCTTTAAGCCTCAGGAAAAGAAGCCTCCAAAAGAAGAGCAAACATTGGAACGAAAAGTCAAAAAATTGATTTTCGGACTTTTGATCGGACTTGGAATACTTATTGTGCTCATTGGCCTTCTTCCATTGATTATCTATCATTGGTATAAATGGCGCAGTAAATCCATGAAAAGTTCACGACGAAAAGCTTATTATACCTATCGGGCAGCCGGCTTTCTTCTTAATCAAATGGGATTAGAGAAAGGTAAACATACTTACTGGCAATATGCGCAAAGAACAGACAGTAAATTTGGAACACACTTTACGCAATTCATGAAAATTTATCTGCATTTAAAATATGCCAATGAGCCTTTGAATGAACAAGAACAAACAAGGCTTGAAGCATTTCTTATGCCATTTGAAAAAAAGATACAAACGAGTATTCCTTTTGGGCAGCGGGTAAAAAATTGGCTCAACCTAAACAACTTTATACGCTTTTATCAATATCAAGACCCTGAAGAAAAAAACGAACAATAAATTATGGATGCAATAAATCATGAAATTACAAACGGACAAGGTCCGGAAGAGAAAATAAATGCACTCATCCGAAATATGGAAACCGTGATACGAGGCAAAACGGAACAAATACGTTTAGTCGTAACCTGTTTGTTAGCCAAAGGTCATATCTTAATGGAGGATAATCCGGGAACGGGAAAGACGGTATTGGCCAGAACACTCGCGGGTTCCATTGCCGGAGATGGCGCAAACAATGCCAGCTTTAAAAGGGTGCAGTTTACCCCCGATTTACTCCCGATGGATTTATTAGGTTCGCACGTTTTTGATGATGTACGAAAAGATTTTATTTTCCGGAAAGGACCATTGTTTTGCAATGTATTGCTGGCTGATGAAATAAACCGTGCTTCTCCCAAAGTGCAAAGTGCCTTGCTGGAATGTATGGCTGAAAACCAAATCACCATGGGTGAAACAACCTACAAATTGGAGAAGTTATTTTTTACCATCGCAACACAAAATCCTATTGAAATGGAAGGAACCTATCCCCTTCCTGCGGCGCAATTAGATCGTTTTTTCATGAAAATCTATTTTGGATATGTGGATGAACAAACGGAATTAGATATTTATAAAAACTATCTGCATATCAGTCAAAACCTTGATGAGATTCAACAGGTACTTAGCTTGCAGGAGGTGATGAGTCTTCAGGAAGAAGCAGGAAAAGTGCATGTGCATGAAGAAATTGTCCAGGCCGTTTCGAATATCATACGAGGAACCCGTGCTCATGAAAACATCAGTTTAGGCGCCTCCACCAGAAGTGGCATCACCTTTTTGAAATGCCTGAAAGCATACGCCTTCGTAAATGGCAGAAGATTCGTTTTGGAAGATGATGTAAAAGACATTGCCAACGCAGTTATCGAACATCGTTTAATCTTTAAAAATAAAGAGGGAAAAACGCAAGCTTTAAACCAAATTGTATTGCGTGAATTAGATCGTTTGTCGAAAATCAAATTGTATTAAAAATTCTTTTTTGATTCATTCTCAACCATACCGTATTTATCAAATCCTTTGTTTAGGATTCATACTTTGTTTTTGCCAACAGCATTCGTTTGCACAAAGTAAACAAAGCCTGCGCTATGAGATAGACGCAAAGAGAGGAAATCTGGCCTATACAGCCCGTGAAGCACTCACGAGTGGTAGAGAATTTAAACGGATTGACCCCAGCTATTATGTTGGCTGGATGTTTGAAGGCTGTTACAAATTCGAACATGCTGCCGATTATTTGGGATATAAATACGCCGCAGAGCAATTAGAAAAAGCCATCCAATTGATGGACAAGGATTTTCAGCAACAAATTCGTTCGCGTACCAGTGATGTACTCACCTTCATTCAACAAATGAAATATCACCGCGATTGGGATTATACCGCTTATGCCTTGATGCAATGTTATAGCAATATGGAAGAGCCGGATAAAGTATGGAGTCATTTACAACGTTGCAAAAAAGCCGATTTACAAGACGAACTCTATTTAGATACCTATTGTTATTTGGCCTGGACCGTACATCGAAACAGATTTTACACCAGTAAAAAATATTATTTTCTCAAAGACAATATCATTGAAAATGAGAAATATGCTAATAAATTGCTTGACAGCATGAGTTTAAAAATTAAACGGGATGCGAAACTCAATAGCACCATTTTTACTGCTGACTACGAGGCAGAGAAGATGCCAGCGGTATGGCATTATAAATCCATCTTATATAGCTATCAGCTGAATATGGAATCGGGGGCTTATTATTATGAAAAACTAAAAAACACCCGATACTTTCCGGCAAACAATTACGCCACCTTTTGCGCTATACAAGGGAAATTCCGTGAGGCTGAACAGTATTATGATATCGCCAAAGAAGACGACCCGGGCGATAAACGGATGAAAGAATCTTACTATTATCTTTCTATCATCAACAAATACAAAGGCGATCCCAAAAAAGGCATTCAGGAGTTAAAAGCCCTCATCAAAGCCAATGGGTCCACGCCGGGTTATGGATGGTATAATGCTGCTCTTGCCCGCGATTTTATTTATGATGCCCAGTTAAACATTGCGAAACGATATGCTCAGCGCGCAGAAGATTTTAAAGAAATCCATATCGGCACAACACTCGGACAAAGTCATTACGATTTCACCATCTCACTTATTCAGTTGATGATTAAAATGAAAGAAATTGATGCTTTGAAATTTGAAAATAAAAATTGGTGGTATTCTCCCAGTGCTTTGGGGAGGATTGCACAATTGACCTTGGAAAAATACGGTATGCAATTTTTGATCATCAATCAATTTGCGGCTAATCCGGAACGCGATCGGGTCATTTATAAAGTATTCTCAACCGAGAGTACCGTTTCATTTGATGAAGTATGGCACTTGATTGATGGTTTTAGTGTCAACTTTTTCTGGAAAAATTTGAAAAAGAAATCAGTGCCGAAAAAAGGTTTAATGTTCGAAGATACTTTCGCTATTATGTGGCCCGACTTTATATGAAAAAAGGCGAATATGAGGCAGCAAAATCACAACTTCAATCTATTCAACAGGAAATGCTCATTGATGCCGAATACGAAAAACTTCTTTTGGCGCGAACTAAAGAATCACTGATTCAATGTGAGCTTGCGATGAATGATGAATACAATTCTGATCAGGAAATGATAGAATTGTATTTGTTATATCCTCAACTTATTCCGCATTCAGGTTTAAGTATGCCGGTTTATTTACAAACGAATGCCCGTTCAAAAGAAGAAAAAGAATTGATCGAAAAACTAAAATCCTATCAACTTTCTTTCAAAAATTCTGGTAGTGGCCCCGTTTTAAAAGTCAATATTGTTTTTGGCAAAAAAGAAAAAATCCCTACTATTACCTTATCCACTTCAATAGGCGCTCAGGTGTTGGTTTCTCCTTTTGAATTTTCCTATCAAAATGCCCATGAAGCCATTCGAATTATGGCATATGGCATGTTTAACGCAGGGCAGGATGATAAAAACCTAAATACAAAAACACCCCAAAACAAACCTTAGAAATTTCTTGAATTCCAAGGTGTATTTTTGGCTACAAGGCATTCAATTTCATCGATTTTCAATTGTTAATTTTCTTCATATGTTAAAGATGATGGGAATTACGATTCAGAGAAATAATTTTGAGCCAAACCAATTCAACATGAAAAAACTTTTTCTTTCGGGCATCTTGTGCCTCTTCGGCATTTTGCATTTATCGGCCCAAGCCAATTACAGCCTCGAACAACTGGATTTATCAACAAGCGGTTCAAACATGAATACCTATTTAATGGGGATCAACAACAATGGATTCGTTTGTGGATTTGGTGTTCCAGTTGGCACCTCCGATACAATAGGATTTGTGATTACTCCTGAGGGCAAGATCATTGAAATAAATGATAATATTACCGGAGCGGGTACCCTTGGTATTAAGGCAGTGAGTATCAATGATGACAACATGGTTTTAGTCAATTACCAGGATGCATCCGGATTTTCAAAATTGCACAAATGTTTGGTGAATAATGATGCCGTGGTTTCGCATTCGAATATTCCGGGGTTACAACAAAATTATGTGAAAGCCTTTCACATGAATAATAAAGGAGATATAACAGGTTGGTATCAGTCTTCACTCAACCGTTGGTTGTTTGTTTTACATGATGGCACTCCTCCTGCCGGGTTCAATGCATGGCAAGCATGGAGATATAGTGTATTTACCCCTCCCAGTACCTATAATTATTTTAATACCATGGGTGGTGCGATGGATACGAACCGCATAGCCTGTGGTTTCTATATTGATGGTTCTTTGAATAAACCATTTCTTTACGATGAAACGTATGCTGCTTTTTACCCACTTGCCGGAAGTAACTGGTGTCAACCTTATGGAAAAAACAACAATGGTAAAATTGTTGGCCACTACAAGAATTCCATCAATATAACCAATGCATTTGTGGCCGATCCTACCTATACCCAAGGGAACTATAATAGCGGGCAACTCAATTTAACTTCATTGGCATTTATTTTCCACACCGATTCCATTTATTCCATTGCCCGAGCAATCAATGATAGCAACGAAATAGTTGGATACTTTTTAGATCCAGTGGATAGTAAATACAAAGGCTTTATCTATCATCCGAACCGTCCGACTTATAAAATCAATGGATATGATTTCGCAAAACATGTTTGGAAAATGAATAATAGTTCAGATGCAGGCTCACCCAATTCAACGGATTCAATCTGGTCTGAAAATTTTTATGGGAGTTTCGATTATACCACAACAGACCCATTTGCCAATAATGGCCTTCCCCTTTTAGAATCATTTATCACCAATGATACCAGTATTACCAACTATTATCCCAACAGCACTTTTGGCGATACGAACTCCGTTTCGTGGAAAGAATTTATGACTGAAATTGTCAATTCCGATACATACCTCAGTTATGCGCAAAGCAGCAATCCATTATTAAGTAATACCTATCGTTATTTGTATAAACCTGCCAAATTCCGACATTATATTCACAATTATGCCGGCTCTTTTAATGGTTATTGCTATGGATTTGCGGCCACTTCATTATTACATTTTAAAGATGATCAGTATCTAAACAACACATACAATATCGGAACCAATACGCAATTGAACAGTTATGACAATACCAGTTTTAATGCCGTGCTGACGATTGGCCAAGAGCTATCTGAAGCAAAACGATTTTGAATTGTTTGAATATTTACCCAATACCCGTAATGATGTGAAACCATGGTCTGGTCTTTATCGCATGAAGCAAACTTTTATGCGCAATGACACCAATCATTATCGTCAGATTTATATTGGTTGGATTACCAGTCCTTCCGGTGCTCCGGTTCGATACGGCTATCACTCCATTTTACCTTACAAGATTAAAACACCTGAAAAACTTCCATTTAATTACAACGGCGTTTTTCATACTGATACGGTATATGTTTATGACTCAAATGATCCGCTGAATCAGAATAGCTATCTCCTGGTCAATTCAAATTTTTTTAATAATTCCGTTGAAGCCAGCTATTCGTATAATTATCCATTTAACGGATTCTTTACGGCGTTTAATGAAGTCTCTGTTGGAGAAATGGAAACCATCCTGAATACGCATTTAAAAGGTAAAAAACGTAGTCTGGACTCCATCGCAAAATTTAATTTAGGACCAAGAAGTACTTTTACCATTCAAGAATCCGGCACTGGTAATATCGCTACTTTCGACAATGCAGGTTATAATTCTAACATCACTAAAATTGTTCCGATTGAACTAAAAATAATGCCGAAGTACACATCAGTCAGTTTGTAATGGATACCAGTGCTCATCTGGAAATTCAAACCAACACCTATTTAGACAGTACGATGTATTTTCATTTTGGAAATAACCAAATTGAAATGGGTTTAAGCCGAAAAACCTTAGCCGGTGAAAAAGACAATGCTACTATTCAAAATAAGTATATTGCCTATGGAAACCCGGACAATACCACCAAATATATTACAGCCCATTTTGATCAATTGGATCCCGGATCACCAACAGGATGTGCTATTAATATCAGTGGTTTGGGGATCCCGCCAATGATTCCATTATCACCCTCAACCCGAATCATTATCAATACCAAATCATTCACCCCGGCAATTCCACATTAACGTATAACCTCAATGTGGTTGCCATTTATAATGATACGGTTAAAAAATTCTCGGCCAATAATATCACAGTCAATGGACAAGGTTCACATACGATTGACCCATATTTTGTCGGAAGTCAGGGACCTCAAACAGTTGTAATTGTTGACAACGGCAATAATGGGAATAATGACGATACCTTGTTTGTCACAGGCGCCCCTTTGGGAATAAATGATCTTGACCATCAAGTAGACTATATCCGAATTGCCCCAAATCCGGTTCAGGATGAATTATTTGTTCAAATCAATTTGGATGAATTCCAACATTTCCGTTTAGCGGCCACCTCTATCAATGGTAAATTATTGTTCAGTGAAACCATTCAGCACAAAGGAGGAAATCAGCAATACCGTTTCCCGGTAAAAAATCTCCCAAATGGGTTATTTTATGTGATATTGTTTAATGAAAAACAAGAATTACTCCATATCGAAAAAGTCATCAAACAATAGTATTCCAAGTTTATGAAAAGAACAGGATGCACTTCACATCCTGTTTTTTTTGCATTTTGTCATTCGTTGGTTTTAGGAAACGGAATACCGTTGTAAAATTTGAAACCGAGCAAACGTTTTAGCCTAAAAAATGATACAATGAGTGCTTTCCTCTGTATAATTTTTTCTTCCTATCCATTGAAAAGGTAATAAAGATTCAAAGTGGTTATCAACTACTTTAAAACCTCATTTTTCCCATTGTGCTGCCTGGGAGTTATTAAAAAATACAGCTTCTAGCTAAATTCATCGCATTTCTAGTGATTAAGGGGCAAAAACTGACTTTTCTACAATATCCAAAATATCGCATGAATTTAAGGCTATAGGTTGTTGAAAAAGGCAGGATTCAAGGACTCCAAATGCCCTATTGAAAGTTATGATGAACCATTCTTGGCTAATCCGCAAAACTGCCTGTTTATTTATTGGAAGTTTGGGCAATTCTTAAGTAAATTTGTCGGAATTTAGCTGAAACGATATGATTTTATTAGACATCGTCAACTCTCCCATCAATTATTTCCCAATTCTGGTGCAAGTGATTGTGGCCATTGGTTTTGTAGCCGTTATGATGGGTGCTACCCATTTGTTGGGCCCCAGCCGTAAAACATCCGATAAATTAGAAAATTTCGAGTGTGGTATCGAACAAGAAGGAAACGCCCGTCAGCCACTTGCTGTAAAGTACTTTTTGGTCGCCATCCTTTTTGTTTTATTTGATGTGGAGGTGATATTCTTCTATCCTTATGCCGTGAATTTTCGGGATTTGGGTTGGAATGGATTTGTTGCAGTAGCGATGTTCGTTGCTTTTTTCGTGATTGGTTTTACTTACATATTTAAAAAAGGTGCTTTGAATTGGGAAGAATAATCTTTTCCACTAAAATCTAATTCATTCATGCGACCCGTAACACACAATATAAAAATTAAACAGGTAGAAGCTCCGGCCGGTTTTAGCGGAGAAGGTTTTTTTGCGACCAAATTAGCCGAAGCGGTTGGATTGGCCCGTAGCAATTCAATTTGGCCTTTACCTTTTGCCACTTCTTGCTGTGGTATTGAGTTCATGGCTACAGCAGCCGCCCACTATGATTTGGCCCGATTTGGTTCTGAGCGTATGGCATTCACCCCCCGTCAATGTGATGTCATGATGGTGATGGGAACCATTTCTAAAAAAATGGCCCCGGTAGTCCGTCAGGTTTATCTGCAAATGGCCGAACCACGTTGGGTGATGGCTGTGGGTGCATGTGCTTGCAGTGGCGGTATTTTCGATTCTTTTTCCGTTTTACAGGGAATTGATCAGGTTGTACCGGTTGATGTTTATGTACCTGGTTGTCCTCCCCGTCCGGAAGCCATTTTGGATGGATTTATGCGAATTCAGGATTTGGTGAAAACGGAAAGTTTAAGACGCCGGTACAGCGATGAATACAAACATTTATTAGAAGGATATGGCATCCAGTAAATTAATTTTTTGATACAAGACATGGACTTAAACGATTTGGTTCAGCAAAAACTGAAAGACAAATTTGGAGAATTGGTAAGCGATTTTATCATGCACTATGATATTCTTACTTTCGAAACACCCAAGGAAAATAATTTAAAGGTGTTGACTTTTCTGAAAGAGGATGCGGAATTACAATTTGATTTTTTAAATGATTTGACTGCTGTTCATTATCCAAATGAAGCTGGTCGGGAATTGGCGGTAGTTTATATGCTGCAAAATATTCGAAACGGACAGCGTATCCGATTAAAAGTATTTACTGATATTCAGAAACCTGATGTTTTTACGGCTGTCAATTTATTCTCAACAGCGAATTGGCTGGAGAGAGAGGCTTATGATTTTTTTGGGGTGAATTTTGTCGGGCATCCTAACCTCATTCGCATCATGAACGTAGATGAAATGGACTATTTTCCACTCCGCAAAGAGTATCCGGTTGAAGATCAAACCCGCATCGACAAAGATGACGATATGTTTGGCAGATAGTTCCAGTGAATAAACAAGCTAACAATGAATCAAAAACAAAATATTCAATTACCGGAAGGTTCGCTGGGTAAACAAACCACAACCATGAATCTGGGTCCTACCCACCCGGCTACCCATGGCGTTTTTCAAAATATTCTTGAAATGGATGGCGAGCGGATTGTTTCTGCAGTGCCGACTGTCGGTTATATCCATCGTGCCTTCGAAAAATTGGCTGAACGAAAACCTTATTATCAGATTACCACCCTGACCGATCGCTTAAACTATTGTTCCTCCCCCATCAATAACATGGGCTGGCATATGACCGTTGAAAAACTCATACAAGCTGAACTGCCCAAAAGGGTTGAATACCTTCGGGTAATCATCATGGAACTTTCGCGTATTGCAGATCATTTGGTTTGTAATTCGGTGATTGGTGTGGATACAGGTGCTGCTACAGGTTTCTTTTATGTTTTTGAATTCCGTGAATTGATTTACGAAATATTCGAAGAAATATGCGGATCCCGACTTACCACCAATATTGGGCGTATAGGCGGTTTGGAGCGAAATTTTTCCGAATTGGCTTTCCAGAAAATCAATCATTTCATGAAAACCTTTCCAAAGGCCATGGAAGAATTTGAAAATCTTTTAACCCGTAACCGCATATTTGTTGACCGCACCGTTGGGGCTGGACCCATCAGTGCCGAACGTGCTTTGAATTATGGATTTACCGGCCCGAATTTAAGAGCTGCCGGCATCGATTATGATATTCGTGTTTCTCATCCTTATAGTAGTTATCAGGATTTTAAATTTGATATCCCGGTCGGGCATCATGGCGATACTTACGATCGTTTTCTGGTGCGTAATGGAGAAATCTGGCAAAGTCTGAGCATATTGCAACAAGCGCTGGATAAATTGAAAGACCACGACCCAAGTGTTTACCACGCAGATCTTCCCGATTTCTATCTACCACTGAAAGAAGATGTTTACACCAAAATGGAAGCCCTTATTTACCATTTTAAAATTGTAATGGGTGAAACGGAGTTACCGGTTGGTGAAGTGTATCATTCCGTGGAAGGTGGAAATGGCGAATTAGGGTTTTACCTGATTAGCGATGGTGGACGTTCTCCATATCGTTTACATTTCCGCAGACCATGCTTTATTTATTACCAGGCATATCCTGAAATGATTCAGGGCAGCATGCTCAGTGATGCGGTCGTAACCATGAGTAGTATGAATTTGATAGCCGGTGAATTAGATGCCTAATTGTAAAATTTAAACCCCGAATGATGTTTTCTCAAGAAATTATCAATAAAATACATGCCCTCGCAGCGCGATATCCTGAGGGCCGACAAAAGAGTGCTTTAATTCCTGTTCTGCACCTTATTCAGGAAAATGGGAATATGTCGTTGACTGTTGAACAGATGGATGAAGTGGCCCGGATATTGGAAATACTACCAATTGAAGTGTATGAAGTGGCTACATTTTACACCATGTTTAACCTCAAACCTGTCCGAAAATCTATTCTGGAGGTCTGCCCAACAGGCCCTTGTATGCTGCGTGGTAGCGATCAAATCATTGAATACATCAAAAATAAGTTAGGGATACAGAACGGCGAAACTACCCCTGACGGATTGTTTACTTTAAAAACTGCTGAATGTCTGGGCGCATGCGGTTATGCACCTATGATGCAATTGGGCAAACATTATCAGGAGTTCCTGACACCCGAAAAGGTTGATAAAATATTGGAAGATTGCCGTCAAGCCGCTTCTCAATAAATCTTTTCCTTGTTAAAAATAACTAAGTCTGCAAACAACCCTGTTTACAAGGCTTAAATTTGACGCGTGAAAAGAGTTTTCCTACTAATCATTACCCTGATTATTTTATCGTTGTTCGGTCTCATTTACCTGCAGGTAGAATGGATCAGTGGCGCTATGAAACTGAAGCGAGAGCAATATGATAGTGATATCTATTTTTGTTTGCAAAACATCAAGGATAGCATCAATCGGCGTAAAGACAAGGCGACTATTGGATTTAGTTTTCAGTTTCAACCTTTGTCGTTTAGCAATTATGTGCCCACTTCAAGTGTATTGAGTAATTATCAGGTAAAGGACATTATCCGTTCAGAGCTTAGGAAAAAGAACATTAAACAACCCTTCGAGTATTGTATTACCAATGAGGTTCAATTACCCATTTTGTATAGTAGCGGGTATAAAATGGAATACCTTGATCCGACTAAAACAAGTAATAATCATAAAACCATTTTGTCGGGTGAAAATATCATTAACAACGAAACATTAAACGTGTATATCGTAGAGCCGGAAAATTATTTTAAAAATCACCTGGCTACTTTATTGATTTTTGCCGCACTGTTTACTTCTATTATCATTGCTGCTTTTGTATTGACTATCCGCACCATGTTGAGTCAGAAAAAATTGTCAGAAATCAAATCTGATTTCATCAATAATATGACCCATGAATTCAAAACCCCGATTGCAACGATTCAACTGGCTTCAGATGCTTTAAATAATGAGAAAGTTATTTCCAATGAAGAACAAATCCGATATTATAGTGGCATTATTAAAGAAGAGAATCGAAGAATGAACAAACAGGTGGAAAAAATTCTTCAAGCCGCTCAATTGGAGAGAGATGAAATCAAATTACAATTGAAAAAAATTGATGTTCATCAAATCATTGCTAAAGTTGCGGAGCACACCAAATTACAGATGGAAGAAATTGGGGCTGCCTTTGAAACTCGGTTGCAGGCTCAGTCAACCACGATTCTGGCAGATGAAGTTCATTTTACCAATATCATGTACAATTTGGTAGACAATGCCATTAAATATTCCAAAGAAAACCCAAGAATTCGGATTGCGACTAAAAACGTTGGAAATCAAATAGAAATCAAAGTGGCGGATAATGGAATCGGCATGGACAAAGAAACCGTTGGACATATCTTTGAAAAATTCTTCCGTGCACATACCGGAATATCCATAATGTGAAGGGATTCGGACTAGGATTGACCTATGTTAAAAACATTGTTCAGGCGCATCGGGGAAAGGTTGAAGTCAGTTCAGAACCTGGAATAGGGTCTACTTTCACCTTATATTTTCAATGTCAGTCATAAATTTGAAAAAAAAGGGCCTGAATCCTTAAAAAAAACGGCCATTTTTTAATTTTAAACCTAATTACGCTTTAACTTCGCCGACTTATTTATTCATCACTAAAATAATTTCTATTATTTATGTCAGTCAAAATCCGACTCCAACGTCATGGAGCAAAAAAACGCCCATTCTACTTTATTGTGGTTGCAAATTCAACCTCACGTCGTGATGGGAAATTCATTGAAAAACTGGGAACCTACAATCCGCTCACGGTACCTGCTACAATTCAGGTAAACCGCGAACGTGCTTTACATTGGTTACACCGAGGCGCTGAAGCTACCCACACTGTAAACCGAATTTTATCATTCAAAGGTGTTCTATATTTGAAACACCTGATGCGTGGCGTAAAATTAGGTTTGTTTGATGAGGAAACAGCCATGCAAAAATTTGAAGCATGGAATGCCAGTCATGAACAATTGGTGGTTAAAAGAGAAGAAGCCCACAAAAACACAAAGCTGCAACTCGTATTCAGCCTGTGATTAAAAAAGTGGAAGAAGCACCAGTGGCAGTTGCTGAAGAAGCTCCTGCTGCAATTGAAGAATCTCCTGCTGTTGAAGAAACACCGGTTGCAGAAGCAGCACCTGAAGTATCAGAATCTGCTGAAGCACCTGCTGCTGAAGGTGAAACTCCAGCCGCTGAATAAGCTTAATTTTTTACAGAATTCAAAAAGCGACCTTTCGGGGTCGCTTTTTTTTGATTTGTTATTTTATAAGTTAAAAATAACCTCATAGAAAAAGCCCCGGAATTTTCGGAGCTTTCATTTTGATTGTTTGGCCGGAAATCATCGTGCGGCCATCACTGATTTAGAGAATCTCAACGGTTTTAACCTCGGTTTTCGCCTCTTCCATTTTTGGAATTTGGATGGTCAGAATTCCATCTTCATACTTAGCTGTGATTGCTTCTTTATTCAGTTGCTCACTCAGCGTAAAAGTTCGGCTAAAACTGTTGAAATGAAATTCTTTACGAATACTTTTCCCTTTTTGCTCTTCTGATTCTGAAGATTTTTCATAAGACACGGTCAACAGATTTTTGTCCATGGCAATTTTGAAATCAGATTTTTTTAAACCGGGAGCAACCATCTCCAGGTGGAAGGCATCTTCCATTTCCGTGATATTGACTGCGGGTTGCTGGGTTTTGTGCGCCCAATTAAAATCATCATGCATAAATCGGTCCATCATGTTAAAAAATCCTGGAACCAGTGCGTCGTTTTTTACTTTAAAGCGTGTCATAGTTTTTTGTTTTTAATTTCTGGTATATTATCAAGTCCTGTACCAGTGCATTTTTTTAATACAAATTGACACTTTCAACTTAATTTGCACGCCATAATGACACTTAGGGAAAAATAAAATGCCATTGTGTCGTTATTTTAAAAAATATGATCCCGAAAAAAGAGATAACTCATTGGTCAATCCTTAATAGTGCTGCGTGCTTTGATAATAAAATAACTTGCTCAAAATCACTTGCTCCATTAGGCGCTACCATTTCAAGCATTACAGAAGGAAGGAGAATAAATACTTTTGTAACGCCCCAAAAACTTGGCTTTATAATAATTTCTCGTGCCAATGATAAAGAATATGCATCAGGAAAACGGGCCAAGAACTCTTCCAAACTCAAACCCTCAATTTTAGAATAAAATCCTCTCTTAAATTGGTAATCCTTCGAAAAAACCAGACGTACCGAACTCCAGAAACCTAATGGGAGGACATAAATTTCATCCTTAAATTTTTGGAATACCCAAGTTGAACTCCCCCATTTATTATACAGATAAACCATTCAGAATCTTATGGATATTGAGGAAAGTGAATCCTTTTTTGGAAAGGTTTAGAGAAGTTCATAACAACCGATGGTGGGCGGATTTAAACGGCTAACATGATCCAAATCATCAATCACTGTGGGTATATTTATGCCCATCCCCTTTAACGGTGAAGTAGATTGCAAATGAAAGTCCCATTTGCTATAATTCACAAAACTACTCGTTGGACTGAGCAAGGAATTCACTGGATTGACTATCCCATTGGCAAACCCACTATTCCTTTTGATTGCGCAATTTTTAATACTGACATTATATGCCCAGGCACCTTTGCCGGCAAAAACAGCTTCATCATCAATGAACCATCAATGATACAATTGGTAAATGAGGCATTGAGAGGAGCACCTGTAAACCCTGTCAAACTCGTATCGCGATAGTTTAGAACCACCACTGCCGGCTGTTGTGCATGGTTGATGCCTAAACCACCAAATGTTGCAATCGTACTGGCATTGAATTCGTAATTTCCTCCTTCAATGATGGCGATGTTTTGAAGTCCACAAGTATGTACCAAACAATTATTCATTCGTACCCAGGAATTAAAGGCTAGTATACCATAACCGGCAGAATTTGCAATCACACATTTGTTTAATTCCACCATTGGACCACCCAATGCAGACCATGGAGGTTGTACATAAATACTGGCATCCGTGAGCCCTCCATTTTTGATGATACAATAATTCAGGGTACTCCCCTGGGAACTGCTTAAAAAATGAAGCCCCCTCCACTCACCCGGAAAATCGCGATTGCCAAAATAATCTCTATCCAATCGGTCGCCCTGAAAAATAACGCTATCGGTTTTTGTGCCAAATACTCGTAAGGTTCCTGCAACATATAATTTCGAATCCTGATGCATGTAAATCCTGCAACCTTTTTGAATGGTAAGTGTTTCTGCACTATCTACCAAAGCTGAATGTATAATTACATAAGGTTTATCGTTCACCCATGTTTGAGAACTTAACACACTATCTGTGATATAATGTGCATCCTGACCATAGGCTTCCAATTGCACTTCGGATATATTTCCGTTCAGGGTGAATTGCACTTTTTCCTGAACGAGGAATGGCAGTGTGCCGCTTGTTGGATCAATGGTTAGTGCAACAAATACATAAATACTGTCGTTGGCTGCCAATTTGATATCACTAATTTGTTTAACCGGTTCACCATCAATATTCATCCTAAAAGCTGAAGCAGCACCACCAGCTAAACGAATATCCGAGATAATGATAGCCTGATTATTGGTATTATAAACCTTAAACGATCTCGTTACCGAGCCCAGGGTTGTGAATACCGTATCAAATTTTAGTGTATCCGTTGAAAACGCGAGGTTGCCCCCATTTGAAAGTATTTTTTGTTTACTACAGGAAAATAAAAAGGATGACAGCCCCCATATAATCAAAGCAATCCAGATGGGTGCCTTTTGGAAAAATTTAAGATGTTGCAGCATTCTGCCAAAAATAACGAAAGAAACGCTATTCTATTGCAAAGGCAAGGGTAAGAATACTGATTTCGATATTGTGTTTTTTCAAAAATGCAATCCCACAGGATTCCAGCGTTGACCCCGTTGTAAATACATCATCCACCAAAGCAATATGTGCGCCTTTTAATCCACTCCAATCAATAACTTCAAAAGCATCCTTGACATTTTCAAATCTTTCCTCCCGATTCTTGTGCGTTTGGGTGGAAGTATCTCTGGTGCGAATGAGCGCTTTGGTGTTTACAGGCGTTCCCATGGCTTTGCCTAATCCTTTGGCTATCCATTCACTTTGATTAAAACCCCGTTGTTTTTGTTTGTTTTCGGAAAGTGGTACCGGAATCAATACATCTATCGTATCTACCCAACCGCAAACGCGCAAGGCTTCACCAAATTGTTCTCCCATAAAGAATGCTAAATCCTGATTGTTTTGATATTTGATCGCATGTAAAACATCCTGAACTTTTCCTTCCTTCCGAAAAAAATACATGGATGCTCCATAACGGAGTGGTAATCGACCCTTCATTCGCTGTTCCAATAAATTACCCGCCTGATATTGAAACAAGGTTCTGGGCAGTTCGTGCATACAATCGAAACATAAAAACTTTTCAGAATAGGTTAATTGTATCTGACAAGAAACACAAAGGTTGGGATATAGTAATGACCATAACGGGCGTAGTACACCCTTGAAAAATGTTTTCATAAGCATTAGTTCAGGCGTAAATGTACAACTTTGAATAATGTTAGAAAAGTAATCTGTAAATCTCTTCGACTTTACTCACCAAAACAATCTCAATTTTACGATTCTTTAAATCCAATCCTTTGCTGTTGTAGGTCGATAAAAAGATTTTTTCAAAACCTAATTTTTCCGCTTCAGCAATTCGTTGGTCTATTCGACTAACAGCTCTGACCTCACCGCTCAAACCCACCTCGCCTACAAAACAATAATGGGGAGAAAGAGGTTTGTCTTCATACGAAGAGAGCAAGGCACTTAAAACGGCTAAGTCGATGGCCGGATCTTCAATGCGCAATCCACCGGCAATATTTAGAAAAACATCCTTCATGCCAAACTGAAAACCTCCTCTCTTTTCCAAAACGGCAAGGAGCAATTGCATACGGCGAAGATCAAATCCACTCACTGTTCGTTGAGGCGTTCCATATACCGCCTGCGATACCAATGCCTGCGTTTCTATTAATAAAGGCCGGGCACCTTCCATCGTTGCAGCGATCGCTATCCCACTCAAAGCTTCATCCTTCTGGGTAATTAAAATTTCAGATGGATTACTTACTTGCCTTAAACCATTTTCATGCATTTCATAAATGCCCAATTCGTTGGCATTGCCAAAACGGTTTTTGCTGGTTCTTAAAATACGGTAAGTATAATGACGATCTCCTTCAAACTGCAAAACTGTGTCTACCATGTGCTCCAACACTTTTGGCCCTGCAATAGATCCATCTTTGGTGACATGGCCAATAATAAAAACAGGCACATGGCTCGACTTGGCATATCTCACCCATTCAGCCGCACACTCTCTCACCTGCCCTACGCTACCAGGCGCACTTTCTATGTTAGGCGATTCAAGGGTTTGAATGGAATCAATGATCACCAATTCGGGTTGGATTTTTTTAATTTCAGAAAATATTTTGGAGGTATCATTATTGGTCAGCAATCTCAAATTTTCATTCTGAATGCCAATTCTTTCGGCACGAAGTTTTATTTGTTGCAGACTTTCTTCACCACTGATATATAAAGTATTTAATTGCTGCATTTGCAAAGCAATCTGTAAAAACAAGGTACTTTTTCCAATGCCTGGCTCTCCGGAAACCAATACCACCGAACCTTCTACGATTCCTCCTCCGAGTACCCGATTCAATTCTTCATCAGCAGTTACGATGCGTCGATTATTTTGAATACCAATTTCTGACAACTTTAAGGCATGGGCAACTTTGTCAAAAGAAGGATCCTGCCAGGCAGCTTTTTTTTCATCTTTGCGTTGAATTTCTTCAACAAAAGAATTCCAGCTTTGACAAGAAGGACATTTACCCATCCATTTGGGTGATTCAAAACCGCAGTGCTGACAGGCAAATACATTTTTACTTTTGGCCACAATTAATCATTAAGATGGAAAGCTATTTCGATATCAGGAAGCAAACAAATTATTGCACTTGAAGTTATACCCCATTTTAATTCTTGTACACTTTCAATATGGCGCCATCTCACATCGTTTTTCAGGAAACTAAATTCAAAGTTGAAATCATCTTTTGAAGCATCAGGAATCAAATGCAGATTCTTTTCAAAAGTATTTCCTTGACTTCGCAACTACATAAAAAACGAATTGACCTAGCTAAGTAGTTCTATCCTCCTCTCCAAAATTTAGGTTGAATGAATAATCTGATTGTTGTTTTAAAGAAGCGAAAATCATCTCATTACCTGATTCAAAAAATAAAAAACACGATTACAATTGGAATGAGAGCAGGTATAAAATGAAGAAAGGGTCAACCATTTCTGATCGACCCTTTTCTTACTAACCCATAAAATTCATTGCTAAAGTACACCCTTCACTACTCATTTCAAAAATTTTGGAGCCTAAACTTTAAAAAAATTACGAAGCCTTCACATTCGCATTTATTATAAATATGCCATCCTGTCGTATTTATTTAAAAATAATGCGCCCTTTTGTCTGCAAATTTCTTGAAATAGCGATTGGGCCTATATTTGCTACATATGTTAAAAAAGTAACAAACATGATATGATATTATCTCATTGGCGGTCTGATGTTTTTAATTGGAATGTATGTCAGCAATCGTTTAAAATCCAAATTCACCGAATACAGCCAAATTGGTTTGCGAAATGGCTTGAGTGGTCGGGAAATTGCCGAAAAAATGCTCAAAGACCATGGCATTTACGATGTTCAAGTCGTTTCTACCCCTGGATTTTTGAGTGACCACTACAATCCGGAAAATAAAACGGTGAATCTCAGTCAGGATGTTTTTAACGGAAGAAGTATTTCAGCAGCCGCCGTTGCAGCCCATGAATGCGGGCATGCTGTGCAACATGCCACCAATTATTCCATGCTGGTGATGAGAAGCCGCATGGTTCCCGCGGTTAAAATCGGCACCTCATTGGGTCAATGGCTCATTTTGATCGGGCTTGGTGTCATGGGTCTTGGACTGGCCTCTCAATTCATTTTTTTATTGGGCATACTTGCTTACACCATCACGACCATTTTTACCCTTGTGACCCTGCCTGTGGAATTTGATGCCAGTAACAGGGCCCTTGCCTGGATGAAAGATACCGGAATGACGAATGGTTCCGAACAAGAAAAAGCGGAAGATGCTCTGAACTGGGCGGCACGCACTTATATTGTCGCAGCAATCAGCTCCGTAGCCATGCTTTTGTATTATGTATTCTTGTTTATGAGTCGCATGCAGAGCAATAATCGAGACTAGTCAGGCAACCAATGCCCATTCAACTTCAGGACTTTTTCAATTACATCTCTCACACAGCCTTCTCCGCCTTTATGAGGTGACACATACTTCGAAACCGCAACAACTTCAGGTATTGCATCCGCCGGACAGGCAGGAATCAGTACTTCTTGCATCACTTTTAAATCTGGCATATCATCGCCCATATACAATGCCCCTTTTAATTCGAGCTTGTTTGTTTGAGTGAGTTCCTGCAGACAACTGAGTTTATCTTCAACCCCCAAATGGATATCCTGAATGCCCAACGCCTTGAGTCGGGAGAATAAGGGATCTCCTTTGGCGCCAGAAATAATGCTGATACCATATTGTTTTTTTACTGCCCACTGTAAAGCATATCCGTCCCGAATATTCATCGTACGCAGCAAAGTTCCATCCGAATGAATCAACAAAGTCCCATTGGTCAGCACTCCATCAATATCAAAAATAAAATGTCGGACCTGCTTAAACAGGCTTAAAACAGGCGTTGCATCCATAACTTTCATTTATTCTTTAGGTTCGCCCCCTTCGTAAAGAACCTTTTTGAGCAATTTCCCTTCGGCATCAAAAATTTTCCACTTGCCGGATTTTTGACCTTGAACGTATTCACCTTCAGCCTGTAAAATACCCTTGTCATTGTACTCTTTCCAGATACCGGTTTGTACCCCCCTGGCATATTGCCCGGTTTGAACAATCACCTCTTGTTCATTATAAAGTATTGCAGGGCCTTCCAGCTCCCCATCCCGATATTGATATTCCACGGCTTTTTTCCCATTTACATAATACCAGGTCGTTTTCCCTTCACGTTTTCCATTTTTCCAAATTCCCTCTTCCTGAATTCCGCCATCTTTAAAATAAATCTGTCTTTTGCCATCCTCCAATCCATTGACAAAATTTTGATCTTTTTGAATCCTGGCTCCTTTAAAATATAATCTGAACGGACCGTGGAGGACATCATTGCTGTAATAACACATTTGCTCTAAGTATCCATCCTTGCCCAACTTCATTTCAATCCCATTCTTTTTACCCGATTCATAAGCAGTTATCGACTCGGGAAAGCCATTATCGTGGAAAGTATTCCAAACACCTTGCTTTTGCTGATTGATCCAAATGCCTTCTTCGGCCATTTTGCCATTGTCAAATTTAATTTGAACGAAGGTTTCCTTTCCTTTTTGAATCAGGACAGTATCCTTTTTAGGGCCTTGTTTTGTACCCTGGGCCCATAATCCATTCACTGTTGAGCATACCCCAAGTATGCCGAACAATAAAACAAATCTTTTCATAAAGTTTATAGGTGTAATCTAGATTTCTTTTCCATGAGTGCCTCCACCGTTTCGCGGTACATCTCATCCGGAACACAACAATCAACCGGGCAGACTGCTGCACATTGGGGCTCTTCATGAAATCCCTGGCATTCGGTGCATTTATCCGGTGTAATGTAATAGGTATCATCAGCCACGGGAGCATGTTTGGTATCAGCCGAAACCATGTCCCCATTCATTAATTTAAATTGCTCCTTGACGGAAGTTCAATCGGCAATAGCCCATTCAACGCCTCCTTCATAAATGGCATTGTTCGGACATTCGGGTTCGCAAGCCCCACAATTAATACATTCATCTGTTATTTTAATAGCCATGAGTTTTATTTGATTTCGTTATGAATCCATTTTATTCGTTCAAAAGTACGATTTTCGCAGGTCAAATTTAATGCTTAATTCTTTACTATGAAAGGTCTCTTGAATGATAAAATTCATCTTCTGCTTCAGTTAAAAAATATATCCTTTCCGATAGCGAAGAATGGGAAGAAATTCAGGATTCTGCTGAACGAAAAAATGGTTGGTTTACCCGAGAATTTATACTGAAAAGCATTCAAGCCATTGCTGATAACTATCTGGATGAAAACGCCCTTCAGCTATTTTCTGAGCGTTTTTCGGATTCCAATCAACCCCGAACGGTTGGCGTTGTAATGGCCGGTAATATTCCCCTGGTTGGTTTTCATGATTTTTTATGCGTGTTTCTGAGTCCTCATCGATTGGCCTTCAAATGTTCGTCTAAAGATGATGTGTTGTTACCTGCCATGGTACAATATTTAAACTCAATCAACCCGGATATCATGAAAGAGGTTGAACAAAAAGAAATGCTCAAAAATTGCGATGCTTATCTGGCCACCGGAAGCAATCATACCGCAAAGGTTTTTAAAAGTTACTTTGGCAAATATCCGCATATCATCCGACCGAATAAGACATCCGTGGCAGTGCTCAGTGGCCAAGAAACTGAGGAAGAGTTATCCTTATTGGCCGATGACGTTTATCAGTATTTTGGTCTGGGATGCAGAAATGTGACCAAAATTTTTGTACCAGATGATTATCCATTTGAGCCTTTACTACAAGCTTTTCGCAAATATGATTATTTAAAAGACCATAATAAATACCGGAATAATCTCGACTATCAATTGGCTTTGTATATTCTGAACAATCAATATTATATGAGCAACGACAGCGTTTTATTGATAGAGCATGAATCTATTTTTTCAGCTGTTTCCGTATTACATTATTCATATTATTCTAATCAGGATACCTTAATCGATGCGTTACAAAACAACCCCAATATTCAAACGATTGTTGGGCAAGGATTCACCTCATTTGGCGCTGCTCAACATCCGGGTATCAGCGATTTTGCAGATGGTATTGATACCGTTGAATTCTTAAATAGCTTGTTTTAAATAATTCCCTCATGTTAAGGGTTATCCTTTAAATTGGTAATGGCCCATAGATTTTTCTTAACACTAAAATGGCTGTTAAAAAAGATTAAAACTGCCCGAATCGATTCTTTCACTTGATAATTTTGTACCATAAAATTTAATCAGATGAAAAAGATTCTTAGCATCGTTCTTGTCGCTTTTTTGACATCTATTTCAACTTATGTAATCGCACGAAAATATTTGAATACCATTGTGCCGGTTCCTGTGGTTCAAAATGAGGAAGCCTCAAAGGATGTTCAATTTGCGTCTTACTCTCCAGAACCTGATGGTGGCTATGTCAATCTCGAAGATGCTGCCGAAAAATCGAGCCGTGCCGTTGTTCATATCAAAACCGAAACCAAGGCTCGTGCCGTGCAGTATAGAAGTCCATTTGGAGACGATTTCTTCGATCAGTTTTTTGGAGGTGGTCAACGATTTTATCAACAACTGCAGCAGTCAAGTGGATCTGGTGTGATTATTAGTGCAGACGGATATATTGTCACCAATAATCATGTTGTTGATGGTGCAGATCAGGTGAATGTGGTTTTAAACAACAAAAAAACATATACTGCTAAAGTGATAGGAAATGATGCTTCTACGGATTTAGCCCTCCTAAAAATCAATGAAAACAATTTACCATTTATTGCTTTTGGAAATTCAGATGAAGTGAAATTGGGGCAATGGGTACTTGCGGTGGGCTACCCCTTAACGCTTGAAACGACTGTTACTGCTGGAATCGTTAGTGCAAAATATCGCAACATTGGTATCAATCAAAGTAAAAGTGGGAATAACGCCATCGAAAGTTTTATTCAAACAGATGCTGCTGTTAACCCGGGAAATAGCGGTGGAGCACTTGTGAATTCCAAAGGAGAACTGATTGGAATTAATTCTGCGATCGCCTCCCCCACCGGATCTTACGCCGGATATAGTTTCGCCATTCCATCCAATATTGTTAAAAAAATCAGTGCAGATATGATGAAGTTTGGCAATGTGCAAAGGGCCTTTTTAGGCGTGGGTTATATTGACATCAAGAATGCCACCGCCGAACAAATCAGTGCTTATGGACTAGACAAAATTGATGGCATATACGTGAATCAGGTATATGAGCGTTCAAGTGCAGAAGATGCAGGAATTAAAACTGGAGATATTCTGACTAAAATCAACAATGTACAGGTAAAAACGGGTCCGCAAATGATGGAACAAATAGCCTTGTCCAGACCGGGAGATGAAATCAGCATCACCTTTCTCCGAAATGGAAAACCCTATGTAACCACGGCAAAACTAAAAAACAGCCTGGGAAATACCGATGTTGTAAAAGCCAGTAAAACCGAAAAATTAGGCGCTACACTTCGTGAACTGAAAAAAAATGAATTGCAACAATTAGGCATCAGCGGTGGTGTATTGGTTAGTGATATTCAATCAAATGGCCTGATCGCCAAGCAAACCCGAATGAAAAAATCCTTCGTGATCACACAAATCAATGAAAAGGATATTCAAAGTGCCGTAGATATTGAAAAAATTCTCTCATCAGGTGAAAAAGAATTTCAATTTGGTGGAATTTATCCCAATTACAGAGGCGTTTATTACTATATGCTCCAATTGGATTAAGGATAAAGTGCTTATCTTCAGTATAAACTGAATAGTCGGGAATCAAAATATAGCTAAACCGGACACTGATTGCAGTGTCCTTTTTTTATGCATCATGGCCGACTCAAAAATACAGCACATTTAGATTGTTTTCACTTTTATAATTAAGGTTCAGGCCTTACTTTCGAACAATAAATTTTTTTAAGTATGAAATCGATCAAACCCATTTTGATGTTGTTGGCATTCCTGCTACCCGTCCTTGCTTATGGACAAATAGACAGTGAAAAAATTCCACTCGACTCCAAAATTAAAACAGGTGTATTACCCAATGGACTAAAGTATTACATCATTCAAAACAAAAAACCGGAAAAGAAAATAGAACTGCGAATGGTTGTGAATGCCGGTTCCATCTTGGAAGACAAGGACCAGCTCGGATTAGCACATTTAATGGAACACATGAATTTCAACGGATTAAAAAATTTCCCGAAAAATGAAGTGGTACACTATTTACAAAGTATTGGCGTTGAATTTGGTGCAGACCTGAACGCTTATACCAGTTTTGATGAAACGGTTTATATACTCCCTATTCCTGCTGATGACAAGGATAAAATCGAAAAAGGATTCCAAATCATCGCCGATTGGAGTGGAGCTGCTCTATTAGAAAATGATGAAATTAATAAAGAACGGAATGTGGTTCTTGAAGAAAGTCGTTTGGGAAAAGGCGCCGACGACCGCATGATGAAGAAATGGCTACCTGAATACCTGAATGGCTCTCTGTATGCTTCAAGATTACCTATCGGAGATGATGAATTATTAAAAACCTTTAAACCCGAAGTCCTCAAGAGATTTCATCGCGATTGGTATCGTCCAAACTTACAAGCCGTTATGGTTGTTGGCGATATTGATCCTCTCGAAGCAGAAAAATTAATCAAAGCAAAATTCAGTGGATTTACCAACCCTGCAAATGCACGTCCTCGACCTGAGTCCTTCGATTTACCTGCCCGCAAAAGCAGTAAGGCTATGGTGTTGAGCGATAAAGAAAGTCCTTATACCATGGTACAGATTATTGGGAATAGCCAACGAACTAAATCAGCGACCACGGTGAAAGAATATCTGGATGATGTGAAACAAAATTTGTTTAATCAAATGTTGGCAGCCCGCCTCGAAGAATTAAAAAATAGTTCGAATCCTCCTTTTGTGTTTGCAGCCGGAGGATTTGAGGGTGGATGGGCCCGCGGTTGGGAGAGCTTTCAATTATTTGCTATTTGTGGCAACGAAAAAATTAAAGACGCCTCACAAGCCTTAGCCAGAGAAGCTTTAAAAATCAAGAAATTTGGTTTTACATCCAGCGAATTAGAAAGGGCTAAGGCTGAACTTTTAGCCGGTTATGAAACCATGTTTAAAGAAAAAGATAAAACGGAATCAAAAGATCGTATTGAAGAATTGGTGCGTCATTTTCTGACCAACGAACCCGCTCCCGGTATTCAATGGGAATATAATTTAGTAAAAGGACGTTTGGGTAATGTGAATATCAATGATATCAATGTTTTAAAAGATCAGATTGGTATCGATAAAACCTATTTTGCTTTGGTAACAACAAAAACAGGTTCTAATCTGCCTTCAGATGGTGATTTAAAATCATATATCGATGAAGCCATGTCGTCTGATATCAAAGCCTATGCCGAAAAAGCACTTCCAAAATCTTTATTGGCGAGTATGCCAACTCCGGGTAAAGTTGTGAATGAAGTAAAGGATCCTAAAACTCGTTTGGTAACCTGGACACTGAGCAATGGAGCCAAAGTAACCTTTAAATCCACAGGTTTAAAAAATGATGAAATTCTGTTCAGCGCCTATCGTTTTGGTGGTTCATCGTTGTATACAGGCAAAGACTTTCAAAGTGCAGACTACAGCAATAATGTTGTGGATGAAATGGGTTATGGGGCATTTTCAAATTCAGACCTGCAGAAATTTTTATCCGGAAAAAATGTTACCGTCAATACCATCATAGATTTACAAAAAGATATCATCAATGGTAAATCTACCGTCAAAGATTTAGAAACGGCTTTGCAATTGTTGTACCTCAAATGCACCTCTCCGCGTAAAGATGAAGAAGCATTTGCCTCTTTCAAAAACCGTCAAATGCAAATGATGTCTGAAATGAAATCAGACCCTCAAACCCGATATTCTGATACCCTGAATAAGTTCATGTATAAAAATCATCCCCGTAGTAAGGAAATTCCTGACCAATCGGATTTTGACAATATCAATCTGGATCGGGCCATTGAATTTTATAAACAACGTTTTAATTCGGGTAATGGCATGAATTTTACTTTCGTGGGAAGTATGCCTCAAGATTCATTTAAAATACTGGTTGAAAAATATATCGGTGCCTTACCGGCAACCTCAGTCGTTTCTAAAGACAAAGATCTCGGCATGGACCCTATTTTGAATGAAAACAATTTCACCTTCCGTGCGGGTACAGAACCCAAAAGCATGGTGAATGAAATGAGCTATTTTGACACACCATATTCTCAGGAAGATGAAATGCGGCTTAATTTATTATCTGAAATCATCAATAACCGAATTACGGATATCATTCGCGAAAAAATGAGTGCCATTTACGGTGGTGGTGTCGGCATGCGTATTTCCAAATTTCCAAAAGAACGTTTCATGATGCAGAGTTTTCTGCCTTGTGGTCCGGAAAATGCAGTAAAAGTGAAAGAAGCTTTCTGGGATATCATTCAGGCGGTGAAAAAAGACAATAACATCACGGCAGAAGAATTTCAAAAAGCAACTGAAACAGCACTTCAAAAATACAAAACGGGTATTCAATCCAACAATTTCTGGTTAGGTACGATCGAGAAATACCAGCAATACAATTTACCCATGGAGAACATGTATAACTTTGAAGAAAGGTTAAAAGCAGTATCCATTGAACAGTTAACCGCGACAGCAAAAAAATACCTGAGTTCCAAAAACGTCCTGCACGCTGTTTTAATGCCGGAATAAAATCTAATATGGGAGGATTTGAGCCTGTAACGATATGTGAAGACTCAAAAGCCGAATAGCCCTCCCCTTTGACGATACCTCAAAAGGCCATACCCAAAAGGTGTGGCCTTTTTTGTGAATGATGATCAGATGGCATGCCTATTGATAATAGAGGTGTTTTCACATTTATTCGTAGAATTCATCTCATAAACCTGACAAAAAGAAAGATTACCATGGAATTTAACCGACAATATTTCGGAATAGAAGAAGAATCAGACATTATGCCAATTATTCCGTTGAATGAAGACGAGATGAGCGAAGAGGAAAAAAAGAATCTTCCGGAGGAATTGATCATTTTACCGCTACGCAATATGGTGCTCTTTCCGAATGTGGTGATGCCCATCACAGTATCGCGCGAAAAATCAATTATTGCCCTGAAAGAAGCAGAACGAAAAGGCAAAATGATAGGGATCCTGACCCAATTAGACCCCAAACTGGACAATCCTGAAACAAAGGACTTTTATTCGGTGGGAACCGTCGCGCAGATCATCAAGCAAATCCGAATGCCCGATGAAAGTATTACCGTTTTTATTCGCGGACGGATTCGTTTTGAAACCAATACCTGGATTCATGCTGAACCTTATTTTTCAGCAAATGTGACCTACCTGGATGAAAATATCCCGCCAAAAGCGATGAATTTACTGCTATGATTGCCTCCGTCAAGGAAATGGCGGAACAGATTATGATGAAAAGTAACAATATTCCTCAGGAGGCTTCCATCATGCTTCGTAACATCGAAAACGTAAGTTTCCTCAACCATTTTATTGCTTCCAATCTGAATTGTGAAACCAAAGACAAACAACAATTACTAGAGGAAAATGATTTCATTAAAAGAACAGAAAATCTTTTGCGTCTTCTTCAAATCGAATTGCAGCATGTTGAATTAAAAAATAAAATCACCAATAAAACGAAAGGGGAACTCGACAAACAACAGAAAGAATATTTCCTCAATCAGCAGTTAAAGGCCATCAAAGACGAATTAGGTGGTGACAGCAACGAACGCGAAATAAAAGATCTTCAGAAAAGAGCAGAAACAAAAAAATGGTCAAAGGCCGCTAAAGAGAATTTCACCAAGGGCATCGAAAAATTGGAGCGTATGCACCCTACTACCCCCGATTATTCTGTGACTTATAATCATCTCGATTTATTGCTTGACTTACCCTGGGAAGAATACACCGAGGATATTTACGATTTAAAAAGGGCTCGTAAAATTTTAGATCATGACCATTATGGCATGGATAAAATAAAAGACCGTATTCTCGAATATCTGGCCGTACTCAAATTAAAAGGTGATATGAAATCACCTATTCTTTGTTTTTTTGGACCTCCCGGAATTGGTAAGACTTCATTGGGAAAATCCATTGCCAATGCGATTGGGCGTAAATATGTTCGTTTTAGTTTAGGCGGTTTACATGATGAAAGTGAACTCCGTGGACATCGTAAAACTTATATCGGTGCGATGCCAGGCCGCGTTATTCAATCATTACGCAAATGCCAATCGAGCAACCCTGTTTTTATCCTGGATGAAATTGATAAAATAGGTAAGGATTTTCGAGGCGACCCAAGTTCTGCTTTGCTGGAAATTCTGGATCCTGAACAAAATCATACCTTCTACGATAATTACTTAGAACTTGAATATGATTTGAGCAAAGTGCTCTTCATTGCCACTGCCAACAATCTCAATGAAATACAGCCTGCCTTGCGGGATCGTTTGGAAATCATTGATCTCAGTGGTTATGCTGTTGAAGAAAAAACCGAAATTGCCAAACGACATTTGATCCCCAAACAAAAGGAAGCCCATGGCTTGAAAGACTACAGCATCAAAATTGCAAATCCGGTCTTAACGAAACTCATCCAGGAATATACCCGCGAAAGTGGTGTCAGGGAATTAGACAGGCAATTGGCTTCTGTCATGCGAAATATCGCCATGCAAGCAGCCATGGATGAATCGCTTAAAAGTTTTGATGTGACCGAAGAATCCATCGTCGATATCTTGGGAAACCCAGGTACTCCAATGAAATTTATGCCCGTAAAAATCCACCGGGAGTGGCCATTGGTTTAGCATGGACTTATGTGGGCGGCGAAATTTTGTTTATCGAAACAAGTCTGAGCAAGGGAAAAGGAAGCCTCAACCTGACGGGTAATTTGGGCAATGTGATGAAAGAAAGTGCCAGTACTGCCCTGACTTACATACGAGCCAATGCGCAGGACCTGGATATCCCTGAGACACTCTTTGATGAAACCAATATTCATATTCATGTACCCGAAGGCGCCGTACCAAAAGATGGACCTAGTGCAGGTATCACCATGCTTACTTCCATCTTGAGTGCGTTAGGGGTAAACAGGTTAAACCGAATTTGGCAATGACAGGAGAAATACGCGGCCAGGCGACAGGTTCTTCCAGTCGGTGGAATCAAGGAAAAATTCTTGCTGCGAAAAGGGCCGGCATGAAGGAAATCATTCTTTGTGCACAAAATGAAAAAGACGTCCTTGAAATAAATCCGGGTTTTATTAAAGGTCTAAAATTCCATTACGTCACAGAAATGAAAGATGTGGTTAAGTTGGCCATCCTTAAATAGAGTCTGCGCAAGGGAAATGAATTAAATTCCGGTTCCTTTCGGTAAGCTGATTAAATTTACACCGTGATTTCAAAAGCTTCCATTCAAAAAGTGAATGATGCTGCCGACATTATTGATGTGGTTGGCAGTTTTATTAAACTCAAAAAAAGAGGGGTTAACTTTTTAGGGAATTGTCCGTTTCACAACGAAAAAACCCCCTCCTTCACCGTCTCCCCTTCCAAAGGTATTTACAAATGTTTTGGCTGCGGTAAAGCCGGTAATGTGGTCACTTTTGTACAAGAACATGAAAAACTCAGCTATCCGGAAGCGATAACCTGGCTGGCAAAACGTTACCACATTGAATTAGAACAAACCGAAGTCACACATGAAGTTCGGGCACAACAGCAAACCGAGGAAAGTTTAAGAATCCTGAACCAATTTGCCGCTCAATATTTCCATGATCAGTTACTACATTCCGATGAAGGGCAAACCATCGGATTGAGTTATTTTAAAGAAAGAGGATTTCGATTAGAGACCCTTGAAAAATTTCAACTCGGTTATTGTCCGGAAAATAGAGAAAGTTTTGTACAACATGCCATCGACAAAGGATACGACAAAGATTTATTGATCAAGGCCGGTCTTATTTCTGATCGATACGGTAAGTTACAAGCCATTTATCATGGCCGAGTTATTTTCCCGATTCAAAATCAAAGTGGAAAAGTGATTGGTTTTGGTGCAAGAATATTAAAGAGCTCCGACCGGGCACCGAAATATATCAACACACCGGAAAATGAACTCTATCAAAAAAGCCGAACACTTTACGGAATTTATTTTGCCCGAACAGCCATTACGCAACAAGATGAATGTTTACTGGTTGAGGGATATACCGATGTATTGTCCTTGCATCAGGCCGGAATTGCAAATGCTGTCGCCAGTAGTGGCACATCACTTACCGATGAACAACTGCGATTGATCAAACGATACAGCAAAAATCTGACTATACTTTATGATGGGGATGCAGCAGGCGTGAAAGCGGCATTGCGGGGATTGGATATGGCCATTGAAGAAGGTTTAAATGTGCACGTTGTTTTACTTCCTGATAATCATGATCCGGACTCCTATTTACAAAGTACCGGTGCGGAAGGCTTTCAGCAATATATTCAGAAAGAAAAAAAGGATATCATTCTGTTTAAATTAGAAGCTTCCCTGAAAGAAGCCAAAGATGATACGGTTAAAAAAACGGCACTGATTAATGATATTGCAGAAACATTATCTAAAATCAATAAGGTAGAAGAATTTAGTAAGCAGCAGGATTATATTCGTCGATGTGCTCAACTTTTACAAATTGATGAAGCTGGATTAATTGCGTTGGTCAACAAAAGAATTCGCGAAAAAATCGTCAAAAAGGATTTTCAAAATAAACCGGAAGCGGATGCTTTGCATGAGCAGGCTGAACCTGAAAAAGGACATCATCAGGAAGATGCCGGCCATTTATTACAGAAAGATTATTTACAAGAAAAAGGACTAATACGCGTTCTGATAGAATTTGGCCATAAGCCCTATGATGATAAAATATCTGTGGCTGAGTTTATCCGCTTAAAAATTGCAGATGCAGATTTTGCAAATGATGCCTGGCAGAAAATTTATCATAGATATTTTAACCTTTTGGAGTCAACGCTTCAATATCCAACTGCCAGAGATTTTACATATCATGACGAAGAGGAAATACGCCTGAATGCGATAGAGGCCTTATACTTCCCCTATGAACTCAGTGAAAACTGGGCGAAAGAATTTCATATCATTACCCCAGGTAAAGAAGAAATTTATCTGGAAGATGTGGAACATACCCTGATCTACTTTTTACTGCGGAAGATCAAAGCGACCTATGCCGAATTGCTCGAAGAATTACGAATACCCAATGATGCACAAGAGGAACTCATCATTCAAACATCCTTATACGAACTCAAGAAACATGAAAAGGATCTTTTAGAACACCTAAGAGTGGTTGCTATTCGTTAGTAACTAATTCCCACATGTAATTGGATCATCTGATTGGTCCAACTTCTTTCCGCACGAGGTTGTTGATATTACTAATACCCCAAATATACCGGAGCCCTGCATTCACACGAAATACAGGCGCCTTACCACCAAACTGCACCCATAAACCGCCAATCACATCATAACTATTTTGTGAAATGACGTCAATACCACTTTTTAGAATTTTGTTTTTATCCAAAACACTTACATTGGATGAAAACTGGGGGCCTAACTGAATCCACAAAAACTGGGTCAACTTTAAATTCACCAAAATGGGAATCGCGATGGTTTGAAACTTGAAAGAACCATTGATCAAACTATCTTCAATGTTTCGATAATACTGCGCATATACGCCATGAAATGAGGTATCCGTCACCATGGTACTTTGACTCCACAAAGCTTCGAGTTGTATACCAATTCTTCGTTTATTTAAATTGGCAAAAAATCCGGCGTTGGGATTTGTTTTGTAAACATCTCGCCAACCGTATCCATTCACTTTATTAAATGTCAAACCTGCCTTTAATCCGATGCCTAAATCCAATCCGAATTTCTCTTTACTTCTGACCAGAACAGACATGGTTAAAAATAAAAATAGTAGCATGCCTTGTTTCATGTTGATTATTTTGGATCCTGAGTTTTGAAGATTCATATTCTCTTGCTGTACAATCTATCAGAATATGCTACAGCAGTTGCAAATATAATTTTTTTAAATATATGAAATGCTATTCCTTCCGCTTAATTTCCGGTTTGGAGTTCATTTCCGCTAAACTTCACCATTAGCGTATCCGATTGAAGATTCATATGATACTTCGGCCATTCCCGGAAGGACTTTCTACTTCTCACCTGAACGGGTACCTTTTGTTGAATACCATGCCACCACATGCCCTCCTGAAAACCTACCCTTAACGCATACGTTCCATTTGCGAGCACAGGTAAATCGATAATTTCAATTGCCCGGTAATCCTTTTGTTGTTTAAGTTGATGAAAAAAGAACACAATTTGTTGATCACTGCTTCGCCATTTTTGTTGAACCTGTATCAAATAAAATGCAGATAACATAAAAAATAAAGTCAGCATCCATTTTTGAACTGATATCTGAATCAGGGAGAAAACATCAACAAAATATAAAATAAGAAAAATGCCCGGTAAGTATAAAAATCTTTCTCCTTCAGTGTTTCGCCAGGCAATACCCAAATTCAATACGGGTAACAAGGCGCATAAAAATAGGCATAAATAAATCATCGCTGGTTTTGCCAGCATTCTGAAAGACAGCCGAAAAATAAAAAATACCAAGAATAAAAAATACCAAAAAACATACAACCAAAAATAGATCCCACCTTCATATGGGGGCATCATTGCACGAAATGTAAACCGAAACAGATTCATCATAATATGAGCAACATCAACCTTTTGATGCAAATCACCATAGGTACCTATCCAATCGCCAATATATTGATGCCGCAAAAAAAGATAGGCCATAAAAATCAGTAACAAGGAGAAAAACAATCTCAGAATTTTTTTCCAGTCCCAATTTCGTTTCCAATAAAATATCATCGGAAAAATCCAAAGACCAACCCAGGTGGATTCATAGGCACACAAAGCTGCAAACCAACATAAAAGCGCAGCCAAAAAGTAGATTGATTTTCGAGTGTTGTCAAATTGAAATAAACAATACAAGCTACTTAGAAATAAAAAGTTGAAAACACAGATGCTGCACCGGATATCCATACCACCGAATCAACATGCGTGGGCCAACAAACAAAAAATATTGCGGTTAAAAATGGCCGTGAAGAAGGAAGTTCCACTTTGAACCATTGTGCCGCGATAAACCAAATCAATAACGCATTCCCCGCATGCAAAATCACATTGCACAGATGATACAAGCAGGCGCTTCTACCAAAAAGGGCCATATTCAACCAAAAGGTACCCGGACGGAAAAATTGATGATCATTAAAACCATTCATCCCTTGTACCAGAATTTTATAATCGTCCGAAATCAACCCTGATCCAATCGAAATAAAATAGCATAGAAGTGTCATTCCGACGATGATCGAACTTGCTACTATGGTCTTAAATGAGTTATTCATCCTGCTTATTCCGAATGACTTCATTTCCTGTTTTAGGGTCTTGCCTGAAGTAAATTGGTGAATTTAATACCCGATAAACCGGATAAATCTGATACGCAGGTTCAGGATAAAGTGATTGTTTATACACAAAATCTAGCTGTGCATGAGCGCTCCTTCTAAGGGTGCTATCTTTTTCCAACGCCGCCTGCAGTGCTTGTCGAACTATAGGATTTTCTTTTAAATACATCGCTGCATTTTTTTCGTATGCATAAGCCGTATAACCTTCTTTCTGTTCCAAAATCGGATCGAAAAAATTCCAATAAAAATAACTATCCATTCCTTCCGGCTCCAGTGTTTCGATGATAAAACGAACAGCTTTCTGGTTGGTGGGAATATAAAAATCGCCTTTACGGAAATGTTTGCGGCCTTGAATTTTTTCCACCTTCACTTTTGAATTTGGATGATGACCTTCATAAGGTTTTGAACCCGATTCAAAAGATACTATTCGATACATTTCTATGTCCAGGCTATCATCTTTTTCAAATTCAAACATCTCCACATGATTTAATCGTAATAATTCAATGACTTTCCACCAACCTGCCGGAATTACATAAGCATCGGGTCTGTAAACACTCAATGAAGGTTCCGCCTGATTATAAAAAGGGATCTGCTTGCTAAACGTATCCGCCCGATCAAAGCCCATATAAGGCAAACCGGATACTTCACTGATCATTTCCTTGTACTGATATCCGCGATAATTGATTTTTTGGAGATTTTAGGATTAAAGGTCCATTGCAGAGGAAAGACGGTCTGTTGTTGTTGGACATTTAACATAGAATCTCGTATCACATGAATTTCCTGACGATGTTGCTGACAATATTCAATTAAGACTTGCATAAATTTCAATGTTGCATCTACCCTTTGCGCATAAGGTTTCAACATGTGCGTTTCTGGAACAAAAGCGAACACATTATGCAAGGCGGCATAACCGCTACTAAAACGTGGACTATCAAAAAACTGAAACCATCCTTCAGAAGCATCCTTTCCCCAGGCATTCACGTAAGGCAACATCGGATATTGATATTGCTCCATAACGGCAAATAAAGATGGTTCAAAAATCTTTTCTAAATAATCACCCATCGGTCCACCCAACTTGTTATGTTGTGTTGTGGCCATTGTAATGACATGCTGATAGTCTGCCCCATCACTGACATGATTATCGACAAATACATCCGGTTTAATCCAATGAAATAATTTGGCAAATGTTCTGGCTTCCCGGCTATCGCATTTAATAAAATCACGATTTAAATCCAGATTTTGTCCATTCCCCCTGCTCCCAAATTCCTCAGGCCCGTCCTGATCGACGCGGTTAAATGGACTACGATTTAAACAACCTCCGATGTTGTATACTGGTATGACAGCTAATGCAACATTCTCGACTGATGTATTTCCTTGTTGCATTCTTTCAGCAACATCACGTACCAATAACATAGAGGCATCAATACCATCCGGCTCTCCTGAATGAATGCCATTGTTAATCAGAATGATCGCTTTGTTTTTGACATGCCATTTCGAAACATCCTGACGCCGATCGCTACTCAGCAATACAACATGCATTGGATATGCGGCATCTGTAGGTCCTATTTCAACAATTTCGATGGCCGGATATTGCTGCTGCAAATCATAATAATACGCCATGCATTCCTCGTAACTTGCTGAATAGTTTTTCCCTTTTGCCTCAAAGGGCGTTATTTGGGAGAATGAAAGTGTCGAAACAAACAGCATCATAAAAGCTGCTAAAAATTTCAGGTAGTAAAATAAAAATGAACGAAACATGCCTTAAAGGTAATACCAAATTCAAACCTTGATACACCTTGTTTAAAACTCTATTAGATTTGCAGGTACTGACCCATTCATGCGAGAAATAGAATTTGCCCTCAGCCCTGCAGAAGCAGCCGACGAAAAAAATATTGTTGCGGCGATAACAGCCCAATCTGGTATAAGCAACCTGAGCGGATGGCAGTGGCGTATTCTCCGAAAATCAATGGATGCACGAAGTAAGTTTATTAAAATTCTTTTTCGGGTAGGCATCTATCAAGATCAAGAAATTGACTCTACGCAAGTTCCTTTATTCGAATCAAAAAATGTCTCCAATGCCTCAGCTGTTCATATCATTGGTGCTGGACCAGCGGGATTATTTTGTGCCTTACAATGTATTGAACTCGGACTGAAACCTGTTTTATTTGAGCGAGGTAAAAACGTCAGAGAGCGGCGGAGAGATTTGGCCAAACTGAATAAGGAGGGCATCTTAAATGAAGAAAGTAACTATTGTTTTGGCGAAGGCGGTGCCGGAACTTACAGCGATGGAAAATTGTACACACGCAGTAATAAACGAGGAAATATTTCTAAAGTACTCCATTGGTTTCATCACTTTGGAGCTGATCAATCAATCTGCTATGAGGCTCATCCCCATATAGGCACCAATAAGTTACCACAGATTATTGAAAATATGCGAGAGGCTATTATCGAATGTGGCGGTGAAATTCATTTTGATAGCAAGCTGATCAATGTAGATACGCAGTTCGGGCAAATTCAAAAAATCCTTATTCAACAACTTGGTTGGGTAAACATTCAACAACTGATTCTGGCCACTGGTCATTCGGCCCATGATATATATGAATTATTGGATCGGAAAATATATTGATTGAAGCGAAACCTTTTGCATTAGGCGTCCGTATCGAACATCCGCAATCCATCATAGATCAGTTACAATATCGATGTGAAATCCGCGACCCTTTTTTACCCCCTGCCAGTTATAGTTTGGTTGAACAAATTAATGGAAGGGGTGTGTTTTCATTTTGTATGTGTCCGGGAGGAATCATTGCCCCCGCATCTACCCGTCAAGGTGCTTTGGTCGTGAATGGATGGAGCCCTAGTAAAAGAAACAATCCTTTTGCTAACAGTGGTATGGTAGTAGGAATTGATGAAAAAGATTTTAAGGATCCTCATCCATTGGCTGGTTTAAAATATCAATATGCCGTTGAGAAAAAAGCCTTTGAAGCCGGTGGTGGAAAATTTGTGGCTCCGGCTCAGCGCATGACCGACTTTTTGATGAACAAACAAAGTAGTTCATTACCTGCATGTTCTTATATCCCCGGTTTACAGAGCGTTTCATTATCGGAAGTTTTACCTAAAATCGTGAATGATGCATTGGTTCTGGGCTTAAAACATTTTGGCCAAAAACTGCAAGGCAAATTTGGTCGTCCGGGTTATTTAACCCATGAAGCCGTTTTGGTGGCCACCGAAAGCAGAACATCTTCACCCGTGCGCGTTCCCCGACATCAGGATGAATTAACACATCCTCAAATAACTAATTTGTATCCTTGTGCTGAAGGTGCGGGGTATGCAGGGGGCATTGTAAGTGCTGCCATGGATGGGATGCGTATTGCTGAAAAAATTTATGCCAAGCTACATCCATTCGGTCATTGAGTCATGGCTTAAAATAGATGCACATACTATACACACACTGAACAGGCACGTATTTCCATTTTGAATCAAAGGACGACTGTTATAAAAACGGTATTACCTTTGGACTATGAAATGGATTTTTAGTCTCATTGCATTGTGTAGTGCCCATCTATTATTTTCACAAACAAAAATTTCAGGTACCGTCAAAGACAACAAAGGTCAAACCTTAATTGGCGTGAATATCGCCATTAAAAATTCCTATGACGGAGCCACTTCCAATTCGAATGGATTTTATGAATTCGAAACGTTTGAAAAGGATACTGTTACACTCACGGCAACGTATATGGGTTTTGTTCCTTTAGAAAAAAAGATTGTATTAAACCAGCCTACCTTAAAGGTAGATTTAACCCTTAAAGAAAAAGTCAATGATTTGAAAGCTGTGGTTATTTCAGCCGGAGCCTTTGAAGCTAGCGATGAAAAAAAAGGAACAGTACTCAAAGCACTTGACATTGTGACTACAGCGGGTAGTAATGGTGATAATTACGGAGCCTTAAAAACTTTGCCGGGTGCACAACAAACCAACGATCGTGAAGGTTTGTTTGTTCGAGGTGGAACCGGTTATGAAACCCAAACTTTTATTGATGGCACCTGGGTGAAAAATGCTTTTTCGGCGGCTATCCCTGATCTTGGGGCCCGCGGACGATTTAATCCTTTCATTTTTAAAGGAACCGTATTTAGTACCGGTGGTTATTCAGCCTTATATGGCGGAGCGCTTTCATCGGCGGTGATTTTAGAAACCATTGATTTACCGGAAAGATCTTCTGCGAATCTCAATTTGTCTATTCTGGGAATTGGTGGTTCACTCCAGCAATTGAGTAAAAATAAAAAATCCTCCTGGGGTATTGGATACAATTATACCAACCTGAGCCCTTACTTTAAAGTCATTCGTCAAAATGTCAATTTCAAACAAGCCCCCGTTGCCCATCAGATCGATTTAAATTATCGGGTAAAAACTTCCAAAACAGGAATCCTGAAATTTTATGGATACATCAATCAAACGAAAATCAATGTGCAACGTGACAATATCAGCAGTTTTGATTCAGATGATTTAAACAAACACTATCGGGATGAATATGGCATCCAAAATGCGAATATTTATGGCAACTTATCCTACAAAGAATATTTAAAAAAAGATTGGAAAATCAATATCGGCGTTTGTATGAGTTACAATCAGGATTTAATTGGCAGTAAGATATTGAATCAACAAGGAAGCGTGATTCAGGATAGTAATTTTTTATTTCGTGAGTGGGTGGATATTCGTAACCGGAACAAACTGGCCACCTCCAAAATTGTGCTTGAGAAAAGTTTAAAAAATTTAAATACCATTCGCTTTGGAGCGGAGTATATTTATAGCAGGGATGCCATATTGGTGGAGATTGAAAAACTCAACCCATTTCAAACCGTTACCAATCGTCAACTAGATGATCATTACAAGGCCATCTTTGCCGAAAGTGATATTTACATCACCAATGATATCGCAGGTAAAATAGGTGTTCGGGCTGAACATTCCTCTTTATTGAATCGTTTTAATTGGGCACCAAGAATATCTGCTGCTTATAAAATAGGCAGAAAAGGCCAGGCTTCTGCAGCCTATGGATTGTTTTATCAAAAACCAGAAAATACGTATTTATTTAATTCAAACGATTTGCAGTTTATGCGTGCGGATCATTATGTGTTAAACTATCAATATCAGCCCAAAGATCGACTTTTACGTACGGAGATATTCTATAAAAAATACCGCTCACTGGTTAAAACCAATGTTTATCAGGCTGTTAATGGGCTGGCAAATACAGGCGATGGATATGCCCGTGGGTTTGAATTATTTTACCGTGATAAGAAATCGATTAAGGGTATCGACTTTTGGATATCGTATTCGTATTTGGATACCAAACGGGATTTCCTGAATTATTTAAGATCCGTTCAACCTGATTTTGCCGCCAATCACACAGCGAGTCTGGTGTTTAAAAAATTCTGGACCAAGTACATGTTTGGCATCAACGGGACATATACTTATGCTTCCGGCAGACCGTATATCAATTACAATACTTCCAATCCGAATTCAATCAATGCAGATGCCCAAAAATTTATGAGCGATCGAACGATGGATTATCATACCATTAATTTATCACTGAATTATTTAAAAACAATCCGGAAGGCATTCACCGTATTTGTATTGGGTGTGAATAATCCATTTGGTTTTAAACAAGTATTTGGATACAATTATGCAAGCCAGGATCTGAATGGTGATGGTCAATTCTATCGGCGCGAAATACTTCCTACAGCCCGACAGTTTGTATTTCTGGGTATGTTTATGAGTTGGGGCATTGACCGAACCCAGGAAGCGATTGATGGAAATCTTTAATAGATCTCTTCCATTTTTAAAGCATCTGCACTTAAAAGTATCCCATTTAATTTCTAGAAGAGATGTAGAATCTTGGTGATGTTCGCTTTTTGAAACGAACACCTTCTGGAAACGGCTGTGGCCAAAGGATGATACGAGTTGCATGAGGGCAGTTGAAATACTGATGTGAGATATAAAATGCTCTTTTCCTGCAAGGAAATAGCAGATTGGTAAAGGCCTACATTTATTCTACTTTCTTCAGAGCAGACAAGTTAGATTATAAATTGATGGAGCTCACTATACATATCTATTTAACTTGCTGAAATAACTTGTAAGCTAATGGTGGATATAAGAAGTTTATTCAAGGTCTCTTGTATTTCACAATGTCTAAATTCAGGCCGTGATTTCCAAATTAGAAAATTGCTAATATTCTTGTTTTCCACCTTTTGTCTTGAAACAAAAGGTGGAGCCAAAAATTCAAGGCTGTTGCTCTTTAGACTAAAAAATTCTCATCGAGCGGCCTACTTCCGAAACTTGCCTTCGCTTTGGCTTCGGCTTCGAACAGCCGGAAGCAGGCTACGCCCGATTTCAAATTTTTCTTCACGCCCAAAGAGCAAAGGCCGAAAATGCCCCTGCGAGGATAATGCGTTTTGCAAAACACTATATTTAGATGGTGTTTTCTTGAGTTTCTTCTCAGCGTTGAATTGGCATAAAATCTCGGATGGAGTTCATAAAAAATACCGATATTTGAAGCCTTAAAATAATGATATGAAAAGATTTCTTTTTTCGATGTTGCTTCTGGTGAGTGCTTTTGTAGCCTCCGCACAAAATGAAGCCTACAACAATGCCATGAAAGGATTTTTAACCAAGATGCAAGCTGCCAACTCTGCCGAGTCCTATCAGCCCCTGGCAAATGGTTTTGAACGCATTGCCAATGCAGAGCCCCAACAGTGGTTACCCCGTTATTATGCCGCCATGTGCTATGTGATGCAGGCTATGATGCAGACCGATAAAAGCAAAATTGATGGTTTGGTAGATTTAGCTGAAAATCACTTGCAAGAAGCACGCAAGATTCAGGAACATGACGAAATCACCATTTTACGGGCCTTGTGTAAAAGTGCCCGAATTGGCGTTGATCCTATGACCCGCGGCATGAAATATGGATCAGAGTCAGCTGAATTATTGGAAATGGCCAAAAAAACTAGCCCGGATAATCCACGTATTTATTATTTACAAGGTCAATCTATGTTTTATACCCCTGAAGCATTTGGTGGCGGTAAGGCAAAAGCAAAAGTGATGTTCGAAAAAGCAGTGAGTTTGTTTGCAAGTTTTCAACCTAGTTCTGAATTCATGCCTAACTGGGGTGCAGATCAGGCCGCTCGCATGCTGGCAACTTGTAACGAATAAGCAATCAAAAAAATATTGAAATTGTTAAACCGGCCAAATGGTCGGTTTTTTTTATGCCTGAATCACCAATTTTACTGGAGTTATTTTTCTAATATTTCAATATACTTGATCTATCTATCAATGACATAACGACTATTCTTCATCCGTATTTTTCAAGGCCATCAACAATGTGTATGCTCCGTGTGTGACAATCTCTTCTGAGCCAGTCCAACCCGGATGTGTGACTTGAATATATCCGTTATAAATATTCCCGGTACTTACTTCTGTCAAATCATATTGCAAAGGACCACTACTGATAAAAACATATTCTTTACCCTCAAAACGAACAACAGCATCCTCAGGCAAAACATTTCCCGATTGTTGAATGGTTTGTATTTCAGCATTCATATACATGCCGGGCAATAATTTTTCGTTGTATGGATTCAGATGACAATGGACCTCTACCCTTTTGTCAACACCCACCGACTGACCAATCAGAATGACTTCACCGTAAATGATTTGGGTGGTATCCTGATTGGAATATGCCTTTACCTTTTCGCCAATACGAATCATTGGTAAGTCCTTTTCAAAAACATGTAAAGTTAAATGCATATCGTTTGGATTGATGAGTTCAAACAGACTTTCCTGCGCCGATACCATAGAACCATTGCTGACCATCACAGCATTGATATACGCATCTGAAGGTGCGATTAAAGGAACTTCGCTGCTCATCTTTCCATTTAAAGGAATATGAAGGGTATTACATTTTTGCTGAATGGCTTTTACTTCATACTGCTGCTCTTCGTAACGTGCTTTGGCAATTTGCATCACCTTTTCACTGCTTGCGCCGGCATCGAATAATTCTTTTTGACGGATATAATCTTTATACAACAAAGATTCGCTGGACTTAGCCGTATAATATTCCTTTTGAAACTGGATGTATTGAGGATCCTGTAATCGAGCAAGAATTTGTCCCTGTTTGACAAAAGTTCCGGGCAGTAACTCCTCGAAACGGATTAAGCCGCCTACCGGAGAGGCGATTCTTAAAATATTTTGTGGAGGTGCTTCGATTTCGCCCTGCAATTGAATGGTCATGGGCAAATTCATTTCCTTTAATGTCCCCGTTTGTATTTGCGCATTCCGATGTTGTTTTTCGGTCAACACCACACGATGATCAGGTTGATTTGCGGATGCCTGAATTTCAGTGTCTGATTTTTGGCTACATGCTGCCAATCCGAATATGCTTAAAATAAATAATAAATTTTTCATTTAAAATTGATGTTTTTGATTGGATAAAATATTGTCGGCAGTCCAGATGATTTCTTCCTGAAAGGCCTCTTTTCTGGCCATACATTCAACACGCCGACAAATACCGCATTGACTTTCAGGAACACAACCATCGATATGTATAAAAAATTCCACCCGTTCCTGAAAATGCTCACTGAGAATAGCTGTCAAAGAATCGAGAATTTCATGAGCCTGATTGATATTCAAGTAATAGGCTACTGTTAAATGGCAATCAATATGATAAAAACCTGCATAATTAATCACCCGCATATTGTGGACATCTAACCATTCAGGTTTTCGATGCTCGTTAAGTACATGAACAATATCATTAATGAGACTTTCATCATGTTCATCCATGATACCGGATATCGATTTTCTTAAAATGGTATATCCTGTTCTTAAAATAAGTAAAGCAAAAAGTATGGCAGTCCAACTATCCAAAGGCGCATAACCGGTGATACGAATAAGAAGCACGCCCAGTAATAGCCCGATTGTTGAATAAGTATCTGATTTCAAATGAGCTGCACCGGATAACAAAATAGGAGAATGTTCCTTTTCCGCTTTTCGTTCGATATAAAGCGCCATCAGATAATTCATGACGCCTGTTGAAGCCATCAAAATCATACCGACATCCAATTGATGCAATTGATGAGGATTCCTCAAGTTTAAAAGTGCCTCATAAATAATCAGTAAACCGGCCACACTGATTAGCGTACCCTCAATAGCTGCGGAAATAAACTCCACTTTACCATGCCCATAAGGATGTTCCCGGTCGCGGGGTTTCGCCGCCAATATCATACTATACAATCCAATCATTCCAGCCACGACATTCACGGTACTTTCCAGAGCATCGGTGAGAATAGCCACTGAATCTGTCATGTACCAAGCCAATATTTTGATGACAAAAAGGAACAAAGAAATGCCCACCAGCATTTTTTGCATCCGTATCGAAACCGTTTTACTCTGTGGCATATTCGTTTGTTAGGTATTGTTGTTGAATCAGTAATTGATTTCTTTCGCGGATACAAAGCAGATAAGCCAGATCGGAATCAAATATTTCCTGCATACTCTGAATCCACTCCAGATAGTCTAAAGACCCATTTTTAAACTTTAAAGCTACCAGTGATTTCATACTTTCAGTAGCCGGCAGAACTTCTTTTTCATATTGTATCACCTGTGCATCGTACTGTGCTCGTTTATGATTGAGTTGCATCTGCTTTAATTTGAGCATTTCCAGCGCTTCATTTTTTTGAACATCGAAGGCTTTAGATTCTAAATTGAAAGCCGCCATGCGTTTATTGATACTCTTATTAAACAAAGGTAGGTTGAATGAAAGAACGCCGTAGGATAAAATGGGTCCTGCAGATGAAAGTTCGCCAGTGGCTCGAAAAGTTTGAAACACGTACCCTGCTGAGATTTCAGGTAATTTTTTCATTCTCTCTAAATGGTTTTTCGCTGATTGAATAGATAACCTTTTTTGGATCGACAGTACCAAAGGATGCTCATCTAGGTTTTGCTCCAAATTGTCGGGAAAATATTTCAAATCACCATTGGCAACATCGAAGGTCGTTTGATCGTTCATGAGGAAATTTAGATGATCCTTTTCTGCTTGTATGTCGCTGATACAAGCTTGTATGGCTATCTGGATTTTTTGTCGGATCAGATTTGTATGCTGGAGTTCAAGCAAATCACTCTCCCCTTTTTGATGACGTAATTCCGCAATTCTAAAAAATTCGGCAAAAGCCAGTTCTTGTTCACGGAGCAAGTCTAATTTCTTTTGACTTAAAAGGATATCGTAATACAATCGGGTCACCATGGCCTTGATTTGGATTTCAGAAATCTGTTTTTGAATGACCTGATGTTCCCAAATCTTTTGATTCATGGCCTGATCTGCCCGATAAACAGCAGGCAAGGAAAATGATTGAACTACCCCATATTTTACATCAAATGCCGGACCGTTAAATTGCCCCAATTCACTTTGAAAACTGGTCATCCCTGTCCTTTGTTTGATTTCACTTATTCTTTGCCAATATTCATTTTCTAAAGACAAGCGTTGCATGGTTAAATTGTTTTCAAGGGCCTTTTCAATGGCAGATTGAAGAGTCAAGCTAGATTGTGCATGGACAGCAGTGAAACCAAAACCACAACACAAGAAAATAAACAATGTCGTCAAGAGTTTTCCTTTCTTCAAATTCATGCTGATGGCCCCTTCTATCCATAAATAAATCAAGGGTAAGATAAACAAGGTGAGCATGGTAGCCAATACCAAACCACCAATAACCACCGTCGCCAAAGGACGTTGTACTTCAGCACCAGCACCCTGACTCAAAGCCATGGGCAAAAACCCTAAGGACGCCACTAGGGCCGTCATGAGTACCGGTCGTAAACGCGTTTGGGTGGCTTTTAAGACCATTTGTTGCAGATTTGATTGCGGCTCAGCTCTTTGTTTATTAAACTCAGCCAATAATACAATTCCATTCAAGACGGCCACACCGAATAAAGCAATAAAGCCTATGCCTGCACTGATACTAAATGGCATGCCCCGAAAGGCCAGTAATAATATTCCACCTATGGCGGAGAGCGGAATGGCCGTATAAATGATAAGCGCTTGTTTAATGGAGTGAAACGCAAAAAACAACAGCACAAAAATGAGTAAGAGAGAAACGGGAACAGCGATCGATAATCTTTTTTTCGCTTCATTTAAATTCTCAAATGCACCTCCGAAAACGGTAAAGTATCCGGGCGGAAATTGAATCGCTCCGTTGATCTTCTTTTTCAATTCATCAACCACGCCTTCAACATCCCTTCCTCGAACATTAAATCCCACAATGATGCGTCGTTTGGCATCTTCTCGTTGAATCTGATTCGGACCGTCAATAATATCCACCGAAGCTAAATGTTGTAATGGCACTTGAACATCATTGTTACAAGGGATCAACAAATTTCGGATATCTTGTAAATTGTTTCTTGAACCTTCATCCAACTTCACGACAATTTCGAATCGCTTTTCATCTTCATAAACCATCCCTGCAGAACCTCCGGCAAATGAGGTATTCACAATGCGGTTAACGGCTTCAATACTGGTTTGATACTGTGCAATAGCCAAACGATTATATTTAATCACAATTTGGGGCATGCCTGAAATAGGCTCCACATATACATTTTTTACCCCTTCTATCGTCTTGACTACATTTCCTAAACGAGCGGCGTATTTCGACAACGTATCCAGGTTTTCTCCAAATATTTTACAAACCACATCCTGTCGTGCTCCGGTCATCAGTTCATTGAAACGCATCTGAACCGGATATTGAAACCCTGCCGTTACACCCGGAATCTCTTTCAGAGCCTCACCCATTTTTTCAGCCATTTCATCAAAACTCTTTGCAGACTTCCATGTTTTTTTGTCTTTCATAATCACCATCATATCACTGGCTTCCATAGGCATCGGGTCGGTGGGGACTTCACCACTCCCAATTTTTGTCACAACCTTCTCCACCTCCGGAAAACGTTCCAATAAAATATGGGCAGTCTTTTGGGTTTCCCGGATGGTCGTATTTAAATTACTCCCCGTTAAAACCCTTGTATCAACGGCGAAATCTCCTTCTTCCAAAGCAGGGATAAATTCACCCCCTAGTTGCATCAATACAACGATGGCAAGCACAAACAATGCAAGTACCGAACTTAAAACCAGACCTGGATATTTGATCATTCGATGAAAGGCCTTTTCATACCATCGTTTCAAATGAAGCATCAATCGATCCGCAATCCCCCATTGATTTTTCTGACTACTTTTTACCAGCAAAGCACTCATCATGGGAATATAGGTTAAGGATAGAACAAACGCCCCAATCAAAGCAAATGCTACTGTTTGAGCCATGGGTTTAAACATTTTTCCTTCAATGCCTTCCAAACTAAATATGGGTAAATAAACCACCAAAATGATACATTGGCCAAAAATGGCACTGGACATCATTTTACCTGCCGTAGATTTCACTTCATCCTGCATCTCCGTTGATGAAGATGAATGCATAGCCATTGATTTGGATTGTAAACGATGCAATACAGACTCCACAATGATAAGGGCCCCATCAACGATTAAGCCAAAATCCAGTGCTCCCAGGCTCATCAGATTTCCACTCACACCAAAACGGTTCATGAGAATAACGGCAAATAACATGGCCAAAGGAATGACGGATGCCACCAATAAACCGGCTCGCCAATTTCCAAGGAAAACAATTAGAATGATGAGCACAATCAGGGCTCCTTCAATCAGATTGATGCCAACCGTTTGAATCGCATTGTTAACCATTTTTGTGCGGTCCAGGAATGCTTCAATTTCCACGCCGGGAGGTAGGCTTTTTTGAATTTGCTGAATTCTTTCTTTGATATTCTGTATCACCTGATTGCTATTGGCACCCTTTAACATCATCACTACAGCGCCTGCCACTTCGCCTTCATCATTATAACACATGGCACCAAAGCGGGTGGCATGCCCTTCGGTAATTTTTGCAATATCGCGCAATAAAATGGCGGGGCCGTGATCCGATTTTTTTACCGGAATCCACAACAAATCTTCCTGATGACCAATCAAACCTTCTGAACGTATGTATAAAACCGTCGGCCCTTTTTCAATGTAAGCCCCTCCTGTATTCTGATTGTTTTTTTCAAGGGCTTCAAATACATCCTGAATCGTTAAGCCGGCAGCATGCAGTGCGCCTGGATTCACTTCTATACTCCATTGTTTGAGATTTCCTCCAAAACTACTTACCTCCGCAACCCCCTGAACACCCAGCAACTGTCTTCGAATAATCCAATCCTGAATTGTACGGAGTTTGGTTGCATCATATTTGGATTCATATCCCTTCTTGGGTTTTACAACATACTGATAAATCTCACCCAAACCCGTTGTTATGGGACCAAGTTCAGGGATACCCATTTCACGGGGAATAATTTGTTGAACTTGCACCAATCGTTCTGCAACCTGTTGTCGGGCCCAATAAACATCGATTTCATCTTCAAAAACGATGGTAACCAAGGACAGTCCGAAACGGGAAAAACTACGCATTTCCCGAATACCGGAAATATTACTATTGGCCTGTTCGATTGGAAAGGTGATCAAGCGTTCAATATCGAGGGCACCATATGAGGGCGCCACCGTGATAACCTGAACCTGATTGTCGGTAATATCCGGCACTGCATCTATTGGCAAATGTTTAAGCTCATAAATACCCCAACCGATGAGGACGAATACCCCCAATGCAATAATGAGTTTTTGATGTATGGAAAAATCAATGATTTTCTGAATCATAAGTTTGATTCATTTTTTGGAATCCATTCAATGAATCGATTCAGGGAATTGTAAAAAGTGATCAATAAGAAGTATCCCTATTGGGGAAAAGGATCAGTTTGAATAGACATCCAAGTGTTGAAAGGAAATAAAAATCTATCCATCTGAAAGAATTGATTAAATCAGTAAGGATTTAGTTGTTGGCAATACGAACTTTTGAATAGAAATACTTCCGTTCAACATAGTATCATTCAACAATGAAATCAATTCTCATACGAGATTGGTCATGATCAGTATGAGACGAACTTAAATTTCAGTTGAAAAAGCGAACAACTAAACTTCAAATTTGGGCGGTTGCCAAATGGAAGAAAGATAGATGGGTTTTAAAAATTCATCCCTGTAAATAGTTGAAATTTCGATATTTACTTCAGTGTAAACAAAGGAAGAGGTCCAATCATATTGAAGAGGTTCCATCGATTGAATAGACTGACAATCCTGCAAGGTTGACTTAAAGGGCAGCTTCATATCTTCGGTATAATCCCCTTCTTTTTCATTGCCATGTGCATAATGCAAATCCAAAAATGCCAACAAAGACATCCCTTCATCCAATGCCTTATGTGCAAAATAATGATGAATCAATTCAGGAATTTTTAAAAACTGATACAATTCCGTGGAGCTCATCAGATAAGCAGACAAAATCAATATGGCCAGGATTTTTTTCAAAGTGATTCGCAAATTTAAATCAAATGAAGCAACTACTTCACTTCGCCCATTAACTTTTTGAGTAACGGTGAAATCAAAATAAGAATTACCCCGCAAATCAAGGCATAGATTCCTAATTGTTTATAACCATCCGTATAAGAAATCAACTTTTCGCTTAAACTGGCATTTTCGTTCGGGCTCACCATACCCGCCCCCAATAATAGAAAGACAAAGCTCTCCGAAAGTCATCACCAAATATGCAAACGTAAATACGTTCAAAGATGTTTTTCCGGATGCATCGGCAAAGGTTCTTGTAAAAAATAAAATGTAGAAAGAAGCTGCTAAAAACAAAAACCCTAATCCAAACTTAATGATGGTATTGGGCTCTATTTTTCGTTTGGCCATCCATACCCAAACCAATCCCACTAGGAAACTGAAGATGATGACAAAAATGGTATTGGAGGAGTTATTCACCATATTTGGATCAATGGTCATGCCCAGCAATTGATCATGCAAATTATGTAAAGCAAAAATGCTGAGTGATCCGCCGCTTTGTTCAAAAAATGCCCAAAACACAATGGAGAATAAAATAAAAATGAGGGCTGCCAATAATTTTTTCTTTTCAGGCCATGAATATTTTGACCATTCATAAAAGAAATACAATAAAGTAACCGGTCCGATGGTATACATAAAATAATCGGTGTATTCGGTATTACTCACCAGTAACAAAATCAATGGAATAGCGAGCAAGGACCCTATGTAAACCAGTACTTCGTAGATGGTTTTCTTTTGTGGGCTCACGCTTGGATGTTGGGGTGACAAACCAATAGTACCCATGGTTCGTTGTGTATAAATGAACGTAATCAGACCAATAACCATGACCACACCGGCTGCAAAAAACGCAGAAGCCCAGGAAACATTGTGGGCGAGATACACCATGATGACGCCCCCTAAAAATGCACCAACATTAATGGCCGTATAAAATAAAGCAAATCCTGCATCTTGTCGCACATCCCCTTCTTTGTACAAAGTACCTACCATGGAGGAGATATTGGGTTTGAAAAAACCTGTCCCAACGATCGTAAAACATATACCGATATAAAATAAAGTATCCGGAGAAAAGGCAATGATAAAATTTCCCAGAACCATTAATATCCCACCAAAAAATAAAGATTTTCGGAAGCCGAGAATTTTATCGGCGAATAATCCCCCTATAAAAGCGAAAGCATAAATAAATGCTTGAATGGCACCATATTGAAGATTCGCAGTTTTTTCACCGATGAGCAATTTTTCAACCATAAAAATGGTCAGAATACCACGCATGCCATAGAAACAAAAACGTTCCCACATTTCGGTCAAACAAAGCAGTAAAAGTTGTTTGGGATAAGCGCCTTTAAAATCCTGAATCCGCGCTACACTCTCGTCCTGATGCATAAATTAAACATTTAAGTGGACAAGATAAGATTTTTACCGAAGTCGTACAAAAAATCTATTCCCTTGAATTCCTCAATAGAGAATCGGTGATCAAGTACCAGCCATTAGCTGCTTCCTCCAACTGATGCCAAATGGGTTTTCGCATTTTAAGCCATAACCATGGATACGATTTCTCCAGGATAAAATTAATACTGGGTATTATAATTGACCATCCAACGAATACCAAATTGATCGGTTAATGATCCGAAATAAGCCCCCCAAAAGGTTTGCTGTAATGGCATTTCTATTTTGCCGCCCTCCGCTAAAGCATTAAAAAGTTGGTCTGCCTCTTCCTGACTATCCGGCGACAAACTGATATAAACATTATTCCCGCTTACTAATTGAAAGCCCAAAGACTCTGGGGCATCGGTACCTTGTAACATATGCCCGTTTAAAATAGGTAGTGACACATGCATCACCATATTTTTGGTTTCCTCACTGGCCGGAGGCGCGCCTTCCATTGGTGGCATATCACTAAAACGCATCATTCGTCCGGTAACAAATTCCGTTTTAAAAACTGATTGATAAAAGAGGAATGCAGCTTCGGTGTTGCCATTAAAATTTAAATAAGTACTTACGTATGCCATGATGAGGGAATTTAATGAATGATGGAATTAAATGGATCGTTCAGTATATGATTTAAAATTATTGAGAATCGCCTGCCAACCCATTTCCTGCATTTCCCGACTATTTTCAGATTCAGGTTCAAATCGCTCGAGTACCTTACAACCTTGTTCTGTCGCTTCGAAGTGTACCTCCATTTTCCGGCCATCGCCTAAAGTAATTTGTAATAATTCTTCCGGGATGATGCGATCAAAAGTACCTATAAAATCGAATGTCATACTACCGTCGCGGGCAGCCATTTCATAATTAAATTGTTTACCTTCTATCAACTCATTTTCGGCTCTTGGGCAATGCCAAGTATCGGCAGCAAAATTCCAGCCCATGACATGTTTGGGATTGCACCAATACTCCCAGACTGTCGATAATGGGGCTAACACTTCCGTGCTTATTTCAATAGGATTGTTCATGTTCGTTTTCAATAGGAATTATTAAGCGACTTTAAGATAGGCATATTTTGATTTTTCAATTTTTTCGCGGGCATATTCTTCGTTCAGAATAAACTCTTGTTGCCCTTTTTTGCCGGGCATTTCATACATCGCATCAGTCATCACCAATTCGCAGATGGAGCGCAAACCACGTCCTCCCAATTTAAATTCAACCGCTTTATCCACGATATAATCGAGTGCTTCATCGGTGACTTCAAGATGAATATTTTCATATTCAAACAAACGTTTATATTGTTTAATCAGGGCGTTTTTGGGTTCGGTCAGTATTTTTTTCAAGGCGCTTTTGTCCAATGATTTGAGATATGTCACAATGGGTAAACGCCCCAATAATTCAGGAATTAAACCATAAGATCGAAGATCCATTGAATTCACATATTGAATGAGGGCATCTTTTTCAAGGGCATTGTGTTCGGTATTCGTTTTAAATCCAATGGATGAAGATTGAATACGACGAGCGATGACTTTATCAATCCCTTCAAATGCACCACCGCAAATAAATAAAATGTTTTGGGTATTGATTTTTACCATTTTTTGATCCGGGTGTTTACGTCCGCCCTGAGGTGGTACCAACACTTCAGCTCCTTCGAGTAATTTAAGCATGGCCTGTTGTACACCTTCCCCACTCACATCACGGGTAATTGAGGGGTTATCACTTTTACGTCCAATTTTGTCGATTTCATCAATAAAAACTATGCCCTTTTGAGCGAGTTCGACGTTATAATCAGCAGCTTGTAACAAGCGGGATAAAATACTTTCGACATCTTCACCCACATATCCAGCTTCGGTAAAAACGGTGGCATCGGCAATCGCGAAAGGCACATTTAACATTCGGGCGATGGTTTTCGCCAGCAGGGTTTTACCGGAACCTGTTTCACCGATCATGATGATATTCGACTTTTCAATTTCAACATCATCTTTACTGACCTGATTTAAACGCTTATAATGATTATAGATTGCTACGCTGAGGACTTTTTGGCATCATCTTGTCCGATGACATATTGATCGAGGAATGCAGTGATCTCCTTGGGCTTATAATGAAAAGGTTGGATATCGGCATTCACTTTATTGGGTTTACTGATCGGTTCTTCATCACCCAATTCCTGTTGAACAATCATGCGGGCATTTTCGATACATTCATCACAAATATTGGCTTTTGCCCCACTAACGATCATGCGTACTTCATCACCGGATTTTAGACAAAATGAGCACTGTATACTTTTTTCTTTGGCCATAGTGGCAAATTTAGGTTTTTTGTTCAACTTTGCGCTTAATCTCCTATGACGACACCTTTTCCAAAAAAATTAGGTCACAACTATACATTTGTTCAAGCCTTGAACATGGACCTCTTACATTCAAAATATGCGACACATCGACGTTTACGGGTTTTTCACCATAAAGGACTGGCATGTGCCGGAAAAAACTGCCACAAAAAAGGCATGTATTTGATTAAAGCTCAAAATACATCAGGAGGTTTTCATTTAGATATTTATACAGATAATTTTGAGTTGATGACCATCGATCATATCATCCCAAAAAGTAAAGGAGGAAATGATCACATCGAAAATCTACAACCGATGTGCCATACCTGCAACTATAAAAAAGCAGACAAGCATGATGCATGATAGTTGAATTGATATGACCACATAAACATCTTTCATTTTTAGCCTTGGGCTTTTTTGAGCTGTGCCATGCCATTGAAAAACAATACATCCTTCTAGCCCGGATTGCAGCGAGCTGCCGTGCAGCGCGGAAAGCCGGAGGGCGAATCAAAGGCAGCAGACACGATGATGCTCCCAAACCCTCATCCATATTCGCGGACAATTCAGGCTATAAATTGGTGAGAATAAAATCAGTCATCTTTCGATAAAGATGTAAACGCGTAGAACCTCCACCTATACCATGATTTTTATTGGGATAAGCTTCTGAGTCGAATTCCTTACCGGCATTGATCAGCGCCTTTTGCATTTCAAGGGCGTTTTGGTAATGCACATTATCATCGGCCGTACCATGGATGAGTAAGTATTTCCCTTTCATCTGCTGTACCATATTCACCGGCGAATTATCGTCGTAGCCCGAAGCATTCTCTTGCGGTGTGCGCATATAACGCTCCGTATAAATATTGTCGTAATAACGCCAGTTCGTGACAGGTGCAACCGCAATGGCCATCTTGAAGACATCGGCGCCTTTGAGCAAACAAATACTACTCATATAACCTCCGTAGCTCCACCCCCAAATACCTATACGTGCAGGATCGATATAGGATTGATTGGCAAAATAAGCTGCCACATCAATCTGATCATCACTCTCGTATTTACCCAATTGCAGATAGGTTTTTTTCTTGAATGCCTCTCCCCGAAATCCGGTACCCGTTCCATCAAAACAAGCGATGATATATCCTTTTTGCGCGAGCATCTGATACCACCAAAAATCCCGTCCACCAAACTGATTGGTCACTTGCTGAGAACCAGGTCCGCTGTATTGAAACATAAACAAGGGATACTTTTTGGATGGATCAAAATCAGGCGGATAAATCATCCAACCGTTTAACAGCGTACCTGCCTTGTTCGGAACCTGCACAAACTTTAAAGATGAAATGGTATACTCTTCCAATTTCTTTTGTAAGGGTTTATTCTCTTTCAAAATCCGATTGCTTCCCGACTGACTATACAAGGTATAAACCGGCACCTGAGAGGCATTGGAATAACGATCCAGGTAATACTGAAACCCTTCGCTAAACTGAACTGCATGCCAACCTTTTTCGGGGCTCATACATGTTTTTTGTGTACCATCAAGTTGAACTTTGAATAGTTGTCTTTCGAGTGGTGAAGATTCCGCGGCCGAATAATAAACAGTTCCTTTATTTTCATCAACTCCATGAATTTCAGTGACTTCCCAATTTCCTTTCGTCAATTGTTTTTCTGTATGTGCATTTAAATCGTGAAAATAGATATGGGTATAACCATCTTTTTCGGAGGTAAAAAGCACTGCATTTTGTTGTTTGAAAAAATGCCAATGGTCATTGATTTCTACATAGGCTTCATTTTTTTCTTCGTAAATCATTTCTGTGCTTCCATCGTTGACATCCACGCGTAATAATTCAAGATGATTTTGAAGGCGGTTTAATCGATAAACGATGAGAGAATTATCGTAAGGATTTACTTTGATACGTGGAATATAGATATCTGTATTCTCTCCCAGATTCACGGATATTTTTTTGCGTTTACCAATGTGATGAATCATGATATTGACAAGGGCATTTTTTTCGCCCGCCTTAGGATATTTATAGCGATATTCGCGAGGATACAAATTTTCATAAAAATCAAAACGGTATTCAGGCACTTCAGTTTGGTCGAAGTGATAATAAGCAATATAATCGCCTTTTTCGCTCCAGGTAAACGCACGGGTGAATTCAAATTCTTCCTCATACACCCAATCACAATTTCCATACAGATGGTTATAATCTCCATCTTCGGTAACCGCCACTTCTCGATTGGTACTTAAGTCGAGATAGTATAAATTATTTTCGAACACATAGGCGACCTTATCGCTTTGCGGTGAAAAGGTAGCATGCAATATTTTTTTAGCGTGCACTTGTGTAAGCTGTTTGCTTTGCAAGTCGTACACAAATACTTTATGTAAGATGGAACGCCGGTAAATTGCTTCTGACTCGGCAAATAACAGCATTTTTGTTTCATCATGATTGAATTGATAATCTTCCACTTTTATTTCGGCATCCTCCCATTTTAAGTCTTTGAAGGATACGATTGAATCCACAATTTGGGCATCGGAAAAACGAACTTTCAGCAAAGTATTATTGCTATTCATTTCGGTATAATGTAAACCGTCCTTCATGGATCGAAATCCGGAAACAAATTCCTGACGAAAGGTATTTTTAACCCAAATATCTTCGAGGGTAATTGATTTTTTTGCGCAAGTGCAGGCAAACTGATACACAACAAGAAAAGCACAGTTTGGATATTTCGAATCATATGATGGTGTTTTATGAAAGGGTTAAATAAATGTTTTAAAATCAGCTTGAATGCGCCATGATATGTGGGCCAACTCAAAGCAGAACTTAAACCGGGTTAAATGTATAAAAAAAGTCTGTATACCGGAGCATACAGACTGGTCAAAAGCTGTCAATTTATTGAGAAAAATGCTTTGATTATTTAGGGGCCACTGAATAACTCAGAAATGCTGTAGATTCAAGGCGCAGGTAATAAGGCTTTATTGATATACTGCGATTTGCCGGCAACACAGAAGATGCAGTATTTCTGAGTAGCGATAAATTTTGAATCCCAAGTGAACGCTTTATTCAAATACGTCTACATAAATTGTGCATGAAAGAATCAAAAATATCGTTTTAATGACCATCACCACTCATTTCGAGCGTTATTCAGTAGACCCTATTTATTGATGACTAAACGAGTAGGCGTAGGTCCTTGAATGGAATCGCGATCCCAGGCCTTTTTCACCAATTCAGTACAACCGAAATATACATCCCAGTAATCCGGTTGTTCGCAAAACGGCTGAATAGATAATGTCACCATTCCATCTGCAACTTTCATCACACTCACACTAGGCTCCGGAACACGTAAGACTTTTGGATGGGTTAACACGGCTGAAATAGCTGATGTTTTTGCTTTGTCTACATCCTGACCGGGAGAAATGGCCATGGTTAAATCGACCCGCAAATTACCGTGGGTGGTGTAATTGGTGATAACACCCGTTGATAAAGGACCATTGGGTACAAATACCGTTTTATTATCTGCGGTTAAAACCGTTGTACTAAAAACGCCTTGCTCGGTAACTACACCGGTAATGCCTTGAGCCTCTATCATATCCCCTACCTTAAAAGGCTTGAAAACCAGCATCATGACCCCTCCGGCCAAATTACCTAAAGTACCATTGAGGGCAGAACCTATTGCCACACCTGCACCTACAATGAGGGCACCGAAAGCCGTTGTATCAACCCCTAAAATACCTGCAATAGAAACCAGCAACAAAATAGTGAGTGCCACTTTTACCAAGGATACCAGAAAAGTTTGCAGAGAAGCATCATAGGAACGGCGGGTGAGCACCTTTCGCATCATGCCCACTAATTTACCAATGAGCCATGAACCAATGATATAACAAAGGATGGCCCCCACCACATTGGGTGCATAATTTAAAACCTTATTTTTAATGATGTCGAAATAGCCCACTGCCTGGGATGTGACTTTGCCAACTTCCTGAGTGGCTTGGGTTGTAATTTGTAGTAGATACATGTTTTTTCAATTTTAACTTGCAAGAATAGGGAATTTTTTGTTCTTGCTTCTATGGAGGTCATTAATGAATCGTCAATAATTGTGAAGATGCCAATGAATTTAGGAGGTAGAACTGGAACAATGAACTGCGAATGGGTTTTGGGATGCCTGAAAAGAGCCGGGAATTCGACGACCTTGTATTAGCTTTGCGGCAAAGTATGTCACAAGTATTTAAGTTTGGCGGAGCCTCGATAGAAACGCCGGAAAGAGCCCGAAATGTGGGCAAAATTATCCAATCACATTTGCATGAATCACTGGTGGTGGTTATTTCTGCTAAAGGAAAAACAACCAATGCGTTGGAGCTGATAACACGATTCTTTTATGATGGAGATCAGCGTGGTAGTCAGGAGTTATTCGAACAGCTGGAAAAGGACCATTTACAATATGCAAGGGAACTTTTAGAATCAGAAGATATTGCATTAGAAGAACAGCTGAAATCATTTTTTACGGAAATGGATTGGGTATTGAATGAAAAGCCCAACAAATCGTTCGACTATTACTACGATCAGATTGTTTGTATGGGCGAATTATTATCAACCGCCATCATGGCTGCCTATTTGCGCAAGCAGGGCATGAAGGTTCAATGGCTGGACATTCGCGACTCCATTAAAACGGACGACACTTACCGGGATGCCAATATCGACTGGGAATGGACGAGCACTTTGGTTAAAGATCATTTCCAACCCGCGTCTGGATCCATTATTTTAACCCAGGGATTTATTGGCTCTACCGATGAAAATAATAGTGTGACCCTGGGCCGTGAAGGGAGTGATTATACGGCCGCAGTTCTGGCCAATCTGTTGGACGCAGATGCATTGACCATTTGGAAGGATGTGCCTAGTTTATTAAATGCCGACCCTAAAATTTTTCCGAACACTTTACCCATCGAGGAAATCAGTGTTCATGAAGTGATTGAGATGTCCTATTACGGTGCTCAGGTCATTCATCCGAAAACCATCAAACCACTGCGTAACAAAAATATCCCACTGTATGTGCGATGCTTTCTGGACCCAGAGAAAAAAGGCACTAAAATCCATCAACCCAATCACCCCATTCAATATCCTCCGCTGATGGTGCTTAAAACCAAACAAATTTTACTACAAGTTACGACCCGTGATTTTTCGTTCATAACAGAAGATAACCTGAGCCGAATTTATGAATTGTTTCACCGATGCAAGATAAAAATCAACCTCATTCAAAATGCTGCCATCAGCTTTGTAGCTTGTATTGACAATCAAGAGGAGAAACTCGAAAAATTGTTGCTGGCGTTACAGGAAGAATATGAAGTTCGCCGCAATGAGGACCTCTTTTTATTTACAGTGAGGCATTACACACAGGATGTATTACGCGAGGAGCTCAAGAACAGAACCGTTCTGCTGACCCAAAAAACACGCAGCACCATACAAATGGTCGTTCAGATAGGAAAGCTAACTTTAGAGATAGGCCATACGTCTTGATGGAAGAAATCCCTATCTTTGGGAATATCCGCTTAATCTTTCATCATATGCATAAATCCTTTGTGACACTTTTTTTCACCATGGTCAGTTTTTGCCATGTTCAGGCACAATTTCAAGGCCCTGTATATGAATCTTTTCAAAATGCCACGCTTACCGAGGGCTCTTATAGTATGAGTGCTCCCTGGTGTGGAGGAGTAAATGCGACACAATTGAGTTTGGCCGACCTGAATCAGGATGGTAAAAATGATTTGGTTTTGTACGATCACCTCAATCTTTTGGTACGTACATTTATTAATACCGGTTCTGCGGGCAATCCCCGATATACATATGCCCCAAAATATGAAGCCAATTTTCCGGAAATATGGTATTACCTCATCCTCAAAGATTATAATTGCGATGGTATTCCCGACCTTTTTCACAAGGGTATTTTCGGGGTATCGGTTTACAAAGGTTATTACCAGAATAACGAATTAAAATTTACATTTTACCGCGATTTATTTTTCCCGGGGCAAAATGGTCCTGTGAATGTATATGTGCAACCAGGAGATATTCCGGCCATTGTAGATATTGATAAAGATGGCGATTTGGATATTTTATCTTTTGAAGTACTGGGTGCTCAATTGCCCTATTACCGAAATATGCGTGTTGAAGAAGGTCTGCCTTGCGATAGCATGCGTATGGTCCTCTCCACCAATTGCTGGGGGCAGTTTTATCAAACGATTTATCAGGGCGTTATTTTAAACAGCCTTTGCAAAGGCAATGAAGGCGGCTCGAATAAAAAACAACGTCATACCGGAAATTGTATTGAGTTTCTGGATATTGAAGGAGATGGTGATCTGGATTTTATCGGTGGAAATATTACATTCAACACGGCTCAATTACTTTTTAACAATGGTTCCGGTATCGTCAATGCGCAGGATTCCATGTATAATATGAACGGGCATGTACTCAACCTCCCGGTGTGGCCTGTGCCCAATCATGTGGATTTTGATCAGGACGGTGATAAGGATTTGCTCTTTAGCGTACACACCGAAGGAATTAGTTCGGCCAATTATGAAACCATTACTTTATACAAAAACTTGGGCACGGATGCCAATCCGAATTTTGTTTATCAGCACGATACCTTGCTGATGAATGACATGATTGACCGCGGTTCGTATAGTTATCCGAGCTTTTTGACTTTAATAAAGATGGCAAACCCGATTTATTTGTTGGCAGCGAAGGCATGCTGAATAATAGCACCGGACAAACGAACGCGCGTCTTTCCTATTATAAAAACACCTCAAGCTCAGGAAATATCTCTTTTGAATTGGTGACCCACGATTTTTTGGGGATGGGTATCTTTAACTTTCCCGGTATTTTTCCAACATTTGGAGATGTAACCGGCGATAATATTGCTGATTTGGTTTTTGGAACGACCAAAGGAACCATTGGTGTTTATAAAAACTATGCCGCCAACAATAGCGTAACGCCAAATTTCCTGTTTATGATAGATAGTTTACCGGGTGTATTTGTGAGCAAACACAGTACTCCGGCTGTTTATGATGTGGATCAGGATGGGAAAACAGATTTACTGGTGGGTGAAAGATCGGGCAGAATAGCGCTCTTCCGGGATACAAGTTCAACATCAACCAAAAAATTAGCTTTGACAACCATTAACTATGGTAATATCAAATCAGGAAGTGCTTCAGAATTGTTTGGATTTTCGGCACCCACGATCGCCAAAATGGATAACCTTGAAAAAGAATATTTAGTAGTAGGAAATATAGATGGAACCATCGAACGTTATGATAGTTTTACAAATAACTGGGGAACAATTCCACGCATCGATTCCAATTATTCTTTCATCAAAGTTCCGAATCGTTCCGCACCCGCCATTGCAGATATTGATGGTGATGGAAAATATGAAATGCTGGTAGGAAACAAATTGGGCGGATTACGTTTATACAAACAAATGTTGACCGTTACGGATGTAGCTTCAGAAATCAGCAATTTGCCCTTACAAATTCAAGTTTACCCGAATCCGGCAGATGATGGCTTCTATGTTTTGTATCTCGACGCTCATGGAGCCCGGCAAACTTCCATCAGGCTTTTTGACTTATCCGGAAGATTGGTGATCAATAAAACTTTTCATCAACAAACACAATTGTATGTGTCAATGAATGGCTTACAATCCGGCTTATATCTCTGCGAAATAAACGCAGATGGAAAAAAAGCCGTGCGTAAAATATTTAAAAAAAGTACCCTTTTGCCCCTAAAATATTTTCTCCTTCACCAGGATTGTTTTAAAATACCTACTCCATCACTGGTGCAGCTTCGGTTATTTCGGCCCCTATTTTTTTAAGCTCAAAGTCTTTTAAACCTTTGTTGAGATCGCCCTGGGTTTGAAATTGACCGGAAGTCGCTAAAGTCCGAATACGCCATGAAAGAAAGGCCTCTCCATGCTGAATAGCAGTTTTCTTCAGGCTCTCATTCAATATTTTTGATGCTTTCTGAAATTCTGTTCCAATCACGGCTTGTATCTGAGCATCATAATGGCTCACATCCCGCGAAATGATTTTTTTACCGCCTTCATATGTTCGTACCCAGGTATTTTCAGCACATAATCGGGCCCATTCATCCCCATCTGTTTCAAATTCCGAAGGTGTCACTTCCCGCAATAGTCGTTTGGTTTTAATAAACTCACGGGCAGGTATTTGTGCAAAAGTATTCGGATAAAAAAGTTGCCCCTTTTCATTTAAAAATGGTAATCCGCTAATGGCAATGATATGTAGCATGCCCGGATAGGCTTTAAAATAGGGCAAAATGCGGTAGTAAGCGCAAACGTCCATGGCACAAGGTGATAGCCAAAAACACACGGGTTCTTCTTCGGCCACAGCTCTTTCTATCCACGCTTTCAGGGCAGCATCTTCCTGCATACTTTCCTGCGACTCAGGATTGAGTATTTGTAGATATGCGGTGCGCAATTCATCGAACGACTGACCTTCTTCCATCATAATCGGACCTAAAGCCAACTGATCATTGAAGACCAAAATTTCGCCTCTCAGATTTTCATCGAGTTCAAAAGCATTTTTTAAATTATCAGCAGCTGCCTGTCCGGCCATTATATGCATCATACGCTTAAATTAAAACTTCGTCGGTGGCATCAACCTCCACCCTTAAATGATTAATAATAAATTCTTGTCGCTGTGGAGTATTCTTACCCATGTAATATTCCAGTAATTTTTGAATATGGGCTTCTCCTGCTAAAAGTACCGGCTCCTTGCGGATATTTTCACCGATAAACTCAGCAAATTCTCCCGGCGAAATTTCACCCAAGCCTTTGAAGCGGGTAATCTCCGGTCGGCCACTCAGGGCTTTAACCGCTTGTTGTTTTTCAGTTTCCGAATAACAATAAATCGTTTGTTTTTTGTCTCTCACCCGAAACAAAGGCGTTTCAAGAATATAGACATGACCATTTCTGACTAAATCCGGGAAAAACTGCAAAAAGAAAGTCATCACCAACAAACGAATATGCATACCGTCCACATCCGCATCGGTGGCAATTACGATATTGTTGTATCTCAATCCTTCAATGCCTTGTTCAATATTGAGGGCGTGTTGCAGTAAATTCATCTCTTCATTTTCATACACCACTTTTTTACTCATTCCAAAACAGTTCAGGGGTTTCCCTTTTAAACTGAACACAGCCTGCGTTTCAACATTGCGCGATTTGGTAATAGATCCACTTGCACTGTCTCCTTCGGTAATGAATATGGTTGTTTCAAGTCGTTTAATTTCCAGTTCGGCTTTGTTTTTACCTTCCGGCACATCATCAAAATGAAATTTACAATCACGTAATTTACGATTATGCAAATTGGCTTTTTTAGCCCGCTCATTGGCGATTTTTTTAATCCCGCTCAATTCCTTTCGTTCATGCTCGCTTTGCTCAATTCTTTTTTTAATGGCTTCTGCAACAGCCGGATTACGATGCAGGAAATTATCCAGTTCTTTCGATAAAAAATCCTGCATAAAACTTTTCACCGATGGACCTTTTTCGTCCATATTCACACTTCCCAGCTTGGTTTTAGTCTGACTTTCAAATACCGGCTCTACCACCCTCACACTCACAGCGGCTACTATACTTTGACGAATATCACTGGCCTCATAATCTTTTTTATAAAATTCGCGAATGGTTTTCACAAATGCCTCTCGAAAGGCCTGTTGATGGGTTCCCCCCTGCGTGGTATGTTGTCCATTTACAAACGAATAAATTTCTTCGCCATAATCATTGCTATGGGTGAGGGCAATTTCCACATCAGGCCCTTTCAGATGCATGATGGGATATCGAATTTCATCCGGATTGGTTTTACGCTGAAGCAAATCGAGCAATCCATTTTTCGATACAAACTTTTTACCATTAAATACAATTTGCAGCCCGGCATTGAGGTAACAATAATTCCATATTTGGTTTTCGATATACTCCTCAATGTATTTGTAATGCTTAAAAATTGTTTCATCCGGGGTAAAATAAATTTCCGTTCCGTTAGGCTCTTTGGTGGGCGTTTCTTTATGTTCCTGAACCAAAACACCCCGCTCAAATTCGGCCAATTTCATTTTCCCTTCCCGAATACTGCGCACTTTAAATTGTTTACTCAAGGCATTCACGGCCTTGGTACCTACCCCATTTAAACCGACCGATTTCTGAAAAGCATTGCTATCGTATTTGGCCCCTGTATTTATTTTACTCACCACGTCTACCACTTTGCCCAAGGGAATTCCGCGACCATAATCGCGTACCATCACCTCTCCCGACTTCACTTCCACCTCAATCTGACGGCCAAAACCCATGGTATGTTCGTCGATACAGTTATCAATCACCTCTTTGAGTAATACATAAATACCATCATCCACACTACTGCCATCACCCAATTTACCAATGTACATCCCGGGTCGAAGCCGGATATGCTCCTTCCAATCGAGCGACTTAATCGAACTCTCGTCGTATTTCACTTCTGCCATATAATTCCAGTACTTTCGGCAAATCTATACTTTGCGCGTCGGAGGGAGGCCCCGATGTTATACACAATAAAGTGGAAAAATTACAGGTAAAATGACATAAGTCATCGAGGAAAAGTCACAAAAGGCTACATTTATGGTTTACCTTTGTGCACAAATAGAAATTGATCATATGTCAAAAGTCACCTTTCGGAAAAACAATACGCAGTTTTACAGCACATTAAAATCCAGGGTAGATGCTTATTTTAAAAACAACAATCTCGATAAAACGGGCAATTGGAGTTTGTATATTAAGTCATTGATTTTGATTCCCCTGGCCTTCGGACTGTTTTTTTCAGTTTTATACTTCCACGAAACCTTGCCGGTTTATGCTTCATTAACCATGTGTGGTATTCTCGGTTTGGTTTTCGCTTCCATCGGTTTTAACGTCATGCATGATGCCTGTCATGGTTCTTATAGTAAAAAACAGTGGCTCAACGATCTCATGGGATACAGCCTCAATATCATGGGTGGAAATGCCTTTATCTGGAAACAAAAACACAATATCATTCACCATACGTACACCAATGTGGATGGTATTGACGATGATATTGCAAAAAGTCCGGTCATTCGTCAATGTCATACCCAAACCTGGGCACCTGCGCATCGCTGGCAACATATTTATGTGTTTGTCGTTTATGCCATTTCTTCTATTGCCTGGGTGTTCGTCATGGATTTTCAAAAATATTTATCTCGTCATATCTACCGCACTAAAATGGGGGATGTAGATAAAAAAGAACAAGTCATCTTCTGGACCAGCAAATTGTATTACCTCTTGGTGTTTATCCTTTTACCTATTTGGGTGGTCGGATTCAAAGCCTGGATCATTGGTTTTGCAGTTATGCATGTTACCATGGGACTTTCACTGGCCTTAACCTTTCAGTTGGCGCATGTGGTAGAAGGTGCCCATTTTGAAGAAGCTTATGACGATAAAAACATCGAAAACGACTGGGCTATTCATCAGGTGATGACGACCGCCAATTTCGCCCCTAAAAATTTATTGGTTCGCTGGTATGTTGGAGGCTTGAATTATCAAATCGAACATCATTTATTCCCAAAAATCAGTCATGTGCATTATCCGGCCTTGAGTGAAATCGTCAAAGAAGTTTGTAAGGAATATGGTATCGTTTATAACGAATTCCAAACTACCCGTAGTGCCATCGTCTCTCACCTGAAAATGATGAAAGAATTTGGCAATACTCCGCCACAGGTGCAAACTGCTGCTTAATTGCTTTTTTACATTCCATGTTACCCCTTCGAAATAATTGGGGTGCCTGTCGCCGATGCACAGTTTTATGTTCCTAAACATGTATGACTTCGGCGCCACCGGGCTGTCCGCGCTAGTCCGCACTCCTGCATGCAACTCACGTCATTTACTTCTTTGAGCAATGTTGCAGGGGCTCCAAGTGTACTGCCTTCAATGCGGCGCTAGCTAGCTACCATCCCTGGCACAGTGCTTGGTGCCAAACAATATCAGTGGCTCAATTTCAATTCTCTCCAAAACACCAGCGATCACTCCATTTCCAAAACAATCATCAATTTGGCAATGTTACAATGAAATTCTTCACAACTTGTTTCCCATTGTGAAGCTTCAATACCCTATCATTTTTGAATATCTCAACATGTGGGCTTGTATCCCTACTTTTAGTCTATGAAACAAGTACAAATTTTAGGGCTGCTAAGCATTTTAATCATTCAATTTTCGGCTTGCACAAAACAGACCACTTGCTCCAAAGTACCAATACCTGAAAACAAACCGGGCTATGTGCAATTGATACATGCCTGTCCTGCTTTACCCGGCATCAAGCTATGGCAAGGTGAATCATCACTTCAATCGGTTGGCAATTATTATAAAAGTAATACCCACTATATTCCGGTAAATTCAGGTCCTGTTGCATTTAGTGTAAAACGATCAGCCAATAATTTGCTCTTAGCTTCGTATGATAACCAATTAACCCCCAATAAATATTATTCGCTTTTCACTACCTGCGATTCCTTGTACAATTTTATCCCTTTACTCATTCCGGATAACCCGCTGCCTAACGATGATTCAAAGGCCCAATTAAGAATTGTAAATATTCTTTCCACTGCCGAAAGCATCGAAGTTTCTTCAAGCGATCAAACTTTGGAACAATTAGATGCCAGACAAGGCAGCCCTTACAAGTATTATCATCCCGGCCAGCTCACCTTATCGGTTAAAAATAGCCGAACCAGCAGCGTTATCCTCAAAAATGTGCTTCTTTCGCTGGATGCAGGTCGAAATTACACTTTATACATCAATGGATTCACGAATCAAGCTGGCGCATTCGGTGCAGACGCCATTTTGATGGTGAATCATTAAGAGGCCCGACCACGTGGTTGGTATCTCTGTCTAAAGTATATATACACAATTTCTTATCCGTCCACTCGGTTGGGGCTCCTTTTTTTCTCGATAGTCACTTGACGTTGTTGGTGTTATTCACCAGTTCTTCTTCGAGGCATATAAGATAAAAAAGTTAGTGTTCTGCGAAGCGTCTTTCGCTTCGTAGTTTTATTCTATTGCTTTCAGCAATAAACGTAAATATGTCATGGAAACATTTAATGACTATCCCCGCTCGCGCTAATGTATTTTAAGCAGTTTGGCTAGCGCGGGTTTGTAACCCGTATTAACGTCAAATGGAAGGATTATTTTAAAACGTAAGTACAAGGTATAAATTTAAGAATGCAGCAGGTTCTTATTTTCTTTGCCCTTGGCTGTGTCCTACTTCAAAATTTGGGTTTAAGGATTAGATTTTGAAAATCAGGTACAAAACCTCAATTTTGCGAAGCTTATGAAGTCGCTCGACGCCCTGAACTCCTTTTTGACCTCTCCTAAAAAAATTGTCATCACCCATCATTACAATGCGGATGCGGATGCCTTGGGCTCCTCTTTGGGGCTCTTTCATTATCTCAATCAAAAGGGGCATCAATGCGTGGTGATTTCACCCAATTCCATGGCCGATTTTCTGCTTTGGATGCCGGGTGCTCGCGAAGTTTTGCTGTTCGACAAACACGCCGAAGCTTGCAAAAAGGCCGTTTCTGAAGCCGATGTGTTATTTAGCCTGGATTATAATCAATTTTCCAGAACCAAATTTCTAGCCCCGGTACTCGAACAATCCAATGCCGTGAAAGTGATCATCGATCATCACCTATTTCCCGATGATGTATTTGAATACGGATTAAGCCTACCCGACAAAAGCAGCACCTGCGAAATGGTGTACGACTATATTTTATCTTCCAGCGGTGAATATCTGCTCAATCTGGATATTGCCCGATGTTTGTATGCCGGGGTTATGACCGACACCGGATCTTTTCGTTTTTCATGCACTACGCCCAGTGTGCACCGAATGGTGGCCCATTTGATGGAAAAAGGACTTGAAACGGCTGCCATCCATACAGCAGTATTCGATAATTATCAGGAAAATCGCCTGCGTTTCCTGGGTTTTGTGTTGAGTGAACGACTTCATCTGATTCCGGAAGCACATGCAGCCATCATTTCAGTCAGTCGCAACGATTTAAACCGTTTTAATGTAAATACCGGCGACTCCGAAGGCATTGTTAACTACCCTTTAAGCATGAAACAAGTGCTTTTTTCTATTTTTATCAGCGAAAGAGAAGATGAAATCCGCATGTCGTTCCGCAGCAAAGGCCAGTTTAATGTGAATGAGTTCGCCCGAAAATATTTTCAGGGAGGTGGCCACCACAATGCTGCAGGCGGAAAATCAGAACGCTCACTCCAGCAAACTTTCGAATTATTGATTCAATATATCCAAGAAAACCAATTACTTCTTCAATCATGTTACGCAGAATCCTTATAATGTCTCTTATTGCCGGAATGTCATTTTCCGCATGGGCCCAAAAACCCCAACCGACTAAACCGGCCCCAAAACCAGTTACCATCGCCCCGGCTGCTCCGGCACCTGCTGTTGCGCCTCCCAAACCTTTTAACTTCAAACGTTTAAAAAGTGGTTTGGAATATGCCTTCATCATCGACAAACCCACCGCTCAAAAACCCAAAGAAGGTGATTTGATTCGGGTGAATATGATTTCGGTAGGTGCCAATCGGATTATTTATAGTTCAGCCCAAGCCAATAAAAATAAACCTGCTGAATTTAATATCACCAAACCTGCTTTTAATGGCGATATCGTAGAAGCCATCATGTATATGAGTGTGGGCGATAGTATGGTAGCTCAGGTAGATGCACAAACCATCTTTAAAAATACGAAAAACAAAATGCCCGACTTCATGAAAGCCGGCGATAAAATGCAGTATTACATTAAGTTGGTGAGCATTAAAACAAAAGAGGAGCTCATGAAAGAGCAGCAAGCCAAAATGCAAAAGCAGATTCAGGAGCAAATGGCTAAACATGAAAAAGATCAGAAAAAAAACGCCCTTGCTGACGAAAAAAAATTACAGGCATTTTTTAAAGAAAAAAATATCACGCCCACTAAAACGGCTTCCGGCATGTATTATATGATTACTCAAAACGGGAGTGGCGAAAGTCCCAAACAGGGTGATAAAGTAAAAATGAATTACACCGGTGTTTTATTGGATGGAACCAAATTTGATTCCAATGTTGACACGACATTTGGACATACCAATCCTTTTGAATTTAATTTAGGAAAAGGCATGGTCATCAAAGGTTGGGACGAAGGTGTGGCCCTGCTGAAAAAAGGCTCAAAAGCTATTTTGTATATTCCATCCGGTTTAGCTTATGGAGCCAATGCCCGACCAGGCGGTGCTGCTAATCCTAAAGGCATTGCTGCCAACAGTTGCCTGGTTTTTGAAGTAGAGTTATTGGATTTTGAAACGCCAATCAGTGATGACCAATTGCTTCAAAATTATTTTAAACAAAAAAATATTAGTCCGACTAAAACAGCCAGCGGCCTTTATTACACCATTACTTCGCCCGGCGAAGGCGCCACCGCACAAAAAGGCGAAGAGGTTAGCATGAACTACAATGGTTTTCTGCTCGACGGAACTAAATTTGATTCCAATACCGATTCGGCTTTTCAGCATGTCTCTCCATTCGGTTTTGTGCTAGGCCAGGGTCAGGTGATTAAAGGTTGGGACGAAGGGGTTGCTTTATTAAACAAAGGTGCAAAAGCTACTTTCTATATTCCCAGTAACTTGGCTTACGGCCCAAGGGCAATGCCAGGTGGCGGTGCTAATCCGAAAGGAATTCCGGCAAACAGTTGCCTGGTTTTTGATGTAGAACTCAATGAGATTAAAAAGAAATAAAATATATAAATTTAACTTGTAAACATGAAACAAACAATCAACAGTCTGATGATCCTTTCAATGCTCTCTTTAGCAGCCTGTCAGGGTGGAATGAAAGAATTTAAAACCCTTAAATCAGGACTGAAATACAAAATCGTCGAAGACAAAAAAGGAGATAAAAAAGGCTGTGGTCGGTTCTTTTATCACAATGCATATCGTTACCAAAGTAAAAGACTCTGTACTTTTTGATTCCCGAAAAATCAACAATAACAAACCCATCGAAGCGCCGGTGAATGCCCCAACGCAGGCGGGTGATATCATGGAAGCCTTTCCTTTATTAAGTGAAGGAGACAGCGTGGTGATGCAAATGCCTTCTGACAGTTTGTTTAAAGATCCACAACAACGTCCGCCATTTATCAAACCAGGTGACATGATTGAATTCCAGGTACGTTTAGTCAGTGTTCAAACGAAAGAAGAATTCGAAAAAAGCAAACAAGAAGCCAGCAAAGCACAAATTGAAAGCGAGGATAAAGCGATTCAGGAATACATCAAAAAAAATAACCTGAACGTGACAAAAACGGCCAGTGGCATGTACTACGTCATTACACAACCCGGTTCGGGTGCCAATGCTGCCAATGGGCAAATGATTACCATGAATTATACAGGTACTTTATTGGATGGTACAAAATTCGATTCCAACGAAGATCCGGATTTTCAGCACGTTGAGCCATTCCAATTCACTTTAGGTGTTGGACAAGTTATTCGTGGCTGGGATGAGGGCATCGCCTTATTAAACAAAGGCGCCAAAGCCATTTTGTTAATCCCTTCGCCAATGGCCTATGGTGAGCGCAATATGCCAGGTAGCCCTAAAAATCCTAAAGGTATCCCTGCCAATTCACCGCTCGTTTTTAATGTAGAAGTTAAAGATATTCAGGAGGCTAAACCTGCGCAATAAAATGGGGTCAGAGCCCGGCTTTAAAAATTCATTCATCTAAAAAAAATTAAAATGAACATGTACAAAATTTCTGTTTTCGCATTCACTTGCCTCTTTGGCTTACCTGCCATGGCTCAAAGCGATTTTAAAACACTGAACTCTGGTTTGGAATACAAATTTATTGTTGACAAGCCGGGCACCAAATTGGCAGTACCTGAGAGTCAAATCACTATGCATATCCGCACAACTGCGAATGATAGCACCTTATTCGATTCCTATAAAATGAATGACAACCAGCCTGTACCCGCTCAGGTAACTGCACCTTCTTATCAGGGAGATGTGATGGAAGGCATTGCCATGTTATCTGAAGGGGATTCTGCCATTTTTCGTGCACCTGCAGAGTTGATTTTCAAAAACAACCAGTTTCCTCCATTTGTCAAAGCCGGAGATAAAGTTCAATTTCAGGTTAAAATGATCAGCATCAAAACCAAGGCTGAATTTGAAGCTGAACAAGCTGCTGCATCAGCAAAACAATTGGCCCTGGAAGCACCGCAATTAAAACAATACATAAAAGATAAAAAATTGCAAGTGATGCAAACAAAGAGTGGTTTGTATTATGCCATCACCAAAAAAGGAATGGGCGAAAATGCAAAATCAGGACAAAAAGTTACTATGAATTACACAGGTACTTTATTGGATGGCACTGCGTTTGATTCCAATGTTGATCCTAAATTTGGACATGTATCTCCGTTTGAGTTTACCCTCGGAAGCGGTCAGGTAATTAAAGGCTGGGACGAAGGTATCGCCCTGTTAAACAAAGGAGCTAAAGCCATTTTAATCATTCCTTCTTCAATGGCATACGGTCCTCGTTCAATGCCGGGTAATCAAAACAACCCGAAAGGCATTCCGGCAAACAGCCCGTTGGTCTTTGAAGTGGAAATGGTAGATGCCAAATAAGCACTTCAATTTATTCAAGATAAATACATGCCGGAGACTGAAATGTCCTCCGGCATTTTTTTATACCTTTGACTTTCAATTTCAAAACATGCACAAAGTAATACTCATGAGTTTAATGGTTCTGTTTGCACATTCATGTATCAACGCGCAGCAAGAAGCACAAACAAAATCGGTGACTGAATATTTTCAGTTACTCGGTTCGAACCGCGACAAACTCATCATTGATGTTCGCACTCCACAAGAATTTGCCGACGACCATTTAGCCAATGCCATTAATATCAACTATAACAGTGCGGATTTTGAACAACAATTGGACAAATTACCCAAAAACAAACCCACTTTTATTTACTGTTTATCAGGAGGTAGAAGTGGAAGCGCACTCCAGTCTTTTTCGAAAAAAGGATTCAAAACAGTGTATAACATGGAGGGAGGAATTCTGCAATGGAAAGCCAAGAACTACCCTTTGGCGGGCAGCGACCCCGGTACTCAAAGTTGGACCGGAATGACTAAAGAAGCTTTTAACCAACTCATCAATGGGGATTTGCCCGTTTTGATTGACTTTAAAGCGGCCTGGTGTGGACCCTGCAAAGCCATCAAACCAATATTGGACGAGATTCAACAAGAATATGGCGATAAAGTAAAGTGGTCTTTATTGATATCGATGAAAATAAATCACTGGCCGACGATTTGAAAATCCGAAGCATTCCCCTACTCATTTATTATGTCAAGGGTAAGCCCAAAGCCAATATTGAAGGCATGAGTGACAAAAAAACCATCCTTGAGGCCATCGGATTGTTATAAATCAACACCATTTATATACCCTTCGACTTTATCCTTCTATCCCGGTTTCATAAAATTGATACTAGCCCTGCAATAAAACCTATTATTTTTGCCGGATGTATACGATTATTTCTGCAACCAACCGGAAAGGCAGCAATACACTGAAAGTTTCAAAAGAATACCAGCATTATTTTAGTGAGGAAGGCGTTCAGGTCCGAATTTATTCGCTCGAAGATTTTCATTCAATGTTTAAAGATGCAGATTTCGAACGTTTGGAAGAAGAATTACTGATTCCTACCCAAAAGTTTGTCTTCATCATGCCGGAATACAATGGCAGTTTCCCCGGAATTTTTAAATTAATGATGGACATCAGTGATATTACCCGATGTTGGTTTCATAAAAAAGTGATGTTGGTAGGAGTGGCAAATGGCCGTGCCGGTAATTTGCGAGGCCTTGACAATATGACCAATATGTGTCATTATATGAAAATGAATGTGCTACCCAATAAACTCCCTATTTCATCAGTTTCCAATGAGCTCAAGGATGAACGTTTTTACCAAGAGGCTACCCTGAATGCCGTTCGTAATCAAATCAGGCAGTTCATCGAATTTTAGGTCAGTTTCGCATTTTTAAACCCACCTTTGCCTATCCCTTAAAGCGGAATTTCTTTCATGCGCAGATTTAACCTGGTTTTTCTTCTTATCCTGATTGTGGTATTGGGCGTAATCGAATTTTATACCTACAGTGCCTTGCGGTTTGCTACACGAAATCTCAAACCCGGATACCGAAATTGGATTACAGGAATTTATATCGTCATCACCATTCTCTGGTTAGTCGCCGTTTTTGCCACACCACTTTGGCGACAAATGATTTTGAGCAAAGCCTTAAAAAATGTGATGATTAGTTTTGTCATGGGCTTCTTAATCACAAAGGTGTTGATTGCCCTGATATTATTCATTGATGATATTCGGAGAGTCGTATTCTGGGCTTTACAATATACCGGTGCCAAAAGTGAACCAGGCAGTTATATCCATGAGGGGATGAGCCGATCACAATTCATGGTGCAATTTGCCCTCCTTTTTGGTGGTACAATTTTCGGGTCGTTGTTGTATGGCATGACCAATCGCTATAACTATCAAATTCGTAAAATCAAATTGGCCTTCAAGGATCTTCCTGAAAGTTTCAGAAATCTTCGCATCATTCATATTTCAGATATTCATTCAGGTAGTCTGATTGATAAAAAAGCGGTGGAAAAAGGTATCCAGATGATCATGGATCAAAAACCTGATTTGATTTTATTCACCGGCGATTTGGTGAACGACCGTCACGAAGAAGCCATCGACTTTGTACCGATCTTTTCGCAGTTAAAGGCTCCATTAGGGGTATACTCAGTGCTCGGAAATCACGATTACGGAGATTATGTTCAATGGCCATCGCAAACCGACAAAATCAATAATTTAAATGCCCTCAAAGACTTGCACCGTCAAATGGGATGGCGATTGTTGCTGGATGAACATCATACCATTCAAAAGGAGAACACCAAATCGCTTTATTAGGCGTACAAAATACCAGTTTTAAAAGTCGGTTTCATACTTACGGGGATTTGGATAAAGCTTATCAGGGTTCGGAAGATAAAAGCTTTAAAATTTTAATGTCGCACGACCCTTCACATTGGGATGGAGAAATTAACCAAAAATACAAAGACATTCACCTCACTTTAAGTGGTCATACCCATGGCATGCAATTCGGCGTTGAAATTCCCTGGCTGAAATGGAGTCCCGTTCAATATATCTACAAACAATGGGCAGGATTGTATCAGCAAGACGAACAATATTTGTATGTGAACCGTGGATTCGGATTTTTGGGTTACCCCGGCCGGGTAGGAATCATGCCTGAAATCACCCTCATTGAGCTGGCATAAGAACACCATCACTAAAAAATAACCCAGTATCAAGCGAATTGGCTTGTGCAAAACAGCCCTATTGATGTATATTTGCAGCCTTCAATAAGAATTTTATGTTTAATTTAGTCCTCTTTGGACCTCCAGGAAGTGGAAAAGGCACACAGTCTGCCAACATTATCGAAAAATACAAATTAGTTCATATCTCAACCGGAGATATTCTGCGTAATGAAGTTTCGCAGGAAACACCGCTCGGGTTGGAAGCCAAAAAATATATGGATCAGGGCGCCCTGGTACCGGATGAAGTGGTGATTGGAATGATCAGCAGCAAATTGGATGAAAATCCGGAAGTCAATGGATTTATTTTTGACGGATTCCCTCGTACCGTTGCGCAAGCAGATGCATTGGATAACCTGCTTGACTTTCGTCAAAATCCCATTAATTTGGTCCTAAGCCTGAAAGTGAGTGAAGAAGAACTTAAAAATCGTTTGATTAGCAGAGGTCAGGTTTCCGGTCGCAGCGATGATACCGAAGAGGTGATTGTGAATCGAATCAAAGAATATCATGCAAAAACTTCGCCGGTTGCAGATTATTACCAAAGCAAACAAAAACTCACCGAAATCAAAGGTGAAGGAAGTGTCGAAGATATTTTCCGTGCCATGTGTTCGGTGATCGATACTTTTATTTAAATTATTTTACCCCTACCCTCATGCAGCACGATAATTTTATCGATTACATCCGTGTCCATTGCAAATCCGGACATGGAGGTGCCGGTGCTGTACATTTCTTACGCGAAAAATTTCGACCAAACGGTGGGCCCGATGGGGGCAATGGAGGTCGTGGTGGACATATCATCCTAAAAGGAAATAAAAATCTTTGGACCTTACTTCATTTACGTTATCACAAAAATCTGGTGGCCGTTGATGGTGGCCGGGGTGGTAAAAACAATTGCTCCGGAAAAAACGGAGATGATATTATTATTGAAGTTCCCTTGGGCACCGTCGGAAAGGATGAAGAAAGCGGTGAAGTTGAAATAGAAATTCTGGAACATGATCAGGAAATCGTATGGTTGCCCGGAGGTCGGGGAGGAATGGGAAATGCTCATTTTGCCACACCTACCAATCAGGCCCCTGATTATGCACAACCCGGAGAGGACGGACACGAAGGTTGGAAAATTGTTGAATTAAAAATATTGGCAGATGCCGGTATGGTGGGATTTCCCAATGCCGGCAAATCAACTTTGCTCTCGGTAATCAGTGCAGCCAAACCCAAAATTGCTGATTATGCCTTTACTACAATGACACCGCATTTAGGTATGGTTGAATATCGCGATGGCAAATCATTTTGCGTAGCAGATTTACCTGGAATTATCGAAGGTGCAGCAGAGGGTAAAGGACTGGGACATCGGTTTTTACGGCATATCGAACGGAATCCGGTTTTAATCATGTTGATTCCTGCTGACAGTCCGAATCATATCAAAGAATATCAGATCTTGATGGACGAATTGCGTAAATACAATCCGGAATTATTGGATAAACAAATGCTGCTCTGTATTTCCAAAAGCGACATGCTGGACAAGGAATTAAAAGTCGAAATTCAGAAAGAGTTTCCCGAAGATTTACCCCTTCATTTCTTTTCCTCACTAACCAACGAGGGCATTCCGCAACTGAAGGACAAATTATGGAAGATGTTGAATGAAGAGAGCATCTAAGCATTTATAGAATGCTCCAATAAATTTTCACTTATTATTTAGAACCGACAGGACCTGAAGCCTGAGGTCGATGAACCCCCAATAAATAAATAAAATTTTCATTTGGCTTAAAATTTCTGCGTTACTTTGAATGATTCATTTGTTCATAACCAAAGAGATAAATCACAGCCAAAATTTTCAAAAAAGCCTTGAACTTTTTTGCCGAATGAATTTTGCAACGGTCCCAGTCTGTATCTTTACAACCCTAACAGCAAACACTTGAATTTTATCATATCCTATCCCTGGTGGTTTATACTGATTTGCCTCTTGGCTGGAATGTTTGTTTCATGGTTACTGTATCGAAATAAAAAACAAGCCTTTAGTCAGCAAAAAATATTTTGGTTACTGGCAGGCTTAAGGGCCTTGAGTTTTTCAGGCTTATGTTTTTTACTGTTAGCACCCCTCATTCGATTCAGCAAAAATACCGAAATCAAACCAACGGTTGTTGTCATGCTCGACCGGTCCTCTTCCATGAAGCATGGTTTTCGTAAAACGGACAGTGTACAATTCCGCAAGGACCTGAATGATTTAGTCAAGGATTTATCGACAGATTATTTGGTAAAAACATATTCCTTCGGCAATGAACTTTTGGATGAATTGCACTTTGATTATCTTGATAAACAAACCGATTTGTCAAGCCCTATTGAAACAGTATTAAGTACCCACGAAAATGAGAACTTAGGGGCCATAGTGCTGATATCCGATGGAATTTTCAACAAAGGTAATTCACCTCTATCTGTTCAGTTTCCAGCCAAAGGGAGCGTTTACACCGTTGGAGTTGGAGATACCAGCATCCAAAAAGATGCATTGGTTTCAAGAGTTTTCGCCAATAAGCTGGTATACCTGGGCGATCGTTTTGCGATACGCAGTGATATTGCTGTTTATGGGGCCAAAGGCAGTCAGGTTCAGGTGAACATTAAATCACAAAATGGTTCTGTGATTGGCAATCAGACGGTGAATGTGAACAGTGACCGATTCACACAATCAATCGAGACCATTGTTGATGCCAAACAAGCCGGCATTTTTGCTTACACTGTTACAGTTAGTCAATTAGATGGAGAACAAAACACGGCTAATAATAGTCAACAAGTTTTTATTGAAGTTTTAGACAACAAAGAGTCGATTTTAATTGTGGGGAATGCCCCTCACCCCGATTTATATGCTTTGCGCGAAGCCCTGACCAAGAATAAGAATTATCAGGTTACTGTGGAGTTAGCGGCTACGGCCAAGGACAACTTCGGCAAATACAATCTCATTATTCTGCACAATCTTCCTTCTGTTGGTTTTAATGCAGGAGGCCTGATTCAGCAAGCCAAAAATGCAGGGGTTTCGCTTTGGTTTATTACCGGATCACAAACTGCAATTCCTTTATTCAATCAGAATCAGGATGCCTTGCAAATCACAGCGCGTGGAGGTATGAACGATGCACAAGGTATCCTAAACAAAGATTTTGTTTTTTTTAATCCGGGTAATGCGTCAGGGCTTCAAAATTTACCGCCTTTATCTATTCCTTTTGCAGATTTTAAACCCGGACCAAATACCCAAATTTTATTATCACAAAAACTAGGTTCGCTCAATACATCTTATCCACTTTGGGTACTCCAAAGTGGTCAGCCGCAGCGAATCGGCGTTACTTGTGGTGAAGGACTCTGGCGTTGGCGTTTATATGAATTCCAACAAAGTTCAAAACACGATGTTGTGGATGGACTTATTACCAAAACTGCACAGTTTCTTTCTGTCAAACAGGATAAACGCCCATTTCGTACCATTCTCCCTAAAACAGTCTTTTCAGAAAATGAAAATATTGTAGTGGATGCTGAACTGTACAATGCCAATTATGAATTGGTGAATGAACCAAATGTTCAATTGAGTATCAACAACGAACAAAATCAAAAACAAAACATTGAAATGAATAAAGCGGGCAATTCCTATAATTATAATCTCGGGAATCTCTCCGCAGGAAATTATAATTATACCGCTACTACACAATGGAATGGCAAAACCTATTCAAGCACCGGCAGTTTTAAGGTTTATGCACAAAATCTCGAAGACTTGAATACCACTGCCGATTTCGGTACACTCAACCAAATGGCTCAAACACATGGGGGAAGTTTTGTGTTTGCAGAGGCCTTAAATACATTGAAAGATAAAATCAGGAAAGACCCTGAGATGAAAAATCTAATTCGCACAGAAGTGCAAACAGATCCTTTAATCAACTGGAAATGGTTATTTGGATTCTTTATGGTACTGCTTGGTATAGAGTGGTTTATCCGAAAACGTAGCGGACAGTATTGATGCTGTTTCACAAATTACTTTATCGATTCAATTTTATGGGTCAGTCACCATTCCGCATTATTTACTGAGAGCGCATTTGAGTTTCGGAAAAACCATCCATGGTCCGTACAAAGACCTCCATAACCACCTATCCTTTTGTTTGATTCGGTTGCTTTAAAAAATCTTACATTTACCACCTAAATTTTTAAATCATGGGCGCACTCAGTTTACCGGTCATTTTAGGTATTTTAATCTTGTTGATATTAGTTGCAGGAATATTTACTGTGCAACAAGGAACCATTGCAGTGATCACGATGTTCGGGAAATATCGCCGCATTCAATATCCGGGATTGAATTTTAAAATACCACTTATTGAAAAAATTTACCGGCGTATTTCGATTCAAAATCGTTCTGTTGAATTACAATTTCAGGCAATCACGAAAGACCAGGCCAATGTAAATTTTAAAGCCATGTTATTGTATGCCGTACTGAATCAGGAAGAAGAAAGTATTAAAAATGTGGCCTTTAAATTTTTAGACGAACGCAATCTCATGCAAGCGCTGATTCGCACAATCGAAGGTAGTATTCGTGCATTTGTAGCCACCAAGAATCAGTCAGAAATTCTGGGTTTGCGCGGAGAAATTATTTCGCATGTAAAAGATCAGATCGATGTTCAACTGGAGTCCTGGGGTTATCATTTACTCGATTTACAAATCAATGATATTTCTTTCGATGAGGAAATCATGAAATCCATGGCCAAGGTGGTCAGTAGTAATAACCTCAAAGCTGCCGCTGAAAATGAAGGTCAGGCATTATTGATTACTAAAACCAAAGCCGCCGAAGCCGAAGGTAATTTTATTAAAATTTCTGCCGAAGCTGAAAAACAAGCTGCACAATTACGCGGACAAGGTGTTGCTCTTTTTAGAGAAGAAGTGGCAAAAGGGATGGCAACAGCTGCCAAAGAAATGGAAGATGCCAAATTGGATGCTTCCTTTATTTTATTTTCTATGTGGACTGAATCCATTAAACATTTTGCCGAAAATGGACAGGGCAATACCATCTTCCTCGATGGTTCTGTAGATAAGATGCAACGCACGATGCAGGAATTGATGAGTGTAACAACTGGTGGTGAAAAGAAATAATCAGTCATGCGTTTTAGTGATGTCATTGGCCAGAATGAGCTGAAAAAAAATATCATTCAGCTGGTTCAAAAAGGTCATCTCCCACATGCCATGTTGTTGTTAGGTCATGAAGGAAGTTCAGCCCTCCCTCTGGCCTTAGCTACTGCGCAGTACATCATGTGCAGCAATAAATCGGAATTGGATTCTTGCGGTACCTGTAAATCCTGTTCGAAAGTACATAGTTTACAACATCCTGATTTTCATGTGAGTTTCCCTGCAGGTCCGGTTGAAAAACCCAATACGGCCCCTTCAGAACATTATCTACCGAGTTTCCGGGAGTTTACGCTCACCCAACCTTATGGAAATGATTCCGATTGGTTTGAGAAAATAAAACTGAGCGGGAAAGGCAATATCAGCGCACTAGAATGCCGCTCCATTATTCAACGATTACAACTTCGGAGTTTTGAAGCAGAATACAAAATCATGCTGATTTGGTATCCGGAGTACATGGGCGAACAAGGCAATATCTTGCTTAAACTCATTGAAGAACCGAGTGATAAAACCATCATTTTGTTGGTGGCCGAAAACAGTGAGCAACTACTGGCAACCATCTTATCCCGTACCCAATTGTTTGAATTACAGCGAACCGAAGATCAGGAACTTGCGGCCTTTCTGGAAAAACAGCATATTGAACCTGAAAAAGCACGACATATCAGCAAATTGGCTGAAGGTAATATCCGCAAAGCCATACAAATGACCGGGGAACAAGAGGACGATTCTTTACTTCGTTTAAGAAATTGGTTGAATGCTTTATATGGCAACCGGGGCATCGAATTGTCGGATTGGTGCACGGATACCAGTACACTGAGCAAGGAAAACCAATCGGCCTTTTGGACATATGTCTTACAGATGCTGGAACATTACCTGCGCTTTAAAATATTTGGTCCCCAAGGCATCGAATTCCTTGAAGCTGAGCAAAAATTAATTGAAACCCTACTAAAACAAGGATTATCGGAACAAAGCATTGGAAAAATCAGCGAAAAAGTGACCGAATGTATCTACTTAATCGGACGAAACGCGAATGCGAAAATCGTCTACCATTCCTTATCTTTACACATTCAGGAATGGATACTGGCCGATAAAAGCCGGCAGGTATCAATGGTACAATAAAAAAAAGTAGCGGCACATGGGTTGCGGACATTGCGGAACAAAAAAAGACGGTACATTACCTAAAGGTTGTAAAGATCATGGATCATGCAGTTCAGGTGGATGTAACCGATTAAATACACATGATTGGCTCAGCCTCATCCCAGTGGCTGAATTTTCGAAGCCTTTCCCTTTTATCGAAGTGAGTTTTAACCACGGTAGCAGAAAAGATTATTTTAAAACACTTAATCCGCTCAGTTTTGAGAAGGGTGATTTTGTGTGCGTGGAAAGTTCTGTTGGGATGGATATCGGCGTTGTGAGTCTGACCGGTGAACTGGTTAAGCTCCAGATGAAGAAAAAAGGGGTCAATGAAAAAAGTGAAGACATTCGTCGGGTGATGCGAAAAAGCACCGATGAAGAAGTCGCCAGAATGGATGAAGTCAAAAAAGGTGAGAAAGAACTCATGATTCGATCACGTGTGATTGCCCGGGAGTTAAAACTCGACATGAAAATTGCAGAAGTAGAAATTCAGGCGGATGGGAAAAAGGCCACCTTCTTTTACACTGCAGAAGATCGGGTAGATTTTCGAGAATTAATCAGACGTTATGCTGCAGATTTTAAGATCAAAATTGAAATGCGTCAAATTGGTATCCGGCAAGAAGCAGCCAAAGTAGGTGGCATCGGTAGTTGTGGTCGGGAATTGTGCTGCAGCACCTGGCTCAACGATTTTAAATCTGTGAGCACGACTGCAGCTCGATACCAGAATCTCTCCATCAACCAAACCAAATTATCCGGTCAATGTGGAAGATTAAAATGTTGTTTAAATTACGAACTGGATACTTACATGGATGCATTAAGGGTGTTTCCTGATCATGCAGATCGAATTAAAACCACCCAGGGAGTTGCATATCTCCAAAAGAAAGATATTTTCAAAAATCTGATGTGGTACAGCTTTGAAAAAAGTAATACCCTTTATCCCTTGAGTATCGAGCGGGTGAAAGAAATTATTGAACTCAACAAAAAGAATGTTTTCCTGACGAGTTACAAGCTGTTGAAGTTGTTAAAAAAACAGCCATCGCTGAGAAAACAGATTTTGTGGATGTCGTTGGTCAATTTAGTTTGAAGTCTTTGGAAAGAGCCGGCAAAAAGAAAAAACAAAAAGAAAAAGAAAAACGTGCGGCTCAGAATCCGGGCGGAGATGTCAATAAAGGAACGGCCCCAAAAACGCCTGGTAATCAACAAAATCCTAACAAACAAGGATTTAAAGGCCCGCAGAAAAACCAGAAACCTCAAGCGAAGAACGAACCAAGACCTAATCAAAAATCAGAGCAGAAACCAATACCTAAACCTGAACAAAAAAACAACCCCAAACCGGAGCAAAAAGGAAATAACCCGCAAGGTGCTAAACCAAAAAGTAATGCCCCATTTAAAGGACAGGCCCCAAAAAAAGCAGCGCCGCCCAAACCGGACGGTAATGCCTCTTAGTCAGGCTACCAATAGGTTGTAAAAAAATTTTCTTTGGTATATTCAGCTCATATTCATTCAATTTGGATATCCAATATTAGCTTGAATTTTAAAAATTAATGGTTTTAGGGGTGCAAATGCACGTTCATTTTTTGCACGATCATTTTAGTTTAGGCATTTGGGTTCAACTCGAGTATTGAATTGAGATAATTGAGTTTAAAATGAAAATTTATTTATCATCCACGTTTATTGATCTGGCAAAGTATCGAACCTATCTGGGTGTTGTATTGCGTAAAGCAGGTTACGATGTTGTGATGATGGAAGAATATGTGTCCAGAGATGAAAGGGTCGAATTTGCTTGCATGGGCGATGTTGTTGAATGTGATGTTTATGTAGGCATTTTTGCCTGGCGGTATGGCTATATCCCAGAGAATTCAGCTGAAGGAATTTCAATTACTGAAATGGAGTACAATATTGCAGGCACCAAACCGATGACCCGTTTAACATTCTTACTCAATGAAAAAGCCAGATGGCCTCAAACCAAAAAGGATACTAACCCGGAAAAAATTAATTGCCTTCGGAACAAATTGAAGGAAAGATGCAGTGCTTACTTCTCCAATGCCGAAGAACTGGCAGTTGAAGTACTAGCAGCATTACGCGTAAATGAAAGCATACAAACAGCCCAACAATTAGAGGCTGCTCAGGTTATTCTGAATGCCCAACAACTTGGGCCTTCATACATGATGAATATCAAAGAAAAATTAAATCTTTTAACTGAAGCCCATTTTATAGAACTCCAAATAGCGCCTACTCCATGGTGGAATACAAGATTATATTTACTTGCTTCACTAGCCATCGAATTCAACCGGACAGAAGGATTTGTTTTTATTGATGAAGATGGAACACTTTTACTTATCGCTAAACCATCGGAAATAGTTTACAGGCTTGAAACACGTTGGCCAGCGCTAAAAGATGCCTATTTCAATATGAGAAATTCCATAACACATATAGAGCATTTAGGTGAACAATTGTGGCGTTACCCTGATATAGTCAGCGAAGCATTTGGTATCCCCGAAGATATTGCCAAACATGCACTGACTTCGCATGATCTTGAATATGATTTAGGTATAGCCCGAGTTGCAGAAATCGTTGATGTTCGCGGAAAAGGACAAAATTTTTTACAAATGGAAATCTTAGGCCGCCAAACTCAGTTTGTTGCGCTTGTTCGCGAAAGAAAACTTGAAGGAATCATTGATCGTGAAAAACTTGCACATCGAGTTGCACATACCTTACTTTCCAAATTAATCTAAATATAAAAACATCCAAGTGAAATGAATAAAACCATGCCCCTGGATGAAGATGTTCTTTAATAAATTTGGATATTAGAGGGTCATTTATGAACATTTGTAATTCTTAAAGTCATTCACCCCTTGTCCCAAAAATTCAATAAAAAATTTATGAAAATAATTTACACACTGATTCTTTTAGTCTGCATGGCTTTAAGCACACAGGCACAATCATATACTTCCTACTTCACCGGCGATACTGCCGATGTGAATCCAAGTCCTTCCAGTGGAATTTGTTTGATGGGTGGTGCTACTGAAGATGACAGTGCTATGAAATGGTTCCTGAATAAGGCCAATGGGGGTGACGTCGTGGTTATTCGTGTGACCGGTGCCGACGGTTACAACAATTATTTCTACACTCAGTTGGGGGTGAATATCAATTCAGTTGAAACGTTGGTTATTCCATCCGTTGCAGCTGCCAATGACCCGTATGTCAGAAAACAATTACGAAATGCTGAGGCTGTTTGGATTGCCGGTGGAAATCAGGCCAATTATATTAATTTTTGGAACAACACCTCCGTTGATACCGCACTCAATGATTTGATTAACGTCAAACAGGGTGTGATTGGAGGCACAAGTGCAGGAATGGCTGTGCAGGGTCAGGCATATTACAGTGCCTTAAATAATTCGGTGACCAGTGCGGCAACCCTAGCTAACCCATATAATTCAGATGTTACCATTGGTTACAATGATTTTTTAGATAACCCGAAAATGAAGGGTATTATTACTGACACCCATTTTGATAACCCTGATCGTAAAGGTCGTTTTGTGGGTTTCATAGCGCGTTGCGTAAAGGATTACAACAAACATTTTATTGGAATTGCCTGTGATGAATACACCGCTGTATGTATTGGTTCAGACATGCTGGCCCGAGTATATGGTGGGCATCCTACATACGACGATAATGCCTATTTCGTCGTGCCGGATTCGTGTATCAATGGTGGAATTTATCAACCGGAAACCTGTATCAGCGGACAGCCATTGACCTGGAATCATAACAACCAGGCCATTCGGGTTTATGCAGTGAAAGGCACGCCCAATGGGAGTAATCATTTTGATATGAATACCAAAAAAACCGGCGTCGGTGGTACTTGGAAAAATTGGTATGTGAATAGCGGCATTTTTACCGAAGGCAGCCTCCCTACCCCGCCCTGTGCACCCAATGGTTTATCGGAAATCGAAAACGAATCTTTCGTAAAACTTACGCCCAATCCCGCCGGCGATGTCATTCTTATTCAGGTTCAGTCGCAAAAAACAAATCATACTTACAGTATCCTGGATTATTTGGGAAGAACGATCTCAACAAATATTTTTCAAGGTCCCACTTGTCGAATAGATTTATCTTTCCTGGATGAAGGGCTTTACTTCGTGCAGGTTGATGGACAAATTCAAAAAATGATTAAATCAAAATGATGATTCTAAATAAATTCAAACCATTCTATTTCCTGGGCTTATTCGCTGTTCTGTTAACCCATGCTTGTAAGAAAAAAGAGAACTGCGATGCGATTACAACAGTTGCTCCCGAAGCAGAGGTAACCGCGCTCCGAAATCATTTAACGACCTATGGCATTACAGCCACGGAGGACTATCGTGGATTTTTTTATGTCATATCCAATCCGGGGGGAGACGAAAAGCCAAGTGTTTGTGACGATGTGAAGGTCAACTATGTAGGTCGATTACTCAATGGAAATGTTTTTGATCAGGGAAACGGCGTGAGCTTTGGTTTAGACGGATTAATCGTAGGATGGCAGGAAGGCATCCCCTTAATTGGCGCCGGCGGAAAAATCAAATTGTATCTGCCCCCTTCTCTGGCCTATGGAAGCAATGCCAATGGAAGTATTCCCGCCAATTCTTCCCTCATTTTCGACATTGATTTATTGGGCTTTTAATGTTCCTTCGATGGGAATTCGGATAAACACGGTATTGCAGAAATATGAAAACAACGGCGAAAAAACCGGATGGACCTATATTTTATTGCCTGCCGAATTAGCCCGGAAAATATATGATCAGGACAAAAAATCCTTTCGGATTAAAGGACAGATAGATGATTTTACTTTTCATGGCCAGGCCACTTTACCCATAGGTGATGGTGATTATATTCTGCCTGTAAAGGCGCCCTGGTTAAAAAAGCTTCGGAAGAAAGCGGGTGATGCCGTCCTTCTCATCATGGAGTTAGATCTTCAACCATATGTTCTGAATCCAATCATGATGGAATGTTTAGAAGATGATCCTGTTGCCTTGCAGCAGTTTTCAAGTTTTACAAAAAGTCATCAAAACTATTTTAGCAAATGGGTGGATACAGCCAAAACCGCATCTACACAAGCCAAACGCATTGCTGCAATTCTTAAAGCCATGCATCTTAAACAAGATTATAGTGCCATGATCAGAAGTCAGAAAAAGGATTCATGGCATGTATAAGTCTTTCACAAAATTCTTGCCTGTATCTTTGATTTTTATGTTCATCCATGCCAGATTCAGAAAATTTGCAGCTTGCATTCTTGTGCTCCTGATTAGCGCTGTGGTAGTCTATGCACAAAACACCCTTACAAATCCATCTGCCTCAAACCGGAACTTTTTTCGACCGGCTGATAGTTTATCAAAGCCACGAATATGGGCGGTTTCGGGTGGACAGGCTGCCATATGGGTATCCTCCATGGTTGCTTTAAACAAGGCCTGGTCTTCCAATTATCCACGTTCTTCTTTTCACTTTTTTGATGACTCCGGCGAATGGCAACAAATCGATAAAGTCGGTCATGCATGGAGCGCTTACTGGGGTGCACAATTCAGTTCATCCCTGTTTCGATGGAGCGGTGTGCCCCGAAAAAAAGCAGCCTTATATGGTGCCGGTATGGGAATCGCGTATTTGAGTGTGATTGAAATACTGGATGGTTACAGTGCCCAATGGGGATTTAGTGTGGGTGATATGCTGGCCAATACTTCAGGATCTCTGCTTTATGCTGCGCAGGAGTGGGCCTGGCTGGAACAACGAATTCAGTTTAAATTTTCTTCGCATATCAATCGGTATGATGACCCGGTTTTACTACGAAAAGTGAATCAGCTATATGGCGCATCCTATCCCGAACGAATCTTAAAAGACTACAATGGTCAAACATATTGGTTGAGTTTAAACTTAAAATCTTTTGCCCGAAATAGTAAACTTCCGGCTTGGTTAAACATTGCAGTCGGGTATGGTGGAACCGGTATGTTCGGAGGATATCATAATTATTGGACCGATAAAGAAACCGGAATTTTCTACGATCGCCGGGATATAGAACGAGTCAGACAATTTTATGTATCGCCGGATATTGATTTGAGTAAGATAAAAATAAAAGGCAAAACACCGGGATTGTTTCGCGCCTTGAATGGACTCAAACTAAAATTTCCTTTGCCAGCTTTGGAATGGAATACCTCCGGACAATGGCGTTTTCATCCTATCTTTTTTTAGGAACAGCGACTTTCGCGACAGTTATTGTTGCTGACAGATAAGCTGTCCAAGTGGCCAATAAAAAAGGAATAAAAACATTGAGACCTATGAATAAAATATAATTCCCTTTCAAGCCAAAAAGGTTGGCCATACGGGTGGACAATATATGATGATTCGGAATATCCCGAAACAAGATCATCGTTAGCCATGAAAGCGCAATGGCCATGCCCGGAAGAACAGACCTGGAACGAGGTATCTGAAATAAAGCGACCCATAAAATAACGAGCGGAACAAATATCCACCATTGAGTATATAAGCTGAATAGAAAATTCAACGCACTCAAACCCAATATCATTAAAACATTCTTCATGGTTATTATTGAAAATCTTGGGGTTGCATAAATCGGATTTTAAAATAGTTGCCTTTCGCCCAATCAGACAATTTATTGAGGTAAAAAGGACTTCCGGGATTCCCACTTTGTCCGCTATGATACATCGAATAAGCTTCGATGGGCTGGTTAAAATGAACGACCATGCGCCACGACGGACCATCCTGATGAGAAGCGGCATTCACAATACCATGTCCTCCTCCAATGCGAATGCCTGTTTCGCCAAATGCCGGAATTCTGCTCAAATGCGTGGCAGAAGTATTTTTAAACTGATACCATTTTTTATCCTGGAGCGTATCGGCAGTATGACACATTTCCCGAAAAGCCTTCATGCATAAGGCTCGGATATCCTCTCTTTCCGGAGTATGTTTTAAATCGAATAATGGAAATAAGGTATCCCTTTTCATCAATTCTATGGTGGCTCTTTCGTTGGGATAGACCAACTGACTTTTGTATTTACCAAAATCATCATCGTAAATGAATGCCTCCAAATAGCCAAACCACAAACTAAAATAAATGGGCGCAACACTGTCGGGATGTGTTATATAATCCCATTGTTTTAACTGCCTCAAATAAATTTCCTGTTGTGGGCTCCACTTATAAAATTGCACTTGCTGCAACATAAATGGCAATATATCCGCAGCATTTTGATGATACAAATCGGTTTGAAAACGCATCATATCCTGAACGGAAAACTTCTGATTCGCACTCAACATATTTGTGATTCGTTTGGCTCTTTCCTCCGTAAAAATTCCGCTGTAATATGAAGGGTCTGAACGATGGGTATTGACCTGATTGGCACTCATGACAAATCCTCTTTCCGGATTTCGTTCGTGCGGATTATCTGCCATAGGCCATAAATTCCAATGGAGGTTTCCGCGCTCCTGCACGAATCGACCTTGTGGCGATTGCCGATGAATAAATTGTCCCTGACTCCACATGGCTATATCGCCTGAGGCAGCTGCAAAAACAATGTTTTGATGCGGACATTCAAAGGATTGAATCGCCTCAACATATTGATGATAATTTTTGGCCTGATTTAAACCCAATAATGCGAGGAGTTCATTGCTTCCGCGATGGGCCATCCATTTCATCAAAAATGATCGTCCTTCATAACCCTCCTTGGGAAAAGCAGCATCATAGATGAGTATCCCGTCTGCGGCATAATACAAGGTATCCAGAAAAGGTTTTCCTCCTTTAATAAATATTGTATCCACTTGTGCCCGGAGCGGAATATCTGTTTGATCGAATCGGCATGAGCTTTTGCTCGCATTGAGTTGTACTTCATAAAAATCTTTGACATCGCGATAGCCATTGGTAAAGCCCCATGCGATACTATCATTGAAACCAATAACCACAGCAGGTGCGCCGGGAAGAGAAACACCATACACATTCATTTCGGGACAAATGATTTGATTCTCGTACCAGATTGCTGGGAGGTTGAGCGGCAAATGAGGATCGTTACAAAGAATCGGAAAACCACTTTGAGTGCGTGAGCCACTGAGTGCCCAGTTATTGCTACCAATGGCGGGTTGGTGGACCGCTTGATGATGATGGATGGGCTTAGGCAAAGAAAATGACCGGGTATCCGAATTTGATACTTGTTGAACATTCGTCTTCTCTGATGATGAAGAAATAACCGGAAACTCCTCTTGTAAATGAAGCGGATATAAATCGTCGAAATAATCGGGAAAACATTGTCGAGCCAGACTCAGTTCAAAATCCTGTGTATGTCCTGAAAGCTTATCTGCCATAAACTTCAGCATGAGTCCTGTTTTTAGTGGCGTCCAAGGTTCAGGTTTAAATGACATGAGCAAGTATTCGAGCGGAAGATGATGATCATCCAGTTCCTGAATAAATTGATTTACCCCTTGTGTATAGGACCGAATAATCGGAGCGCTTTTTTCATTTTGTAACATGGCGCGTGTAGAATTCTCAGCGGCGAAAACCATGCCTTTGCGACGCATATTCCGATCGATCTCCAGAGTTTTCATTCCAGCTACTTCGCTCAAACGGCCGGAGGCCAATCGAGTGGTCATATCCATTTGCCACAATCGATTTTTTGCGTGCAGATAAGCTTGTATAAAAATGGCATCCTGCAAATGTTGGGCATAAATATGCGGAGTAAACTGCTCATCATATTTAACCTGAACTGCTTGTTTTAATGCGGGAAAATCATAGGTTTCATCCTGCAATGAGGGCGAATCGGCTGACTGCCAGCAACCTTGAAAAGGACTGATTAATTTACCCAATGCGGGAATATCGCCCCATGAAAAATGTAGAAATACCAGTGTTGAAAACAATAAAATACCTGAAAAAATTCTGATCATCATGCCCTTAAAAATCCTAAGTTATATCAATTCTGAAATCTTTATAATCCGGAATAAATATAGGTTCAAAAATGCATGAGATGTCAACAGGAAAATTATGGTTTTACACCATGGTGTGCGTCTCCGCAAACTATTTTCTGTTCTCGCAGCCTCTCCGCTTCGGGAATATGATTTCGTGCTTATTGTCTGAATCACAGATGATGAAGATTTTAAGATGGGCACTGATGCTGTCTTCGCAGAGTCTCCGCTTCGGGACTCCGCGATATATTATACTGCTGTCCTCGCAGAGTCTCCGCTTCGGGACTCCTATGTTTGCAATTCATTAATTTTACCCTTTTAACAGAAGAATTAAGAAGTGAAAATGAATGGGAGCACATTCGGGACTTAACAGCTTTAATAGTATGTTCACGCAGAGATATTGCCCTATTCATTTTTACCTTTTTGAGTTAGAACAGAATGTAAGGAATACAGTAACTGTATATCCAGAATATCCTCTAGGAGAAAAAACGAAGAGGGGTTTTCACTTTTTAAATTCTTCACAAAACAAATATAATGAATAAAATTATCAAACAAGTCTTGGGTGTTGATGTCGCCCAAAATGAATTAGTCGTCACCTTGGGAAGGATGCACAATGATTGGAGCCCAGAGCTATACGCACATCAGAAATTTGCAAACACACAAAAAGGATTTTCAAGTCTGATGGCATGGGTTAAAAAAAATACAGAAGCGAGTGCACCTGTGATTTTTGTGATGGAAGCCACCGGTGTTTATCATGAATCCTTTGCCTACTTTTTAGATGAACGTAGTCAACAAGTTTGTATCGTGTTGCCCAATAAGATAAGCAATTATATGCGCACTTTGACTATTAACACAATTACAGACAAAACTGCTGCGAATGCAATTTGTCAATTTGGTTTAGAAAGAAAATTAGATCCCTGGCACAAACCAGATCCTAACTTCAAAAAAATGAAACAGATTACACGAGAGCGTGACCAAATCGTTACTGAACGTACCTTATGTAAAAATCAATTACATGCTGAAATGACTGAGGCAACCCCAAACAAAGTTCAATAAAGCGTTTTGAGGAACGTATTAAACTACTAGATAAACATGAAAAGCAGCAAATTAACGAAGAACTAAAATTGATCGTAAATAGTGATGTGAAATTAAAAAAAACATACAACTAAATATGCTCAATTCCAAGGCATGAGGCAATTTAACTGCGTGCACAATTCTTGCAGAAACAAATGGATTTGATTTAATTCGAAGTAAAAAACAACTAACTAGCTATGCCGGTTTAGATGTACGAGAAAAACAGTCAGGAACTTCCATAAAAGGAAAGCCTAGTATCTCAAAAAAGGGAAATCGCTACTTAAGAAAAGCCATGCACTTACCAGCACTTTCTGCCATAAGACATAACAAAAGATATAAAGCAGTATTTGCAAGAATCGTCCAAAAGTCAGGCATAAAAATGAAAGCGGCCGTAGCCATACAACGTAAACTTTTAGAACTAAGCTATATACTCTTCAAAACGCAAAAGCCATTTGATATTAAAATATTTGAACAATCAGTGGAATCAAATGAAGTAGAAATAAAAAGGAAGTAGATGAAATTCAAACCACCTCCTTTACAGTCTAACAATTGCCGACTTTATACAAAAGTAAAAAATAAACCGAATTTTGTT